>NZ_CM166371.1:0-1460000 GCF_056838065.1 Rossellomorea sp. H136
TTGGAGAATATCGGGGATCTTTGGAGCAAAGCCTTAGAAAGCATCGAAAAAAAGATAAGTAAACCGAGCTTTGATACTTGGTTAAAATCGACTAAGGCGCATTCCATTCAAGGTGACACACTTGTCATTACAGCTCCAAATGAATTTGCACGAGATTGGCTGGAAGGACGCTACTCTCAATTAATCTCCGGGGTTTTGTATGATATTACGGGCGAAGAATTGGTCGTGAAATTTATCATTCCACAAAATCAGGAGCCGGAAGAATTTGATATTCAATTACCGCCAAAGAAGTCGATGAAAAACGACGAGCAACAGGATATCAATCAAAATATGCTGAATGCAAAATACACATTCGACACCTTTGTTATCGGTTCGGGCAACCGTTTCGCCCATGCCGCATCTTTAGCTGTGGCTGAAGCACCTGCAAAAGCCTATAATCCCTTGTTTATTTATGGTGGAGTAGGACTTGGAAAAACTCACTTAATGCATGCTATCGGACATTATGTACTGGAGCATAATCCTGCTGCTAAAGTAGTTTATCTATCCTCTGAGAAATTCACAAACGAATTCATTAACTCCATTCGTGACAATAAAGCAGTCGATTTCCGCAATAAGTATCGAAATGTTGATGTTTTATTAATAGATGACATTCAATTTTTAGCAGGAAAAGAACAAACGCAAGAGGAATTTTTCCATACTTTTAATACCTTACATGAAGAAAGTAAGCAGATTGTCATTTCCAGTGATCGGCCTCCGAAAGAAATTCCGACACTCGAAGACAGACTTCGCTCTCGATTTGAATGGGGTCTTATTACAGACATAACACCGCCAGATCTCGAGACGAGAATTGCCATTTTAAGAAAAAAAGCCAAGGCTGAAGGATTGGACATTCCAAATGAAGCCATGCTTTATATAGCTAATCAAATCGATTCAAACATTCGTGAGTTAGAGGGCGCTTTAATCCGTGTTGTTGCGTACTCTTCTCTTATAAATAAAGATATTAATGCTGATCTGGCGGCAGAAGCTTTGAAAGATATCATTCCAAGCTCAAAACCACGGGTTATTACCATCCAGGAAATTCAACGTGTCGTTGGTGAGCACTTCAATGTGAAGCTGGAAGACTTTAAAGCGAAGAAACGAACAAAGTCCATCGCGTTTCCTCGACAGATCGCTATGTATCTATCCAGGGAAATGACGGATTCTTCACTCCCGAAGATCGGGGAAGAGTTCGGCGGCCGCGATCACACCACCGTCATTCATGCTCATGAGAAGATCAGTACATTACTGGGAGCAGATGCTCTTCTTCAGCAGCAATTGAAAGAAATTCGTGAGTCTTTAAAGAGTTAATCTTACACACAAAAAAACTGGATAATGTGAATAACTAAGACAAACTAGCACACAGTCTGTCCACATGTGGATAGGCTGTGTTTACGTTGAGTTCACACACTTATCCACATATCAACAGGCCCTACTACTTCTATTACTATTTTTTAAATAAATTATTAGTATATGATTCAGTCCATAAAATTATGTGCAAATTGGAGGAATAAATCATGAAATTTGTTATTCAAAGGGACTATCTTGTCCAAAGTGTCCAGGATGTCATGAAAGCTGTAACGTCAAGAACAACGATTCCCATTCTTACAGGGATAAAGATCATCGCTACGGAAGATGGCGTAACATTAACAGGAAGTGATTCTGATATTTCAATTGAGTCCTTTATTCCGAATGAAGAAGAAGGTTCAGAAATTGTTGACATCATGGAAACTGGAGGGATTGTTCTTCAGGCTAAGTTCTTCAGTGAAATCGTTAAGAAATTACCTAAAGATACGGTGGAAATTGAAGTGCAAAATCATTTCCAAACCGTTATTCGTTCAGGACAGGCAGAATTTAATTTAAACGGATTAGATCCAGAAGAGTACCCGCATCTTCCTCAGATTGAAGAAGGGAATGGGATCAAAGTTTCGACTGATCTCCTGAAAACAATGATCAGACAAACCGTATTCGCAGTGTCCACCTCAGAAACACGCCCCATCTTGACAGGTGTAAACTGTCAGATTGAAAACGGGGAGCTAAGCTGTATTGCAACAGATAGTCACAGACTTGCGATGAGAAAGGCACCGATTGAAACCAATCATGATGCTTCTTACAATATTGTGATTCCAGGGAAAAGCTTAAACGAACTGAATAAAATCCTTGATGATACAGAAGAACCTGTTGAAATCGTGATCACTGAAAATCAAGTGCTGTTCAAAGCGAAACACCTATTATTCTTCTCAAGATTATTAGAAGGGAATTATCCTGATACCAGTCGATTGATACCTTCTGATACAAAGACAGAACTAACGCTGAATACAAAAGAATTTTTACAAGCGATAGACCGTGCGTCACTACTTGCCAGAGAAGGAAGAAACAACGTAGTGAAACTATCAACTCTGGATGGCGGCATGATTGAGATTTCGTCTAATACACCGGAGATCGGAAAAGTAATCGAACAGGTGCAAAGTCAATCCATTGAAGGAGAAGAACTTAAGATTTCCTTTAGTGCAAAATATATGATGGACGCATTAAAAGCCATTGAAGGAACAGAAATTTATGTGAACTTCACCGGGGCCATGAGACCGTTCGTATTGAAACCACTTCACGATGATTCCATTCTTCAATTGATTCTTCCAGTAAGAACGTACTAATAAACCAAAAAGCCAACACCTTGGAAATCAGGTGTTGGCTTTTTTGATTGGTTGTTTTCACTTTAGATTTTATTAGAAGGCTATTTCTGCAAAGATTATTGATTTTTAACATATGCTCTGCTTAGACTCTGTCAATAAGTGTGTGCTGGATGGTGAGGTGGAAAGCGAGCATCTGTAGCGGAAATCAACTACTGCTCACTCGTAGAAAATAGCCCCAATAGTGATTTGGTAATTATAGGGATATCCATGATTGTAACCTGCCTGAAAATTAGGTCACCACAATAAAAATTTTAGTAATTAATACTTTTGGATGCCCTTGAAGAACTTGTCCATTTTTCATGAGTTGTGACTTAACTCCATTTAGAGTAAAATAAGATATTAGAGACTTTATACGGAAAGTAGTGATTTTAGTGGCGAAAGAGATCACCATTGAAACGGAAATCATCACATTGGGACAATTCCTGAAGTTAGCTGAAGTAATTCAGTCCGGCGGGATGGCGAAGTGGTTCTTAAGTGAATATGAAGTATATATAAACGGCGAACAAGACCAAAGAAGAGGCAGAAAACTCACAATTGGTGACACAATTGAAATTCCCGAAATAGGAGTATTTGTGGTTGCTGGAGAATAATAAAGGGTGTTATTTCCATGTACATTGAACAATTAGAATTAAGAAACTATCGAAATTACGAGTCAATCGACGTGAGTTTCGAAAATAAGGTGAACGTAATTCTTGGAGAGAATGCTCAAGGAAAGACGAATATTATGGAGTCTATCTATGTACTGGCAATGGCTAAATCCCACCGGACCTCAAATGATAAAGATTTAATCCGTTGGGACGAGGAATATGCTAAAATAAAAGGTAGGATTCAGAAATATAACGGTGCGTTACCATTAGAGCTTATCCTCTCGAAAAAGGGAAAAAAAGCGAAAAGTAATCACCTTGAGCAATCTAAATTAAGTCAATATGTCGGCAATATGAATGTTGTCATGTTTGCGCCTGAAGATCTCCATTTAGTAAAAGGGAGCCCTCAAGTAAGGCGTCGTTTTATTGATATGGAAATCGGTCAGGTTTCTCCTGTTTATTTACATGATATCAGCCTTTATCAAAAAATATTACAGCAACGTAACCATTATCTGAAACAATTACAAACGAGAAAACAAAAAGACCAGACCATGCTGGATGTCTTGACGGAACAGTTCATAGAGATGGCTGTGAAAATCACGAAGAAGCGGTTTGAGTTCGTTCAGCTGTTAGAAAGTTGGGCAAAACCAATTCATTCCGGGATTTCAAGGAACTTAGAAACCTTAGAAATCGTATATAAACCGTCTTTGGATGTATCAGATAATCAAGAATGGTCAAAAATGGTAGATATATATGAGCAGAAATTTGATGGTATCCGCGAGCGGGAAATTGATCGTGGTGTGACCCTGGTCGGGCCACATCGGGACGATCTTCAATTTATTGTGAATGGACGAGATGTTCAAACATTCGGATCGCAGGGGCAGCAACGGACAACAGCCCTCTCTGTGAAGCTCGCAGAAATTGAGCTGATTCATTCTGAAATTAAAGAATATCCCATCTTACTTCTTGATGATGTCTTGTCAGAATTAGATGATTATCGACAGTCACATTTATTAAATACCATCCAGGGAAAAGTTCAAACCTTTGTCACGACGACAAACGTGGATGGGATTGATCATCAAACTTTAAACGAAGCGACTACTTTTGAAGTGGAAGCCGGATCAATGAAAAGATTGAAATGAGGTGTTACCTTGTACATACATGTTGGAGAAGATGTCATGGTACGTACAGATGAAATCATCGCTATTATTGATCGAGACACCGTTCAATTTTCAGAAGAAATTCAACACTTTTTAAAAACGAAAGATAAAAACCTTTGTAATCTTGCAAAGGGTTCATATAAATCTCTTGTAATCACGTCTAATCAGTTGTATCTTTCACCACTTGCATCAAGTACGTTAAAGAAACGATCAAAGAAATACTCAAACTATGAGAATTTATTATAGAAATATAAAGCCCTGAAGGTTAGAAAGTGTAGGTGAATCAGTATGGCTATGGAACAAAAGCAAGGTCAATCCTATGATGAAAATCAGATTCAGGTTTTAGAAGGATTAGAGGCCGTTCGTAAAAGACCTGGTATGTATATTGGATCAACAAGCGGAAGAGGTTTGCATCATTTGGTGTGGGAAATTGTTGATAACAGTATCGATGAAGCGTTAGCCGGTTACTGTAATGAAATCGAAGTCATCATCGAAGAGGATAACAGTATTACTGTTACAGATAATGGACGTGGTATCCCTGTAGGTATTCATGAGAAAATGGGTCGTCCTGCCGTTGAGGTAATCATGACGGTCCTTCACGCCGGCGGTAAGTTCGGCGGCGGTGGATATAAAGTATCCGGAGGTCTCCACGGAGTTGGGGCATCAGTAGTAAATGCTCTTTCCACAGAACTTGAAGTCCATGTTCATCGTGATGGAAACATCTATTATCAAAAATTCGAAAAAGGTGTTCCAAGCTTCGATCTTAAGGTGATCGGAGAAACGGATAAAACGGGAACGATCATTCACTTCACTCCAGATCCTGAAATCTTTACTGAAACGACGGAATACGAATATGACACACTTGCAAATCGTATTCGCGAACTGGCTTTCTTAAACAGAGGAATCCAAATCAGCATTGAAGATAAGCGTGGAGAAGGGAAACGAAGAGACTACCATTATGAAGGTGGAATTAAGTCCTACGTTGAACATCTTAATCGTTCAAAAGAAGTCATCCATGAAGAACCGATTTACATTGAAGGCGAGAAAGACGAGATTACGATTGAAATCGCCCTACAATATAATGATGGCTTCGCAAGCAATCTTTATTCCTTCGCCAATAACATCCATACTCATGAAGGTGGAACCCATGAGTCCGGATTTAAAACGGCTTTAACGAGGGTCATTAACGACTATGCCCGAAAAAATAATGTGTTTAAAGAGAGCGATGCGAATCTTTCAGGGGAAGATGTTCGTGAAGGCTTAACAGCCATCATCTCGATCAAACATCCTGATCCTCAGTTCGAAGGTCAGACAAAAACAAAACTAGGGAACTCAGAAGCAAGAACCATCACCGATTCTCTTTTCTCCGAGCATCTGGAAACGTTCTTACTTGAAAACCCGGTTGTCGCTCGAAAAGTGGTAGAAAAAGGACTAATGGCTGCACGGGCCCGACTGGCTGCGAAAAAGGCAAGAGAGCTTACCCGTCGTAAGAGTGCCCTTGAAATCTCCAGTTTACCTGGTAAATTAGCAGACTGTTCTTCTAAAGACCCAAGCATCAGTGAGATCTATGTGGTTGAGGGTGACTCAGCCGGCGGATCTGCTAAACAAGGCCGTGATCGTCACTTCCAAGCCATCCTTCCCCTACGTGGTAAAATCATTAACGTAGAGAAGGCACGTCTGGATAAAATCCTTTCAAATAACGAGGTTCGTGCGATTATTACAGCTCTTGGGACAGGGATTGGTGAAGACTTCAACCTGGCTAAAGCGAGATACCATAAAATCGTGATCATGACCGATGCCGACGTCGATGGCGCCCATATTCGTACGCTATTGTTGACGTTCTTCTATCGCTACATGAGAAACATCATTGAAGCAGGCTACATCTACATCGCTCAACCACCTTTGTACAAAATACAACAAGGGAAGAAAATCGAGTATGCCTACAATGATAAAGAACTGGATCGCATACTTGCAGAAATCTCACCGACGCCTAAACCTGGAATCCAGCGTTACAAAGGTCTTGGAGAGATGAACCCTGAGCAACTTTGGGAAACAACAATGGATCCGGAATCAAGAACCCTGCTGCAAGTAAGTCTCCAAGATGCGATCGAGGCAGACGAAACCTTTGATATCCTGATGGGTGACAAAGTAGAGCCAAGACGTAACTTCATCGAAGAAAATGCAGCTTACGTTAAGAATTTGGATATCTAAAATAAAATAGTACAGGATAGACCATGTGCTATCCTGTCTTTTACATAGCGGACAAGGTAAAGAATGAGAAAGGTATAAATCTTTCTTTAAAAGGAGGTCCCTTTTACTATGGCAGAAACACCAAGATCGAATGTTAAAGAGATTAATATTAGTAGTGAAATGCGCTCGTCTTTCCTGGATTATGCGATGAGTGTTATCGTTTCCCGTGCACTACCGGATGCCCGTGATGGCCTGAAACCTGTCCATCGCCGTATTTTATATGCGATGAATGACCTGGGGATGACAGCTGACAAAGCATATAAGAAATCAGCACGTATCGTCGGTGAAGTAATCGGTAAGTATCATCCCCACGGTGACTCAGCTGTTTATGACACAATGGTACGTATGGCACAGGATTTCAACTATCGTTATATGCTTGTGGACGGCCATGGTAACTTCGGTTCCGTTGATGGAGACGCAGCGGCGGCCATGCGTTACACAGAAGCACGTATGTCCAAAATCTCTATGGAACTTATTCGTGATATTAATAAAGATACAATTGATTATAAAGATAACTATGATGGTACTGAGAGAGAGCCGGAAGTGTTACCTGCCCGTTTCCCTAACCTGTTAGTAAACGGTTCTTCAGGTATAGCTGTAGGGATGGCAACGAACATTCCACCTCATAATCTTGGAGAAGTCATCGATGGAATCCTTGCGTTAAGTAAAGATCCCGACATTACGATTCAAGAGCTGATGGAATTCATCTTTGGACCTGATTTCCCTACTGCCGGACTAATTGTAGGAAGAAGCGGCATCCGTCGTGCCTATGAAACAGGTAAAGGTTCCATCACGATGCGTGCCCGTGTGGAAATTGAACAAAAAAGCAACGGAAAAGAAACGATTATCGTTCATCAAATTCCTTATCAAGTAAATAAAGCGAGACTGATCGAGAAAATTGCCGATCTTGTTCGTGATAAGAAGATTGATGGCATCACAGATTTACGTGATGAATCGGACCGTAATGGTATGCGAATCGTGATTGAAGTAAGAAAAGATGCGAATGCGAACGTCTTGCTTAATAATCTCTACAAGCAAACGGCTCTTCAAACAAGCTTCGGTATCAACCTATTGGCGCTTGTTGATGGCCAGCCAAAGGTATTGAATTTAAAAGAGTGCCTGTATCATTACTTACAACATCAACGCGTCGTCATTCGTCGTAGAACGGAATTCGAATTACGAAAAGCTGAAGCAAGAGCTCATATTTTAGAAGGTCTGCGTATCGCTTTAGATCATATTGATGAAATTATTAAACTTATCCGTGGCTCTCAAACTACGGAACTTGCGAAACAAGGCTTGATGGAGAACTTCTCCCTTTCTGACAAACAAGCCCAAGCGATCCTGGATATGCGTCTTCAACGTTTAACAGGTTTAGAACGAGAGAAAATTGAAGATGAGTATCAAGAATTATTGAAGCAGATTGCAGAATTGAAAGCGATCTTGGCAGATGATGAAAAAGTTCTCGAAATCATTCGTGAAGAGCTTATCGAAATCAAAGAACGCTTCAATGATGAAAGAAGATCAGAAATCGTAGCGGGTGGAATTGAGAATATTGAAGATGAAGACTTAATTCCAAGAGAAAACATTGTCGTATCTCTTACTCATAACGGATACATCAAGCGTCTGCCTGTCTCAACCTACCGCAGTCAAAAGCGTGGAGGAAGAGGAATCCAGGGAATGGGTACCAATGATGAAGACTTTGTTGAACACTTACTGACAACGTCAACTCATGATACGATTCTATTCTTTACAAACAAAGGAAAAGCATACCGTGCGAAAGGATATGAAATTCCTGAGTTCAGCCGTACTGCTAAAGGACTTCCGATCATCAACCTGCTTGGTGTAGAAAAAGATGAGTGGATCAATGCCATGATTCGAGTGGAAGAATTCGTGGACGACTGGTACTTATTCTTTACTACGAAGCAAGGAATCTCAAAACGTACGCCAGTATCAGATTTCGCCAACATCCGTACGAACGGTCTGATCGCCATTAACCTTCGAGAAAACGATGAGCTCATTTCCGTCAAACTGACCGATGGAGAGAAAGATATGATCATCGGAACGAAGAAAGGTATGCTCATTCGTTTCCCTGAAACGGATGTTCGTTCCATGGGGAGAACAGCTACCGGGGTAAAAGGAATTAACCTGAGTGATGATGACATTGTTGTAGGAATGGAAATTCTGGAAGAGAAGAGCGATGTCTTAGTTGTAACGGTAAATGGTTACGGTAAACGTACTCCTGCCAGTGAATATAGAGTGCAAACACGTGGCGGTAAAGGCTTAAAAACATGTAATGTAACAGAACGTAACGGAGAGCTGGTCTCTGTTAAAGCCGTTACAGGTGAGGAAGACTTAATGATCATCACGGCACATGGTGTCCTAATCCGTATGGATGTGAATGATATTTCCACTACAGGCCGTAACACTCAAGGAGTTAAACTGATCCGTCTTCAAGAAAGCGAATTTGTTTCAACCGTTGCCAAGGTTGAAAAAGAAGATGAAGAAGAAACGGAAGCACCAGTTGAAACTTCTGAAGGAATGGAACAACCAGATAGCGAAGATCAAACTTCTTCTGAAGATGTAAGTGAAGATACAGAAGAATAAATGAACGGCTAAGCTGTTTTCAGTAATGAAACTCTCATACTGGAAACAGCTTATTTTTTTGTGAAAAAATAACTATAACCTGTTAAATTTGGTAAAATAAACTAGAAGAAAAGGTGATAAGTGAGGTGTTCATAGTTGAAGGTACATCGTGGAGAGATACAATTGGGATGCATCGTAGCAGAAGATATAATGGGAATGACAGCCAATCCCATTATTCCAAAGAATACAGTAATAGAAGAAGAACATTTAACTATACTTCAAGCATTCAATATAACAGAGCTAATAATAGAGAAAACAAAAGCGGATGGACGTCCCTTTAGATCACCCGTCTCTATTGATAAGGGAATGGTAGAGGAAGAAATAATCAATGAGCAGGTGGGATTCATCGATCTCTATTTAATGACGATCAAGGAATTTAAGAAAGAATTCATAAACTGGCAATCAGGAACGTCTGTAAATGTGGCAAGGGTGAGGGAGTTAATGCTACCAATGATCCAAACGGTTCAAGAGAACCATACATATGTGTATTCCCTTCATCAATATTGCACGAAAGAAGATTATGTTTTTCACCATGCGATTTCAGTGGGTATCATAAGTGCCATGATAGGAAAGAAGTTAGGCTTGAACCCTGGTCAGGTGAACCAGCTGGCTTTAGCGGGTATCCTGGCAGACTGTGGAATGGCCAAGGTCAGTCCACACATATTAACGAAAGAACAGCCTTTAACAGACAGTGAATTTAAAGAAGTAAAGCTCCATACAGCCAACGGATATAAAATGGTTAAAGACACTCCATTGTTAAAAACGGAAACAAAACTGGCAATCTTTCAACATCATGAACGATTTGATGGTACCGGCTACCCGTCATCCGAGAAAAATAATCGTATTCATCTTTACTCTCAGATAGTTGGAATCGCCGATGTCTTTCATGCCATGACATCAGAAAGAATATATAGAAGCAAGCAGCCTTTTTTTAAGGTACTGGAAATGATCAGTGAAGATTTATTTGGTAAATTCGATATTAAAGTCGTTAATGGTCTTCTTCAATTATTGGGAGATCTAAGGACAGGAACTTCAGTAAGGCTATCAACCGGCCAGTACGGAGAAGTCCTGTATACCAAGCCAAACGCATATACAAAGCCCATCGTAAAAATAAACAAAACGGAAGAACTCGTAGACCTATCTCAGGAAAAAGAGATTTATATATCAGAAGTTTTTGCTTAGAAATCAAGTATGGTTTATTATGAATGAAACTTCTTAAGATCAGTTATAGCAGCGTATTAAGTAAACCTCAGGTTAGATAACTAATCTTTGGTTTATTTAATTAGATTTACCTCTTGCCAACTTGTCTAATAGTATGTATAATATTATTTGTTGTCCGAAAGGCATTACATAACTTTTTCAGAAAAAACTTTTCTAAAATAATAAAAATACCTTGACGGTAACGACAGCAAATGATATATTATAAAGGTCGCTTCAAACGAAGCACTCACACATTGAACCTTGAAAACTGAACAAAACAAGACAATACGTCAACGTTAATTCTAGATTTATTTTTAAAGAGCTATTCAAACTTTTATCGGAGAGTTTGATCCTGGCTCAGGACGAACGCTGGCGGCGTGCCTAATACATGCAAGTCGAGCGGATTGATGGGAGCTTGCTCCCATCAGTCAGCGGCGGACGGGTGAGTAACACGTGGGTAACCTGCCTGTAAGACTGGGATAACTCCGGGAAACCGGGGCTAATACCGGATAACTCATTTCCTCGCATGAGGAAATGTTGAAAGGTGGCTTTTAGCTATCACTTACAGATGGACCCGCGGCGCATTAGCTAGTTGGTGAGGTAACGGCTCACCAAGGCGACGATGCGTAGCCGACCTGAGAGGGTGATCGGCCACACTGGGACTGAGACACGGCCCAGACTCCTACGGGAGGCAGCAGTAGGGAATCTTCCGCAATGGACGAAAGTCTGACGGAGCAACGCCGCGTGAGTGATGAAGGTTTTCGGATCGTAAAACTCTGTTGTTAGGGAAGAACAAGTACCGTTCGAATAGGGCGGTACCTTGACGGTACCTAACCAGAAAGCCACGGCTAACTACGTGCCAGCAGCCGCGGTAATACGTAGGTGGCAAGCGTTGTCCGGAATTATTGGGCGTAAAGCGCGCGCAGGTGGTTTCTTAAGTCTGATGTGAAAGCCCACGGCTCAACCGTGGAGGGTCATTGGAAACTGGGGAACTTGAGTGCAGAAGAGGAAAGTGGAATTCCAAGTGTAGCGGTGAAATGCGTAGATATTTGGAGGAACACCAGTGGCGAAGGCGACTTTCTGGTCTGTAACTGACACTGAGGCGCGAAAGCGTGGGGAGCAAACAGGATTAGATACCCTGGTAGTCCACGCCGTAAACGATGAGTGCTAAGTGTTAGGGGGTTTCCGCCCCTTAGTGCTGCAGCTAACGCATTAAGCACTCCGCCTGGGGAGTACGGTCGCAAGACTGAAACTCAAAGGAATTGACGGGGGCCCGCACAAGCGGTGGAGCATGTGGTTTAATTCGAAGCAACGCGAAGAACCTTACCAGGTCTTGACATCCTCTGACAACCCTAGAGATAGGGCTTTCCCCTTCGGGGGACAGAGTGACAGGTGGTGCATGGTTGTCGTCAGCTCGTGTCGTGAGATGTTGGGTTAAGTCCCGCAACGAGCGCAACCCTTGATCTTAGTTGCCAGCATTCAGTTGGGCACTCTAAGATGACTGCCGGTGACAAACCGGAGGAAGGTGGGGATGACGTCAAATCATCATGCCCCTTATGACCTGGGCTACACACGTGCTACAATGGACGGTACAAAGGGCAGCAAGACCGCGAGGTTTAGCCAATCCCATAAAACCGTTCTCAGTTCGGATTGTAGGCTGCAACTCGCCTACATGAAGCTGGAATCGCTAGTAATCGCGGATCAGCATGCCGCGGTGAATACGTTCCCGGGCCTTGTACACACCGCCCGTCACACCACGAGAGTTTGTAACACCCGAAGTCGGTGAGGTAACCTTTTGGAGCCAGCCGCCTAAGGTGGGACAGATGATTGGGGTGAAGTCGTAACAAGGTAGCCGTATCGGAAGGTGCGGCTGGATCACCTCCTTTCTAAGGAAGATTTAACTAAACGTTTGACACGTCGAAGTTTTGTTCAGTTTTGATGGTTTAACAAAGTTTTTTGCGAAAGCAAAGTAACTCTCCATCTACAAACAATGGTAAGCATTGCTTATCATTCATTTTTATGGAATATGGGCCTATAGCTCAGCTGGTTAGAGCGCACGCCTGATAAGCGTGAGGTCGGTGGTTCGAGTCCACTTAGGCCCACCATATCCTCATATTCCGGGGCCTTAGCTCAGCTGGGAGAGCGCCTGCTTTGCACGCAGGAGGTCAGCGGTTCGATCCCGCTAGGCTCCACCAAGGTTTTTTACGAAGCGTCAGCGGAGTGAAATAACCATCCATATTGTCTCTTACGAGATGATAGATTGTTCTTTGAAAACTAGATAAAGATAAATTGATAGTCAAGAAATTACCGAGTATCGCCATTTTAGGTTTTAAACCTGATGTAACAACCAATTCGGTTAAGTTATGAAGGGCGCACGGTGGATGCCTTGGCACTAGGAGCCGACGAAGGACGGGACTAACACCGATATGCTTTGGGGAGCTGTAAGTGAGCTTTGATCCAGAGATTTCCGAATGGGGGAACCCATTGTTCGTAATGGAACAATATCCTTACTTGAATACATAGAGTATGGAAGGCAGACCCAGGGAACTGAAACATCTAAGTACCTGGAGGAAGAGAAAGCAATTGCGATTCCCTGAGTAGCGGCGAGCGAAACGGGATGTAGCCCAAACCAAGAGGCTTGCCTCTTGGGGTTGTAGGACACTCTATACGGAGTTACAAAGGAATGAAGTAGACGAAGAAGTCTGGAAAGGCTCGTCAAAGAAGGTAACAACCCTGTAGTTGAAACTTCATTCTCTCTTGAGTGGATCCTGAGTACGGCGGGACACGTGAAATCCCGTCGGAAGCTGGGAGGACCATCTCCCAAGGCTAAATACTCCCTAGTGACCGATAGTGAACCAGTACCGTGAGGGAAAGGTGAAAAGCACCCCGGAAGGGGAGTGAAATAGAACCTGAAACCGTGTGCCTACAAGTAGTCAGAGCCCGTTAACGGGTGATGGCGTGCCTTTTGTAGAATGAACCGGCGAGTTACGATCCCATGCAAGGTTAAGTCGATGAGACGGAGCCGCAGCGAAAGCGAGTCTGAATAGGGCGAATTGAGTATGTGGTCGTAGACCCGAAACCAGGTGATCTACCCATGTCCAGGATGAAGTTCAGGTAACACTGAATGGAGGTCCGAACCCACGCACGTTGAAAAGTGCGGGGATGAGGTGTGGGTAGCGGAGAAATTCCAATCGAACTTGGAGATAGCTGGTTCTCTCCGAAATAGCTTTAGGGCTAGCCTCATGTGTAAGAGTCTTGGAGGTAGAGCACTGTTTGGACTAGGGGCCCTCATCGGGTTACCGAATTCAGACAAACTCCGAATGCCAAAGACTTATCCATGGGAGTCAGACTGCGAGTGATAAGATCCGTAGTCGAAAGGGAAACAGCCCAGACCACCAGCTAAGGTCCCAAAGTATACGTTAAGTGGAAAAGGATGTGGAGTTGCTTAGACAACCAGGATGTTGGCTTAGAAGCAGCCACCATTTAAAGAGTGCGTAATAGCTCACTGGTCGAGTGACTCTGCGCCGAAAATGTACCGGGGCTAAACGTATCACCGAAGCTGTGGATTGACACCTTTAGGTGTCAGTGGTAGGAGAGCGTTCTAAGGACTGCGAAGCTAGACCGTAAGGACTGGTGGAGTGCTTAGAAGTGAGAATGCCGGTATGAGTAGCGAAAGATGGGTGAGAATCCCATCCACCGAATGCCTAAGGTTTCCTGAGGAAGGCTCGTCCGCTCAGGGTTAGTCGGGACCTAAGTCGAGGCCGATAGGCGTAGACGATGGACAACAGGTTGATATTCCTGTACCACCTCTTTTCCGTTTGAGCAATGGGGGGACGCAGGAGGATAGGGTAAGCGCACTGCTGGATATGTGCGTCTAAGCAGTTAGGCTGATGATGAGGCAAATCCCATCATCGTGAAGGCTGAGCTGTGATAGCGAGCGAATTATAGTAGCGAAGTTCCTGATTCCACACTGCCAAGAAAAGCCTCTAGCGAGGAAAAAGGTGCCCGTACCGCAAACCGACACAGGTAGGCGAGGAGAGAATCCTAAGGTGAGCGAGAGAACTCTCGTTAAGGAACTCGGCAAAATGACCCCGTAACTTCGGGAGAAGGGGTGCTCTGGTAGGGTGCAAGCCCGAGAGAGCCGCAGTGAATAGGCCCAGGCGACTGTTTAGCAAAAACACAGGTCTCTGCGAAGCCGTAAGGCGAAGTATAGGGGCTGACGCCTGCCCGGTGCTGGAAGGTTAAGAGGAGTGCTTAGCGCAAGCGAAGGTGCGAATCGAAGCCCCAGTAAACGGCGGCCGTAACTATAACGGTCCTAAGGTAGCGAAATTCCTTGTCGGGTAAGTTCCGACCCGCACGAAAGGCGTAACGATCTGGGCACTGTCTCAACGAGAGACTCGGTGAAATTATAGTACCTGTGAAGATGCAGGTTACCCGCGACAGGACGGAAAGACCCCGTGGAGCTTTACTGTAGCCTGATATTGAATTTTGGTACAGCTTGTACAGGATAGGTAGGAGCCTTGGAAGCCGGAGCGCCAGCTTCGGTGGAGGCATCGGTGGGATACTACCCTGGCTGTATTGAAATTCTAACCCGCGCCCCTTATCGGGGTGGGAGACAGTGTCAGGTGGGCAGTTTGACTGGGGCGGTCGCCTCCTAAAGAGTAACGGAGGCGCCCAAAGGTTCCCTCAGAATGGTTGGAAATCATTCGCAGAGTGTAAAGGCACAAGGGAGCTTGACTGCGAGACCTACAAGTCGAGCAGGGACGAAAGTCGGGCTTAGTGATCCGGTGGTTCCGCATGGAAGGGCCATCGCTCAACGGATAAAAGCTACCCCGGGGATAACAGGCTTATCTCCCCCAAGAGTCCACATCGACGGGGAGGTTTGGCACCTCGATGTCGGCTCATCGCATCCTGGGGCTGTAGTCGGTCCCAAGGGTTGGGCTGTTCGCCCATTAAAGCGGTACGCGAGCTGGGTTCAGAACGTCGTGAGACAGTTCGGTCCCTATCCGTCGTGGGCGCAGGAAATTTGAGAGGAGCTGTCCTTAGTACGAGAGGACCGGGATGGACGCACCGCTGGTGTACCAGTTGTCTTGCCAAAGGCATCGCTGGGTAGCTATGTGCGGAAGGGATAAGTGCTGAAAGCATCTAAGCATGAAGCCCCCCTCGAGATGAGATTTCCCATCACGTATGTGAGTAAGATCCCTAGAAGATGACTAGGTAGATAGGTCAGAGATGGAAGCATGGCGACATGTGGAGTTGACTGATACTAATCGATCGAGGACTTAACCACAAAGAGTCATTTTTAAATGAACAACAATGGGTCGATATTCGGCTTTCTTGACATCAATTCTTTATCTAGTTTTGAAGGAACAATCCTTCAATTGAATAATTCGTCTGGTGACAATGGCGAAGAGGTCACACCCGTTCCCATGCCGAACACGGAAGTTAAGCTCTTCAGCGCCGATGGTAGTTGGGGGATCTCCCCCTGTGAGAGTAGGACGTCGCCAGGCAAATGTGAAAAGAGTAGCTCTTAGGGGCTGCTTTTTTTGTGGTTATATTTTTGAGAAGAATTGTGGAAGAGGAATTCACTTCAATCATAAAAACATTATCTTGGTGAAAAGTTAATCTGAGTCAATTGGAAATCGTTATGTGATTTTAGGTAATAATTGGTAATAGACGTATAAACAGTTAAAAATGACGCATAAAATGAAAAATCGACGCAATAACGGGTCAAAATAACGCAATAAAGATAAAAACGACGCAATTAGCATACATCTTCAAGCTTGACCGCCTCTATATCTATGAAAATATTGATATCTACCTCCCTAAAATAGTCTTCGTTAACACAAAGAAAAATTTTGAGAGAGACAGGAACATTTATTAGTGCTTATTACATATAAATCTTCATTCTGAGGGACACAATATCCTCGAAATCTTCCCTGTTGGCCAGCAAATGTAATGTTACTCTTAAAATCATCCTGAACTATTTGTATCTAAATCCTATTTTCTATCAACTAATCAATTATATATGTCTATATGATATCCGACGTCCAACAACTCATCCTATTCACCCACTGCACCTCAAGCAACCACAAACACCACTCCTCAACTCAACTCATCTCTTCTCATCTCAGTTCCTTCCACAAACACGCCTGCAAACTGCCATCATCACATGCTCAAAATTGCTATCCACCGACTCTCTAAAGTATTATTTTAATAAAAGTATATACAAGGAGAGAAGAACATGACGACAATATATGATTTCACCGTAAAAAGAGCGAATGGATCTGTAACGTCTCTAGAAGGGTACCAGGGGAAAGTGATGCTTATCGTGAACACAGCCAGTAAGTGTGGCTTTACACCTCAATTTGAGGAGCTGCAGGGCCTGTATGAAGAGTATAAGGATGAAGGGCTTGTTGTACTAGGATTTCCATGTGATCAGTTCATGAACCAGGAATTTGATGATCAGAATGAAATCATGGAGTTTTGTCAGGTGAACTATGGGGTATCTTTTCCGATGTTTGCGAAAGTCGATGTGAAGGGAAAGAAAGCTCATCCACTGTTCACGTTTTTAACGAAAGAGAAAAAGGGTGTCCTTCTTTCGAATATTAAGTGGAACTTCACTAAATTTTTAGTTGGGAAAAATGGAGAGGTATTTGATCGTTATTCTCCGCAAACAAATCCCCGAAAAATTGAGGACGATATTAAAAGGTTACTTCAAGCAGAATAGGGAGGGATGAGAGGGAGTCCGTCATCCTTCCTCTTTCTCCTACATTTTATCCTGAAGTAATTTTAGTAAAAGATATGGTGCTTTTGCTGTTGTTACATTGATGAACGTATGGATGATGGGATAGTCTTCATTGGTTCGGTTTTTTAATAGTTCCACCCACCATTCAGTTTCGTACCGGGCAATCATGCTCAGGTTATATAATATTGCATAATGGATGAGTACCTCAGGTATTGTGGTGGCTTCATTCCGAATGCCGGGAAGGGCTAATCTGTTTTTGTCCAAGTGCCATCTAACGGGAAGTTGCTCCCGAACATGTAGTGATTGTAACGTATTGTCCGAAATCCAAATGAAATTCTCTGTTACCTTTTCATTCAGATATTGTTTGAACAAACTTTCTGACATATGAAAATGGGAAAGTATTGACTCATCAATGATCAGCTCATGTTGATGGTTAAACCAGAACATTGTTTTCTTATTGAGCAAAATTTGAAATGCATCTTCAAGCTCAGGTATTTGTATGAGTAAATCTTCCATCTTGTATTTTTCCCCCACGATATGTTTCACGTGAAACACAAGGTTGGAGAAATGTGAAAATAGACCATTTTTCTGTACCTTTACTTCATCTTGTAAAAAGCGGTACTGCTGCTTTTTTCTTTTCCTGGAGGTAATCCCATGTGCCAGGACCGTAGTTGTTTCTGGATATAGGGGGTCCACCGTTAACACAATGGCTTTGATAAAGTGAATAAATCCATAGAAAAGCAAAATGGGCTTGAGTGATATAGGAGATTGCATGGCTTGTCTGTAATAAAGCTCTCCTTGCTCCAAGTAGTACATGAATGGATAACAGTTATCATAGCTTTTCATTTCTGCCTGAGAAAATCCCAATTTTTCATAGCATTTTTTTAGAAACTTCTGGGAGTATTCTGCAGACTGAAAATAGTGGATGAAGTCCCATTGTTGATGTATTTCGCTCAAATGATCACCTTCTAATTATTCTGAAAAATTAAATTAATCCTATTCTTCTTGACAGTATTTTAACCAATTGATAACCTACTAATAATATTTTGGGACTAGGGAGGCCGAAAACATGTGGGATTCTAAATTTGCTAAAGAAGGTTTAACGTTTGATGATGTACTATTATTACCAGCCAAATCAGAGGTATTACCAAAGGATGTAAATATCTCTGTTGAATTAACAGATTCAATTAAATTGAATGTTCCTGTGATCAGTGCAGGAATGGATACTGTAACAGAAGCTGAAATGGCAATTTCAATGGCTCGACAAGGTGGGCTGGGTATCATCCACAAGAATATGAGTATCGAACAGCAGGCTGAGCAGGTTGATAAAGTAAAACGTTCCGAAAGTGGAGTTATCTCTGATCCATTCTTTTTAACTCCGGATCATCAAGTCTTTTCTGCAGAACACTTGATGGGCAAATATAGAATTTCCGGTGTTCCGATTGTGAACAACGAACAAGAGCAAAAGCTGGTAGGGATTTTAACGAACCGTGACCTTCGTTTCATCCAAGACTACTCCATTCAGATCTCGGATGTCATGACGAAGGAAAACCTCGTGACAGCTCCTGTTGGCACTACCCTAGAAGAAGCGGAAAAAATTCTTCAGCAGTACAAAATTGAGAAGCTTCCTCTGATTGATCAAGAAGGAACGCTTAAGGGACTTATTACGATTAAAGATATCGAAAAAGTCATTGAGTTTCCTAACTCTGCCAAAGACGATCAAGGACGTTTATTGGTTGGAGCAGCTGTTGGTATCTCGAAAGATACATTGACTCGTGTTGAACATTTAGTGAAATCACAGGTGGATGTGATTGTAATTGATACAGCTCACGGCCATTCAGCTGGAGTTCTTTCTATTGTTCGTGAAATCCGTGAAGCTTATCCAACGTTAAATATTGTAGCAGGAAATGTGGCAACGGCAGATGCGACAAGAGAATTGATTGAAGCGGGTGCTGATGTAGTCAAAGTGGGGATTGGACCTGGTTCAATCTGTACGACTCGTGTTGTTGCAGGTGTCGGCGTTCCACAAATTACCGCTGTGTATGATTGTGCGACAGAAGCAAGAAAGCACGGAAAGAGCATCATTGCTGATGGCGGCATCAAGTATTCTGGTGATATCGTAAAAGCATTAGCAGCTGGTGGACATGCTGTTATGTTAGGAAGTTTACTTGCCGGTACATCTGAAAGCCCTGGAGAAACGGAAATCTTCCAGGGACGCCGTTTCAAAGTATATAGAGGAATGGGATCCGTCAGCTCCATGGAAAAAGGATCGAAGGACCGCTATTTCCAAGAAGAGAATAAAAAGTTTGTTCCAGAAGGAATCGAAGGCCGTATTCCTTACAAAGGTCCTTTAGCCGATACATTGTATCAGCTAATCGGAGGCTTACGTTCAGGCATGGGATACTGCGGAACGAAGGATCTATACGCATTAAGAGAGCAGGCTCAGTTTATTAAAATGACTGGTGCCGGACTTCGTGAAAGTCATCCTCATGATGTGCAAATCACGAAAGAAGCTCCAAACTATTCATTATAAGAAAATAATTCCAAATGCTGATCAGATACTACTGATCAGCATTTTTTTATTTGAATTTAAGTCATATTTACCGCCTTTTATCAGAGGTCGCAAGTCCCTTGACCCATGCCAAAACTAGTCATATTCTCTGTCTATTCTTACCTTTCGAACTATGATAAAATAACGAAGGTGTACATAAAATCTTGGAGGGCTAACAGTGAAAAGAAGTTGGATTCAAAAATCTTTTGTTTGTATGATGGTTTTTATGATGGCAATGGGTATCGTAGGGAGACCTGCAAATGCTCAGGGAGACTTGGACGTTAACGCAAAAGCTGCGATTCTAGTAGAAGCAAGCACGGGTAAAATTCTTTATGAAAAGAACTCAGAAAATGCTCAAGGCATTGCAAGTATGACGAAAATGATGACAGAGTACCTGTTATTGGAAGCAGTTGAAGAAGGTAAAGTGAAATGGGACCAGAAGTTTACGGTACCTACTAATCTTTCTCAAATGTCACATAATGGTGAACTGAGTAATGTTGACCTTCGAGAAGAAGGTACCTACACGATCAAAGAATTGTATGAAGCAATGGCGATTTATTCTGCTAATGCAGCGACAATAGCTATTTCAGAAACAATTGCCGGTTCAGAAGCAAATTTCGTTAAAATGATGAATGCAAAAGCTAAAGAACTTGGCTTGGAAAAATATAAATTTGTTAATTCTACAGGTTTAAATAACCGGGACCTGCAACCATATGTAGATAGTGTTGTTGGGGGTCCAGAAGAAGAAAATGTCATGTCTGCAAAGGACGTTGCCACACTGGCGTACCGTTTGCTTCATGATTATCCTGAAGTACTCGAGACTTCCAGTATTGCGAAAAAGGTATTTGCTGAAGGAACAGAAGATGCGACTCAAATGGACAACTGGAACTGGATGTTACCTGGATTGATCCGTGAGTACGAGGGAATGGACGGTTTAAAAACCGGTACTACAGATTTTGCAGGAGCTAACTTCACTGGCACAGCAGAAAGAGACGGAATGAGATTCATTACCGTGGTAATGGACGTTGATGTACCAGCTGGTGAAAACTCCTACGATGCCCGCTTTAGTGAAACAAGAAAAATGATGGATTATGCATTCAACAATTTTACAATAGAGGAAGTACTCCCTGCTGACTATCAAGTGAAAGGTCAAAAGACACTTCCAGTTGAAAAAGGTAAGGAAAAAGAAGTTCAAATCAAAACCGATGCCGCGTTAAGCATGGTGATTAAGAACGGTGAAGAAGATCAATACAAACCTAAATTTGTGTTAGATAAGAAAAAGCTGAACGATGACAGTGAACTGACAGCACCTGTTAAAAAAGGAGAAAAAGTTGGGTACGTCACATTGGAATCAAAGGATAAGAAAGATTTAGGTTACCTTACAGACAAAGGGACAAATGCCTCGAAAGCATCTGTTGTAGCTGTGGATGGTGTTGAAAAAGCAAACTGGTTTGTGCTTTCTATGAGAGCTGTAGGAGGTTTCTTCGGGGACATCTGGAACTCGGTTACATCAACGGTTAAAGGCTGGTTCTAATAAGCCCGTAGGTTTAATGATTAAATCAACACCAAGACTTTAATTTTAGGACAAGTCTTGGTGTTTTTTTATAGCCAGGGCGAAAAAGAGGTATCATACTAGGAGCACCTTGAGAAATTCCCAAGAAATACATGTCGTGCCCAACCAAGTCGCTTCCGCTTTTCGTCTTGACATAAGTCTTTTTTTATTGTTTATTTAGCAGTAGGGTTACATAATCATTCCGATTGTTTTAGTCGCGTTTTCTTCCTTTTTTGGATGGAAATGGGACGGGCATGGGATAAATATAAGGGGGATATAGATATGAATACTGGTACAGATCGTGTTAAAAGAGGTATGGCTGAAATGCAAAAAGGCGGCGTTATCATGGACGTTGTCAATGCAGAGCAGGCAAAAGTTGCTGAAGCTGCGGGCGCAGTGGCAGTAATGGCTTTAGAACGAGTTCCAGCAGACATCCGTGCTGCAGGTGGGGTAGCAAGAATGGCAGATCCCCGTATTATTGAAGAAGTTATGGGGGCTGTGTCGATTCCTGTCATGGCAAAAGCTCGTATCGGTCATATTGTAGAGGCAAGAGTCCTTGAATCAATGGGTGTTGATTACCTTGATGAGAGTGAAGTATTAACGCCTGCTGATGAAGAGTACCATTTAAATAAAAGAGATTTCACTGTACCATTCGTATGTGGTTGCCGTGATTTAGGTGAAGCTGCCCGCCGTATTGGTGAAGGTGCATCCATGTTACGTACAAAAGGTGAGCCGGGAACAGGTAACATCGTTGAAGCGGTTCGTCATATGCGTAAGGTAAATGCCCAGGTTCGCAAGCTTGTGAGCATGAACGAAGATGAAATCATGACAGAAGCTAAACTTTTGGGAGCTCCATATGAATTATTGTTGGAAATTAAAGAAAACGGACGTTTACCTGTTGTAAACTTTGCTGCAGGCGGAATTGCAACACCAGCTGATGCGGCTCTTATGATGGAATTAGGGGCTGACGGAGTATTCGTAGGTTCTGGTATCTTCAAATCAGAAAACCCTGAGAAATTTGCAAGAGCTATCGTAGAAGCGACAACTCACTATCAGGATTACAAGTTGATCGCAGAGCTATCTAAAGAGCTTGGTGTAGCAATGAAGGGAGTAGAGATTTCTTCTATCTTACCTGAAAACCGTATGCAAGATCGTGGATGGTAAGGTGTGATTCTATGTTGAACATCGGTGTATTAGGACTTCAAGGTGCCGTCAGGGAGCATGTGCGTTCAATCGAAGCCTCTGGTGCCAAGGCCATCGTCATTAAGCGTGTGGAGCAGCTGGAAGAGATTCAAGGCCTGATCATGCCAGGTGGGGAAAGTACCACCATGAGAAGGCTGATCGATCGATATGGCTTTATGGAGCCGTTAAGACAATTCGCGGCAGCCGGGAAGCCGATCTTTGGAACATGTGCAGGATTGATTCTCTTAGCGAAGCACATTGTCGGATACGACGAACCTCATCTTGGTGTGATGGACGTAACAGTTGAACGTAATTCCTTTGGGCGTCAGAAAGAAAGTTTTGAAGCGGATCTTTCGATTGCTCATATTGGAGAAGGGTTCAATGCCGTCTTCATCCGTGCTCCCCACATCGTGGAAGCTGGAGAAGATGTTGAAATCCTGGCTAAGCATAATGAACGGATTGTTCTTGCACGCCACGGACAATTCCTCGGTTGCTCTTTCCATCCTGAGTTAACGGATGATCACCGCTTGACTTCATTCTTCGTTGAGATGGTGAAAGAAAGCATGGAAAAAACAATCGCATAATTCTATTGCAAAATGGAAAACATTGTAGTAGATTATGAAATAACCAATAAAAACAAAATCGTTGACAGGAAATAGTAGTAAAGAAGGCTTGCTTAAGAGAGTCGATGGCTGGTGAGAATCGACGCAAGAGCTTTATGAATCCATCCTTGAGTGAAGTACTGAATGAAGTAGGTATTTTCGGTGATTCCGTTACCATCTCTTAAGAGGAAGATGCATAGTGTCTTCAATTAGGGTGGCAACGCGGAAACCTCCGTCCCTTTTACCAGGGATGGGGGTTTTTTATTTTTTTATAAAAAAGGAGAGAATCCCATGTTAGACATTAAGTATTTACGTAATAATCTTGAAGATGTGAAGGCGCGTCTACAGCACCGTGGTGAGAATCTTGAGGATTTCGGCAAATTTGAAGAGCTTGATAAGAGAAGAAGAGAGCTGCTTGTGGAAAGTGAAGAATTAAAGAGCAAGCGTAATGACGTATCCCAGCAGATAGCAGAGCTGAAGAAAGAGAAAAAGGATGCACAGGACCTGATCGTTGAAATGCGTGAAGTTGGGGCCATGGTGAAAAAACTAGATGATGAATTACGAGGGATTGAAGAGGAGTTAGAGCGCATCCTGCTTTCCATTCCTAACATTCCACATGAAACGGTACCGGTTGGTGAAACGGAGGATGATAATATAGAAGCACGCAAATGGGGGGAGATTCGTGAGTTTGATTTCGAGGCTCAGCCTCACTGGGACATTGCAACAGGCCTTGGGATCCTGGATTTCGAACGTGCCGGCAAAGTAACCGGAAGCCGTTTTGTTTTCTATAAAGGGTTAGGAGCAAGACTAGAAAGAGCCCTGATTAACTTCATGATGGATCTGCACATGGATGAGCATGGGTATACAGAAATGATCCCTCCATTCCTGGTGAATAGAGCGAGTATGACGGGAACAGGTCAACTTCCTAAGTTTGAGGAAGATGCGTTCAGAATCGAAAGCGAGGATTATTTCCTGGTTCCTACAGCAGAGGTACCTGTAACGAACTATCACCGTGATGAGATCATGAAGGGTGAAGAATTACCTGTAAGTTATGTGGCGTACAGTGCTAACTTCCGTTCTGAAGCTGGATCTGCCGGCCGTGATACACGTGGTCTGATCCGTCAGCATCAATTTAACAAAGTAGAGCTTGTTCGCTTTGTGAAACCTGAAGATTCTTATGATGAGCTTGAGAAACTGACTGGCCATGCTGAGAAAGTCCTTCAGTTACTGGGCTTACCATACCGTGTGTTATCTATGTGTACAGCGGATTTAGGCTTCACAGCTGCCAAGAAATATGACATCGAAGTCTGGATTCCAAGCTACGGAACATACCGTGAGATTTCTTCTTGCAGTAACTTTGAAGGCTTCCAGGCAAGACGTGCGAACATTCGTTTCAGAAGGGAAGCTAAGGGAAAACCTGAACATGTGCATACGCTGAATGGATCTGGTTTAGCAATCGGACGTACTGTTGCCGCCATCTTGGAAAACTACCAGCAAGAAGATGGATCTGTCATCGTTCCGGAAGCTCTTCGTCCGTATATGGGTGGAGCGGAAGTCATTAAATAATATCAGCAAACGATTCCGTTGGACGACAATAAAAGGTGCCTCACGAATTTAACGAGTGGCACCTTTTATTTTTTTTAGAAATATGCTTGACTCCATTTATACACCATGTTATTATAATTCTTGTCGATACGGAGGAATACCCAAGTCCGGCTGAAGGGATCGGTCTTGAAAACCGACAGGGGTGTAACAGCCCGCGGGGGTTCGAATCCCCCTTCCTCCTCCATTGATTTTTTTATAACCATAGCGCATAAACATTGGAGATAGAATTCGTTACATTTTATGTAACGAATTTTTTTATTTTATGGATATACCGATCGACTCAGTCCAATTTACTTAAGGTTTTTGATGTCTTCTCTTAAATGGTCGTCTGATGTATGTTCCAGTACACCTATCTTAGTGATATGAAGGCGTGCTTCTTCATCTCCGAGCAAATAAATCTTCGAATAGATATTCCTCATGGATTGATCATATTGATCGTCTTCCGGTGAATTGTGATATTGACGGAAAGGTACCTGAGCCCGTCTCATAGTCGACATGTCATCATCGTAGTTATCATTGAACAACATTTTCAGTTCGTTTACTTCTGTTGGAGTAGCAAATATGCGAAAGCTTGGACTGGCATTTTGATTAGGGTCTTGCAGAATGTCCCCGCTGCTTATATCTACAAAATACGTTTGTTTCGATTCCATGTTTAATCCAACTCCTTATATTTCTGTTTTTTTGTACATATACCTCTTTTAGGTTGGAAATAAACGGATGGATGTTTTCCGACAACCTTTATATATAAAAAAAGACTCCTCCTGCCGCAAAGCACAGAGTAGTCTTTTTCATCTATTATACTGATCTAGCTCCGGCGCCTAGTCCCTCGAGGTCATAAGACAAGCCATCCAAAAAGGCAAAAAGCCGCCTTTCCGGATGGCTCGTCTTATGCTTGTCGGGCCTGACCAAGGCGCCTCCGCTTTTCGTTTAGCTTTTCAACATTCTCGTCTGTTCAATGAAATACCCGATTCTTTCAACGATTGGTTCGATTGAGTTTTGATCGTTCACCAAGTCGTATTCACTGATGTCGAGTCTCAGTACGGGACAAGCGTTAAAGGAGTTGATCCAGTTTTCATAACGCTCGTGCATTTCTTCCCAGTAGGCAACAGGTGTTTGTTGTTCCATTGGGCGGCCGCGCTCACGGATGCGATCAACGACATTATCAATGGTTCCTTCAAGGTAAATCAGAAGATCAGGGTGTGGAAAGTATGGTGTCATAACCATAGCATCGAAAAGACTTGTATACGTTTCATAATCGATTTCGCTCATATTCCCTTTCTCATAATGCATGCGGGCGAAGATGCCTGTATCTTCATAGATAGAACGGTCTTGAATGAAGCCGCCGCCGTATTCAAAGATTTTCTTTTGTTCTTTGAAGCGTTCCGCCAAGAAGTATACTTGAAGATGGAAGCTCCAGCTCTTAAAGTCCTGATAAAATTTATCGAGATACGGATTGGTATCAACTTTTTCAAATGACGTTCGGAAGCCGAGTGCCGTCGCTAAGCCGTTTGTCATAGTGGATTTCCCGACACCGACTGTTCCGGCAATGGTGATCACGGCATTGTTCGGGATCCCGTATTTAGTGCGAAGATTCATGATGGTGAACTCCTTTTTTAAGTGTAGTCTCTAACTGTGTAAGAATGTATTTCAGGTCTTCTTTATTTTGAACGAAGTCTACGTGGTCGCCATTGTAGCGAAGAACAGGGATGTCAGGGTGAGTTTTTTCAAATGTGTTCATATATTCTTCATAGTCAAGTGATAGCTGCTTAAGGTAAAGAGGGCTGATTTTCTTTTCGAAGTCTCTTCCTCTTTTTTCAATGCGCTTTAATAGCGTATCGAGGCTTGCGTTCAAGTAAATCACGACATTAGGCCTCGGCATGTCCGAAGTGAGGATGTCATAGATATTAAGATACTTTTTGAACTGTTGTTCATCTTTCAATGTACGTTTAGCGAAGATGATGTTTTTAAGAATATGATAATCTGCTACAACAGATTTATTTTGAGATAGATAGTGCTTTTCAATATCCTCTAGCTGTTTATAACGATTGCATAAGAAAAACATCTCTGTTTGAAAGCTCCACTCTTCAATGTCATCATAAAATTTGTCTAAGAACGGGTTTTCATCCACGATTTCTTTCAGTAAGTGAAAATGGAAATGCTCTGAAATCGCTTTTGCCAGAGAGGTTTTTCCTATTCCAATCGGGCCTTCAACGGTAATGAAAGGAATGCGCCCCATTAATTGTCCTCCTCATATTACGGCAATCTTTTTCTCTTATAAAAATGTAAAACTAAAAAATTACGACAGGAATTATTGTAACACAATATATGGATGGTTGTTCAGGTTATTTCCCAGGTTCAGAAAATACGCTACGTTCACTATATCGACTTTAAACGATCGACTCTTAAGGGGAAGCAAATAAAAAGCTGATGGATAGGTGTTTATCGATTTACCTATCCATCAGCTTCTATTTATTATCTTTTTACGACAGTGAAATTGTCAGAAAGTAACAGCCAATTTTGTGGGAAGGGAAGACCCAGTTTCCAGTAGCTCATCCCTCTTAGTTTCAGCTCTTTCATTAGGTCGAATTTTGCCTGGATGCTTCGGGCGTCTTCGAACCACACTTCATGATCCTTACCTGTACTAGCATCACGGTATTTGAAGAATGGGGCCTGTGCTTTTTGATCATACTGAATCGATACGTTGTTATCCGCGGCTATCTTGATTGCCTGTTGAGGACTGATGGCTTTTGCTGTACTCCCTTGGACAAATGGGAGCGTCCAGTCATATCCATATAAATTTTGCCCCATGAGAATCTTGGATGGAGGCATTTCTGAAATGGCGTATTCAAGGACTTCACGAACAGGTCCGATAGGGGAAACGGCCATGGCGGGACCTCCACTATATCCCCACTCATAGGTCATGATCACGACAAAGTCGACAATTTCTCCGTGAGCCTTATAATCATGGGCCTCATACCATTTGCCTTTTTGGTCGGCACTTGTCTTAGGAGCAAGGGCGGTTGAAAGTAGCCATCCTTCTTGATTAAAACGCTGTTTTGCTTTTCGTAAAAATTGGTTGTAGGCTTCTTTGTCCTGTGGACGTAAATATTCAAAGTCGAAGTGAATGTCTCTGAACCCGTATTTTTTCGCTGTTTGGACAACGTTATTGAGGAATTTATCCTGGATCACCTGGTCGGTCAGCAGGATTCGTCCTAGTTCATCGCTGAATGTTCCTTCCTCTTGATTGGTGATGGCCATCATCATGACATTATTATTGTCTTTCCCAGTTTGAATCAGATTTCCGAGAGGTGGTTCTTGCAGGGTGCCATCACGTTTTGCTTGAAAGCTGAATGGAGCCAGATAGGTAAGATAAGGAGCTGCTTCCTTGGCACTATCTTCAAGGTTTTGGGCCACTTCATTTCCGTAAGGCTCTACATATGCGTTAAACTCCGCATTTCCTTTTGGCTTCTGTGGAACGTATAAACGAAACCCCACCTGTAAAGGCTGATTGGGAGATATTCCGTTCACCCTTGCCAATTCCTGATAGGGGACTCCTGTTTTCTGACTGATCGCCCAAAGGCTATCTCCAGGTTGAACAAAATAAAAGCTTCCTATAATAGGGATGACCAATGATTGGCCAACCACCAGGTTATCAGGGTTTGGCAGTTCATTGGCATCTACTATATCCTTAACTGTTGATCCATACGCTTGTGCGATACCAAATAACGATTGGTTCGGTTGGACCACATGAATTTGCATACACAGACCCTCCTAAATTTCATTCACTATAATCAACTTATGAAATGGAAGGCCTCGATATGTTTTGCAGAACAAATTTTATACTATCTCACCAGTGGATTCTATCTTCGCTTTTAATACATTTTTCATCATCGTCAACGCATAGTGATTATCTTCGTCACTGACAGATGCAATGGCGTTATTGGGCACAATAAGGTTAAATTCTCTCATATAAGCATCGTTTGCTGTAAAAAGTACACAGATGTTGCCGGCGATACCCGTGATGATAAGATTTTTTACAGACAAATGGTGTAAGAGTGTATTTAACGCGGTGCCGTAAAAAGCGGAATGCTTTGGTTTAATAAGAAAAAAATCTTTATCCGTCGGTTGGAGCGGAGTCATGATACTATCACTCACATCATTATGACATTTCTGGTAAATCTCTTTGTAATCTGCTTTCCATAACTCATAATGGTCATTAATATAAATGACAGGATGCTGATGTTTGGTACAATAGTGACGTAATGTGTTTATAGGTTCAACAATTTGGCGGGTATGGCGAGCTAATGTATTTCCATGCTCAAAGTCGAACGGATTCATAATGTCAATAATAAGAAGAGCTGTTTCGTTAGGTATCATATTGTATGCCCCTTTCTCTTATAGTTTGGAGTCAATGGGGATATTTTATAAAGAAAAGAGAAATAAATTTGTGGGAGTACATAATGGGTATAAGAGAAGAACGATTTATGATGGAAGCATTAAAGGAAGCAAAAAAAGCGGCAGCGATTCAAGAAGTTCCGATCGGAGCGGTCATTGTAGTAGGGGATGAAATCATTGCCCGTGCTCATAATCTGAGAGAAACGAGTCAAAATGCCATCACCCATGCCGAGACATTAGCCATTCAAGAGGCATGTGAGAAGCTTGGCACATGGCGGCTTGAGGGGGCGGAGCTTTATGTCACACTTGAACCATGTCCGATGTGCAGTGGAGCGATTATCCTTTCGAGAATAGAGAAAGTTATATATGGAGCAAAGGATCCTAAAGCGGGTTGTGCGGGAACGTTAATGAATCTACTGGAAGATGATCGATTTAATCACCAATGTGAAGTAGTGCCTGGAGTACTTTCAGAAGAGTGTGGTGGAATCCTTTCCCGTTTTTTTAAAGACTTGCGAGAGCGGAAGAAGTTCGAGAAGAAAAACAGGACTTTCGGTCTGTAAATAAATTACAGTATTCCATCATTGCTTTTTACCGTAAATCCTAGTATACTTAATCTTGCGTCGCACTTATGACGCAACTAAATATGGTATCAATTTTGCCGTGCTAGGTGGGGAGGTAGCGGTGCCCTGTACTCGCAATCCGCTCTAGCGAGACCGAATTCCTTTCCGAGGCTGGCACTCTGTAGGGCTGCCTCAAGTAAGTGGTGTTGACGCCTGGGTCCTGCGCAATGGGAATCCATGAACCATGTCAGGTCCGGAAGGAAGCAGCATTAAGTGGAAGCTCCCATGTGCCGCAGGGTTGCCTGGGCCGAGCTAACTGCTTGAGTAACGCCTATGGATGCTTGTCGACGAAAGGTGCACGGCAGTTTAATTTAAATACAACAACTCATCCTTCATTGGGTGAGTTTTTTGTTTATATAAAGGTTTGAGGTTTAACCTAAATTGATCTCCGGTTTTCTTTGTAAAAGGGATTTAGATTACGTTATAATAGACACTATAGTACATAAACAAGAGGGGGGGAGTATTTTGGCATATCAAGCTTTATATCGTGTGTGGCGTCCTCAGTCATTTATTGATGTAGTTGGACAGCAGCATGTAACGAAAACGTTGCAAAATGCCCTCCTTCATCAGAAGATTTCACATGCCTATTTATTCTCGGGACCAAGGGGAACAGGGAAAACGAGCGCAGCGAAGATCTTGGCGAAAGCGGTTAACTGTGAGCGGTCTCCGATAGCGGAACCCTGTAATGAGTGTGATGCATGCATAGGGATTACTGATGGTTCGATTCCAGATGTCATCGAAATCGATGCTGCTTCCAATAACGGAGTGGAAGAGATCCGGGACATCCGGGATAAAGTCAAATATTCTCCAAACGTAGTCGAGTATAAAGTCTACATCATAGATGAAGTTCATATGCTGTCTATCGGAGCCTTTAATGCTTTACTGAAAACGTTAGAAGAACCACCTAAGCACGTCATCTTTATCCTTGCGACTACAGAGCCTCACAAGATCCCCCTTACGATCATCTCACGCTGTCAGCGATTTGACTTCAAACGGATTACAGCAAGGGATATTGTGGGACGGATGAGTCATATTGCCACAGAATCAGGTGTGAACTTTGAAGAAAATGCCCTTACGATAATTGCACGGGCTGCTGAAGGCGGGATGCGTGATGCCCTTAGCCTTCTTGATCAGGCCATCTCTTTTAGTCAGGACCGGGTAACCGTAGACGATGCTTTGACTGTAACAGGGGCTGTTTCTCAAGGATATTTAAATACACTGGCGAAAGCGATTTTGGAAAGAGATGTCACAAGTGGATTAGGTGCCCTGGAAGAATTGCTATTCCAAGGGAAGGACCCGGCGAGGTTCGCAGAGGACTTTATTCTTTATTTCAGGGATATGCTGTTATACCAGACGGCTCCAAATCTTGAAGAATCACTGGAACGCGTCATGCTCGACGATGATTTTAAAGAACTGGCGGGTCAAACTCAGCCTCAGCAGATTTACCAATATATCGATGTCTTGAATCAGGCCGGTCAGGAAATGAAGTTCACGAATCATGCCCGGATCTACCTGGAGGTTTCCATTGTGAAGCTTTGTCAAATGGAAGCACCTGCATCTGCTTCTTCTCCGGAAGTGAGCGAGATGATGAAAAAGATCAAATTTCTTGAAAAAGAGATCGAACAGCTGAAGGCGAATGGAGTCAAGGTTCAAGCAGAGCCGGCTTCACAACCGGCGAAAAAACCGATCAGGGCAAAGAAAGGCTTCCGGGCTCCTACCGGAAAAATTCAGGAAGTACTCCGGACGGCGACGAAAGAAGATCTTAATCTGATCAAGAGCCGATGGGGAGATATGGTCGAAACATTGAACCAGCGTCAAATGCGCTCACAATCAGCATTGTTAAATGATGCTGAACCTGTAGCAGCTACAAACGGCTCATTTGTGTTAAAATTTAAATACGATATTCATTGTCAGATGGCAATGGAGAATCAAGCTTTCACTTCAGCGATTGCTTCCATACTGGAAGAGCTTACAGGAAACAGCTATGCAGCGATTGGAATTCCTGAAGATCAGTGGGTGTCCATAAGAGAAGACTTTATCCGAAACTCGAAAACAGAAGATGGAGAAGCATCAGGCGAGGATCAAGGTGAAGACTCACTCTTGAAGGAAGCTGAAAAGCTTGTCGGTATGGATTTAATAGAATTAAACGATTAATCTAGAAAAAATTAACTGGAGGTAATAATATGATGCGTGGAAATGGTAATATGCAAAATATGATGAAGCAAATGCAAAAGATGCAAAAGAAAATGGCGGAAGCTCAAGAAGAATTAGGAGAAAAGCAAATCGAAGGAACAGCTGGCGGCGGAATGGTGACTGTTATCGTTTCCGGTCACAAACAAGTTATTGATGTAAAGATCAACGAAGAAGCTGTTGATCCGGATGATGTAGAAATGCTCCAAGATTTAGTCCTTGCAGCGACAAACGATGCACTGAAGAAAGCAGACGAATTAACGAACTCAACTATGGGTCAATTCACTAAAGGAATGAACCTACCGGGAATGTTCTAGGAGGCAATACGATGCATTATCCTGAGCCTATATCGAAGCTGATCGACAGCTTTATGAAACTGCCGGGGATAGGGCCGAAAACTGCGGCCCGACTGGCTTTTTTTGTTCTTAGCATGAAAGAAGATACTGTATTGGATTTTGCGAAAGCATTGGTCAATGCAAAACGTAATTTAAGTTACTGTTCTGTCTGCGGCCATATTACAGATCAGGATCCATGCTATATTTGTGAGGATCAAAGACGGGACCGCAGCATCATCTGTGTAGTTCAAGACCCCAAAGATGTCATTGCCATGGAGAAGATGAAAGAATATAACGGACAATACCATGTGCTCCACGGTGCCATCTCTCCTATGGACGGGATTGGACCCGAGGACATCAATGTTCCGGATCTGATAAAGCGTCTTCACGGTGACGAGGTCCAGGAAGTCATCCTCGCGACCAACCCGAACATAGAAGGGGAAGCGACAGCGATGTACATCTCACGGCTAGTCAAACCATCAGGGATCCGAATCACAAGGATTGCTCATGGGCTTCCTGTCGGTGGAGATCTTGAGTATGCAGATGAAGTAACGTTATCGAAAGCCCTTGAGGGAAGAAGAGACGTTTAACGAAGGAGAGGATACCTATGTTTTTCCGGAAAAAAGGAAAGCTGAAAAAAGAGTATGACCAATCCTTACTTCACGTTTTAGACGAAACCAAGGATCATTGGAATCAGCAACGTTCCATCGATGAGATGAGTGTGGATTATAATCTGAACATCCACTGTCACTCGAAAATAGCAGAAGCTAAATATTTTTTTCTCTTTAGAGAAGCAAAACATAGAAAGATCGTCATAAAAAGGTAGACAACCCTCATATCCTTTCAATAAGAGACTATTTATGTTCTATGTTGAGAGGAGAGAAGGATATGAGCCCAGTTATCGTCATTGCTGTGATCAGCGGACTGATTGTACTTCTATTGGCCACCGGCACACCCATAAAGCCACTTCGGTTTGTGGGACAAGTTGCCATGAAGGTCATGATCGGAGCACTCTTTTTATTTTTCCTGAACGCCTTTGGCAGTCAGTACGGAATCCACGTTCCTATTAATCTGGCAACCTCATCTATTTCTGGAATATTAGGTATTCCGGGAGTGGTGGGTTTGACCGTCATCCAGATGTGGATCCTATAACCATACTTTAGCAAGAAAAAGGCAGTCTAAGCATCAGGTGGGATTTTTTCTTACTTGGATCTTGGCTGCTTTTTTACATAGAAAGAGAACAGGGGAAGAACAATGGAATCGTCATTGCACACGGTTCTTTTAAAAGTTCCATGACAAACGGAAATGCTTTGTTGGAAGAGGCGGCTTCGAGGATAATGAGGACATATGAGTTATTTGGCGAGGTGAGAAATAAACCAGTTTAATTTTGTATCATCGTAGTGACCTTCCTTCCGGGATGCAGGGAGGAAGGTCACTTTCTGATCGTCTACTATTCACTTATAAACGTTTTTGGCATTACCACCGCTATTACTTCACCCCGTGCACACAGTTTTCCTTCTGCAAACACTTCTGTTTCCACTCTGAATTTCTTAGGATGAACTTCATGAACTGTGCCCACCGCTTTTAACGGAACATGGTGAGGTGTAGGTTTCATAAAGTCCACTTGTAAGGAAGCAGTGACAAAACGTGGAGGCTCTTGACCACCACCAATTACTCCCCCGTTCTTTCTATGAAGAGCAATTGCAGCTGAACCAGTGCCGTGGCAATCGATTAAGGAAGCAATTAACCCGCCATACACGAAGCCTGGCAAAGCAGTGTGTTCCGGTTTAGGTGTGTAAATCGTGACCATGTGACCGCCTTCCACTCCGGTACGAAAATGATGCCCATCCTTATTGAGTCGGCCGCAGCCATAACACCACGCAAAATCATCTGGGTAATCATCCTGAATGGCGCGAGTGACTTTGTTCATTTAATATTCTCCCTTCATCACAAACTCTTTCTCTAGTACACTTCTATTAACGTTCTGAAATTCCTTTAGTGGTTTGATTTATGTACTATATTTTCACAAATATTAAGTTAAACTTATGGAAACTGGCTTTCATTGACGGCATTTATCCTAAAAGAGCGTTCAACTATATACAATTTACAATTGTCAGAGTAACATCTGTGTAGACAGTACCTGTTTCATAAGTATGCGAAAGGTACTGTTTCTTTCTATTCTATGTGTATTATAGTAAGCACCTTTCAAAAACAGAAAAATGGATGAAGCAGAAAATCCTTCTGAAATTAAATTGTAAAAGATGAAAAATAGTATTGACTCTTAATAGTAGAAGGTGCTATTATATTCCTTGTCGCCAAAACGACGCGAAAAACAAATTTCAAAAAAAGCTTGACGCTTTATGACGAAAAATGTTATATTTAAGAGGTGCTCAAGAGAGCCCAACGTTATATTGAACCTTGAAAACTGAACAAAACAAGACAATACGTCAACGTTAATTCTAGATTTATTTTTTAAGAGCTATTCAAACTTTTATCGGAGAGTTTGATCCTGGCTCAGGACGAACGCTGGCGGCGTGCCTAATACATGCAAGTCGAGCGGACTGATGGGAGCTTGCTCCCATCAGTCAGCGGCGGACGGGTGAGTAACACGTGGGTAACCTGCCTGTAAGACTGGGATAACTCCGGGAAACCGGGGCTAATACCGGATAACTCATTTCCTCGCATGAGGAAATGTTGAAAGGTGGCTTTTAGCTATCACTTACAGATGGACCCGCGGCGCATTAGCTAGTTGGTGAGGTAACGGCTCACCAAGGCGACGATGCGTAGCCGACCTGAGAGGGTGATCGGCCACACTGGGACTGAGACACGGCCCAGACTCCTACGGGAGGCAGCAGTAGGGAATCTTCCGCAATGGACGAAAGTCTGACGGAGCAACGCCGCGTGAGTGATGAAGGTTTTCGGATCGTAAAACTCTGTTGTTAGGGAAGAACAAGTACCGTTCGAATAGGGCGGTACCTTGACGGTACCTAACCAGAAAGCCACGGCTAACTACGTGCCAGCAGCCGCGGTAATACGTAGGTGGCAAGCGTTGTCCGGAATTATTGGGCGTAAAGCGCGCGCAGGTGGTTTCTTAAGTCTGATGTGAAAGCCCACGGCTCAACCGTGGAGGGTCATTGGAAACTGGGGAACTTGAGTGCAGAAGAGGAAAGTGGAATTCCAAGTGTAGCGGTGAAATGCGTAGATATTTGGAGGAACACCAGTGGCGAAGGCGACTTTCTGGTCTGTAACTGACACTGAGGCGCGAAAGCGTGGGGAGCAAACAGGATTAGATACCCTGGTAGTCCACGCCGTAAACGATGAGTGCTAAGTGTTAGGGGGTTTCCGCCCCTTAGTGCTGCAGCTAACGCATTAAGCACTCCGCCTGGGGAGTACGGTCGCAAGACTGAAACTCAAAGGAATTGACGGGGGCCCGCACAAGCGGTGGAGCATGTGGTTTAATTCGAAGCAACGCGAAGAACCTTACCAGGTCTTGACATCCTCTGACAACCCTAGAGATAGGGCTTTCCCCTTCGGGGGACAGAGTGACAGGTGGTGCATGGTTGTCGTCAGCTCGTGTCGTGAGATGTTGGGTTAAGTCCCGCAACGAGCGCAACCCTTGATCTTAGTTGCCAGCATTCAGTTGGGCACTCTAAGATGACTGCCGGTGACAAACCGGAGGAAGGTGGGGATGACGTCAAATCATCATGCCCCTTATGACCTGGGCTACACACGTGCTACAATGGACGGTACAAAGGGCAGCAAGACCGCGAGGTTTAGCCAATCCCATAAAACCGTTCTCAGTTCGGATTGTAGGCTGCAACTCGCCTACATGAAGCTGGAATCGCTAGTAATCGCGGATCAGCATGCCGCGGTGAATACGTTCCCGGGCCTTGTACACACCGCCCGTCACACCACGAGAGTTTGTAACACCCGAAGTCGGTGAGGTAACCTTTTGGAGCCAGCCGCCTAAGGTGGGACAGATGATTGGGGTGAAGTCGTAACAAGGTAGCCGTATCGGAAGGTGCGGCTGGATCACCTCCTTTCTAAGGAAGATTTAACTAAACGTTTGACACGTCGAAGTTTTGTTCAGTTTTGATGGTTTAACAAAGTTTTTTGCGAAAGCAAAGTAACTCTCCATCTACAAACAATGGTAAGCATTGCTTATCATTCATTTTTATGGAATATGGGCCTATAGCTCAGCTGGTTAGAGCGCACGCCTGATAAGCGTGAGGTCGGTGGTTCGAGTCCACTTAGGCCCACCATATCCTCATATTCCGGGGCCTTAGCTCAGCTGGGAGAGCGCCTGCTTTGCACGCAGGAGGTCAGCGGTTCGATCCCGCTAGGCTCCACCAAGGTTTTTTACGAAGCGTCAGCGGAGTGAAATAACCATCCATATTGTCTCTTACGAGATGATAGATTGTTCTTTGAAAACTAGATAAAGATAAATTGATAGTCAAGAAATTACCGAGTATCGCCATTTTAGGTTTTAAACCTGATGTAACAACCAATTCGGTTAAGTTATGAAGGGCGCACGGTGGATGCCTTGGCACTAGGAGCCGACGAAGGACGGGACTAACACCGATATGCTTTGGGGAGCTGTAAGTGAGCTTTGATCCAGAGATTTCCGAATGGGGGAACCCATTGTTCGTAATGGAACAATATCCTTACTTGAATACATAGAGTATGGAAGGCAGACCCAGGGAACTGAAACATCTAAGTACCTGGAGGAAGAGAAAGCAATTGCGATTCCCTGAGTAGCGGCGAGCGAAACGGGATGTAGCCCAAACCAAGAGGCTTGCCTCTTGGGGTTGTAGGACACTCTATACGGAGTTACAAAGGAATGAAGTAGACGAAGAAGTCTGGAAAGGCTCGTCAAAGAAGGTAACAACCCTGTAGTTGAAACTTCATTCTCTCTTGAGTGGATCCTGAGTACGGCGGGACACGTGAAATCCCGTCGGAAGCTGGGAGGACCATCTCCCAAGGCTAAATACTCCCTAGTGACCGATAGTGAACCAGTACCGTGAGGGAAAGGTGAAAAGCACCCCGGAAGGGGAGTGAAATAGAACCTGAAACCGTGTGCCTACAAGTAGTCAGAGCCCGTTAACGGGTGATGGCGTGCCTTTTGTAGAATGAACCGGCGAGTTACGATCCCATGCAAGGTTAAGTCGATGAGACGGAGCCGCAGCGAAAGCGAGTCTGAATAGGGCGAATTGAGTATGTGGTCGTAGACCCGAAACCAGGTGATCTACCCATGTCCAGGATGAAGTTCAGGTAACACTGAATGGAGGTCCGAACCCACGCACGTTGAAAAGTGCGGGGATGAGGTGTGGGTAGCGGAGAAATTCCAATCGAACTTGGAGATAGCTGGTTCTCTCCGAAATAGCTTTAGGGCTAGCCTCATGTGTAAGAGTCTTGGAGGTAGAGCACTGTTTGGACTAGGGGCCCTCATCGGGTTACCGAATTCAGACAAACTCCGAATGCCAAAGACTTATCCATGGGAGTCAGACTGCGAGTGATAAGATCCGTAGTCGAAAGGGAAACAGCCCAGACCACCAGCTAAGGTCCCAAAGTATACGTTAAGTGGAAAAGGATGTGGAGTTGCTTAGACAACCAGGATGTTGGCTTAGAAGCAGCCACCATTTAAAGAGTGCGTAATAGCTCACTGGTCGAGTGACTCTGCGCCGAAAATGTACCGGGGCTAAACGTATCACCGAAGCTGTGGATTGACACCTTTAGGTGTCAGTGGTAGGAGAGCGTTCTAAGGACTGCGAAGCTAGACCGTAAGGACTGGTGGAGTGCTTAGAAGTGAGAATGCCGGTATGAGTAGCGAAAGATGGGTGAGAATCCCATCCACCGAATGCCTAAGGTTTCCTGAGGAAGGCTCGTCCGCTCAGGGTTAGTCGGGACCTAAGTCGAGGCCGATAGGCGTAGACGATGGACAACAGGTTGATATTCCTGTACCACCTCTTTTCCGTTTGAGCAATGGGGGGACGCAGGAGGATAGGGTAAGCGCACTGCTGGATATGTGCGTCTAAGCAGTTAGGCTGATGATGAGGCAAATCCCATCATCGTGAAGGCTGAGCTGTGATAGCGAGCGAATTATAGTAGCGAAGTTCCTGATTCCACACTGCCAAGAAAAGCCTCTAGCGAGGAAAAAGGTGCCCGTACCGCAAACCGACACAGGTAGGCGAGGAGAGAATCCTAAGGTGAGCGAGAGAACTCTCGTTAAGGAACTCGGCAAAATGACCCCGTAACTTCGGGAGAAGGGGTGCTCTGGTAGGGTGCAAGCCCGAGAGAGCCGCAGTGAATAGGCCCAGGCGACTGTTTAGCAAAAACACAGGTCTCTGCGAAGCCGTAAGGCGAAGTATAGGGGCTGACGCCTGCCCGGTGCTGGAAGGTTAAGAGGAGTGCTTAGCGCAAGCGAAGGTGCGAATCGAAGCCCCAGTAAACGGCGGCCGTAACTATAACGGTCCTAAGGTAGCGAAATTCCTTGTCGGGTAAGTTCCGACCCGCACGAAAGGCGTAACGATCTGGGCACTGTCTCAACGAGAGACTCGGTGAAATTATAGTACCTGTGAAGATGCAGGTTACCCGCGACAGGACGGAAAGACCCCGTGGAGCTTTACTGTAGCCTGATATTGAATTTTGGTACAGCTTGTACAGGATAGGTAGGAGCCTTGGAAGCCGGAGCGCCAGCTTCGGTGGAGGCATCGGTGGGATACTACCCTGGCTGTATTGAAATTCTAACCCGCGCCCCTTATCGGGGTGGGAGACAGTGTCAGGTGGGCAGTTTGACTGGGGCGGTCGCCTCCTAAAGAGTAACGGAGGCGCCCAAAGGTTCCCTCAGAATGGTTGGAAATCATTCGCAGAGTGTAAAGGCACAAGGGAGCTTGACTGCGAGACCTACAAGTCGAGCAGGGACGAAAGTCGGGCTTAGTGATCCGGTGGTTCCGCATGGAAGGGCCATCGCTCAACGGATAAAAGCTACCCCGGGGATAACAGGCTTATCTCCCCCAAGAGTCCACATCGACGGGGAGGTTTGGCACCTCGATGTCGGCTCATCGCATCCTGGGGCTGTAGTCGGTCCCAAGGGTTGGGCTGTTCGCCCATTAAAGCGGTACGCGAGCTGGGTTCAGAACGTCGTGAGACAGTTCGGTCCCTATCCGTCGTGGGCGCAGGAAATTTGAGAGGAGCTGTCCTTAGTACGAGAGGACCGGGATGGACGCACCGCTGGTGTACCAGTTGTCTTGCCAAAGGCATCGCTGGGTAGCTATGTGCGGAAGGGATAAGTGCTGAAAGCATCTAAGCATGAAGCCCCCCTCGAGATGAGATTTCCCATCACGTATGTGAGTAAGATCCCTAGAAGATGACTAGGTAGATAGGTCAGAGATGGAAGCATGGCGACATGTGGAGTTGACTGATACTAATCGATCGAGGACTTAACCACAAAGAGTCATTTTTAAATGAACAACAATTGGTCGATATTCGGCTTTCTTGACATCAATTCTTTATCTAGTTTTGAAGGAACAATCCTTCAATTGAATAATTCGTCTGGTGACAATGGCGAAGAGGTCACACCCGTTCCCATGCCGAACACGGAAGTTAAGCTCTTCAGCGCCGATGGTAGTTGGGGGATCTCCCCCTGTGAGAGTAGGACGTCGCCAGGCAAATGTGAAAAGAGTAGCTCATTGAGTTACTCTTTTGGTTTTTTCATCAGAAATGAAGTTCCGTTTTTGTATGCAATCCTGACAGAGTCTAATGTGATAATATGCCAAAAGACGCATAAAATAAAAAATGACACAATAATCACCTATCAAGACAAATCAATACCCAAACAAACGGTACCTAGCCCCGATAAAACAGGTAAACATTCATGTTTGGTCACATTTTCACACAAAAACAACCTATTTTGTACGATTTTTCAAGCTTCATAGTTTTCTATCCGCACATACCACATCCATTACCTAACCACATATAATGATTAACTTTCCATATCCCCAAAATGATCATTACTCGTCCATAGCCCAACAATATTTACTCTTCCTTTAAATGAACTCAGACCCACTTCCCCCTAAATCTTAACCATTATCTTTTTTCCATAATCTTTTTTATAGAGACATACACAGACGGGGCGATTGTAACATAAGATAAATTACACTTGATTATTCTGTCAGTTTAAAAGTTTGAAATAATGTATACAATTGTTGGTTTTGAGGCAGAATAGGTTGTATGGAGGTGGAGAGCCCTATGTTAAATCCGGAGCGTAAGGCGGCTTTAGAAGAGTGTATCGTTTGTCACGTTGAAAAGAAGGTTGGAATCCATCTATACACATCGTTTATCTGCACAGAATGTGAGAAAGAAATGGTTCAGACAGAAACAAATGATCCTTTGTATAAAACATTCGTTCAACGATTAAAAAAAGTGAATACTCCTCAAATCTATTCATAACCAGGAAGTACAATTGGTTATGATTTTTTTTGATATTAGTAGGTAAAAAGTTTTCATTGTTCCCTGGAGCATCGAACAGCTTGGTTATGATACGATATGAGTGGATATTTATTTTGAGGAGATTTAGAGTATGAAACGAGATCAGAGGAGAACCCCTCTTATTGAGGCGATAGAGAATCATCGGTCGGCCAAGCCTATCTCTTTTCATGTGCCGGGTCATAAAAACGGGTTATTGATGGATGATCAATCTTTTTATCAATCCGATGTTACAGAATTAAGCGGATTGGATGACTTACATGATCCCCATGAGGCGATTCGTGAAGCGGAGGACTTGCTGACGGATGTATATGGGTCGATGAAGAGTTATTTTTTAGTGAACGGAAGTACAGTAGGGAACATTGCTGCCATTCTTGCTGCATGCTCACCGGGAGATCCCATTTTCGTTCAAAGGAATTGTCATAAGTCTGTTTTAAATGGAATCAAGCTTGCTATGGCTGTTCCTATATTAATAGAAACAGAGTGGAACGACGGGGGGACGGCCGTTGGTATGCGCCTCGATGCTATAAAGGAAGCATTGAAGGTATTTCCCCAGGTGAAGGCGTGTGTCCTGACTTATCCGACTTATTATGGGTTCACGTACAATATCGAACAAATTATAGAAGAATTACATACACATGATGTAACGTGTATCGTCGATGAGGCACATGGAGCTCATTTTACATTGGGCAGCCCTTTTCCGGAGTCTGCAATTGAATGGGGAGCGGATATTGTCGTCCATTCGGCTCACAAGATGCTCCCGGCCATGACGATGGGGTCGTATTTACACATCACAAGCTCCAGAGTGAGTGAGCGTAAGGTGAAAGAGTATTTAACTATGCTACAATCAAGTAGTCCATCGTATCCTATTATGGCATCCCTTGACTATGCCAGATCTTATATTGGGACTTTTACACAAGAAGAAAAGGATCAAAACCTGAAAGAGATCAATACGTTTGTACAAGCATTAGAGGGGGTTCATCCTCAACTCATTGTAAAGCGGACGAATGATCCACTAAAGCTTGTCATTAAGCTTGCGGGAAGGTCAGGGTATACTCTTCAACAGTTATTGGAGTCAGAGGGAATTTACCCGGAGCTTGCTGACCCCGATTATGTACTACTGATCCTCCCATTACTGAAGAAAGATCATTCTTTTCCTTATAATGAAGCGATCAGCCGAATATATAAGGCTTTAGGGAATGAACCGATAATAGAAAATATAAAGAATCATGAAACAAATCGATCAAATAGCCAAGAGTTTTTTACTACTTTGGCATTAAGCTTTGAGGAGATGGAAGAGAAAGAGGAAGCACTCATTTCCATTGATGAAGCAGAAGGAGAAATTTCAGCGGGAATGGTCACACCTTATCCTCCGGGAATTCCTCTTTTGATTCCAGGAGAACGAATTACCTCTCACGCCATTGAGCGTTTAACAGAGTATGTAAAGAATAAGGCAAATATTCAAGGTCATCACCATTTAGATGAAAATCGTGTGTTTGTGTACCGATAAGCAAGTGGAGGGAAAGAGATGTCAAAAGGATTGTTTATTACAGTTGAAGGTCCTGAGGGAGCCGGAAAATCAACGATACTAACGAAAATTTTTAACCGATTATTACAAGAAGGCTTCGATGTCATTCAGACGAGGGAGCCTGGAGGCATTTCGATTGCTGAACAGATTAGAGAAGTGATATTAAATACAAAGAACACGGAAATGGATAAACGGACGGAAGCCCTCTTATATGCTGCAGCGAGACGACAGCATTTGGTGGAAAAAGTAATTCCCGCTCTTGCAGAAGGGAAGATTGTAATTTGTGATCGTTTTATTGACAGTTCCCTTGCTTATCAAGGGAATGCCCGTGGAATCGGTATGGAAGAGGTCATGAATATCAATCAATTTGCGATTGAGGATAAGATGCCGGATCTAACGCTATATTTTGATATCGACCCCGAAGAAGGGTTAAAGAGAATTGCGAAACATAATGGAAGAGAAGTGAACCGGTTAGATCTGGAGTCGGTTGATTTCCATACGCGCGTCAGGGAAGGGTATCAGAAGTTAATGAAACAATATCCTGATCGTATTCAAGTCATCGATGCCAGCCGTAGCAAAGAAGCTGTATTTGCTGACGCATATGGTGTCGTGAACGATTACTTAAACAAGTAAGTTTAGTGAAAATAAAAAGGCGGACTTCTGAGCAAAAATTGGTGCTAAGAAGTCCGTCTCTTTTTTAGATGAAACATGTATGTAGATCCTGTTCAATGATATAATAGAAGGAAGTAAATGGCTTTAAAACGGAGGAATTGATTAATGAAGGTAATTATGGCAGTTGTACAGGATAAAGATAGTAATCGTTTGTCTAATGCCCTGATGGAACATAATTTTCGTTCAACAAAATTAGCGAGTACAGGCGGGTTTTTGAAGTCCGGGAATACCACGTTCATTATTGGTACAGAAGATATTCGTGTAGATAAAGCCTTACAGGTTATTAAAGAAAACTGTCAGTCACGGGATCAGATGGTGGCTCCTGTTTCGCCCATGGGTGGGAATGCCGATTCATATGTGCCTTACCCTGTTGAAGTAGCCGTTGGCGGAGCGACCGTATTCGTTCTTCCTGTAGAGCAATTCCATCAGTTTTAAAGTGAGGTTTAACCTATGAAAATTAACCAGGAGCATCGGGTTTCCTTAGATAAAGTAACGAAAGACCAGAAATCTATTGGAACAGGTCAAGTTAAATTCGGACAGCTTGTTCATAAGCACGATCAGAAAATGCAGATGGAACAGCTCAGTAAACTGCTCGTTACAATAGAGGATGCTGGTAGTCGTTTAGCCAAATCAAGATCATTTAAAGATCTTGCAAAATATAAAACATTGGTCAAAAAATTTGTGCGTGAGGCCGTAGATTTCGGGATGGATTTGAAGCAATCCCATACGTGGAATCAGTATGGTGAAGGCAAAAAGCTCAATATAGTAGAAACTATCGATCGACAGCTTATTGAACTGGCGGAAGATGTATTGGATAAAGAAAAGAAGTCCATTGATATATTAGGAAAAATTGGAGAAATAAAAGGATTGCTTATTAATCTTTATATGTAAGAGAGTGATGTTAAGACATGTTGTTTGAAGAGATACAACCATTTCAGCCCGTCGTCCTTCAGATGCTTCAGAATAGTATTGTGAAGGATCGTGTCGCTCATGCTTATTTATTCGAGGGTGAAAAAGGGACACGAAAGAAAGAAATGAGCATCCTGTTTGCAAAAGCATTGCTCTGTGTAAACCGTGTAGATGGAAAGGCATGTGAAAGCTGCTCCAACTGCAAAAGGATCAATCATGGAAATCACCCGGACCTGCATTTGGTAGAGCCGGATGGTCTTTCGATCAAGAAGGATCAGATTAAAAGTTTGCAAGAAGAATTTTCGAAAACAGGTGTAGAATCCAAGAAGAAGATTTACATTATCGTTCATGGAGATAAGATGACAGCGAATGCGGCTAATAGCCTGCTTAAGTTTCTTGAAGAACCGTTAGCTGATACAACAGCGATTCTGATTACAGAAAATATTCATCGCATATTGCCTACTATTCTTTCACGGTGCCAGACGATTTCCTTTAAGCCGTTACCGAAAGAACAGCTGACAAAACAGTTATTGGATGAGGGGATCCCACCCCATTTTGCAACGCTGGCAGCCAATTTGACGAACCATTATGAGGAAGCTGTAGAAATATGTCAAAATGAGTGGTTTGCACAAGCAAGAATAATAGTGTTAAAATTGTATGAAGTCCTCCAGAAAAGTCCCTTCCAAGCAATGGTCAAAATACAAGAGGATTTTGTACAGCACTTCAAAGAAAAAGATCAAGTCGATCGAGCATTAGATCTTTTACTTCTAATATATAAAGACTTACTTCATATCCAGTTAGGAAAAGAAGAACAGCTCGTGTACCCGGACCAAAAGGAAAACTGGAAATCAAACGCACTTCAAGTATCTACCAATCGTCTTTCTACTAATATGACGGCGATACTTGAAGCAAAACGCAAGTTAAACGCCAATATGAATTCGCAGCTGCTAGTAGAACAGCTTATGCTAAAACTGCAGGGGTGATGGTCCTTTGTACGATGTTGTAGGTGTACGCTTTAAAAAAGCGGGTAAAATCTATTATTTCGATCCGGGTGAATTGGATATTCAGAAAGATTGTTATGTAATCGTTGAAACCGTTCGCGGAGTCGAATTTGGAAAAGTAGTCGTAGAGAGAAAGCAAGTCGGAGAAAATGATGTAGTGCTTCCATTGAAAAAAGTGATTCGTATCGCTGATCAAAAAGATCGGTTAATCGTAGATGAGAACAAATCATCTGCGACGGAAGCCTACAATGTATGTTGTGATAAAATTAATCAGCATCAATTAGATATGAAACTGGTAGATGTAGAGTATACATTTGATCGTAACAAAGTCATATTCTATTTTACGGCTGATGGACGAGTTGATTTCCGAGAGCTAGTAAAAGATCTAGCTTCCATTTTCCGTACGCGCATAGAACTTCGTCAGATTGGCGTTCGAGACGAAGCGAAAATGCTGGGTGGTATTGGTCCTTGTGGCCGCATGCTATGTTGTTCTACCTTTTTAGGTGATTTTGAGCCTGTATCCATCAAGATGGCGAAGGATCAAAATCTATCCCTTAATCCAACGAAGATTTCAGGTTTATGCGGACGTTTAATGTGCTGTCTGAAATACGAGAACGACGAGTATGAAACAGCGAAAGCAGAATTACCTGATATTGGAGAAGTGATTAAGACACCTCATGGAAAAGGTAAAGTGGTAGGTCTTAATATTCTGGAACGTATTCTTCAAGTGGAAATTAAAGAAGAAGAGCGAGTTCTGGAATTTACATTAGATGAAATCATGAACGTGGGTGCCGTATCATTCCAAGCCACAGAGTAACGGGGTGTAGTGTCGTGGATAAAAAAGAGTTCTTTGATTCAGTCAGTAATATGGAACAACAAATTGGTCATTTATATCATCAATTAGGTGAGCTCAAACAATGTCTAGCTGAAATGTTAGAAGAGAATAATTCTCTAAAGCTTGAAAATGAGCATTTGCGCCGCAGACTGGAACAAACAGAGAACTCACCAAAAAAGGTAAAAACAAACAGCGATGCGGGTACAACGGGTGAGTCAGACTTAGAAGATAAAACACTGGATATAGGAGAAGGGTATGACAACCTTGCTCGATTATACCAGGAAGGATTTCATATTTGTAATATACATTTTGGAAGTCCACGGAAGGATGAAGATTGTTTATTCTGCCTTTCTTTCTTAAACAAGAAATAAGGAAAGAATAAATATCCCTGGTTATCCTACACTCTATAGAATAGAATACAGATTAAAAAGGGCTGATCCATACATAATGGGATTGGTCCTTTTTAGTGATTAATATCGAAACAATATATAATAGAAGGAAAAGTGGAGGAAAGGCATGGTCGAGTTAAAAGAAGATGAACGTTTAGATTATTTATTGGCTGAGAATATGAGGATCATTCAAAGTCCATCTGTTTTCTCCTTTTCAACAGATGCTGTCCTATTGGCTCATTTCAGCTATTTACCGATTCACAAAGGGAAAGTGGTTGATCTGTGTTCTGGTAACGGCATCATCCCCTTATTACTAAGTGCGAGAACCAACGTAGAAATTACGGGGGTGGAGATTCAAGAAAGATTATTTGATATGGCACAGAGAAGTGTCCAGTATAATGGTCGTCAAAATCAAATATCCATGAAGCTTGGGGATGTAAAGGAAATCGATCAGCTCCTTCATCATTCACACTATGATGTCGTAACCTGTAATCCTCCATACTTTAATACACCACCCGGGGATAAAAGAAACGTAAACGAGCACTATGCAATCGCCCGTCATGAAATCCTTTGTTCCCTTGAGGATACCATCAAAGCTTCAAGCTATCTCCTGAAGCAAGGAGGAAAGGCTTCCTTCGTCCATCGTCCAGGTCGTTTGATGGATATCCTCTCATTGATGAGGAAGCATCGTCTCGAGCCGAAACGATTGCGCTTTGTATATCCGAAGCCAGGAAGAGAAGCCAACACTATCTTAATAGAAGGAATAAAAGATGGGAAACCTGACCTAAAAATTCTTCCACCCCTTTATGTGTACGATGAACAGAACAAATATTCAAAGGAAGTATATGATATGCTGTTTGGAAAGAATGAAGATAAGGACTAAAGAAATGAGGAGGTGAGCTATTCAATGAACCAGCAGAAAAGCTTTCACGATAGTGAAAAAGGAAGCTTGTATCTTGTCCCTACACCGATCGGGAATTTAGAGGATATGACGTTTCGCGCAATCCGCATGATGAAGGAAGCGGCAGTGATTGCTGCCGAAGATACAAGAAATACAAAAAAATTATGTAATTACTTTGAAATTGATACGCCGATCATCAGCTATCATGAGCACAATAAAGAAACGAGCGGACAGAAGCTGATTGAACGTATGGAAAGAGGCGAGCTCGTGGCCCTTGTTAGTGATGCAGGAATGCCTTCCATTTCGGATCCGGGTTACGAACTGGTGAAAGAAGCAATCAATCACGAAATTGCTGTCATTCCACTACCGGGAGCTAATGCAGCTCTTACTGCTTTGATCGCTTCAGGATTGGCTCCGCAGCCATTTTATTTCTATGGGTTTTTACATAGAGGGAAGAAAGACAAAAGAGCGGAACTGGATACACTAAAAACGCTGGAAGATACATTTATCCTGTATGAATCTCCACACAGACTAAAAGAAACATTAAAAGAGCTATATGGAGCTCTGGGAAATAGACAAATCGTTGTTTGTCGTGAGCTCACAAAGAAGTTCGAGGAATTCATCCGTGGATCCCTGGAAGAAATAATGGAGTGGGCAAACGATGGGGAAGTACGAGGCGAATTCTGCTTATTAATTGAAGGAGCGGGTCCGCTGGAAAAAGAAGAGGAAGACGTCTGGTGGAGCAACTACTCCCTTTTGGACCATGTGCAGCATTACATGAACGAAAAAAACATGACCTCCAAAGAAGCCATCAAACAAGTCTCAAAAGAACGCTCCCTTCCAAAACGGGAAGTTTATCAAGCTTATCATGTTGAATAGAAAGTGCAGAGATGCAAAATCGATAAATAAAAAAAGACCTGAGTCTAGTCACTCAGGCCTTTGATATATTAACAACAAATTATTTTGTTTGTAGTGAATCCTGGATTTCTTTTAGTAATTGATCTGCACCTTCACGGCTAAGAACCAATTTTCCGTTAGCAAGCTTGATGTTATCATCAGAAACTTCTCCAGTGATTTGGCAAGTCATGCTTGGCTTATATTTCTTCAAGATGATTCTTTCGTCATCTACATAGATTTCTAAAGCATCTTTCTCAGCGATACCTAATGTACGACGTAATTCGATTGGGATTACGACACGACCTAATTCATCAACTTTTCTTACAATACCTGTAGACTTCATTTGAAAATCTCCTCCAAATAAATATTATTTATATCTCTCTAGTTCGTCAATATTCGACAAATTTCTTTTGTTGTTTCTATCATACCAACGATTAGGAATATCGTCAATAATTATATCTGTAAATTTTTAAGAAAAAATGGATGAGAAAGTGTTGTTTTAATAAGCTTTACGCTTTATTGTAAAAAAATGTATTACCAATTAAATATTATTGTAATGAAAGTAATAAGTAAAAGTTATGTCGAATTATCTTTATGAAATACACTTATTCGACAAAATTAGACAAAAATCCTCACTTGTTTCGACAATTTAAAGATTCAACATTGTTTAGTTGCAGAAACCCTATATTTTAGGTATATTTTGATGAGATAAGAGGTTAAGATGATAGGTAAGGCGCAGATAATGGATGTACGTAACATTTATGCCACTATAAACCATACGGAGGCCCATATGGCTTTATGGGGGTAGATAAAAAAAGAGGAGGAACGGAAAGTGGAAGAAAAGTTGAACACCTTCTATATTACAACACCGATTTATTATCCAAGTGGAAATTTACATATTGGACATGCTTACACCACGGTTGCTGGTGATGCAATGGCCCGTTATAAGAGAATGCGTGGATTTGATGTCATGTACCTGACTGGAACGGACGAACATGGACAGAAAATTCAACGGAAAGCTCAGGAAGAGGGAATTACTCCTCAAGCATATGTAGACGAAATTGTTAGTGGAATTAAAGATTTATGGGGAAAACTGGACATTTCATATGATGACTTTATCCGGACGACAGAGAAGCGTCATAAGGATATCGTGGAAAAGATTTTCCATCAGCTTGTTGAACAAGGTGATATTTACTTGGACCAGTATGAAGGCTGGTATTGTACACCATGTGAATCCTTCTTTACTGAGCGTCAATTAGAAAACGGAAACTGTCCTGATTGCGGCAGACCTGTTGAAAAAGTAAAGGAAGAGTCGTACTTCTTCAAAATGAGCAAATACGCTGACCGCCTTCTTGCTTACTATGAAGAAAACCCTGATTTCATTCAGCCTGAGTCCCGAAAGAATGAAATGGTGAATAACTTCATCAAGCCTGGTTTAGAAGACTTGGCTGTTTCAAGAACAACCTTTGACTGGGGAGTGAAAGTACCGGGAGATCCCAAGCATGTCATTTACGTGTGGATCGATGCTCTTTCCAACTATATTACAGCTCTGGGCTACGGCAGTGAAAAAGATACAAATTACTTAAAGTACTGGCCCGCGGATGTTCACTTGGTCGGGAAAGAAATTGTTCGTTTCCATACGATTTATTGGCCAATCATGTTAATGGCTTTAGATCTTCCGCTTCCTAAGAAGGTTTTTGCTCATGGATGGCTTCTGATGAAAGACGGGAAAATGTCAAAATCAAAAGGGAATGTAGTCGATCCTGTTACCCTTATTGATCGTTACGGCCTTGATTCTCTTCGATACTATCTATTAAGAGAAGTGCCATTCGGTTCTGATGGAGTCTTTACGCCGGAAGGCTTTGTTGAGCGCATCAACTTCGACTTAGCGAATGACCTAGGAAACCTGTTAAATCGTACAGTGGCCATGATCAATAAGTATTTTGATGGAGTCATTCCAACCTATGTTGATTCTAACGGAGAATTTGATCAAGCCCTCCTGGATATGAACAAAGAAACAGTGAATAAATATGAAGAAGCAATGGAAAACATGGAGTTTTCTGTAGCCTTGTCCAGTATTTGGCAGTTAATCAGCCGCACGAATAAATATATTGATGAAACTCAGCCTTGGGCCCTTGCTAAAGACGAAGGCAAAAAAGAAGAGCTGGGCAGTGTGATGAGTCATTTGGCTGAATCATTACGAAGAGTCGCTGTTCTTTTACAACCGTTCTTAACAAGGACTCCTAAGAAGATTTTTGAACAATTGAACCTTCATGATGAAAAAATGCACACATGGGAAAGCTTGGAGAGTTTCGGAGCAATTCCGGCAGGAACGGAAGTGGTGAAAAAAGGAGAACCGATTTTCCCACGACTTGAACTTCAGGAAGAGGTAAACTTCATCAAAGAGAAAATGCGAGGGTCTGCTCCTGCTGTTGAAGAAAAGCAAGAGCCTGCTAAAGAAGAATCAGAGGAAATCGGAATCGATGATTTCATGAAAGTTGAGCTTCGCGTAGCGGAGGTCATTGGAGCTGAGCCGGTTAAAAAAGCAGACAAACTTCTAAAGCTGCAATTGGATCTAGGCTTTGAAAAACGACAAGTGGTATCAGGAATTGCTAAATTCTATCAGCCGGACGAACTGGTTGGGAAAAAAGTGATCTGTGTGACAAACTTGAAACCGGTAAAACTTCGTGGAGAACTTTCACAAGGAATGATTCTGGCTGGTGAAGATAATGGAACGCTATCTCTTGCTTCTATCGACCAGTCTTTACCAAATGGAACAAAAGTGAAATAAGTAAGGTTTTTGCTTTTGTCGATAAAGGGATGTTCCACGTGGAACATCCCTTTATTATATTAAAATAATGAATATATAGGATAAACTTTATGATGTTAGGGGTTTCTTAAACTCATTATTATATTTAGAAAACAGTAATATAGAAAGAAACAGATTGTTTTTGTTCTGTGACTAAAGTAGATAGAATGAAGAGTAACTGCGAATGAAACAGAATTAATAAAAAATACCCACAGGAACCATAATATGTAATATTAATGTTACATGAATGTGATGCTTGTCATGTTTTTTTATATTAAACTTATCTTTATTACAAGGAGTGTCTTAGATGCTATTTGATACACATGTTCATTTGAATGCTGAACAATTTGACGAAGATCTGGAGGAGGTAATTTCAAGAGCAAGAGAAGCTGGAGTTGAAAAGATGGTGGTCGTCGGCTTTGATCGTCCAACGATTAACCGGGCGATGGAGCTCATTGAGCAATATGAATTTTTATATGCCAGCATCGGTTGGCACCCAGTGGATGCAATTGATATGAAGGATGAAGATTTAGCTTGGATAGAAGAGCTCTCAAACCACCCTAAAGTAGTTGCCATAGGGGAAATGGGACTCGATTATCACTGGGATAAATCACCGAAAGATGTTCAAAAAGAAGTGTTTCGAAAACAAATTCATTTAGCTAAAAAGGTAAAACTCCCAATTATTATACACAACCGTGATGCTACACAAGATATAGTGAATATCCTCAGGGAAGAAGGAGCAGAGGAAGTTGGAGGGATCATGCATTGCTTTAGCGGAAGTCCTGAAATTGCTCAAGAATGTGTGGATATGAATTTCTACATTTCTCTGGGAGGACCCGTAACTTTTAAAAATGCGAAAAAGCCAAAGGAAGTAGCAAAAGAAATTCCATTGGAAAAGCTTCTGATCGAAACAGACTGTCCTTATTTAGCACCTCACCCGAACAGAGGGAAGCGAAATGAACCTGCATACGTGAAGCTGGTAGCAGAACAGATTGCGGAGCTTAAGGAAGTATCTTTAGAGGAAGTAGAGAACATAACAACCGAAAATGCAAAAAAGTTATTCAACATAAACTGACATCAGATATTGTCGAAAATTGAGAGAGCTTGTCCAAATAGTTAATAAAAACAAAAAGTTCTACATAGGATTCTTGTTTCATACGATAATCATGTCGATAACTCTCTCTTTTCTTTTTCTCTTCTTTTATGCATAATATGTTTTATGTTCCCTGGGTTTCAATATTTTGCTAGATTAAGTTAAAAGAAGTAAGGGTTGACAGTCACTGGATTACTCTATATAATCACTCCGAGAAAAGGAGGCGTTTTTCATGAAGTTTAAAACCATGAAAAGCCTGTTTTCCAAGTCTTTGAGTCGAAGGAAATGGATTGTTACAATCGGAACATTAGTAACATCTGCAGCTGTATTTGGAATTCTTTTTTATGAAGGATCTAAAAACACTGTGGCATTGACCTTGGACGGCGAGCAAAAAGAGATTAGGACGCATGCGAATACAATTCAAGATATATTAAAAGAATTAGAGATTTCAACCCGCTCACAAGACTATTTGTACCCTTCGGGGAATACGAAGGTCTCAAATAACATGAACATTGTTTGGGAACCGGCAAAACAGGTAGAAGTAGTAGTAGGGGGTCAGACGAAAAAGGTCTGGACGACTGCTGATACTGTAGAAGAGTTACTCTCTGAAAATGAAATTAAAGTAGGAGAACATGATAAGGTGAAACCCGGCTTGTCAGAAAAAGTAACAGGGGACATGAACGTAAAGATTGATACCGCATTTTCACTTAAGCTTGTGAACGGCGGAAAAGAGCAAAAGGTATGGTCTACTTCGACTACGGTCGCTGACTTTTTAAAGCAGCAAGGAATTACACTAAAGAAATCAGATCGTGTTGAACCAAGTTTAGACAAAGTTGTTAAAGCAAATGATGTCGTAAATGTCGTTCGAGTTGAAAAAGTCACCGATGTAGTGGAAGAGACAAAGGATTTCACCGTTATTTCCAAGAAGGATTCCGACCTCTCAAAAGGGAATGAGAAGGTCGTTCAAGAAGGTAAAAACGGCTTGGTTGAAAAGAAATTTGAAGTTGTGAAAGAAAACGGCAAAGAGGTTTCCAGAAAATTAGTTAGTGAAAAAGTAGTGAAAGAAAGCCAGGATAAAATCATTAATGTCGGAACAAAGGTTTTAGTGGCTCAAGTTTCACGTGGTAGTTCATCATCTAATTCATCTGCAACAGCCTCAGCTGCTCCAAGTGGAGGAAGAGAGTTTTATGTGAGCTCTACAGCTTACACTGCATCATGTAATGGGTGCTCAGGCTATACAGCTACAGGAATCAACCTGAAATCAAATCCGAATGTTAAAGTGATTGCAGTAGACCCTTCTGTCATTCCTTTAGGAACAAAGGTATATGTAGAAGGCTATGGCTATGCAGTAGCTGCAGATACGGGTGGAGCAATCAAAGGGAACAAAATTGATGTATTCTTCCCGTCTAAATCAGATGCCTATCGTTGGGGTAGAAAAACAATAAAAGTAAAAATATTAAACTAAGAGCAGGGGTGTTCTCCTGCTTTTTTTATTTATCGGTGAAAACCGTTATAATAGCTTTAGGTCTTCAATGATTAGACGAAAATGAAAGCAGAAAAGTTTCAATTCTTTTGGAGGAATTATGAAAATTAAAGAAATCATCGTAGTGGAAGGCAAGGATGATACGGTAGCCATTCAACGTGCTGTCAATGCAGATACGATTGAAACGAATGGTTCTGCTGTGTCTTCGTCTACTTTAGAAAAAATAAAACACGCCCAAGAAAAAAGAGGTGTAATCATCTTTACCGACCCGGACTACCCGGGTGAACGTATCCGGAAGATTGTAAGTGAAGCGGTACCGGGTTGTAAGCACGCCTTTGTACATAAGAAGGATGCACTGCCAAAGTCAGGTAGAGGGATAGGTGTAGAGCATGCTTCGCCAGATATCATAAGAGAGTCTTTAAGAGAGGCTCATGTGCTGGATGTTGAGCAGGAAGAAGTCATTTCGAAAGAAGATCTAATTGATGCTGGATTAATTGGCAGTTCCCAAGCGAAAGATCGAAGAATTGCTCTTGGTGAGAAGCTTAGAATCGGATACACTAATGGAAAACAGCTGCACAAACGATTAAGGATGTTCAATATTCAAAAAGAAGAGTTTAAAAAAGCTTTAATGGAAATTATTCAGGAGGAAGAAAATGCATAAAGATATTGCCACCCCGATACGCACAAAAGAGATATTAAGCAAGTATGGTTTCTCGTTTAAAAAGAGCCTAGGTCAAAACTTTTTGATCGACCCCAATATCCTCAGGAACATAACAGAATACGCAGGTTTATCTGAGAAAACTGCAGCCATCGAGATCGGTCCTGGAATCGGTGCATTAACAGAACATCTGGCGCGTACATCAGGAAAGGTCGTCGCATTTGAAATCGATCAGCGACTGATTCCTATTCTTGACGATACATTATCCCCTTACAAAAACGTTAAAATAATCAATGAAGATATATTAGAGGCGGATGTAGAAGCCATTATTAATAAAGAATTTGAAGGGTTCGAAGACATTATGGTAGTGGCCAATCTCCCTTATTACGTCACTACACCTATCATTCTTAAGCTGTTGATGGAGCGTCTTCCAATCCGAGGTATCTGTGTCATGCTTCAAAAAGAAGTAGGGGACCGTATTTCAGCTCAACCCGGAACAAAAGCGTACGGATCTCTTTCGATTGCCATACAGTACTATACAGAGGCCGAGATGGTCATGACTGTCCCGAAAACGGTCTTTATGCCGCAGCCGAATGTGGACTCAGCCGTCATCCGTTTAACGAAGCGTGAGAAGCCTCCTGTCGAGGTGATCAGTGAAGATTTCTTCTTTACCGTTACACGCTCGTCTTTTGCTCAAAGAAGAAAGACCATCCTGAACAATTTAAGCAGTCAGCTGCCTCAAGGAAAGGAAAAGAAAGACATGATCCTTGAGGCTTTATCTGCAGCCGGGATTGAACCCACACGCCGTGGAGAGACACTGTCGATACAGGAATTCGGCCGGTTGAGTGATGCGTTATACCCGGACTTTAATTAAAGCTTGGATAGATGGCTAAACGTGAAAGTGCGTTTAGCCATTTTTTTGTTACCGTGTATTGAGCAGGGGACACCCACTTTATTGACACCGAATATTAGAGGGTTGCATAGGTTATCACAAGGAATATTTACTTAATTAAGGATAAGGAACGTGTTGAGAAGGATATGACAAAAGTTGATCCTCCTCGGCTTATTTATTTCCTTTTTTGATTTAACGAATGTTTAGCCCACGGGAGTGACTGATGTGAATATCGAGATCAATGATGTCGTAGGTCGCCTTTCCTATAAATGTGATATTTTATTCAGGGTGATAGATATACGCATGATAGATGGCCAAAAAACGGCAGTACTGTATGGTGAAGATTTTCGATTAATAGCGGATGCTCCTTTTCATGATTTGAAGAAGATGGACCCTAGAGAGCAGGAACGTATTACGCAGGAGTTTCGTTCAAAGGAGGAACAATCTCTTGACCTATTTCGTCAGGATATAGAGCTTCTGAAGTATAAGCAGGAATATAAGGTAACAAATGCTTATCGAGACGATTATAACTATTTCCAGGTTCCAGGGAAAGTGCTTCATCTTGATGGAGATCCCAGCTATTTAAGAAAGTGTCTAGATCTTTATGAAAAAATTGGTGTCCCGGTAAAAGGAGTTCACTGTAGTGAGACAGAGATGCCTGAACAGATTGGGGCGCTTATCGATAAATATAGACCGAATATTATTGTTTTGACCGGTCACGATGCGTATTCCAAGGCGAAAGGGACCAAAGCTGATATTAACGCTTATCGACATTCTAAATATTTTGTTCAGGCCGTGCGGGAAGCACGCAGCAAATCTCCACATCTGGATCAGTTAGTGATCTTTGCTGGTGCTTGTCAATCCCACTTTGAATCATTGATCCACGCTGGAGCCAATTTTGCCAGCTCCCCGTCCAGAGTCAATATTCATGCATTGGATCCCGTGTATATCGTTGCAAAGATTTGTTTTACGGGGTTTAAGGATTCGGTAAATGTGTGGGACGTCATCCGCAATACATTAACAGGGGACAAAGGGCTTGGCGGAATCGAGACGAAGGGTGTCCTTCGTACAGGGATGCCATATAAAATTATAGACGAAAATTAGGGAGTGTTCGACAAAAATCAAATAGACCTCACAATTTACTGCGTGAATTGTAAGGTCTATTTGGTGTTTAGATGTATAGATTAGTAAGGTGGGTTTTTTAGCGGGTTTTATGTTTTTCGTCTTTGGGCAAGGCCTCTCGCTTTTCTATGTGTCCAGCTCCAGGGGCTTGAGGCTCGAGGTCATGAGCCAAGTAACCCCAAAATGCAAAGAACGCCTTTCCGGGTTACTCGTCTTATGCTTGTCGCCCCAGGGTGATCCCCTTCCGCTTTTCTACTTATCCAGCTCCGGCGGCTAGTCCCTCGAGGTCATAAGCCAAGTTCATCAAAAAGGAAAAAACGCCTTTCAGATGAACTCGTCATATGCTTGTCGGGCCTGACCAAGCCGCCTCCGCTTTTAGTGTTTACATAATTTTTCAAGGGTTGGGGAATGTTAGGTGTGTAGAAAAAACGTAATTTTTGTTGAATAAAATATATTGACAGGTGTTCCTTATTCTTGTTAAAATAATAAATTTATTTGACTGAAATTACATAATGTGTTATATTTGATTATAGTGAGGTGGAAGCGAAATGCCAAAAACATTAGCCGACATTAAAAGATCCCTTGATTCTAATCTTGGGAAACGTTTAATGCTTAAAGCAAACGGTGGACGTCGAAAAACAATTGAGCGTTCAGGTGTTCTAGCCGAAACGTATCCTTCTGTATTCGTGGTTCAACTGGATCAAGAAGAGAATGCGTTCGAACGGGTTTCTTACAGCTATGCAGATGTTCTCACTGAGACAGTTCAATTAACATTTTATGATGAAGCAACAGGAAATATCATCTTTAGCCAGCAGTAGACAATAGTTTGCTGCTTTTTTATTTGTCCAATTTCCAGGAAGTGCATAGATTAGGCTTCTCCTTTGTTATGTTTTATCCTTTTGTACACATACTAAACGTGTGGTACATCTAAAGGAGGTAGACGATGAGCAGAAGAAGAGGAATCATGTCTGATCAATTAAAAGAAGAAATCGCGCAGGAATTGGGGTTCTATGATGTTGTTCAGAAGGATGGTTGGGGTGGAATCACGTCACGGGACGCAGGTAACATGGTGAAGCGCGCAGTTGAGCGCGCAAGTCAGCAATTATCTGAAAATCGTCCTCACTAACTCTCTTCACGCATACAGGATTACATCTTTTAGTACCATATACAGAGGGTCGCCTTAAAAGTGTAGTGCTTTTCAGGTGGCCCTTGTTTTAATAAAGTCAAGACAATCTTTCCTATCAGTACTTTACGTGATAAAATAACATACTTGTATGAGTATGTTTAGAAGTTAACACTCTCAATAATAAGTGTATGATACAATATAACAAAGAGTATTGGTAAGAAGGTGATGATATGAGGTTATTAGTGAAGGCGCCGGCAAAAATTAACCTATCACTTGATGTTTTACATAAACGTTCAGATGGTTACCATGAAGTTGAGATGGTTATGACTACAATTGATTTAGCGGATAGAATTGAGCTTACGAATCTTTCTGATGATACGATTAGGATTCTCTCGCATAATCGATTTGTGCCGGATGATGGAAGAAATCTTGCCTATCAGGCTGCACAGCTTTTAAAGACGAGGTTGAATATCAAAAAAGGGGTAGCAATCTCCATTGATAAAGTGATACCTGTAGCAGCAGGGTTAGCAGGCGGGAGCAGTGACGCAGCAGCAACCTTAAAAGGGTTAAATCGGTTATGGGATTTAGGCCTTAGTATGGATGAACTGGCAGAGCTTGGTTCCGAAATTGGTTCAGATGTATCTTTCTGTGTTTACGGGGGTACAGCTTTAGCATCAGGGAGAGGCGAGAAGATCAAACACCTTCCAGCCCCACCTAATTGTTGGGTCATATTAGCAAAACCAACAATAGGGGTTTCGACAGCAGATGTTTATAAAAATTTGGATTTGAAAAACATTACACATCCGAATACAAACGCCATGGTTTCGGCTTTAGAACATGGTAATTATCATAATATATGCTCCAATCTTGGGAATGTACTTGAATCGGTCACATTGAATATGCACCCTGAAGTGGCTCAAATCAAGGACCAAATGGAGCGTTTTGGTGCCGATGCTGTTCTAATGAGCGGAAGCGGACCGACGGTATATGGATTAGTGCAATATGAATCAAGACTTCATCGAATCTATAATGGTTTAAGAGGTTTTTGTGATCAAGTGTTCGCTGTGCGCATGCTGGGAGATTAAGAGCTCTTGCCGAAATCCGTATATTAATGATATATTTACAATATAATATTCGGATTTAGGAGGTTTCTTTCGTGAAGTTTAAGCGTAGTGAACGATTAATTGATATGACGCATTATTTATTGGAACGCCCCCACCAACTTGTCCCTTTAACTTTTTTCTCTGAACGGTATGGTTCTGCAAAGTCTTCCATCAGTGAGGACTTGACAATAGTAAAGGAAACATTTGAAGGACGGGGCGTGGGGACTGTTCAAACAGTTCCCGGGGCAGCCGGTGGAGTGAAATATGTTCCAAAGGTGAACAGTCAGGAAGCGAAAGAAATGATAGATGAGCTTTGTGTTCATCTGGAAAGCTCAGATCGTTTATTACCAGGCGGATACCTTTACATGACTGACCTGCTGGGTAACCCTCAGCTTATGAAGAGTGTCGGGAAGTTACTGGCGTCTGCTTTTGCTGAGAAAGATATCGATGTCATCATGACAGTAGCGACAAAAGGAATACCGATTGCAAATGCTATTGCCTCATACTTAAATGTTCCAGTGGTCATTGTTAGACGGGATAGCCGTGTAACAGAGGGATCGACTGTGAGCATTAATTATGTCTCCGGCTCATCGAAGAGAATCCAATCCATGGTTCTTTCCAAGAGAAGTTTGAAGGAAGGGTCTAAGGTATTGGTTGTCGATGACTTCATGAAGGCAGGAGGAACCATCAACGGCATGAAGAACTTACTGGAAGAGTTCTCGGCTACTTTATCCGGAATAGGTGTTTTAGTTGAATCCAATAGTCTCGATGGTCGACTAGTGGATGATTATGTTTCATTGTTAAAATTGTCTGATGTAAATGAAAAAGATAAACAGATTTCATTGACGGAAGGAAATTATTTTCAATCAAATTTAACATTTCTACCATAAGGGGAGGCATTTAATATGCGTGTAGTTTCTACTAAGCAAGCACCAGCAGCAATTGGTCCATACTCTCAGGGGATTGTCGTAAATAATTTATTTTACAGTTCAGGTCAAATCCCTCTGACGGCAGAAGGTACTATGGTGGAAGGGGATGTAGCGGAACAGACGCATCAGGTGTTCCGTAATCTTCAAGCCGTACTATCGGAAGCAGGAGCATCTTTAGAAACAGTGGTAAAAGCTACTGTATTCATTAAGGATATGAATGACTTTGGTACGATTAATGAAGTGTATGGGGAATATTTTAATAACCACAAGCCGGCTCGTTCTTGCGTAGAGGTAGCCCGCTTACCTAAAGATGCCTTAGTTGAGATCGAAGTAATCGCACTCGTGAAGTAAAATTCACGGGTGTTTTTTTGTGTCAAAAAAGAAGTGTAGTTCAAATGAAATAGATGACAAATATAAAAAATAAAACTTTTCAAAAAATTTTACAATTTAAGAAGGAATATCTAAATAATTCGTTGAATACATAGAGTAGATTTCATCTAGGGAAAAAGGTGGTGAACAGAATGGAAGTAACAGACGTAAGATTACGCCGAGTAAACACCGATGGTCGCATGAGAGCTATCGCATCTATTACGCTGGATAATGAATTTGTTGTTCATGACATTCGCGTTATTGATGGGAACAATGGCTTATTTGTAGCGATGCCAAGCAAGCGAACTCCAGATGGGGAATTTCGTGATATTGCTCACCCAATTAATTCAGGTACTCGCGGCAAGATCCAAGATGCCGTCTTAGCTGAGTATCACCGTCTAGGTGAGCTGGAAGAAGTTGAGTTAGAAGAAGCCGGGGCTTCCTAATTAGATCTATAGCATCAAGAGCCTACTTTTGTAAGGCTCTTTTTTTTGTCTTCAGAGCCCTTCATTAAAAAGTGGTAGTTCTTACATTGTTTGTATACCCCGATGTTTAAAGGGATGAAACCTATAGTTTATATTTTTTTGCATTCTAAGGTAAAGAAAATTGGGCAGAGATGTTTGACTAAGGCTAAGAGCGCCTTTTGTGCGGATTCGCCTTATGCTTGTCGCCTCTAAACAAGCCGCCTCCGCTTTTCTAATGACAAATATATGTACTTTTATTTGAATCCTTGAAATGATAACGTTTTTAGGATATATTCGTTATGGATAAAAAGGTTATTGGAGGACCAAAAATGACAAATCGATATGCCGTTATATTAGCTGCCGGGCAAGGTACGAGAATGAAGTCGAAGCTTTACAAAGTTCTTCATCCTGTGTGTGGCAAGCCGATGGTGGAACATGTGGTCGACCAAATTTCAACTCTTCATATAGAAAAGACTGTCACAATCATCGGTCACGGTGCTGAGCTTGTGAAGTCGCATTTAGAAGGCAAGAGTGATTTTGCCCTTCAGGCTGAGCAATTAGGTACCGCACATGCTGTTATGCAGTCTGAAGATGTATTAGGTGATTTAGAAGGTACTACTTTAGTTGTATGTGGCGATACACCGCTCATTAAAGGAGAAACGATGGAAGCGTTAGTGAGGCATCATGAAGGACAGGGTGCTAAAGCGACTATCTTGACTGGTCACACTGAATCTCCTGATGGATACGGACGCATTATCCGTAACCAAGAAGGCTTAGTGAAACGCATTGTTGAACATAAGGATGCAACTGATGAAGAGCTAAGCGTGAAAGAAATCAATACCGGAACATATTGTTTCGATAATAAAGCGTTATTCGATGCCCTGAAAAAGGTTTCGAATGATAACGTACAAGGCGAGTATTATTTACCGGATGTGATTGAGATTCTTCAGTCTGAAGGTGAAATCGTAAGTGCGTACCAAACAAGTGACTTTGCTGAGACCTTGGGTGTGAACGACCGTGTCGCACTTTCTCAAGCAGAGATCACGATGAAAAAGCGCATCAATGAATACCATATGCGCAATGGTGTAACGATAAAGGATCCAAACAATACGTATATTGATGCTGAGGTAACGATTGGCAGAGATACGGTTATCCTTCCAGGTACGGTTCTTAAAGGCGACACTTCGATTGGTGAAGATGCTATGATCGGGCCAAATTCTGAGGTGAAGGATTGTGAAATCGGTGACCGAACAGTGGTGAAGCAATCTGTTGCTCATGACAGCTCGATCGGTTCGGATGTTCATATCGGGCCATTTGCTCACATTCGTCCAGCTTCTACTATTGAAGATGAAGTGAAGATTGGTAACTTCGTTGAAATTAAGAAGGCTTCGTTCGGTAAAGCAAGTAAAGCATCCCATTTAAGCTACATTGGAGACGCAGAGGTTGGAAGTGACGTCAACATTGGATGTGGATCGATCACGGTGAACTATGATGGAAAGAATAAGCACCTGACAAAGATTGAAGATGGTGTATTTGTAGGCTGTAATTCAAATCTCGTCGCACCTGTTAAAGTTGGAAAGGGTGCATACATTGCTGCTGGTTCTACGATTACTGAGGATGTTCCAGGAGAGTCTCTTTCGATTGCAAGAGCTCGCCAGGTAAATAAAGAAAACTACGTTCAAAATCTAAATCATAAGAAATAATTGGAGGTCCACAATGCCAAACTCTTATATTAATTCCAAATTAAAAATTTTCTCCCTTAATTCAAACTACCATCTTGCAAAGGAAATTGCAGATGAAGTCGGAGTTGAATTAGGGAAATCTTCTGTTAAGCGTTTTAGTGACGGTGAAATCCAGATTAACATTGAAGAAAGTATCCGTGGTTGTGATGTATTCGTCATTCAGTCTACTTGTCAGCCTGTAAACGAAAACCTGATGGAGCTACTTATTATGGTAGATGCGTTGAAACGTGCATCTGCTAAAACGATTAACATTGTAATGCCTTATTATGGTTATGCCCGTCAGGACCGTAAAGCTAGAGCACGTGAGCCTATCACGGCTAAATTAGTGGCAAACCTGTTGGAAACAGCCGGTGCTACCCGCGTAATCACACTGGACCTGCATGCTCCTCAAATTCAAGGCTTCTTTGATATCCTGATCGATCACCTGATGGGTGTTCCTATCTTAGCGGATTACTTTGAAGATAGAGGATTCAATAACGAAGACCTTGTAATTGTATCTCCAGACCACGGAGGAGTGACAAGAGCCCGTAAGCTTGCGGAACGCCTGAAAGCGCCGATTGCCATCATTGATAAACGTCGTCCGAAACCGAATGTTGCAGAGGTCATGAATATCGTTGGTAATATTGATGGCAAAATCGCCATCTTAATCGATGATATCATTGATACTGCTGGTACGATCACGCTGGCTGCCAATGCGTTGGTGGAAAACGGTGCGAAAGAAGTATTCGCTTGCTGTACGCATCCTGTTCTTTCAGGTCCGGCCATTGAGCGAATCGAGAATTCAAATATTAAAGAGCTTGTTGTGACGAACTCTATTCCATTAGGCGAAGAGAAAATGATCGGTAAAGTGAAGTCGCTGTCAGTGGCTCCACTAATTAGTGAAGCCATCATCCGTGTCTACGAACAACAATCTGTCAGCACGCTTTTTGATTAAGAATTAATATTTGTAGTTTGTGCATATGAAGAAGAGCCTGTCCTTGTTTAGGACAGGCTCTTCTTTTTGTTTGTTTTTTAACATATGCTCTGTCAATGCTCGACTCCTGCGGGAATTGCTGGACAGTACGAAAAGCGGAGGGACTTTGCCCAGGGGCGAAAAGCATAAGACGAGTCTGCTGGAAAGACGGACTTTGCCTTTTTGGCAGACTTGGCTTATGACCTCGAGCCCCTTAGCCCCGTAGCTGGACAGGTGAGACCCCGGAGACGTATCCGATGAGGCTCACCGCCAGCCCCGCGGAAAGCGAGCATCCTGGAGCGGAAATCAACTACTGCTTTCTTTTCTAAATCAACAAACTTTACGAAAATAGCTTTTCTTAAAACGCCGATCTGACAACATTCCTTTAGCACCCTCCCTATCATAAATTGATTTTTCTATGTTTATTTCAAATCACATTAGGGTAATTACTATATATAGAACTTTAACTAACATAAAAGATTAGGGAAAGGTGTTGGATTAGACATGGCAACTGAATTAAAAGCAAATACGAGAAAAGATTTTAAACGTTCTTCATTAACAAAGCTGAGACACGAGGGGAATATCCCTGGAGTCGTGTACGGCTACAAAGCAGATAATACACCGATTATGGTAGATGCCATTACGTTTATCAAAACGATTCGTGATGTAGGAAGAAACGGTATTATTTCCTTAAATGTAGATGGTAATAAACAAAATGTCATTTTAAGTGACTATCAGCAGGACCACTTGAAGGATACCGTTACCCACGTTGATTTCCTTGCCGTTAATATGTCACAGGAAATCGATGCAGATGTTCGTATCGAGCTTGTAGGAGAAGCGGCAGGAGTGAAGGACGGCGGCGTACTACAGCAGCCGCTTCATGAGGTCTCTGTAACAGCCAAACCTAACGATATACCGGAATCAATTGAAGTCGATATTGCAGATCTTCAAGTAGGGGAAACGGTAACGATCGGTGATATTCGAGACAAATACAGTGTCGCTCTTAATGAAGAAGACGACCGTACAATTGCTTCCATTCTTGCTCCACGACAAGAAGAAGAAATTGACAGCGGTGAAGAGCAGGAAGCTGGTACTCCTGAGAATGAAGAAGGAAGAGAATCAGAGGCCAGTGAAGAAAGTGAATCCAAGAAAGAATAAAAATCAATATTTTTTGGCGTAACCTTTTGCAGGTTGCGCTTTTTACGTTATTCTAGAAGTATAAGGTCAGAAGAGGTGTTAGACATGAAATTAATCGTTGGATTAGGAAACCCGGGATCACAATATGAGAAAACACGTCATAATATCGGGTTTGTTATTATAGATGCTTTAGCAGATCGACTGGGGGTTTCATTGAATCAGTCAAAGTTCAAAGGGGTATATGGGACCTACCATTATAAAGGGGAAAAAATCGTTTTATTAAAGCCGCTTACCTATATGAATTTGTCTGGGGAAAGCATTGTTCCGCTAATGGATTATTTTAATATTGAAGACGAAGATTTGCTGGTCATTTATGATGATTTGGATTTACCTGTAGGAAAGATAAGGTTGAGACAGAAGGGGAGTGCCGGCGGACATAATGGCATAAAATCAACCATCGCTCATTTGGGCTCTCAAAACTTCAATCGCCTTAGAATAGGAATTGATCGCCCTGTAAACGGTATGAGTGTCCCGGATTATGTTCTTGGAAGGTTCAGTAAGGAAGATCAAGGAGAGTTGGATAAAGTCATCTCTGCTAGTGTGGAAGCATGTGAAACATGGTTTGATAAACCTTTCCTCGAAGTGATGAATAAATTCAACTAACGAATTCATCTATTGCATTTCCAGGACTAAAAAGTTTGGATAACCTTCCTTCATTCCTGTGGAGAGTTGAATAACTCCCCCCTAACAGGTTCATACTAATTGTATAAATGTGTATGGAGGGAAATGGTATGGCGATCCATTATCAGTGTCGACATTGTGGTACGAATGTTGGAACACTTTCAAACGTATCTGTCCATTCAGAGCAGCTCGGGATTCATACGCTGTCAGATGAAGAGCGGTTACACATGGTTCAGTATCAGGACAACGGAGATATCCAAGTGAAGACCATCTGTGAAGATTGTCAGGAGAGTCTGGAGAGAAACCCTGACTATCATCAATTAGATCATATCATTCAGTAAGAACGCTTTGGTGGAGAACCAAAGCATTTTTCTGTTTACAGTTGAGATTATATAGAAAGATCCAAAGGGGAGGAGCGTACACTTGAAAGGTATTTTAAAACAGGTTCACCAAAGTGAAGAAATTCAGTCCATCATCGCTGGAGTGGAGGATCAATTATCAGAACAACTTGTCGCAGGATTGTCTGGCTCATCCCGAACAGCCTATATAGCGGATGTATACTTACAAACGAATAAATCCACCATAGTGGTTACCCATAATTTGTTTCAAGCCCAGAAAGTCTATGACGATCTCATTCAGTTTCTATCTGAGGATGAAGTATATTTATATTCTGCTAATGAGTTAATCGCAGCGGAATTAAGTGTGGCTAGTCCGGAACTGAGAGCTCAACGGATCGAAGTGTTGAATAAGATTTCTCAGAATCAATCGGGTGTATATATTGTTCCTGTCGCAGGATTAAGAAAGATCCTTCCTCCTAAATCCATGTGGGAAATGAATCAAATCCGTTTTAAAACGGGTGAAGATATCGATTTGGACGAAGTATTGAATCAATTGGTTCAAATGGGCTATCAGAGGACGGGAATGGTCAACACACCTGGTGAATTCAGCCTTCGCGGGGGAATCGTTGATGTATTTCCATTAACGTCCCAGAATCCTGTCCGAATCGAATTATTTGATACCGAAATTGATTCGATTCGTATCTTTTCTGTTGAGGACCAGCGTTCGATTGATAAACTTAACTCTATGGAAATAGGTCCTGCCACAGAAGTCTTATTGAATTATGAGAACATCGAAAGGCTCATCCGCGAAATGGAAGCTGGACTTTCCGCCAGCTTAAAGAAGGTGAAAGCGGCAGCGGTAAAGGAAAAGATGACAGAGTACATAGGGCATGAAGTGGATCAGCTTGAAAATGGACAAGTTCCCGAGCAAATATTCAAGTACTTGTCCCTGGCGTATGATCACCCTAGTAGTTTGCTAGATTATTTACCTGACGACGGGGTCATTTTCTTTGACGAATTCAGTCGTGTACAGGAGATGAGTGAGTCCCTTGAGAAAGAGGAAGCAGAGTGGTATACCTCGTTGTTGCAAGATGGACAGATCATCCATGACGTACCTGTATCCCATGCGTTTTCCAAGTTGATTAGTGAAACGAAGCTGCCAAAGGTTTATTTTTCACTTTTCCTACGTCATATTCCCAATACAAGCCCGCAGAATATCTTTAATGTTTCCACAAAGCCCATGCAGAATTTCCATGGGCAGATGAATGTTTTAAAGGCAGAATTGGATCGCTGGAAAAAAGGGAAATATACGGTTATCTTACTGGGACCGGATGAAGAACGGGTCAAGAAACTTCAAAGGGTACTGGACGACTATAAAATTGAAATCGCCTTTGTAGAAGATGGAGATAAGCTGCTACCGGGCACGATCCAAATGATCAACGGCAGCCTTACGAACGGATTTGAGCTTCCCCTTCAGAAACTGGCCGTTATTACAGAAGAGGAACTATTCAATAAGAAAACCCAAAAGAAACCCAGAAGGCAAAAGCTTTCAAATGCTGAGAGAATCAAAAGCTATTCTGAGCTAAAAGTGGGGGACCATGTGGTTCATGTGAATCACGGGATCGGAAAATTCCTTGGGATTGAGACCTTGGAGATCAATGGTGTTCACAAAGACTATCTCCATGTGAAATATCAGGGAAATGACAAGCTCTATGTTCCAGTAGATCAAATTGAACTTGTCCAAAAATACGTTGCTTCAGAAAACAAGGATCCAAAGCTTTACAAGCTGGGCGGAAGTGAATGGAAGAAGGTCAAGTCGAAGGTTCAGTCTTCTGTTCAGGATATAGCAGATGATCTTATTAAGCTCTATGCTGAACGGGAAGCGGCAAAAGGCTATGCATTTTCCCCCGATGGTGACATGCAAAGAGAATTTGAAATGGTGTTTCCATACGAAGAAACCGATGACCAGCTGCGATCTGTAAGTGAAATTAAGCACGATATGGAAAGAGAACGGCCGATGGACCGCTTATTATGTGGAGACGTAGGTTATGGAAAAACAGAAGTGGCCATTCGGGCAGCCTTTAAAGCCATTGCCGATGGAAAGCAGGTCGCTATTCTCGTACCAACCACCATCCTTGCTCAGCAACATTATGAAACGATAAAGGAACGTTTTCAGGACTTCCCGGTTGAAATCGGATTATTAAGTCGTTTCAGAACACGAAAGCAGCAGCAGGAAACGACAAAGGGTCTTAAGAACGGAACAGTGGATATCGTAGTGGGTACTCACCGTCTTCTTTCTAAAGACATTCAATACAGGGATATAGGATTATTGATCATCGATGAAGAACAACGATTTGGAGTTACTCACAAAGAAAAAATCAAACAATTAAAAACGAATATTGATGTGTTGACCCTAACGGCTACACCGATTCCACGAACTCTCCATATGTCGATGCTTGGAGTAAGGGATCTATCTGTCATTGAAACACCGCCGGAGAATCGGTTCCCTGTTCAGACATATGTAATGGAATACAATGGTGCTTTGATCAAGGAAGCTATTGAAAGAGAAATGGCCAGAAACGGTCAGGTGTATTTCCTATACAACCGAGTAGAGGATATTGAAAGAAAAGCAGACGAAATTTCCATGCTTGTGCCAGATGCGAGAATAGCCTACGCACACGGACAAATGAGTGAAAATGAGCTCGAAGCCGTGATTTTAAGCTTCCTTGCTGGTGAGTATGATGTACTGGTCACTACGACGATTATTGAAACAGGTGTGGATATCCCGAATGTGAACACATTGATTGTCTTTGATGCCGATCGGATGGGCTTATCTCAACTCTATCAATTAAGAGGAAGGGTAGGACGTTCGAACAGGGTGGCCTATGCCTATTTCACCTACCGTAAAGATAAGGTGTTGACGGAAGTCGCCGAAAAACGATTGCAAGCGATAAAAGAATTTACTGAGCTCGGTTCAGGATTCAAGATTGCCATGCGTGACCTGACGATCCGTGGAGCAGGAAATCTTCTGGGGGCACAGCAGCACGGCTTTATTGATTCTGTAGGATTTGACTTGTACTCTCAAATGCTGAAAGAAGCCATCGAAGAGCGAAAAGGAGATCTTCCGAAACAGCCGGAGTCGAGCTTTGAAGTGGATATCGAAATCGATGCCTATATTCCGGATGATTATATTAAAGATGGTCATCAAAAGATCGAAATGTATAAACGATTCCGCTCCCTCTCTTCGCTTCCTGAAATCGAAGAACTGGAAGAAGAAATCCTTGACCGTTTCGGGGAGTATCCAGAGGAAGTCGGCTATCTATTCTTAATCTCTGAAATGAAAATATACGCCAAAAATACAAAGCTAGAGTCCATTAAGCAGGATAAGAAATCAGTGAACATCTTTATGTCGCCAGACGGAACGGCGCAGATTGATGGATCCAAGGTCTTTACCTTATGCAATAAACACGGCCGGGCTGTAGGCCTCGGAATGGAAGGATCTAAGCTTAAAATATCCATCAATACCTCACGTTTGGAATCATCGAAGTGGTTTAATATGGCTTATGACATCATTAAGCATTTAGATGAAGCGTTAAAAGTAGAAGAAAACGCTTAATATCGATAAGAACTCCAACACTTTCATCAGATGAAATACGGAAATTCTTACCTTCGTTATAATACTGTAACCAAAATGTAAACGCGCTGATTGTTTTACTTTACTATGATAAGGGTATTAGTATTTATGCAGCTGCCAACAATGGAAAAAGATACCTGCATTAGAATTTTAGTGAAATTACAGAAAAAATAACTGAATGTGTATAGAACTTCTAAGTTGTAAGATACTAAACTCAACAATGGTAAAGTATTCAATAACAAGTTGGTACATTGCCAAATAAAATCATCTGATGAAAGTGAGGCAACTATAGATGAAAGCAACTGGTATTGTTCGTCGTATTGATGATTTAGGGCGTGTCGTCATTCCGAAAGAAATTCGTAGAACATTAAGGATTCGCGAGGGAGATCCCCTTGAAATCTTCGTCGATCGTGACGGAGAAGTCATCTTAAAGAAATACTCCCCAATCAGTGAACTTGGTGACTTTGCTAAGGAATACGGCGAAGCATTATACGACAGCCTTGGAAGCGCAGTGTTAATTTGTGATCGAGATGCTGTAATCGCCATCTCAGGCGCTTCAAAGAAAGAATATTTAAATAAGAACATCAGTGAACTGGTTGAGAAAGTCATGGATGACCGTACGTCTCTGTTACACACTCAACAAGGACAAGCTGAGCTTGTCGATGGACACGGTGAAGATCTGGCTTCCTATACGATCGCCCCGATAGTCGCAAATGGTGACCCGATTGGTGCCGTTGCGATCTTCTCGAAGGAGCGTACAGTAGGCGAAGTGGAACAAAAGGCAGTAGAAACGGCAGCTGGCTTTTTAGCAAGACAAATGGAGCAATAATCTAAAAGAGCGGCATTTAGCCGCTCTTCTTTTTTTATCTTTGGCCTGATAAACGATGCCGTTCAGAGAAAACAGAAAGCTCTTTATGGTAAAATGACCAGTACATAAACGATTTTTTCTCTGCCTGAGCAGATTGAAAGAGTATTGAAAAAAGTGGTACAGAAAGGCAGGGAAACTGGTTGAGTAAGAAGTACTCTTCCAATCAATTTTTGAAAGGGGCAATGGTATTAACGGTTGCTGCACTAGTGACGAAGATATTAAGTGCAGTTTATCGGGTGCCGTTTCAAAATATTGTTGGGGATATTGGTTTTTATATCTATCAGCAGGTGTATCCTTTTTATGGAATTGCTATTGCGTTATCCACCTATGGATTCCCTGTGATCATCTCGAAGTTAGTAGCCGAGAAAATAGAAAATGAAGATGTAGAAGGAGCGAAGAATGTAGTCGTCACCTCTTTCATGTTCCTATGTATCGTTGGATTAAGCTGGTTTCTTATCGTGTACTTTGGAGCAGGGGTGATTGCCGGTTGGATGGGGGATCCACTCCTAAAACCGTTGATTCAAGTCATTTCATTATCCTTCCTGTTGTTAGCTCCCCTTTCTGTTCTGAGAGGTTACTATCAAGGAAAGGAAGATATGGTGCCCACCGCTGTTTCACAGGTGACAGAGCAAACGATAAGAGTGGCGACGATTCTTGTATTTTCAACTATTTTGGTGTCTCAGGGATATTCCCTGTATATTGCGGGGAACGGAGCGCTATTCGGTTCGATAACCGGTGGACTGGGAGGTTTGTTGGTTTTACTTTTCATAGTGACTGCACGCAGGGAAAGGCTGTTTTCACGCAAGTCCCTGAGGTTGTCCCCAGATTATTTACACATTTGGTCACGGTTATTAATGAACGGAACAGCCATTTGTGTAAGTGCCATGCTGCTGGTCCTTCTTCAGTTTGTTGATTCCTTAAATGTATATTCTCTCCTGGCCACATCAGGTATGGACAAGGAGTCAGGGAAAACGTGGAAGGGGATTTATGACCGGGGTCAGCCCTTTGTCCAGCTCGGGACAGTAGTGGCCACCTCCATTTCCCTCACTATCGTACCGTTGGTGACAAGTGCCTACTTGAAAAAGAAAGAGAATTTGATAAGGGAGTACAGTCAGTTATCCCTTAAAATCAGTATTACCATCGGATTTGCAGCTACATTGGGAATCATCAATATCATGGTTCCTACCAATACGATGTTTTTCGAAAATGCATTGGGCTCTAAGGTGATCGCCGTTTTCTGTCTTTCCATATTCTTTAGCTGTCTTATTCTTACGTTTGCAGGTATTTTCCAAGGGATCGGTAAGATTTATTACCCGGCATTCTGTATTTTGATAGGTATTCTCTTAAAATATATCGGCAACGCCTATCTTATCCCCGTCATGGGCATTATGGGAGCGTCCATCGCGACGGTCGTTTCTTTAGCCGTTATTACCTGCATGATGATCTTGAAGCTAAGGAGATTATTCCCTATCCGGTTTTTCCCACTTTCATTCTATAAAACCTTATTGCTGAGCGGCGCAGCCATGACCATCGTGTTACAGGTTTTCCTGCAGATTTATGATACACTTTTAGACAAAGGAATACCTGAACGAGAGCTTTCTGTCCTTTTTTCTTTAGGAGGAGCGTGTATTGGTGCTATCATTTTTCTGATTGTATTTTTAAGAGGAAATGTCCTCTCCAGAGAAGAAATGGGTTTCTTGCCGTTTGGTAGTAAATGGGTAAGGCTGATGAATATCATGCAACCAATGAATAAAAAGTAGCGAGGAGATCAATATGCATACAATAACAATTGTGGGTTTAGGTGCAGGAGACATCGAACAGCTCCCATTAGGAGTGTATCGATTAATTAAGAATAGCTCACATCTATACTTACGTACGAAGGAGCATCCAGTCGTAAAGGATTTAATTGCAGAAGATATAGAGTTTCAATCCTTTGATGCTGTATATGAAAAGTATGATCAGTTCGACCGTGTATATGAAGAAATTGTATATGAACTGGTTAGGGAATCTGAAAAGCATTCAATCGTCTACGCAGTTCCAGGTCATCCACTAGTGGCTGAAAAGGCTGTTCAAATGCTTTTGGAACTTCATGAAGCAGGAAAGATACAAGTGTCGATAGGCGGGGGTCAAAGCTTCATTGATGCTCTGTTTGCTTCTGTCGGAGCGGACCCGATCGATGGCTTTCAGCTGCTGGATGGTACGAGCTTAAAGCTTCACGACATTCATATGAATCAGCAGCTCATCATCGGTCAGGTGTATGATGCTTTTATCGCTTCTGAGGTGAAGATTACCCTGATGGAACTCTATCCATATGATTATGAAGTCATGCTTGTCACAGCGGCTGGCAGCAAGGAAGAGAAGGTGGATAGAATCCCCCTGGTAGAACTTGATCGTGTGGCCAACCTCAGCAATTTAACGAGCTTGTACGTCCCGGCTGTGAAAGAAAGGGCATCCACGTATAAACAATATGCAACATTGAGAGAGATCATCTCGACATTGAGGGGACCAAATGGGTGTCCATGGGATAAAGAGCAAACGCATCACTCCCTAAAGAAATATTTACTCGAAGAAACGTACGAATTATTGGAAGCCATTGAGGAAGATGATATTGATCATGTGATTGAAGAATTGGGGGATGTCCTGCTCCAGGTCATGCTTCATGCCCAAATTGGGGAGGATGAAGGAATGTTCACCATGGAGGAAGTGATTGAAAGTCTTGCTTCCAAAATGGTCCGAAGACACCCTCATGTATTCGGTTCGGTTCAAGTAGAAAATACGGTACAAGTGAAAGCGAACTGGGATGAAATCAAGAAGCAAGAAAAGCCGGATGATCATGAACCGATGCTTAAGAACGTTGCCAAAGGAATGCCGGCTCTCATGAAGGCATACGAATACCAGAAGAAAGCCGCAAAAGTAGGATTTGATTGGCCAGACCCACTAGGTGCCTGGGAAAAAGTATGGGAAGAATTAAAGGAGTTTGAAAACGAGGTCGAGAATAATAGTGAAAACCATATCAAAAAAGAATTTGGAGATATTTTATTCGCGCTTATCAATGTGGCCAGATTCTATAAGATATATCCAGAAGAAGCCCTGTCTATGACCAATACAAAATTTTACCACCGCTTTTCTTATGTGGAGGAACAGGTTTTGAAAACGGGGAAGAGCTTTGAGGATTTCACTTTAGAAGAATTAGACCAATTTTGGAACGAAGCCAAGAAGATGAATATCGAATAAGGGGAAATGAATAATGGTATCCATGAGATTAGATAAATTTTTAAAAGTATCAAGACTGATTAAAAGAAGAACGATGGCTAAAGAAATTGCCGACCAGGGCCGTATTACAGTGAATGGACTGCAAGCAAAAGCGAGCTCTAACGTGAAGGTTGGAGACGAATTAAGCGTGAGGTTTGGTCAAAAGATTATGAGGGTAAAGATAGAAAGGCTTCTTGAAACAACCAAAAAAGAAGAAGCGAGTGGGCTTTATTCCGTACTTTCAGAAGAAAGAGTTCAAGAAGAAACGGAATAAGGATTACATAGTAAGAGGCTCTATTTTGGTTCTATTTTTCTCCCGAAAACATAAACATAGTTACAAAGCTTGTACTATTGGAATGTGAGGGATGGGTATGAATCAATATTATGATGGAAACAAAGATAAAACGACTTTTCAAGAACATGACGTCATGATGAGGGGCCGCAAGCTTCTTGATATCACGGGTGTCAAACAGGTTGAAAGCTTCGATAATGAAGAGTTTCTACTCGAAACCGTTATGGGCTTCTTGTCTGTCAGAGGTCAAAATCTACAAATGAAAAATCTGGACGTGGACAAAGGCGTCGTCTCCATTAAAGGAAAGGTGTTTGATCTCGTTTACCTGGATGAACAAAATGGGGAGAAGGCTAAAGGCTTCTTTAGCAAGCTATTTCGATGACACTCTCAACCCAGTTCTACACCATGCTCTCCATGATCGGAATGGGAGCTTTATTTGGTGCGACACTAGACACGTACAATCGGTTCTTAAACCGGTCTGAAAGAAAACGGTGGCTTGTATTCTTAAACGATATTATGTTTTGGGTATTACAAGCCCTATCGATTTTTTATATTTTATTTGTCGTCAATTTTGGTGAGATCCGTATTTATATTTTCGTTGCTTTGCTGTGTGGCTTTGCTGGTTATCAGGCCCTCATCAAGCAGCTTTATCTTGCCTTTTTGGAACGGGTGATCTTATTTTTTATCTCCCTTTATAAATTTGGTGTAAAAATGGTGAAAAAATTAATTTATTCACCGATAAAATGGATAATTGTGCTTCTCGTTACCATGGTTTTATCTGTAGGAAAAGGGCTCATATCCGTCATAATCTTCCTTTTAAAGGTGATTTTGAAGGTGTTACAGTGGGCGATTAAGCTCGTAACGGCTCCAATATGGTGGATATTAAAGGGTATTTGGAATTTATTGCCGAAAAATCTTACAAAAAGAGTCGAGAAGTTATATAATAAAGTGGCAGGAATTTTTAAAGAATATATCAAAAAAGTATATAGAGTGGTAGAAAAGTTCAAAAAGAAACCTAAAGACAAGAAATAGGGCTTAAGGCTTTGCCACTCCATATTGTAAAGGAGGTTTGGGAATGAGAAAAAACGTGACACCAATGGAAAATGAATATGTTCGTCATCAGGAGCATATGCATCATTCGTCTTCTAAGAGAAAAAAGCGTTTGGTCCGTCGATTAGCAGTATTTTTAGTTTTAGTATTGGCAATTAGTGGATTTTTAATTTCGACTCTCATTTCCAGAGCCCATGTTTTAGAAGATAAACGTACTGAAAAAGCACAATTAGAAAAAAAGTTAGAACATCTAAAAGATAAGCAAACCGCGTTGGAAGAAGAGATTGTGAAGCTTAACGACGACGAATATATAGCCAAACTGGCGCGCCGGGATTACTTTTTATCAGATGAAGGTGAGATTATTTTCAACATACCTGAACCAGATAAAGAGAAAGAAGAAGAGGTGTCTTATTGACACTCTTTTTTTTAATTGGCTATAATATATAGTAAGGTTTATCTTTTATCATTTTAAGGAGGAGCATTTCTTTTATGTCAATCGAAGTAGGCAGCAAGTTACAGGGTAAGGTAACAGGTATTACAAATTTTGGAGCGTTCGTGGAATTATCGGAAGGTTCAACAGGTTTAGTTCACATTAGTGAAGTTGCAGACAACTATGTTAAGGATATTAACGAACACCTTAAAGTTGGCGACGAAGTAACAGTTAAGGTTATTAATGTTGAGAAAGATGGAAAGATCGGTTTGTCCATCCGAAAAGCGAAAGAGCAACCACAACGCCCGCAGCGCCCTCAGCGTCCTCAACGCCCGCGTAATAATAATAACAAACAGAACGACACACGTACTAAAGAGAGTTTCGAACAAAAGATGGCACGTTTCTTGAAAGACAGTGAGGATCGTTTATCATCTTTAAAGAAAAATACTGAGTCTCGTCGTGGTGGAAGAGGGGCGAAAAAAGGTTAACTTGCTGTCTATTAACTCATATAGCAGGTTGTGAACGGAAAACAGGCATACTCATAAGGATGAGTGTGCCTGTTTTTTTTATAGTGTAGAGAGGAAAACGACCTGCCCCCATCGAATAAAATAGTCTTAACTAATTTTATGGAGGCCGCCATTATGAAAAAAGAACAGATAATCGATCATTATGAATCGTTTAAGTTGTGGCTTAATGAATTGAAAAGGATCAATGATAAAGTGTGGTTTCAGCCAATGGAGGAAAGCAAGTGGTCGATTGCTGCAAATGTTTCTCACATGATCAAATGGGACCAATATTCATTAGTAGAGATTCTTCCAAATGTTTCAGAAGGAGCGCAGTTGTCTCCTTTTCCAGATTTTCAACGTTTTAATGGAGAAGCTGCAGAATATGCGCATGACGTGGTTAATAAGGAAGCTTTGATTGAAGAGGGTATCAAAACACGCGAATCGATTATAGCTTATGTAAGTAGCTTATCTGATGATGATTTACAACATTCGTTCTTAGTAGGAGATCAAAGCTTTACTCTTGAAGAGTTTTTTGAAGACTTTATCGGTCATGATAAACATCACCAGGAGCAAATTGAAGAAGTTGTGTCTGCAGAAATAACGTGATGTTCCTCTCTTCATTCGAAAAGATCTGAATACAAAAAAAGACTATCATAAATGATAGTCTTTTTTTACTATGACCCGTACGGGATTCGAACCCGTGTTACCGCCGTGAAAGGGCGGTGTCTTAACCGCTTGACCAACGGGCCATGAAATATGGTAGCGGCGGAGGGGATCGAACCCCCGACCTCACGGGTATGAACCGTACGCTCTAGCCAGCTGAGCTACACCGCCATATTTATACACCTTTTAGGCACAAAAACTATGATACATAGAAAGAATTATCTTGTCAATATAATCTAGTAAAGAATTTGTCAAAATTCCCTTAAGCATAGTCGCATAAGCGTTTAAGAGGGAAAAAGAAGAAAAGAAGAATAGGTATAACGAGAATATTCTGAATATTTTACCGGAATCTATAGAAAGTCGTCGAAACTTTCTTGGTATGTATTCCCTCATTTTGACAAAGTTTTAATCTTGTACCATTTATACTTAACAAAAAAGAAATGGGGAGTGTTTCATACATGGGGAAAGCCGATCAGTCAATCATAGAACCTGTTCAGAACGTGGACATTGAACACACTAGGGTGGAACTATCCAAAAGAGTCAAGTCTATTTATTCGAAACTGGAGTGGCTGTTCGTAGAAAAGGGGATCGCTTTATTCGTCATCGGATTTTTATTGGGTAGAGCGTTAATCCTTTCACATTTAACGCCGTTTGCACTGCCGTTCTTTGCCTCTGTTTACATTATTCGAAGAGAGAAATCTCCCATTGCACTAATCGGTTTGCTTGCAGGAGCTCTCACCTTATCTCTTCCTAGTATCAGTTATACGTTTGTCAGTGCGGTAATATTCCTATTAGCATTTCGATTGACTCAGAAATATCACAAGAATAATTTGAAAGTCGTCGCTTTTTATGTCTTCTTCACAGTAATAGTAGCAAAGCTTTCATTCGATTATATCCAGCAAGGACAAGCACTGACGGTGTACAACGGAGTAATGGCGTTAATAGAAGCATGCCTTGCCTTTCTTTTAACGTATATCTTCATTCAAAGTGTACCCCTTGTAACCGTACAGCGTAGAAGGAAATCGTTGAAAACAGAAGAAGTGGTCAGTCTGATCATTCTTTTAGCATCCATCCTGACAGGTACAATCGGATGGTCTGTATACAACCTGTCTGTAGAACATGTGTTATCAAGATACTTAGTGCTGCTGTTTTCCTTCATAGCAGGGGCTACCGTGGGCTCCACAGTAGGGGTTGTTACCGGGCTTGTTTTCAGTTTAGCCAATGTTTCCAGCTTTTATCAAATGAGCTTGCTTGCTTTCTCGGGGCTTCTGGGCGGCCTTATGAAAGAAGGAAAGAAATTCGGAGCAGCAATCGGTTTGTTAATCGCTACTTTATTAATGGGGATGTACGGAGAAACAGATACGGTCATAACGAAAACCTTATATGAATCGGGAGTTGCGATTTTACTCCTATTTTTAACCCCTCAAAGTTTAACATCTAAAATTGCCAAACATATTCCGGGAACAACAGAATATCAACAGGAACAACAGGGATATATGCGGAGAGTGAGAGATGTGACCGCTAATAGGGTCACACAGTTTTCCTCGGTGTTTCAAGCTTTGTCCAATAGTTTTCAACAAATAGAAGACCGATTTGAAGAGGAGGAAGATAAAGAGTTCGATTATTTCTTAAGCAATGTGACAGAGAAAACGTGTCAAACCTGTTTTAAGAAAGATCAGTGCTGGGCCCGAAATTTTGATAAAACCTATAATCTAATGAAAGATGTCATGACCGAGTATGATCAGGGCCGTGTTCCCCTGTCTCCAAAAATTGCTAGAGAGGTAGAGAAGCATTGTACGAGAGAGAAAAAACTGAAAGAAACAATATATCAGGAGTTGACCTTCTATCAAGCGAATCTGAAATTAAAGAAGCAGGTCCAGGAAAGCAGGAAGCTGGTCGCCGACCAATTACTTGGAGTATCAGAGGTGATGGGGAACTTCGCGAAAGAAATTCAAAGAGAAAGGGAGAATCATCATATTCAGGAAGAACAAATCTTATCGAGTATCGGAGAGTTTGGAATCGAGATTGAAAACATTGAAATCTATAACCTGGAACAGGGGAATGTTGATATAGATATGACCATGCCTTATTGCGGGGGACATGGACAGGGTGAAAAGCTGATTGCCCCGATGCTATCGGATATATTAGGTGAAAATATCATTGTTCAAAAGGAGGAGTGTGCTCAATTTCCGAACGGTCAATGTCATGTGACCTTCCAATCTGCCAAGAAATTTGTAGTGGATACCGGAGCTTCTCATGCAGCGAAAGGGGGAGGGCTGGTATCAGGAGACAGCTACTCGATGATTGAATTAGGAAGGGGAAAATATGCTGTTGCGATCAGTGACGGAATGGGGAACGGAGAACGTGCTCACTACGAAAGCAATGAAACACTGAGGCTTTTGAAAAAGATACTGGAATCCGGGATTGAAGAACAGGTAGCGATCAAATCCATCAACTCGATTTTATCTCTCAGAACGAATGATGAAATTTTCTCCACATTGGATTTAGCCATGATCGATCTGCAGAATGCGTCATCGAGATTCTTGAAAATTGGTTCAACCCCGAGTTTCATTAAGCGGGGAGATAAAATCATAAAGGTAGAGGCAAGCAATTTACCCATGGGCATGCTTCAGCAGGATTTCGATGTGGACGTCGTGTCTGAGCAATTAAAAGCAGGAGACCTTCTCATTATGATGAGTGATGGCGCTTTTGAAGGCCCGAAACATGTAGAAAATTATGACCTCTGGATGAAGAGGAAAATAAAGGAGCTGGAAACGGAAGAACCACAAGAAGTGGCCGATATTCTAATGGAGGAAGTGATCAGGTCGAGCTCCGGCTTAATAGAAGATGATATGACCATTGTGGTTTCAAAAATCAAACATAATATACCGAAATGGTCGTCTATCCCTGTGCAAAAATCGAAAGCGAAGGATAAAAAGAAAATTTCCTAGGACGAATATTCACCCTATAAAAATAGTTAACTAGAGTATAAATCCCTCCTTATTCGGCGAAGATGGTAACAACTTTAGAATGAGGAGGGGAGTCTGATGAAGCCAGGTACACTTCGTCAAATTCTATTAATTACGGATGGTTGCTCAAATCAAGGTGAAGACCCAATTGCGATGGCGGCTCTTGCGAAGGAGCAGGGAATCTCAGTGAACGTTATTGGGGTCATGGATAATGATGTGATAGATGATAATGGAATGAAGGAAATTGAAGGAATTGCTCTATCGGGGGGTGGAGTAAGTCAGATTGTATATGCTCAACAGCTTTCTCAAACTGTACAAATGGTCACGCGTAAAGCGATGACACAAACCTTACAGGGGGTTGTAAATAAAGAGCTGAAGCAAATCCTTGGTAAATCCGCATCTATGGAGGAGCTTCCTCCCGAAGAACGCGGGGAGGTCATGGAGGTTGTCGATGAACTGGGAGAATCCGTTGATATGGAAGTGTTGATTCTTGTTGATACGTCTGCGAGCATGAAGCATAAGCTTCCCACAGTTAAGGAAGCCTTATTAGACCTGTCATTGAGTCTGAATGCCAGAATGGGAGACAATAAATTTTCCGTCTTTGTATTTCCCGGGAAACGACAAGATGTCGAAAAATTGCTGGATTGGACACCGAAACTCGAAACATTAACGAGTATATTCTCTAAATTGTCTCCGGGTGGCATTACACCAACAGGTCCTGCGATCTCAGAAGCTATCACTCACTTTAAGAAAAAACGTTCATTAAGGGGATTGCTCTCTCGTGGCGATGATGAACAATACTTCGAAGAAACCATTTAATTTCCCACCTGGAACAGTTATAAGAGGAAAATGGTATAAGCAAATCTACACCATTGTAAAAGAATTAGGATATGGTGCGAACGGCATCGTTTACCTGGTACAAGGTTCGTCTGGATATCAGGCGTTAAAGATGGGTGAAAGCAATGTATCCATTACCTCGGAAGTGAATGTATTAAAATCTTTTTCTAAGGTCCAAGGTGCTCCCCTTGGGCCAAAGCTTCTTGATGTGGATGATTGGGAGTATCGGGGACAGAAAATACATTTTTACGTGATGGAATATATTCAAGGTACTGACTTGCTGTCATTTGTTCAATCAAAAGGATTTTCGTGGACAGGAGTACTCATTGCTCAGCTCCTGACAGACCTGGAGCGAATTCATAAGGAAGGATGGGTCTTTGGGGATTTAAAACCTGAAAACTTGATCGTCACCGGACCTCCTTACCGAATTCGCTGTATTGATGTTGGGGGAACCACCATCAATGGCCGTGCAATCAAAGAGTTTACGGAGTTTTTTGATAGAGGATACTGGGTGGGGGGGTCGCGAAGAGCCGAACCTTCTTATGATCTTTTCTCTGTGGGGATGATCCTCATTAATTTAGCCTATCCAGGGCGTTTCACTAAGGCAGGAAACGGGAATATGCAACAATTAAAGCAGGCGATCGGTTCCAAGGACCAACTGAAGAAGTTTGAAGGATCAATCCTTGATGCCCTGGAAGGGAAATTTCAATCTGCCAGTGATATGAGGGTCAGCCTCCTGAATGGACTTTCTCACTCTCAGCCAGTAAAGCAGCCAAAATCGAAACCTAAAGTCAGTAGACCTGTTTCAATGAGCTCTCATGTAAATTCATCCGCTTCACATACAAGTAGATATCAAAATCACCGAAATAAAAAATCAAGTCACTTTCTTGAGACTGTGCTCGTGGTGATGATTGTGTCGTTATTATATGTTTTGTATATCTATGGAGAATTGATGTAGTGTAAGAGTGTGAGAATTCAGCAGGTATTGGTACAATGGGGAAAATGGTTTTAGGAAGAGGAAGCGTTATGTTAGAGCAAACGATTAAAAGATTTATTCAAGACCATAGTTTGATTGAAAAAGGAGATCGTATTATGGTGGCAGTGTCGGGAGGCCCCGATTCCTTAGCGCTTCTCCATTTTCTTGATTCGAACAAAGCTGAGTGGGAAGTAGAAGTCATGGCGGCTCATCTTGATCATATGTTCAGAGGAGACGAATCCTATCAGGAACTCTTGTTCGTCAAAGAATACTGTAATAAGCGAAACGTCCCCTTTTACGGTGAAAGTGTGGATGTATCAATGGAGATCGAGCGGACGAATGGAAGTTTGCAGGAAACGGCCCGTCAAATTCGCTATGCATTTTTGATGGAGGTCATGGAAGAGGCATCTGCTACGAAATTAGCTCTTGGCCATCACGGGGATGATCAAGTAGAAACTATCCTGATGAAGATGACAAGAGGAGCATCCGGGGTTAGCAGGGCCGGGATTCCCTTGAAACGATCCATTGATGCAGGTGAGATCATACGGCCGTTTCTTTCTGTTACAAAAGAGCATATAGAGAAGTATTGTGAAAGGCACGATCTAAACCCGAGGAGAGACCCCAGTAATCTGAAGGAAGATTATACTAGGAACCGGTTCAGAAAAAAGGTTCTTCCTTTTTTGAAAAAAGAGAATCCTCATGTTCATCTCCAATTTCAACGATTTAGTGAAGAATTGGCAGAAGATGAGGTATATTTAGAGGAATTAACAAGGGATAGGTTGAATAAGGTATGGAATAACACTGAGGATTTCTCCTCTTTACATATCGATGGTTTTCTTGAAATGCCTCAGCCTTTACAAAGAAGAGGTATTAATCTAATATTAAACTATCTTTACAAACTTAGACCATCTTCCTTATCGTCTATACATATTTACGATGTATTGGGTATATTAAAAGGAAAAACGCCTAATGCCAGCTTGGATTTACCAAATGGGCTTAAGGTAACAAGGGCGTATCATACATGTTATTTTCATTTTGGGGAATTAGCGTTAACCGAAGCTCCTTATTGTCACGAGATACAGGTTAATGAAACGCTTGAACTTCAAGGTGGATATCAGTTCCTTCTTTATTTTTCTTCCTCGTTAGCAGAGGATTGTACCGGTGATAGGATCTACATTGATCCGGACAAGGTTACCCTGCCTTTATATGTGCGTACGAGAAAGAGCGGAGATCGAATGAAAGTGAAGGGGTTGAAAGGCTCAAAGAAGCTTAAGACACTCTTTATTGACGAAAAAGTTCCTGTTCACCTCCGTGACGAGTGGCCGATTGTAGTGGACGCAGATAACCACATCCTTTGGGTTCCGGGAATGAAAAAGTCTAATTACGATTTGGGAGAAGAGCAAGAAAATAGTTTAGTACTACAATTTAAGAGCAATCATCTTCTAGGAGGCAGTTGAACATTGTTAAACCAAGATATTGAAAAAGTGTTAATTTCAGAAGAAGAACTTCAAGAAAAGATTAAAGCATTAGGTGCACAATTAACAGAGGAATATCAAGACCGTTTTCCTTTGGCAATTGGAGTTTTAAAGGGCGCGATGCCATTCATGGCCGACCTTTGTAAACGTATGGATACGCATATGGAAATGGATTTCATGGATGTATCCAGCTACGGGAACTCTACTGTCTCTTCAGGAGAAGTAAAGATTGTGAAAGATTTAGATACGAAAGTGGAAGGTCGGGATATCCTGATCATTGAAGATATCATCGACAGTGGCTTAACATTAAGCTACCTGGTGGAGCTATTCCGTTATCGTAAAGCGAAATCCATCAGCATTGTCACGCTGCTTGACAAGCCGACTGGACGTAAAGCTGATATCAAAGCGGACTATGTGGGCTTTATTGTCCCTGACGAGTTCGTCGTCGGCTATGGTCTTGATTTCGCTGAAAGATACCGTAATTTGCCGTATATCGGAGTTTTAAAACCAAGAGTGTATACAACAGGAGAATAAGTATAATCTAAAGAGGAATCTTGTAAGTGCAATTTGTTGTAATGCCATGATTTTCTATGATACTATTTTACTTAGTTTGTTTACCGTGGGAGGAGGTAAGGGATGAACCGGATCTTTCGAAACACCATATTCTATTTACTGGTCTTTTTAGTGATTATAGGTGTGGTGAGTTATTTCAGTAACAACAACGAGCCAACCAAAAATATCGAGTACAGTACGTTTATTAATAACCTTGAAGACGGAGACGTTTCTTCTTTTTCAATTCAGCCTGGCAGGGGCGTTTATGAAGTAAAAGGACAGATGGAAGGGGCTAAAGAAGGAGAGTACTTCTTAACCTATGTCCTTACTACAGATGGAAAGTTAATGGAGAAGATCAATACGGCAGCATCAGAGCAAGGAATTGATGTGGAAGTATTACAAGCCAAAGAAACAAGCGGCTGGGTATCTTTCTTTACAACGATCATTCCATTTGTCATTATCTTTATTCTGTTCTTCTTCTTACTTAACCAAGCTCAAGGCGGCGGAAGCCGTGTCATGAACTTTGGGAAAAGTAAAGCAAAGCTATATAGTGAAGAGAAGAAGAAAGTTCGCTTTAAAGATGTAGCGGGAGCAGATGAAGAGAAACAAGAACTTGTAGAGGTAGTGGAATTCTTAAAGGATCCACGCAAATTCTCTGAAGTGGGTGCCCGTATTCCAAAGGGTGTCCTTTTAGTAGGACCTCCAGGTACAGGTAAAACCTTACTTGCACGAGCAGTGGCTGGAGAAGCAGGAGTTCCTTTCTTCTCAATCAGTGGTTCCGACTTCGTTGAAATGTTTGTCGGTGTCGGTGCATCTCGTGTACGTGATTTATTCGAAAATGCGAAGAAGAATGCACCTTGTATCATTTTCATTGATGAAATTGATGCAGTCGGTCGTCAACGTGGAGCAGGTCTGGGTGGAGGTCACGATGAGCGTGAACAAACCCTTAACCAGTTACTAGTCGAAATGGACGGTTTTGGTGCTAACGAAGGTATTATCATCGTCGCCGCAACAAACCGACCAGATATTCTGGATCCCGCATTGTTACGTCCAGGACGTTTCGACCGTCAAATTACAGTGGATCGTCCTGACCTTAGAGGACGTGAAGCGGTTCTTAAAGTTCATTCGCATAATAAACCGCTTGATGATTCAGTGGATTTAAAAGCGATTGCGATGAGAACACCAGGATTCTCTGGAGCCGACTTAGAAAACCTTCTGAACGAAGCAGCTCTTGTAGCAGCCCGTGAGGATAAGAAGAAAATCGATATGCGCGATATTGATGAAGCAACAGACCGTGTCATTGCAGGTCCTGCTAAGAAGAGCCGCGTCATATCTGAAAAAGAACGTAAAATCGTGGCTTTCCATGAAGCGGGTCACACCGTTATCGGATTAGTCCTTGATGAAGCAGATATGGTACATAAGGTGACCATCGTCCCTCGTGGGCAAGCAGGCGGATATGCCGTTATGCTTCCGAAAGAAGATCGTTACTTTATGACGAAGCCTGAGCTTCTTGATAAGATTACCGGTTTACTTGGTGGTCGTGTAGCAGAGGAAATCATCTTCGGTGATGTATCAACCGGTGCTCACAATGACTTCCAACGTGCAACTGGAATCGCACGTAAAATGGTCACTGAATATGGTATGAGTGATAAGCTTGGACCACTTCAGTTCGGTCAATCACAAGGTGGTCAAGTGTTCTTGGGACGCGACATCAATAGTGAGCAAAACTATTCAGATGCCATCGCATATGAAATTGACCTAGAAATGCAGCGTCTAATCAAAGAAAGTTATGAGAGAGCGAAGCGAATTCTTACTGAGAATCGAGACAAGCTTGAACTCATTGCGAAAACATTATTAGACATCGAAACATTAGATGCGGCGCAAATCAAGCATTTAATGGATCACGGTAAACTACCTGAGCGTATCTATGAATCCGACCAGGAAAATAGTGACGTGAAAGTAAATATCCAAAAGAAAAATGAAGAAAACGTGATCGAAGAAGATACGGCTTCAAAAGAAGACGACTCTAACTCAGATCGCACCTAATATTGAGGGATGCATCCATTTATGGGTGCATCCTTTTTTTGATTACTGAATCTTATGCTTGTCACCTCTGGGCAAAGCCCTTGCGCTTTTATTCTCGTCCAGCTCTGGCATGATAAAAATTAAAGTCATATGCAAAATAGTCCCAAAAGGTAAGTGAATGAGATAAGCTGAATCAGTCCTTATTAACTTTAAACATTGACAACAAATTGATTTTTGAGAATAAACGCCCACCATATTTAAAATAGGGGCTTCTTTTGTTTATCTATAATTAGGAAGTCATAATGACAAGCACAGAGTGGATTGTAGCGGAAGGCACTTGACTCCCTCGGGAAAAGTTATTATGTCAGGGCTTTGAACCGTATTATTCTCTTTATAAAATTTTTTTTGCGTGACGTTAACCAGTTTTATTCCCTTCATTTTTCATTTGTTCAAAATAAAGGGAAATATACTTACGCGTTGCGTTAAGAGACTGGAAGGATCTCCCTTAAATTCATTATGGGCACTTTTGATCTCTGCTTATTAGGTGGACTCACCCTCCCATATCTCCTGGCATCTTGTGCCTACATTCCTTCGTTGGGTCTTTCCCTAACGCAGAGGCCGGCGTATGCTCCTGCATGGACTGATCAATAGATCGTCGAAAGTCGTGTATGGGCCGGCTTCTCAGTGTCTGGGTTGTAGAAGAACTACGTTTTATATCAGTAGTTTATGCTGCTTTATAAGGAGCGAGAAAAGGCATATCTTGTATCATTCGTTCGGCATCAAATTTCGTTTCATACTGGCTAAGACCGTGACAGATTTGAAGGAGTTTGCGACAAAGAATCACAAGTGCTTCTTTTTTCGTTACCGGCTTCTCTCGGTTTTCACTGTAATACTCATAAAGTGTCTTAAAGGCCGGATTGGCGTGAAGTAATGGCAACATCGCTTTGTATAATAGGGACCGAAGCCTTCTCCTCCCTCGCTTAGAGATTCTTTTTCTGCCTTTTGATTCACCGGATGAGTTGGTTACGAGTGTAAGTCCCGCGAGTTTGAATAGTTGGCGTGGATCTTTATAACGTTTCAATGAACCGGTTTCGGAAAGTAGCTCTAAAACGGTCGATTCGCTGATACCAGGAATGGACAAAAGGTAATCAAAATCAGTCAGCTCACGGGCAAGAGCGATAAGATTTTCAGTTAACGAGTTTATCTGTGATTCATACATGGACATTTGATCAAGTAACATCCTGATTTCCATGCGCGCCATCTCCGGACTGTCTTGAAGTCCAATTGAATACTCCGCTACTTGGAGTAGTCGTTCTACTTTCCTTTTCGACAGATAGCGAATCCCCTTTTCCTGAAGAAAACCAATCAGTTCTTCGGGAGAGAAAATCAAGAGATCTTCCGGTAAAGGCGCATATTTCAAGATAGCCTGAGCCTGTTTACCAAGCCCTTTGATTGCGGAGGTAAACTCAGGGAAGTAAAGATCGAGCCAGCGTCGGATGCGGTTTTGAATGGAGGCCGATTGGTCTTTTAAACGGGCTCGAAAGGCCGTCCCCCGGCGGAGTTCTGAATCGATTTTCGTCATTTCCCTTGGCAAACTATAATACCCTTGAGGCATCATCTTAGCGATGACACGGGCATCCTTTAAATCATTTTTACTCTGCAGGTTATCGTCCAACTCTTTGGATTGTTTTACGTGCAGAGGATTAACAAGGACGAATGGGATGCCTTGATTCGTTAGAAAAGCTGCGAGGTTCATCCAGTAATGACCGGTAGGTTCAAAGCCTATGATGACCTCTTTCTTACCATGTGTCTCCATTAACTTCATGAGAGTCGCGTAAAAGGTTTCAAAGCCGTTAAGCGATTGACGAATGACAAAGCTTTTCCTAAGTTCACGTCCGCGTTCATCTACGGCGCACGCATAGTGGTTGCGCTTGGCGATGTCGATGCCAATAACTAGTGTCGTTTCAGAAATTTGATTAATACGTCGATTTCGATTATCATGCATGTGAAGATCCTCCTTAGTTATGAGCGATTGGTTAGCACCTGCATCATAACGGAGGGTCTTTTTTTATGCAATAGTGACATTCTTATCTCACAGGAATAGCTCCTGCGGGAAATAGAGGAAAGGTCGAGACCCCGCAGGGCGAAGCTCGAGGAGGCTCGACTTCCTCCCCGCGGAAAGAAAGTGCCTGGAGCGGAAAGGAACGGTCAAAGTTTTCGCGTTATCACTTATGGTAAATGAATTTTTTGGAAGTTACGCAAAACAAATGGACCTCCTAACCAAGCCGGTTCCGCTTTTGTACCTATTCTAAATAAATTATGGTATGATGTTGGCAGTGTGAAAACAATTGGCTTAGTAGGTGAGGATATTGATTTTTGTAATGGATGTAGGGAATACCAATATTGTGTTTGGTGTATATGAAAATGACCATTTAAAATATCATTGGAGAGCTGAAACGAATCGACATAAAACGGAAGATGAGTTCGGAATGCTTGTGAAGAATCTGTTCGAGCATGTGAAGCTGACGTTTGACGAGATTGACGGAATCATCATTTCCTCCGTTGTCCCTCCAATTATGTTTAGTTTGGAACGTATGTGTGAGAAGTATTTTAATATTACTCCGCTCGTCGTTGGCCCTGGTATAAAGACCGGCTTAAATATCAAGTATGAAAACCCAAGGGAAGTCGGAGCGGATCGAATCGTTAATGCTGTTGCTGGTATTCACGAATACGGTGGTCCTCTCATTATTGTCGACTTCGGTACAGCGACGACCTATTGCTATATCAATGAGGAAAGACAATATATGGGTGGAGCGATCGCACCTGGAATCGGCATTTCAACAGAAGCCCTGTACTCGAAGGCTGCTAAATTGCCAAGGATTGAAATTGCCCGTCCTGAGCACATCATTGGCAAGAATACCGTAACGGCTATGCAAGCGGGTATTCTCTATGGATATGTTGGACAAGTAGAAGGTATCGTTCAAAGAATGAAAGCACAAAGTAAGAAGGAACCAACTGTCATTGCAACGGGAGGATTAGCGACATTGATTTCGAAAGAATCCAACAGCATCGACGTCGTAGATCCTTTCCTGACATTAAAAGGATTAAAATTAATCTACAAGAGAAACATGAACTAAAGTGAAAGGAGCTTCAACCATGAGCGACTATTTAGTAAAAGCGTTGGCCTATAATGGCCAGGTACGTGCTTATGCAGTGAAAAGCACGGATACAGTAGGAGAAGCACAAAGAAGACACGGAACATGGCCGACTGCATCAGCAGCATTAGGTAGAAGCATTAGTGCCGGAGTGATGATGGGGGCAATGCTAAAAGGGGAAAATAAATTAACGATCAAAGTAGAGGGTGGTGGCCCGATCGGTGCCATTCTTGTAGATAGTAATGCAAAAGGAGAGGTCAGGGGTTATGTGACCAACCCACATGTACACTTCGATTTAAACGAGCAAGGGAAGCTTGATGTCCGTCGTGCAGTTGGTACAACCGGAACGTTATCCATTGTAAAAGATATCGGAATGAGGGATCATTTCTCCGGTCAGGTTCCGATTGTTTCAGGAGAACTTGGAGAAGACTTTACGTATTATTTCGTCACTTCAGAACAAGTGCCCTCTTCTGTAGGTGTAGGTGTACTGGTGAACCCTGACAATTCAATTCTTGCAGCAGGCGGATTTATCCTGCAGCTAATGCCGGGAACGGATGATGAAACGATTACGAAGATTGAGGAACGCCTGGCTAAAATCCCTCCGATCTCAAAACTAATCGAAAAGGGACTCACGCCTGAAGAGGTATTAGAAGAAGTACTTGGAAAAGGGGAAGTCAAAGTACTTGAAACGCTTCCGGTGGCATTTAAGTGTCAGTGTAATAAAGAACGTTTTTCAAATGCCATCATCAGCCTAGGTGAGCAGGAAATTCAAGAAATGATTGATGAAGATGGAAGTGCAGAAGCAAGCTGTCACTTCTGTAATGAAACGTATGTGTTTTCTAAAGAAGAATTGGAAGAACTGAAAGCAAACGCGAAGCAGTAAATCAGATTCAGGGAGAATGGGAGAAATGAGAATTAAACGGTCTGTACTCATGGTTATGGTTGGGGTACTTCTTGTCACTAACATCATTACACTCTTGTGGAATCGCTCTTCGGGGGTAAGTGGAACTCCCGAAGTAGTGGCAACGGTGGGCGGAGAGTCAATTACCCGGGAGGACTGGTTGTATTCCCTTGAGCAAAAACATGGCAAAGAAGAGTTGAAGGCATTGATCAATCAACAAGTGATCGACCATTTAGCGAAGAAATATGATATCTCCGTTTCAGATAAAGAAGTAGAGCAGGAATATTATTTCATCCAATCTGTTTTTAATGAGCACGATAAAGAAAATCTTGAAGATGAAGATTCACTAAAGACTCGAATCAGATCTGAATTGTTATTAGAGGAGCTCCTCACGAAGGATGTCCAAGTACCTGAAAAAGAGTTGAAAAGCTTCTATAATCAAAACGAGCATCTCTACTCTATTTCTAAAATGTATAAGCTGAAGCAGTTGAAGGTGGATGATCAATCAGAAGCAGCTCAAGCATTGGAAGAACTTGAAGATGGATCTGACTTTGAAGCATTGGCAATGGAGCGTTCAAGTGATGAGCAAAGTGCTAATTTAGGGGGAGACATTGGATATGTTACTCTGGATGGAGATTTCCTATCTTCAGAAGCGTCAGAAGAAATAGAGTCTCTCTCCCCTGGTGAATGGACAAAACCGATCCGAGAGGATTCAGAGTACGTTATTTATTATGTAGACGATGTTTTGAAAGAAAGACATTTTTCATTCAAAGATGTAAAATCTCAAATTCGCAGACAAATTGCTTTAGAGCAAGTAGAGACGTCTCTTCAGCCCGAGTCCTTTTGGAAAGAGGTTGAAGTGGAATGGTTTTACGGAAAACAGAACTAGAAGGGGCTGACCTATTAAAGGTCAGCTTCTTTTACATAGAGAGACACTTTTTAACGAAACATAGGATAAATGAAATATGCATACATATAACCTAGAGGAGAGACAACTTGGTTTCATAAACAAGCATAAAGTGAGCATGAAAGAAGGATGATACACCTCCAACCAAGATGGTCGGGGTGAACATTGTTTATGCTTTTTAATTGACAAATTTATTGAATATTGTTACATTTTTATAAAACCAACAAATTTACTTGGAATTAGGAGTGATGAATGAATGGTGAGAGTAGCCAATTCAATTTCGGAATTAATAGGTCAGACTCCAGTGGTAAAACTGAATCGATTAGTAGATGAAAATAGTGCAGATGTTTACTTGAAATTAGAATATATGAACCCGGGAAGCTCTGTAAAAGATCGTATCGCATTAGCTATGATTGAAGCTGGGGAAGAAGAAGGTACGATTAATCCCGGAGATACGATTGTTGAGCCAACGAGTGGAAATACGGGTATCGGTTTAGCGATGGTAGCTGCCGCAAAAGGATACCGTGCGTTACTGGTCATGCCTGACACAATGAGTATGGAGAGACGCAACCTGTTACGTGCATACGGCGCAGAATTAGTATTAACACCAGGAGCAGAAGGTATGGGAGGGGCCATTCGCAAAGCAGAAGAGTTAGCGAAAGAAAAAGGCTACTTCATGCCTCAGCAATTCAAAAATGAAGCCAACCCTAAAGTTCATCGAGAAACAACCGGACCTGAGATCGTCGAGCAAATGGGCGATCAACTGGATGCCTTCATTGCAGGGATCGGAACAGGCGGTACGATTACTGGTGCGGGAGAAGTGCTGAAGAAGCATTACCCATCAATCGAGCTGTATGCCGTGGAACCGTCAGATTCACCAGTATTATCAGGAGGAAAGCCTGGTCCTCATAAAATCCAAGGAATCGGTGCCGGGTTTATCCCTGATATTTTAGATACAGAGGTATATAACCATGTCATTCAAGTTGAAAAAGATTCGGCCTTCGACTATGCAAGAAGAGCAGCTAAAGAAGAGGGGATACTGGGCGGGATTTCTTCAGGAGCGGCCATTTATGCAGCTATAGAAGTAGCGAAGAAGTTAGGGAAGGGTAAGAAAGTTCTTGCTATCATCCCTAGTAACGGAGAACGCTATTTAAGTACTCCTCTTTACCAATTTGATGAAGAATAATAATAAGTGGCGGATCCTGCAGAATGAACTCTTCAGGATCCTTTTTTTTGTGTTCATCTGTTGAAACTTTTATTGTAAAAGTCCCCTTCAATACCGATCCATTCTCCACCATCCCCCTCACATAATTTCAAGTTTTTAACGATGAAACCTTCCCGAAGTTCATGTATCATGAAAGTAGATAAAGAATAGGAGTGTGAAGGGTCAGTGCAGCACCTATATTTTCATAAAAACCATTCAACTAAAGAACAATTTTTTGCAGCTTACGAACAACTAAGTCAACATCAATCACATCATATATTGTTAGAAAGTGGACGGGGTGGACGATATAGCGTTGCTGGACTACAACCTGACGTCATTTTACAAAGTGCTTCGGAAGGGTTGCGCATACAAAACTCTTCCGGGGTTGAAACGATAAATGGAGACCCGTTGATTCAAATGGAGAAATGGATGATGCCGCTTCGTAAGGAAAGAAGAGAGGATCTCCCTGATTTCCAAGGGGGGGTAATCGGGTTTCTTAGTTATGATTATGCGAGAAAGATTGAGAAACTTCCCGCTTTGGGGCGAGATGATCTGGAGATTCCGGACCTTTATTTCTATTACCTGGAGGAATGGGTGGTCTTCGATCATCAGGAAAACACCTTATGGACGATGATTCTTTCTGATGGAGAAACGGAGTCAGCCGAGAATAAGCTATCAATATGGACTTCCTCTTGGACAAATGCCTTGTCTTCAATAAAAAAATGTGAAGAGGATCCTGTGAAACACGAGACAGAAGACATCGAAGTATCGATGGATGAAGAAGAATTCTCAGTGGCCGTAAAACAAATCCAATCCTATATCTCTCAGGGTGATGTGTTTCAGGTGAATTTATCTGTCCGACAATCTCAAGAATTGAAGGCTGAGCCATACGCGGTTTATAAAAAGCTTCGAGAATTAAATCCCTCACCTTACATGAGCTATATTCATAGCCCGGATTTTCAAATTGTTTCCGGGTCACCGGAATTACTGGTGAAGAAAAAAGGAACCGAAGTAAGTACAAGACCGATCGCAGGTACACGCTCCCGGGGGAAAGATGCTGAAGAGGATGAGAAACTTGCTCTTGAGCTGATCAATAATGAAAAAGAAAGAGCAGAGCACGTGATGCTTGTGGATTTGGAACGAAATGACCTGGGCAGGGTTTGTCAATACGGGACAGTTGACGTGAATGAGTTTATGGTCATTGAAAAATACTCCCACGTCATGCACATTGTTTCGAATGTAAGAGGAACACTAGATGAAACCAAAACGGGAGCGGATCTAATTCGATCTGTCTTTCCTGGTGGAACCATTACGGGAGCCCCTAAGGTGAGAACGATGGAAATCATTGAAGAACTCGAGCCGGTTAGAAGAGGGATTTACACAGGGTCCATTGGCTGGATTGGCGTCAATGGAGATATGGAATTGAATATCGTCATTCGGACGATGCTTGTGAAAGAAGGAAAAGCCCATATTCAAGCGGGAGCGGGAGTGGTGATTGATTCCAATCCTAAGTACGAATACAAAGAATCCTTGAAGAAAGCGAAAGCCCTTTGGGTAGCAAAAGCCAGGGCGGAAGGAGAAACCCTATGATTCTCATGATTGATAACTACGATTCATTCACCTATAATCTTGTGCAATTTTTAGGAGAGCTTGGAGAAGAGCTGGTCGTGAAACGAAATGACGAGATTACTATAGATGAAATTGAGACATTGTCTCCCGATTACCTGATGATCTCCCCGGGACCTTGCAGCCCCAACGAAGCGGGTGTAAGCCTCGAGGCGATCCGAACCTTTGCCGGAAAGATTCCGATTTTCGGCGTTTGCCTGGGTCACCAATCGATTGCCCAGGTTTTCGGAGGGGAAGTTGTTCGTGCTGAACGGTTAATGCACGGAAAAGTCTCACCCATGATCCATGATGATAAAACGGTTTTCAAAGACATGCCCAATCCTTTCAAGGCAACAAGGTACCACTCCCTGATCGTCAAAAGAGAAACCCTTCCTGAATGCTTTGACATTACAGCCGAAACGAAAGAAGGGGAGATCATGGCGATCCGACATAAACAGCTGCCGATCGAAGGGGTGCAGTTCCATCCTGAATCAATCATGACCGAACAAGGGAAACAACTGCTCCTTAACTTTTTAACGATTTATAAAAAAATCGAGATGGTTTTATAAATGTACCTATATCTTAACGGAGAAATCGTTCATTCAGCAGAGGCGGTCATTTCCCCATTCGATCACGGATATTTATATGGATTGGGCGTGTTTGAAACCTTTCGAACGTATGATGGTCATCCGTTTTTGCTAAAAGATCACTTGAAGAGGCTTTCTCATGGATTAAAGGAATTGAATATTGCAGCAGACCTGGATGAAGAAAAGATTAGGAACGCTATAACAACACTTTTAGATAAAAATGGCTTAAAGGATGCATATTGCCGGTTCAATGTCTCGGGTGGGGCAGGGGAGATAGGTTTACAAACGACCCCCTATGAGGATGCGACGGTGATACTTTTTCAAAAAGAATTGCCTCCTTCTCTGCCATTAAAAGAAAAAGAAGGTGTGCTGCTTCAATTAAGAAGAAACACACCGGAGACCGGGGAACGATTGAAATCCCATCATTACCTGAACAATATGGCGGCTAAACGGGAAATTGGCCCATCTCCCCGCCGGGAAGGAATATTCCTTACAAAGGAAGGCCATCTCTGTGAAGGAATAACGTCCAATCTATTCTGGATAAAAGACGCAGAATTGTATACACCAGCTATAGAGACGGGGCTCTTAAACGGGATAACCCGTCAGTTCATCCTTGCCCTGGCAGAACGAATGCAAATGCAGGTTTGGGTAGGGTTGTTCGAGCAGGAGCGATTACTAGGAGCGGATGAAGTGTTTTTTACAAACTCGGTGCAAGAAATCATACCGGTAAACAGAATTGACTCTATGAGTTTTCCGGGTCGCAACGGAGAGTATACCGGGCTGTTACATGAAAAATACAGCAAATATACAAGACAGTTGAATTCAATAGATGAATTACAGCAGGGGGAGTCGTGCAATGAAGTGCGGTAAATACGAACTAGATTTTTCAACTAAAACCCTTATTATGGGGATTTTAAATATCACACCTGATTCATTCTCGGACGGTGGTTCGTTCAATGAGTTGGACCGGGCTGTAGAGCGTGCGAAAGAAATGGTTGAGATGGGGGCGGACATCATTGATATCGGCGGAGAGTCTACCAGACCTGGACACGAGGTTGTGCCTGCTGATGAAGAAATTTCACGAGTCGTGCCCATCATAAAAGCGATATCACAGGAAGTGAACGTTCCGATCTCCATCGACACGTATAAGGCAGAGACGGCACGAAAAGCCCTGGAGGCAGGAGCTAGCATCATTAATGATGTATGGGGTGCGAAAAAAGATCATGAGATGGCACAAGTAGCAGCGGAAACGGGTGCCCCAATTATTCTCATGCATAACCGGGACAAGCAGGAATACAGCCAATTCGTACGGGATTCGATACAAGACCTGCAGGAAAGTATCTTCCTAGTAAAAGAAGCTGGCGTGCAAGATGAACAAATCATCCTCGATCCTGGAATCGGGTTTGCCAAAACAGTACAATTAAACATAGACATGATGAGACACCTGGATGTCATTGTTTCTCTCGGATATCCGGTACTCCTGGGAACGTCCCGGAAGTCTATCATTGGACATGTACTCGATCTTCCCGTAGAGGAACGAATGGAAGGAACGGGTGCCACGGTATGCTACGGGATTCAAAAAGGGTGTCACATCGTACGTGTTCATGATGTAAAGGAAATGGCACGTATGGCAAAAATGATGGATGTCTTAGTTGGAAAGGAGAAATTGTATGGATAAGATTCTATTGAACGAAATGGAGTTTTACGGGTATCATGGTGTATTTCAGGAAGAAAACAAACTTGGACAACGTTTTCGTGTTAGTGTAGAGTTGCATTTAGATTTAAAGAAGTCCGGCCAGAGTGATCAGCTTGAGGACTCCGTAAACTATGCGGAGATCTATTCCATCACCAAATCTGTTGTCTGTGGAGAATCGAAGAATTTAGTGGAAGCAGTCGCTGAAGACATCTCTTCCCGGATCTTAGAAACATTCCAAGTCGTAGAGAGCTGTAAAATTACACTAATCAAGCCTGATCCACCTATTCCTGGACATTACCAATCGGTGGCGGTGGAGATTAATAGGAGTCGATAGGATGAATACTGCATACATTTCCCTTGGTTCCAATATGGGAGACAGGGCGGGTTATTTAGAAAAAGCCATAAACATCTTAGGCAGTCATGGTAAGATAGAGGTAACGAAACGATCCTCTATGTATGAAACAGATCCAGTAGGATTTACAGAACAAGGTAAATTTTTGAATATGGTCATCGAAATTCGTACCAGTCTAAGTCCAGAAATTCTATTACATCAGTGCTTGCAGGTGGAAATCGACCTTGGAAGAGAAAGGGAGTTCAAATGGGGTCCGAGAATTATAGACCTTGACATCTTACTCTATAATCACAAAAATATTGAATCAGAGAATCTTCTCATTCCTCACCCAAGGATGCAAGAGAGAGCATTTGTGTTAATCCCATTATTAGAGGTTGCTCCACATATAGAGCATCCGTCGTTTAATGCCCCGTTCGTTGAATTTCTGGATGAAATACCTGACAAAGAAGGAGTTCGGTTATGGAAACAGATAAATGGGGAAGACGCATTCGTGCATTCAGAAAGCTAAAAGGATATACTCAGGAAGGTTTGGCCAAGGAACTTTCCATCTCTGTTTCGGTCCTTGGAGAAGTGGAAAGAGGAAGTCGGATACCGAAAGAAGATTTCTTAGTGAACGTTGCAGAAGTGCTGAACATACCACTGCATGATCTGATCCCTCATGAAGAATCTGAACGTAGTGAGTGAATGCCGGTTAATTCACCTGTATATCCTTTTATGTTATCCTAGAAAAGGCTGGAACCAATACGTGACATTGTCACCATGTTGGATCGGCCTTTTTTAGATTTTTTTCAATATCTTTTCACGCACCAAAGTACGTTTCTGAAATAACTCATACTTTAGGGGTGTTACAAACATAGATATTGTGTAAAATAGTATGGTATATAATCGTATTAGTCTAGTAAAGCAAGAAGATAGAATAGGAGTGAAACACATGAGTCACGAAGAAATCAATGACCAGCTTCGAGTCAGACGCGAAAAAATGGAGGCTATCCGTGATAAAGGACTGGATCCATTCGGCAAACGCTATGATCGTACACACAGTTCATCCGAGATCAAATCTCAATTCGATGAATTTTCTAAAGAAGAACTAGAAGAGAAAGACATCGCTGTAACCATCGCAGGTCGTATCATGACAAAGCGTGGAAAAGGGAAAGCAGGATTCGCACACCTGCAGGACCTGGCTGGACAAGTCCAAATCTATGTTCGTAAAGATGCGATCGGTGAAGAAGCATACGAACTATTCAATACAGCAGACCTCGGAGATATCGTAGGGGTTACAGGTACAATATTCAAAACAAAGGTAGGAGAGCTTTCAGTAAAAGCGAAAGAATTCCACCTTCTAACGAAAGCATTGCGCCCATTGCCTGAGAAGTTCCATGGTTTAAAAGATGTTGAGCAACGCTACCGTCAACGTTACCTGGATTTAATCACGAGCCAGGAAAGCAAAGAGACGTTCATCGCCCGCAGCCGTATCATCCAATCCATGAGAAGATACCTGGATAACAACGGTTACTTAGAAGTAGAAACACCAATGATGCATGCCATCGCAGGGGGAGCATCTGCCCGTCCATTCAATACACATCACAACGCTCTCGATATGCCATTATTCATGCGTATCGCAATCGAGTTACACTTAAAGCGCCTGATTGTTGGTGGACTTGAAAAAGTATACGAAATTGGCCGTGTATTCCGTAATGAAGGTGTGTCTACAAGACATAACCCTGAGTTCACGATGATCGAGCTTTACGAAGCATACGCAGATTACCGAGATATCATGGCTCTTACTGAAAATCTTGTAGCTCATATTGCGAAGGAAGTATTCGGCTCTACTATCGTTCAGTATGCAGACTACGAAATTAACCTGGAGCCACAGTGGACCCGCCTTCACATGGTGGACGCGGTTAAAGAACAAACTGGTGTGGATTTCTGGAGAGAAATGTCTGATGAAGAAGCACGTGCCCTTGCAAAAGAGCACGGCATTGAAATCAAAGACAATATGCAATACGGCCATGTGGTAAATGAATTCTTCGAACAAAAAGTGGAAGACAAGCTTATCCAGCCTACATTCATCTATGGGCACCCGGTGGAAATTTCTCCACTTGCGAAGAAAAACGATGAAGACCCACGATTCACAGATCGCTTTGAGTTATTCATCGTAGGTCGTGAACACGCGAATGCCTTCACGGAGCTTAATGATCCAATCGATCAAAGAGAACGTTTTGAAGCGCAATTGAAAGAAAGAGAAGAAGGAAACGACGAAGCCCATATGATGGATAATGATTTCATCGAGGCTCTTGAATATGGTATGCCGCCAACAGGGGGTCTTGGTATCGGTATCGACAGACTTGTTATGCTGTTAACCAACTCACCATCCATTCGAGACGTATTACTATTCCCATTAATGCGTCATCGTGATTAATCAATCGTGTGCTAAAGAACAGCAGGACCTTATGCTCCTGCTGTTCTTTTTTGAATTTAAATTAAATAATAGTAGATAATAATTTGGAGAAATAATGATGTGAATTCGCCAATTAGGGCTAAAGGCATCTTATTCAAACTATAAAATTACGGTAAAAAGAATGAAATGAATGTCTTTTGTCTTATAATTAAAAGCTGGTGAAAAAAGATTTAAAAAATCTATTGCGCCCATATTTAGAAGGTGGTATAGTATTATCTGTTGCCGCAAAAACGCGACAAACTTAATGAAAACTTTTTAAAAAAAGTTATTGACTTTAGTGGGTCGGTAATGTAATATTTAAAGGGTCGCTTCAAACGAAGCGCTTGCACATTGAACCTTGAAAACTGAACAAAACAAGACAATACGTCAACGTTAATTCTAGATTTATTTTTAAAGAGCTATTCAAACTTTTATCGGAGAGTTTGATCCTGGCTCAGGACGAACGCTGGCGGCGTGCCTAATACATGCAAGTCGAGCGGATTGATGGGAGCTTGCTCCCATCAATCAGCGGCGGACGGGTGAGTAACACGTGGGTAACCTGCCTGTAAGACTGGGATAACTCCGGGAAACCGGGGCTAATACCGGATAACTCATTTCCTCGCATGAGGAAATGTTGAAAGGTGGCTTTTAGCTATCACTTACAGATGGACCCGCGGCGCATTAGCTAGTTGGTGAGGTAACGGCTCACCAAGGCGACGATGCGTAGCCGACCTGAGAGGGTGATCGGCCACACTGGGACTGAGACACGGCCCAGACTCCTACGGGAGGCAGCAGTAGGGAATCTTCCGCAATGGACGAAAGTCTGACGGAGCAACGCCGCGTGAGTGATGAAGGTTTTCGGATCGTAAAACTCTGTTGTTAGGGAAGAACAAGTACCGTTCGAATAGGGCGGTACCTTGACGGTACCTAACCAGAAAGCCACGGCTAACTACGTGCCAGCAGCCGCGGTAATACGTAGGTGGCAAGCGTTGTCCGGAATTATTGGGCGTAAAGCGCGCGCAGGTGGTTTCTTAAGTCTGATGTGAAAGCCCACGGCTCAACCGTGGAGGGTCATTGGAAACTGGGGAACTTGAGTGCAGAAGAGGAAAGTGGAATTCCAAGTGTAGCGGTGAAATGCGTAGATATTTGGAGGAACACCAGTGGCGAAGGCGACTTTCTGGTCTGTAACTGACACTGAGGCGCGAAAGCGTGGGGAGCAAACAGGATTAGATACCCTGGTAGTCCACGCCGTAAACGATGAGTGCTAAGTGTTAGGGGGTTTCCGCCCCTTAGTGCTGCAGCTAACGCATTAAGCACTCCGCCTGGGGAGTACGGTCGCAAGACTGAAACTCAAAGGAATTGACGGGGGCCCGCACAAGCGGTGGAGCATGTGGTTTAATTCGAAGCAACGCGAAGAACCTTACCAGGTCTTGACATCCTCTGACAACCCTAGAGATAGGGCTTTCCCCTTCGGGGGACAGAGTGACAGGTGGTGCATGGTTGTCGTCAGCTCGTGTCGTGAGATGTTGGGTTAAGTCCCGCAACGAGCGCAACCCTTGATCTTAGTTGCCAGCATTCAGTTGGGCACTCTAAGATGACTGCCGGTGACAAACCGGAGGAAGGTGGGGATGACGTCAAATCATCATGCCCCTTATGACCTGGGCTACACACGTGCTACAATGGACGGTACAAAGGGCAGCAAGACCGCGAGGTTTAGCCAATCCCATAAAACCGTTCTCAGTTCGGATTGTAGGCTGCAACTCGCCTACATGAAGCTGGAATCGCTAGTAATCGCGGATCAGCATGCCGCGGTGAATACGTTCCCGGGCCTTGTACACACCGCCCGTCACACCACGAGAGTTTGTAACACCCGAAGTCGGTGAGGTAACCTTTTGGAGCCAGCCGCCTAAGGTGGGACAGATGATTGGGGTGAAGTCGTAACAAGGTAGCCGTATCGGAAGGTGCGGCTGGATCACCTCCTTTCTAAGGAAGATTTACTAAAACGTTTGACACGTCGAAGTTTTGTTCAGTTTTGATGGTTTGATATCCATCAAAACTTTTTGTCTCTTACGAGATCAAAAAGTGTTTGTTCTTTGAAAACTAGATAAAGATAAAATTGATAGTCAAGAAATTACCGAGTATCGCCATTTTAGGTTTTAAACCTGATGTAACAACCAATTCGGTTAAGTTATGAAGGGCGCACGGTGGATGCCTTGGCACTAGGAGCCGACGAAGGACGGGACTAACACCGATATGCTTTGGGGAGCTGTAAGTGAGCTTTGATCCAGAGATTTCCGAATGGGGGAACCCATTGTTCGTAATGGAACAATATCCTTACTTGAATACATAGAGTATGGAAGGCAGACCCAGGGAACTGAAACATCTAAGTACCTGGAGGAAGAGAAAGCAATTGCGATTCCCTGAGTAGCGGCGAGCGAAACGGGATGTAGCCCAAACCAAGAGGCTTGCCTCTTGGGGTTGTAGGACACTCTATACGGAGTTACAAAGGAATGAAGTAGACGAAGAAGTCTGGAAAGGCTCGTCAAAGAAGGTAACAACCCTGTAGTTGAAACTTCATTCTCTCTTGAGTGGATCCTGAGTACGGCGGGACACGTGAAATCCCGTCGGAAGCTGGGAGGACCATCTCCCAAGGCTAAATACTCCCTAGTGACCGATAGTGAACCAGTACCGTGAGGGAAAGGTGAAAAGCACCCCGGAAGGGGAGTGAAATAGAACCTGAAACCGTGTGCCTACAAGTAGTCAGAGCCCGTTAACGGGTGATGGCGTGCCTTTTGTAGAATGAACCGGCGAGTTACGATCCCATGCAAGGTTAAGTCGATGAGACGGAGCCGCAGCGAAAGCGAGTCTGAATAGGGCGAATTGAGTATGTGGTCGTAGACCCGAAACCAGGTGATCTACCCATGTCCAGGATGAAGTTCAGGTAACACTGAATGGAGGTCCGAACCCACGCACGTTGAAAAGTGCGGGGATGAGGTGTGGGTAGCGGAGAAATTCCAATCGAACTTGGAGATAGCTGGTTCTCTCCGAAATAGCTTTAGGGCTAGCCTCATGTGTAAGAGTCTTGGAGGTAGAGCACTGTTTGGACTAGGGGCCCTCATCGGGTTACCGAATTCAGACAAACTCCGAATGCCAAAGACTTATCCATGGGAGTCAGACTGCGAGTGATAAGATCCGTAGTCGAAAGGGAAACAGCCCAGACCACCAGCTAAGGTCCCAAAGTATACGTTAAGTGGAAAAGGATGTGGAGTTGCTTAGACAACCAGGATGTTGGCTTAGAAGCAGCCACCATTTAAAGAGTGCGTAATAGCTCACTGGTCGAGTGACTCTGCGCCGAAAATGTACCGGGGCTAAACGTATCACCGAAGCTGTGGATTGACACCTTTAGGTGTCAGTGGTAGGAGAGCGTTCTAAGGACTGCGAAGCTAGACCGTAAGGACTGGTGGAGTGCTTAGAAGTGAGAATGCCGGTATGAGTAGCGAAAGATGGGTGAGAATCCCATCCACCGAATGCCTAAGGTTTCCTGAGGAAGGCTCGTCCGCTCAGGGTTAGTCGGGACCTAAGTCGAGGCCGATAGGCGTAGACGATGGACAACAGGTTGATATTCCTGTACCACCTCTTTTCCGTTTGAGCAATGGGGGGACGCAGGAGGATAGGGTAAGCGCACTGCTGGATATGTGCGTCTAAGCAGTTAGGCTGATGATGAGGCAAATCCCATCATCGTGAAGGCTGAGCTGTGATAGCGAGCGAATTATAGTAGCGAAGTTCCTGATTCCACACTGCCAAGAAAAGCCTCTAGCGAGGAAAAAGGTGCCCGTACCGCAAACCGACACAGGTAGGCGAGGAGAGAATCCTAAGGTGAGCGAGAGAACTCTCGTTAAGGAACTCGGCAAAATGACCCCGTAACTTCGGGAGAAGGGGTGCTCTGGTAGGGTGCAAGCCCGAGAGAGCCGCAGTGAATAGGCCCAGGCGACTGTTTAGCAAAAACACAGGTCTCTGCGAAGCCGTAAGGCGAAGTATAGGGGCTGACGCCTGCCCGGTGCTGGAAGGTTAAGAGGAGTGCTTAGCGCAAGCGAAGGTGCGAATCGAAGCCCCAGTAAACGGCGGCCGTAACTATAACGGTCCTAAGGTAGCGAAATTCCTTGTCGGGTAAGTTCCGACCCGCACGAAAGGCGTAACGATCTGGGCACTGTCTCAACGAGAGACTCGGTGAAATTATAGTACCTGTGAAGATGCAGGTTACCCGCGACAGGACGGAAAGACCCCGTGGAGCTTTACTGTAGCCTGATATTGAATTTTGGTACAGCTTGTACAGGATAGGTAGGAGCCTTGGAAGCCGGAGCGCCAGCTTCGGTGGAGGCATCGGTGGGATACTACCCTGGCTGTATTGAAATTCTAACCCGCGCCCCTTATCGGGGTGGGAGACAGTGTCAGGTGGGCAGTTTGACTGGGGCGGTCGCCTCCTAAAGAGTAACGGAGGCGCCCAAAGGTTCCCTCAGAATGGTTGGAAATCATTCGCAGAGTGTAAAGGCACAAGGGAGCTTGACTGCGAGACCTACAAGTCGAGCAGGGACGAAAGTCGGGCTTAGTGATCCGGTGGTTCCGCATGGAAGGGCCATCGCTCAACGGATAAAAGCTACCCCGGGGATAACAGGCTTATCTCCCCCAAGAGTCCACATCGACGGGGAGGTTTGGCACCTCGATGTCGGCTCATCGCATCCTGGGGCTGTAGTCGGTCCCAAGGGTTGGGCTGTTCGCCCATTAAAGCGGTACGCGAGCTGGGTTCAGAACGTCGTGAGACAGTTCGGTCCCTATCCGTCGTGGGCGCAGGAAATTTGAGAGGAGCTGTCCTTAGTACGAGAGGACCGGGATGGACGCACCGCTGGTGTACCAGTTGTCTTGCCAAAGGCATCGCTGGGTAGCTATGTGCGGAAGGGATAAGTGCTGAAAGCATCTAAGCATGAAGCCCCCCTCGAGATGAGATTTCCCATCACGTATGTGAGTAAGATCCCTAGAAGATGACTAGGTAGATAGGTCAGAGATGGAAGCATGGCGACATGTGGAGTTGACTGATACTAATCGATCGAGGACTTAACCACAAAGAGTCATTTTTAAATGAACAACAATGGGTCGATATTCGGCTTTCTTGACATCAATTCTTTATCTAGTTTTGAAGGAACAATCCTTCAATTGAATAATTCGTCTGGTGACAATGGCGAAGAGGTCACACCCGTTCCCATGCCGAACACGGAAGTTAAGCTCTTCAGCGCCGATGGTAGTTGGGGGATCTCCCCCTGTGAGAGTAGGACGTCGCCAGGCGATATATATATTACGGAGGATTAGCTCAGCTGGGAGAGCATCTGCCTTACAAGCAGAGGGTCGGCGGTTCGATCCCGTCATCCTCCACCAAGTTTTTTTACGAAAGTAAAATAAACTTCATTTTATTTTTGCGCCAGCAAAATATCTTTCCTTGAACTGCTTCTGTGAAGTAACTTTCCATTAAGACTTCATATGAAAGTGAATATGCCGGTGTAGCTCAACTGGTAGAGCAACTGACTTGTAATCAGTAGGTTGGGGGTTCAAGTCCTCTTGCCGGCACCATTGGTTTTTTTATTTTGTCTCATTTTATTGAGAGCCATTAGCTCAGTTGGTAGAGCATCTGACTTTTAATCAGAGGGTCGAAGGTTCGAATCCTTCATGGCTCACCATAAATTTTTGTTTACGCAAAGTATTTTATCGTTTTTGCGACAGCAAAACACCATGCGGGTGTGGCGGAATTGGCAGACGCACCAGACTTAGGATCTGGCGCCGCAAGGCGTGGGGGTTCAAGTCCCTTCACCCGCACCATTTATTTCGCGGAAGTAGTTCAGTGGTAGAACACCACCTTGCCAAGGTGGGGGTCGCGGGTTCGAATCCCGTCTTCCGCTCCAGACTTGCCGGGGTGGCGGAACTGGCAGACGCACAGGACTTAAAATCCTGCGGTAGGTGACTACCGTACCGGTTCGATTCCGGTCCTCGGCACCATTGTTTCTTATAAAAAATCATTTAGCGCCCGTAGCTCAATTGGATAGAGCGTTTGACTACGGATCAAAAGGTTAGGGGTTCGACTCCTCTCGGGCGCGCCATATAGATCGGGAAGTAGCTCAGCTTGGTAGAGCACTTGGTTTGGGACCAAGGGGTCGCAGGTTCGAATCCTGTCTTCCCGACCACCTTATTTGGGGCCTTAGCTCAGCTGGGAGAGCGCCTGCTTTGCACGCAGGAGGTCAGCGGTTCGATCCCGCTAGGCTCCACCAAAAAGTTTTTTAAAAAAACATTGACACTCACTGGGTGAAAATGATATGATAATCAAGTCGCTTCAAACAGAAGCACTTACACATTGAACCTTGAAAACTGAACAAAACAAGACAATACGTCAACGTTAATTCTAGATTTATTTTTAAAGAGCTATTCAAACTTTTATCGGAGAGTTTGATCCTGGCTCAGGACGAACGCTGGCGGCGTGCCTAATACATGCAAGTCGAGCGGATTGATGGGAGCTTGCTCCCATCAATCAGCGGCGGACGGGTGAGTAACACGTGGGTAACCTGCCTGTAAGACTGGGATAACTCCGGGAAACCGGGGCTAATACCGGATAACTCATTTCCTCGCATGAGGAAATGTTGAAAGGTGGCTTTTAGCTATCACTTACAGATGGACCCGCGGCGCATTAGCTAGTTGGTGAGGTAACGGCTCACCAAGGCGACGATGCGTAGCCGACCTGAGAGGGTGATCGGCCACACTGGGACTGAGACACGGCCCAGACTCCTACGGGAGGCAGCAGTAGGGAATCTTCCGCAATGGACGAAAGTCTGACGGAGCAACGCCGCGTGAGTGATGAAGGTTTTCGGATCGTAAAACTCTGTTGTTAGGGAAGAACAAGTACCGTTCGAATAGGGCGGTACCTTGACGGTACCTAACCAGAAAGCCACGGCTAACTACGTGCCAGCAGCCGCGGTAATACGTAGGTGGCAAGCGTTGTCCGGAATTATTGGGCGTAAAGCGCGCGCAGGTGGTTTCTTAAGTCTGATGTGAAAGCCCACGGCTCAACCGTGGAGGGTCATTGGAAACTGGGGAACTTGAGTGCAGAAGAGGAAAGTGGAATTCCAAGTGTAGCGGTGAAATGCGTAGATATTTGGAGGAACACCAGTGGCGAAGGCGACTTTCTGGTCTGTAACTGACACTGAGGCGCGAAAGCGTGGGGAGCAAACAGGATTAGATACCCTGGTAGTCCACGCCGTAAACGATGAGTGCTAAGTGTTAGGGGGTTTCCGCCCCTTAGTGCTGCAGCTAACGCATTAAGCACTCCGCCTGGGGAGTACGGTCGCAAGACTGAAACTCAAAGGAATTGACGGGGGCCCGCACAAGCGGTGGAGCATGTGGTTTAATTCGAAGCAACGCGAAGAACCTTACCAGGTCTTGACATCCTCTGACAACCCTAGAGATAGGGCTTTCCCCTTCGGGGGACAGAGTGACAGGTGGTGCATGGTTGTCGTCAGCTCGTGTCGTGAGATGTTGGGTTAAGTCCCGCAACGAGCGCAACCCTTGATCTTAGTTGCCAGCATTCAGTTGGGCACTCTAAGATGACTGCCGGTGACAAACCGGAGGAAGGTGGGGATGACGTCAAATCATCATGCCCCTTATGACCTGGGCTACACACGTGCTACAATGGACGGTACAAAGGGCAGCAAGACCGCGAGGTTTAGCCAATCCCATAAAACCGTTCTCAGTTCGGATTGTAGGCTGCAACTCGCCTACATGAAGCTGGAATCGCTAGTAATCGCGGATCAGCATGCCGCGGTGAATACGTTCCCGGGCCTTGTACACACCGCCCGTCACACCACGAGAGTTTGTAACACCCGAAGTCGGTGAGGTAACCTTTTGGAGCCAGCCGCCTAAGGTGGGACAGATGATTGGGGTGAAGTCGTAACAAGGTAGCCGTATCGGAAGGTGCGGCTGGATCACCTCCTTTCTAAGGAAGATTTACTAAAACGTTTGACACGTCGAAGTTTTGTTCAGTTTTGATGGTTTAATAAGGTTTTTTGCGAAAGCAAAATAACCATCCATCAAAACTTTTTGTCTCTTACGAGATCAAAATGTGTTTGTTCTTTGAAAACTAGATAAAGATAAATTGATAGTCAAGAAATTACCGAGTATCGCCATTTTAGGTTTTAAACCTGATGTAACAACCAATTCGGTTAAGTTATGAAGGGCGCACGGTGGATGCCTTGGCACTAGGAGCCGACGAAGGACGGGACTAACACCGATATGCTTTGGGGAGCTGTAAGTGAGCTTTGATCCAGAGATTTCCGAATGGGGGAACCCATTGTTCGTAATGGAACAATATCCTTACTTGAATACATAGAGTATGGAAGGCAGACCCAGGGAACTGAAACATCTAAGTACCTGGAGGAAGAGAAAGCAATTGCGATTCCCTGAGTAGCGGCGAGCGAAACGGGATGTAGCCCAAACCAAGAGGCTTGCCTCTTGGGGTTGTAGGACACTCTATACGGAGTTACAAAGGAATGAAGTAGACGAAGAAGTCTGGAAAGGCTCGTCAAAGAAGGTAACAACCCTGTAGTTGAAACTTCATTCTCTCTTGAGTGGATCCTGAGTACGGCGGGACACGTGAAATCCCGTCGGAAGCTGGGAGGACCATCTCCCAAGGCTAAATACTCCCTAGTGACCGATAGTGAACCAGTACCGTGAGGGAAAGGTGAAAAGCACCCCGGAAGGGGAGTGAAATAGAACCTGAAACCGTGTGCCTACAAGTAGTCAGAGCCCGTTAACGGGTGATGGCGTGCCTTTTGTAGAATGAACCGGCGAGTTACGATCCCATGCAAGGTTAAGTCGATGAGACGGAGCCGCAGCGAAAGCGAGTCTGAATAGGGCGAATTGAGTATGTGGTCGTAGACCCGAAACCAGGTGATCTACCCATGTCCAGGATGAAGTTCAGGTAACACTGAATGGAGGTCCGAACCCACGCACGTTGAAAAGTGCGGGGATGAGGTGTGGGTAGCGGAGAAATTCCAATCGAACTTGGAGATAGCTGGTTCTCTCCGAAATAGCTTTAGGGCTAGCCTCATGTGTAAGAGTCTTGGAGGTAGAGCACTGTTTGGACTAGGGGCCCTCATCGGGTTACCGAATTCAGACAAACTCCGAATGCCAAAGACTTATCCATGGGAGTCAGACTGCGAGTGATAAGATCCGTAGTCGAAAGGGAAACAGCCCAGACCACCAGCTAAGGTCCCAAAGTATACGTTAAGTGGAAAAGGATGTGGAGTTGCTTAGACAACCAGGATGTTGGCTTAGAAGCAGCCACCATTTAAAGAGTGCGTAATAGCTCACTGGTCGAGTGACTCTGCGCCGAAAATGTACCGGGGCTAAACGTATCACCGAAGCTGTGGATTGACACCTTTAGGTGTCAGTGGTAGGAGAGCGTTCTAAGGACTGCGAAGCTAGACCGTAAGGACTGGTGGAGTGCTTAGAAGTGAGAATGCCGGTATGAGTAGCGAAAGATGGGTGAGAATCCCATCCACCGAATGCCTAAGGTTTCCTGAGGAAGGCTCGTCCGCTCAGGGTTAGTCGGGACCTAAGTCGAGGCCGATAGGCGTAGACGATGGACAACAGGTTGATATTCCTGTACCACCTCTTTTCCGTTTGAGCAATGGGGGGACGCAGGAGGATAGGGTAAGCGCACTGCTGGATATGTGCGTCTAAGCAGTTAGGCTGATGATGAGGCAAATCCCATCATCGTGAAGGCTGAGCTGTGATAGCGAGCGAATTATAGTAGCGAAGTTCCTGATTCCACACTGCCAAGAAAAGCCTCTAGCGAGGAAAAAGGTGCCCGTACCGCAAACCGACACAGGTAGGCGAGGAGAGAATCCTAAGGTGAGCGAGAGAACTCTCGTTAAGGAACTCGGCAAAATGACCCCGTAACTTCGGGAGAAGGGGTGCTCTGGTAGGGTGCAAGCCCGAGAGAGCCGCAGTGAATAGGCCCAGGCGACTGTTTAGCAAAAACACAGGTCTCTGCGAAGCCGTAAGGCGAAGTATAGGGGCTGACGCCTGCCCGGTGCTGGAAGGTTAAGAGGAGTGCTTAGCGCAAGCGAAGGTGCGAATCGAAGCCCCAGTAAACGGCGGCCGTAACTATAACGGTCCTAAGGTAGCGAAATTCCTTGTCGGGTAAGTTCCGACCCGCACGAAAGGCGTAACGATCTGGGCACTGTCTCAACGAGAGACTCGGTGAAATTATAGTACCTGTGAAGATGCAGGTTACCCGCGACAGGACGGAAAGACCCCGTGGAGCTTTACTGTAGCCTGATATTGAATTTTGGTACAGCTTGTACAGGATAGGTAGGAGCCTTGGAAGCCGGAGCGCCAGCTTCGGTGGAGGCATCGGTGGGATACTACCCTGGCTGTATTGAAATTCTAACCCGCGCCCCTTATCGGGGTGGGAGACAGTGTCAGGTGGGCAGTTTGACTGGGGCGGTCGCCTCCTAAAGAGTAACGGAGGCGCCCAAAGGTTCCCTCAGAATGGTTGGAAATCATTCGCAGAGTGTAAAGGCACAAGGGAGCTTGACTGCGAGACCTACAAGTCGAGCAGGGACGAAAGTCGGGCTTAGTGATCCGGTGGTTCCGCATGGAAGGGCCATCGCTCAACGGATAAAAGCTACCCCGGGGATAACAGGCTTATCTCCCCCAAGAGTCCACATCGACGGGGAGGTTTGGCACCTCGATGTCGGCTCATCGCATCCTGGGGCTGTAGTCGGTCCCAAGGGTTGGGCTGTTCGCCCATTAAAGCGGTACGCGAGCTGGGTTCAGAACGTCGTGAGACAGTTCGGTCCCTATCCGTCGTGGGCGCAGGAAATTTGAGAGGAGCTGTCCTTAGTACGAGAGGACCGGGATGGACGCACCGCTGGTGTACCAGTTGTCTTGCCAAAGGCATCGCTGGGTAGCTATGTGCGGAAGGGATAAGTGCTGAAAGCATCTAAGCATGAAGCCCCCCTCGAGATGAGATTTCCCATCACGTATGTGAGTAAGATCCCTAGAAGATGACTAGGTAGATAGGTCAGAGATGGAAGCATGGCGACATGTGGAGTTGACTGATACTAATCGATCGAGGACTTAACCACAAAGAGTCATTTTTAAATGAACAACAATTGGTCGATATTCGGCTTTCTTGACATCAATTCTTTATCTAGTTTTGAAGGAACAATCCTTCAATTGAATAATTCGTCTGGTGACAATGGCGAAGAGGTCACACCCGTTCCCATGCCGAACACGGAAGTTAAGCTCTTCAGCGCCGATGGTAGTTGGGGGATCTCCCCCTGTGAGAGTAGGACGTCGCCAGGCAAATGTGAAAAGAGTAGCTCATTGAGTTACTCTTTTTTGTGGTTTGAATTTATAAGATTGTAGATTGAACATCAATCCCCTATTCAGCTAAGCTTTGGAAAAGATAATTTAATTAGTTGATAATCATACTAGAGGTTAGGTGATGATTGGTAAAAGACGCATAACACGAAAAACTGACGCAATAATATCCGAAAACGACGCAATTACCACGAATCCACGACTATAAACACTCAGTTCACCTCTGAAAAAAACCAGCTTTGATACAAAAAAAGCATTTTCTATATTCCCCACAGACTAGCCACAACTTTTAAGAAAAGATCCATCCAAATTAATATATTTTTACTCTTTCTTTATCATACACCACCACAATATCCTCTACACTCATCCATCACACTTCAAATCGGCACTCCCTCCAAACATCCCATCCCTAAAAACAACCCCCAGCCCTTACCACCACACTTCCCAACAAAATCTCAATGCCCCATTTCCCTATTTCTATCCAACAATCTCACATTTTCACGTTTAAAACCTTCCTAAAACAGGAAAACTTCTAAGGTCATACTTCATAATTGCAAAGTTTAAAACACGGTTGTATAATTATAGTCAAATATAGTCAAAGTCAAAATGAGGAGGAGGTTTGATGAGGAACATATCCGACATCATTGAACGTTATTTAAAGAATGTTTTAGAACTGAATGAAAGTGAGATAGTCGAGATTAAAAGAAGTGAGATCGCTGATAAGTTTCAATGTGTTCCTTCTCAAATTAATTATGTGATCAATACCCGGTTTACGATAGAACGAGGGTATGTAGTAGAAAGTAAACGAGGTGGCGGAGGCTACATCCGAATCATGAAGGTGAAGGCCCACGATCAAGTTCATCTTATTGACCAGCTAGTAGCTTTAATAACACAGACCATCAGTCAGAATACGGCGGCAGATATTGTGTTTCGATTGGTGGAAGAGGATATTATTTCTGAACGGGAAGCGAAGATTATGCTGAGCGTAATGGACCGTTCGGTGATCATGGTGGATTTACCTGAACGGGATGTATTGAGGGGAAGAATGCTCAGAGCCATGCTGGATACATTGAAGTATGAGTAAGTTTTGAGAGGTGAGTAGGATGGTTTGTCAAGAGTGTAATGAAAGACCTGCAACCCTTCATTTTACCAAGGTGATAAATGGGGAAAAGACAGAGGTTCATTTATGTGAACAATGCGCTCAGGATAAGGGTGAAATGTTTATGTTTGATTCTTCTTCCGGGTTCTCTGTGAACAACCTATTGGCAGGTCTTCTTAATATAGCCCCTGCATTTAAGCAGGCAAAAGAAACAGAAATTCCAAAGACAGAGGTATTACAATGTGAAAAGTGTAAAATGACTTTTCAGCAATTCATTAATGTAGGACGCTTTGGCTGTGCTCATTGCTATGAAACGTTTAAAGATGAACTTACTCCTCTTTTAAAGCGTGTTCATAGTGGCAATGTGGAGCACCACGGAAAGGTTCCGGAACGCATGGGTGGAGCCATTCACATCAAGAAAAAGATTCAGCAGTTGAAATCGGATCTGCAAAGGATGATTGCGGATGAAGAGTTCGAAAAAGCAGCAGAGATACGAGACGAAATTCGCTCCCTGGAGAAAGATGTTCATAAAGAGGGAGGAGATAAAGGATGAGTCTGGAGAAATTTTTACAAAATGCTGTTAGCTCCTGGATGAATGAAGAAGGTCCGAATTCAGATATTGTCCTTAGTTCACGGGTCCGGCTCGCAAGAAACATGACGGCCTTTCGTTTTTCCACTTTATATTCTTCTGAAGAAGCTGAAGAGATCGTGGATCGCGTGAAGGATAAGCTCTCTTTATACCCAAAGAATTTAGGAGAATTAGAATTTTTAGCTACAAGTGAGATTCAGCCTCTCCAAAAGAGGGTATTGATGGAGAAACACCTTATTAGTCCTAACTTAGCTGAAGACACGAATTATGGGGCCGTCCTTCTATCCAGTGAAGAAGATATTAGCATAATGGTAAACGAAGAGGACCATATTCGAATACAGTGTTTATATCCAGGGTTGCAATTGAAGGAAGCTTTACAGAGAGCGAATCAGATTGATGATTGGTTTGAAAGTGAATTTGATTTTGCTTTTGATGAGAAACATGGGTATTTAACGACTTGTCCCACTAATGTGGGGACAGGACTTAGAGCTTCTGTGATGATGCATTTGCCTGGTCTGGTTCTGACCCAGCAATTAAATCGTATCATTCCTGCCATTAACCAATTAGGTCTGGTGGTAAGAGGGATATATGGAGAAGGCAGCGAGGCGTTAGGGAATATCTTTCAGATTTCGAATCAAACGACACTTGGTAAATCAGAGGAAGATATTGTGGAAGATTTATTGAGTGTTGTGAAGCAGATCATTGACAAAGAACACTCTGCACGGGACGCATTAGTTAAAACGTCTAACATACAATTAGAAGATAGGATCTTTCGTTCACTTGGCGTGCTGGAGTACAGTAGAATTATCGAGTCCAAGGAAGCAGCGAAGTGTTTATCGGATGTCAGACTTGGTATAGATTTAGGATACATCAAAGCCATATCTAAGAATATATTGAATGAACTAATGATTTTAACCCAACCTGGATTTTTACAACAATATTCTGGAGGTCCATTGAGACCAAATGAAAGAGATATAAGAAGGTCTTCTTTGATTCGAGAGCGAATTAAGTTAGATAAGGATACATGTGAGGAGGAAAAATAATATGATGTTTGGTCGATTTACAGAAAGAGCACAAAAGGTATTAGCGTTAGCTCAGGAAGAAGCTATTCGTCTGTCGCACAGTAATATTGGTACTGAACATATTTTATTGGGACTTGTCCGCGAAGGTGAAGGGATTGCCGCTAAAGCACTTACGGCGTTGGGACTGAGCCCTGAAAAGATTCAGAAAGAAGTGGAAGGATTGATCGGAAAAGGTACCGAGAAATCTCAAACGATCCATTATACACCCCGAGCGAAGAAAGTGATTGAGCTTTCTATGGATGAGGCTCGTAAACTGGGTCACTCATATGTAGGAACGGAACATATTTTATTAGGGTTGATTCGTGAAGGTGAAGGAGTAGCCGCTCGTGTACTTGGTAATCTTGGAGTCAGCTTAAATAAAGCAAGACAGCAGGTATTGCAGTTACTTGGCAGCAATGATTCAAGTAACCACCAGGGTGGAGGCAATGCAAATGCCAATACGCCTACCCTTGATAGCTTAGCCCGTGACTTGACGTCGATTGCCCGTGAAGGCAGTTTGGATCCGGTAATAGGACGAAGCAAAGAAATTCAGCGTGTCATTGAAGTGCTAAGTCGACGTACGAAGAATAACCCGGTGCTGATCGGTGAGCCTGGTGTAGGTAAGACCGCAATTGCTGAGGGTCTTGCACAGCAGATCATTGCCAATGAGGTTCCTGAGATTCTTCGGGACAAACGCGTCATGACCCTGGATATGGGTACAGTAGTAGCCGGTACGAAATATCGTGGGGAATTCGAGGATCGATTAAAGAAAGTAATGGATGAAATCCGTCAAGCAGGAAACATCATCCTGTTTATCGATGAGCTTCACACATTAATCGGAGCAGGTGGGGCTGAAGGTGCGATTGATGCGTCAAACATCTTAAAACCATCTCTTGCTCGGGGTGAATTACAGTGTATCGGTGCAACGACATTAGATGAGTACCGTAAATATATTGAAAAGGATGCTGCGTTAGAGCGCCGTTTCCAACCAATCCAAGTCAATGAGCCAACGGCAGAAGAGTCCGTTCAGATTCTTAAAGGATTACGCGATCGTTATGAAGCTCATCACCGCGTGTCGATTACAGATGAAGCGATTGATGCGGCAGTGAAACTTTCTGATCGTTACATTTCAGACCGCTTCTTACCGGATAAGGCGATTGATTTAATTGATGAGGCTGGTTCTAAGGTGCGTTTACGTTCTTATACAACGCCGCCAAACTTGAAAGAACTTGAAGCCAAGCTGGAAGAAATCCGCAAAGAGAAGGATGCAGCGGTTCAAAGCCAGGAGTTTGAAAAAGCAGCTTCTCTAAGAGATTCAGAACAAAAGCTTCGTGAAGAGCTGGATGAAACGAAGAACACATGGAAAGAAAAACAAGGCCAGGAAAATACAGAAGTGACCGTTGAAGATATTGCAAAAGTTGTATCGAACTGGACGGGAGTACCGGTATCTAAGCTTGCTCAAACGGAAACGGATCGCTTACTTAAATTAGAGGAAATCCTCCATTCCAGAGTCATCGGTCAATCTGAAGCAGTCGTAGCGGTGTCGAAAGCAGTCCGTCGTGCAAGAGCGGGGCTGAAAGATCCGAAGCGTCCGATTGGTTCCTTTATCTTCTTAGGACCGACAGGAGTGGGGAAAACAGAGCTTGCCCGTGCATTGGCGGAATCTATGTTCGGTGACGAGGATGCCATGATTCGTATTGATATGTCCGAGTACATGGAGAAACATTCGACTTCCCGTTTAGTAGGGTCTCCTCCAGGGTATGTAGGGTATGAAGAAGGCGGCCAGTTAACGGAGAAAGTTCGTCGTAAACCGTATTCCGTCGTTCTATTGGATGAAATTGAAAAAGCACACCCGGATGTATTTAACATTCTTCTGCAAGTCTTGGAAGATGGTCGATTGACGGATTCTAAAGGAAGAACGGTAGACTTTAGAAACACGGTGTTAATTATGACATCTAACGTTGGTGCCCAGTCCCTTAAGAGCAATAAATATGTTGGGTTCAATATTCAAGATGGAAAACAGGATTATAAGGATATGAAAGGCAAGGTAATGGAGGAGCTGAAACGAGCGTTCCGACCAGAGTTCCTTAACCGTATCGATGAAATCATTGTGTTCCATTCCCTTGAAAAAGACCATTTAAAAGAGATTGTGACCTTGATGTCCAACCAATTGACAAACCGCTTGAAAGAGCAGGATATTCATTTAGAGCTTTCAGTTGCTGCTAAAGAAAAAATTGCAGATGAAGGATTCGATCCTGAATACGGTGCGCGTCCACTGCGTCGTGCCATTCAAAAACATGTAGAAGATAGACTGTCTGAAGAGCTATTAAGAGGCAAGGTACTGACAGGACAGAATATATTAATCGATGTAGAAGATAGTGAGTTTGTTGTGAAGGTAAAAGAAGCAGAAGCAGAAGCAGAAGCAGCTAATACTACTACTTAATACAAGAGGTAGAAAAGAGGTACACGTATATGTTTTTCGTGTACCTCTTTTATAATAATAGAGCTTTTCCTGGGCAAATTGTCGGGCCTGAGCGCTGCGCTTTTCTGATTGTCTAGCTCCGGTGGCTAGTCCCTCGAGGTCATAAGTCAATCTCACCAAAAAGGCAAAGACCGCCTTTTCAGCGAGCTCGCCTTATGCTTGTCGGGCCTGAGCAAGCCACCTGCGCTTTTCTTGTAACCATTACATAAAACCGTTACAATCATTCCGAAAGGGTATTTATATGGAATGGTTAGAGTACAAATAGAGTAAAAGAGGAGAAGAATAGATTGGCAAAGAAAAAGACAAAGTTTGTATGTTCATCATGTGGATATGAGTCTGCTAAATGGATGGGGAAATGTCCAGGATGTAACGAGTGGAACACGATGGTGGAAGAGGTTGAGATGACTGGAAAGAAGCCTCGTGGGTCGTTTATGCATTCTGAAAATAGCGGGCCAACTAAAGCAGAGAAGCTTATCTCAATCGAAACAAAGCAAGAACCAAGAGTATTGACCGAGTCAAAAGAGCTGAATCGGGTGTTGGGTGGAGGAGTCGTTCCGGGATCACTTGTGTTGATCGGTGGAGATCCGGGAATCGGTAAATCTACTTTATTGCTCCAGGTTTCTGCCCAGCTGGCTGATCAAAAGCAGAAGGTTTTATATATATCCGGAGAAGAATCCATCAAGCAAACAAAACTTCGGGCAGATCGATTACATGTGAAATCCGATGATCTATATATATATGCAGAAACAAATCTTGAGTTGATTCATCAGACGATTGAACAGATTTCACCTGATTTTGTCATCATCGACTCGATTCAAACGATTTTTCACCCTGAAGTGACGTCTGCTCCAGGCAGTGTTTCTCAGGTAAGGGAATGTACAGCGGAATTAATGAGAATAGGGAAAACAAAAGGCATCGCCATCTTTATTGTAGGGCATGTTACAAAAGAAGGATCAATTGCAGGGCCACGTTTATTGGAGCATATGGTTGATACCGTGCTTTATTTTGAAGGGGAGCGTCATCATTCGTATCGTATTTTAAGGGCAGTAAAGAATCGCTTTGGATCGACGAACGAGATGGGGATTTTTGAAATGAAAGAGCTTGGCTTGGAGGAAGTCGCAAATCCTTCTGAGATATTCCTGGAGGAGCGCTCCCAAGGCGCGGCAGGCTCAACGGTCGTTGCTTCCATGGAAGGTACAAGACCTGTTCTTGTGGAGATACAAGCCCTTGTCACTCCAACCAGTTTCAACAACCCGCGACGGATGGCAACAGGGATTGATCATAGTCGTGTTTCACTCATTATGGCCGTATTGGAGAAACGGGCAGGAATGCTATTGCAGCAGCAGGATGCCTATCTGAAAGTGGCAGGTGGAGTTAAATTGGATGAACCGGCGATTGATTTGGCGGTAGCAGCGAGTATTGCGTCGAGTTTTCGTGATAAAGCGTCAAGTGCCCACGATTGTATCATTGGAGAAGTCGGTTTGACAGGTGAAATAAGAAGGGTTTCGAGGATTGAGCAACGTGTTCAAGAGGCGGCTAAACTAGGTTTTAAACGTGTGATTATTCCCCAAAATAACTTAAGTGGGTGGCAGCCGACTTCTGATATAGAGGTCACAGGAGTATCAAATATAAATGAAGCGCTGGCTATTATTTTAGGAGGATAGGAAATGGAAGATAAGAAGGCAAGAGAGAAGTCCATGTCGGATATTTTACAATTCGTTGCTCCTGGTGCCCCGATCAGGGATGGCATTGATAATGTGCTGAGAGCCAATACAGGGGGACTCATTGTTGTTGGCTACAATGATAAGGTGAAATCTGTACTGGACGGCGGATTTCATATCAATTGCGCTTTTTCTCCTAGCTATCTATATGAGCTGGCCAAGATGGATGGGGCCATCATCCTGAATGAAGCGGGTACGAAGATTATTTTGGCCAATGCACAGCTGGCTCCCGATGTGTACGTTCCTTCCACTGAAACCGGAATGAGACACCGTACGGCTGAGCGGGTTGCAAGACAGACCAATGCCCTTGTTATCGCCATCTCTCAACGGAGGAACGTCATCACCCTGTATCAAGGTAACTTTCGATATGCATTAAAGGACATCTCTGTCATCTTGACGAAGGCCAACCAGGCGATTCAAACATTGGAGAAGTATAAGGTGGTTTTGGATCAGAGCATTTCTAATTTATCAGTGCTGGAGTTTGAGGAGCTTGTGACACAAAGCGACTTGCTGCAAGTTCTTCATCGATTCGAGATGGTTTTAAGGATTAAAAACGAGTTATTGACCTATTTAAGCGAGTTGGGTGTTGAAGGCAGGTTGATCCGCCTTCAGATGAATGAGCTATTGGCGGATATTGAAGATGAGGCGATGCTCATTATAAGGGATTATTCCCAGGAAAGAAATATAAAGCCGTTCGAACTCCTCTATAAATTTCAGGAGCTTGTTCATTCAGAGGTATTAGAGGATAACGTCCTATTAAAACTATTAGGCTATCATGGGTATGTTCATCACGATGATGCCATCTACCCAAGAGGATATCGCGTGTTGAATAAAATTCCCCGGTTACCGATTGTGATCATAGAAAATCTAATAACAAGGTTCGAAACCCTCCCTCATGTAGTGAGTGCTTCAGTGGATGATTTGGATGACGTGGAAGGAATCGGAGAGGTCAGGGCACGGAAAATCAAAGAGGGATTAAAACTGATCAAAGAACAAACGTTTGCCGATCGACAGTTATAGGTATGTGGTCCTGTATGTGCCATATATGGTATAATTGAAGCATTTTCAAAAAATTGACAGTCTCTATAAGACATGTTAGCCTTCACTTAAGGAAGCTAGTTAAGATGGGATAAGTATATCAAAATGGTTTCCATTTTATTAAATTTGAAATTTTCAAGGGCTAAGACGTTTCAAAAATAGTAAATTGTTTATAATGAATAGGAGGAGGTGAGGGAATGTTAAAAAGAATCGTTCAAGCGTGCTTCCTTATCGTCGGGGGAACACTAGGGATTTTTCTTCTTCCCGAATTATTTACCGTCATAAATTTATCAGACATTCCTTTAATAAATAACCCTTATATGACTGCTATATTTGGTGCCATAATCTTTTATATTCTTACGTTTTGGGCAGTCGAGTATGTCGTCAATTTCGTCAAGTGGTTTGAAGATAGTTTAGTAAAAGCTCCAGTAACGGATCTGTTATTTGGCAGTTTAGGACTTATTATAGGTCTTTTTGTTGCGTATCTGTTTGGGATCCCTTTCAATCAAATGGAGATTCCGATTGTCAACACAGTAGTTCCGATTCTATTAACATTGCTTCTTGGATATTTAGGATTTCAAGTTGGCTTTAAGAAAAGGGATGAGCTGGTCGGTTTGTTTGGTACTTCAAATAGGGGTAAGAAAAAAGGGACTGACGAAGATTCTGATGAATCGGGTGTGAAAACCCTGAAGATACTGGATACGAGTGTGATTATCGATGGGCGTATCGCAGATATCTGTCAAACTGGATTCTTAGAAGGAATTGTTGTGATTCCACAGTTCGTGCTGGAAGAACTTCAGCATATTGCGGATTCTTCAGACGTGTTAAAACGAAACCGTGGACGACGCGGGCTTGATATCCTGAATCGAATTCAAAAGGAGCTTCCTGTAGAGGTTCAGATTTATGAAGGTGACTTTGAGGAAATTCAGGAAGTTGATTCGAAGCTGGTGAAATTAGCGAAGCTTACGAATGGGATCGTTGTAACGAATGATTTCAACTTGAACAAAGTATGCGATCTTCAAGGTGTACAAGTATTGAATATCAATGATTTAGCTAACGCCGTTAAACCTGTTGTATTACCTGGAGAAGAATTGAAGGTTCAGGTAATCAAAGACGGGAAAGAACATAACCAAGGGATCGCCTATCTCGATGATGGAACGATGATCGTTGTTGAAGAAGGACGCAATTATATCGGTAAGTACATCGATGTACTCGTAACATCTGTTCTTCAAACCTCTGCAGGCCGGATGATCTTTGCCAAGCCCAAACAATTAGAAAAAGCTTTATAAGTAATCATTGCCCTGACTCTATTTGGGTAAGGTATAATAAATAGTATTACTCGAGTGTTAAAGGAGTTATCGTATGGAATATGAAGTTGTCATTCCGGCTGCAGGGCAAGGGAAACGAATGAAAGCGGGCAAGAACAAACTGCTCCTCGAGCTGAATAGCTGTCCAGTCATTATTCATACACTGCGCGTTTTTGAACATGACTCCCATTGTCAGGGAATCTATTTAGCGATTCATCCATCTGAGCGGAATGCGTTCAAGAGTTTATTAGACCGTTTTGGTATTACAAAGGTCGTTAAGCTTGTAGATGGTGGGGAAGAAAGACAGCATAGTGTATACAATGCATTGCTTGAGGTTGATCATGAAATTGTTCTTGTACATGACGGAGCAAGACCGTTTATTAAAGAATCCACGATTCACCAATTAGTAGAAAAAACTCAATCAACAGGAGCCGCCATTGCTGCTGTTCCTGTTAAAGATACGATTAAAAAAGTACTGGATGGGGAAGTCGAGGAAACGATTGAACGCTCAAGCTTGTGGATGGTTCAAACTCCACAAGCTTTTCGTGTTTCATTGTTGAAAAGAGCGCATGGGGAAGCGGAGCAAGATGGTTTTCTTGGAACAGACGATGCTTCTCTAGTGGAACGAATGGATGTTGAGGTTGCTGTTGTTGAGAGTGATTATGACAATATTAAACTGACGACACCTGAGGACTTATATTTCGCTGAGGCTATTTTGAAGAAGCAAGAGGAAATGAGTGGAGGAGACAACCATGTTTAGGATCGGACAAGGTTTTGATGTTCATCAATTAGTAGAAGAGAGACCCCTTATTATGGGAGGTATAACGATACCATATGAAAAGGGATTATTAGGTCATTCAGACGCAGATGTATTATTACATGCTGTAGCGGATGCATGTTTGGGGGCTGTTGCTGCAGGGGATATCGGCAAGCATTTCCCAGACACAGATCCTGAGTTCAAGGATGCAGATTCAGCAAAGCTTCTTGAGCATGTATGGGCTCTTGTGAAAGAGGAAGGGTATGAATTAGGGAATATTGATTGCACGATCATTGCGCAGAAACCGAAGATGGCTCCTTATATTGATGCAATGAGACAAAGCATCGCAACGTTATTAGAAGCAGATATAGCTCAAGTGAACGTAAAAGCCACCACCTCTGAGCAGCTTGGTTTTACCGGGAGAGGCGAAGGGATCGCAGCGCAAACAACAGTGTTGATCAAAAAGAAGTAAGGGGACAAATTTGCTTTATTCCCTTTCATAACGGTGTTAAAATAGGTCAGAGACTTTAATGCAGGAATACAAAGAGGAGGAAACCAAATGACAAAAGAAGTACGCGTCCGTTATGCTCCAAGTCCAACGGGTCATTTACATATTGGTAATGCAAGAACAGCTTTATTTAACTATCTATACGCTCGAAGTGTAGGTGGAAAGTTCATCATCCGTATTGAAGACACGGATAAGAAACGTAATATCGAAGGCGGAGAAGAAAGTCAGCTTAAATATCTTCAATGGCTTGGAATCGATTGGGACGAAAGCGTAGATAAGCCTGGTGACTATGGCCCTTATCGCCAATCAGAGCGTAACCATATTTATGAGCAGTATCTAAACGAGCTTCTGGAAACAGGACAAGCGTATAAGTGCTACTGTACGGAAGAAGAGCTTGAAGCGGAACGAGAAGCGCAATCAGCATCAGGTCAAATGCCCCGCTACTCCGGGAAATGTCGCAACCTGACGAAAGAAGAGCAAGAACGATTAGCAGCAGAGGGCCGTCAACCGAGCATTCGTTTCCGTGTTCCTGCAGGAAAGATCTATTCTTTCAATGATATCGTGAAAGAAGATGTAGCCTTCGAGTCAGACGGGATCGGTGATTTTGTCATTGCAAAAAAAGACGGAACGCCAACGTATAACTTTGCCGTTGCAGTAGATGATTATCTAATGAAAATTTCACACGTTCTACGTGGGGAAGATCATATTTCCAATACGCCAAAACAATTAATGATTTTTGAAGCTCTTGGATGGGAAGCCCCCGTCTATGGACATATGACATTAATCGTTAATGAAAGCCGTAAAAAGCTAAGTAAGCGTGATGAAAGTATCATTCAGTTCATCGAGCAATACGAAGCATTAGGTTATTTACCGGAAGCTTTATTCAACTTCATTGCGTTACTAGGCTGGTCTCCAAAAGGAGAAGAAGAGCTATTTTCTAAAGATGAGTTTATAGAAATCTTTGACCCTGAGCGTCTATCGACTTCTTCTGCTCTGTTTGATAATCAGAAGCTTACATGGATGAACAATCAGTACATGAAGAATCTTGACTTAAGTCAAGTTGTGGAGCTATCTCTTCCCCACTTAATCAGTGCGGGTAAACTGGATGAGAATATGTCAGACGATCAGCGTGAATGGGCGAGTCGTGTCATCTCTTTATACCAGGAACAAATGAGCTTCGGTGCTGAAATCGTAGAGCTGTCTGAAATGTTCTTCAAGGTAGATCTTGAATATGATGAGGATGCCAAAGCGGTCTTGGAAGAAGAGCAGGTTCCTGAAGTTCTTCAAGCCTTCTTGAATGAAATTGAAGCACTTGAAAGTTATGAAGCAGCAGAAATTAAATCGTCTATCAAGGCGGTGCAAAAATCGACTGGTCATAAAGGGAAAAAGCTGTTTATGCCGATTCGTGTAGCCGTAACAGGTCAGACTCACGGTCCTGAATTGCCGAATGCGATTGAGCTTTTAGGGAAAGATACCGTTAAACATCGTCTGCAAATTCTTTTAGGTTAACATTTTGGATGTTATGTAATATAGTAAGAGTATCACAATAAATGATATCGCGTTGATGAGGAGAAGTAAGAATAGGATGCTTAATAGAGAGAACCATCACCGGCTGAAAGTGGTTTAAGCCCCTCCGATTCTGAAATGCACCTCTGAGCCCGTTACTGAAATATAGTAGGTAAAGGCGGTTTCCTACCGTTAACAGGATTTGAGTTGGAGAAGGTTGTTTTTCTTTTCAATCAGAGTGGAACCGCGCTACCTAAGCGTCTCTGTCATTTTATTGACAGGGGCGTTTTTTTAAATTTTCTGACCAACCCGCCAGCGCTTTTATTTTTTCGAAGAGAGGGGATCCGAATGTTTAAGTCATTTAAGGAAGATATAGAAGTAGTGTTTGATCAGGATCCGGCTGCGAGGAATTATCTCGAGGTCATCCTTACGTATTCGGGTCTTCATGCCATTTGGGCCCACCGCATTGCCCATGCTTTTTTCAAAAGGAAATTCTTTTTTATCGCTCGCGTTATTTCACAGGTAAGCCGCTTTTTCACCGGTGTTGAGATTCACCCAGGGGCAAAGATCGGCCGCCGATTCTTTATTGATCATGGGATGGGAGTCGTGATTGGTGAAACGTGTGACATCGGAGATAATGTTACGCTCTTTCAAGGGGTGACCCTTGGTGGAACAGGCAAAGAAAAAGGGAAGCGGCATCCTACGATTCAGGATAACGCCCTTATCGCCACGGGAGCGAAAGTATTAGGATCGATTGTAGTTGGGGAAAATTCTAAGGTAGGGGCTGGATCGGTCGTGCTAAAAGATGTTCCTCCCAACTCAACCGTCGTCGGTATTCCGGGGAAGGTCGTCATTCAGGATGGCGTAAAAATACAGAAGGATCTGAATCACTGTGATCTCCCGGATCCGATAAATGATCGTATGAAACAACTGGAAAGGGAATTGAACGAGGTAAAATCATTATTAAGGGAATATGAAGGATATGAAGGAAGGAGTCGATCATATTGACGATTCGTTTATATAACACATTGACAAGAAAAAAAGAGGAATTCAAACCCCTGGAAGAGGGTAAAGTCAAAATGTATGTGTGTGGGCCGACGGTTTATAACTATATTCATATAGGAAATGCACGCCCTGCCATTGTCTTCGATACGGTGAGACGCTATTTGGAATACAGAGGCTATGATGTTCAATTTGTCTCTAACTTCACTGATGTGGATGATAAATTGATTCGGGCGGCAAAGGAGCTGGGAGTGGATGTTCCGACGGTTGCCCAGCGCTTTATCCAGGCGTACTTTGAAGATACCGGAGCACTTGGATGCAAGAAAGCGGATGTTCATCCGACTGTAACAGACAATATTGATACCATCATCGATTTTATCTCTGCTCTTGTTGAAAAAGGTTTTGCTTACGAATCACAAGGCGACGTTTATTATCGTACAAGAAAGTTTGATGGCTACGGTAAGCTTTCTCATCAGCCGATCGATGAGCTTAAAGCAGGTGCCCGCATAGACGTAGGGGATAAAAAAGAAGATGCTCTTGATTTCGTATTATGGAAAGCAGCGAAAGAAGGGGAAATTTCTTGGGAAAGCCCTTGGGGTGAAGGCCGTCCCGGCTGGCATATTGAGTGCTCTGCCATGGCAAAGCGCTACTTGGGGGATACCATCGATATTCACGCCGGGGGCCAGGATTTAACCTTCCCTCATCACGAGAATGAAATCGCACAATCAGAAGCACTTACAGGTAAGCCATTTGCAAAGTACTGGATGCACAATGGATATATAAATATTGATAATGAGAAAATGTCTAAATCACTTGGGAATTTTGTATTGGTTCATGACATCATTAAAGAACAGGATCCACAAGTCCTTCGTTTCTTTATGCTATCTGTTCATTACCGTCACCCTATTAACTACAATTTAGAGCTTCTTCAAAATGCAGAGTCCGCTTTAGATAGAATTAAGACTGCTTATGAGAACTTGAAGCACCGTAAGGAATCAAGTACAGACTTAACGGATGACAACCGGGAATGGCTGGACAAAATCACTGGGTTGAAAGTGCAGTTCATCTCTGAGATGGATGATGATTTTAACACAGCTAACGGAATTTCCGTATTATTCGAATTATCCAGGCAAGCCAATTATTATTTGATGGAGAAGAATACAGCTACAGAAGTCATTGATGCGTTCTTGAGCCAATTCGAAGATTTCTTCTCTGTCCTGGGACTAAGCCTTCAGGAAGCAGAACTGTTGGATGAAGAAGTGGAAGAACTGATCGAAAAACGCATTCAGGCACGTAAAGATCGTAACTTCCAATTAGCAGATGAAATTCGTGACACGTTAAAAGAGATGAATATCATCCTGGAAGATACTCCTCAAGGCATTCGCTGGAAAAGGGGATCTTAATGCTTCACGAGATAAATGAACAAATCGATACGAAACAAATCAATGCACTTGCGCTGGCTTATATGGGGGATGCTGTATATGAAACGTATGTACGACAGCTCCTATTAACAAAAGGAAAGATCAAACCGAATCAGCTTCACAGAGCGGCGACGAAGTATGTGTCTGCTAAAGCTCAAGCGGCTATTCTCAGAACGTTGTTCGATCAGGACGTCTTAACGGAAGAAGAGATTTTGATTGTCAAGCGTGGCCGGAATGCAAAATCCGGGACAACGCCAAAAAACACAGATGTACAAACGTATAAACACAGCACTGCTTTTGAGGCGCTTATTGGATATTTGTTTTTACTTAATCGGACAGAACGATTAGAGGAACTGTTGAAGATGATATTTGAACAAGCCCAGGCAGGAAAGGAGGAGTAGAAATGAGTAAAGATTTTATCGGAGGAAGAAATCCGGTTATAGAAGCATTGAAGTCCGGAAGGGATATCAATAAGATTTGGATTGCAGAAGGTTCTCAGAAAGGCTCCATCCAGCAAATTGTTGGACTTGCTAAAGAATCGAATGTGATGGTTCAATACGTACCTAAGAAGAAGATTGAACAAATGGTATCGGAAAACCATCAAGGGGTCGTGGCCTCTGTAGCTGCTTATCAGTATGCGGAAATCGATGATTTGTTTCATAGAGCCGAACAAAAAGGGGAAGATCCATTCATACTGATCCTGGATGAATTAGAGGATCCTCATAATCTGGGTTCGATCATGAGAACAGCGGATGCTGCAGGTGTCCATGGAATCATCATCCCGAAGAGGAGAGCGGTAGGGCTTACGTCAACGGTAGCGAAAGCATCCACGGGCGCCATTGAGCACATTCCGGTTGCACGTGTAACCAACCTGTCGAGAGCGGTTGATGAACTGAAAGAACGTGGTGTATGGGTGGCAGGAACGGATGCGCAAGGAAAGCAGGATTTCCGCCAGTTGGATGGTACGCTGCCTATCGGCTTAATTATCGGAAGCGAAGGTAAGGGGATGAGCCGAATACTCAGAGATAAATGTGATTTCCTTGTTCAGTTGCCAATGATCGGTCATGTAACATCATTAAACGCTTCGGTGGCAGCTAGTATTTTAATGTATGAGGTCTATCGTAAACGCCACCCGTTGGGAGAATAGAGAGAGATGGATATTCTCCTAGTGGATGGCTATAACATAATCGGTGCCTGGTCAGAGCTGAATGAGTTGAAACATAAAGATTTGGCCGCAGCAAGAGATCGCCTTGTAGAACTAATGGCAGAATATCAAGGATATACGGGCTACCGGGTCATTGTCGTGTTTGATGCTTATTACGTTCAGGGGATTGCCCGTAAATATAGAAATTATAAGGTGGAAGTCATTTTCACGAAAGAAAATGAAACAGCGGATGAACGCATTGAAAAATTAGCCATAGAGTTAAGTAATATCAAAACTCAAATTCATGTAGCAACTTCTGATTTCACGGAGCAATGGGCGATCTTTGGTCAGGGAGCCCTCCGTAAATCAGCAAGGGAGCTTCATACGGAAGTAAAAGTCATCGAAAAAAAGATCGAAAGAAAAGTACGGAATTCAAGTGATAAAAGGCCCGCTTCCAAGATCCAATTATCAGATGAAATTGCTGAAATTTTCGAAAAATGGCGCCGCGGGGAACAATGAGAGGTTGACGATTGAATTTTCTGTAATGTATAATATTTCTATCTATTGTTTTGCGCGGGGGGATGTGTGTGAGCAATATCACCAGGACAGAAGCATTTGATAATCGATTAGAAGGCATGGATGATGAAGAGATAATAGAAGCCGTCCATCAGGGTCACAGCGAAGCGTTAGATTTTTTAATCAGGAAATATCGTAATTTTGTAAGAGCGAAAGCCCGCTCGTATTTTTTAATTGGGGCAGATAAGGAAGATATCGTCCAAGAGGGTATGATTGGATTATACAAAGCAATCCGTGATTATAAAGAGGACAAGCTGACTTCTTTTAAAGCGTTTGCGGAACTTTGTATCACAAGACAAATCATTACAGCCATTAAGACAGCCACGCGACAGAAGCATATACCGTTGAATTCTTATGTTTCATTGGATAAGCCCATTTATGATGACGAGTCAGACCGAACGCTCTTAGATGTTATTTCAGGTGCGAAAGTAATGGATCCGGAAGCGCTAATTATCAACCGTGAAGAATTCGATAATATGGAAGACAAGATGGCTCAGTTATTAAGTGACCTTGAGAGGAAAGTCCTAGCTCTTTATTTAGACGGGCAATCCTATCAGGAGATTTCTGAAGAACTGAACCGCCATGTAAAATCCATTGACAATGCCTTGCAGCGAGTGAAGAGAAAGCTTGAACGATACTTGGAAGTTCGCGAAATAACGATGTAAAGTCATATTGACACAAATTGGTGGTCGTGTTATTTTTGATAGGACTTACTATGGATAGTATAGGTGGAATATATGACTACTAAATTAATACTTGCTTGTACGGTGTGTGGTTCAAGGAATTATAGTGTACCGGGTAATCGTAATCAAGCAGTTCGATTAGAATTAAAGAAATTCTGTAATACATGTAATGCTCACACCCTACACAAAGAAACAAAATAGTGGAGCACCAAGTCTTGCGTATTGATATTAGTTGGAGGTTACAAACGGATGTTTAAATTCTTTCGCAATGTTGCATCAGAAATGAGAAAGGTCAGCTGGCCTAAACGTAAAGAGTTAACACGCTATACGATTACCGTTATTACAACAGTTGTATTTGTTGCCCTTTTCTTTGCTGTCATTGACCTGGGCATCTCAGAACTTATGCGATTGATCATTGGTTCTAAGTAAGAGAAACATAGAATTAGTTGTATATATACCGTGAAAGCATGGTATAATGAATGTTAATAGAGTACATGACCTTAGAGCCCGTTATCTTTTTACGGGTTTTTTCATTTGGAGAAAAAGGCAAAAGAGTATTCTTAAATAGCGAGGAGGGACGGACGTTTAGTCCTATTAAATGGAGAAGAATTGGTATGTAGTTCATACTTATTCAGGATACGAGAATAAGGTTAAAGCAAACCTTGAGAAACGTGTAGAAACGATGGGGATGCAAGACAAAATCTTCCGCGTGATCGTACCTGAAGAAGAAGAAACAGATTTTAAGAACGGTAAGAAGAAAGTCGTTAAGAAGAAGGTATTCCCTGGTTACGTGATTGTTGAAATCGTCATGACGGATGATTCCTGGTATGTTGTACGTAATACACCTGGAGTTACCGGATTTGTCGGTTCATCGGGATCCGGATCAAAGCCTACTCCGTTACTGCCGGAAGAAGTAACAAACCTTCTGAAGCAAATGGGCATGACAGAGAAAAAGGTAGAGATCGACTTCGAATTAGGAGAAACAGTAAAAGTAAACGAAGGTCCGTTTGCAAACTTCACTGGCTCAATCGAAGAGATAGATAATGCGAAAGCAAAAGTGAAAGTCCATGTTAATATGTTTGGCAGAGATACACCGGTAGAACTGGATTTCTCCCAAATAGATAAATTATAATGGAAAAGAACTTGAAATCATTCTGAAAAAATGGTACTATTTCATAAGTCAGTGCGTCTCCACAAAGAGATACTGAAACTAATAGACGTTCTTTATGTTGATAAAGACATTTTTTACATGAGTGGGAGGGTGAAAAACCCAATAACCACATCACGGACTTAAGGAGGTGTGTCTCGTGGCTAAAAAAGTTATCAAAATGGTTAAATTGCAGATTCCTGCCGGTAAAGCTAATCCAGCTCCACCAGTTGGTCCTGCACTAGGTCAAGCAGGTGTTAACATCATGGGATTCTGTAAGGAATTCAATGCTCGTACAGCAGATCAAGCTGGCTTAATCATTCCTGTTGAAATTACGGTATTTGAAGACCGTTCATTTACATTCATCACAAAAACTCCACCCGCTGCAGTTTTACTTAAAAAAGCAGCTGGTATTGAGTCTGGTTCAGGCGAACCAAACAGCAAGAAAGTGGCAACACTTAAACGCGACAAAGTACGTGAAATTGCTGAAACAAAAATGCCTGACTTAAATGCAGCTAGTGTTGAATCAGCTATGCGCATGGTAGAAGGAACTGCGCGCAGCATGGGTATCGTCATCGAAGACTAATCCCTGCTTCGTTAAAGGTCCTGTTGAACGAGGTTGCGATGATGAAATGTACGTTTCACTCGCAACCTTATTTCGTGGGAGGTTATTCCGCTAAAACCACATATAGGAGGAAATATAAAATGGCAAAAAAAGGTAAAAAGTTTCTTGAAGCTCAAAAGCTTGTAGATCGTACTACAGCTTACTCAGTTGAAGAAGCAATCGAACTAGTTAAGAAAACAAATTTCGCTAAGTTTGACGCGACGATCGAAGTAGCGTTCCGCTTAGGTGTAGATACTCGTAAAAACGACCAGCAAATCCGTGGAGCAGTTGTGCTTCCGCACGGAACTGGTAAAACTCAAAAAGTTCTTGTATTCGCTAAAGGCGATAAAGCAAAAGAAGCAGAAGCTGCTGGCGCTGATTTCGTAGGTGACGCAGAACTTATCAACAAAATCAACCAAGGTTGGTTCGAGTTCGACGTAATCGTAGCAACTCCGGACATGATGGGTGAAGTTGGTAAACTTGGTCGTGTATTAGGACCTAAAGGATTAATGCCAAACCCTAAAACTGGAACAGTTACTTTCGATGTAACAAAAGCTGTAAATGAAATCAAAGCAGGTAAAGTTGAATACCGTGCTGACAAATCAGGTAACGTTCACGTTCCTGTTGGGAAGATCTCATTCGACAACGACAAGCTTGTTGAAAACTTTGCTACAATGTATGAAACAATGCTTAAAGTTAAACCTGCTGCTGCAAAAGGAACTTACATGAAAAACGTTTCTGTAACTTCCACTATGGGACCTGGCGTTAAAGTCGATCCTTCATCTTTCGCAGTTAAGGCATAATTTGGTATTGACTTACTAGGGGCTAGTGATTATAATTAGTTCTGTTGTTAAAAAACGAATACATTTGTACCGTAGACAGTAGGTGCTCGTTAAGAGCTTAATGCCCTGCCGAGGTAATTGCGATAAAATAACCGCTTATAGCGTGTTTGCAATGCCCTTATGTCTACCTTGATATAAGGGCATTTTTTATTGGATGACGGTATAAATGTTCATCAGTCAATCTACAGGAGGTGTAATGATGAGCAGCATTCTAGAACAAAAGAAACATATCGTTGGAGAAATCTCTGACAAGCTAAAAAACAGCGTATCTACAATCGTTGTAGATTACCGTGGTCTTGATGTTTCCGAAGTAACTGAGCTTCGTAAACAACTTCGTGAAGCTGGCATCGACTTCAAAGTGTACAAAAACACTATGGTGCGTCGTGCGGCAGAAGAAGCTGGTCTTGAAGGGTTAAACGAATTCTTAACTGGTCCTAACGCAATCGCGTTCAGCAGTGAAGAAGTAGTTGCACCTGCAAAGATTCTTAACAGCTTTGCTAAAGAACACGAAGCGCTTGAAATCAAAGCGGGTGTCATCGAAGGAACAATCACTTCAGTTGAGGATGTTAAAGCAATCGCTGAACTTCCAAGTCGCGAAGGACTTCTTTCTATGCTACTCAGCGTGCTTCAAGCACCAATGCGCAACTTTGCATTGGCAACAAAAGCCGTTGCAGATCAAAAAGAAGAGCAAGGCGCGTAAGTTAAAGCAAGTCGTTTAAATAAAAATTAAGCACACATTACAAGGAGGAAATTTAAAATGAGTAAAGAGCAAATCATTGACGCGATTAAAGAAATGTCAGTTCTTGAATTAAATGATCTAGTTAAAGCAATCGAAGAAGAATTCGGAGTAACTGCTGCTGCACCTGTAGCTGTAGCTGCTGGTGGCGGAGAAGCTGCTGCAGAAAAAACTGAATTCGACGTAATCCTTGAGAGCGCTGGATCTCAAAAAATCAAAGTTATCAAAGTTGTTCGTGAAATCACAGGTCTTGGCCTTAAAGAAGCGAAAGAAGTTGTTGATAACACTCCAAAAGCTCTTAAAGAAGGTATTTCTAAAGAGGAAGCTGAAGAACTTAAAGCTAAACTTGAAGAAGTTGGAGCTGGCGTAGAAGTTAAGTAATGATTGTATAGATGAAAAGCTCGCTATATTTGGCGGGCTTTTTTCTTGTCTGGCTTCTAACGGAATTTAAACATGGATGTTTATCGTCTGTTATCTTCAGTCCATTTGGGCATGATGGTTAATAGACGTGATGTAAGAATGGATGGAGATGATATAATGACCAATCACTATTATTCTCATAACCCTGATGTAGAGAGTAACCCCCAAACGATCACCTTTGAGTTGAGAGGAAATGCGTTCCGTTTCAAAACGGATCAAGGTGTTTTCTCGAAGAAGGAAGTTGACTTTGGTTCTAGAGCTTTGATTGAAACGTTTGAATTAACTGGCGTAACGGGTCCGTTACTGGATGTCGGTTGTGGGTATGGTCCGATCGGTTTGTCTTTAGCAAAAGAAAACGATGATCGTATGGTTCATATGATTGATGTAAATGAGAGAGCGTTATCTTTAGCGAAGGAAAATGCTAGAGGGAATAAAGTGCAAAACGTGTGCATCTATCATAGTGACCGATATACGAATGTCGTTGAAACGGAATTTGCGGCCATTTTAACGAACCCGCCGATAAGAGCAGGGAAAGAAACGGTTCATTCGATTCTTGAAACTAGTTATGACTACCTGAAGGAGAATGGTGAATTGTGGGTCGTTATTCAGAAGAAACAAGGTGCTCCGTCTGCCATGGATAAAATGGAAGAATTGTTTTCAAATGTAGAAATAATCGCTAGAAAAAAGGGATACTACATCTTGAAATCGGTAAAAGAAATCCGTTGACGTAGCATTACTGCTATGATAACATTATAAAATGCAAAAATATTATTTTCCGGTATTATGTCCATATGTATATATATTGGATGAATTGGAAAAGATTATAAAATAATAGTTCGTCATTTGAAAATGAGGTTTTATCATTAAAACCCTTTTTCTTTTTGTCTTGTGTAGAGTAGCATTCCTACTTGAAGGCATATAGACACAACCAAAACGCTTGATTTGAGGGGTGAATCAGTTGACAGGTCAACTAGTTCAGTATGGACGACACCGCCAACGCAGAAGTTTTGCGCGTATCAGTGAAGTTTTAGAATTACCGAATTTAATCGAAATTCAAACTTCCTCGTATCAATGGTTTCTTGATGAGGGGTTAAGAGAAATGTTCCGTGACATTTCTCCGATTGAGGACTTCACTGGTAATCTCTCTTTGGAATTCATTGACTATAGTCTGGGAGAGCCAAAGTACTCGGTGGAAGAATCAAAGGAAAGAGATGTTACTTACTCTGCACCGCTTAGAGTGAAAGTCCGTCTTGTGAACAAGGAAACAGGAGAAGTTAAAGATCAAGACGTATTTATGGGTGACTTCCCATTAATGACAGACACAGGTACTTTTGTCATTAATGGTGCTGAGCGCGTTATCGTATCTCAGCTAGTACGTTCACCTAGTGTTTACTTTAGCGGAAAAGTAGATAAGAACGGAAAGAAAGGGTTTACTGCTACCGTTATACCAAACCGCGGAGCTTGGCTTGAGTATGAAACAGATGCGAAAGATGTTGTATATGTGCGAATTGATCGAACTCGCAAACTACCGGTAACGGTTCTTTTACGTGCCCTTGGGTTTGGCTCTGATCAAGAAATCATCGATTTGATCGGTGATAATGAGTACATTCGTAACACGCTCGAGAAAGACAACACGGAAGGTATCGACAAGGCATTGCTCGAGATTTACGAGCGTCTGCGTCCAGGAGAGCCTCCTACAGTAGAAAATGCTAAAAGTTTACTCGTTTCTCGTTTCTTTGATCCTAAGCGTTATGACTTAGCAAACGTTGGACGTTACAAAATGAACAAAAAGCTTCACATTAAGAACCGTTTATTCGGTCAAACTCTAGCAGAAACTCTAGCAGATCCGGAAACGGGTGAGATTCTGGCGGAGAAAGGCACGGTTCTTGATCGTCGCGCTCTAGATAAGGTTATTCCTTATTTAGAAAATGGCATCGGGTTTAAAAACTACCAACAGTCTGGTGGCGTGTTAGAAGAAGACGTTGTTCTTCAATCTATCAAAATCTATTCTCCTAACGAAGAGGGAGAATTTGAGATTAATGTCATCAGCAATGCGTATGTTGAAGAAGAGGTTAAGTACATTACACCTGCAGATATCATCTCTTCTATTTCTTATTTCTTTAACTTATTACATGGAGTAGGACTAACGGATGATATTGACCATTTAGGTAACCGTCGTTTACGTTCTGTAGGTGAATTGCTTCAAAACCAATTCCGTATCGGTTTATCACGTATGGAGCGTGTAGTTCGTGAAAGAATGTCCATTCAGGACACGAACACGATCACACCTCAGCAACTGATCAACATCCGTCCGGTAATCGCATCAATTAAAGAGTTCTTTGGAAGCTCTCAATTGTCTCAATTCATGGATCAAACGAATCCTCTTGCAGAATTAACGCACAAACGTCGTCTTTCTGCTTTAGGACCTGGTGGATTAACGCGTGAACGTGCAGGATTCGAAGTACGTGACGTACATTACTCCCACTATGGTCGTATGTGTCCGATTGAAACGCCTGAGGGACCAAACATCGGACTGATCAACTCACTTTCTTCATTTGCGAAAGTGAATAAATTCGGCTTTATCGAAACGCCGTATCGTCGTGTTGACCCTGATTCAGGGAAAGTAACCGATCGTATCGATTACTTGACGGCAGACGAAGAAGATAACTATGTAGTGGCACAAGCAAACGCGCGTCTTGGTGATGACGGAGCATTCCTTGATGAAGAAGTCATCGCTCGCTTCCGTGGTGAAAACACGGTTATCAAACGTGAACGTCTGGACTACATGGATGTATCTCCTAAACAAGTAGTATCAGCTGCGACAGCATGTATTCCTTTCTTGGAGAACGATGACTCTAACCGTGCTCTTATGGGAGCGAACATGCAGCGTCAAGCAGTACCTTTAATGAATCCGGAATCACCGATTGTCGGAACGGGTATGGAACACGTATCTGCGAAAGACTCTGGTGCAGCTGTGATTTGTAAATATGAAGGTATTGTAGAAAAGGTTGAAGCGAAACAAGTTTGGGTACGTCGTGTGAAAGAAATCGACGGTCAAGAAGTAAAAGGTGACCTCGATAAATATCGTATGCAAAAATTCATCCGTTCTAACCAGGGTACATGTTACAACCAGCGTCCGATCGTAAGTGAAGGTGACCGGGTAGTTAAAGGAGAAATCCTTGCTGATGGTCCTTCAATGGAAAAAGGAGAACTCGCCTTAGGACGTAACGTTATGGTTGGATTCATGACTTGGGACGGTTACAACTATGAAGATGCGATCATCATGAGTGAACGTCTTGTAAAAGACGATGTATATACTTCAATTCATATTGAAGAATATGAGTCTGAATCTCGTGATACGAAATTAGGACCTGAAGAAATCACTCGTGATATTCCAAACGTTGGTGAAGATGCACTTCGCAATCTTGATGAGCGTGGAATCATCCGCATCGGTGCTGAAGTAAAAGATGGCGACTTACTTGTCGGTAAAGTAACGCCTAAGGGTGTAACGGAGTTGACTGCTGAAGAACGCCTGTTACATGCAATCTTCGGTGAGAAAGCTCGTGAAGTCCGGGATACATCACTTCGTGTACCACATGGTGGGGGAGGAATCATCCTCGATGTCAAAGTCTTCAATCGTGAAGACGGCGATGAATTACCACCAGGTGTAAACCAGCTTGTACGTGTATACATCGTTCAGAAGCGTAAGATTTCTGAAGGTGACAAAATGGCTGGTCGTCACGGTAACAAAGGTGTTATCTCAAGGATCCTTCCTGAAGAAGACATGCCGTTCTTACCGGACGGTACACCGATCGATATCATGTTGAACCCATTAGGGGTACCATCACGTATGAATATCGGACAGGTGCTTGAACTTCACTTAGGTATGGCAGCAAGATATCTCGGTGTACATGTCGCTTCACCAGTATTTGATGGAGCGCGTGAAGAAGACGTATGGGCAACCATCGAAGAAGCCGGTATGGCACGTGATGCGAAAACCGTTCTTTATGATGGTAGAACAGGTGAACCGTTTGATAACCGTGTATCAGTGGGAATCATGTATATGATCAAGCTTGCTCACATGGTCGATGACAAACTTCACGCACGTTCAACAGGTCCTTATTCACTTGTTACGCAGCAACCGTTGGGTGGTAAAGCTCAATTCGGTGGACAGCGTTTCGGTGAGATGGAGGTATGGGCACTTGAAGCTTATGGTGCTGCTTACACTCTGCAAGAAATTCTGACGGTTAAGTCTGATGATGTTGTGGGTCGTGTGAAAACATACGAAGCCATTGTCAAAGGTGAAAACGTTCCTGAACCGGGAGTTCCGGAATCATTCAAGGTTCTGATCAAAGAGCTTCAAAGTTTAGGTATGGATGTTAAGATCCTCTCTAGTAACGAAGAAGAAATTGAAATGCGTGACTTAGAGGATGAAGAAGAAGTACAACAAGCAGACACGCTAAATATCTCTGAATCTAATGCACAAGAATCCGAGACAGTAGGGTCAAAAGAATAAATTTAGAGCAATTAGGGTTAGAGCCTGTAGATTAAAAGGGAGGTAGGCCCCTTGCTAGATGTAAATAATTTTGAGTATATGAAAATTGGTTTAGCTTCCCCCGATAAGATCCGTTCGTGGTCTTTCGGGGAGGTTAAAAAACCTGAAACGATTAACTATCGTACATTAAAACCTGAAAAAGACGGTTTGTTCTGTGAACGTATCTTCGGTCCTACGAAGGACTGGGAATGTCACTGTGGAAAATATAAACGCGTCCGTTATAAAGGCGTCGTTTGTGACCGCTGTGGTGTTGAAGTAACAAAGGCTAAAGTTCGTCGTGAACGTATGGGTCACATTGAGCTGGCTGCCCCTGTATCCCACATCTGGTACTTCAAAGGAATTCCAAGCCGTATGGGACTTGTTTTAGACATGTCTCCCCGCGCTTTGGAAGAAGTTATCTACTTTGCTTCCTATGTTGTAACAGAACCGGGTGACACGGCTCTGGAAAGAAAGCAACTTCTTTCTGAGAAAGAGTACCGTGCGTATCGTGAGAAATACGGAGTTAAATTCCAAGCTGCAATGGGAGCTGAAGCGATTAAAAAGCTTCTTCAAGACATTGACCTGGATAAAGAAGCTGATTTCCTTAAAGAAGAACTGAAAACAGCTCAAGGTCAACGCCGTACCCGTGCAATCAAACGTTTAGAAGTAGTGGAATCTTTCAGAAACTCAGGAAATGATCCGGATTGGATGATTCTTGATGTACTACCTGTCATTCCTCCAGAGCTTCGCCCGATGGTTCAGCTTGACGGTGGACGCTTTGCAACTTCTGACTTAAATGATTTATATCGTCGTGTTATTAACCGTAATAACCGTTTGAAACGTTTATTGGACCTTGGTGCTCCAAGTATCATCGTTCAAAACGAGAAGCGTATGCTTCAAGAAGCGGTCGACGCTTTAATTGATAATGGCCGTCGCGGACGTCCAGTTACTGGACCAGGTAACCGTCCATTAAAATCTCTTTCACACATGCTTAAAGGGAAGCAAGGTCGTTTCCGTCAGAACCTTCTTGGTAAACGTGTTGACTATTCAGGTCGTTCTGTAATCGTCGTTGGACCTAACCTTAAAATGTATCAATGTGGTCTTCCTAAAGAAATGGCTCTTGAGTTATTCAAACCATTTGTTATGAAAGAACTTGTTGAAAAAGGATTGGCTCACAACATTAAGAGTGCAAAACGCAAGATCGAACGCGTACAACCGGAAGTATGGGATGTATTAGAAGGGGTTATTAAAGAACATCCAGTTCTCTTAAACCGTGCACCTACTCTTCACAGACTTGGTATTCAAGCATTCGAACCAACTCTTGTCGAAGGTAGAGCGATCCGTCTTCACCCACTTGTATGTACTGCATACAACGCGGATTTTGATGGTGACCAAATGGCGGTTCACGTACCTCTATCTTCTGAAGCACAAGCTGAAGCACGCATGCTGATGCTTGCTGCCCAAAACATTCTTAATCCGAAAGACGGTAAGCCAGTTGTTACTCCGTCCCAGGATATGGTATTAGGTAACTATTACCTTACACTTGAGCGTGAAAATGCTGTTGGTGAAGGTATGATCTTCAATGATGCAAATGAAGTAATCCTTGCTTATCAAAATGGTTATGTACACTTGCATACCCGTATTGCGATCCATGCCAGCACAATCAACAACAAAACGTTCACTGAGAAGCAAAATAAACAATTATTATTAACAACGGTAGGTAAAGTAATCTTTAACGAGATCTTGCCTGATACATTCCCGTTCATTAACGAACCAACAAGAACGAACTTGGAAGTAGCTACTCCTGAGAACTACTTTGTTGATCCGTCAACGGACGTTAAAGAAGTATTCCAAAACCGTGAGTTAATCAACCCGTTCAAAAAAGGATTCTTAGGGAATATCATTGCGGAAGTATTCAAGAAGTTTGCTATCACTGAAACGTCTCGTATGCTTGATAAGATGAAAGACTTAGGATTCAAATACTCTACCAAAGCCGGTATTACGGTTGGTATCGCAGATATCGTCGTACTAGCGGAAAAAGAAGAAATCTTAATCGAAGCACAAAGTAAAGTAGACAACGTATTAAAACAATTTAAACGTGGTCTTATTACAGAAGATGAAAGATACGATCGTGTTATCTCAATCTGGAGTGCTGCAAAAGATACGATTCAAGGTAAATTAATGGCGACTCTTGATAAACGCAACCCGATCTTCATGATGAGTGATTCAGGTGCCCGTGGTAACGCATCTAACTTTACTCAGCTTGCTGGTATGCGTGGACTGATGGCCAACCCGGCTGGACGTATCATTGAGTTACCGATCAAATCAAGTTTCCGTGAAGGTTTAACGGTTCTTGAGTACTTTATCTCTACACATGGTGCCCGTAAAGGTCTTGCCGATACAGCACTGAAAACAGCTGACTCAGGTTACCTGACACGTCGTCTTGTTGATGTGGCCCAGGATGTAATCGTTCGTGAAGAAGACTGTGGGACGGACAGAGGCCTACTTGTAGGATCCATTAAAGAGGGTACAGAAATCATCGAGCCTCTTGAAGAACGTTTGCTTGGTCGTTACTCACGTAAAACATTACGTCACCCTGAGACAGATGAAATCATCATCACAGAAAATCAGCTGATCACAGAAGACTTAGCTAAGACGATCATTGATGCTGGTGTCGAACATGTTTCGATCCGTTCTGCTTTCACATGTAACACTAGACATGGTGTTTGTGAGAAATGTTATGGAACGAACTTGGCAACAGGACAAAAAGTCGAAGTAGGGGAAGCTGTTGGGATCATCGCTGCTCAATCCATCGGGGAACCGGGTACACAGTTAACGATGCGTACGTTCCATACTGGTGGGGTTGCAGGAGACGATATCACTCAAGGTTTACCGCGTATCCAAGAGATCTTCGAAGCGCGTAATCCTAAAGGTCAAGCCGTTATTTCTGAAATTGATGGTGTAATTACTTCCATCAGTGAAGGAAAAGATCGTCAGTACGAAATTACCGTTCAAGGTGATGTGGAAACGAGAAGTTACACAGCACCTTACACAGCCCGATTGAAATTCGCTGTGAATGATAAAGTAGTACGCGGTCAGGAAATCACTGAAGGTTCAATCGATCCAAAAGAACTTCTTAAAGTGCGTGATGTGTCAGCTGTACAAGAATACTTGCTGCGTGAGGTACAAAAAGTATACCGTATGCAAGGGGTTGAAATCGGCGACAAACACGTTGAGGTTATGGTTCGTCAAATGTTACGCAAGGTTCGTGTTATTGATGCGGGTGAATCTGAGGTACTACCAGGTACTCTTATGGACATCCATCAATTCAGAGATGCGAACGAAAAAGCTCTATTTGGCGGAAAGCTTCCAGCAACAGGACGTCCTGTACTGCTCGGAATCACCAAAGCTTCACTTGAAACGGACTCCTTCTTATCAGCAGCATCGTTCCAGGAAACAACTCGTGTGTTAACGGACGCTGCCATTAAAGGAAAACGTGATGAGTTACTTGGATTGAAAGAAAATGTTATCATCGGTAAATTGGTTCCTGCCGGTACAGGTATGCAACGTTACCGCAAGGCAGAGCCGGTATTAGCAGAAGATACTAGTGAAGAAACAGTAACAGTCGAGTAATCTATTTAGGCTAACTCTTAGGCGCGTTTGATTGCTCAAACGTAAGCTCTAAGAGTTAGCTTTTATAAATCTTTTAAATCTATGTTGACACAGAGATTTTAAGATGATAATATATTCAAGGTTGCTCCTATTAATAACCTGTTACTTTGGAGGATATGGAATGTCTTATGAAAAAGTAGCGCAGGCTAAAGAAATTATTGTAGGAACAAAGCAAGCAGTGAAAGCTCTAAAAATAGGTCATGTACTAGAAGTTGTTATTGCGGAGGATGCTGATCCCAAAGTTACAGCGAAAGTAGTTCAGGCCGCTATTGATCTTAAAGTACCGGTTAACAAAGTCGATTCTATGAAGAAACTTGGTAAATCGTGCGGAATAGATGTTGGAGCAGCAGCTGTTGCGATTATACAGTAAAATAGTTTTTGTAGAAGCTATCTGCAAAAACTTTACTTTTACCCAAAAAAGAACCACCTGGATGTGTGGGCTTACCAAATAAGAAGGGAGGAAAACAAAATGCCAACTATTAACCAATTAGTTCGCAAGCCTCGTCAGTCTAAATCAACTAAATCAAAGTCACCTGCACTTAACAAAGGTTATAACAGCTTTAAGAAAGTGCACACGAACTTGTCTTCTCCACAAAAACGTGGTGTATGTACTCGTGTTGGTACAATGACTCCAAAGAAACCGAACTCGGCGTTACGTAAATATGCTCGTGTTCGTTTAACAAATGGAATCGAGGTTACTGCTTACATTCCTGGTATCGGACATAACCTTCAAGAGCACAGTGTTGTTCTTATCCGTGGAGGACGTGTAAAGGATTTACCGGGGGTACGTTATCACATCGTACGTGGTGCGCTTGATACAGCTGGAGTTGAAGGCCGTATGCAAGGACGTTCTAAATACGGAACTAAGCGCCCTAAAGCAGCTAAAAAATAATAAAAAAATCATAAATTCATTTCTCGTTGAAAGGAGGAAATCACATGCCACGTAAAGGTCCTGTAGCAAAAAGAGACGTTTTACCTGATCCAATGTACAATTCAAAATTAGTTACTCGTTTAATCAACAAAATCATGATTGACGGTAAAAGAGGTAAAGCTCAAAAGAAACTATACGCTGCGTTTGATATCATTAGCGAGCGTTCAGGTAAAGATGCAATGGAAGTATTCGATGCAGCTCTTAAAAATATCATGCCGGTATTAGAAGTTAAAGCTCGTCGTGTTGGTGGTTCAAACTATCAAGTACCTGTAGAGGTGCGTCCAGAGCGTCGTACTACACTAGGTCTTCGTTGGTTAGTAAACTACTCTCGTCTTCGCGGTGAGAAGACAATGGAAGAGCGTTTAGCTAACGAAATCCTTGATGCAGCTAATAACACTGGAGCTTCTGTTAAGAAGCGTGAAGATACACACAAGATGGCTGAAGCGAACAAAGCGTTTGCTCACTATCGTTGGTAATCTGATCTTAAACAAACAAATCATTCTCATATAAGGAAGGAGAAAGACCGCATGCCTAGAGAGTTCTCCTTAGAAAACACTCGTAATATCGGTATCATGGCTCACATCGATGCTGGTAAAACAACTGCAACTGAGCGTATCCTATTTTATACAGGTCGTATCCATAAAATTGGAGAAACTCACGAAGGTGCTTCTCAAATGGACTGGATGGAGCAAGAGCAAGAACGTGGTATCACAATCACTTCTGCTGCGACAACAGCTCAATGGAAAGGCCATCGTATTAACATCATCGATACACCGGGACACGTAGACTTCACTGTTGAAGTTGAGCGTTCATTGCGTGTACTTGATGGTGCAGTTGCAGTACTTGATGCTCAATCTGGTGTTGAGCCTCAAACTGAAACTGTTTGGCGCCAAGCAACAACTTACGGGGTTCCCCGTGTTGTGTTCGTTAACAAAATGGACAAAATCGGTGCTGACTTCCTTTACTCTGTTGGGACACTTCATGAACGTTTACAAGCGAATGCGCATCCTATTCAGCTTCCAATCGGTGCTGAGGATGATTTCGAAGGTATCATCGACTTAGTAGAAATGAAAGCTTACTTCTATGAAGATGACCTTGGAACGCGTGCAGAAGCTCGTGACATTCCTGAAGAGTACAAAGATCAAGCTGATGAATACCGCGGAAAGTTAATTGAAGCAGTTTCTGAACTTGATGAAGAGCTTATGATGAAGTACTTAGAAGGTGAAGAGCTTTCTAACGAAGAAATCAAAGCTGCTATCCGTGCGGCTACACTGACTGTTGAGTTCTACCCGGTAGTTTGTGGATCTGCATTTAAAAACAAAGGGGTTCAATTATTAATTGACTCAGTTATTGACTATCTTCCAGCGCCAACAGATGTTGAAGATATCAAAGGTTTTGTTCCTGATACAGAAGAAGAAGTAACTCGTCCATCAGCTGACGATGCGCCATTCTCTGCTTTAGCGTTCAAAGTTGCAACTGACCCTTATGTTGGTAAATTAACATTCTTCCGTGTGTACTCAGGAACATTAGATTCTGGTTCATACGTAAGAAACTCTTCTAAAGGTAAACGTGAGCGCGTAGGACGTATCCTGCAAATGCACGCTAACTCCCGTGAAGAAATCTCTACTGTTTACGCTGGAGACATTGCAGCAGCAGTTGGTCTGAAAGATACAAGTACTGGAGATACACTATGTGATGAAAAGAGTCTTGTGATTCTAGAATCAATGGTATTCCCAGAGCCGGTTATCTCTCTATCTGTTGAGCCTAAATCAAAGGCTGACCAAGATAAAATGACTACAGCTCTACAAAAACTTCAAGAGGAAGATCCAACATTCCGTGCGCATACTGACCAGGAAACTGGACAGGTTATCATCGCAGGTATGGGTGAGCTTCACTTAGATATCATCGTTGACCGTATGAAACGTGAATTCAAAGTAGAAGCAAACGTAGGTGCTCCTCAAGTATCTTACCGTGAGACTTTCCGTGATACGGCTAAAGTTGAAGGTAAGTTCGCCCGTCAATCTGGTGGACGTGGACAATTCGGACACGTTTGGATCGAATTCTCACCTAACGAAGAAGGTAAAGGATTCGAATTCGAGAACGGTATCGTCGGTGGTGTAGTTCCTCGTGAATACATCCCTGCAGTACAAGCCGGTCTATCTGACGCTTTAGAAAATGGTGTCTTAGCTGGTTTCCCACTTGTTGATGTTAAAGCAAGATTATTCGATGGTTCATACCATGACGTTGACTCCTCTGAGATGGCGTTCAAAATCGCTGCTTCAATGGCACTTAAGAATGCTGCTTCTAAATGTAAACCGGTAATCTTAGAGCCAATGATGAAGGTTGAGGTTGTTATCCCTGAGGAATACCTTGGAGATATCATGGGTGATGTAACTTCTCGTCGTGGACGTGTAGAAGGTATGGAAGCACGCGGTAACGCACAAGTCGTTAAAGCGTTCGTACCTCTATCAGAAATGTTTGGATATGCAACATCCCTTCGTTCTAACACACAAGGACGTGGAACATACTCCATGCACTTCGATCACTATGAAGAAGTACCTAAATCGATTTCTGAAGAAATCATCAAAAAAAATAAAGGTGAATAATTGATTTATTCCCTTTTATAAAGTATAAATACTAATGTAAGCAATTGTTGTGTCAGAGATGGTAATTTAGCTATCTCTGAGGCATCCAAAATATACTTATTTTCTTTAAAATCAAAGGAGGATTTTCAAATGGGTAAGGAAAAATTTGATCGTTCCAAGCAACATGCGAATATCGGTACAATCGGTCACGTTGACCATGGTAAAACAACTCTAACAGCTGCAATCACAACTACACTTCACAAGAAGTATGGTCGTGGAACTGCAATGGCATATGACCAAATTGACGGTGCTCCAGAAGAAAGAGAGCGTGGAATCACAATCTCTACTGCGCACGTTGAGTATGAAACTGATACTCGTCACTATGCACACGTTGACTGCCCAGGACATGCTGACTATGTTAAAAACATGATCACTGGTGCAGCACAAATGGATGGTGGGATCCTAGTAGTTTCTGCTGCTGATGGCCCAATGCCACAAACTCGTGAGCACATCCTTCTTTCTCGTCAAGTAGGTGTTCCATACCTAGTTGTATTCATGAACAAATGTGACATGGTAGACGACGAAGAGCTACTTGAATTAGTAGAAATGGAAGTACGTGACCTTCTTTCTGAGTACGATTTCCCTGGCGATGACGTACCAGTAATCAAAGGTTCTGCTCTTAAAGCTCTTGAAGGAGAAGCTGAGTGGGAAGAAAAAATCTACGAACTTATGGAAGCTGTAGATAGCTACATCCCAACTCCAGAGCGTGACACTGAAAAGCCATTCATGATGCCTGTTGAGGATGTATTCTCAATCACAGGTCGTGGTACAGTTGCTACTGGTCGTGTTGAGCGTGGACAAGTTAAAGTTGGAGACACTATCGACATCATCGGTCTTTCTGAAGAGCCAAAATCTACAACTGTAACAGGTGTAGAAATGTTCCGTAAGCTTCTTGACTATGCTGAAGCTGGAGACAACATCGGTGCACTACTTCGTGGTGTAGCTCGTGAAGATATCCAACGTGGACAAGTACTTGCTAAGCCAGGTACAATCACTCCACACACAAAGTTCAAAGCAGAAGTTTATGTTCTTTCTAAAGAAGAAGGTGGACGTCATACTCCATTCTTCACTAACTACCGCCCACAGTTCTACTTCCGTACAACTGACGTAACTGGTATCTGTAACCTTCCTGAAGGTGTAGAAATGGTTATGCCTGGCGATAACATCGAAATGACTGTTGAGCTTATCGCTCCAATCGCTATCGAAGAAGGTACTAAGTTCTCTATCCGTGAGGGTGGACGTACTGTAGGTGCTGGAGTAGTAGCTACAATCACTGAGTAATCATTGATATCAAAAACAGATGGACATCATGTCCATCTGTTTTTTTGTGTTTAAATCGCTATATACTGGTAGAGTGTTTTAACTAACAAGATAGAAGTTTGACGAGTTTCTTCTATAGAGTATATATTCTGCGATAATGAAATATCACTTATATTAATGGTACTAACTTGTGTAATATGTTCAGGATCGAAGAGCAATTGTAAAAACTAAGTTGATTGGAGCGCAGGGATGCTCGACTCCTGCGGGAATAGCGGGAAAGTTGAGACCCCACAGGGAAAGGCCCGAGGAGGCTCAACTCACGCCCCGTGGAAAGCGAGCATCCTGGAGCGGAAATCAGCAAGCACTCACTCTTGAGGAAATAGAATATCAAAGAGCTATTTAAGAATGATTAATATTTTTCTCTGGATTAAAAAGTACTTTGATCCATTAATACTGTTATATTAAATATTGTGAAAATACCACATAACCTTGAAAATACCACGGTTCGTTTGTATAATAGAGAAAGTGTGCAAAACATAAAGAATTTGCAAGAAACAGTTGCATCTTCTAGGTGTTTTAGTTATAATAGACAATGTTGGTCTTTGACTGCGATGAAACAGAAGGTTGCTGACACACACGGCCGCTTTGCCATGGCGAGTGTGTGGGAAATTTCTGTGGAGAATGTCTATTCAAAAATAGGCGATAAAGGAGGGAAAATAATGGCAAAACAAAAGATTCGTATCCGTTTAAAGGCTTATGATCACAGAATTCTTGATCAATCAGCTGAGAAAATTGTTGAAACAGCAAAACGTTCTGGTGCGGCGGTTTCTGGACCGATCCCACTACCGACTGAAAAGTCTGTTTACACAATCTTACGTGCTGTGCACAAATACAAAGATTCTCGTGAGCAATTCGAAATGCGTACTCATAAACGCTTAATCGACATTGTAAACCCAACACCTCAAACTGTTGATGCGCTTATGCGTTTAGACTTACCATCAGGTGTAGATATCGAAATCAAACTTTAATTCATAAAAACCATAATTATTAGGAGGTGTGACTTATGACCAAAGGAATCTTAGGAAGAAAGATTGGTATGACTCAAGTTTTTGCTGAAAACGGTGATCTTATCCCTGTAACTGTTATCGAAGCTGCTCAAAACGTGGTACTTCAAAAGAAATCTATCGATGTTGATGGCTACGAAGCTATCCAAGTAGGTTTTGAAGACAAACGTGAAAAGCTTTCTAACAAACCAGAGAGAGGCCACGTTGCTAAAGCTGAAACTGCTCCTAAGCGCTTCATCCGTGAAATCCGCGGTGTAAACGTAGAAGAGTACGAAGTTGGTCAAGAAGTCAAAGTTGATATTTTCGCGGCAGGCGAAATCGTAGATGTAACAGGAGTTTCAAAAGGTAAAGGATTCCAAGGTGCTATCAAGCGTCATAACCAATCTCGCGGACCTATGTCCCATGGTTCTCGTTATCACCGTCGTCCTGGTTCAATGGGTCCTGTTGATCCAAACCGTGTATTCAAAGGTAAATTACTACCTGGACGTATGGGCGGAGAGCAAATTACAATTCAAAACCTTGAAATTGTAAAAGTTGATGCTGATCGTAACCTTATCTTAGTTAAAGGTAATGTACCTGGACCTAAGAAACAACTGATCAAAGTAAAGTCAGCTATTAAAGCAAACTAATAGAACTTTTCAAGAAAGGAGGAAACAAGAATGCCGAAAGTAGCATTATTTAACCAAAGCGGTTCTAAAGTTGGTGATATCGAACTTAATGACACTGTTTTTGGTATCGAACCAAACAAACATGTAATGTTTGAAGCAGTATTGATGCAAAGAGCTTCTTTACGTCAAGGGAATCACAAAGTAAAAAATCGTTCTGAAGTACGTGGCGGTGGGCGTAAGCCTTGGCGTCAAAAAGGAACTGGCCGTGCTCGTCAAGGGTCAATCCGTTCTCCACAATGGCGCGGTGGTGGTACTGTATTTGGACCAGTTCCACGCAGCTACAGCTACAAACTTCCTAAGAAAGTTCGTCGCTTAGCGATCAAATCTGCACTTTCTTCTAAAGTAGTAGAAGAAAACATCCTAGTATTAGAAGCATTATCATTCGATGCTCCTAAAACAAAAGAATTTGCTAGCGTTCTTAAAGGTCTTTCTGTTGATTCTAAAACATTAGTAATCACTGATGGCATCGACGAAAACGTAGCACTTTCAGCTCGTAACATCCCTGGTGTAACTGTTGTTCCTGCTGATGGAATTAGCGTTCTGGATGTATTAGGACACGACAAACTAGTGATCACTAAATCAGCTGTTGAAAAAGTAGAGGAGGTGCTTGCATAATGGATGTACGTGAAATCATTAAGCGCCCCGTAATTACAGAGGCTTCAACTGATCTTATGTCTGAGAAAAAGTATACTTTCGAAGTTGATACTAGAGCTAACAAAACTCAAGTAAAAGACGCTGTTGAAGAAATCTTTGACGTGAAAGTAGATAAAGTTAACATCATGAACTACAAAGGTAAGTTCAAACGTATGGGTAAACACGCTGGTTACACTAACAAGCGTCGTAAAGCAATCGTTAAGCTTACTGCTGATAGTAATGAAATCGAATTCTTTGAAGTATAAAATTCTTTAATTAAGAAGAGGAGGGAAAAACATGGCGATTAAAAAGTATAAACCTACCTCTAATGGTCGTCGCGGCATGACTAGTTCTGATTTCGCTGAAATCACTACAGATTCTCCGGAAAAGTCACTTTTAGCACCCCTGCACAAAAAGGGTGGCCGTAACAACCAAGGTAAGTTAACAGTTCGTCATCAAGGTGGCGGTCATAAGCGCCAATACCGTATCATCGATTTCAAACGTGAAAAAGATGGTATACCTGGACGCGTTGCTACGATCGAATACGATCCAAACCGCTCAGCAAACATTGCACTAATTAACTACGCTGATGGGGAAAAACGTTACATTCTTGCACCGAAAACAATCGAAGTAGGTATGGAAGTAATGTCTGGACCTGAAGCAGATATTAAAGTGGGTAACGCATTACCACTTATCAACATCCCAGTTGGTACAATTGTACACAATATCGAACTTAAACCAGGTAAGGGTGGCCAGTTAGTACGTTCTGCTGGAACATCTGCTCAAGTACTTGGTAAAGAAGGTAAATATGTACTTGTACGTCTTAACTCTGGTGAAACTCGTATGATTCTTTCTGCTTGTCGTGCTACTGTAGGTCAAGTTGGAAATGAACAACACGAACTTATCAACATTGGTAAAGCCGGACGTTCTCGTTGGTTAGGTAAACGCCCAACAGTTCGTGGTTCTGTAATGAACCCTAACGATCACCCACACGGTGGTGGTGAAGGACGTGCTCCAATCGGACGTAAATCACCAATGTCTCCATGGGGTAAACCTACTCTTGGATACAAGACACGTAAGAAAAACAACAAATCTGATAAATTTATTGTGCGTCGTCGCAAAAAATAACGGGATTGTACTACGGTTCCTGAAAAGAGCCGTAGATCAATCACGAAGGGAGGTTCAAACATGGGTCGTAGCTTAAAAAAAGGACCTTTTGTTGATGATCATTTAATGAGTAAGGTTGAGAAATTGAACGAAACTGAAGGCAAACAAGTTGTTAAAACTTGGTCTCGTCGCTCAACGATCTTCCCAGCATTCATCGGTCACACTATCGCAGTTTACGATGGTCGTAAACATGTACCTGTATACGTCACTGAAGACATGGTAGGACACAAGCTTGGTGAATTCGCACCATCTCGTACTTACAAAGGTCATGCAAGTGATGATAAGAAAACAAGACGCTAATTGAGAGGAGGGTATCCTAATGCAAGCAAAAGCTGTTGCAAGAACAGTACGTATTGCTCCTCGTAAAGTACGTTTAGTCGTTGATCTAATCCGAGGTAAGCAAGTTGGAGAAGCGGTTGCTATCTTAAAGCATACACCTAAAGCTGCTTCACCAGTAATCGAAAAAGTACTTAAGTCTGCTATTGCGAACGCAGAGCACAACTTTGACATGGATATTAATAGCCTAGTGGTAACTGAGGCTTATGTAAATGAAGGACCAACACTTAAACGTTTCCGTCCTCGTGCGATGGGACGTGCAAGTCAAATTAACAAACGTACAAGTCACATTACACTTGTCGTATCAGAAAAGAAGGAGGGATAAGCTGTGGGTCAAAAAGTACATCCGGTCGGACTTCGTGTCGGTATAATCCGTGATTGGGAATCTAAATGGTACGCAGATAAAGATTACGCTAATCTATTACACGAAGACATTAAAGTACGTGAATATATTGCAAAACGTTTAGTAGACGCTTCTGTTTCTAAAGTAGAAATCGAGCGCGCTGCAAATCGTATTAACATTACTGTTCATACAGCTAAGCCTGGTATGGTTATCGGTAAAGGTGGTACAGAAGTTGAAGCTCTTCGTAAAGCACTTAACGAACTTACTTCAAAACGTGTACACATCAACATCGTTGAAATTAAAAGAGCTGACGTTGATGCTAAATTAGTAGCAGAAAACATTGCTCGTCAATTAGAAAACCGTGTTTCTTTCCGTCGTGCTCAAAAGCAATCAATCCAACGTGCTATGCGTGCTGGAGCAAAAGGAATCAAAACACAAGTATCTGGTCGTTTAGGCGGAGCAGATATCGCTCGTGCAGAACATTACAGTGAAGGTACTGTTCCACTCCATACACTACGCGCTGACATTGACTATGCTCATGCAGAAGCTGACACAACTTATGGTAAGCTTGGCGTTAAAGTATGGATCTACCGTGGAGAAGTTCTTCCTACAAGAAAGAAATCTGAGGAAGGAGGCAAATAATTATGTTATTACCTAAACGCGTTAAACATCGTCGCGAACACCGCGGAAAAATGCGTGGACGTGCTAAAGGCGGTCAAGAGGTAGCGTTCGGTGAATACGGTTTACAAGCAGTTGAAGCTTCTTGGATCACAAACCGTCAAATCGAGGCAGCTCGTATCGCTATGACTCGTTACATGAAACGTGGCGGTAAAGTATGGATTAAAATCTTCCCTCATAAACCTTACACTGCAAAACCTTTAGAAGTACGTATGGGTTCAGGTAAAGGTGCTCCAGAAGGTTGGGTAGCAGTAGTTAAGCCTGGAAAAATCATGTTTGAAATCGCTGGTGTGTCTGAAGAGGTAGCTCGTGAAGCACTTCGACTAGCATCACACAAACTTCCAATTAAAACGAAGTTTGTAAAACGTGAGGAAATTGGTGGTGAATCAAATGAAAACTAATGAAATTCGTGACCTAACCACTGCTGAAATTGAACAAAAAGTAAAAACTTTAAAAGAAGAGTTATTTAACCTTCGCTTCCAACTTGCGACTGGGCAATTAGAAAATACAGCTCGCATCCGTGAAGTCCGCAAAGGGATCGCTCGTATGAAAACTGTAATCCGTGAAAGAGAGATCGGGGTTAACAATCGATAAATGAGAGGAGGTTTGCTTAAATGAGTGACCGCAACCAACGTAAGGTATACACTGGCCGTGTTGTTTCCGACAAAATGGATAAAACAGTAACGGTTATGGTAGAAACTTATAAAAAGCATTCTCTATACGGCAAGCGCGTTAAGTACTCTAAGAAGTTTAAAACTCATGATGAGAACAACGAAGCAAAAGTAGGCGATATCGTACGTATCATGGAGACTCGTCCACTATCTGCTACAAAACGTTTCCGTTTAGTAGAAGTTGTTGAAAAAGCAGTTATTATCTAATATATTTGTTCGGATATTTTATATTCCGAAGGGAGGTTACCTACATGATTCAACAAGAATCACGTTTAAAAGTTGCTGACAACTCTGGTGCTCGTGAAGTATTAACTATCAAAGTGCTTGGTGGTTCTGGACGCAAAACAGCTAACATCGGTGATGTTATCGTGTGTACAGTAAAACAAGCAACACCAGGTGGCGTTGTTAAAAAAGGTGACGTAGTAAAAGCGGTTGTTGTACGTACTAAATCTGGTGTACGTCGTCAAGACGGTACTTACATTAAGTTCGACGAGAACGCTTGTGTAATTATCCGTGACGATAAGGGACCACGTGGAACTCGTATCTTCGGACCTGTTGCTCGCGAACTACGTGACAGCAACTTTATGAAAATTGTATCTTTAGCTCCAGAAGTTCTTTAATAGATATTTAGCATTGGGCCATTCAAGGAGGTGCGATGAAATGCATGTAAAAAAAGGCGATAAAGTAATGGTCATTACTGGGAAAGATAAAGGCAAAACAGGTGTTGTTCTTGCTTCATTCCCTAAGAAAGACCGAGTGCTAGTTGAAGGAATCAACGTTGTGAAAAAACACGCTAAGCCTTCACAGATGAACCCGCAAGGCGGAATCATCAGCCAAGAAGCATCTATCCATGTATCAAATGTTATGCTTCTAGATCCGAAATCTAACGAGCCAACTCGTGTAGGTTATAAGACAGAAGACGGCAAAAAAGTACGTGTAGCAAAAAAATCAGGTGAAGTTCTAGATAAATAGTACGATTAAGAAGGGAGGTATTCTGAATGAACCGCCTAAAAGAAAAATTTCAACAAGAAATCAGTCCAGCTCTAGTGAGCAAATTCAATTACAAATCAGTAATGGAAGTACCTAAAGTTGAAAAGATCGTTGTCAACATGGGTATCGGTGAAGCTGTTCAAAACTCAAAAGCTCTTGATGTAGCTGTTGATGAGTTGACTCAAATCACTGGTCAAAAGCCAGTTGTAACGAAAGCTAAAAAATCTATCGCAGGCTTCCGTCTTCGTGAAGGCATGCCTATCGGTGCAAAAGTTACTCTTCGCGGAGAGCGTATGTACCAATTCTTAGATAAATTAATTTCTGTTTCACTTCCACGTGTACGTGACTTCCGCGGTGTTTCTAAAAAAGCATTCGACGGTCGCGGTAACTACACATTAGGAGTTAAAGAGCAATTGATTTTCCCTGAGATTGACTATGATAAAGTGTCTAAAGTACGTGGTATGGATATCGTAATCGTAACAACTGCGAACACAGACGAAGAGGCTCGTGAATTATTGACACAAATCGGAATGCCATTCCAAAAGTAATCGCTATATAAGGGAGGCGAAAATGTGGCTAAAAAATCTATGATTGCGAAACAAAAACGCACGCCAAAGCATAATGTTCAAGCGTACACACGTTGCGAACGTTGCGGACGTCCTCATTCAGTTATCCGTAAATTCAAGCTTTGCCGTATTTGTTTCCGTGAACTTGCATACAAGGGTCAGATTCCTGGCGTTAAGAAAGCTAGTTGGTAATACCCTATATTGGGAAGGAGGTAAATTATTATGACAATGACAGATCCAATTGCAGATTTGCTTACTCGCATCCGTAATGCGAACATGGTTCGTCACGAAAGATTAGAAGTTCCTGCTTCTAACATCAAGAAAGAAATTGCAGAAATCCTTAAACGTGAAGGTTTCGTACGTGACGTAGAATATGTAGAAGATAACAAGCAAGGTGTTATCCGCATTTTCTTAAAATATGGAGCAAACAACGAACGTGTAATTACTGGATTAAAGCGTATCTCTAAACCTGGTTTACGTGTATATGCGAAATCTACAGAAGTACCTAGAGTATTAAACGGTTTAGGTATCGCACTTGTTTCTACTTCTACAGGTGTTTTAACTGATAAAGAAGCTCGTGCTCAACAAGTAGGCGGAGAAGTACTAGCTTACGTTTGGTAATATTTTTTATATGAATGGAGGTGCAACAGGATGTCACGTGTAGGAAAACTACCAATCGAAATTCCATCTGACGTTACTCTAACAGTAGGTGAAGATAACACTGTAACTGTAAAAGGACCTAAAGGGGAACTTTCTCGTACATTCAATTCTGATATTAAAGTAGAATTAGAAGGAAACGTAGCAACAGTTACTCGCCCTTCTGATGCAAAAGAACACCGCGCGTTACACGGTACAACTCGTGCCCTAATCGCGAACATGGTTGAAGGTGTATCTAAAGGATTCCAAAGAAATCTTGAGCTTGTCGGTGTAGGTTACCGTGCTCAAAAACAAGGTACTAAGCTTGTCCTTAACGTTGGTTACTCTCACCCAGTTGAGATCGAACCAGAACAAGGTATCGAGATCGAAGTACCGGCAAACACAAAGATATCTATCAAAGGTATCGATAAAGAACGTGTTGGAGCATTAGCTGCAAACATTCGTGCTGTACGCTCTCCTGAGCCTTACAAAGGAAAAGGTATTCGCTACGAAGGTGAATATGTTCGTCGTAAAGAAGGTAAAACAGGTAAATAATGCCGCCTAGGCAAAAGAAAGGAGTGACCGTAGGTGATTACTAAGCCAGATAAGAACAAAACACGTAAGAAGAGACATGCTCGTGTCCGTTCAAAAATTACTGGAACTGAAACTCGTCCTCGTTTGAACGTTTTCCGTTCTAACAAAAATATCTACGCTCAACTTATCGATGACGTGAACGGTGTTACTCTAGCAAGTGCATCTTCTCAAGATAAAGATTTCGATCTAGACTCAGCTGCTACTATCGATGCAGCAGCAAAAGTTGGAGAACTAGTAGCGAAACGTGCAGTAGATAAAGGAATGAAATCCGTGGTATTTGACCGTGGAGGATATTTATATCATGGCCGTATCAAAGCTTTAGCTGAAGCAGCTCGTGAAAACGGCTTAGAATTTTAATAAAAAAAGGAGGGACAATCCAGATGCGTCGTATTGATCCAAGTAAACTAGAATTTGAAGAACGCGTAGTTACAATCAATCGTGTTGCGAAAGTTGTTAAAGGTGGACGTCGTTTCCGTTTCGCTGCTCTTGTAGTAGTAGGCGACAAAAACGGTCACGTTGGTTTCGGAACTGGTAAAGCTCAGGAAGTACCTGATGCAATCCGTAAAGCGATTGAAGATGCGAAGAAAAATCTAATTGAAGTTCCTATGGTTGATGGTACAACACCTCACCTAGTAACTGGACGATTTGGTGCTGGTCAAATTCTGATCAAACCTGCTTCTGCGGGTACAGGAATTATTGCCGGTGGACCTGTTCGTGCCGTACTTGAATTAGCTGGTGTTCAAGATATCCTATCTAAATCTTTAGGATCTAACACTCCAATTAACATGGTTCGCGCTACTATCGAAGGTTTAAAACAATTAAAGCGTGCTGAAGACGTTGCAAAATTACGTGGTAAATCAGTAGAAGAGATATTAGGATAAGGGAGGGATAACGATGGCTAACAAACTAGAAATTACCCTCACTCGCAGTACAATTGGTCGTCCACAAGATCAACGTAAAACTGTTGAAGCTTTAGGACTTCGCAAAATGCATCAAACAGTTGAACAACAAGATAATGCTGCTATCCGCGGTATGATCAACAAAGTTGCTCACCTTGTAACGGTTACAGAAAAATAATCGATTTCTTTCGAAAAAAAGGAGGTGCCGACATGAAATTACATGAGTTAAAACCTACAGAAGGTTCACGTAAGGTCCGCAATCGTGTAGGACGTGGTATTGGTTCAGGTAATGGAAAGACTTCTGGTAAAGGTCATAAAGGACAAAACGCTCGTTCAGGTGGCGGAACTCGTCCTGGCTTTGAGGGTGGTCAAACACCATTATTCCAACGTCTACCTAAACGTGGATTCACGAACATCAATCGTAAAGAATATGCAATCGTCAACCTTGACGCATTGAATCGCTTCGAAGATGGTACAGAAGTTACTCCAGCTCTACTTGTAGAAACTGGCGTAGTGAGTAACGAAAAAGCGGGAATTAAGATTCTTGGTAAAGGTTCAATCGAGAAAAAGCTTACAGTAAAAGCACAAAAATTCTCAACCACTGCTAAAGAAGCTATCGAAGCTGCTGGCGGTACATCCGAGGTGATCTAATGTTTCGAACTATCTCCAATTTTATGCGCGTGGGTGATATAAGAAATAAAATTATTTTCACCCTTCTAATGTTAATAGTCTTCCGTCTTGGTACCTTCATTCCGGTGCCAAACGTAGACGCTAATGTATTGAAAATGCAAGACCAGGCAGGGATTCTCGGATTCCTGAATACATTTGGTGGCGGTGCACTGCAAAACTTCTCCATCTTTGCGATGGGAATTATGCCTTACATTACCGCTTCTATCATCGTACAACTCCTGCAAATGGATGTTGTTCCGAAGTTTACAGAGTGGTCTAAGCAAGGTGAAGTCGGACGCCGAAAATTAGCTCAGTTCACACGTTATTTCACCATCGTTCTCGGATTTATCCAAGCTTTAGGTATGTCCTATGGTTTCAATAGAATATATGGTGGAATGCTTATCCAAAGCCCAGGAGTTAGTACGTACCTACTAATAGCGTTAGTTCTAACAGCTGGTACGGCTTTTCTTATGTGGTTAGGTGAACAAATCACAGCTAAAGGTGTAGGGAATGGTATTTCGATCCTGATCTTTGCAGGTATCGTTGCTGCTATCCCTAACACAGTAAACCAAATCTATGCTCAACAAATTGAAGGGGCAGGCGAACAGCTCTTCCTTCGAATTGTGGTTCTTGCACTTCTTGTTTTAGCAGTTATTGCAATCGTTGTTGGTGTCGTGTTTATTCAACAAGCACTTCGTAAAATTCCGATTCAATATGCAAAACGTTTAGTGGGGCGTAGTCCGGTTGGTGGACAATCAACACATCTACCGTTAAAGGTAAATGCTGCAGGTGTTATTCCAGTTATCTTTGCGATATCTTTCATAATCACACCACAGACCATTTCATCTTTCTTCGGAGAAAATGATGTGACAAGTACTATTCAGTACATCTTTGATTACACTAAACCAGTTGGTATGATCATCTATGTAGCTCTGATCGTTGCCTTTACGTATTTCTATGCTTTCATTCAAGTGAATCCAGAACAAATGGCTGAAAACTTGAAGAAGCAAGGTGGATATATCCCTGGTATTCGTCCAGGTAAAACCACACAAGAGTATCTCACTCGCGTTCTGTATCGTCTAACATTTGTTGGGGCAATCTTCTTAGCTGTCATCTCTATTCTTCCTGTTTTCTTCATTAACTTTGCGGGATTACCTCCTGCAGCTCAAATCGGTGGAACAAGCTTACTCATCGTAGTAGGGGTTGCACTTGAGACAATGAAGCAACTGGAAGCGCAGTTAGTGAAACGTCACTACAAAGGATTTATTAAATAAGAGGGTTTTCGGGAACGTTTTGTTCCTGAAGCCATTTTATAGACAATTAGGGGGAGTTCGAGAGTGAATATAGTTCTTATGGGCTTACCAGGCGCAGGAAAAGGCACTCAAGCTGAAAAGATCGTAGATAAATATGGTATCCCCCATATATCTACTGGCGATATGTTCCGTGCAGCTATTAAAGAGGGTACCGAACTAGGCTTGAAGGCTAAATCATTCATGGATAATGGCGACCTTGTTCCTGATGAAGTAACAATCGGTATCGTTCGTGAACGTTTAAGCAAAGAGGACTGTGAAAAAGGCTTCTTACTGGATGGGTTTCCAAGAACGGTTGCTCAGGCAGAAGCACTTGAAAACATCCTGGCTGATCTTGGTAAAAAAATGAATTACGTCATTAATATAAATGTAGATAAGGACATCCTGATGGAGCGCTTGACAGGTCGCAGGATCTGTAAAGAGTGCGGCGCTACTTATCATCTTGTCTTTAATCCGCCAACAGAAGAGGGCGTTTGTGATCGCTGCGGCGGCGAGTTATATCAACGCGCAGATGATAACGAAGAAACGGTTCAAAACCGTTTAGACGTAAACATCAAACAAACCCAACCACTATTGGCTTACTACGAAGATAAAGGCTATCTGAAAAACATTGACGGTCAACAAGACATCCATAGAGTGTTTGATGACATTGATGAACTACTTGGAGGCCTTTCATAATGATCATTTCTAAAACTCCGAGAGAGATTGAGATTATGCGGCAAGCTGGAAAGATTGTGGCATTAACTCATGCGGAATTGCAAAAGCATATTTCTCCGGGAATATCGACGAAGGAATTGGATGCAATTGCTGAAAAATTCATTCGTAAACATGATGCAATTCCATCTTTTAAAGGGTATAATGGGTTTCGTGGCAGCATCTGTGCTTCCGTCAACAATGAGTTGGTTCATGGAATTCCGGGCGATCGGGTTTTAAAGGATGGCGATATAATCAGCATCGATATCGGTGCTAAGTATAACGGTTATCACGGTGACTCAGCTTGGACATATCCAGTTGGAACAATAGATGATGAAACCCAGAAGCTTCTGGATGTTACGGAAGAATCGTTATTTCTGGGACTTAAGGAAGCTAAACCAGGCGAGCGTCTGTCGAATATCTCTCATAGTATACAAACATTTGTTGAGGCTAATGGCTTTTCTATCGTTCGAGAGTATGTGGGGCACGGAGTTGGTCAAGACTTACATGAGGATCCGCAAATCCCTCATTATGGACCACCCAACAAAGGTCCTCGTTTAAAGCCTGGCATGGTACTGGCTATTGAACCAATGGTTAATGCAGGAAGTCGATATGTTAGAACGTTATCAGATAACTGGACAGTCGTCACAGTAGATGATAAAATGTGTGCTCACTTTGAACACACCATTGCAATTACTGAAGACGGCTATGAGATATTGACGAAAGCCTAAGTGAAGGTGATTGGATTGATCGAGTCAGATTCGACGATTCCGAGGATAGGCCAGATTGTTCAAACCCTTAAAGGGAGAGAAACAGGAAGCTACTCGGTCGTTGTTCAGCAATTGGATGAACGTTTTGTACTCATAGCAGATGGAGATCGAAGAAAGTTTGATCGCGCCAAGCGAAAGAACATCGCTCATCTTCACTTGTGTGACTATGTTTCTCCAGAAGTTCAAAACAGTATTATAGAAACAGGAAGAGTTACGAACGGTAAACTGCGTTATGCTGTTTCAAAGTTTGTTAACGAAGTTTTAAATGATGAGAAGAAGGGAGACATGTTCGATGGCTAAGGATGATGTAATTGAAGTTGAAGGTAAGGTCGCGGAGACTTTGCCCAATGCGATGTTTAAGGTAGAATTAGAAAATGGTCATACAGTACTGGCACATGTTTCAGGAAAGATCCGTATGCATTTCATTCGTATCCTACCTGGTGACAAGGTAACAGTAGAATTATCACCGTATGACTTAACTCGTGGTAGAATCACTTATCGTTATAAATAATCTATTGCACTCCGTACTATTAAGGAGGTTAGAATAAGATGAAAGTTAGACCATCTGTTAAACCAATCTGCGAAAAATGTAAAGTTATTCGTAGAAAAGGTAAAGTCATGGTTATCTGTGAAAACCCTAAACACAAACAAAAACAAGGCTAATCTTAAAGGAGGTGCGCTATCACTATGGCACGTATTGCTGGTGTAGACATTCCACGTGACAAACGTGTTGTCATTTCATTAACATACATCTACGGTATTGGTAAAAATACTGCAGCGAAAATCTTATCTGAAGCTGGTGTATCTGAGGATACTCGCGTTCGCGATCTAACTGACGACGAACTAGGAAAGATTCGTGATATCGTTGATAAATTAAAAGTAGAAGGTGATCTTCGTCGTGAAGTATCACTAAACATCAAACGTCTTATGGAAATCGGTTCATACCGCGGTCTTCGTCACCGTCGTGGACTACCTGTTCGTGGACAACATACGAAGAACAATGCTCGTACACGTAAAGGTCCTCGTAAGACTGTAGCTAACAAGAAAAAATAATAGGTAAAGGAGGTTACTTCTTAGTATGGCACGTAAAACAAACACTCGTAAACGTCGTGTGAAAAAGAATATCGAAGCTGGTATTGCACACATTCGTTCTACATTCAATAACACAATCGTAACTATTACTGATGTTCACGGAAATGCTGTTGCTTGGTCAAGTGCAGGTTCACTAGGATTCAGAGGTTCTCGTAAATCCACTCCATTCGCAGCGCAAATGGCAGCTGAAACTGCAGCGAAAGCTTCTCAAGAACATGGTTTAAAAACTCTTGAAGTAACAGTTAAAGGTCCTGGTGCTGGTCGTGAAGCAGCTATCCGTGCTCTTCAAGCAGCAGGTCTAGAAGTTACTGCAATCAGAGACGTTACTCCAGTTCCTCATAATGGATGCCGTCCACCAAAACGTCGCCGCGTTTAATTTTTCTGTATAAATTTTGTATCGTTGTCTATAATGGGATATGATACAAGATACGTTCATTCAGAAAAGTAACCAGTTGTTGGTGCACAATAGGGAACGTAAACATGGGGAATTTCGGACTTTAACTTATTTAGCCCGGAGTTTCGACGTTTTGAAGGAGGGTAAATATTAATGATCGAAATTGAAAAGCCAAAAATTGAAACGGTTGAGATCAGCGATGATGCCACATATGGAAAGTTCGTCGTAGAACCACTTGAGCGTGGATATGGTACAACTTTGGGTAACTCCTTACGTCGTATCCTACTATCGTCACTCCCAGGTGCTGCTGTCACATCTATTCAAATAGATGGAGTACTGCATGAGTTTTCAACAATTGAAGGCGTCGTAGAGGATGTCACATCCATCATTTTGAATATCAAGAAGTTAGCGTTAAAGATCTACTCTGATGAAGAAAAAACGCTAGAAATTGATGTACAGGGCGAAGGAGTTGTAACGGCTGCTGATATTACTCATGATAGTGATGTAGAAGTGTTAAATCCTGATTTACACATTGCAACATTATCTAAGAGTGGACACTTCCGTGTGCGTTTAAGCGCATCACGTGGACGTGGATACAGACCAGCAGACCAGAACAAACGTGAGGATCTTCCTATTGGCGTGATCCCAATCGATTCTATTTACACTCCAGTTTCACGCGTTAACTATCAAATAGAAAATACTCGTGTTGGTCAAATGACTAACTACGATAAACTTTCTCTTGATGTATGGACTGATGGAAGTATTGGACCAAAAGAAGCGATTTCTTTAGGTGCTAAGATTCTAACAGAACACTTAAATATTTTCGTTGGCCTTACAGATGAAGCGCAGAATGCTGAAATCATGGTAGAAAAAGAAGAAGACCAAAAAGAGAAAGTTCTTGAGATGACGATCGAAGAATTGGATCTTTCTGTTCGTTCTTATAACTGCCTGAAGCGTGCTGGAATCAATACTGTTCAAGAGCTTGCTAACAAGACAGAAGAAGATATGATGAAAGTGCGTAACTTAGGACGTAAATCACTTGAAGAGGTTAAAGTTAAACTTGAAGACCTTGGACTTGGTTTACGTAAAGACGACTGATAACATCTTCTTTCATATATAGATTCAACAAAGGAGGGAACCCTTAATGGCTTACAGAAAGTTAGGACGTACCAGTGCTCAACGTAAAGCGATGCTACGTGATTTAGCTACAGACCTAATCATTAACGAGCGCATCGAAACAACTGAAACTCGTGCGAAAGAGCTTCGTTCAGTTGTGGAAAAAATGATCACTTTAGGTAAACGTGGTGACATTCACGCGCGTCGTCAAGCTGGTGCATTCATTCGTAAAGAAGTTGCAAACGCTGAAAACAACCAAGATGCTCTACAAAAGTTATTCTCTGACATCGCTCCTCGTTACACAGAGCGTCAAGGCGGATATACTCGCATTATGAAGGTTGGTCCTCGCCGTGGTGACGGTGCTCCAATGGCAATCATCGAATTAGTTTAATAATTCGTGACTTCTAACATTAAGGGCAGGACAGTTAATCCTTAACTGCTTCTTTGCCCTTTTTGTATAAGTGCATGTTGATGAAAAGCAGAGCGTTACGATGAGCAGCTCCGGCTGACTCGTCTAGCTCGTGCACCCCTTCCAACTTCTATTTTCATAGAAGCTGTTCAATGGTTGAACAAGAAAAGTTCTCTTTTCTTTGGTCGGGGTGCAGGCTTTTTTTTATATGCAGAGAATTTTTTAGCAGAGCTGAGTATGAAGAGCGTAGAGGAGGTTGCAAAAATTGAAAGAAATCATTCAAGTAGACGGTGTACATTTCAGATACCCTGATCAGAATACCTACGCCCTCAAAGGCATTAGCCTGACTGTCAATCAAGGTGAATGGTTAGCGATTGTCGGTCATAACGGGTCCGGTAAGTCGACTCTTGCCAAAATGTTGAATGGGCTTCATTTTCCTGAAAAGGGGAAGGTAACGGTGGACGGTATCGTTCTTGAGGAGAGCTCTATTTGGGACATCCGTTCAAAGCTGGGTATGGTCTTTCAGAATCCCGATAATCAATTTGTTGGTGCTACAGTAGAAGATGATGTGGCTTTTGGGTTAGAAAACCATGGGGTACCTTATGAATCAATGGTACAGCGAGTCAATGATGCTTTAAAAAGTGTCCATATGGAGAATTTTCTTAATCAAGAGCCGCACCATTTATCAGGTGGTCAAAAGCAGCGTGTAGCAATTGCCGGGGTCGTAGCTCTTCAGCCATCGATCATCATCTTAGATGAAGCGACATCGATGCTTGATCCCAAAGGAAGAATAGAAGTTCTTGAAACAGTACGCAAGTTGAAAGAGGAAGAAAACCTGACAGTGATCTCCATTACCCATGATTTGGAAGAAGCAACAAGAGCAGATCGAATTATTGTATTAAATCAAGGAATGGTCTTTAAGGAAGGTACCCCGGAAGAAATCTTCTTATTAGAGGACGAGTTAATCAAGCTGGGCCTGGATTCTCCTTTTACAATAAAGCTAACTGGGGCCCTTAAAGAAGCAGGTATACCCTTGTCAAAAACATATTTTACAGAAGAAGAGTTGGTGGATGAATTATGCAAATCACATTTCAACAGGTAGAATACCGATATTCATTCAACACTCCATTCGAAAAACTCGCCATTCAAGATATCAATCTTTCCATCCCAACAGGTCAATTTCTCGCGGTGATCGGTCACACCGGTTCAGGGAAATCAACACTCCTGCAGCATTTAAACGGACTGTTAAAGCCTACAGAGGGCCTTGTCCAAGTAGGAGAGCATCAAATAAAAGCCAAACAAAAGGCAAAAAGCTTAAAGCCGGTCAGACAGAAGGTAGGCATCGTCTTTCAATTTCCTGAGCATCAGTTGTTTGAAGAAACCGTACTTAAAGATATCTGTTACGGACCAATGAACTTTGGCGTATCAGAAGAAGAAGCGATAAGAAGAGCGAAGAATCTGATCGTAAAGGTTGGACTATCAGAGGAAGTACTTAATAAATCCCCTTTTGATTTATCAGGAGGGCAAATGAGACGTGTAGCCATTGCAGGTGTACTTGCTATGAACCCTGATGTCATTGTACTCGATGAACCTACTGCTGGACTCGATCCAAGGGGTCAGCGTGAAATCATGGACATGTTCTATGAGCTTCATAAAGAAAAAGGACTGACGACCATTCTCGTCACCCATAGCATGGAAGACGCTGCTCATTATGCAGAAGAGATTGTGATCATGCAGAATGGCCGTCTTAAGAGAAAAGGAAGTCCTGAAGAGATATTCTCTTCGGCGGATGAACTGTTTGAGATGGGTTTGGACGTGCCCGACGTCGTTCGGTTTCAATATCAATTTGAACACAAATCAGGGAAGAAGCTACCGAAGACCTGTTTAACGATAGAGGAATTAGCTTCAGCCATCCGTAGAGTCAGGGACGGAGGTGAAGCCCTATGATGGAGAAGATGATCTTTGGTCGCTACGTACCCGCTAAATCCATCCTTCATCAGATGGATCCGAGGGCAAAACTATTATTTATCTTCGGATTTATATGTGTCGTCTTTCTGGCAAATAATTTTGTTACGTATGCATTGCTCGGTCTTTTTACGTTTAGCGCACTCATTCTTTCTAATCTTTCCTTGCGTTTTATTATCGGTGGATTGAAGCCTATCCTATGGTTAATTCTGTTTACGTTCTTTTTACACGTGTTTTTCACCAAGGAAGGCCCCGTCATTCTGGACTTAGGCTTATTATCTGTTCATGAAGAGGGGTTAAGGCAGGGAATATTTATTTCTTTACGATTCTTTTATCTGATTCTCGTCACGTCTTTATTAACGCTGACGACCTCCCCCATCACAATTACGGATGGCCTCGAGACGCTTTTGAACCCATTGAAAAAAGTGAAATTTCCCGTTCATGAGCTGGCCCTTATGATGTCGATCTCCTTAAGGTTCATTCCGACTCTGATGGAGGAAACGGATAAAATCATGAAGGCCCAAATTGCTAGGGGGGCTGAGTTTTCTTCCGGTCCCATTAAAGATCGGATCAAAGCCATCATCCCTTTACTGATCCCTCTTTTCGTCAGTGCTTTTAAACGTGCAGAGGACTTGGCAACAGCCATGGAAGCAAGAGGGTATCAAGGTGGAGAGGGCAGGACGAAATACCGGCTGTTATCCTGGCATAAGAAGGATACGGGAGCGTTAATCTTACTTGCCCTCCTGACAGCGGTATTAATTATTTTCAGAGGATAACGGAGTGTCGTGTATGCAGAGAGTGAAGTGTACCATCGCATATGATGGAACGTATTTTCATGGTTATCAAGTACAACCCAATCAACGTACCGTCCAGGGCGTCATAGAGGACATCTTGTCCACTATCCATAAAGGCGAGCGGATTCGGATCAGCGGGTCTGGCCGGACCGACGCTGGTGTTCATGCGAACGGTCAGGTTTTTCATTTTGATACACCCTTATCTATCCCTGAAGAGAAATGGCCGGTTGTGCTGAACACACGCTTACCGGATGAAGTAACCGTTAATGAAGCTGAGTTTGTTCCAACTGAATTTCACTCAAGGTTCTCTGTCGTACAGAAGGAATATCGTTACCGTGTTTATAAGGGAAAGTCGAGAAGTCCGTTTAACCGTCACTTCGCCCTTCATTATCCGTATGATCTTTCCGTGACGGATATGGAGCTTGGTGCAAGGCATCTCATCGGGAAGCATGACTTCACGAGTTTTTGTTCAGCTAAGACGGAAGTAGAAGACAAAGTAAGAACCATTCACCATATTGACATTCAAGAGCATGAAGAAGAAATTAATTTTTCTTTTGTGGGAAATGGATTTTTATACAATATGGTCAGGATATTGGTTGGTACCTTATTAGAAGTAGGCTCCGGGGATTTACCGGTAGAGGAGATCCCTGAAATACTGGAAGCACGGGATCGCAATAGAGCTGGAAAGACAGCACCTCCTCATGGGTTATATCTGTGGAAGGTTGATTATGATTGTAATCAGAATTAGTGGGTGTTTAACATCCTGAAGGATAGTCTATATCAGCACCCATGAAGTTGATTGGAGCGTAAAGTGCTCGACTCCTGCGGGAATAGCGGGACAGGTGAGACCTCGCAGGCGAAGCCAAGGAGGCTCACCGCCCGCCCCCGCGGAAAGCGAGCACCTGGAGCGGAAATCAACCACTACTATCTGGGTATAGACATACCTTATCGCAACTATAAAATGAATTGGTTAATTAAAGATGATAATCAAGTTTCAAAAAAAATTCTAAAACAACTAATCCTGGTGTAACATTCTCTTGACAATAGACTGGGAACAAGATAATATAGCATATGGTATGTTATTAACCCCACGATAAGCCCCGGAAACTTATTGTGATTAGAAAATAAATACTACGGATTCATTAAATAGGAGGTTAAATCATGCGTACAACGTATATGGCAAAAGCCAACGAAATCGATCGTAAATGGTTCGTTGTAGATGCTGAAGGCAAAACTCTAGGACGTTTAGCTAGTGAAGTTGCTTCTATTCTACGCGGAAAACACAAACCAACATTCACACCACATGTAGACACTGGTGATCATGTTATCATTCTTAATGCTTCAAAAATCGAACTAACTGGTAAAAAGTTAACGGACAAGATTTACTACCGTCACACTAATCACCCAGGTGGTTTAAAGCAACGTACAGCATTAGAAATGCGTACAAACTACTCAGAGAAAATGTTAGAGCTTACTATTAAAGGTATGCTTCCAAAAGGTTCTCTAGGTCGTCAAATGTTCAAGAAATTACATGTATATGCTGGAGCAGAGCATCCGCATCAAGCACAACAACCTGAAGTTTACGAACTTCGTGGATAATTAATAAGAGGAGGTTATTATCTTGGCTCAAGTTCAATATTACGGAACTGGTCGTCGTAAGAGCTCAGTAGCTCGTGTACGTTTAGTACCAGGTAACGGAAACATTGTTATCAATGATCGTGAAGTAGAAGTATATATCCCATTCGCAGCACTAAGAGAAGTAATTAAGCAACCATTAGTTGCAACAGAAACTCTTGGTAACTATGACGTTTTAGTAAACGTTCATGGTGGAGGCTATTCTGGTCAAGCTGGTGCGATCCGTCACGGAATCGCTCGTGCTTTACTACAAGCAGACCCTGAGTACCGTGGAACTCTAAAACGCGCTGGATTATTAACTCGTGACTCTCGTATGAAAGAGCGTAAAAAATACGGTCTTAAAGGTGCACGTCGCGCGCCACAATTCTCTAAGCGTTAATTATTATTTCAAACAAAAGCTCAACCGATTCTTATCGGTTGGGCTTTTTTGTTGTAAAATTGGTAACAGTTACTCGAATGAAGTGTTGTGTTAAGTAGGAAAATACGTTCAAAGGGGTGGATGATCTTTGAACGTTATTACAACTTTCAATACAAAGAGAAGAGAAAAGCAAATTAAGACGGAAAGAACATTGTTGAAAGAAATTTCGATTAAAATGCTTCAGGAGAGTGTCCGAAAGCATTTTGGATATATAAAGGTTCAAGGCGGTGTATTTATGCAGCAAGGTTTTGATGAGGCATGCTTTGATGTGGCCATTGAAGCCTATCTGCTCGGTGGAAAGGTCAGCAAGTTTGGTTATACTGGTGAACCTACAGACCTCGTGAAAAAGCGGTGCGAGGAAGAATTAAAACACTTTATTGATACACTTTATAATTTCTGGTTGTATTGGTCAGAGATGGGCGTCTCGAATCAAGTGGATGAATCCTTTTATTTCTGCTGCGAGCATTTTGTGGAAACATGGTGGTCAGAAGGGTATGAAAAGGGGATCAAGCGTCATAAACTGCGTTTGAATTAATCATTTCAGTTCTAAAAATCACTCTCGTCCCATATTTTTTAGTAAGGACAGCGGAGCTATAAAGAGGTTATACTCCGGGTTGAAACTGGAAATGGGAGGACTGGAATGATTCAGAAACTTAAGGTTATCGGGATGATTACTGCACTGGCGATATTATTATTCATTATTCAATATAAGATTCTGGACAAGGATACGTGGGATTCCTGGAATCTCCCCTTATCAGGTAAAATCATCTATATAGATCCCGGACATGGCGGGCCGGACGGTGGAGCTGGTGATCAGGATGCCCTGGAAAAGGACATCGCTTTAAATGTGTCTCTGATGATAAGGGATTATCTCCAGGAACAAGGGGCTCTTGTAATCCTGACCCGTGAAAAAGACGAAGACCTTGCCGATGAAGGAACTAAAGGATACAGCCGCCGGAAAGTGGAGGATTTAAAGAAGAGGCTAAGCCTAATCAATGAATCTGAAGCAGACTTATTTTTAAGTATCCATCTGAACTCCATTCCATCTGCTAAGTGGAGCGGAGCCCAAACATTCTATAATCCAAAGTATAAAGAAAATAAAGCCCTTGCAAAAGCCATTCAGGGAGAGCTTATACGCAATTTAGAAAACACCAAACGTGAAGCGAAGGGCATTCAAAATGTGTATATCTTAAAGCACGCCAAAAAGTCAGGAGCCTTAGTGGAAATCGGATTCTTATCCAATCCGGGAGAGCGGGCTAACTTACTTAAAGAAGACTACCAGCAAAAAATTGCTGCCTCTGTATACCAGGGGGTTCTCAATTATTTAACGATGGAAGATGAAGATAAAGAAAAAGCTGATGAGGAATAACCTCTCAGCTTTTATTATTTATCAATAAATCATTTCATTATTCAACAAAAGCATTCAAAACCTTTTGATCATTCATTCAACTAAGAATATGTTATACTGAAAGCAGATTGATTGAAAACGAATACATAGAAAAGGGTGGTTATTCATGTTAACTGAACAACAGACACGCGAACTTTTATTTGGATTAAAAGATCCTTTTTTAAATAAAACGTTAGAAGAAACAAACGGTATCGCTGAAATTTCAATTAAGGAAGAAAAGAAGCATGTAAGCGTGAAGATCGCCATTGCCAAGACAGGTACTGGTGAACAAATGCAATTCCAGCAAAAGATCGTGCAAGTCTTAAAGGATAATGGGGCTGAATCTGTCGGGATCCGCTTCACCGAGCTTTCACAGGAAGAGCTTGAAAAGCATAGAGGATCCGGTGGACAAGGAACGGATTTATTATCACCTGCAAGTAATACAACGTTTATTGCGATTGCCAGTGGAAAAGGCGGAGTAGGGAAGTCGACAGTTTCTGTTAACTTAGCTGTGTCCTTGGCCCGTCAAGGCAAAAAAGTAGGGCTCGTGGATGCTGATATTTACGGGTTCAGTGTGCCGGATATGATGGGAATCGTGAAACGACCAGTGGTTCGTGGAGAAAGAATTATTCCAGTTGAACGTTTTGGTGTAAAAGTCATTTCAATGGGCTTCTTTGTTGAAGACAATGCTCCCGTTATTTGGAGAGGTCCTATGCTCGGGAAAATGCTGAATAATTTCTTCTCGGAAGTGGAGTGGGGAGAACTGGACTATTTACTGCTGGACCTGCCGCCGGGAACAGGAGACGTTGCCCTTGATTTGCATACAATGCTTCCACATTGTAAGGAAATCATCGTCACGACACCGCATCCAACAGCAGCGTTTGTAGCGGCTCGAGCAGGCGCAATGGCCCTGCAAACCGACCATGACATTCTGGGTGTGGTTGAGAACATGTCCTATTTCGAAAGTAAACTAACAGGCGAAAAAGAATTCGTATTCGGTCAAGGCGGAGGAGAGAAGCTTACGGAAGAACTCCGTACTGACTTATTAGGTAAGCTTCCACTTCAACAACCTGACTGGAACGAAGAGGATTTTGCTCCTTCCATTTACGCAGAGGACCACCGTTTAGGGCAGATCTATGGTGACATTGCTCATAAAGTGATTGAAAAACTATCTTAATGAAACTTAAAAAGGACAAATGCTGAGGCTTACCTCGCATTTGTCCTTTATTAAAATTTATTGGCCACCGCTACCGGAACCTCCAGAATCTCCAGATTCTCCGCCACCGCCGGATTCTCCGCCGCCTTGTTCACCACCGCCAGTTTTGCCGCCTTCTTTCATTTCACCGGCAGCCTTCAATAATACATCCTGAATCTTAGCCTTAAATAGAGGGCTTTCAAATGTTTCCGTAATGACTTTTTGCAGATGTTCCCTATATTCTTGGCTTTTTAATGTCTCGGTTAGTTCTTTTTGGAATTCTGGATCCTTAAAGAGGTCCATCATCATTTTTTGATACTCAGGATCCTTCATGAGGTCTTTGAGTAATTTTTCATTTCCATCCTTCATGCTTTTAGCCATAGCCTCGGCAAATTTAGGGTCTTCGAATGACTTTTTCCAGAATTCAGTTCCTTTTTCTGACGTTAACGTCTTCGTGATTGTCTCAGTGACAACCCCTTGGTCCATAATAAGTTCTGATTTCATTTTTTCATCAGACATGATTTCTTGAATCGCTTTTTTACCATCATCGGTCTTTAATATATCGACAACCATTTTCTTGGTTTCTTCATAATCCGTTTTCCCACCGCCTGTTTCTCCACCACCGCCGCAAGCGGACAGGAGAAGAATCGACAGTAGAAAAAGAAAGGAATATCTTTTCATGGGTAGGCTCCTTCCATACAAATTCCTTTACACTTAATATGAGAAATAACGAAAAAAATATGCACAATAAAAACTGGAACCTGGATTTTTTATAGTAGCGTTGGTACAATCAAATGAGTGTATATTTTTATATTTGGAGGAAAATAGAAGTGACCATCCGCAATTGGATTCGTTTTTTTATTCATACGTTAGTGATCGGTGGAACTGTAACTGCCATCGCCGCACTTCTCATTAGATGGGATCAGTTCGGACCATACATTCAAGACGGTAACGTGATTGGCATATTATCCAGTCTACTTTGGTTTATATTTGTAGGTTTCACCTTTAGTGTAATCAGTCAGATGGGCTATTTCGCATATTTAACCATCCATCAATTCGGGATGGGAATGTTTAAGAGCTTATGGAATCCTGTTCAAGTGGTGCTGATTGCCCTCGTCCTGTTTGATTTAATCTACTTCCGATTCAGAGCTTTCGCTGAGGAAGGCGAGTCGTATACGCCTTATATTTTTCTTGGGATCGGAATATTGGTCGTTGGCTTAGTCGTAGCTTATATGAAGAATCAGCAATCAGAAGCCAAGACGAACACATTTGTGTCTGCCCTATTCTTTATGATTGTTGTAACGACATTGGAGTGGCTGCCGGTTTTACTGGTGAATTCCGTTAAATGGCTGTACCTTATGCTGCTGGCTTTATTGGCATGTAATGCATTTCAGCTTCTGCGCCTTCCTAAATATATCGAGAAGTCCCAAATGGAAAGGCAACGCAAGCAGCCAACTAAGAGTTAAACATATAAAAGCCCGCTGGTGAATTCCCTTCATCAGCGGGCTTTTATTACTGTATGAGGGAGGACTCGGCATCCCCGTTTGAAATCATGTCGGAAACTGTAATGAAGTTACCTTTTCCTTTCAACTCTATCACGATGGTCGGCAAAGCGGATTTCGTTTGTTTGGCTGAATCCGATGCGTGAAGGAGAATGATGTCCCCTTTTTTGGCTTTCTTCACATTATTGATAATTTCATCTACACCAGGATTCGTCCAATCTTTAGAGTCTACACTCCAGTGAACCACAGTAAGTCCAAGAGAGTCAGCTACCTTTAATGTTTCTTTATTAAAGTGTCCCGTTGGTACGCGTAATAATTTCACATCTTTTACATTCAGCTTCTTAAAAACGGTGTCGGCTTTCAAAATGTCCTGCTTGATCTTATTTGGTTCCATATCCGTATAATCGGAATAGGCATAGCCAAGATTTCCGATTTCATGTCCCTGCTTCACAATTTGCTCCACTAAATCAGGGTGTCTCTCAGCCCAGGCTCCGGAAAGAAAGAAGGTAGCTGACTGGACATTCATCTTCTTTAATTCTTCAAGGATCGGCCCCGCTTTTTCATCTCCCCAACCAATATTGAATGTAATCGCGACTCCCTTTTCCCCTCTGTAGATTGCTTTCGGTCCATCCTTCGTACTAAAAACAGAAAGAGTCGAAAGGTTACTGCTATATACAAACAAGGCAGTAAAAAATGAAATCACGATAATCAGACTGATTTGCTTTAACTTCTTAGCATTAACTGTGTGAAACGTATTCAATATTTCATCCCTCCGTTCAACCGTCTATCTCTACTAAAGATATGCATGTCCCCGGAAAAAATATCTAACTTATAAAAAAATGATTATAAATTTCTTTTAATGGAAAAAACTACAAATACAAACATTAAGGGGTGACATACTTGCTGGGGTTAATGATTAATGACAGAGAGAAACAAGAAATAGAGTATTTGTTAAAAAGAGAGATGGATGAAATACTGTTCGACCTAAAAGATTCTCGAATTGATCATATCGTTAAGAGAGCAATGGATGAACGGTACAAAATCTTATTTTCACTCTTTAAAAGGTTTGCCAGTCATAAGGAATGTCTTAAGTATATGAAGACGGCAGCGAAGAAAGAAACATATTGATGAAAATCAGCTTCCGTAAGTATCCGAACGGGAGCTTTATTATTTGTGAATGATGGGAGCGGCTAGCTGAATTAAGAGGCGGGAGTGTAAAAGCGGTAATGTGTTTAAAATATTTTTTGAAAAAATTCATGAAATGTATTGACCCCTCCCGATAAACTTGGTATATTAATAAACGTCGCTGAAACGCAATGAATTATTTAGAAGAAACACCAATAAATAATCTTTAAAAAACAGTTGACATCACATGAGGATATGTGATAAATTAATAAAGTCGCTTCAAACAGAAACGGCAAGCATTGAACTTTGAAAACTGAACAAAACAAGACAATACGTCAACGTTAATTCTAGATTTATTTTTAAAGAGCTATTCAAACTTTTATCGGAGAGTTTGATCCTGGCTCAGGACGAACGCTGGCGGCGTGCCTAATACATGCAAGTCGAGCGGATTGATGGGAGCTTGCTCCCATCAATCAGCGGCGGACGGGTGAGTAACACGTGGGTAACCTGCCTGTAAGACTGGGATAACTCCGGGAAACCGGGGCTAATACCGGATAACTCATTTCCTCGCATGAGGAAATGTTGAAAGGTGGCTTTTAGCTATCACTTACAGATGGACCCGCGGCGCATTAGCTAGTTGGTGAGGTAACGGCTCACCAAGGCGACGATGCGTAGCCGACCTGAGAGGGTGATCGGCCACACTGGGACTGAGACACGGCCCAGACTCCTACGGGAGGCAGCAGTAGGGAATCTTCCGCAATGGACGAAAGTCTGACGGAGCAACGCCGCGTGAGTGATGAAGGTTTTCGGATCGTAAAACTCTGTTGTTAGGGAAGAACAAGTACCGTTCGAATAGGGCGGTACCTTGACGGTACCTAACCAGAAAGCCACGGCTAACTACGTGCCAGCAGCCGCGGTAATACGTAGGTGGCAAGCGTTGTCCGGAATTATTGGGCGTAAAGCGCGCGCAGGTGGTTTCTTAAGTCTGATGTGAAAGCCCACGGCTCAACCGTGGAGGGTCATTGGAAACTGGGGAACTTGAGTGCAGAAGAGGAAAGTGGAATTCCAAGTGTAGCGGTGAAATGCGTAGATATTTGGAGGAACACCAGTGGCGAAGGCGACTTTCTGGTCTGTAACTGACACTGAGGCGCGAAAGCGTGGGGAGCAAACAGGATTAGATACCCTGGTAGTCCACGCCGTAAACGATGAGTGCTAAGTGTTAGGGGGTTTCCGCCCCTTAGTGCTGCAGCTAACGCATTAAGCACTCCGCCTGGGGAGTACGGTCGCAAGACTGAAACTCAAAGGAATTGACGGGGGCCCGCACAAGCGGTGGAGCATGTGGTTTAATTCGAAGCAACGCGAAGAACCTTACCAGGTCTTGACATCCTCTGACAACCCTAGAGATAGGGCTTTCCCCTTCGGGGGACAGAGTGACAGGTGGTGCATGGTTGTCGTCAGCTCGTGTCGTGAGATGTTGGGTTAAGTCCCGCAACGAGCGCAACCCTTGATCTTAGTTGCCAGCATTCAGTTGGGCACTCTAAGATGACTGCCGGTGACAAACCGGAGGAAGGTGGGGATGACGTCAAATCATCATGCCCCTTATGACCTGGGCTACACACGTGCTACAATGGACGGTACAAAGGGCAGCAAGACCGCGAGGTTTAGCCAATCCCATAAAACCGTTCTCAGTTCGGATTGTAGGCTGCAACTCGCCTACATGAAGCTGGAATCGCTAGTAATCGCGGATCAGCATGCCGCGGTGAATACGTTCCCGGGCCTTGTACACACCGCCCGTCACACCACGAGAGTTTGTAACACCCGAAGTCGGTGAGGTAACCTTTTGGAGCCAGCCGCCTAAGGTGGGACAGATGATTGGGGTGAAGTCGTAACAAGGTAGCCGTATCGGAAGGTGCGGCTGGATCACCTCCTTTCTAAGGAAGATTTAACTAAACGTTTGACACGTCGAAGTTTTGTTCAGTTTTGATGGTTTAATAAGGTTTTTTGCGAAAGCAAAATAACCATCCATCAAAACTTTTTGTCTCTTACGAGATCAAAATGTGTTTGTTCTTTGAAAACTAGATAAAGATAAATTGATAGTCAAGAAATTACCGAGTATCGCCATTTTAGGTTTTAAACCTGATGTAACAACCAATTCGGTTAAGTTATGAAGGGCGCACGGTGGATGCCTTGGCACTAGGAGCCGACGAAGGACGGGACTAACACCGATATGCTTTGGGGAGCTGTAAGTGAGCTTTGATCCAGAGATTTCCGAATGGGGGAACCCATTGTTCGTAATGGAACAATATCCTTACTTGAATACATAGAGTATGGAAGGCAGACCCAGGGAACTGAAACATCTAAGTACCTGGAGGAAGAGAAAGCAATTGCGATTCCCTGAGTAGCGGCGAGCGAAACGGGATGTAGCCCAAACCAAGAGGCTTGCCTCTTGGGGTTGTAGGACACTCTATACGGAGTTACAAAGGAATGAAGTAGACGAAGAAGTCTGGAAAGGCTCGTCAAAGAAGGTAACAACCCTGTAGTTGAAACTTCATTCTCTCTTGAGTGGATCCTGAGTACGGCGGGACACGTGAAATCCCGTCGGAAGCTGGGAGGACCATCTCCCAAGGCTAAATACTCCCTAGTGACCGATAGTGAACCAGTACCGTGAGGGAAAGGTGAAAAGCACCCCGGAAGGGGAGTGAAATAGAACCTGAAACCGTGTGCCTACAAGTAGTCAGAGCCCGTTAACGGGTGATGGCGTGCCTTTTGTAGAATGAACCGGCGAGTTACGATCCCATGCAAGGTTAAGTCGATGAGACGGAGCCGCAGCGAAAGCGAGTCTGAATAGGGCGAATTGAGTATGTGGTCGTAGACCCGAAACCAGGTGATCTACCCATGTCCAGGATGAAGTTCAGGTAACACTGAATGGAGGTCCGAACCCACGCACGTTGAAAAGTGCGGGGATGAGGTGTGGGTAGCGGAGAAATTCCAATCGAACTTGGAGATAGCTGGTTCTCTCCGAAATAGCTTTAGGGCTAGCCTCATGTGTAAGAGTCTTGGAGGTAGAGCACTGTTTGGACTAGGGGCCCTCATCGGGTTACCGAATTCAGACAAACTCCGAATGCCAAAGACTTATCCATGGGAGTCAGACTGCGAGTGATAAGATCCGTAGTCGAAAGGGAAACAGCCCAGACCACCAGCTAAGGTCCCAAAGTATACGTTAAGTGGAAAAGGATGTGGAGTTGCTTAGACAACCAGGATGTTGGCTTAGAAGCAGCCACCATTTAAAGAGTGCGTAATAGCTCACTGGTCGAGTGACTCTGCGCCGAAAATGTACCGGGGCTAAACGTATCACCGAAGCTGTGGATTGACACCTTTAGGTGTCAGTGGTAGGAGAGCGTTCTAAGGACTGCGAAGCTAGACCGTAAGGACTGGTGGAGTGCTTAGAAGTGAGAATGCCGGTATGAGTAGCGAAAGATGGGTGAGAATCCCATCCACCGAATGCCTAAGGTTTCCTGAGGAAGGCTCGTCCGCTCAGGGTTAGTCGGGACCTAAGTCGAGGCCGATAGGCGTAGACGATGGACAACAGGTTGATATTCCTGTACCACCTCTTTTCCGTTTGAGCAATGGGGGGACGCAGGAGGATAGGGTAAGCGCACTGCTGGATATGTGCGTCTAAGCAGTTAGGCTGATGATGAGGCAAATCCCATCATCGTGAAGGCTGAGCTGTGATAGCGAGCGAATTATAGTAGCGAAGTTCCTGATTCCACACTGCCAAGAAAAGCCTCTAGCGAGGAAAAAGGTGCCCGTACCGCAAACCGACACAGGTAGGCGAGGAGAGAATCCTAAGGTGAGCGAGAGAACTCTCGTTAAGGAACTCGGCAAAATGACCCCGTAACTTCGGGAGAAGGGGTGCTCTGGTAGGGTGCAAGCCCGAGAGAGCCGCAGTGAATAGGCCCAGGCGACTGTTTAGCAAAAACACAGGTCTCTGCGAAGCCGTAAGGCGAAGTATAGGGGCTGACGCCTGCCCGGTGCTGGAAGGTTAAGAGGAGTGCTTAGCGCAAGCGAAGGTGCGAATCGAAGCCCCAGTAAACGGCGGCCGTAACTATAACGGTCCTAAGGTAGCGAAATTCCTTGTCGGGTAAGTTCCGACCCGCACGAAAGGCGTAACGATCTGGGCACTGTCTCAACGAGAGACTCGGTGAAATTATAGTACCTGTGAAGATGCAGGTTACCCGCGACAGGACGGAAAGACCCCGTGGAGCTTTACTGTAGCCTGATATTGAATTTTGGTACAGCTTGTACAGGATAGGTAGGAGCCTTGGAAGCCGGAGCGCCAGCTTCGGTGGAGGCATCGGTGGGATACTACCCTGGCTGTATTGAAATTCTAACCCGCGCCCCTTATCGGGGTGGGAGACAGTGTCAGGTGGGCAGTTTGACTGGGGCGGTCGCCTCCTAAAGAGTAACGGAGGCGCCCAAAGGTTCCCTCAGAATGGTTGGAAATCATTCGCAGAGTGTAAAGGCACAAGGGAGCTTGACTGCGAGACCTACAAGTCGAGCAGGGACGAAAGTCGGGCTTAGTGATCCGGTGGTTCCGCATGGAAGGGCCATCGCTCAACGGATAAAAGCTACCCCGGGGATAACAGGCTTATCTCCCCCAAGAGTCCACATCGACGGGGAGGTTTGGCACCTCGATGTCGGCTCATCGCATCCTGGGGCTGTAGTCGGTCCCAAGGGTTGGGCTGTTCGCCCATTAAAGCGGTACGCGAGCTGGGTTCAGAACGTCGTGAGACAGTTCGGTCCCTATCCGTCGTGGGCGCAGGAAATTTGAGAGGAGCTGTCCTTAGTACGAGAGGACCGGGATGGACGCACCGCTGGTGTACCAGTTGTCTTGCCAAAGGCATCGCTGGGTAGCTATGTGCGGAAGGGATAAGTGCTGAAAGCATCTAAGCATGAAGCCCCCCTCGAGATGAGATTTCCCATCACGTATGTGAGTAAGATCCCTAGAAGATGACTAGGTAGATAGGTCAGAGATGGAAGCATGGCGACATGTGGAGTTGACTGATACTAATCGATCGAGGACTTAACCACAAAGAGTCATTTTTAAATGAACAACAATTGGTCGGTATTCGGCTTTCTTGACATCAATTCTTTATCTAGTTTTCAGGGAATAAATTTTAATTTACCCCTTGAAAAATCTCGAAAATATTATATAATAATATTTGTCATTGTAAGCAATATGTCTGGTGATAATGGCGAAGAGGTCACACCCGTTCCCATGCCGAACACGGAAGTTAAGCTCTTCAGCGCCGATGGTAGTTGGGGGATCTCCCCCTGTGAGAGTAGGACATCGCCAGGCTATATCATTCCGCAGTAGCTCAGTGGTAGAGCTATCGGCTGTTAACCGATCGGTCGCAAGTTCGAATCTTGCCTGCGGAGCCATTGCTTCCATAGCTCAGCAGGTAGAGTGCTTCCATGGTAAGGAAGAGGTCACCGGTTCGAGCCCGGTTGGAAGCTTTTATATTTTTATTCAGAATGGCCCATTGGTCAAGCGGTTAAGACACCGCCCTTTCACGGCGGTAACACGGGTTCGAATCCCGTATGGGTCACCAAAGTTTTTTGCGTAAGCAAAATAACCCACCAATTACATAGTGGAGGATTAGCTCAGCTGGGAGAGCATCTGCCTTACAAGCAGAGGGTCGGCGGTTCGATCCCGTCATCCTCCACCAAAGATTTTTGCGTCAGCAAAATATCTATCCTTAAAATACCTATATGAAAACTATTTTTCATTAATTAGTCTTCATATGAAAGTAAACCAATCATATATGCCGGTGTAGCTCAACTGGTAGAGCAACTGACTTGTAATCAGTAGGTTGGGGGTTCAAGTCCTCTTGCCGGCACCATTTATTTAGCTGGAGGGGTAGCGAAGTGGCTAAACGCGGCGGACTGTAAATCCGCTCCTTCGGGTTCGGCAGTTCGAATCTGCCCCCCTCCACCATTTTGTATATTTAAGTGTAAAATGGACATCCTATAAATGTCCCTTTTTTATGCCATTAAAGTAATTATTGGGCTATAGCCAAGCGGTAAGGCATCGCACTTTGACTGCGACATGCGTTGGTTCGAATCCAGCTAGCCCAGCCAATTAAGAGCCATTAGCTCAGTTGGTAGAGCATCTGACTTTTAATCAGAGGGTCGAAGGTTCGAGTCCTTCATGGCTCATCACACATTTTCTCACATGCTACGTAAGGTGTGAGAATTTCTCTATAATCCATAACATATGGGGCCTTAGCTCAGCTGGGAGAGCGCCTGCTTTGCACGCAGGAGGTCAGCGGTTCGATCCCGCTAGGCTCCACCAAAGATTTTTGCTAGAAGCAAAATTTCTATCCGCTTACGAAGCATTAGCGGAGTAAAATAACCATACATACGACATGATTGAACCTTGAATCTTTTAGGAGATTCGAGGTTTTTTTGTATTGGACAAGTATACGAAAATCATTCAATCCCCTTAAAAAATATTTCAATTAAAAGGATATTTTTAACTTTCCAACATTTATTTTCAATTCTGGACCAGTTATTTTCAAATTCTGGATATTATGCCAAAATGATCATTACCACGCTCCTCAAACCAAAATCGATCCCACACTTGCATCTTCGCCTAAAAACCCGTCTACATAATCTTACATCAATCTACCTTATATCCCTCTACACACGCATATATATACACAATCCTGTCCAGTTGAACCATGGCTCATAATATGGATAGAATAGAGGTGTAAATAAATTTCGAATTGGGGGAATTTTTCATGAAGAAAAATATTTCTATTATTGGTGTACCAATGGATTTAGGTCAAATGCGCAGAGGCGTGGATATGGGACCGAGTGCGATTCGTTACGCCGGTATTGTTGAGCGTCTTGAGAACCTTGGATATGACATTAAAGACTTGGGTGATATTGAGATTGGCCAGGCTGAGCGTGTACATAATAATCCTGATACGAACCTGCGTAATTTGAAAGCGGTTGCTGAAGCTAGCGAGACGTTGGCTGGTAAGGTGAATGATGTAATCGGGAGTGGAGATTTCCCATTAATCTTTGGTGGAGACCACAGTATTGCCATAGGAACATTGGCTGGTGTTTCGTCTCACTATGAAAACTTAGGTGTGATTTGGTATGACGCTCACGGTGATTTGAATACGGGGGATACGTCTCCGTCAGGTAACATCCATGGAATGCCTCTTGCGGTAAGCCTGGGCATCGGCCATGAAGATTTGACGGGTATCGGGCAGAGCTCACCAAAGATCAAGCCTGAGAATATAGTCATTATTGGAGCACGTTCATTAGATGAAGGTGAAAGAGAGTTAATTAAAGAAAAAGGCATTAAAGTTTACACGATGCACGAAATCGATCGCCTTGGCATGACAAAGGTAATGGAAGAGTCCATTGACTATTTGAAGGGTAGAACGGATGGTGTCCATTTATCACTTGATTTAGACGGATTAGACCCGAGCGACGCACCTGGTGTAGGTACTCCTGTTCTTGGAGGAATCAGCTACCGAGAAAGTCACTTAGCGATGGAGATGCTGGAAGAGTCAGGAATGATTACTTCTGCAGAATTTGTAGAGGTAAATCCTATCCTGGATGAGAAGAATAAAACCGCTACTGTTGCTGTTGCGTTGATGGGGTCACTATTTGGAGAGAAATTACTATAATCAAAAGGAAAAAAATAAGGCTGAGAACCCTTCGAGGTTCTCAGCCTTCATCTATTTCGCTTCAATGGTGCTTGACCACTTGATATTGATTTAACAGATCATCAAGACGAGTACTCAAATCAACTACTTGCTCGTCGGCAAAGGATGACTTTAATGCTAGTTCAACCATTTGGCGACGGCAGTCTTCAATTTGAAATAATAAATCATTCATTCTTCCCCTCATTTCGAGATCCTCCCACAAAGAAATAATTAGTTCCTTTATACCCTTTTTCTAATAATTGTAAACATTTTTCCCGGAAAATTTGTTAGGATAGTAATATAAAAAAATTGAAACCTTATGATAGGAAGTTACGTATATAAATATAGCCGCATAGAGCGGAGGTTGTGAAATGGAAGCGTTAGTGAAAAAGCGGATTAAGCAAGTATTGAAAGGTGATCAGAACGCCTTTGCCGAATTAGTCGAGCTTTATAAGGATAAAGTGTTCCAAATCTGCTACCGGATGCTTGGAAATCGTCATGAAGCAGAGGATATTGCCCAAGAAGCTTTTATCAGGGCATATGTCAATATTGAAACCTTTAATCAGAAGAGAAAGTTTTCGACCTGGCTATTTAGGATAGCGACAAATCTTTGTATCGACAGGATCCGTAAGAAGAAACCGGATTATTTCTTAGATGCAGAGGTAGCAGGGACTGAGGGCTTGACGATGTACTCACAAGTGGCTGCGGATGTTCAGCTCCCAGAAGAAGAAGTAGAGAATATGGAGCTTCAGGAAACTATTCAGAAGGAAATTTCCAAGTTGCCTGAGAAGTATCGATCGGTGATTGTTTTAAAATATATCGAGGAGCTTCCTCTTCAAGAAATCAGCGAGATATTGGATTTACCCCTGGGAACGGTTAAAACGAGAGTACATAGGGGGCGTGAAGCTCTCCGTAAACAATTAAGATCACTGTAGAGAGGGTGAGTGAATATGAAACCTTGTCCTGAAGAAATCATCGAGTATATGCACGATTATTTAGATGGAGATTTAAATAGAGAAAAAGAAGAAATGCTGAAGCATCATTTACAGGAATGCAGTGAGTGTCAGCATCACTTTCATGAGCTGAAAAAAGCGATTGCGTTTGTACAGAGTACCTCTCATATTAGTGCTTCTGCAGACTTTACAGATAAAGTTATGTCAAGATTGCCGAAAGAGAAGAAGAAAGTGGGGGTCGAGAGGTGGTTCCGCCACCATCCGCTACTCACGGCTGCTGCCCTATTCCTTTTCTTTATGACCGGCAGCTTCTTAACTTCATGGAATGACGATCAGGATTTTTCATTTACGAAGAATGCGAAGTTAGTGGTTCAGGATCATACGGTCGTGGTGCCTGAGGGTGAAGTCGTGAATGGAGATCTGACGGTCCGGAATGGTGATGTGAAAATTGAAGGAAAAGTAACGGGGAATGTGACGGTCATTAATGGAAATGTGACGGTCAATAACGGAAAGCAGTACTTGGCTTCTGCAGGGAGCGTGACAGGAGAAATCCATGAAATCGATGCAGCATTTGAGTGGCTTTGGTACCAGATCAAAAAAGGGGCTAAAGACACGATGGATTGGGGAAATTCGCAACTTGAAGAAAAGTAGGATAAAATAGAGGGGATGGAAGTAAGGTCCGTCCCTAAAAAGGACTGACATATATGAATCTATGTCAGTTTTTTTATGCAAAAACGTGAGTTCATGAATAGAAAAGAAAGAATCATGAAGCCGTGGGTGTCTTTCATTTGACAGTGATAAAATATGCTATAATAGGAACGTTACGAAAATGGAGAAGCCACACATGGCGGCTTACGCTTTCGATTAAGCTATTGGAGGATGTAATATGCCGTTTATCGATATTTTTTCGGATTACTCCGCGCTGGATTATGTCTCGGATATAGTAGATATACTCGTAGTATGGTTTGTAATCTATAAACTGATCATGCTGATAAAAGGAACGAAAGCAGTACAATTATTAAAAGGTATTTTTGTCATTATCATTGTGAGAGGTCTTAGTAGTATCTTTGGATTGGATACACTGGGATGGATGATGGAGCAAGCCCTCACATGGGGGTTCCTGGCGATTATTATCATTTTCCAGCCTGAACTCCGCAGAGCCCTTGAACAATTGGGAAGGGGCCGTTTATTCTCAAGGACTGGACTTCAGGAAGAAGAAGAGCAGGAGCAGATGATTGAATCAATGACGAAAGCCGTAAGCTACATGGCAAAACGTCGAATTGGTGCCCTCCTTACTCTTGAACGGGAAACAGGGATGAGTGATTATATTGAAACAGGTATACCACTCAATGCCAAGATTACTTCCCAATTGCTGATTAATATCTTTATTCCCAATACACCTCTTCATGATGGAGCTGTTATCATTCAAAAAAATCAAATTGCTGCAGCGGCTTGTTATCTTCCATTATCGGAAAGCCCATTCATTTCGAAAGAACTTGGAACAAGACACCGGGCAGCACTTGGCGTCAGTGAGGTAACAGATAGTATTACGATTGTTGTATCAGAAGAAACGGGAGCTATCTCCATTACGAAAAATGGAGAGTTACATCGCGACCTCTCTTTGGAGCGCTTCACAGAAATTCTTATGGTAGAGCTCATAGGCGATAAGACAAATGCTTCCTCGACGAAATGGAGTTTTAGGGGGAAGAAAGAAAATGGATAAATTCATGGAAAGTCGTTGGTTCATGCGTATTGTGGGATTGATGTTAGCATTCATTCTCTATCTCTCCGTCAACTTTGATGATATTCAGAAGACGGCTAACAACAACAACAACGGTAACTCTCAAAATGCGATTGAAACGATCCAGGACGTCCCGCTTGAAGTTTTCTATGATCGTGAGAATTTAGAAGTAAGCGGCTTGCCAGATACGGTGAATGTGACTGTAGAAGGATCTAAGGCAATTGTTCAACAAGCCAAACAAGTGAAGGATTTCCGGGTTTATGTAGACTTAAATGATATCGGTATCGGAGAGCATCAGGTTGATATTAATATAGATAATATTTCTGAAAAACTCAAAGTGAAACTCGATCCGGAATTCGTCAATATATCGGTTCAAGAAAAGGTAACCGAAGAATTTACGATTGAACCTCAATTCAATGAGAGTATTTTATCCAATGGATATGAAGCAGAAGGACTGGCTGTTGATCCGAAATCGGTGAAAGTGACAGGCTCGAAGGATGAAGTGGAGAGAATTGCATATGTCATTGCGACACTTGATCTTGATGAGGAAATCAATGAAAATGTCACAAGGGAAGCCAGGGTGCAAGTGCTTGACCGTGAGTATAATAAATTAGATGTTCAAATTGATCCGGAAGTGGTCGATGTGACCGTATCGGTTGTAAACAAAAGTAAGAGTGTACCGGTCACGATTAAACAAAAAGGTAGTCTTCCAGAAGGGACGACGCTGGAGTCGATTTCAGTTGAGCCTAAAGAGGCAACCATCTTCGGCAGACAGGATGTACTTGATACAGTGGAAGAGCTGCTTGCAGAAATAGACCTTTCTAAGATTACGAAGGATTCAACCATTACGGTACCGCTCGCCCTGCAAGATGGCTTAAATAAAGTGGCTCCTGAAGAAGTTAAGGTGAAGGTTGATGTCAACACAACCGAGGAAAAGAGCCTATCAGGACTTGAAATCACCCCACAAGGATTAGCTGAAGAATATGAATATACAATCATGTCACCTGAAAAAGGTGTCGTCAATGTAGCGCTGAAAGGTCAGAATGCACAGGTGAGCAAAGTGACGAAAGAAGACTTCTCGCTTGCTCTGGATCTTTCAGGGCTCGAGCCCGGTGAACATGAGGTGGAAATAGAGGCAGAAGGACCGGAGGATGTTGAATGGACCTTGTCTCAGCGAACAGTAAAAGTAGAAATTAAAGAAAAGAACACATCAGCATAAGAGCTGTAAAAAGGAGAGAATGACAATGGGTAAGTATTTTGGAACTGATGGAGTAAGAGGTGTAGCGAACACAGAATTAACACCGGAATTAGCATTTAAGCTTGGACGTTTCGGTGGATATGTTCTAACAAAGGATGCTACGCGTCCCAAAATATTGATTGGAAGAGATACTCGAATTTCCGGACATATGCTGGAAGGAGCTCTTGTAGCCGGACTTCTATCAATTGGTGCTGAAGTGATGCGCTTAGGTGTCATTTCAACTCCAGGGGTAGCTTACTTAACAAGAGCGTTAGGAGCTCAAGCTGGTGTCATGATCTCAGCTTCTCATAATCCTGTAGGGGATAACGGAATTAAATTCTTCGGACCGGATGGTTTCAAGTTATCGGATGACCAGGAAAATGAAATTGAAGATCTATTAGATCAAACAGTTGATCAGCTTCCTCGTCCAATCGGTGCTGATTTAGGACAAGTAAGTGACTATTTCGAAGGCGGTCAAAAATATCTGCAGTATTTAAAACAGTCAGTAGACGAAGATTTCGATGGTTTACATATTGCGTTAGATTGTGCACACGGTGCAACATCCGCTCTTGCTACTCATCTGTTTGCTGATTTGGATGCTGACATCTCGACGATGGGAGCATCACCAAACGGGTTGAATATCAATGAGGGTGTAGGATCTACCCACCCTGAAGCACTTGCTGAGATGGTGAAAGAAAAAGGTGCAGACCTGGGGCTTGCCTTTGATGGGGATGGGGACCGTATTATCGCAATCGATGAGCATGGACAAATCGTGGATGGTGACCAGATCATGTACATCTGCGGTAAATACTTAAAGTCACAAGGTCAGTTAAAACAGTCTACTGTCGTATCTACAGTCATGAGTAATCTTGGATTCCATAAAGGTCTTGAAGAGAATGGGATCCAAAGCATTCAAACCGCGGTTGGAGATCGTTATGTAGTGGAAGAAATGAAGAAACATGGCTATACTCTTGGCGGTGAGCAATCAGGCCACATCATCTTCCTGGATTACAATACAACAGGAGACGGTCTGTTAACGGGTATCCAACTTGTAAACATTATGAAAGTGACTGGCAAATCATTATCTGAACTAGCGGGAGAAATGCAAAAGTTCCCACAAAAACTTGTGAATGTACGAGTGACAGACAAGCACCATGTAACGGATAATGACATAGTTAAAAAAGTGATTCAAAAGGTTGAAGAAGAAATGAACGGAAATGGCCGTATCCTTGTTCGTCCTTCTGGAACGGAGCCGTTAGTGCGTGTCATGGCAGAAGCTCCTACCGAAGAACTTTGTGATCGTTATGTAAATGAAATCGTACAAGTCGTTGATGAAGAAATGGGTCTGAACGAATAGTGGAATTTATATGCATAAGGGGTCAATATGTGCCCCTTATGCATATTTAATAAGTAGAGTACTTTTGAATGTCATCGAACTAATGATCTGAAAAAGGAAGTTTTTTTCTAAGGGTTTATCACTGCTCTATTTCGGGAACATGACAATGGGATAACAACTTCTTGTTCTTGTAAGATTTTTATTGACTAAGGGAAACATGCTAGTGTATGATGATTTTGTTTTCGTTTTTCAAATTAAATGGAAATGATTCAAGAAGGAAAGGTGGATAGTGAGTAATCATCCTTATAAAGCGCCAGGGCTAAACGATGGATACGAAAAGGATCGTTTAGTTGACGAGGTGGAGGTTTATCGAGCATTCGGCGGATGCCTCCCGGTTCGCATGTTTCACCGAACCGAAAGTTTCTTCCTTAAATCGTTGAGGCAACTTAATGGACAAAGGGAAGAAAAAAGTGACCAATGAAAATACTAATGACAAACAGAGATAAGGGGGCAAGTTGTCCCCAAAAGAGTTCTTGCCCCCTTGCATGTTCAGGGAGGATATATTAATTATGTGTGGAATTGTTGGATATATTGGAAATTCAGATACAAAGGAAATTCTTTTAAAAGGTCTTGAAAAGCTTGAGTACCGCGGTTATGACTCTGCAGGTATTGCCATTCAAAACGATGAAGGCATCCATGTGTTTAAAGAGAAGGGTCGTATTGCCGACCTTCGCGGTATCGTTGATGAGAGTGTCTCAAGCAACACAGGAATCGGTCACACGCGCTGGGCTACCCACGGTGTACCAAGCAAGGTGAATGCTCACCCTCATCAAAGTAATTCAGGCCGTTTTACAATCGTTCATAACGGAGTAATCGAAAATTACTCTCAACTTAAGCGTGAATATTTAACGGATGTATCGTTCAAGAGTGACACGGATACAGAAGTAATCGTTCAGTTGATTGAAAAGATTGTAGAAGATGGAAACACGGTAGAGGAAGCTTTCCGTCAAACGTTAATGCTTCTTAAAGGCTCTTATGCCATCGCCCTTTTAGATTCTGAAAATGATGAAACAATCTATGTAGCGAAAAATAAAAGTCCACTGCTCGTAGGTCTTGGAAAAGACTTCAACGTTGTAGCAAGTGATGCTATGGCGATGATTCAAGTAACAGACCAATACGTTGAGCTTATGGATAAAGAAATGGTCATCGTAACGAAAGAAAAGGTTGAAATTCAAAATCTGATCGGTGAAGTAATGGAACGTGCTCCTTACACCGCTGAAATCGATGCGAGTGATATCGAAAAAGGAACATACCCTCACTATATGCTTAAAGAAATCGATGAACAGCCACTAGTGATGCGTAAAATCATTCAAGCTTACCAAAATGAGAACAACGAGCTTCACATCGATGAGCCAATCGTCGGCGCGATGAAAGAAGCGGACCGTGTCTACATCATTGCATGTGGAACGAGCTACCACGCTGGTCTTGTTGGAAAGCAATTCATCGAGAAGAGTGCAGGAATTCCTGTAGAAGTTCATGTAGCAAGCGAATTCAGTTACAATATGCCTTTACTTTCTAAGAAACCACTATTTATCTTTATTTCGCAAAGTGGTGAAACGGCAGATAGTCGTGCTGTACTGGTTCAAGTCAAAGAGCTTGGTCATAAATCATTAACGATTACAAACGTAGCGGGTTCTACGCTGTCTCGAGAAGCGGATTACACATTGCTTCTTCATGCAGGACCGGAAATCGCCGTTGCTTCAACAAAAGCGTACACAGCTCAGTTGGCTGTACTTGCTATCCTTGCACACGTTGCTGGGCAGGCATGTGGAAACAACCAGGACTTTGATCTTGTTCAAGAGCTTGGTATTGTTGCTACTGCGATGGAAGCACTTTGCGATACGAAAGAAGAGTTTGAAGATATCGCACGCGAATATCTGTCAACGACTCGCAACTGTTTCTTCATCGGCCGCTCACTGGACTTCTATGTAGGTCTGGAAGGCGCTTTGAAGCTGAAAGAAATCTCTTACATCCAGGCAGAAGGATTTGCCGGAGGAGAGCTTAAACACGGTACGATCGCTCTGATCGAAGAAGGTACTCCGATCGTTGCACTTGCAACTCAAGAAGAAGTAAACTTAGGCATCAGAGGAAATGTGAAAGAGGTAGTCGCTCGTGGAGCAAACCCTTGTATCATTTCCATGAAAGGCTTAGAAGACGAAGAAGATCGCTTCGTCATCCCGGAGGTTAACCCATTGTTAACACCTCTTATCTCTGTCATCCCATTACAATTAATTTCTTACTATGCTGCTCTGCACCGCGATTGTGATGTAGATAAGCCGCGTAACCTGGCAAAGTCGGTTACGGTTGAGTAAGAATTGAATAGACGAAAACCTGTGTGTGAGTAATATCTAATACTGTCATAAAATATATTTGATTTTGTCATATGTTATAAGATAGTATGCCAAAAATTATCACCTTGATATAGTTGTAATTCAACTATATCAAGGTTTTTTAGCTTTCTCCATCGTTGACGAAAAGTTTAATTCAAACTAAAAACAAGAAAATTACTTAGCCAAAAATATAATAAAAAATAGCATAAATCGTTGAGCTATATAATCGGGTAGAGATGTAGTTTTTTAATGAATGATTATTTTTTAAAACATTTGTAGTATAGGTGGAGATATAGTGTAAGGAGATGTGCTATTTCACATCCCCTTCATAATCAATTCGTACTTTAACCTCTACGTTTTGTAGCGAATCGTCTTTCAGCGATTTCAATTGATTAATGGACCATTTTTTAGGATCAAATCGATAGGGGATTTCAGCCAGACCGAAAATATCATGGTTTTCTCTAAATCCTTCCGTATAAGTCTTCTTGATCTCTTTTTTTACTTCTTCTTCCAATATGGATTTTAATTGTGGAGTCTTAAAGTGACCATCATTTTGAACTATATTTGCGGTGAGTTCCAGATTAATTTGAAAGGTTGGCTGAGGACCTGATAACGTTTTAATATTGAATTTAGCATTGGTGATATCAAATGCAACGACATGATCATCCTTATTGGTTTGAACGTGAAATTTCTTGAAATCTTTATTCGTCCATCGGATGCCGCGAAGACTCTCCTTATTCAAAAAAACAGTTTCTTTATCCTGTTCTACCACAAATCCTCCATCAATTACAACAATCTTTTTAGGTTTCTTTTCAATCCAGTCGGATTCATTTATGGAAACAGAAGGAATGATAATTGAACTAACCTTTTCGGTATAACTTGATAAAAATTCATGATATCTAACAACTGGAAAATAACTATTTGCCTCAATTAACGTTTCAGGATAGTAGATTAAGCTATAGACAGGGGGTAAATTAAAAAAGCTTTCTCCCTCCAAAATCGACATTATATCTTCTTTTGTTGCAAATACCCATGTATTATACCGGAAAAATGTACTTCGTGATATTAAGTCTTTGAAATTAGACAGTTTTTGTTTCATAACTGAATCGCTTAAAATAATATTTTTAACTTGGCCGTAGTGGAGTGGTAAAGTAGTTGTTTCTTCCAGGTTTCTAAGCGCTTGTTCAAACGAATTTCCTTTACCTATTCCTATGAGAGACGGAGGTGCTTCCTGCAGAGCTCCTCCTTCTTGTTTAGCGATATTAGCAAAACTTAAGGATTGAGTATAGACATAATATTCATCGTCTTTAAAATCAAAAGCTAATACAACAATATAATTCTGACTATGTGGTTCAACAGTTCCCCAGCATCCTTGAAGGGTAAGAACCATCATCGAAAGTAATAAAAAGCGAGTTTTTTTCATGATTCATCCTCTTTACGGTCCTCGTCTATAGGTTGATAGGCATTATTTCTTTTTTTGTTCCATTTATCAGGAATTCTAATATATGTTTTCAATAAGTCACTTGTGATTGGTTTGGCCAAAATGGGTACATAAGGCTGCTCAAAGCTTTTTAATGAAACCATATAGGTCGCTAAAAACAGAAGACACAAGAAAAAGCCGTAGAGACCCAGCATAATAGAAATAATTAAAATGAGATACCTCAGGATCAGGATATTTCCTGACAAACTCTGATTAACAAGGGTGTAGCTGGAAATGGCCGTAATCGCTGTGACAACCAACATGGTAGGAGAAGTAAGCCCAGCACGAATGGCAGCATCACCGACTATTAATCCTCCTAATACGGCGACCGTCTGACCTACAGCTTTTGGCAGCCGGATACCAGCTTCTTTAAATAGCTCAAATAAAATAAGCATGATAACCATTTCAATACCTGTAGATAAGGGAAGCCCCAATCGAGAGGTTGAAACGGTTGCCAGCAATGGATATGGGAGCTGATCCAAATGGTGAGTATTAAGGGCAACCCAATAACCTGGTAAAAAGATTGTGGTCAAAAGTGCTACAATACGAAATATTTTTTCAACACTAACATAAAAAAAACTAAGATGAGAGTCTTCGGGTGAATTTAATAAAGCATTTATACTGGTAGGGCCAATAATACAGCTTGGGTTTCCATCAACTAAAATGGCAAATCTCCCCTGATTCATTGCGTCCACAACATAATCGGGACGTCCCATATAATCTGTCAATGGAAACATTGACCATGTTTTATCATATAAGTGTTCTTCAAGTTGATTACTGGATGATAAAATATCGACCTCAATATTTTTTAATCTTGTTTGTATGAGGGAAAGAATATTTTTATTTAGAACATCTTCTAAATAAATGAGACAGACTTTAGTGTGACTTCGTTTACCCAGGGTAAACTGAATGCTTTTTAATGAGGTTGTTTTTAATCTCTGCCTGATCAGCGCGAGATTATCACCGATGCTTTCAACAAACCCGTCCCGCGGTCCTCGAATCGAAACTTCCGTATTTGATTCCTCAGGATTTCTTTTGGGTATGTTAGCTGCATCTATATAATGGAATGCTTGATCGTTCGATTTTATAAAAATAACGACCGATCCGGCAAACAGCCTTTCTTCGAACTCCTTTTTAAAATTTGCGGAATCCTGTGCCGGAAATGTAAATGCATTATAATCTAATGTAATGCTATCAGCTGTTTCATATAAAATCAGTTCTTTCCGAATACGTGGTATCACTGTTTCATTTAAATATTTTATATCTGTTAAGGACTGATGATAGATAAAGGTAATGTCTAAAGTTTCATTGTTGTTTGTTTCAAATTTCATTTCTTTTTTTTGAATTTCAGAGATGTTGTTTATCCACAAATCTAGCTGACAATAGGGATCGGTTTTATATTTTCTCGCTAGCATGTTGATTCCCCCCTTGCTTTTTCCATAGAATCATGACTAAAAAAAGCAAAATAAAGACTATCAGAAATCCAAGACTATATGGGTAGTACACATCTTTTAAGAGATGAACAAAAAGGACTGGTTTTATAGGTATATAGGCAGCGGCGAATAAAAGAAAATATATGACGAATATGGGCCACTTTTTGTTCAATCCAAATAAAATGTAATTAGCTAAGAATATACTTAAGCTTATCCGAATAAAGGCACCTGATAACCACTGGAATATGGAGAGGGAATCTAATCGAGTAATATACCTTCCGAATGATAATAATCTCCATTGTTCATAGGTTGGGCTCAGCATATGGCTGGCTTCACTGACATTGAATTCAGCAATTGCACCTGTTAATGGGCCCAACAACAGCATAATTAAAACTAACATTATAAAAAATAACCCTTTTAGATTCATCTTTTTATTGCTAAAAGGAATTAAGAATAAGATTAGAATGGTTTCAAAGCAGCCTATGGAAGCATACAAGCCGCCCGTCATAATTGGGCTAAGTCCCTCCTGAAAGGCCGGGAACAATAATGAATACTGCTTTTTTCCATGATTTCCAATACCGACAATAAACCCAAATAACGAAACGAATGGCAAAATTAAAAGTGCCAGCATACTGATAGTATGAATACCCTTCATTGAACAATACATACAGACTATTACCAGACATGAAGATATCACGGTCAATGGGACATCAAATGTATAATTGTTTTGCGCCCATCCGATCGTTGACCGTAAAGTAACGAATGCATTTAGAATGAAATAAATTGAAAACAGTATAGCTGTGAAATATCCAAAATAAGGGTGGATTTTCCTCTTCAAAAACGTTAAAATATCCATCCCTTTTAATCTTTTTATAATAAAAAAAACTAAAAATATCCAAATAATAGAAGGGATGAGACTGAAAAGGATACTGATCCATGCGTCTCTTTTTGCTACTGATAATAATGTTGGAATCAGCAAAACATGAACCATAAAACCAGTTGACATGATTATTAAAGCAAAAAAATGAATATTATAAAGGCTTCTACTGCTCATAAGTTCTCCTATGAAATGTTTTAAGTTGTTACTTATTATGAATAGGAATTCCAATATTATACGGGTTTTATATTATTAAAGAACTTTTTATTAATCAGCTAACTAAAGAAACAGGGTTAGTACAAAGCTCTTCTTTATTCAATTTATCCGGCGCGATAGCTGAAGACCGGGCAGTTGATCTCCAGCTTTTTCTTTGTTCAATTATTGGTCAGTAAAATTAAATAAAGTGGTTTCCGTCTAACTCTTAAAGAGGAGTGGATAATGTCAATAGAGTTTAAGATGGATTTCTGCTTACGAGGTCTAGACGATTTTTAAAACAATTTTGCTCATTGTTAAAATGAAGGTAAAGACCCTAGAATTGATAAATAATAGATAAATGTGGAATCCGAAGCACTTTCCTTTACCCAACCACGTAAAACCCTTATAATCATACAAATAGATTCATGTTCTCTTCGTGCACCAGCGAATATAGAGTAACCTGCTGCTTCCGCAGTCCAGGTTACTTTTTTATTGGAACGGGTACGATAATAGAGAATGAAAAACGGTGTGAAAGTAAGGGTATGATGATAAATGAAACAGTTATATAGACAGCATATATGGCTCGGAAGGTTCCTCGCGTCAGACCCGGGCCGCAAGAGATTTCAGCAGGCTGGTAAGGCAACGATCAGTTTAATATCGGCTGTGTTTACGATGCTGTTTTTATTAAAACTATTCGATCACACAGCGATTACGCCGGCCATTGTGTCAGGTATGGTGGGGATGCTTGGGATCTTCGTTGTCATGGATGACACAACGGCTAAAAAGAAGGTTACGACCCCGTTGATCGGTGTGGCGGTAGCGGTTGGAATCACATTGGGCTCTGCCTTCGCCCATTATAGTTTAGTTGTAAATATTCTACTGGTAGGAGCGATATTCAGCGCTTTTTACTTCTCCCGATTTGCCATCCGGTATTTTTCCATGGGAATGGCAGGATTCTTGTCGATTTATATTTCGTCGATTCTGCAGCTTGATGTGGCTCACCTTTCATGGTTCTACATCGGGATAGTGATTGGTGTCTTGTACGCTTTTCTTTATAACTTCATTATCTTTAAAGGTTCGGTTCATGTGTTAAGAAGGAGCATGCGTTCATTTCATATTCAATCCAACTTGACATTTACGATTTTAATGAAGATGATCGAGGATCCGGACACGAGTAGTAAACGGAGGAAGCTTCTCAATCGAAATGTTCGAAGGCTGAATGAGTATGCAAGAATCGTAGCCAGTGATATCAATGAGAATGATTTGAAGAAGCTTTGGCCTGGTATCGAGCCTTCGCAATTGCGTCTCTATGTTTTTGATACAGAGATGTTGATTCAGACGTTAACCGATTCTTTGAAGCGGCTCAAAGAGTTGGATGCCTTAGAGGTTACAGAGCTTAGACGCTTGTTGGTCTGGGTTCTCCGCTCGCTCCGTGATGCAGAGGTACTTGCCCAGGATTATGATCCCCGTTCCCTTGAAGAAGCGGAAATGGCCATTCAGGCCCTTCGTCTTCTTTTGTCAGAGGTGTTGAATCAAGAAGAAAAGCCTAAGGGCTGGGTGTACCTTCTAAGGCGTATCGAGTCCATTGCCAATCATGTACTGGAAGCAGCCATCACCATCCAAGAATCACTGAAGGTTTCAGAAATCAAGGATACGAACGTAAAGAATAAGGACGAGTCTCTTGATGAGGAAAAAGAGGATAAGCCTGAAGAAGAGCCCAAGAGTTTAAAACCTTCTACTCGTAAGGCGATTCAAGCGCTTGTAGCCGGTACGTTAGCGATTATTGTAGGGGAGTTGATTGCTCCAGCACAACCCTACTGGGTACTGTTAACCACTTTCATAATTCAAATTGGTACAGAGTCAGTAGGAAGAACCTATATGAAGGCCTTTCAGCGTTCAGTCGGAACGGTGATCGGGGCCATACTTGGATTCGGGGCTGCAAAGCTCGTTTCAGGAAATTCTGAGCTTGAAGTTTTCCTCTTGTTTGTCGTTCTGTTTCTGGCCTTCTATCTTTTCACGGTTTCGTATACACTCATGAGCTTGTTCATTACGATGCTCATCGCGTTTATGTATGACCTGCTCCTGGGCGGAATCAGTATGCAGCTGATGGGGGCACGGGTCATTGATACAATTGCTGGAGCGGTGATTGCCCTCACTGTCTCGGCATTTGTATTTCCAAAGAAAACGAAGGACAAGGTGGCAGATGCCTTTGATGATTTTCTTGAAGAGCTTGGAGGATATGTTTCTTCCTATATAAAAACCTTTACGAATATTGAAGACAAACCATTAACAGATCAAGCTTTCGATTTGGATCAGTTGCTTCAGGGAATTAAGGATGAGGCGCAATCGCTTTTACAAAGACCTGGTGCCGTGACAAGGTCGGGAATCGGTCGTTGGATCACAGTGGTGACAGCCATAAACTATTATGCGAAGCATCTGCTGGCTTCGTCTAATAGAAAAGTACCTACAAAGGTTTCGGATGAACTATCAAGTGTTTTTCACCAGACAGAGGAAAAAATTACTCATAACATAGAAACACTTCGACAATTATTAAAAGAAAATGAGGGCAGCCGTGTGTTGTGGAGCTTAGGTCAGGAGAGGGAGAAAATCGAAACCCTGGCACCGAGCTGGAAGAAATCACAGGTGGATCTGATTCATCACCTCTACTATGTGTGGAGAATCAATCAATCGATTGTAGCACTTGGTGAGGAATTGGGTGCTGAGGTGAAGGAAACTCAAACAAAAGGGTAAAGTGAAATTCACTTTACCCTTTTATTTATTGCGCTAATTCCACCTGGTTTATGAATATAATTATGTTGCAGATAGTCATTTTAGATAACTTCTTGTCAGAAATTGTTTTAACCCATCATTCTTCGGGAAAAGCATACCATCTGAATATCGTGAGGTGGAGGAAATGGCAGCCGAAAGCTTATTGCTAACAAAAGAAGATATGAAAAACCCTGAACTTGTTCCTCAATGGGTGATCGAAGAATATGAGAATTTTCATGAAGTTGTTACAGATCGAACGTTCCCTTGTTACTTCGGTATGACCGGAGAGAAAAAAGGAGAGCTTCGATATTCGTATATAAGTCACGATAATTGGGAGCATCTTCCCGAGACGATTCAAGAGTTTATCGACTTGTTCGATGTTCCACCAGGTGAGCGATTGATACGCCACGGATTCTTTTTGTTTGTTGAACCGGAGGATGAGGAGAGGTCCGTCCCTCATTATCGTGAGTATTTCTGGAAGATTCTGCAGTTTCTTCATAATGAAGATGAGGAGTCTTGGCCAGAGGATTATCCGGAGGATCCGGATCATCATTTGTGGGCGTTTTCGTTTGCCGGGGAGCCGTTTTTCGTGTTTGGGAATGCTCCTGCTTATAAGCAGCGAAAGACGAGAGACCTTGGGAATAGCTTGGTATTAGGCTTTCAGCCGAGAAGAATCTTTAAAGGGTTGGAAGGGACGTCAAAGGGTGGCATTATGTCTCGTGAGAAAGTAAGGGAGCGGGTCGAGAAGTGGGACAGATTACCGAAGCATCCGAATATCAGTCATTACGGAGATCCTGAACACCGTGAATGGAAGCAATACTTCATTGGAGACGACGTGGAACCGATCGAGGGCAAATGCCCCTTTCACCATAAATAAGAGAAAGAGTGTCAGGCCAAGCCTGACACTCTTTTCCTTAATAAATATCCACATTCCCACTGGAAACCGAAACATCGATGTTGTATTTACCAGACCCTGCCACACCTGAAAGATCCCCATCTTCTATCTTCTGATTCTTTAATGGAAGATTGCAGGAAATGTCTCCGCTGCTTGCTTTTCCGTTCAGCTTAAAGCTAGCATCTTCCGGCAGATCCAGGTTGACACCTCCAGAGCTTACATCAAAATTCAGGTCTCCCTTTAGAGTGTCCATCGAGACAGTTAATTCACCAGATGATAAGTCACCTTCCAGAGGACCTTCGTAGTTCGACAATTCTACATCCCCGGAGCTGATGTCTACATTACCTTCTTTTGTGGAGAGAGCATTCACGACCAAGTCTCCGGAAGAACCATCATGCTCGAATACATTCGTCTCAAGGTTTTCAAGGGTCATGTTTCCAGAACCCATTTCCACGGTTAACTCATCTAGCATCATTCGATTAACATCGGATTCTCCTGCAAATTGCAGGTTACCGGAACCAATCTCGATTTCCATGCTTCGATCATATTCTTTTGGAATGTACACGGTTACGTTTGATTTGCGGTTGAATCCTATCCATTCATACCATTTATGCTTTACAGCCACTTCAATGGTGTCTCCCTTTTTAGCTAAAGTCAGCGCCCCTTTTCCTTCAATGTCCACCTTTACTTCATTCTGATCCGCAGGGATGACTTCTGTGTCGCTGCCTTCCATTTTAAGATCGATGTGATCGATTTTGTCCGTTACCCCGATACGTTCTCCTGACTGACTTTCTTTAGCGAATAACGATGTATTGTCATTCAGGATGACGTATAGCGTTCCAAGTGCAAGCAGTGCAATGATCACGGCAAAAGCATTTTTCATAACTATCCCTCGCTTTGATTTGTTTTTCCATTTTATAGTATTATTTTAATGCAGCTGCCGGTTTATCACAATGAGCCATAGGATTATTTTTGAATCAGACCAGAGGCCGAGTTCGTGCGGGTTATGTAATTGAAAAGACCGGCCTTTGATGACCGGTCCGAACCTTTATTTTGCGATAAACATTTGCGTCCAATAAATTCCCTGGCTGGGATCCTTCGCCGTTCCAACACCAATATGAGTGACTTGCTTGTTTAAAATGTTTTTACGGTGACCGGGACTGTTCATCCATGCATTAACGACAGATTCAGGTGTTTTTTGTCCAACAGCAATGTTTTCAGCTGCCGTGGAGTAATCCACCCCGAAGTTCTCCATCATTTCAAAAGGGGATCCATACGTTGGAGACGTATGAGAGAAATAGTCATTTTCCTTCATGTCCTCTGATTTCATCTCCGCCACATTCGCTAACTCTCCATCCATCTTCAAGGCACCAAGTCCATTTTTCTTACGTTCCTGGTTGGTTAAATCAACGACCTGCTTCATAAAACCACTAGCATCGGATGCCTGTGCATCCTGTTTGGGTTGACCCTCTGCAGGTGGTTCTGGTTGTGCCGTATTCGGTTCTTGTGCAGGCTGATTCGGCTGACGTGCTTCTTCATTACCTGGCGCAGTTTCCTCACCGGGGTCTAAGTGGGTAAATTCGCGTAAGTCACCATTTGGGTCTATAGGAGCCATGAAACGGTGAAGGGGAGTTTGGTTTCCTTGCATTCCATCCATCCGATCTCTGCCATCGTTATCATAGGCAACAGGATCGTAATTCACGTTTTGTGTATCCATCAGGTTATCGTTTGCATCATTATTGTTACAGGCAGTCATCAGCATAAACGGGATGACGGCACAGGCTGTTATGGAAAAAAATCGTTTTTTCATGTCAGATCCTCCAATATTTTTAATTGCCTTTTATAAGTAGGCATTTAACAGTCTTTAATATGTACTTTCTACGTGTTCTTTACACTGTTAATAATAGGGTTTGCTTCTTTGTTAAAGAGGGTTTTGTGATTTGAACCCGAATAGTATGGATAAGAAAAAAGGAGGTTTTCCATCAATGGAACGAAAGCGATTACGGGAAATGGGAGTCGGTATCGGTTCTTTTTCAAGTGGGAAGTATAACAGCATTACCGATATTGAGGGAGTGAAGGTCGGGCATAAAACCCTTCACTATGAGCATGAAGGTAACGTGGTACGAACGGGTGTAACGGCGATTTTACCTCATGATGGCAATCTGTTTCGTGATAAGCTATGCGCGGGTTGTCATGTGATCAATGGCTTTGGAAAAACAGTCGGGACGATTCAAATCGAGGAGCTGGGTGTCCTTGAAAGTCCGATTCTCTTGACGAATACTCTTTCAGTTGGGGATGTGTTAAAAGGGACGGTTCAATATATGCTGGACGAAACACCTGAAATCGGAGACACAACGGGGACAGTAAATGTCATTGTGGGAGAATGCAATGATGGGTTTCTTAATGATATCCGCGGTCTTCATGTAAAGCCTGAAGATGCCAGGGAAGCAATTCTTCATGCACAATCCGGAACTGTAGAAGAAGGTTGTGTAGGAGCGGGAACGGGAATGCTTTGTTTAGGGTATAAAGGTGGTATAGGGACGAGCTCCAGGGAGTGTGCCTTTGGAGATGAGAAGTATACGGTGGGAGCCCTGGTGTTAACGAATTTTGGTCAGAGGAAAGATTTAAGGTTACCTATCCAAAACGCTTTGGAGGATCATAATACACCGGATGGATCAATCATGATCATCCTTGCGACGGACGCACCTCTAAATGAAAGACAGCTTAAACGACTGGCGAAACGTGCTTCATTCGGGCTTTCAAGAACGGGTTCGTATGCAGCCCATGGGAGTGGTGATGTTGTACTTGCGTTTTCTACAGCTCACCGCATTCCACATCAGCCTTCCAGTGATAATACAATTCCTTACGGTTTCATTAAAGAAGACGGACCGATCATCTCTACTCTATTTGAAATGGCAGTGGATAGCGTAGAAGAAGCCATATGGAACTCTCTCTGTAAAGCGGAAACCACAACGGGCAGGAATGGACGGAAGGTGGAAGCGATACCTTTAGATTTGGTTTATGGACTGACGAAATAAGACCTGAACCTTTATTCGTTACCTCTTTAGTATTATTTCTTTAATGGAAATTTATTTAACCATCCATTAAATGGGGTATACCATACATATGCGTGAATTATTTGGTTGAAGGAAGTGACAGTCATGAATTATACCCCTATGCCTCTTTCGTTTTTCCAACAGCCCACTTTGGAACTTGCAAAGTCTTTGTTGGGATGTGTGTTAGTGAAAGAGACGGAGGAGGGAACAGCTTCAGGTTATATTGTGGAAACGGAAGCGTATTTAGGGCCAAAGGATCGGGCGGCTCACAGCTATGGGAATAGACGGACGAAGCGGACGGAAATCATGTTTCATGAAGCCGGCAGAATCTATACATATGTTATGCATACTCACTGCCTGGTCAATGTAGTGAGTGGGGAAAAAGAAAAACCCGAAGCGATTCTCATTAGAGCGGTCGAACCCCTTGATGGCTTGGAGCTAATGGAAAGAAGACGATCAGGTCATGTGAAAAAAAATTGGACAAATGGCCCGGGAAAACTGACAAAAGCGTTAGGCATTTCCATGGAGGATTACGGAGGCAGCTTTCTGGAACCCCCTCTCATCATTTCAAAGGGATACCATCCTGAAGACATTGTGGAAGGAAAACGAATTGGGATCGATAACACAGGGGAAGCCAAAGATTATCCGTGGAGGTTCTGGGTAGAGGACAATCCTTATGTATCAAGATGATCATTTTTGGGAATTTTCTAATAATCAATTAAAAAAATAACCCATAAGTACTATGTTTGTGGTATATTTTTCTTGTAAGGAAAAATCATATACTGACAATTCGAATGGGAGCTTTGAACCTAAATGATAGATGGGCGCTTACATTTAGGGGAGCTAGTAGCGCAACCGACCACATACGAACGTAGGAATACGTTTTTGTGTGGTTTTTTTATAATCTATAGAGAGTATAGGGGTCCTATGAACATCTTTACTATTTTTCAAAACGACTATATTTATCATGATTTTCAGCCCTTATATGAAATGGGCAAGCATCAAACCCTCTATGCATATGAGGGCCTGTTACGAAACAAGTATAACGAAAATCCCGAAAATGTTTTTCAGTCTGCGATAAAAGCGAATATCTTGTATAAGCTTGATACCTTATCCATTTCAAAAGCTCTTGAAAGTTTTTCAGAGAATGGACTGAAGAACTGTAAGTTATTTCTTAATATTTATATCACAACGATTCTTCACCCAAGCTTTCATACCTATTTTTATGATCTCATGAAGAAACATCCTGACATATTGGGGCGTCTCGTTCTGGAGATTAATGAGTCGAGTGCTGAGGAGCTGTGGCAGAATCCAATATTAAAAGAGTCTCTCAAAGAACTTAAGCAATATGGTGTTTGGTATGCGATTGATGACTTCGGGCAAGGCACTTCCTCCATCAAGAAATCTATTGAATATGAACCTGAAATCATTAAGATGGATCGCTATTTTGCTTTGAACCTAGCTCGAGACGATAAGAAACAACGATTCCTTTCCTTTTTCAATCAATTCTACGGTAAGGATACGTTAATTGTGTTAGAAGGCATTGAAACCAAACAGGATATGCAAGTGGCAAAGGACATTGGGATTACAATAGGGCAAGGCTTTTATCTGGGAAGGCCGAGTCGGTTATTGGCTTAAATGAGAATGGTGACTCTGAAATACAGGAGTCACCTTTTTTCGAGGATATCTGACGTATTATTATCCGAATTAAAATAAAATTGAAAATATTTAACATTTCCATTAAACTGAGGAAAAAGAGAAAAAAGGGGATCAGGGTATGAGGCTTCTCACATTTCCGCTGAAATTTATGTTCTATTATATTCTCGGGTTAATTGGTATTTTGGCCGTGAGTATTGCTCCTGAAGTATTTAAGGAGAGGGGTCTGTACAACTTTGTCGGTTTCTTGGAAGAGTTTTATAAGTTTGTTTTTGTTTTTTTAGACGGTGAAAATTGGAGCTATTCATATAAAGGGATAACCGTCGATTTTCTGGACATGCTTTGGGGTCCTTATCTGTATTCTTTACAGATTATCGGTGGAGCTTTAGGCTTGGGTCTGGGAATAGCATTCATCCTTACCATCTTCACAGTGTTTTTGCCCCGGTGGGTTACGTCTTCTCTAAAGAAAGTATTAAACCTCTTTGAGACGGTGCCTGACTTAATGTTTGCGTTTATGCTCCAGCTTCTCATTGTCTATGTTATTAAATATTTTGGCTTTGAGTTGATGAATTTCACGGAGTATGGGGATGAAAAGATCTTCCTTGCACCAATCATTACATTATCGATTATTCCCATGATCTCTTTCTTTCGTATTCTCCTTTTTATTACGGAAGAAGAAATGCTAAAGCCACATATAGAGTTTGCCCAAAGTAAAGGCATGTCGAAAGGGAGGATCCTTTTTGCTCACATATTGAAAAATATTTCTCCCAGCCTGTTTTATCATGGAAAGCTGATCATATGGGGGATGCTGTCGAGCTTATTCATCATTGAAACGATTTTCAATATGAGAGGAATCACGTATTATATCGTTCAAGACTTCAGACCAATGGTCATAGCCATCTCACTGATTATGATATACACGCCTTTTTTTGTAGTGTATCAAGGTGTATATCTATGGATTAATCGGGAGGGAAGCGTCGACCACACCAAATATAAAAAGGAAAAAATGAAGTGGAAAGAATGGAAGATATGGAGCTGGCTTTCTACTATAAGACGGCTTTGGTGGCAGCATATGCATAATGGGAAGTTTGCCATCGGGTTTAGTGTCATCTTTCTCTTGATTGCTGTCAGCTTCCTGTATCCAATGATGAAAGAAGATCCGATTAAACAAATTCAGTTTATGAAGAACGATGAGGGACGAATCATCAGTGCACCTCCACATAAGCCATTTGGAGAGATGATCTTAGGATCGGATTTCTTCGGGTATAGCATCCTCGATCAACTGATCGTCGGGGCAAAGTATACCCTCTTATTTGCATTGGTTGTCGCTTCTTTAAGGGTGATAGGTGGATTCTATCTTGGAATAGCCTATCATTTTCACTTAAAAGAAAACAGGAAAAATTGGCTTGATCGTATGGTGGATTCCATTCATTTTCTTCCTTTAAGTCTCATTGCGTATCTTCTATTAAGGCCAGTGCTTTGGGGATTGCCCGTTTTAGGGTGGGATCACTCCATCTTTGAAAGACTCGTTTTTGAAGCTGTCGTGTTAACGATTCTTGTCCTCCCGTTAACAACGGTTTTAATAGGGAATGAACTGAAGTTATTAGGAAAACAGGATTTTGTTCTTTCGGCCAAGCTCTTAGGGGGAAGCAATAAGCATTTGCTATGGACGCATCTATTCCCTCATCTGGCACCAAGATTATTCATTATATGGGGGCAGCAGTTTATCCAAACGCTTCTCATTCTTGTCCATCTGGGATTGTTTCATCTGTTCTTAGGAGGAACGATCATCACAGGAGGTCTTGTTCCCGACCCTCCGAAATCAGGAACATTTGAATGGTCAGGTCTGATCAGTTCCACTAAAGATTCCTTAATGACAGGAAAGTACTGGATTGTCATCGCTCCATTAGCAGCCTTTATGATTGCTATCATTGCCATGCAGTTGATTGTGCAAGGTGTGAAGGAAATCCAGCAAACAAAGGTAGGGGTCCTGGTGAACAACACCCCGATTAAGACCAACCATAGGCTGGTCAAGAAGAAAACCTACCGTCCAGTGACGGAAGACTTCCATTTGGTTCGACAACAATCCTTGAAGGGATAAAGGGGAGATAGAAAGTGAGTAGAAAGAGTCCTAAATTACCACTAACCGATGAGGAAAGATCGGCACTTCGTAAAGAAAAGATCAGACTGGGAGACATCTTCGAACTGTCTCCCGATGTTTTAAGTGAAAAACTAAACATTTCTATGGCTAGAGCCCGGTACTTAGTCGGCATGTCCATTTTCCAACGAATTCCGTCGATCGGACCAAATATGGCGCATAATGTGGTTGAAGATCTTGGTTTTCATTCTTACGAAGACATAAAGAATGAAAAAGGGGAAGACCTCATTATAGACTTAGAAAAGAAGCACGGCGTCTGGATGGACCCATGCGTGGAAGACTCCCTCAGGTGCGTCGTCCACCACGCAAACAATCCAACTTCCACCAAAAACTGGTGGGACTTCACCACCCAAAGAAAAAACTACCGCCAAACCCACGGTTACCCCAGCGACCGACCCACCAAAGGCTGGGATGAGGGACGGACCTCATAAACCAAAAGGCAGGAAGCGAGAATCAGCTTCCTGCCTTTATTTACGCTCTCTTCAGGGACGGACCTCTTTCGTATATACTCCTCAAAATGGACATGATAAAGGAAAAGGAGTGATGAAAGTGAGAAGCCTGTTCATCTGTTTACTATTGCCGATCTTTTTTCATGCTTCATCTTCTGCAAGAAACATCCTGCCCCTTCCAGCTCATCATAATGAACTCGCAATCGTTATTGATGATTTAGGAAACGACATGAAGGGAACAGAAGAAATCCTGAAATTACCCGTCACCTTGACGATTGCAGTTATGCCCTTTCTGCCAACAACAAGGAAAGATGCTGAAAAGGCACATGGGCTGGGCCATGAGGTCATCGTCCATCTACCAATGGAACCGATGTACGGGAAAGCAAGCTGGCTTGGACCAGGGGCAATCACCACTTCGCTTTCAAATGACGAAATCCGGAAAAGAGTAGAAAAGGCAATCGAAGAGGTTCCCTATGCTGTAGGAGTCAATCACCATATGGGATCAAGGGCAACAGCCAATGAGAGGGTCATGAGGATCGTATTAGCAGTATGCAAGGAAAAGGGATTATTTTATTTGGATAGTAAAACAACGGGGAAGAGTGTCATTCCAAAGCTTGCAAAAGAATTGGACGTCCCCTATCTTGAAAACGAATTATTCTTTGATGATGTCTATACCATCCAGCATATCGGAAAGCAAGCCAAGCTTCTGTCTAAAGAATTAGACAGTGACACTTCCACCATTGCCATAGGTCATGTCGGGGTCACAGGAATCAAGGTCGCCACCATGCTTCAAGAGTTTCTTCCTCTTTATGAGAAAAAAGCTTCCATTGTCCCATTGTCAGATTTAATACCTGAATATCATTTGATTGATGAGAGCATGCCTTGATGGTGTGCTTTTTATTTGTAAATCTTCTGTTAAACCAATGCTTATTTTTTTGATATAAGAAGACCCTCCCTTATAATCAGAAGGTAGGAAGGAGATGATTCCAAATGGATTATGCAATTGTGACGGGAGCAACAAGAGGGCTGGGTGAATCGATCGCCAAGCTATTTATCGAAAAGGGCATAGGTTTAATCAATATTTCCAGATCAGATAATGAAAGACTGCAAAAGCTTGCCGGGGAAAAAGGGGTATCGTATGACTTCATTCCATGCGATCTTGCACAATCAGGAGAAACAGAAGCGGTCTTCCATGAAATGGGGACAAAAGTATTTGGATATCAACCCGAAAGAGTCTATGTTGTTCAAAATGCCGGAGTGGTGACACCAATCAACCCGTCTGGTGAGGTAGAAACCCAAGCCCTTGAAACGAGTGTGCATGTGAATTTACTATCACCGATGATTGCTACCAATGAAATGTTAAGAGCAGCCCGGGATTCTGACACAAAGATGATCATGATCAATATCAGCTCAGGAGCAGGAAGTCGCCCTGTTCACGGATGGAGTACGTACTGCGCAACCAAAGCAGGCGTGAACATGTTGACGGAAACCGTAAGCTTAGAGCTTTCTAAAAAGCATAGCCGACATCAAGTGATTGCCTTCAGTCCGGGGGTCATGGATACGGACATGCAAGGGGAGATCCGTTCCTCCTCTAAAGAAGCCTTTGCTGATGTCGAATCCTTTCAGCGCTACAAAGTGGAAGGAATGCTTCGCGAAACGGATACGGTCGCAAATGCACTGGTTAAACTTGTAACAGAAAGCGAAATCGAAAGTGGTAAGCTGTATCATGTAAATGATTTGTTATAAAAAGAAAGCAGATTCCTGGGAGGGGATTTGCTTTTTTCTTGTATCAAAAAAGAGACAAACCCCATAGGATTTGTCTCTCAAAATTTAAGATCGAACCGGGTCCGCTTCAGGTGCTGATTTACGTGTGAATTTCGGTAGTGCAAATCGAATGGCAATCAGACCGCAAACAGCAATCAAGATCGGGTAGAAGGCATATGGGATGATGCTGATCGGTGAAATGCCTGCGACTTCAGCCACTAACAGGGCCTGTGCTCCATAAGGGATCAACCCTTGAATGGAACAAGAAAAAATATCAAGGATGCTGGCTGATTTACGGGCGTCCACTCCATAATTTTCACTAATCGACTTAGCAAGTGGACCGGCAATTATAATCGAAATCGTGTTGTTTGCTGTGCAAAGGTTAGTAGAACTCACTAATCCTGCAGTAGCAAGCTGTGCTCCCTGAGGAGACTTGATTTTACGTGTTGCGTGATAAAGTAAAGCCTGAATCCCGCCGTTATGACGGATGAGTTCGACAACCCCGCCTATCAGTACGGAAAGTATCACAATCTCTGCCATTCCTGTCATTCCATCGGCCACACTGCCGAAATAACTGGATGGAGTAAAGCTTCCATCTATGAATCCAAGGATTCCAGCTAAAACAATTCCTCCGAACAAAACGACAAACACATTTAATCCGGCAAGAGCACCGACGATAACTCCTAGGTAAGGCAGAATTTTAATCCAATTAAAGCTTTCTGCCCCGACAGTTGCTTGATTCCCCATAGTAAGAACAAGGAGAATTACCATTGTCACGATCGCGGCAGGTAATACAATGAAGAAGTTGACTTTAAATTTATCTTTCATTTCCGTTTTCTGTGTACGAACAGCTGCAATGGTTGTATCTGAAATGAATGATAAGTTATCTCCGAACATCGCTCCTCCAATAACTGTCGCCATGGCAAGGGGCATAGATATATCTGTACCTGAACTAATCCCTACACCAATTGGCGCAAGTGCTGCGATCGTTCCCATGGATGTACCCATTGATAACGAAATGAAAGCCGCGATAATAAATAATCCAACGATGATCAAGTTACCGGGCAGCACGGAAAGGGCAAAGTTTACGGTTGAATCAACGGCCCCCATCTTTTCAGCCACTCCGGAAAATGCTCCTGCTAACAGGAAGATAAAGACCATGATCATGATATCAGGGTGACCGGCTCCTTTAGCGAAACGCTCAACCTTAGCCGTTAAAGTCTCTTTTCGGTTCATCAACAAACCTACAACGGATGCAATGATAATTGATACTAATACAGGAAAGGCATAAAAGTCTCCTGAAATGATGCCTGCTCCAAGGAACAGAGAAACAAATATGATCAAAGGCAGTAACGCCAATAGATTTCCTCTTTCTTGATTCATTCCTAATTCTCCTTTGTCGTCCAATTTACTAAATTACAAAAAACCTCTTCCGGAATAAGAAGAGGTTTCAAAAGAAAGAAACACTCTTCTTATCTTTCAAGCATTCGCTTGCTGGATGTGGCACAGCACTCAATATGAGTCCGCTGCCGAGACATCGCAGGGCCAGTCCCTCCGTCTCTCTGGATAAGAAGAATATCGTATTTAGTTGATTTAAAATGTACTTCCATACTTTAAAGGGTTTACTCGAAAAAGTCAAACGGGAAATATTTCTGTTTGCTTGATACGGACACCGATCAAATTCCTCCCTTATCAGCAACAAAAGCATGACTTTATCCATAATAAGGCATAAACTCATAGACAATTGAACGTTCAAGGTCTACTATAAGGAAGACAAAAAACATCTTGGGGGATACGGTAGTGGAAAGAACTGTACGAAATCAAATTTTCACATTACAAGGATTTTATTTATTAACGTTCTTCGGTGTTGGGAGTTTATATCCCTTACTCAGTGTGTATTTGAGCGAAAGCGTGGGGTTAAATGGTTATCAGATTGGAACGATCATGTCTGTAGGTCCCATCATGATGATTTTCTTCCAGCCTATTTGGGGAATGGTCAGTGACACGACCAATCGTCCCACCGTGGTTCTTGGTTTAACCTCTTTAGTAGCGGGAATCTTTGCACTCGGTTACTTGTTTATGGAATTTTACTATGGCCTGCTTATCGTGGCCATTCTAGTTGCCATTTTCCAAAGTGCGATCATTCCCGTTTCCGATAGTATCAGCTTGAAGTATACAAGTAAGGTCCGGTATAACTATGGAAATATCCGTCTGTTCGGATCATTGGGCTTTGGTATAGCAGTCTTTATGATGGGAAGACTTTCAGAGGGATTTATCGGGCCAACCATCATTTTTTACTCTTTCTTTATCTGTTTAGTCCTATCCGGATTCCTTTCTTTCCGGTTTCCGAAAGAGAGAGCGGCTGCAAAGCTTGATTTAAAGGCAGGGATGAAGGAATTATTCACGATGAAAAAGTTCCTTATCTTTTTAGCGGTCACATTCTTAGTGTTCGGGCCGAATTTAGCAAACAATGTGTATTTCGGATTATTTGTTGAAGATTCAGGCGGCACATATGCGGGGATTGGTCTTGCGTTCCTGATTGCAGTGTTATCGGAGGTTCCCTTTATGAGAATCGCCGGTGGATGGATTGATAAGTTCGGACTCTTGACAGTCGCTGCCTTGGCAGGTGCTACATCCATGCTCCGCTGGCTCTTTTACTTTACAGAACCAAGTTTATGGCTTGTCTATTCATCGGCTGTCATGCAAGGACTTGCCATTGGCTTGTTCATTCCAGCCGGATTGCGATACATTAAAGAAATCACGCCTTCCCACATTACAGCAACGGCCGTTACGGTATATTCAGCAATCGGAAACGGTCTGGGGAATTGGTTCAGTACCTTTGTTGGCGGCTTTATCTATGAAACGTACTCCATTTACACAGTGTACTTATTTTTCGCAGTCCTATCCCTATTAGGTATTTTCCTTTGCTTCGTTCTCATGAAGGAAGAAAAGAAGAATGCACTCGCTTATTAATACATCAAGGCGCCTGTAGAGAACAAATTCTCTACAGGCGTTTTTTGTAAATAAATGCAGAAAGGAGGGATTTGCCTTTAATGGTAGACAATGGATATAATGATGGAGAAAGAAGAAGCAAATAAAAAAGTTTTTTTAAAAGGTTTTGGCAAACATGAATTGTGGTAGAAGAAGGATAAGTATTCATTGATTATTATATAAATACCAGTTAGAATTATATTATTAGAAAATTCTTTCAATTATATAAACTAGAAAATTACATTATTTAAAAAGGGGATATTAAAATGGAAAATACATTTGTGTACTCAAAAGATAATGCAAACCTTGGAGATACCGTTCAGTTCCAAAGAAAGAAACACGTAATCAATGGAGTGGTTACTACCCTTAGAGAAAATACAGTCATTGTCAAAATGGACAGGGATGTTGCGAAGAAGCTGGATTTACCTGACGATCAAACCGTTGTGTCACATAAAAACTATGTCGTCATAGAACGCACAGAAAATGGCACACAACCTGTATTTGTATATGATGGGTGGAATAGCGCATTAAAAGCTTAAGTTCCAACATAAAAAGTAAAAGACCCTGAAACGCCTACCATTAATATGGATTAGTCGTATCAAGGTCTTTTTATGTGGAGTCTGACGCTCTCAGCTACAATCTGATTAATTTAATTTAGCTGCATATTCCTTCACCATTTCAATTGTGACAAGCTTTCTCTGTGGAACGACACCTTGACGGGCAAGGATATTGATTTCATTTGTAACATGATTAATGGCATCCGTTGTAAACAGCTGATCATTCAAACAAAGCTGAACGGCTTCATCGATTGCTCTTTCTCTACGCTCATCCAATATCATAAATTGTTGTACCAGTTGATTTTGCTTACTTGAATGCTTTGTAATATCTTTATGTACACTCATGATTTCATCCCTCTCTATCAATTACGCATTATATCATCTATTATGCCTTCTTCCAGGCACTCATGGCAATGTCTTAGAATATCATTTCTACAAGATAGGGGACAGTAGCCTTGAAATTGATTCTTTCACTTTGATCTTCATAGGTCTTTCATTATACTCTTCCATGGATAATTCCCTACTCTGCTTCATATCTTTCCTGAATACAGCGCTCAGACTTTCAGAGATGGTTTGATCATATAAAAAGGCATTTACCTCAAAGTTAAGGCGAAAGCTTCGTACATCAATATTTGCCGTTCCGACAGAAGAAATGGTTTCATCCACTACAATGGTTTTGGCATGAATAAAGCCGTTATCATAAATATAAATTTTCACGCCTGCCTTCAGTAACTCACCAATGTATGAATAGGTCGCCCAATACACAAATAAATGGTCCGGTTTGTTCGGAATCATAATCCGGACATCGACTCCTGTAAGAGCAGCAATTCTCAACGAATCCAGCAGACTGACGTCGGGTATGAAATAAGGAGTTTGAATATAGATGGATCGTTTGGCAGTTGAAATCATTTTAATATAACCGTTTTTAATTTGCTCCCATTCAGAGTCGGGGCCACATGTCACAATCTGTACTCCGGCATGACCAGTAAAGGAAGGCTGTGGGAAATATCGTGAATCGTAAGCAATCTTTTTCGAGCGGCTGGCTTGATTCCAATCCAGAGTAAACCGGGTTTGCATCGCAAGTGTTGAGCTCCCTACGATCCTCAAGTGAGTATCACGCCAATAACCGAACTTAGGATTCAAGCCCAGGTATTCATCTCCAATATTAAATCCGCCTACATAACCGACTTTCCCGTCAATAATCACGAGCTTTCGGTGGTTACGGTAGTTTAGGCGGAGGTTGATAAAGGGAATTTTCGAAGGGAAAAACACGTCCACTTCCCCTCCGGCTGCAAGAAGTTCTTTAAAGAAGCTTCTTCTTGTCCGCCGAGAGCCCATTTCATCATACAGAACCCTGACCTTTACGCCTTGTTTTGCTTTCTCAGTAAGCTTCTCCAGAATCCGCTTGCCTAAGTGATCTCTCTTAAAGATATAATATTGAATATGAATATGATCCTGTGCTGCGTCCATGTCTGTCAATAAGGACTCGAATTTGTCCTCCCCATGGGTGAACAATTGTACTTCGTTATCCTGGGTCAAAAGAGCTTCATTATTCATGAGGTGCATATAAATAAGGTCCTGATAGCGGGAGGACGTTTCATTTTTAAAAGGGAATCGGTGTTCTTTCAGGGAGTGGATCTGCCTTTGAATCAAATCTTCAATGCCGACTTTCTTCTTATCTTCCCAGTCGAATAACCGCTTTCTGCTTAAGTTCTGACCGAAGATTAAATAAAGAATAAATCCGAGAAGGGGAATGAAAAACAGAACCATAAGCCATGCCCAGGTCGCACTGGCATCTTTTCGTTCAAGGAAAATGATGACACCAGCGAGGACTAAGTTAAGAACAAATAAAACCCCTAAAAGAGTAGATAGGATACTCATAGTATGTAATGCTCCTTTAATTAGCTTTCTATAAGTAGTATACCTGAGAATGGAATAGAAAAAAATGACAAAGAAAAACAGAGCAGGCTGAAAGCTATCCGAACAATTATTTTTTATTAATGATACACGGACCGGAATTTAGGGTTCACAAAAAAACGGATCACTGACTTATGGTCAGTGATCCGTTTTACATAAATTATAATGCCCTGCTTACCCATTCGGCAATCCAGGCACAGGCAACGGCGGCATAAGTCCCAACCACGTTACCTAATATCCCCATCAATAAACCTACAGGGGCAAGAGAAGGTTGGAATACAGAGGCTACAACAGGAGCCGAGCTTGTTCCGCCGATGTTTCCTTGAGATCCTACAGCTACGAAGAACAGGGGAGCTCGTAGTAAGCGTGCCACTAAGAAAATGATGATCACATGAATGGCTAACCATACAATCCCCATTGCTACGTATTGGGGGGAATCCCATACATAAGCAAGATCGGCTTTTGCTCCGATCGTTGCAAGCAGGAGATAGATTCCTGCGTATCCGATTTTACTTGCACCGTAGTTCTCAAGGGTGCGAATCTTAGTAAAGGAGAAGATGATCCCGACTGCAGAAATGATCATAATTGTCCACGTTCCAGCAGAAAGAACATTTGAGACCGGTAACGTTTCTGAGAACTTTCGTACAACGTAAGCTACACCGAATCCTAAGCCAATGATGGCAGCCAGGTAAGGAACCTCGATAGGCTTGGCATTTTTACGTTGAATTTCTCCCATATCCTCATTTACCTTACGAATGATCGAGTTATCCGCTTTGTTCCATTTATCGAATTTATGTTGGAATCCTGCCAGGGCAATCATGATCCCCATCCAGCTATATCCGACAACGGTATCGACGACAATAATAGGCGAAAGGATTTCTTTCGGTGTACCTGTTGCTTCAATCATGGCTGCCATATTGGCACTTCCGCCAATCCAGCTTCCGGCAAGTGCCGCAACGCCAGTCCATGCGTCTTCAGGAAGAAACGGTTGGAATATGGCTAAAGCGATGGGTCCTCCAATCACGACACCAAGAGTCCCGGCAAGGAACATCGTAATCGCTTTCGGACCAAGCTTTAATGTTGCGGGAACATTCGCAGAAAGAAGCAGCAATAATAATCCCACTGGTAATATGTAAGCTGATGTAAAGTCATATAAAGCCGACTGATCCGGGATGATTCCAAACGTTGTAGATAACATTGGAAGGAAATAAGTCCAGATTAATGGGGGAGCATAGTGAAAGAACTTCTGTAAGAAAGGATTCTTCGACTCTCCAAGAATGAACACAAGACCTACTAAGGCAGCTAAGTAAGAAAAGATTGCCATAGGTTCTTGAATTAAGATAGTGTCAAAACGCCACCACATAGTAAAACCTCCTTAAAAAATCAATAACAAGGTTTACTATAACATTGAAAACGATTACTATTTTGAATTTTAATAAGTGCTAATCTTTGACCAATACTGAATAATAGAAGGGTCATACAAGAAACAGGGAGAAGTTACAGAGCCGTTTTCTCCATAAAAAAAGCCATAGGAGTCCATGGCAACATGTTGATTCTTCATATTAAGTAAAGAATGCTTGTGATGAGGATGTTTAATATAGATGGATCGGATAAGGATTAATAATAATTCCAGAATCCTAAAGCGAATAATAAAATACCCGTAATCATTGTAATACCAAATAACATAAATAAAAAATCAAGAATGCTGTCGGCGAAGACTCTTCTACGGTTTTCACTTTTAAAATGACGTACTTCCTTGCGATATGATCGTGCAGCACGACTCATAAAAACATCCTCCTCCATAAACATCATTTGTTTAACACATATTCGTCACAATACAAGAAAATCCTTCCTTAAAGTGAAAAATATGCCGACTGGCCTATAACCAAGTCGAATGGAGGGACGGACCTTCTTTATATCTACAATACAAAATAAGAGGCTATGCAAAGATAGCCTCTTATTCGGATAAAGAAAGCTTAGAAGTGAGTACCTGTAGCCTTAGTTAGCGGAGGTGATTTTGTGAAATTCCGCTAAGGGCGCTTCCGGCACTTTGATCCGACTGCTGTTGTACTGCCAAATCTCCCAGAGCCAGCATCCCGACAAGCTGTCCGTTTTCCACGACAGGCAAACGACGGACTTGGTGTTGGGACATCAAAGCTGATGCTTCTTCAACCGAGGCATCCGGAGAGATTGTCACGACCTGCTGTGACATAACTTGAGAGACATTTCCCTGTGCACCCTGAGTCAGTCCACGAGTAGCAATATCACGGTCTGTTACCATACCGACAACTTGTCCGTTTTCAACAACGGGAACGGAACCAACATTTTTGGAACTCATTTTAGATGCGACGCTCTGAAGTGAGTCCTGATTTGAAGCGGCTTCCACATTTGTCGACATAATATCACGTACTTGCATGTAAATTCCCCCTTAATCAAATTGGCAGTACACCATTATTATTCGACAAATCCACTCGACTATTCTAAATGCGTTCAACCATTATTTTCAAATGATAGGGACGGACCTTCATAGAGTGCTTTTTGGATATCATTTAGTAATAAATACTTGAGTCCAATACGTCCTGTAAGATCCTCCTTTGGCATATCACACTCCGATATGAGTAGGATGCGAAAATAGCCTTTTAAAATGTGTAAGTAGGGCAAAATAATCTAAGAAAAAGTGCGGAAATAGGATTATAGTTTCATTTTTAGGGAAAAGGAAAACCATTAACCATAAAGTGAAACTTTTCTTTAGAATAAACGTACAAATAGGTAACGACATTTTATAAAAGAGGTGAATAACGTGGTAAAGGAGAACGATCGCTTAAAAAAAGTGATAACGAAATTGTCGAACGTTGGTGTTAATATTTCAAAAACGAAATCAAGACGTGAAATTCTTCATTCACTGAAGCAGTATCAGCCATTACCTAAGACGTTAACCCAAGACTATTAAACTGATTGCTCGAGAAACATTGGACAGACATATTCCCCCTTTTTTCACGATATACTAAGTAGTAGTAAAGAGGAGGGGTAGGTATGGAGAGAATGATGTTTGATTTACAAACATTAAAGGAAATCAGAAAGAAGGCAGATGAAATTTCATACTACTGTATGAGCCGAGATCAGCCAGATCCTCATCGTGTAAGCATGGCGTTAGATCAGGTGTGTCGTGCACTTGCTATGTTTGCAGAAACGGAAATTCATCGAATGGAGAATCACCATATTCCTTATGACCCCGAAAGTTATATTAAAGGTCGTCTTGGGATTGCCTATCGATCTGTTCTCCAAGTCCCGCAAGAAGATTCCAATACAGCATAGTAAAAGAGGTTGACCCAAGAATTCAAGGGCATCTAAGTCACGAACACATTATAGAAATAAATCAGAGACTCTGAAAGAATTAGGACTGGTCCTTTAAGGATGACATCACTCATCGTTTTGGGTCAGCCTCTTTTTATTTACTAATCTAAAAGTTAGGTGACGATATTCATGACGATGTTTTCGGATGTATTGTTGGTCTGTAATGGGAAGGCAGGTCAAGGAACGTTAGAAGTTCTGTTAAAGGATGCTGTGCCCCCTTTATTAGATATCTGTACGAACTTAATTATTCATAAAACGAAAGAGAAAGGCGATGCCGAAAGAATTTGTAAGGAAAGGGGTAATCAATATGAGCTGGTGGTCATTATGGGTGGTGACGGAACGATTCATGAGGCCATCAACGGATTGGCAGCCTTAGAAAAACGACCATTGGTAGGCATCCTCCCTGGAGGAACGTGTAATGATTTTGCACGCTCGTTACATATTCCCATGAATATTGGACAAGCTGTCCGACTCATCACCGATCGTCCTTTTAAAAAGGATATAGATATCGTCAAAGCGGACGAGCGGTATTTCAGCAATTTCTGGGGAACGGGGCTGGTCGCAGAGACGAGCGATAATATCGATGGGGGGTCAAAGAGTGTCCTTGGAAAACTGAGCTATTATATTAGTGCGTTTCAATCCATTCAGGAAGCCCCAATCTTAAATGTAAAGGTAACAACGGAAAATGAGGTGATTGAAGAGGAAGTGGTGATGCTATTGGCCGCTAATGGACGTTCGATAGGCTCTAACCCACTGCCGAACTGCATTGATATGGAAGACGGGTTGATGGATATTTACGTCGTCAGGAAAAGCGGGTTACCGTTATTAAAGGAATTTCTCGTTATCAAAAGTACAGGCAATATCAGCGAACAATATGACGATATTATTCATATTCAAGCAAGGGAAGCCCATATCGAACTTGGACAGAATGAAAAGCTTGATATGGATGGGGAATTATATGAAGGAACCAGGCAATCTCTTCAAGTGTTAAATAAGCATCTGCGATTTCTGGTTGGAATATCAGAATAAAAAGCGAGCAAGGGTGATTATTTGTCACCTTGCTCGCTTTTTCTATGATTATACAGTTTTCTTTCTCTTCTTTATAACCAAGTATACAAGATAAACGGCGATTAAGACGCCACAAGCACCAAGCGTAAGAAGTGTAAAGTTCTCTTCAATGAAAGGTTTTGCTTTAGCTCCGAGCGCTAAAATAATTGCACCTTCAAGGAAGAAACGAATTCCTCTTCCGATAATCGACCAGATCACAAGTACTCTGATCTTAACACCGGAAACCCCTGCGAAAATCGTGAAGATCTTATAAGGTACAGGTGTAAGTCCTGCGATTAAAAGAGCCATTGCTCCATATTTATTAAAGTATTCCTCTACCTTTTGAATCCTTTTTTCAGAGAAGAAATACACAAGGATCGGTCGTCCAAGTTTCTTACCAATCCACCAGCCAAGTAGGGCTCCGATAACGGAAGCAACAGTCGTATAAAGTGCATACAGCAATGCGCTATCCGGATTGGCAATCGCTAATGGAATCAGTAGTACATCAGGTGGTATAGGGAAAAATGATGAATCGGCGAATGAAACTAGAATCAGTCCCCATACACCATAATCCATTAACCATGCTTCGAAAGCGTGAAGTAGTTCAGACATAAATTGAGTAATCTCCTTTATTGATCAAGCGTTATTTTCGATTTTAATGGAACATAAGAAAGTATATCACTTTTCACAAAAGGAGTCATGAATTATCCTGTATGGATGAAACGAATTCACGGAAGTTTTCTATTTATAACATTTAGCAAAGTTTGAATGAAAAAAGCTTTAAGCGAAATAATCTATTTCTCGGGAAATAGTGACAGAAATCATATTGATTCTACATTTCTGAAGGAGACTTCATTCCTAATAAACGTAATCCTTCCGCGAGGACAGTCGAAACAGCATGAACCAATGCTAAACGGGAGGCCTGCTGGGAGTCTTCTGAAATGATTTTAGTTTTTCCGTAATAACGATTAAAGCTTTGTGCGGTATCGACTAAATATTTGGCAATGGTTGAAGGCGCATAGTGTTTCCACGCTTTCTCGACCATCTCCGGCAATAATCGTAACTGTTTAATCACTTCCCAGCTTTCAGCATCGTCAAGCCCCTCAAACGTCAATGGAAGGGATCCACCCGCTTTTCTCAGAATGGATTGAGCTCTGGCGTACGTGTATTGAATGTATGGACCTGTTTCACCTTCGAAGGTCAGCATATGTTCCAGGGAGAATTCAATATCGTTCACACGATCATTTTTCAAATCATGAAAGATAATGGCTCCAACCCCAACATCTTTCGCCACCTCTGAAGCATTTATTAAGTGAGGATTTTTTTGCTTAATATTTTCTTCAGCCATATGAATCGCTTCTTTGAGAACCTCTTGGAGTAAAATGACTCTGCCCTTTCTGGTGGACATCTTCTTTCCATCTTTCAGATAAAGTCCAAAGGGGATATGTTTCATATCATCCGCCCAGTTAAACCCGAGTTTCTTTAGTACTTCCATCACTTGTTTGAAATGAATGGTCTGTTCCTGACCAACAACATACAAAGCTTCATCAAAGTGATGCTGACGATGGCGATACAGTGCTGCAGCCAGGTCTCTCGTAGCATAAAGGGTAGCTCCGTCTGACTTCTTGATGAGGCAGGGCGGGAGATTTCCTTCTAAACGAACGACTTTCGCACCTTCAGAGGTTTCGAGAAGGTCATGATCCTGAAGCAATGTCACGACTTCATCCATTTTGTCATTGAAGAACGCTTCGCCATTATAGGAATCAAATTCCACTCCGAGCAACGAGTAAATCGTTTTAAAGGCATGAAGTGATTCCTCTTTAAACCATCTCCAAAGCTCCGTTACTTCCGGATCTCCATCTTCTAATAGCTTAAAGGCTCTTCTTCCCTCTTTCTCAAGTGAAGGGTCCTTTTCTGCTTCCTCATGAAATTTTTTATATAAAATAAACAATTCAGCAATCGGGTTATCCTTCACTTTTTGTTGGTTTCCCCATTTATTGAATGCGACGATCAATTTCCCGAATTGTGTACCCCAATCACCGATATAATTGATTTTTTCTGTTGTATAGCCGCATTTTTCGGCAATGGTGGCGATGGAATTTCCGATGACTGTGGAGCGTAAATGTCCCATCGAAAATGGTTTCGCAATATTAGGGGAGGACATATCCAATACGATGGTCTTTTGATTTCCAAATTCATGACTTCCGTAATCCGCGCCATTCTCTAATATGGCTGAAACAATTTCCTTACCTGCTTTCACTCCATCAAATCGGATATTAACATAGGGACCAACTGCTTCCACTTTACTGAAAAAGGGAGAGGAGAGGGCATCGGCAATCTCACCTGCAATGACGTGTGGTGCTTTCTTCCATGATTTCGACAGCTGGAAGCACGGAAACGCCAGGTCTCCCAAATGAGAATGTTTTGGCGTTTCAATCAACTCGTAAAGATCATTCTTGTTCCAATCGGACAACACATTTGTGAGCGCATCGGCTACTATTAATTTTAAATCCATCATCAACACCTCCTGATAAAATCAAACACAAAAAAACCCGTCTCTATTCAACATAGAGACGAGTTTAGCTCGCGGTACCACTCTTATTCCCCAAAAAGGGCGCTCATTGTATAACGGGAGATCCCGGTTTTTCCCTACTAACTTCAAGAAAAACTTCTCAGAAGTGCGGTTCATCCCAGGCTTCACACCAGGCTTCCACCATCCCCGGTTCGCTTCCGATCCACGTCAGAATTACTCTCTTCATCTTCGAATATTCGTATATAATTACTATCATTTTACACATTCTGGAGATGAATGCAACTGTAATTAAGAATCTTCTGATGAGAACATATACGTTTTATGATGGAACCTCATACTGAATACAAGTCCCAGGGCCAGCATATTCCCCATAAGAGAGCTTCCCCCATAGCTGATAAAAGGAAGGGGTATCCCGGTAATCGGAAGTAATTGAATCGTCATTCCGATGTTCTGGAACACATGGAATGTAATCATACTGATAATCCCTGCGCATACATAGGCGTTGAACGGTTCTTTCGTGTCTAGAGCCGTTTTCGTCAGATGGTAAATCAACAAGAAGTATAAGCTGATCACGACACTTGCGCCAATAAATCCGTATTCCTCCCCGATCACACTGAAAATAAAGTCGGTATGATTTTCAGGGATATATACTTCTCCATCACTGTAGCCTTTCCCGAAGATCTGGCCGGAGCCAATGGCGTTAAGGGAGTTAATTAAGTGAAAACCTTCTAATTTTGCGTAGTTATAAGGATCTAACCAAGCATAAATACGTCCAAATTGATAAGGCTTTACATTTAAATATTTTTCAAGCAGCTCAGGAGCCCAAATCACAAGTGAAAGGATGATTCCCCCAAGCACTCCGATAGAAGCATATATCGGAACGATCAGCTTCCACGTAATACCTGAAACTAAGATGATTCCGGTCATGATGGCTAAAATGACAAGGGAGGTCCCTAAATCCGGCTGCTTCATAATAAAAGCAAGGGGAAGGAAAGTCGTCGCCCCGATTTTCACTAACAATTGAAAATCTGTCTGTAATGTTTTACTTGGATTTAGCTCATGATGATTTGTAATGATTCGTGCAAGAACAAGAATTAAGAACGTCTTCATAAATTCTGAAGGCTGTATCGAACCAAGCGGTCCCAGCATGAACCAGCTTTTGGCTCCGTTTCTGTAAGGGGCGATGCTTTCCGGTGAGATGAGTAATACAAGTAGCAGGAAAATCCCTGCACCGTATATGTACCAGGCAAGTCGCTTATACTGATCGGAATCAAGGAATAAGGCTCCACCAATAATAATTCCACCTACGACATACCAAAAAGCCTGTCTTATCACAAAGTTTGTCCCATATTGACCTGAGGTCTGGGCACTGCTTATTCCCATAGCACTAACGATAAAAAACAACATTAATAAAAAGAGAAGACCCCAATCGATCTTGTCAGCAAATCGCTGGCGAGTTTCCATAATCAATTCACCTGAATTTCTAAAGATTTCACATTCCTAGTCTAATAGAAATGAAGGGAAATTTCTACTCATGACCTGATAAAATACGGAAGTTCTGTTGGGGTGTGACAGGCATTAAACGACATTTGTCGAAATGAATTCAATGGTAAAGCCCATAGGAGTGGGATTCGAAAGAGGAAGAGTGAAAATTAATTCCATTTTTTACATAATTGTGATCATTATTTGTCTTCAGAATATGAGAAGAAAGTGCCGTGCCCTTAAACGCAACTGCGATTCCTTCCATTCCTATAAACCTAAATAGAAATAATTAAAGCCAACGGTCCTGCAATATGTCTATTTTCGACAATTACCTGCGACTTTTGTCATCATTTTGAAATGAAATAGAAAAGAACAAGTACCCTACATATTTGCTAAAATAGAAACTACGAGATGTGCATCGTGTCAATCAGATGGAGGGAATGTTCTTGAAGGCTAATAATCAGGTTAAAGATATCATCTATGTTCACAAGAATACGGATCGTCAGTATGTCGTTTCCTACGGGATCAATTTCAACGAGTTTGCTTCAAATGCCCGAAAACCATTGAAGAATCTACTTCTAATTAAACATCAGTACGAGCATGGCGCCTTTAATATACATACGCATATGGAGTATGTGGAACAGGATGAAATGAAGAAGATCATGAATGATGGAGTACAGAGCTATGGTGATTTCTGTTGGATTGACTTTGAAGAAGAAGTGGGAGTCGACGAATTGAACGGTCAGGAAATCGCGGAGCTTCTTTATATGGGACACGTCAAGCAACCCCTGAACCCTCCTTTTTATTCAAAGTTGAACAATCGTTACGCGTACCTTTCCCATGATGATGGGTGGTTTAATAAGATTTATTATCGGGAATTTGAGGACTTCTATCATATGTTAGGAGCGACGGTTTCTTCGAAATTGAGTACAGTCAAAGGCGGAAAAGGCTTATTTGGTATGAAGAAAGAGAAAGACTATCCTATCATCGGTCAAGAAGTGATTCATTCCTTTAGAGACAAATTAAAAGAAGGCATGGTCATTTCGTTGGAAAAAGCCATACTAACGAGAGGCAAGATAGAAATTCCTATATGGGTGATCGGTGATTATTACGATATGGACGAGATGGCGGAAGATTATAAGCAAATCCGTAAATCACCAGCAAACGGATTATTATCCTATGATCGCAAAACGAAAAGCTGGAGTGCTTTACTTCGGTAACGAGGAATGAAGGAGCGTGAGGGCTTGATAGAAATTCAGTTTCATGACAAATTGGTTCGAGGAGTGTTTCTCGAGCGTCTCAATCGTTTTGTGCTCGAGTGTCAACTTCCTTCAGGTTCAATAGATAAAGCCCACTTACCAGATCCAGGCAGATTAAAAGAACTATTGGTGCGTGGAAACCCGATCTGGCTTCAGGCATCAACCGATCCTAAAAGGAAAACAAAATGGTCAGCCGTCATGACGTATGATGCTCCTAATGATATGTATGTGTCTTTGAATACCCAATACCCGAATCGGTTAGTGCTCGAAGCCTTACAAATGGAAGTGCTGGAAGAGCTAAAGGACTGGCGGTTAGAAAAAGCCGAATTTAAAGTAGGAAGCTCACGCTTTGACTTCTTGCTCACCCACAAACAAAATGAACAAAAATTACTGCTTGAAGTAAAAAGTGTCACCATGGTAGAAGAAGGGATAGGGAAATTTCCTGATGCCGTCACGTCAAGAGGTGCAAGGCATGTAGAGGAGCTTACACATCTGCAGGCGAAAGGAAGCTATCAATCAGCTGTCCTGTTTATTGCTCAGCGAACGGATTTGCGCGGGATCACTTCCGCTCCTGAAATCGATCCCCATTTTTCCCGGGTCATGGAAGAGGCCGCAGATCAGGGTGTCCGATTTTTCGGAAGAAGCTGTATCGTGACACCAGAGCGTATTTCCTTAAATGGACCTTTACCTGTATATACAAAAAAAGATTGATCTTCACATCCATCATAGCGTGTGAAGATCAATCTTTTTTTGTTGCATCTAATCCACCTGTACTTCTGTTTTAGCTTTATAGTCCCTGTCTCCTTTAGCCGTTAACCAAACGGTCAATGTATAGGTACCGCTCCCGACATTGGGGAGAACAACTTTCTGGGAAAATTCTTCACCCTGTCTCACGGTGATCTCCTGGATCGCCTGGGTATACATCTTATTTTTTGAGTCCTTATACACTACTTCACCTTTATCGTTTCTAAGTTCAAAGTCAATGGTTTGTCCTGATGAAAAAACGAAGGTTTTCTCTTGCTCTGTTTGGTTCTTAATCGAATAGACATAGACAGCCTGACCGTTTCCATCTTGTTTCGTTAATGAAGGTTCCATTTCGCCTGCAACAATCCCTTTCTGTACAGAAATATCTTCACCAGCTCCTGAGTTTTTGTCCTCTTTGGTTTGACTGCCGTTTTCTTCACCAGCCGTTCCACAACCAGCTATTCCTGCCACAAGTATTATAAGTAACATGAGCATTCGCTTCATGCCAGATCCACCTCCTTACCGTATTAGACAGGGTATATCCCAAAAGGTTACAAGTGTTCCCGAATATGGGCACGATGACACATAGGGATGTGCTGAACTTGTTTCTTTCTTCCTCTACAAGGGCATAGATTTACATATGTAAGGCAGATTACTTTTTTATATCACGAGGTTCAGTACAATAGAATTATAGATAAAGAACAGAGGAGCAAAGTGTATGAAAAAATGGTTAGCTATTATTAGTGTTATTTCCTTACTCATAGTATCTGCTTGTGGTCCTTCAAATGCAACCGACAGTGGGGAACTTCCCGATGAAGATTGGGAAACCATCACGTCGGAAGCAGAAGGAACGAAAGTGAATCTCTTCATGTGGGGCGGTGACGATGGGATTAACCGTTATATTGATGACTTAGTTGCTCCGATGCTGAAAGATAAAAATAATATCGAGTTAAATCGAGTACCTTTGGACACACAGGAAATTCTGCAAAAACTTCAAACGGAGAAACGGGCAGGAAAGGATAAAGGAACGATTGATATTGTATGGATTAATGGAGAAAACTTTAAAAATGCAAAGGAAAATGACTTACTTGCAGGGCCGTTTACAGATAAGCTGCCAAACTTCACGAAATATTACGATACAGAAAGTCAAGCGTTTCAATATGACTTCGGAACGGAAACAGAAGGATATGAAGCACCGTGGGGAAAGGTTCAATTTGTCTTCTTTTATAACAGCGAAAAGGTAAAAAACCCCCCCTCCAGCTTCGATGATTTAAAAGCATTCATGAAAGAGCATCCGGGGAAATTCACCTACCCTAATCCGGCTGATTTTACCGGTAATGCATTTCTTCGACACCTTCTTTATGCTAAATCTGACTCGGATTTAGCTCAGTCTTCATTCGACGAAGGATCAGCAGAGAAGTTGGGGGAAGAGGTATGGAAAGAACTGAATGCAATGAAGCCATTCTTGTGGAGAGGAGGAGAAACGTACCCCGCGACATTAACAGACCTTGATAAGTTATATAGCCAGGAAGAGGTTTGGATGACGATGGGATACAACGAAGCGAGAGCGGAGCATCTGGTCAAGGATGGAGTGTTCCCGGAAAACACAAAGTCATTTGTTTTAAACGATGTAGGATCGATCGGGAATACTCATTTTCTGGCAATTCCATTCAACAGCGCTAACAAAGAAGGAGCGCTGGTGGCCATCAATGAACTACTCTCTCCTGAAGCTCAGTATGAGAAAGTAAAGCCTGACTACTGGGGTGAGAGTTCACCTATTTCTAATGAAAAGCTGGATGAAAAATGGAGAATTAAATTTATGAGCATAGATCGGGGGGGAAGTGTACTGGAGGCGTCTGTACTCGAAGAGACCTATAGGGGTGAACTGGATGCTGAGTACGTGGAATGGTTAAAGGAGAACTGGATCCGTGAAGTGGCAGAGAGTCAATAACACGTTACTCCTCATTCCCGCCCTACTCTTTTTTATCTTTATTCCTGGACTTGGGATCGTTCTTGCTCTACTGGAAAGCGTAAGGAGAGAAGGGAATATCACATTCGGGCACTACGTTGATTTATTCGAAGAGAAGCGGTTTATGACATCCTTACTCTTCAGTTTGACTGTGACTTCCATTTCGACCATTCTATCTCTTTGCATTGGACTTGGAATTGTGAAGGCATTCTCATCTTTGCTAAAGGAAAATAAACATAAACTACTTGTATGGATTCCGATGCTGGTTCCCCATTTTGTATGGGCTTATCTCGTCTATTTGCTCTTTAATCAAAGTGGTTTTTTCTCCAATGTGTTCGAAATGGGCGGTTGGATCGACGACCGAAGTCAGTTCCCGACCCTGGTCCAGGATCGGAATGGGATCGGAATCATTCTGACGTATGTCTGGAAGGAGATTCCCTTTGTTACTCTGATGCTGTTACCCGTTTACGCGACGCTTTCTAAAAGCTATAAAGAGATCGCTTCTTTACTGGGTGCGGGTCCTTATAAAGCGTTTTGGGTGGCGGAATGGCCATTTATACTTCCCGTTCTCGTGGAAACCGGAGCGATTCTGTTCGCATTCATTTTTACAGCATATGAAGTGCCCCAGCTTCTGGGAGTGACGTCACCGCAATTGCTGGCTATCCTTGCTTACGACTGGTTTTACAGTGGCAGCTGGAGTGACCGCCCCTTGGCTTTCGCCTCACTCGTATTAGTCGGGCTTAGCATTGGGGGCTTGATGTGGCTCCTTATTTACTTCACAAACAAGAAACGATTGCATATTACAAAAGGGATTCGAAATTAGAGGTGTTCACTTGAGAAAATCGTTATTTTACATCATATCCTTTCTTCTTTTTGTGTTTCCCCTCTTATTTTTAGTTTATAAAAGTTTTTTCGGTGTTTGGAGATGGGGGAGTCCCGTTCCTGTTGAACCTGGTTTAAGGGCGTGGCAAGTGTTAATACATGAGGGGGAATTCGTGGATTCGATTGGTGCCTCTATCTGGATCGCCATTGTTGTACTGGCGATAAATCTTCTGATTGGTGTTACTTCAGGAAGAGTGTTTTCATTATCGTCGTTCAGAGGAAAATCCATCGTTGAAGCACTTCTAATGTTGCCTCTATTCCTACCCGTATTGGTGGTGGCAATCGGACTCCATATTACGTTCATTCGATATGGACTTGCTGATCACTGGACCGGAGTGGCTCTCGTTCACTTAGTACCCACTATTCCGTATAGTATCAAAATGTTCAAAGCAGGCTATGAGAGGATCGGTACGAAATTAATCGAGCAATCAGCTATGCTTGGAGGCAAAAATTTTCAACGTTTTTACCATATTGAATTGCCCTTGCTTCTTCCAAGCATTCGAAGTGTCTTATTCCTGACGATTGTAATCAGCCTGAGCCAGTATGTTCTTACAGCGGTTATAGGGGGAGGGAATGTCGTGACGCTCTCGATGGTCTATTATCCTTTTACCGATACGGCAGATGAAGCGGTAATGGCAGCCTTCTCCATCGTGTTCGCCCTCATTCCCATCATACTGTACATCATTCTAGAAGGGTGTTTGAAATTCCTACTCCCTTACCAACATCCAAGAGGGAGGAAGAACCTTTGAGTTCATTCATAGAAATTAATCAAATAACCAAATCGTTTAAAGATAAAGAGATTTTAACCAACGTTACGTTCTCATTAAAAAAAGGGGAGATCCTCACATTGGTTGGAGCGTCCGGGTCTGGTAAATCAACATTCCTTCGCATTCTCTCCGGGTTAGAGTCTGCGACAGAAGGGAATACGTACATTGATGGAAAAGATATCACCTCTTTAAAGCCTCAAAAACGCCCTATTGGGATGGTCTTTCAACAGCCATTATTATTCCCTCATATGAATGTCCTTGAAAATGTCATATACGGGTTGGAAATGAAGTTACGAAACAAAGGGGAAAACAAGAAAAAAGCCATGAACTATATTGAACGAGTCGGCCTCGGAGAAGTGATGCATCATTATCCTTCTGAGTTATCCGGCGGTCAGCAGCAACGTGTATCCCTGATACGTTCTTTGATTTTGAAGCCGAAGCTTTTGCTTTTAGACGAACCTTTCAGCAATCTGGATTTGCAGCTCAGGAAGGAACTGAGGCAATGGGTACGGCAGATTTTTAAAGAAGAAGAAACAACCGTCATCTTCGTCACGCATGATCGTGATGAAGCGTATGAACTTGGAGATCGAGTGGCTGTTTTACAGAGTGGCAGGTTCTTGCAGATAGGAACACCGGAGGATATCTATTATCGGCCACACACCCCATTTGTGGCATCTTTCATGAGTGACGGACTCATCCTGAATCAGCAACAATTCATTCATGCTTCCCACATAAAGGTAAGCTCCATCTTTGCTGAGGCTTCCTGGCCAAGATGGAAAGCAACTGTGCTACAAAAGTTATTTGTAGCAGGGACCAACCTCTATGAAGTATGGGTGGATGAACTGGAGCAAAAGCTAAATCTACCAATTGAATTACAGACTTCTACTGAAGATATCTGGCTTTATGCAGAGGAAGTGAGCATCCAAACGTTTCAGAAAGAGGAATAGGAGGGAAGAAGAATGAAAAAGAAGGAAGTCGGTAAGATCTTGTTGTTCATTACCATATTACTGCTCCTCATGTGGCTGAGCCGGAATTTCTTTAACGTAAAGCCACATGACATCAGAGATTGGATAGTGTCCTTCGGTATTTGGGCTCCTATTGTTTTTGTTGTCGTCTATACGATTCGCCCGCTGATTCTTTTTCCAGCTTCCATCCTCTCATTGGCTGCAGGTCTTGCTTTCGGTGCATTTGAAGGCTTCACCTACATTTTGATCGGAGCTTTAGGTGGTGCAACGGTAGCCTATTATACTGCAAGATTCCTTGGGGCAAAACTATTAAAAAGACCATCTCCACGCATGATTAAGATCCGCGAGAAGATGGAGGAGAACGGTTTTGTTTATGTATTACTATTACGGCTCGTTCCTTTTTTAAACTTCGATCTCATCAGTTACCTTGCCGGCATGGGAAAGGTGAGATACATCCCATTCATCTTCGCTACAGCCATCGGGATATTACCTGGTGCGTTTGGGTATGTATTTCTGGGGTCAAGCTTGGTAGGAGAAGATCGAACGAATGTGTATATTGCTATCGGCTTTTTCTTGATGATGATCATCGTGCCTTTAATCTTTAAGAAAAAAATGAAAGACTGGCTGGGATTATCGAGTAAAGATGACAAGTAAAGGATGGGAAACACATGTTAGATACGCATGCCCGTAAGTTGGTGCAGCCAAGTATAGAAGGAACAGCACGTTTGCTTTTAAAAAGGGGATTATCAGCCAATCAAGTAACGTTGGTTGCTTTTATAGTAGGCTCTGCTACAGGTCTGGTTTATTATTTTGGATTCCCGATCTTAGCCGTTATCATATTATGGGTATCCGGCTTTTTGGACGCAGTCGATGGTACCATGGCCCGATTAACCAAGCCATCCCCCTTTGGAACAGTCATGGATGTCACCTTTGATCGAATCGTCGAGATCAGTGTCATTCTGGGCGTTGCTTTCATACACCCAGAGATTATGTGGGCGCTTCTTTTACTAAGTGTATCCATCATTATTTCCATGACCATTTTCTTGACAGTCGGAGCCGTATCGGAGAAACAGGGAATGAAATCCTTTTATTATCAGGCAGGACTTGCTGAAAGGACGGAAGGATTCATTCTGTTCAGCGTCATGATACTATTTCCGTCCATCGTCCTGTGGACCACCTTACTTTTTTTTGCAGTGGAATTGTACACGGGCTTACAGCGATTTTTAGAAGCGAAACGATTACTTTCATAAGGAGAGATCAAGATGGATCAATACGATTTGATAGTAATAGGAGGAGGGGCAGGTGGACTAACCGTCGCATCAGGAGCCGCGTCTCTTGGAGCAAAAGTGGCCCTCATCGAAAAGAGCGGTCTTCTCGGCGGAGACTGCCTGCACTTTGGGTGCGTTCCATCCAAGGCATTCATCCAATCTGCGAGAGAAGTGGCTGTGATCCGGGCAAGCAATGATTATGGTTTCGAAACAAAGGGTTCAGTCGATATGAAAAAGGTAAAGGAGAGAGTCAAAGAAGCCATTGCCCATATTCAACATCATGACGATCCCGCTCGATTCCTGCAATTAGGGGTCGATATTTACTTCGGCGGAGCAGAGTTTATTGATCCTCACACGATTTTAGTGGAAAAAGAGGACCGGATATCCGGGAAGAGAATAGTCGTTGCAACAGGGTCAAGTCCGCTCATTCCTGGGATTGAAGGCTTGGAAGACGTTGAGTATCATACGAATGAAACGGTTTTTGAAGTAGATGAACTGCCCCGCCGAGTCGTGTTTATCGGAGGAGGTCCGATTGGTTTAGAGCTGGCACAAGCATTCTCTCATTTGGGATCAGAAACCGTTGTCATTGAGAAGCACGATGAGATTCTGGGGAAGGAAGATAAGGAAATTCGTGAAGCAGCAACAGGTATATTGGAAAAGGATATTCGGTTTATTTTTGGAGCGGATGTTAAACATGTTTCGGAGCGGGATGGACAGAAAGTGGTTCGATATGTGAAAGACGGAGTAGAGCAATCTGTGGATGGAGACTTATTATTCCTGGCAACGGGCCGCAAACCTGGGACAGAATCTTTGAATCTTCCCGCTGCGGGAGTTGAGGTAGATGCCCGGGGCTTCATCAAAGTAAATGACGAACTAAGAACGAACCATTCTCATATCTTCGCCATCGGGGACGTCAATGGTCAATACCCATTCACCCATGGGGCAGGAATGGAGGGGAAGCTTGTCGTCCAAAATGCCGTATTCGGGTTGAAACGTAAAGTTTCCTACAACAAACTTCCATGGACAACCTATACCACACCTGAGATCTTTCATATCGGGCTAACAGAGGAAGAGGCTGTGGAACAAGGTTTAGAGTACAAAGTTTATAAAAAAACATTAGACGAAGTTGATCGGTTCGTAGCAGACCATAACACAGATGGCCTCGTCAAAATCATCACAGACGGAAGCGGGAAGATCCTCGGTGCCCACGCAGTCGGTTCCGGCGCAGGAGACTGGATGCAACCCGTCGTGTTCGCCATGCAAAAAGGAAGCAAAATCGGTGCACTGTCCAATATGGTCTATCCCTACCCGAATCACGCTGCAGCCGTACAGCAGGTAGCGGATCTGTATTGGAGAGAGAAGCTGTTCGATGGTGTGCTGCCTGTGATTAGTAAGAAGTTTGTTGAAATTTTTAGATGAGAGATATCGGAGGCGCGACTGCTGAGGCGGATGCGTATTTTTGTTGATATGGAGTGTGTTCACAATTTGGCACAATAAATCCCGCAAGAGGCACAACAAACTTCAAAAGTGGCACAAGTTTGTGGGAAAGTGGCACAAGTTTGGGCAAAAGTGGCACAACACAAAACAGCACAGTCTAAAATACATATTATATTTGGATTTTTAAAGGGTTTTTCATGCCGGTGTCGAATAGGTTAAGGTAAGAAAAAGAAGGAGTTGATAAATTGATCGCTAAAAACAGGGAAATCCCACGTAGAATCTTGATGAATGAAGCATTAATAGAGAGGCTGACGCCAATCCATTATCTCTTGCAGGTCATTAAAAAAGATCTGGCCAAACGAAAGGCAGGTTACCGAGGAGAGTTGCAGTTAGATTACCATTTGCAGTTTATTTCTAAAGATAAGAATATAATGATCTTGCATGATCTCCGTTTAGAAATAGATGGCCGTTACTTCCAAATCGATACCCTCCTCCTGACTTCATATCTCGTCATTGTATTAGAAGTGAAACATATATCTGGAACCTACACGTTAGATTCAAGGTTCGACCAGGCTATTCGCAAGCTTGCAGATAAAGAGGAGGCTTTCAGCCATCCTGTCACCCAGGTTGAGCGTCAGAAAAAGCAGTTGATTCGATGGTTCACAAAAATGAAGGTCCCCTCAATCCCGATCGCCACGCTTGTAGTTATGACAAATCGATCCACTGTCTTGAATACCACTTCACAAAATGAAAAATATCATAATGTTGTCAGAGTGGAAAATGTAGAAGAGCGAATCCTCTCGCTTCTCACCTACTACCATAAAGAACATTTTCCCATTAAACAAGTAAGAAAATTATCCAACTTATTAGTGAAAAAGCATGCACCTCTAATAGCCTTTCCTGATGAAATATATGGCATATCCACAGGGGAAATAATAACAGGGGTACAATGTCCGGAGTGTCGACATTTGCCCATGTTAAGAAAATATGGACATTGGCATTGCCTAATGTGCAGTGGAAAATCCAAAGACGCACACATTTCGGCACTACGGGACTATTCCTTGTTACTATCTCAACAAATAACAAACAAACAAGTAAGAAATTTTCTTCACCTGGAATCGAGAAAGACCGCACTTAATATACTTCATTCCTTGAACTCCACTCAACAGGGGGGACAAACAACAAAACCTATCATTTCACCCTCCATACCGCCTCACAAACCGCACATCAATCCAATTCTTCAACCGCCAGGCCCAGCCGCTGACCAATGAAAATGATCCGTACGTTAAAAAGCCTCGCCTATCTCCTACCGACATAATCGCAAGATAGCGTTTTTGAGGCTCAAAGGGAATGATTTTGCCGTTCACCGCTGCCCCGTTCAGGTTCTTCCACAGGACAGGTCCTTGGCGTACCGCTGTCACCCCATTTTTCTGAATATTGGGAGAGTCATTTAAAGTGGCGCAGTCGCCCGTAGCAAATACGTTCGGGTATTCGACGGATTGAAGATAGCTGTTCACCATTAGAAAGCCTTTTTCATCTGTCGGTAAAATGCTGCTCCCAAATAGTGGCGGAGCTTTTGGCCCACCTAAGAAGATGACTTCATCGTAGTCGATACTTGTTCCGTCAACTGTAAACACGTGAGTTTCATCTACTTTATTTACGCGTCCCTGATATAGCTCAACCCCTTTTGAAAGGGTAACATCGGTTATTTTTTTTGAAGAATAAGATCCGGTTTTTTCTAAGAGGGGGGAGGAATGAACAACCGTTACCAAATGATCCTTAAAGCCGTTGTCTATTTTCCATGCCTTCAATGACAACGCCATTTCAATACTCGCTGCCCCGCCACCGATAATGACGGTTTTCCTGCTGCTATGCAACTTCTCTATTTGCTCAGGGAAACGATAGTTTGGTTTGATTGGAAGATTGTGTTCATGTAAGCCCTCGATTTCCAATGAGTCATTACGGGATCCGATGTCGAAGGAAACAAAGTCGTAGGTGAAGATGTCCCCTTTGTCCGTCAGGAGATGCTGCTGATCAGGGTCTATCGAAAGGACGGTTCTCTCGACGAATTCACACTCGGTCTCCTCACATAATCTCTCTAAATCGATTCGCGTTTCCTCTAATGAGTAGATTCCTTCCGTGTAACCTGAGAACATTCCTGAATAATATTGATAACGTGAGGGGGAAATGAGGACCCACTTCACGTTATCATCCTGATTTTCTATCCGTTTTTTTAAACAATGCAGGTGACTGTGTCCGCCACCGACTAAGATGATTGTTTTCATAATGAATCTCCTTTATAGAGGACGTTGTTCTTCCCATTCCTCTCGAATCATGCCCATACGGATGGAGTCGTAGTAGACACCATTGTAATAACGGCATTTGCGCATTCTTCCCTCGAGATTCATCCCGATTTTTTCTGCCGCCTTTATCATCCGTTCATTTCCTGACCATGTGGTGATACCAACACGGCCAATTTCCTTTGTTTGAAACAGGTGATCCACCCAGAGGGATAACGCCTCTGTTCCGTAGCCGCCGTTCCAATATGAAGGGTCATAAATGACGATCCCCGCTTCAAGCCATCTGGTAGGCTCGTACTCCCAATAATATCCGATGGTTCCAATGATGGCTCCGTCTACTTCAATGATCCGCTGGAATTCATCGCTGCGACTTTTATTTTTTATGGATGATTCTATGTATTCTTCACGTGTTAAGTGTTTATGTTCAAAATAAGGGGCGTCCCATTTTTTCCATTCGGGAGAAGGATCACTGTAAATATAGTCCCATAGAACAGGAAGATCTCTTTCTTCTATTTTTCTAAGTGTTACACGCTGACTGGTTATTTTCAATTCATGAGCACTCCTTTAATATGTTAATATTTCCATTATACAGAAAATAGGGCTCTCATGAGGAAAGCTCGTTTATCGAATAAAAAGAAAGGAAGAGAAAGAGGCAATTCAAGCATAACCCGATAAACTGTTCATCCTTGAGGGAAAGGGACAAGAAGCAGAAGAAGCCCTTCAACAAGAAAATAGAGAGGCTGGGACAAAACTAAAAAACCACGATATAAAGACGAACAATAGAAGTGTAGGTTCTTAATACCGCTAATGATTTCCGTGCAAGACTACGCTTTCCGCGGGTAGCCCGTGAGCCTCCTCGGCAAGCCTGCGGGGTCTCACATAAGCTACTTTTCCCGCAGGAGTCTTCGTCTTGCACTCCAATCAACCGCTGGAAACAGCTAAAATCAAATTTCGAAAATAAATAATAAACCCGAACAAATCTGCACACTAAGAAGCAGGTTTGTTCGGGTTTGACTTAGGCTAAAAATCTTTTGTTCCAGCCTCCTATATATCAGCTTGCTTTTATTTTAGAAAGAGGTACTTTTTTTTTCTGTGTAAGCTTGTCCACAATCGACGTAATCGCACCATCACCTGTTACGTTACACGCTGTACCGAAGCTGTCTTGTGCAAGGTAAAGGGCGATCATGAGGGATGTCATCGTTGGGCCAAAGCCTAACATCGTCTCAAGTAAACCCAGGGCAGCCATGACAGCTCCACCCGGAACACCAGGTGCCGCAATCATCGTGATTCCAAGCATCAGAATGAATGGAAACAGCTGAATGAACTGTAACGCTTCTCCTTGAATGAACATAACCGCCATGGCACAGCTGACAAGGGTAATCGTGCTACCTGATAAATGGATCGTTGCAAGCAGTGGCACAGAGAAGTCCGCAATGCTTTCTCTTGAACCGATTTTTTTTGAGCGCTCAAGCGTCACGGGAATCGTAGAAGCCGATGATTGAGTACCGAGTGCGGTAAAGTAAGCTGGGAGCATGCTTTTCATCATAGAAAGCGGGTTTTGTTTTCTTAAAGTTCCAGCAGTTGTATATTGTAAAATTAAAAAGACTACATGTAAAAGAATGATCATAACAAATACTTTAGCGAATACAGACATGATGGCACTAACTTGTCCACCTTGAGTCATGTTCGCGAAAATTCCAAGAATATGAACCGGTAAGAGCGGAATAATGATTTTTTCAATCACAAGTTCAATGATGTTTCTGAATTCATTCATGCCCTTTTGAAGAGCGTCTCCCTTAATGGCTGCCATTCCAAGACCAATGGTGAAGGCGATGAGTAGAGCCGTCATTACGCCCATTACTGGTGGCATCTCCACTGTGAAGAACCCTTTTAGAAGAGCTTCTTCGGGATTTTCAAATGATTGAGACGTTTGATTTGCTAACAAAGTTGGGTAAATAGACTTCGCAACCGTAAAGGCAAGTAAACCGGCTAACACCGTGGAACCATATGCGAGAGCTGTGGTTAAACCGAGAAGCTTACCAGCTCCTTTACCCATGGATCCAATTCCTGGAGCAATAAATCCAATAATGATTAATGGAATAGCGAATCCTAGGAAATTACCGAATAATCCATTAAACGTAACGAAGATTTTAACGAACCACTCTGGTGCAAACGCTCCAATGACAATACCTAAAGCAATACCTAATAGGATCTTAGGCAGTAAACCTAGCTTTCTCATCCTGGTGTCCTCCTTGAAAATACAAATGTTTTTAATAGAAAGATTGTACACTTTATAGGGGGATATTTTAATAGCTTTTAAAATAGGCGAAATCTTAAATGTATTCAGAATAATGTTATCAACTCCCTGTCGCAGGACTAGTTTTCCTTTGCATACATATATAAAGGGCTTTGACTTAAATGTCTTTCGAATCAAGACAAATGTGGTAATTTTTATTTTCCATAGGAATCATTCTTTCCCTTTCCGATGAAAGTGATAAAATAGAAACATCTATTGTGAATATTGGAGGTAACTCATACATGAAAACGAAGTTATGCTTACTGTACGGCGGTAAATCTGCTGAACATAATGTATCCTTGCAAACAGCCAAGGCCGTGATCGGAGCCCTGGACTTAAATAAATATGAAATTCACCCTATTTTCATCTCGACGGAAGGCGGGTGGATCAAAGGTCCACAACTGAATGCTCCCGTTGAAGATGTGAAAGCATTACAGTTTAAGGATGGGGAAGAAATTGCCCCTAATGCCTTAAGTACATCCATCACTCCTTCTGGGTCTGTTGGGTACGACATGATCTTCCCATTGCTTCACGGACCGAATGGGGAAGACGGAACGGTTCAGGGGATGCTTGAACTGTTAAATCTTCCGTATGTAGGAAATGGCGTTCTTGCCTCATCTGCTGGAATGGATAAAGTCATCATGAAGAATTTATTTGCTCAAGCAGGCATTCCGCAAGTCAATTACACATGGTTCATCCGCAGTACATGGAAAGGGAACCCTGAGTCTACTTACAAACAAGTGGAAGATGAGATTGGCTATCCATGTTTTGTAAAACCTGCTAACTTAGGTTCATCAGTAGGAATCAGCAAATGTACGTCCCGTGAAGAACTGCAGACTGCCTTTGAGGAAGCGTTCCAGTTTGACCGTAAAATCATCATCGAAGAAGGTGTGAAAGCACGTGAAATTGAGCTTGGTGTATTAGGGAATGACCAACCGGAGTGCTCAGTTGCGGGCGAAATCGTACCGAAAAAAGACTTCTATGATTACAAAGCGAAATATGAAGACGGAGATACTGCCCTCATCATTCCTGCAGAAGTAGAAGGAAGCATTTACAATGAAATGAAGAATATCGCGATTCAATCTTATAAAGCCCTGGATTGTTCAGGACTTGTGCGTGCGGACTTCTTCTTAACAGAAGATGGTCAGATTTATATGAATGAAGTCAACACGATGCCCGGCTTCACACCATTCAGTATGTTCCCGCTTCTATGGAAGCACACTGGGGTAGACTATCCTACCCTGATCGGAAAATTAGTGGAGCTTGGCTTAGAACGTTATCAAGACAAACAAACAATTAAACATACGATGTAACACACGATACTTGGGACTGACCAGAAGATTCACCGTCTAAAGGCAGTCCCTGCTCTGTTTTTATTAAAAAGAGTAAAAGGAGAAAGCGAATGTTTGAGAAAAAAATAAAAGATATATGCAACATGCTTGATGTAAAAAACGATCTTTCCAAGTTTGAGTCGGTTGTGGTGAAAGGTGTTTCCATCGATACGAGAAAGATTGAGGATGCTAATCTGTTTGTTCCTTTTAAAGGAGAAAACGTGGACGGTCATCAATTTGTTCGCAATGCAATTGAAAATGGTGCGTCTGCCGCTCTTTGGGATGTCAATGTCCCTAATCCACCTGAAGATATTCCCGTATTAGTGGTGGAAGATCCCCTGCTGGCCATTCAGTCATTGGCGAATCAATATCGCCATGAGCTGGATTTAAAGGTAGTCGGAATTACAGGCAGTAATGGAAAAACAACAACGAAAGATATTGTGGCAAACCTTTTGTCATTGAAATATCGAGTTCATAAAACACAAGGGAACAATAATAACCACATTGGTCTTCCTTTAACGATCCTTTCTCTGCCCCAGGATTCAGAAGTGGCTGTACTTGAAATGGGAATGAGTGGATTCGGAGAGATTGAACTTCTATCAGAGATTTCTCAGCCCGACGCTGCCATCATCACCAACATTGGAGAATCACATCTTCAGGATCTGGGATCGCGGGAAGGAATCGCCAAAGCCAAATTGGAGATTGTAAAGGGCCTGAAGTCTGATGGGTTATTTGCATACTACGGAGATGAACCGCTGCTACAGGATGGCGTTCAGGAACTCAATCTGAAGCATGTGGAGACTTTCGGAAGAAGCGAATTCAACACTATCTATCCAACAAAAATCAGTATGGATAATAAAGGGAGTTATTTTGAGACTTCTTTCGCTGAAGGAGAAACATTCTTTCTTCCCGTATTAGGGATTCATAATATCCACAACGCTCTAGCCGGGATTATCATCGCCCGTAAATTTGGTCTCAGTGTCGATGACATGAAAGAAGGCTTACAGTCGTTAAAGCTGACCCAGATGAGAATGGAAATGGTGGAAGGAAAGAAAGGCGAGAGCCTCATTAACGATGCCTATAATGCCAGCCCTACTTCCATGAAAGCTGCAATTCAGCTTGTATCAGAGCTTGAGGGGTTCCATACAAAAATCCTGGTGCTTGGTGATATGCTGGAGCTTGGCGACCAGGAAGAAGAATTCCATCAGGAAATTGGACAATTGATCAATCCGGAAAAAATTCAGCATGTGTTTACATTTGGCCCTTTAGGTGACTTTATAGGTAAGGGTGCACTTGAGAATTTCTCTCCTGATCGTGTTCACTCTTATACAGATAAAGGAAGCCTGGCAAAAGAGTTGTCCTCCTTCATTACAGGGGAAGAGTTGGTTTTATTCAAGGCATCGAGGGGAATGAAGCTTGAAGAAGTCATCGATGGATTAAAGGCATAAATTTCTACTGACGTCCAAGTTTAAACCTTAATAGAAATGAACAAAATGAGCTTGTAGATGATGGGAGATGGGCTCGCTCCCTACCTTTTGAAAAGTAAGAGGGGATAACATGATCGGTTGTTTACTAATCCATGGATTCACTGGGAGCCCTTTTGAAGTAGAGCCTCTGGCAGATTTCCTTCAAGAGAGAACCAACTGGGATATCGTTGTACCGACTCTGCCTGGTCATGGTGAAACCCTTGAACTGAAAGGGGTCAAACATATTGAATGGATCGAGCATGCTGAGGAAGAACTTCAAGATCTTATAGAGAAATGTGATGAGGTTTACGTAATAGGCTTCTCCATGGGCGGTTTGATCGCTTCGTATCTTTCAGTGAAATATGAAGTCAATAAGCTCGTGCTTTTAAGCGCTGCAGCTTATTATATAAATGTGAAACAATTATTGAGAGATATTGGAAATATGATCAAAGAAGGAATGCAAGGAAATCTGATTGAAAATGAGCTATACAAACGGTACAAATGGAAGGTGACAAAAACCCCAGTTCTGTCCACATACGAATTTAGAAAAGTCGTTCGTATTGCTCGTCCACTCCTGAAAAAGGTTAACGTTCCTACCTTTATTGCCCAAGGAGAGATTGATGGAATAGTCCCCCCTAAAGCTGCAAAATATATATATGAGACTATTTCTTCCCAAGAAAAAAACCTTTTTTATTCCCCTAAAGCAAAACACTTGATCTGTCATAGTGAAGATAAGCACGAACTTTTTGAAGAGATCTACCAATTCCTTCTAAATGAATAGATTGACTATTTGACATTAGATTGAAATTCAATTCTAGAAGTGGTAACATAGCTACAACATAGTTCTTAATTTGTTGGACGTGCTAGCTCTTCTATTTTGAAGAGTGTATTTTTTTGTACCAAACATAAACTAAACATCTCATATAGACGGTTTTAGATTAGATACCGAAGTCTTTCGGTGGGTAAGATTTCGTTCCGACCTAAAAATATAATCAGATAATGATTAGTTATAAAAGATGTAAATTAAAGGAGAATGTAACATTGACAAAGTTTGCAGATTTAAACTTAAGCGCATCTACGTTGAAATCAATTAAACGTATGGGCTTTGAAGAAGCGACACCAATTCAGGCGAGTACGATTCCAGTCGGTTTAGAAGGTAAGGATATTATCGGTCAGGCACAAACTGGAACGGGTAAAACAACAGCATTTGGAATCCCGATGATCGAGAAAATCGATGTGAAAAATCCAAACGTTCAAGCTCTTATCATTGCACCAACTCGTGAACTTGCCATCCAAGTTTCTGAAGAGTTATATCGTATCGGAGCTGACAAGCGTGCACGCGTGTTATCTGTCTACGGAGGACAGGACATCCAACGTCAAATCCGCGCGATGAAAAAGAACCCTCATATCATCGTTGGTACACCGGGTCGTCTTCTTGACCATATCAAACGTAAAACACTCAACCTTGAAAATGTTGAAACATTAGTACTTGACGAAGCAGACGAAATGCTGAACATGGGCTTCATCGAAGACATCGAAAGCATTCTTGAGACTGTTCCAAGCACAAGACAAACACTTCTATTCTCTGCAACAATGCCGGATCCGATCCGACGCATTGCTAATCGCTTTATGACAGAGCCGGAAGTAATCAAAGTGAAATCAAAAGAAGTAACGGTTTCGAACATTGAACAATACTTCACTAAAGTAAGCGAAAAAGAAAAATTCGATACTCTTTCCCGTTTAATCGACGTTCAATCACCGGAACTTGCGATTGTATTCGGTCGTACAAAACGCAGAGTAGATGAATTAGCCCGTGCTCTTAGCATTCGCGGCTACCTGGCAGAAGGTATTCACGGAGATCTTTCTCAAGCTCGTCGTATGACGGTTCTTAAGAAGTTCAAAGAGGGGCGCATCGATATCCTGATCGCTACAGACGTTGCCGCTCGTGGATTAGATATCTCCGGCGTAACGCATGTTTACAACTTTGATATTCCTCAAGATCCTGAAAGCTACGTTCACCGTATCGGACGTACAGGTCGTGCAGGTAAGAAGGGTATGTCCATCACTTTTGTAACACCAAGAGAAATGGGTTACCTGAAGATCGTTGAACAAACAACGAAGAAGAAAATGACGGCTCTTAAGCCACCTAGCTTAAACGAAGCCCTTGAAGGTCAACAACGCTTAGCTCTTGAAAAATTAGCTGAAGCGGCAAAAGAAAGTGATCTTAAAGATTACTATCCATTAGCAGAAGAATTCCTTGGAGGCCATGATTCTGTTCAAGCAGTTGCAGCAGCGATCCGTGTCCTGACGAAAGAGCCGGATACAACACCAGTTGAAATCACTGAAGAGCGTCCATTACCATCAAGAGGTGGTGGAAATCGTGGCGGCGGAAATCGCGGCGGTGGATACAAAGGTGGAGCACGCAGCGGTAAAGGCGGAAGCCGTGGTGGATCATCACGCAGCGGCGGTGGAAATCGCGGAGGCGGAAGCCGTGGCGGAGATCGCAACCGTACGGGCGGCGGCAGACCACAATCTTCAACCAAACGTAAATCTTATAACAATTCTTGATCAATAGATTTGATGACACGATGACCTTTGGGTTGTCGTGTTTTTTTGTTTTGTTGGTGGTTTGATTGCGTATAGGAATGGAGCAAGGACCATTAACCGTTTCCGATTTTTACAAAAATACGCAATTGTCATGTGAAGCGACGCAATAAACATAATAATGACGCAATTAAGGTGAAAACGAAGCAATTATTCAGACATCCACGCAATTAAACCTCAAAACGACGCAATTAGTGATATTCTGTGTATTATTGAAATTAAAAAGAAGGGTTTTTTAAGCCTGTGGCGAACTAAAGTAGGCAGAACCTTAAAGGAGAGTGATCAATTGATCTGTAAAGAACTCAAAATCCCAATCAATATTGGTAAAAGCCAAGCGTTATTATGGCGCCTGCCTCTCAATCATCAAAAGTTTCCCATTGTAGATAAGGATTTAAAGAAAAGAAAAGCAGGTTTCAACGGTGAAGCAACCGTCTACTACCACCTCAGTTTCTTGAACGACAAGAAATATAAAATTTTTTATGATGTAAGGCTTCCTCTATTCTCAAACTATTTCCAAATCGATTTCCTCATCCTCACCCCAGTCTATATTTTAGTTATCGAAGTAAAGAACATTTCAGGAATAGTTACCATTGACCCATTCATAAGACAGCTCACCCGGACTTATAAAGGAATTACAGAAGGATTCTCTGACCCGATCTCTCAGGTTCAAAGACAAAAATTATTACTGCAAAAATGGTTCAGTGTCCAAAAGCTGAAGCACCCTCCAATCAAACACCTCGTTGTATTCAGCAACCCATCAACCATCATAAAATATACCGAACCCCCATCAGTGGACTCACCTTACAGAAATATTATTCATGCCCAAAATATAATTGATAATATCAAGGGTTTAAATGAGATATACGTAAAAGAGGACATGACTGATAAAGAAATGACCAAAATGAAGAAAACCATTTTAAAAAATCATGAAGAATCTGAATTAGACTTTATGGAGAAATATTCTCTTACCCAAAGCGATATTGTGACTGGAGTCCGTTGTGAAAACTGCCATCACATACCAATGATTAGAGTAAGTGGAGCGTGGTCTTGCGTTAAATGTGGTAGTTCATCTAAATATGCTCATCTAGAAGCGATTCGAGATTATTTCTTACTATTAAGTGATCACATAACCAATCGCGAACTGAGGAGATTTTTGCATCTGAACTCACGTAACACCGCCTATAAAATATTGAAAACCCTCCAATTAGAAACAAAAGGAAGAACAAAGTCTGTCACCTATTCAAAACCAACGATATAAATCCCCCCATTCCGCACATACTAACCCCAAAAAGGAGTCCACCCCACATGACACTCGTAAAGTTAGGCTATGTTGCCATGAGCATGAACCTCCAGAATGCATCCCCTTCCCAAACCATTACCTATAAGCAGTTTTCAGGGATTAAGGATGGTGAGGCTGCTATTCTTAAGCTCGAACGGATCGCAAAATCAAATCTTGAAAACTGCCTGCGGCTATTAAAGCATAATGTGCTTAATGAGATTCATTTTTTCCGGTTCAGTTCAAAGTTGATTCCTCTTGCGAATCATCCTGAGTTGAAAGGATGGGATTTCATTTCCCCCTTGAAACCTGAACTCGATGCGATTAAAGAGTATTTAACGCTTCACCCAATGCGTGTGGATTTTCATCCCGATCATTTTGTACTGTTGAATTCAAGTGACGTTGATGTGTTGAAGAACACGTTCAAAGCACTTAAGATGCATGAGGCATTATTAAAAGGGATGGGAATCGATCCAACTCACCGCTGTGTTCTCCATGTTGGTGGAGCATATGAAGACAAAGAAAAGGCACTTGAGCAGTTCATACATAATTGGGGTCTGACTCCCGCTTCCCTTCAACAAATGATCATTCTTGAAAACGATGATACGGTGTTCAGTGCAGCGGATGCCCTTTATCTATGTGAAAAGCTCGGGATCCCCCATGTATTTGATTACCATCATCATCTTGCTTATAACGAAAGGGATTGGTTGTTGGATTGGGAGAGGATCGTTGGAACTTGGAGCCAGTCATCTTTACCTGTGAAGATGCATATTTCAAGTCCTCGTTCTCAGGAGGATTACAAAGCCCATGCCGATTTCATCGACCCTAAGATGTTTCTTGATTTTCTTCAAGGGATAAAGGGATCGGTGGATGAAATTGATTGTATGATAGAAGCGAAAAAGAAGGATGACGCATTGTTCCGGTTAGTGGAGGAACTGCAAGGGATGGATGGGGTTGAGTGGGTGGATAAAAGTTCGTTTAATCTAAAATAGGCAAATCTCCCGAAGCTTTCTCCTTAATCTGAAACCATCTCTGTTCCAAATCGTAAATATACTGTAAGATTTAGTAAAAGAGAGAAGTGAGGGGATAGGTATGATCGGAGAGCCTCAAAAACGAATTTCACCAAAGGCTTTAAAGGTGTGGAAGATATATGGTGTGTTTGAAACGTTAATCGTGGCAGCTTTAGCCGCAGGAACGATTACTCTAACTGTGATGTTTGAGTGGCCACAATGGATCATTGCAGCAACAGTTGCCGTGTTGATTCTATGTACATATTTGTTTATTTTCTTTATTCCGACAATCAAATGGAAGAGATGGCGTTATGAAGTGAGGGAGCAGGAGATTGAGCTTCAAAGAGGAATTTTTATTGTGAAGCGCACGTTGGTACCGATGGTGAGAGTTCAACATGTTGATACGGTTCAGGGCCCTATTTTAAAAAAGTACCAGTTGGCAACCATTACGATTTCGACTGCGGCCACAGTTCATGAGATTCCGGCATTGGATGTGGTGGAGGCAGATGAATTGAGAAACTCCATTTCACAACTAGCGAGGGTGGCGGAAGATGATGTCTGAGCACAAGAGACTGCACCCTATTTCAGCTGTAGCGAATTTTGTAAAGCAGTTAAAGGACTTGATCGTTCCATTTGTCTTTTTATTTGTATTGAATAACCGGGGGGAGAAGACGGGGTTTTGGGATTATATGCCTGTTATTTCTATGGCGGCAGTTCTTGTGTTCGTTCTGGTCACAGGGATTGTAAAGTGGCTTCGGTTTACATATCGATTGGAAGAAGGGGAGTTGCGGATCGAGTACGGATTATTCGTTAAAAAGAAGAGATATATTCCCATTGACCGGATACAGAGTTTGAATTTCTCTGAGGGCATTCTGCATCGGCCATTTGGATTGGTTAAGATCAAGGTCGAAACGGCAGGGTCTTCGAATCCACGGGAATCAGAAGCAGAATTGACAGCTATTTTAAAAGAAGAAGCCATAGAGTTGGAGGAAATGATATATCGGGAGAAAAAGGGTCATACTGTGACCGAAGATCTTTCTGGCGAAACTACGGAGACTTTGAAAGATGAATCTCCCTTTTTCAACCTCAGCTCGAAGGACATTTGGGTTCTTGCTACGACTTCAGGCGGGGTCGGGGTCATTATTTCCGGGGTGTTTGTTTTCTTATCCCAATTTAATGAGTTCATTCCGTACGAAGCTGTGTATGATGAGCTGGCTGTTTTTGTGAAAAGCGGCGTGTTTTTGGTTTCGGTGATGGCATTCTTGGGGTTGCTTGTTGCCTGGTTATTATCAATTGCCTGGACATTTATTATTTATGGTGATTTCAGGATTAAAATTGTAGATGATCACATTGTCATGACAAGAGGGCTTCTGGAGAAGAAGCAGGTGACGGTTCCTTTAAATCGTGTTCAAGGCATCCGGGTAGTGGAAAATCCAATCAGGCAGCTATTGGGGTATTGTACGGTCCACATTGAAAATGCAGGCGGATCTGTCTTAGAGAAAGACAGCACGAGTATAAAATTATTCCCGATTGTGAAAAAGAAGCGCATTCCGGGATTATTAAACGACTTATTTCCGGATTATGTCATTCACGATGATTTTAAAAGGCTTCCGGAACGTTCCTTAAGAAGGTATGTGTTCAGACAGGCAATCTGGGTGGTGGTACCGACCGCGGCTGTTTGTTTTATGTACTGGCCATATGGTCTTTGGGTCGGCTTGTTGATAATTCCTTTCGGGATTCTCGGATACTACCAATATCGTGCAGGTGGCTGGAAGATTGTTGATGGACAATTATCTTTACAGTATAGGGGCGTATTGAAAAATACGATGCATATAAAGAAAAGTCGCATTCAATCTTTGGACACCCATGAAAGTTGGTTTCAAACGAGAAAAGACTTGGGCAGTCTCAGAACAACGATAAAATCCGGAGAGACTGGTTATGCCAGTCCGATCCGGGATCTTGAAAAGAAGGACCTCCAAACCATTGCTTCTTGGTTTTCTCATAGTGTGTAAAGATAAAAGTGACCCGCGATTCGTTAGCGGGTCACTTTTGATTCTTATTTTTTACCTGATATCCACCCAATCACAAAGCCGCCGATTAATCCGAAGATATGGGCGGTTATGTTGATTCCTGATTGCATGAAGGTCATGACTACACCAATGACGACAATCGGTATGATGATTTGCCGGCTTTCTCTCGTGATGAAATGATTTTTTAAGACAATCATAGCGATGTAAAAGCCGAATAAACCAAAAATCGCTCCCGATGCTCCCACATGACTATACGTAAGGGGCTTGATAACATAAGTAATGATATTGGCAAACACGCCGCTTGCTAAATATAGAACGATAAACCTAGCTTTTCCCAGATGCTTTTCCAGGGGTGGGCCAAACAGGACAAGGGAAAACGAATTAAATAGCATATGAGCGAATCCCAAATGAACAAAGATAGGGGTGACGAGTCTCCACCATTCTCCCTCTTTGATAAATAAATTCACACCGGCCAGCTGCTCGTACACCCACAGTTGTGGAAAAATAGGAAGTGCACTGACAAGGTATAAGGCGATATGAATGAATACAATCAGAGAAATAATAGGATAGAGCCGTAAAAATTGTGAAAAACTTTCAGTCCGGACAAACATATTGTATCCTCCTAAGTAGGTTGTTTCTTTTTATATCATCACTATTCATTTATAAAAAACGCAGTCAATACTATAGTATAAGAAAACGTCGAAAATAACGAGTGTAGTTCATTATACAAATATGCATGATAGGACAAGAGTAGAAGGGGAATCGCATATGATAAAAGGAATAGGATTGGACATCGTTGAAACAGGGCGCATTCAGAGGATGATTGAACGGCAGCCGAAGTTCGTTAAGAGAATTTTAACAGCTAAGGAGGAGGATGCTTTCTATACATTAAACGAGCAGCGCAAGGTTGAGTTCGCAGCAGGACGATTTGCAGCCAAAGAAGCTTTTGCCAAGGCGAATGGGACGGGCATCGGAACAGCGCTCTCCTTTCAGGATATTGAAATCAGTAAGGACCCGAATGGAAAGCCTTATTTTTCAAAGCCGGAGGGGGCGAATGCCCATCTATCCATCACCCATAGCCGGGAATTTGCGGCTGCTCAGGTGATCATCGAGAAGTAAAATTATTTAGAAGCTTGTCATCTTCACTAGCATAATCCTTCAGGTTGTCTCATATATTCAGTAGTGCAATAAGAGAGACAAGGCCAGGTGTTTAACAATCGCGGTTCTTTGGCGAATTGCAATTGGACTAAGGATCGGGGAATTCTATAAGAATCGTCCATTCTTAGATGTCTGGCTTTCCCCTCTCTCAATTACGTTTATCCTGGGACAAAAGGGGTTGAAAAAATGAAGAAAAAGCTAGTGATACTAGTGATGGCCATGTTAGCGGTGCTTATGCTGGCTGCTTGTGGAGAGCAATCGAAAGAAGATGTAACCAAGGATCTTAAGGCTAAAGTAGAGGATATGAAGGGGTACAAAGCAGATGCAAAAATGACCCTGCAGGTGGGCGACGAGCCTCAAACCTATGATGTGGAAGTGTGGCATAATGACCCTAATTATTATCGAGTGGCATTAAAGAACGCTGCGAAAGATCAGAGTCAAATGATCTTACGTAATGATGAGGGAGTATTCGTCCTTACGCCGGCACTGAACAAAAGCTTCCGATTCCAAAGCAACTGGCCTGAAAATAGCAGTCAGGCGTACTTGTATGAATCGCTTGTTCAAGATGTGCTAGAGGATAAAGAGGCTACTTTCAAAGAAACAAAAGATCACTATATCTTTAACACGAAGACACGTTATCAAAACAGTCAGATGCTTCCGACTCAAGAGATTGCCTTTAACAAGAAAGACCTGACTCCGGCATCCGTAAATGTATTGGATTCAGATAAAAATCCACTTGTAAAAGTAGAGTTCTCCAAGATGGATATGAAAGCTGCATTTGATAAAAAAGACTTCGACATGAAGAAAAACATGACAGGAGCCCAGCTGGAAGTACCGGTTACGGCAAATGTAGAGGACGCAGAATTCACTGTTCTTTACCCAATGTCAGAAATCACCGGCACCGAATTAATTGAAGAAAAAGAAGTCGCCACCGATACGGGTAAACGCGTAATCTTAACGTATGATGGTGAAAAGTCCTTCACAATCGTACAAGAAAAAACAACTGTCGTTCCAACGATGACGGTTTCTACTTCTCTTAAAGGTGAATTAGTGGACCTTGGATTCACAGTAGCGGCCATGACAGAGCAATCAATTAGATGGACCAATAACGGAGTGGACTATATGCTTGCCTCCAATGACCTGACTCCTTCTGAGATGGTGATGGTAGCTCAATCCGTACAAGGTTCAATGGTTAAATAAAATAACTGAACTAGGCGGACCTATCAGGTTCGCCTCTTTCCTTGGTGTGCGTGAAGGAGAGGTGCTGGAAGAAGAATAAAAGTATTATCTACCCAACGCAAGTAAAAAAATTCAATATCGTTCTGAATCCAAAGGTCTTCCTGGAGCGGCCTCAAAAACACTCCGTCCACCACTTACTACCTAAAAACAACCTTCCCGCCCCCTCTCTAAAAATTCCATTTGACACAATGAATGATAATATGAATAATCAATGGTATTCTTGAATAGAATGACAATGTTTTGTGTAAAGATATGAGGAAGTGAACAGAGTGGAAACCCAGACGCAATTTTTTCGTGATACATGGGCAGAAATCAACCTAGATCATTTATATGAAAACGTAAAGAATATTAGAGACCATATCCCTGGAGATGTGAAAGTGTTTGCGGTTGTGAAAGCGAATGCTTATGGGCATGGGGATGTGCAAACCGCTTTTACGGCTCTTTCCGCCGGGGCCCACGGCTTAGCTGTTGCATTCTTAGACGAAGCGATTTCCTTAAGAAGAGCAGGCGTAACCGCTCCTATTCTCGTATTAGGAGCTACGAGACCGAAAGATGTGAAGATTGCTGCCGATTTGGATATTTCGTTAACGACATTTCACCAAGAGTGGCTTGTGGAAGCCGAAAATCAGCTGTCAGAAGGAGATCGATTAAACCTTCATATCAAGTGTGATACCGGGATGGGGCGGATAGGCGTTCGTTCCACTGAGGAATTAAAGGGTATCGAAAAGTATGTTCAAGCTCATTCCCAATTTAAGCTTGAAGGGATCTTTACCCATTTTGCCACGGCTGATGAGTTGAACGATGACTATCTTGACCGGCAGTTAGCTCGATTTGAATACATGCTAAATCAATTGGAGTCATTACCAGCGTATATCCATTCTTCAAATAGTGCCGCTACATTAAGGAAAACCAACACCCTCTTTAACGCAGTGCGGGTGGGAATTGCCATGTACGGACTGACTCCATCTCAAGAGATGAAGCCCGAGCTGCCTTTTCCTTTAAAAGAAGTGTTTTCTCTTCATTCAAGACTTATTCATACAAAAGAACTTTCAGCTGGAGAGAAAGTGAGCTATGGGGCTACTTATGAAACGGGTGAGTCAGAATGGATTGGGACCATTCCTATCGGATACGCTGATGGGTGGCTGCGTAAATTACAGGGTCAGGACGTCATTGTAAACGGTAAAAGAGTTCCAATTGTTGGAAGGATCTGCATGGATCAATGTATGATTCGGCTGTCTGGATTTCTTGATATAGGTACCCGTGTAACGTTAATAGGCAAACAGGATGAAGAAGCGATTACAATGGATGAAATCGCTGATAAGCTTGATACCATTAACTATGAGATCCCTTGTACGATCTCCACGAGAGTGCCGCGTATCTATATGCGAAACGGGGAGGCGACGGAAGTATCGAATAAACTCTTATCGACAGGTATTCACAGTCAACAGGAAAATAACCGCCAACTTGATGAATAATTAGTATTTTATATGGTGGATAATAGAAGAGATTGATAAATTAACTTTTCATTCCCCTTAATTGATGGTATGATAAATATGTTAATGAACAGAAACGGTATGTAGTGATTGGTGGAGGTGTAGTTTGTGTCTGAATCCAGCGCAACAACAGAAATCTTAATTCGTCTACCGCAACAGCTCGTTACAGAATTAGACGGCTTTGCAGATCAAGAAAATGTGAATCGCAATGAGTTTATTTATCGTGCAACCAAAATGTATTTAAGAGAGCGTAAGAAAAGACAATTACGTGAATCTATGAGACGCGGCTATATGGAAATGGCTAAGATTAATCTCGCAATTGCTTCAGAGGCGATTCAAGCAGAATATGAGGCAGAACATACAGTCGAACGCTTAGTAAGCGGGGGTTAATCCTTTGATTGTAAAGCGTGGTGACGTATATTTTGCAGACCTTTCTCCTGTTGTAGGATCAGAACAAGGCGGAGTTCGGCCGGTACTTGTTATTCAAAATGATATAGGGAACAGGTTTAGTCCCACAATTATTGTAGCTGCCATTACCGCTCAAATTCAAAAAGCGAAACTGCCTACTCATGTTGAAATTGATGCAAAACGTTATGGCTTTGAACGTGATTCCGTTATCTTGCTTGAACAGATTCGAACGATTGATAAACAACGTCTTACCGATAAGATTACGCACTTGGATGATGAGATGATGGAAAAAGTGGATGACGCCCTGCAAATCAGCGTGGGTTTAATCCAATTCTAACCATGAGCTTTTCATCGTGTTGATAACTTTATCATGTTATACAATAGGAACAATATAACTTCAAACCAGAAGGCTTGCTGATAAACAATATGTTTGATCATTAAGCCTTTTTGTTTTGTCATTTTTTATTTTTAGAAGGGAAGTCTAGTCCCAATTAAACCCAAAAGAAGAATATGGATAATGCGAATATAGTCAATTTTATGACAAAACACCGTAAACAATTTATAATGGGAAAAGCAGGAACTAAAAATACCCGAAAAGGCATAGTTTTTTTCTTTTTTTTTGTTTATTTGTTACTATTAAAGTAATTACGTCATTTTTTAGTACACTGTTGTAAACTACTTTAAAATTAAGTTACATCATTCGGCATAAATACGAAGTGCAAATTACATATGATAGAATGGAGAGAACTAAATGTTTAGTGAAGTCACGGGTTATATCCAGAATAATAAACCAGATATCACTAGTATTTGGATGGAACGAATGAGGAACGAAGCGGATGAGAAGTTTCTTCAAGTTGTTTCAGATCAAGTTTTTACTAAGACAAGCCATGAGTTTGTAGAAATGATTGCTTCTAACTTAAGGGATTCCAACGAGTTTAATAGCCGGTTGGGAGATTTCGCTGAAAAGGTTGTCAGGTTAGGATGGCCACTGACTTTTGTGACGTCGGCTCTAAGTACTTTTGGTAAAGTGGTTTACGAAGGCATGATGAAAGAAGGTATTATTACAGATCAAAACTATGCGGCACAAGTTGAGAAGTTCGATAAATGGTTAACCCCGATGAATAATAAAGTAATCAGTGCTTATACAGAATCATGGGAAAGAACCGTTTCGCTTCAAAAAATAGCGTTGCAGGAATTGTCTGCACCACTGATACCTGTTTTTGGAAAAATTTCTGTGATGCCGCTTGTGGGAACGATTGATACAGAACGAGCGCGATTAATTATGGAAAATCTATTAAACGGTGTAGTTAAGCATAGAGCGGAAGTGGTGTTAATCGATATCACCGGGGTACCTGTAGTCGATACGATGGTAGCTCATCATATCATCCAGGCAGCTGAAGCTGTTCGATTAGTAGGTGCGAAGTGCATGTTGGTAGGGATCCGACCTGAAATCGCGCAAACGATTGTAAACTTAGGAATTGATTTAAATCAGTTCAGTACAAATAGCACGTTACGAAAAGGAATTGAAAAGGCTCTTGAAATGACAAATCGAAAAATAGTTTCGGCGGAGGGATTAGAGTGAGAATACCAATTTTAAAGCTGCATGATTGTTTGCTGATTTCCATTCAGTGGGAGCTTGATGATCAAACAGCCCTTCAATTTCAAGAAGATCTTCTGCATAAGATCCATGAAACGAGTGCCAGAGGAGTAGTAATCGACATAACTTCCATTGATTTTATAGATTCATTCATTGCTAAGGTACTTGGGGATGTCATTAACATGTCAAGGTTGATGGGGGCGAAGGTAGTCATCACCGGCATCCAGCCTGCTGTAGCGATAACGTTGATTGAGCTTGGAATCAGGTTAGAGGACGTTCTGACCGCTCTGGATCTGGAAAAAGGTCTGGAGAAATTACAATTGGAACTGGGGGACTAGGTATGGATAGCCAATCCTGCGTGAAGATCACGAATGAATGGGACATCGTTGCTGCCCGCCAGTTAGGGAGGAATGTAGCGAAAGAGCTCGGATTCGGTACCGTTGACCAAGCTCGTATCACTACGGCTATCAGCGAATTAGCAAGGAACATCTATTTATATGCTGGCTATGGTCAGATTTGCATTGAAAAATTATTCGATGCCGGGAAAAAGGGTGTGCGAATTATCGCCTTGGATGAAGGACCCGGAATTACAGATATAAGAAAAGTAATGGAAGATGGATATTCCACATCAGGTGGATTAGGAGCAGGTTTGCCTGGAGTAAAGCGTTTAATGGACGAGTTCAACGTTGAGTCTGTGCCAGGTGAAGGAACAGACATTAGGGCGACTAAGTGGCTCCGCTAGGGGGAGTTATATGAATTTCAGAGATTTAATGGACTCTAAATATAGAGAAATTATTGAGCATTACCTAAATGAACAAGATGAAAAAGCTCTCTATTTAGGACAGAAATTTAGTCGTAAATCAATTGAGCATCATGTTTCACCAGAGGAGATCATAAGTCTTCATAAGAGTGTAATATTGGAAATGGAGCCCAATATACCACATCAAGTAATGCACTCTTTCGATATTTTACTTGAAGTCATGATAGGCTACGGTTTTGCTTATCGGGAGCATCAAAGTCTACGTACAAAACAACAAGAATTAAATAACGAAATAGATGTGGCATCCAATATGCAACAAACCCTGCTAGGGACCGTCATTCCTTCAGTAGAAGGCTTGGAAATTGGAGCTGTAAGTGTACCTGCCAAAAAGATGAATGGAGATTACTATCACTTTGTTCAGGATGAGAATGATAGCGTCAGTGTTGCCATTGCTGATGTAATAGGTAAGGGTATACCTGCAGCTCTTTGTATGTCCATGATCAAGTATGCGATGGATAGTTTACCTGAGTACCGGAATGAACCTAATGCTGTTTTGGAAAGCTTAAACAGAGTAGTGGAACAAAATGTGGATGCAAGTATGTTCATAACCATGTTTTACGGTGTATACAATTCGGAGGAACATCTATTTTCATACTCATCAGCTGGGCATGAACCTGGCTTTTTTTATAGAGCTTCAGCCAATGAATTTGAAGATCTTGATGCAAAAGGTCTTCTATTAGGTGTAGATAAAAAAGCGAAGTACCGTCAATACGAAAGACGGGTTGAGACAGGGGACATGATCATCCTTCTCTCTGATGGAGTAACAGAGTGTCGTTCAGAAGAGGGCTTCATTGAAAGGGAAGATTTGGTGCAATTAATAAGCGAGTACAATCACCTTCCTCCTCAAGAGATTGTCAATCATGTGTACAAACAACTCGAGAAGATGCAGCACTTTGAGCTTAGAGACGATTTCACTCTAATCATCATAAAAAGAAATTCATAAATAAAGTTTATTCTTGTCATCTATAGGGTAAATGTATAGAGATTTATTATAAATGTTGCCAAAAAGGTGGTCTTTTTATGAACTTATCAATAGATATGAAAGAAAAAGAGAACGAGCTACTCGTTAAAGTAGCCGGTGAAATCGATGCATATACAGCTCCGAAGCTTAAAGAAACGCTTCAACCCTCTGCTGAAGCTGATAATAAAGATATAACAGTGGATCTTTCAGACGTATCGTATATGGATAGTACTGGATTAGGTGTATTTGTTGGTCTTTTCAAAACGGTTAAAGCTCGCGGTGGGCAATTATATCTAATCGGTTTATCCGATCGTCTGCAGAGACTGTTTGATATTACAGGTTTAGGGGATATTATGAATATTAATTCCAAGGTAGAAGGTGGCGTGGAATGATGAAAGCTTTTGATTACATCGAGATGAAGATCCCCGCAAAGCCGGAATATGTCGGGGTCATTCGTTTGACGCTTTCAGGAATTGCAAGTCGTATGGGATTTGACTACGATGCAATTGAGGACTTGAAGATTGCTACTAGTGAAGCTATCACAAATGCGGTTCAGCATGCGTATAAAGAAAACGATGGAGAAGTGGTCGTTGGATTCGCGTTATATGAGGATCGTCTTGAGGTTATGGTAGCGGATCACGGTGAAAGTTTTGATTTCAAAGAAATTCGCAGTGCTGTTGGTCCTTATCATGCCGATCATTCAGTGGAGTTCTTAAGAGAAGGTGGGTTAGGCCTTTACCTTATTGAGAGCTTGATGGATGATGTAAAAGTGCATCACAAGGAGGGAGTGACAGTCTTTATGACTAAATTCCTATCAGGGGAGCAGGTGGAGAAGGATGAAAAAACTATCTCAACCTAACCAGCAGGCCCAAAAAGAAAAAGTACTACAATGGATCAAAGACTATCAGGAAAGACAAGATGACGATGCACAAAGTCAATTGATCCTACATTACCAAAATCTTGTTGAGTCCATTGCGAGAAAATATTCAAAGGGAAGATCTTTCCATGAAGACATTATCCAAGTAGGGATGATTGGATTGCTTGGTGCAATCAGAAGGTACGATGAATCTTTTGGTAGATCATTCGAGGCCTTTGCGATTCCGACAATCATTGGAGAGATAAAAAGGTTCCTGCGAGATAAAACGTGGAGCGTACATGTTCCACGAAGAATAAAAGAGCTTGGTCCGAAAATAAAATCTACGGTTGAAGAGTTAACAAACAGATTAGAGCGTTCTCCTCAAGTCCATGAAATTGCTGAGTATCTGGAAGTTAGTGAAGAGGAAGTTCTGGAAGCAATGGAAATGGGTAGAAGTTATCAAGCGTTATCGGTGGATCACTCGATTGAAGCGGATTCAGAGGGAAGCACAGTTACAATATTGGATATTGTGGGAGATCAGGATGAGGGCTATGAAAAAGTCAATCAGCGACTCGTTCTTGAGAAAGTGCTTCATGTTCTTTCCGACAGAGAAAAGGCTATAATACAACACACCTATTTAGAAAATTTAAGCCAAAAAGAAGCTGGCGAGAAGCTCGGTATTTCCCAAATGCATGTTTCGCGTTTACAAAGAAGAGCGATTAAAAAGCTTAGGGAAGCCATTCAGGAAGAGATGTACGATTCGGAGAGTCATTATTAATGGCTTATCTTCAACAAAATGAAATAGAGCTTTATGCAGGGCAAGTATCGAAAAACGGAAATCCTTATTGTGGAGACAGTTATTTCTATACCTCTACAAGTGATTACTTTATCTGTGTTTTGGCCGATGGTTTAGGTAGCGGTAAGTTTGCTTATGAATCGTCTCATGTAGTCGCCGAAATAGTTGAAGAGCATCACCACGAAGATGTTGAAACCCTCATGAGCCTGTGTAACGAAGCTCTTCAGAAAAAACGTGGCGCTGCAGTAGCGATTATTAAAGCGTATTACCATTCCAAAGAGTTTGTGTATAGCTGTGTAGGAAATATACGTTTTTATATGTATGCACCTGAAGGAAAGATGACGTATCCATTACCGGTTACCGGGTATTTATCCGGACGGCCGCAAACATATAAGACACAACGTTTTCATTACGATTCCAACTCAAGATTCCTTATTCACTCAGATGGACTGAGTATATCTGGAGTAAAGAATATCCTTCAAAGGTATCCAACGCTTCATGGCGCTTTAGGTGATATTCAATCTCTAGTCGACGGTACATCAGATGATACAACATATATTATTGGAAACTTACTCTAACAGTCTTAGGGTAAGTTTTTTTTGGCTCTTTTACAAAAACAGTTGGATTATAACTAACCCTGTAATTCATGTGTATAACTAATAACGATTTTTGAAAATCGTAATAATGTTAATTTTCTTCTTTGAGATTAGTGTGGATATTTATGGTGATGTAGTAGGCGAAGAGTGGATGGTAGCGGAAGGCACTTAACTCCTGCGGGGAATAGAGGAAAGGTCGAGACCCCACAGGGCAAGCCCGAGGAGGGTCAACTTCCTCACCCGCGGAAAGGAACGTTAACAGTGAGAATTGCAGTGGCAAAGCTTTCGTTTCAATACAACAGATATATGCTTCCTTTAAGTTAAGCCAACTTTTCAATCCTCAAAGACAGTTATGGTAAAATAAACAAGAATCCTATCAATGGAGGTAATACAATTGGCAGCAACATTAACAAATCAAGAACCATTACTTAACAAAGTATCCAAAGAATTGAACCTATCAATAAAAAATGTGAAAAACGTCATCTCACTACTGGAGGAAGGAAATACAGTTCCTTTCATCGCGCGTTATCGGAAAGAACAGACTGGAGCACTAGACGAAGTTCAGATCCGTAATATTATGGATAAATGGAATTACTTGCAAAATTTAGAGCAAAGAAAAGAAGAAGTTATTCGATTAATCGAAGAACAAGGGAAGCTGACTGAAGAGTTAACCCAGGCCATTAAAAAGGCGGATAAGCTGCAAACGGTAGAAGATTTGTACCGACCATATAAGCAAAAACGAAGAACAAAAGCGACCGTAGCGAAAGAAAAAGGACTGGAACCCCTGGCAGAATGGATTCTAAGCTTCCCTGCATCAGGAGATCTTGCAGAAAAGGCTTCTCACTACGTGTCTGAAGATAAGGAAGTAATGACAACCGATGAAGCTTTAAATGGAGCAAAAGACATTATTGCAGAGTACATTTCCGATGAAGCTTCATACCGAGAATACATAAGAAGTTATACATTCCGAAAAGGGTTAATTGAATCAAAGGTGAAAAAGGAAGAGGAAGACGAGAAAAAAGTTTTCGAAATGTACTACTCATATCAAGAACCGATCCACAAAGTAGTTCCTCACCGGATTTTAGCAATGAACCGAGGGGAAAAGGAAGATGTATTAAAGGTGAATATACAGCCTGATTCAGAAGGTATTCTGCACTATTTACAAAGACAGGTCATTAAAAATGTTCACTCCATTTCCGTTCCTCTTGTAAAAGAAGCAGTGGAGGATAGCTATAAAAGACTGATCCAACCATCGGTAGAGAGAGAAATTCGTAATGAATTAACAGAGAAAGCAGAGGATCAAGCCATTCATATCTTCTCTGAAAACTTGAGAAAGTTATTGCTTCAGCCGCCGATGAAAGGAAAAATGGTCTTGGGTGTCGACCCTGCTTTCCGAACAGGCTGCAAATTAGCAGTCATTGATGAAACAGGAAAAACTCTTGATATTAATGTGATTTATCCACATTCATCCCAATCTCAACTCTCAAAGGCGGAAGCTGCGATCAAAGCGATAATGACAAAATATTCGATTGAGGTTGTCGCTATTGGAAATGGCACGGCATCCAGGGAAACAGAGCAATTTGTTGTGAATGTGTTAAAAGATATAGATCAACCGATCTTCTATTTAATTGTCAACGAAGCTGGAGCAAGTGTATATTCAGCATCAGATGTGGCGAGAGAAGAGTTCCCGGACCTCCAGGTTGAAGAAAGAAGTGCCGTCTCCATCGCAAGAAGATTGCAGGATCCGTTAGCTGAATTAGTGAAAATCGATCCTAAATCTGTTGGAGTTGGGCAATACCAGCATGATGTTTCACAAAAGAAGCTAAATGAATCACTAACCTTTGTGGTAGAAACGGCTGTAAACCAAGTTGGTGTAAATGTGAATACTGCCTCCTCATCCCTATTGCAATATGTTGCGGGGCTATCAAAAACAGTGGCTACTAATATTGTGAAAAAGAGAGAGGAAGAGGGCAAATTTGTTTCCAGGGCACAATTAAAGAAAATTCCAAGACTTGGCGCAAAAACATACGAACAATGTATTGGCTTCCTAAGAATAATGGATGGGAAAGAGATTCTCGATCGAACATCTATTCATCCGGACAATTATAACGATGTGAAGAAACTTCTTGCGAAGGTTGGGTTGAGTGTAAATGACATCGGGTCAGAAGAATTGAAACAGTCTTTGAACCAATTGAATTTAGAAAAGGTTTCTGAGGAGTTGGAAATAGGGAGATTAACTCTGAAAGATATTGTAGATTCGTTAATTAGACCTGGGCGTGATCCACGGGATGAATTTCCTAAACCTCTTCTTAAGAAGGATGTCTTGAAACTTGAAGATTTAACACAAGGTATGGAGTTGCAAGGGACAGTAAGAAATGTAGTGGATTTCGGTGCGTTTATTGATGTAGGGGTGAAACAGGATGGACTTGTCCATATTTCAAAGCTGAAAAATGGTTTCGTTAAGCATCCATTAGATGTGGTGTCTGTTGGGGATGTTGTGACCGTTTGGGTTGACAGCGTGGATGTTCAAAAAGGCAGAGTCGCATTGACGATGATTCAATAATCATGTAAGAGCTGACTGCGGGGTAGTGAATGCTATCTCAGGTCAGCTCTTTTGGCCATTTGGGATGGGGTAGGATAGATGTCCATACTTAAGAGCTGTTCTTCTTACGGTAAAAATACCAGCATTGATTAAGGAGTTTGATTTGATATCGATCCTTCTCAAAATAGGCTCTCCTCAATTGATTCACAAGCCAGTTAGGCATGGGGTAACCTCCTTATCTCTAAGAAAGTGCCAGCTGAATCCATGTAATGACATTCCTCGGAGTATTATGTCATGCTGAAACAGTAAGGGTGATATCTAGTTTATGCTATAATAGGTTGTCATGTTCTAATTAAGAAAGAAGGATTCCATATGACGGACACTGAGCTGCAATTTCTTATTGAAAAAATTTCTATTCAATCTTTTCATAAGCCTTTTCTTCATAAGGCATATTTCAACCCAAGGCTAAGAACCACTGGGGGAAGGTATATGTTAGGTAGTCATAATATCGAGATTAATCGTAAATATTTTGACGAGCATGGTATGGATGAATTAATAGGAATCATTAAACATGAGTTGTGTCATTATCATTTGCATATTGAAGGTAAAGGATATAAGCATGGAGATGAAGATTTTAAGAGACTTCTAAATGAAGTTGGGGGTCCAAGACATTGTTCAATATTAACGAGTGTGAATAATAGAAAAAGGTATTTGATTTATGTGTGCTCGAAGTGCGGGTTGGAGTTTAAAAGAAGAAGGAAGATCAATATAAGAAAATACGTATGTGGACGTTGTAAAGGCAGGCTTAAATTAGTGAAGGAAGTTATTATGAAGAAAGACAAATCCTGAGTGGTTAATCCTCTGATTATGATCAACTATTTGTGATAAAAAGTGTTTGAAAGTAGTTGACAATAAATAGATGAGTCATTATAATCTAAAGAGTCGATAAGACGAGTTAAGCGAAAAATTCTTTACGTTCCGCAGTAGCTCAGTGGTAGAGCTATCGGCTGTTAACCGATCGGTCGCAAGTTCGAATCTTGCCTGCGGAGCCATTTTTATGGGGAAGTACTCAAGTGGCTGAAGAGGCGCCCCTGCTAAGGGTGTAGGTCGGGCAACTGGCGCGAGGGTTCAAATCCCTCCTTCTCCGCCATTACTTTTAAACATGGCCCATTGGTCAAGCGGTTAAGACACCGCCCTTTCACGGCGGTAACACGGGTTCGAATCCCGTATGGGTCATTTTTTTATTATTTGTAACTCGTTTTGCTTACGCAAGGCAATGAAAGTTATTTTGACTATCGTCAAGGTAATGATAGTTATTTTCGCTGTCGCGAGGTAATGAAAGTTATTTTGCTGGCGCAAAAAACTCTGGTCCGGTAGTTCAGTTGGTTAGAATGCCTGCCTGTCACGCAGGAGGTCGCGGGTTCGAGTCCCGTCCGGACCGCCAGATTATTTCTTTTAAAAAGTTATTGACTTTAATGTTTTGGACATGTTAATATATAAACCTCGTCACTTTTTGACGGAACATTGGGCTATAGCCAAGCGGTAAGGCATCGCACTTTGACTGCGACATGCGTTGGTTCGAATCCAGCTAGCCCAGCCATTTAAGAGCCATTAGCTCAGTTGGTAGAGCATCTGACTTTTAATCAGAGGGTCGAAGGTTCGAGTCCTTCATGGCTCACCAAAGATTTTTGCAATAGCAAAATCATTTATGCGGGTGTGGCGGAATTGGCAGACGCACCAGACTTAGGATCTGGCGCCGCAAGGCGTGGGGGTTCAAGTCCCTTCACCCGCACTTTGAAAGTCTTTGAAATAACTATTAAAAAGTTATTGACATAGCAGATTATCCTCGTTATAATAGTGTTTGTCGCTTGAAACGCGGTCGTGGCGGAATGGCAGACGCGCTAGGTTGAGGGCCTAGTGGGGGCGACCCCGTGGAGGTTCAAGTCCTCTCGGCCGCACCAAAGATTTTAAAACATATTGCGCCCGTAGCTCAATTGGATAGAGCGTTTGACTACGGATCAAAAGGTTAGGGGTTCGACTCCTCTCGGGCGCGCCATCTTGTTTCTACAAGCGAGTGTTTCATACTCAATGTAATACATATGCTTTTCTAGCGGGAAGTAGCTCAGCTTGGTAGAGCACTTGGTTTGGGACCAAGGGGTCGCAGGTTCGAATCCTGTCTTCCCGACCATCACAATATTATATGCGGGTGTAGTTTAGTGGTAAAACCTCAGCCTTCCAAGCTGATGATGAGGGTTCGATTCCCTTCACCCGCTCCAATTTAAACCTTATTATTGAACCTTGAAAACTGAACAAAACAAGACAATACGTCAACGTTAATTCTAGATTTATTTTTAAAGAGCTATTCAAACTTTTATCGGAGAGTTTGATCCTGGCTCAGGACGAACGCTGGCGGCGTGCCTAATACATGCAAGTCGAGCGGATTGATGGGAGCTTGCTCCCATCAGTCAGCGGCGGACGGGTGAGTAACACGTGGGTAACCTGCCTGTAAGACTGGGATAACTCCGGGAAACCGGGGCTAATACCGGATAACTCATTTCCTCGCATGAGGAAATGTTGAAAGGTGGCTTTTAGCTATCACTTACAGATGGACCCGCGGCGCATTAGCTAGTTGGTGAGGTAACGGCTCACCAAGGCGACGATGCGTAGCCGACCTGAGAGGGTGATCGGCCACACTGGGACTGAGACACGGCCCAGACTCCTACGGGAGGCAGCAGTAGGGAATCTTCCGCAATGGACGAAAGTCTGACGGAGCAACGCCGCGTGAGTGATGAAGGTTTTCGGATCGTAAAACTCTGTTGTTAGGGAAGAACAAGTACCGTTCGAATAGGGCGGTACCTTGACGGTACCTAACCAGAAAGCCACGGCTAACTACGTGCCAGCAGCCGCGGTAATACGTAGGTGGCAAGCGTTGTCCGGAATTATTGGGCGTAAAGCGCGCGCAGGTGGTTTCTTAAGTCTGATGTGAAAGCCCACGGCTCAACCGTGGAGGGTCATTGGAAACTGGGGAACTTGAGTGCAGAAGAGGAAAGTGGAATTCCAAGTGTAGCGGTGAAATGCGTAGATATTTGGAGGAACACCAGTGGCGAAGGCGACTTTCTGGTCTGTAACTGACACTGAGGCGCGAAAGCGTGGGGAGCAAACAGGATTAGATACCCTGGTAGTCCACGCCGTAAACGATGAGTGCTAAGTGTTAGGGGGTTTCCGCCCCTTAGTGCTGCAGCTAACGCATTAAGCACTCCGCCTGGGGAGTACGGTCGCAAGACTGAAACTCAAAGGAATTGACGGGGGCCCGCACAAGCGGTGGAGCATGTGGTTTAATTCGAAGCAACGCGAAGAACCTTACCAGGTCTTGACATCCTCTGACAACCCTAGAGATAGGGCTTTCCCCTTCGGGGGACAGAGTGACAGGTGGTGCATGGTTGTCGTCAGCTCGTGTCGTGAGATGTTGGGTTAAGTCCCGCAACGAGCGCAACCCTTGATCTTAGTTGCCAGCATTCAGTTGGGCACTCTAAGATGACTGCCGGTGACAAACCGGAGGAAGGTGGGGATGACGTCAAATCATCATGCCCCTTATGACCTGGGCTACACACGTGCTACAATGGACGGTACAAAGGGCAGCAAGACCGCGAGGTTTAGCCAATCCCATAAAACCGTTCTCAGTTCGGATTGTAGGCTGCAACTCGCCTACATGAAGCTGGAATCGCTAGTAATCGCGGATCAGCATGCCGCGGTGAATACGTTCCCGGGCCTTGTACACACCGCCCGTCACACCACGAGAGTTTGTAACACCCGAAGTCGGTGAGGTAACCTTTTGGAGCCAGCCGCCTAAGGTGGGACAGATGATTGGGGTGAAGTCGTAACAAGGTAGCCGTATCGGAAGGTGCGGCTGGATCACCTCCTTTCTAAGGAAGATTTACTAAAACGTTTGACACGTCGAAGTTTTGTTCAGTTTTGATGGTTTAATAAGGTTTTTTGCGAAAGCAAAATAACCATCCATCAAAACTTTTTGTCTCTTACGAGATCAAAATGTGTTTGTTCTTTGAAAACTAGATAAAGATAAATTGATAGTCAAGAAATTACCGAGTATCGCCATTTTAGGTTTTAAACCTGATGTAACAACCAATTCGGTTAAGTTATGAAGGGCGCACGGTGGATGCCTTGGCACTAGGAGCCGACGAAGGACGGGACTAACACCGATATGCTTTGGGGAGCTGTAAGTGAGCTTTGATCCAGAGATTTCCGAATGGGGGAACCCATTGTTCGTAATGGAACAATATCCTTACTTGAATACATAGAGTATGGAAGGCAGACCCAGGGAACTGAAACATCTAAGTACCTGGAGGAAGAGAAAGCAATTGCGATTCCCTGAGTAGCGGCGAGCGAAACGGGATGTAGCCCAAACCAAGAGGCTTGCCTCTTGGGGTTGTAGGACACTCTATACGGAGTTACAAAGGAATGAAGTAGACGAAGAAGTCTGGAAAGGCTCGTCAAAGAAGGTAACAACCCTGTAGTTGAAACTTCATTCTCTCTTGAGTGGATCCTGAGTACGGCGGGACACGTGAAATCCCGTCGGAAGCTGGGAGGACCATCTCCCAAGGCTAAATACTCCCTAGTGACCGATAGTGAACCAGTACCGTGAGGGAAAGGTGAAAAGCACCCCGGAAGGGGAGTGAAATAGAACCTGAAACCGTGTGCCTACAAGTAGTCAGAGCCCGTTAACGGGTGATGGCGTGCCTTTTGTAGAATGAACCGGCGAGTTACGATCCCATGCAAGGTTAAGTCGATGAGACGGAGCCGCAGCGAAAGCGAGTCTGAATAGGGCGAATTGAGTATGTGGTCGTAGACCCGAAACCAGGTGATCTACCCATGTCCAGGATGAAGTTCAGGTAACACTGAATGGAGGTCCGAACCCACGCACGTTGAAAAGTGCGGGGATGAGGTGTGGGTAGCGGAGAAATTCCAATCGAACTTGGAGATAGCTGGTTCTCTCCGAAATAGCTTTAGGGCTAGCCTCATGTGTAAGAGTCTTGGAGGTAGAGCACTGTTTGGACTAGGGGCCCTCATCGGGTTACCGAATTCAGACAAACTCCGAATGCCAAAGACTTATCCATGGGAGTCAGACTGCGAGTGATAAGATCCGTAGTCGAAAGGGAAACAGCCCAGACCACCAGCTAAGGTCCCAAAGTATACGTTAAGTGGAAAAGGATGTGGAGTTGCTTAGACAACCAGGATGTTGGCTTAGAAGCAGCCACCATTTAAAGAGTGCGTAATAGCTCACTGGTCGAGTGACTCTGCGCCGAAAATGTACCGGGGCTAAACGTATCACCGAAGCTGTGGATTGACACCTTTAGGTGTCAGTGGTAGGAGAGCGTTCTAAGGACTGCGAAGCTAGACCGTAAGGACTGGTGGAGTGCTTAGAAGTGAGAATGCCGGTATGAGTAGCGAAAGATGGGTGAGAATCCCATCCACCGAATGCCTAAGGTTTCCTGAGGAAGGCTCGTCCGCTCAGGGTTAGTCGGGACCTAAGTCGAGGCCGATAGGCGTAGACGATGGACAACAGGTTGATATTCCTGTACCACCTCTTTTCCGTTTGAGCAATGGGGGGACGCAGGAGGATAGGGTAAGCGCACTGCTGGATATGTGCGTCTAAGCAGTTAGGCTGATGATGAGGCAAATCCCATCATCGTGAAGGCTGAGCTGTGATAGCGAGCGAATTATAGTAGCGAAGTTCCTGATTCCACACTGCCAAGAAAAGCCTCTAGCGAGGAAAAAGGTGCCCGTACCGCAAACCGACACAGGTAGGCGAGGAGAGAATCCTAAGGTGAGCGAGAGAACTCTCGTTAAGGAACTCGGCAAAATGACCCCGTAACTTCGGGAGAAGGGGTGCTCTGGTAGGGTGCAAGCCCGAGAGAGCCGCAGTGAATAGGCCCAGGCGACTGTTTAGCAAAAACACAGGTCTCTGCGAAGCCGTAAGGCGAAGTATAGGGGCTGACGCCTGCCCGGTGCTGGAAGGTTAAGAGGAGTGCTTAGCGCAAGCGAAGGTGCGAATCGAAGCCCCAGTAAACGGCGGCCGTAACTATAACGGTCCTAAGGTAGCGAAATTCCTTGTCGGGTAAGTTCCGACCCGCACGAAAGGCGTAACGATCTGGGCACTGTCTCAACGAGAGACTCGGTGAAATTATAGTACCTGTGAAGATGCAGGTTACCCGCGACAGGACGGAAAGACCCCGTGGAGCTTTACTGTAGCCTGATATTGAATTTTGGTACAGCTTGTACAGGATAGGTAGGAGCCTTGGAAGCCGGAGCGCCAGCTTCGGTGGAGGCATCGGTGGGATACTACCCTGGCTGTATTGAAATTCTAACCCGCGCCCCTTATCGGGGTGGGAGACAGTGTCAGGTGGGCAGTTTGACTGGGGCGGTCGCCTCCTAAAGAGTAACGGAGGCGCCCAAAGGTTCCCTCAGAATGGTTGGAAATCATTCGCAGAGTGTAAAGGCACAAGGGAGCTTGACTGCGAGACCTACAAGTCGAGCAGGGACGAAAGTCGGGCTTAGTGATCCGGTGGTTCCGCATGGAAGGGCCATCGCTCAACGGATAAAAGCTACCCCGGGGATAACAGGCTTATCTCCCCCAAGAGTCCACATCGACGGGGAGGTTTGGCACCTCGATGTCGGCTCATCGCATCCTGGGGCTGTAGTCGGTCCCAAGGGTTGGGCTGTTCGCCCATTAAAGCGGTACGCGAGCTGGGTTCAGAACGTCGTGAGACAGTTCGGTCCCTATCCGTCGTGGGCGCAGGAAATTTGAGAGGAGCTGTCCTTAGTACGAGAGGACCGGGATGGACGCACCGCTGGTGTACCAGTTGTCTTGCCAAAGGCATCGCTGGGTAGCTATGTGCGGAAGGGATAAGTGCTGAAAGCATCTAAGCATGAAGCCCCCCTCGAGATGAGATTTCCCATCACGTATGTGAGTAAGATCCCTAGAAGATGACTAGGTAGATAGGTCAGAGATGGAAGCATGGCGACATGTGGAGTTGACTGATACTAATCGATCGAGGACTTAACCACAAAGAGTCATTTTTAAATGAACAACAATTGGTCGATATTCGGCTTTCTTGACATCAATTCTTTATCTAGTTTTGAAGGAACAATCCTTCAATTGAATAATTCGTCTGGTGACAATGGCGAAGAGGTCACACCCGTTCCCATGCCGAACACGGAAGTTAAGCTCTTCAGCGCCGATGGTAGTTGGGGGATCTCCCCCTGTGAGAGTAGGACGTCGCCAGGCGAAATTTTATTTTTTTGCATAATCACTTTATTAGTGAAGCTGCATATAGTAGAATAGATAGTAGTTATCATCTTAAGTAACATTTATATCGTCGCGGGGTGGAGCAGTTCGGTAGCTCGTCGGGCTCATAACCCGAAGGTCGCAGGTTCAAATCCTGTCCCCGCAATACCATTTTTGACTAGGGATAGCATAATCCTTAATGAGTCACGCATGGATAGTTATTTTGCTAGAGCAAAAAAACTTTGGTCCGGTAGTTCAGTTGGTTAGAATGCCTGCCTGTCACGCAGGAGGTCGCGGGTTCGAGTCCCGTCCGGACCGCCATTTTTGTTAATTCAAACGAAACTTTGTTTCGTTTTTTTTATTGTCTGTGACCACAACCTTTACTCTCATACCCGAAAAAGGGTAAACTACATATATACATTCTCCCTTAGGGTAACAAATGATCCTAAGGTTTTTTTATACTCTAAATGACAATTGAGGAGATTAACATGAATCAGTTTGAGATCATAACGACCAGTCCGGAGGAAACAGGTCAGTTTGCAGAGAAATTGGCAGGTCATTTGAATCCTGGAGCTGTGTTAACATTAGAAGGTGATCTTGGGGCAGGAAAAACGACATTTACCAAAGGTCTTGCCAAGGGCCTTGGTGTCACGAAAACGGTTAACAGTCCCACCTTTACCATCATTAAAGAATATAGGGGTCGTTTGCCTCTATATCATATGGATGTATATAGGTTGGATGATTCCTTTGAAGATTTGGGATTCGATGAATACTTTGAAGGGGAAGGTGTGACCGTCGTTGAGTGGGCTCACTTAATTCAAGATCAACTTCCGGAAGAATTATTAAGTCTATCGATTTACCGGGAAGGCGATTCCACGAGAAGAATCGTATTGAAGCCCTATGGTGATCGATATAGTGAATTGTGTAAGGAGATTGTGTCATGACGATATTATCGATTGATACCTCCAATTATCCGTTAGGCGTTGCGCTTATCGAGGAGGACAAGGTAGTTGGGGAGTACATTACCTATATTAAGAAGAATCATTCAGTAAGAGCCATGCCGGCTATCGAACAATTGTTGAAGGATTGCGGGATTGAGGCGAAACACTTAACGAAGGTTGTCGTTGCAAATGGTCCTGGTTCCTATACAGGTGTCCGGATAGGAGTCACCTTAGCAAAGACCCTTGCATGGTCTCTGGGCATCCCGCTCATTCCAGTATCAAGTCTTGCAGCACTTGCTTCATCTGGACGATATTTTACAGGATATATTGTTCCTTTGTTCGATGCAAGAAGGGGACAGGTGTACACTGGAATCTATGAGTTTCAGGGAGATCAATTAACTAGTGTGGAAGATGATTGCAACATACTGCTGGAAGAATGGATGAAGAAGTTAAAAGATTTTAATAAAGATATACTCTTTGTCGGCAATGATGTTGCCCTTCACGAGAGCATGATTAAGGAAGTCCTGGGAGAGCAAGCAAAAATCGCTCCTTTTGTCAGTCATAATCCACGTCCGTCTGAGCTTGCTTTTATTGGTAGTGGTCTGAAAGAGACATCGGCGCATGAAGTGCTCCCTAATTATATACGGATGGCTGAAGCAGAAGTGAAATGGCTGGAATCTCAAAAAAAATCTGAATAGAAAATAAAGGATCGTTAGAATATGGATATACGATTTATGACGGTTGATGATTTAGATGCTGTAATGGAAATTGAAGATCAATCTTTTAGCATTCCTTGGAGTCGGGAAGCTTTCCTGAATGAGATCGAACATAACCACCTGTCTACATATCTCGTTGCAGAGGATGAAGACAAGCTTGCAGGATACTGTGGGGTGTGGCTTGTAGTGGATGAGGCACATATCACAAATGTGGCTGTGCTCCCGGATTATCGGGGGCGGGGTTTGGGAGAAGGCCTCATGCGCAAGATCATGGGTATTGCGATTGAATTTGGAGCTCGTGTGATGACCCTCGAAGTCAGGGTATCGAATACACCGGCACAACATTTATATCGGAAGCTCGGGTTTCAAGATGGAGGAATCCGTAAGCGGTATTATTCTGATAATCAAGAGGATGCTTTAGTAATGTGGGTGAATTTATGAAAAAAGATACGTTTGTATTGGGAATCGAGACAAGCTGTGATGAAACAGCTGTGGCGATTGTAAAAAATGGAACAGAGATTGTGGCGAATATTGTTTCGTCTCAGATTGAAAGTCATAAGCGGTTCGGCGGGGTCGTCCCTGAAATTGCTTCACGTCATCATGTGGAGCAGGTTACATTTGTGCTGGAGGAAGCGCTTGAACAAGCTGGTATGACGATGGACGAAATTGATTGTGTCGCCGTGACGGAAGGCCCCGGTTTGGTGGGAGCCCTTCTGATTGGTGTCAATTCTGCCAAGGCACTGGCTTTTGCTCATAACAAACCTTTGGTGGGTGTCCATCACATTGCAGGACATATTTATGCCAATCGATTAGTGAAAGAGATGAGGTTTCCTCTGCTTTCATTAGTTGTTTCCGGAGGTCATACAGAGCTTGTGTTCATGGAAGACCACGGTTCGTTTCAAGTGATCGGGGAGACCCGGGACGATGCAGCGGGAGAAGCTTATGATAAAGTGGCCCGGACCTTGAGTCTTCCGTATCCGGGGGGACCCCATATCGATCGGTTAGCTCATGAAGGGGAACCTAATATTGATTTGCCCCGTGCATGGCTTGAAGAGGGTTCCTATGATTTTAGCTTCAGTGGATTGAAGTCGGCGGTTATTAACACGCTACACAATGCGAAGCAAAAAGGAGTAACCATTCATCCACAGGATTTGGCAGCGAGCTTTCAAGCCAGTGTGATTGATGTGTTAGTGACCAAAACTGTTAAAGCTTTAAAGGAATATGGAGTGGAACAAGTATTACTGGCTGGTGGAGTTGCCGCCAATAAAGGCTTGCGTGCTGCCCTTCAAGAAGCATTTGAAGAGGTGGAAGTGGAGTTAATCATCCCTCCGATATCCCTTTGTACGGACAATGCAGCTATGATTGCAGCTGCTGGAACGATTTTATTTGAACGAGGAAAAAGAGGAAGCATGGATATGAATGCTCATCCTGGACTTGATATAGAGAATTTCTAAAAGGGAAAGCTTAGGCGAAACTTCGTTTAAGCTTTTTTATTGGTTCTAGTTATTGTTCTCGGTTTTGTTGATATCTTGTGAGTGAATGAGAGGAGAAAGTAACGAACATACGTTTTATCAACAGACTGTGGATAAAATGTTAGTAACCACATAAATGATGTGTACACTATGTGAAAAAGCTCTAGTATGAATGACCTATTTTTTGGAAAAGTTTGTGGATAACTTGCGTTGGAATTGTGGATTATGTGGAAAACCTCTGCTTTTAGAGGATGAAAGGGATTTGAATTGTGGATAATGATGTGGAATAAGAAAGGATCGGGGGTCGCTAGTTATCCCCAATCCTGTGGATTATTGTTCTTCTTGAAGAATCTCCTCGATTTCTGTCCATTCTTCCAATAGAGAATCAAGCTCTTCTTTTGCTTTTGTGAGGGAGTCATTGATGTCCTGAACCTTTTCGTGATCTTGAAAAATCTCAGGGTCACAGAGGAGATCCTCTTTTAACTGGATGTCTTCTTCAAGACCTTCCATGAGACCTTCTATTTCTTCTACTCTGCGTTTTCGTTGACGCTCAAGCTTCTTCGCCTCTTTATCGATCTTGTGGGACTGTTTTTGAGTGGTCACCTGTGATGACACTTGTACTCCTTGTTCCATCCGCTCGAGTGCAGCCAATTCTTCCTGCTGTTGTAATTTCTCTACATAATAATCGTAATCGCCAAGGTATTCGGTCGATCCCCTTTTGGAGAGTTCTACAACCTTTGTAGCAATACGATTGATGAAATAACGGTCGTGTGATACAAAGAGAATCGTCCCAGGGTAGTCAATCAAGGCATTCTCCAGCACTTCTTTGCTGTCTAGATCCAGATGATTCGTCGGTTCATCCAGGATCAAGACATTCCCTTTTTCCATCATGAGCTTGGAAAGTGCCAGACGTGCCTTCTCTCCACCACTCAGTGTGGAAACAGGCTTTAAGACATCTTCCCCTGAGAATAAGAAGTTTCCAAGTACTGTACGGATTTCTTTTTCCATTTTCATTGGGTATTCGTCCCACAGTTCATTTAAGACAGTCTTATTGGAAGATAGTTCGGCTTGTTCTTGATCATAATAACTAATCGAAACATTTGATCCGAATTTATATGCTCCTTCAAGAGGTTGCAGTTTATTGACCAATGTTTTCAAAAGGGTCGATTTCCCGATTCCGTTTGGACCTACAAGAGCGATACTGTCTCCCTTTTTAACAGAGAAGTCGATGTGAGATGAAATCTGTTCGTCTTTTCCATATCCGATGGTAAGGTCTTGGACGTGAAGAACATCATTTCCACTTGGACGATCAATTTGAAAAGCAAAGTTGGCAGATTTCTCATCACCCAAAGGCCTATCCATCTTGTCCATTCGTTCCAGCTTTTTTCTGCGGCTTTGGGCCATCTTGGTCGTCGAGGCACGGGCGATATTCCGTTGAATGAAGTCTTCGAGTTTCGCGACCTCCTGTTGCTGGCGCTCGAACATCTTAAGATCCTTTTCGTAGTCTTCCGCTTTCTGTTCAAGGTATTTACTGTAATTCCCCAGGTATTTCTTGCTTCGGTTCCGGGAAATCTCATACACTTGATTGACGACGCTATCCAGGAAGTACCGGTCATGGGAAACGATCAGGACGGCTCCTTCATAGCTTTGAAGGTACGTCTCAAGCCATGACAAAGTCTCAATATCAAGATGGTTGGTCGGCTCATCAAGAATGAGAATGTCAGGTTTGGTTAAAAGAAGTTTCCCAAGAGCGAGACGGGTTTTCTGGCCACCGCTCAATGTGGATATCTTTGTATCGTAATCAAAATCTGCGAAATTCAATCCGTGAAGAACAGAGCGGATATCTGCTTCATATTGGTAACCACCGGAATCCTTGAACCTGACTTGAAGCTCATCGTATTCTTTTAATACGCGTTGATAGAGCTCTTCTTTTTCATACACCGAAGGATCAGCCATCTGCTGCTCCAATGTTCTTAATTGCTTTTCCTGTCTCTGCAATTCCTCGAAGACGGTCAACATTTCCGACCAAATGGATAAATCAGATTCCAAGCCGGTATTCTGAGCCAGGTATCCAATGGAAACCCCTTTTGGTTTCGTGATGTCTCCGGAATCATAGGAGAGATGACCTGCAATTATTTTTAAAAGAGTCGACTTTCCTGCCCCGTTGCGTCCGACGAGAGCCACCCGATCTCTTGTCTGTATTTCAAGCTTGATATTTGATAGGATATTATCTGCACCAAAGTTTTTCGTTAGTTGATTCACTTGTAGTAGAATCATGACGTTTCACCTCTATTTCATAGTGCTAGTGTACCGTATTTGGGAGGGGGACGGCAATAAATCGACTATTAATCTTCGTACACTTAGGATAAAATATAGTGTATGATGGTTAGTAGAGTATTAAATTCTGTATGCTTTCAATTTTGGAAGCGGTATCAGAGGTTTTGAATAGATGTGGGGGAATACAATATGAACCAGGATACAACGAAAATTCCACAGGCAACGGCTAAGCGCCTTCCGCTATATTATCGCTTTATCAAGAATCTGTACTCGTCGGGAAAGCAGAGAGTTTCATCGAAAGAATTGAGTGAAGCGGTGAAGGTTGATTCTGCCACGATACGCAGAGATTTTTCTTATTTTGGAGCGTTAGGTAAAAAGGGTTATGGATATAATGTCAATTACCTACTATCCTTTTTTCGTAAGACATTAGATCAAGATGCCATTACGAAGGTTGTGCTGATAGGTGTAGGGAATCTCGGTACAGCGTTTCTTCATTATAATTTCATAAAAAATAATAATACTAAGATTGAAATGGCTTTTGAAGTGGATGAAAAGAAGGTTGGGACACAAATCAGCGATGTACCCGTTTTTCATTTAAATGATTTAGAAGAGGGTCTTGAAGGGCATGATATTGAAGTGGCCATTCTGACAGTTCCGGCATCTTCTGCTCAAAATATCACAGACCGATTGGTATCTTCAAATATTAAAGGAATCCTGAATTTCACTCCTGCAAGATTAACGGTGCCGGACCATATCCGCGTCCATCATATTGATCTGGCAGTTGAGCTTCAATCACTGGTATACTTCTTAAAGCATTATTCAGAGGATGACACGGAAATGTCACAAGATGGAATCATATCCGAATAGAAAATAATTCGTAAATACGTTATGATAGAATGGTAAAAGAGGAGGTGTCTCATTATGTTAGGTGCAGGTAGTATCGTATTAATATCGGTTGTTGCTTTACTGATCTTTGGGCCAAAGAAATTGCCTGAGTTAGGGAAAGCAGCTGGTAATACATTACGTGAATTTAAGAATGCAACAAAGGGCTTAGCAGATGATGAGGACGATAATAGTAAAAAAGCTAAGTAGGGTAGGATGAACGCCATGAGTCAAAGTCAAAGAGACATGACAGTCTATGAACATATAGGAGAATTGCAAAAACGACTCATGTTTGTAGTCGTTTTCTTCTTGTTAGCGGTAATTGGGAGCTTTTTTCTTGCGGAACCGTTGATTCGATATTTGCAGCACGCAGATGAAGCGAAAGAATTGACGATGAACGCCTTTCGGATTACAGACCCTCTCAAAATCTATATGGAAATGATCATGTTTATTGCGATCATCATGACATCACCCATCATTCTATTTCAAGTATGGTCGTTCGTAAGTCCAGGCTTATATGAGAAAGAGAGGAAGGTAACGCTTAGTTACATACCGATTTCTGTCATTCTTTTCTTAGGTGGATTGTCATTTTCATATTTTATTTTGTTTCCATATGTTGTGAAATTCATGATGGGTTTATCAACCAATTTGAATATCCAGCAAGTGATTGGAATTAATGAATACTTTCATTTCTTGTTTCAAATAACCATTCCATTTGGATTTCTATTTCAACTGCCGGTTATTATGCTGTTTCTGACACGCCTGGGGATTATTACCCCGATGCTGCTGGCGCAAATGAGAAAAGTGGCGTACTTCGTATTGTTGGTCATCGCGGCCTTCATTACACCGCCGGACATCGTCTCGCATTTAATGGTAACCGTTCCTTTGCTGCTTCTTTATGAAATCAGTATTTGGATTTCTAAAATCGGATATAAAAAGGTTTTAGAAGCAGAACAAAAGCTTGAAATGGAACAGTTCGAGGATATAAATAAGGATTGATCAAATGATCAATCCTTATTTTTTATTCTCTATTTTCTTTTTGATTTTGAAATGCAACAACACCATCCGCAACCCTGAACCAAAATCAAGGGTTGCCAGAAAGACGAGCATATAAGCGAAAAATCCCCAACCATCATCCTGTACATTTTGCACAGCAAAGTATGTGAAGAGCACACCGAGAAGGAGATAGATCACGCCTGAGAATAATGGTGATCTCCTCATAGAAATAATCCTCCAATAAATCCTTGTATTTGTTCAGCTTCGTTGATCATTTTTTCAATTTCATCCTTATAGATAGATTGCATTAGAACGACCGTTGTATTCATGGCAACATGGGCAAATATTGGAACCAGTATCCGCTTCGTTTTGACATAAAGAAACGCAAAGGTAAAGCCCATAGCAGAGTACAAGATCACATGCTCAGGCTCAAAATGAGCAAGGGCAAAGATAACAGAGCTGATTAACGCGGCGAAGAAGAAATTCATCTTTTCATAAAGAACACCGAAGATAATCTTTCTGAATACAATCTCTTCCAGTATAGGTCCGATGATTGCAGCGACCATCATGGATAGAGGTACCTTTTCAATAATGCTGATAATCATCTGAGTGTTTTCAGATCCCATCTCGATTCCAAGCGCATACTCGAGTTGTATGGCGACGGATTGAGCAATGAACGCCATAAAGATCCCGACCACTGCCCATACAATGGACCCCCCTGCATTCATGGGAGCGGTTCGTTCAAGTCCTGTGCTTGTTTCACTCTTCCTTAGAATGGCCCACACAACGAGCAGGGTTAACGTAAAGCTGATGACGAGCCAGTATCCCGGAACAACACTCCTAACTGTATCTTCGGGCTGACCAAGCACATCTACACCAATCTTAAATAATAAGGGGATGCCTACAACACTTGAAAGCTGCATAACAATATAGGTAATTAAGATATATCCGAAATGTTTTTTCAACGTATGATCTCCTTTAGCACCTGTTCGATGAGGATAACCTCATTTCATCTTGAACTCACTCTTGTACAATTCTACTAAGAAAAGAGGAACTGTTCAAATCTAAGGTTTTTGTTAGAATTGTCACACTTCAATCAACTTAAGAATAAAGGCATATGGTGAGGCATAGTATAGGAAGGTGTGAAAAAAAGAGAAATATGACGAAAAAAATTTTAAGCAGGACTCTTGCAAAATGAAAACGAATTAATTAATATAATAGTTGTGTTAGCACTCACAACGATCGAGTGCTAATAAATATCATTTACATAATTCAAGGAGGTTGTTTCACTTGTTAAAACCACTAGGTGATCGCGTCGTTATCGAGCTAGTTGAGTCAGAAGAAAAAACAGCAAGCGGTATTGTGCTACCGGATTCCGCAAAGGAAAAGCCACAAGAAGGTAAAGTGATGGCTGTAGGTACTGGTCGCATTCTTGACAACGGTGAGCGCGTTGCTCTTGAGGTAGCTGTCGGCGATCGAATCATTTTCTCTAAATACGCTGGTACAGAAGTGAAATACCAAGGCACAGAATACCTGATCCTTCGTGATAGCGATATTCTGGCTGTAGTTGGCGAATAATCAAACTTCGTATATAAACAAAACCAATACTTTATTTAAATAAGAGGAGGACTTTATCAATGGCTAAAGATATTAAATTCAGCGAAGAAGCACGCCGTTCCATGCTTCGCGGTGTAGATCAATTAGCAAATGCAGTAAAAGTAACTCTTGGACCAAAAGGACGTAACGTGGTACTTGAGAAAAAATTCGGTTCACCACTTATTACAAATGATGGTGTTACGATTGCTAAAGAAATCGAACTGGAAGACGCATTCGAAAACATGGGTGCAAAACTGGTTGCTGAAGTAGCAAGCAAAACAAATGAAATTGCCGGTGACGGTACAACGACTGCAACGGTCCTTGCTCAAGCGATGATCCGTGAAGGTCTTAAAAACGTTACAGCTGGTGCTAACCCTGTTGGCGTTCGTAAAGGTATCGAAAAAGCGGTTCAAGCGGCTATCGAAGAATTAAAAGTGATCTCAAAGCCAATCGAAGGCAAAGATTCCATCGCTCAAGTTGCGGCAATCTCAGCTGCTGACGAAGAAGTGGGTCAACTGATTGCAGAAGCAATGGAGCGGGTTGGTAATGACGGTGTTATCACAATCGAAGAATCTAAAGGTTTCACAACAGAACTTGACGTGGTAGAAGGAATGCAATTCGACCGTGGATATGCATCTCCATACATGGTGACTGACTCTGACAAAATGGAAGCTGTTCTTGAAAATCCATACATCTTAATCACTGACAAGAAAATCGGTAACATCCAGGAAGTACTCCCTGTTCTTGAGCAAGTTGTACAACAAGGTAAGCCACTATTAATGGTAGCAGAAGATGTTGAAGGTGAAGCACTTGCAACGCTTGTTGTGAACAAACTTCGCGGAACATTCAACGCCGTTGCTGTTAAAGCTCCTGGCTTCGGTGACCGTCGTAAAGCAATGCTTGAAGACTTAGCGGTTCTTACAGGTGGAGAAGTGATCACAGAGGATCTTGGACTGGATCTTAAATCTGCAAACATCACTCAACTTGGCCGTGCTGCGAAAGTAGTCGTAACGAAAGAAAACACTACTGTAGTAGAAGGCTCTGGAGATCCGGAAAAAATCGCAGCTCGCGTAAACCAAATCCGTGCTCAATTAGAAGAATCCACTTCTGAATTCGACAAGGAAAAATTACAAGAGCGTCTTGCTAAGCTTGCAGGTGGAGTAGCAGTCGTGAAAGTCGGAGCTGCAACTGAAACTGAGCTTAAAGAGCGTAAACTTCGTATTGAAGACGCATTGAACTCTACTCGTGCAGCAGTAGAAGAAGGTATCGTTTCCGGTGGTGGTACTGCCCTGGTGAACGTATACAATAAAGTAGCATCAATCGAAGCGGATGCAGATGTGGCAACTGGTATCAACATCGTGCTGCGTGCTCTTGAAGAGCCAATCCGTCAGATCGCTCACAACGCTGGATTAGAAGGTTCAATCATCGTAGAACGTCTGAAGAAAGAAGAAGTAGGTGTCGGTTTCAACGCAGCTACTGGTGAGTGGGTAAACATGATCGAAAAAGGTATCGTTGATCCTACAAAAGTAACTCGTTCTGCACTTCAAAACGCAGCGTCTGTAGCAGCAATGTTCCTGACTACTGAAGCAGTAGTAGCGGACATTCCTGAAGAAGGCGGCGGCGGCATGCCAGACATGAGTGGCATGGGCGGTATGGGTGGAATGGGCGGCATGATGTAATTCCGTTTCACTAAATTGTGAAGCTGCCTGATGTTTAAATAGTTTGTAAGTAAAGGACTACTTCCTATGAAAAGGAGGTAGTCCTTTTTTGCTTCGAGCATTTATAACGTTATGTTTATGTAGTATTTTTTAAACAAACGTTTGATTAAAGGAAAACTTTGTATTGTTCTGAAGGGCCTAAATTTAAAGTGATAAATATCGACTAATTCTGCACGCTATAGTGAAATAGTCTTATAGAACAAAAAGGAGGATATGGTGATGGCGACAAAAAAGAATTCGCAAGCCTGAGCAGAGGCAAAAAAAACGATGCCGGTAGAATGAGAGGGATATACAAATGGCTAAGGAGTTGGGGATGGCACCAAAGGGTTTAATTAAAAATATCCTGCACCTAATCAGAAATGGAAAGCAGATTTGAAAGCACTTTATCAATTCGATGTTTTCCTATCACATCATCTAGTGCAATGTGTATCACCTTTATTCCTTGTTCTGCTTAGCTGGTTACCGGAATGGCTGACTTAATTGAGGATTCTTCTTTCTGCTCCTCTATTTCAGCAACATGCTATGAGAACGTTTTATAAATAGCTAACTTTCGGTTCCACGTATGATTGTCTTCGCATTTATAAATCGCAAATTGGTATATGTTTTTTCCGTTTGCGTTATGCCTTCGCACATTCGTATCCGTAAAAACAGATAATTTGCCACACATTTTGCAGTGCTTCTTTCAGCTTGTTCTGGAGTTTGAGAAAGTTTCCAATGGAATGTTATATTTGACATTAATCCTTCACCTCTTAATTAAGATAAAGGAACCCAGGCATCTATTTGGATATCTTGCAGCGCAGTATAAAATTATTTTAAATAAATAAAAAAGGAGATCCTACACAAGGATCTCCTTTCGCATCGAGACTACAGGGGTGCTTGGTTCCTTTGTAATGAGAAAAAAGGGCATTACAAAGGAAAGTTTGGCATACGTATTCTCCTGTATCCTTTCTACCCTTCTAACATCATTCGTTTTGCTTCGAAATATAATACTTGAATAAATTTTTTTATATTTATTCGTGTAGTAGTGAAGGATGGCTTTGATTCATTTGTTAACTCTGTCATCTTTTTGCGAACGATCGTAAAGTCAAAAAACAGGGAAGAGTACTTTTCGAATTTTGCATTTGAAAAGTCTGTAAGTCCCAGAGATGCCATGTGAGTCAGTGCCTGATAAATAGTTCTGCGAACACGTTGCTTAGCAGCTTTTGCCTCTCTTCTAAGATTCCCTTCGTCTGCGGCAGCTCCCAGCTTATTATTTGCTAAATGCTCATAAATTTCATTAAGAGATGGTAATCCGTGTTCAAATGTATCCTTTTTCTCATAATTAAATAAAATAGCCAATATCTCTAATAAATCTTTACTACCACTCTCGCCTGAAATACCTAATTCCGCCAAAAGGAACTCACCATAATGTTTAATATTATATTCCTTAAAAGCCGTCTCCTTTTGATTTAGGATAGAACCTATTTGAAGTACAGAATTTAATGATTTTTGAATATCGTGAATGGATTGTTGCAGACGAGTATGCTCCATTACTTTTCGGATGACAGCTATCACTTCTATTTTATTAATTGGCTTGATAATATAGTTTTCAATTCCAAGTGTATATGCTTTACCAATCAGATCCTTGGACTCCATTTGCGAAATCATAATGATTTTCCCCTTAAATACCGGTTTGATAGATTGAATAGTTTCAAAACCATCACGGGTGGGCATCAATAAATCAATCAATAAAATATCAACCTTTTTCAAGTTTAATGTTTCTCCATTTAATAATGCTCCATCATCGGATTCGCCAACAACTTGTCCCAAATCCCCATCTTCGATAATTTGAGCAAGCATGGAACGAACGATGATATCATCATCTGTTATAAAAAAATTCATCAAGATTTCTCCTTTTCAACTAAATTATCAACTGGCAAGCTAATAATGAAGACGGTTCCTATGTTGTTTGAGCCACTTTTAAAGGTAATCTTTCCATTAAACTTTTTGACCATATCTTCTAAAAAAGTTAGCCCGATACCCGTTGAAGGATTGCCCATACTGTCAAACTTAGAAGTGAAGCCAGGTTTAAATATTAAGTCCCTATTCCTTTCCGGAATACCAGGTCCGTCATCTTCAATCCGAAAATGAACAGAATTCTCCTGAAAACTAACCTCTATTTCGATGGTTCCCATTTCTTTAATGGCTTCTACCGCGTTGGCAACTAAATTATTTATTATCGATAGAATGGTATAAATATGGTAACGGGGGTGATTCCCTTTTATGTGATAATGAAAAAGGATATCTTTTTCTAATAAATATGCATACTTTTCATTGGATCGTACAATTATTTTTATTAAATCCGTAATATGGACATAGTCTGTAAAGCCTTCGTTTGAGATAAGCTTGGATAAGCCCGCATAAATTCTCTGATTGTCTTTTTTAACATCATGTATTTTACCAGCTATTTCCAGTAATTGTTGACGGGTTTTTTTAAGGAGTTTATTGTCTACATCATGATTTCCATTTAATTCTCTATATAATTCGTAAGCTTTCATTGTAATCGTTTCAGAATTTTGAAATGTCTTTTTTAAATGAATAGATTCTTCATATAAGTTCGATACATGCAATAACATATGTTCATTTTGCTTCCGTATTTCTATCTCTCGGGACTGTGCCTCATATAATTTCATCATACTAAATACTCCTAATACCATAAAACTATGAGCAAGAGCCATAAGGAACATTTCCAACAATGACCCTGAAGTAATGATACCTCTAAACATTATATATTGTAAGAATATTTCTACAAGATTCGATAATATTTCAATGGTAATTCCATAGAAACCAATGATCAAAGGTTGCCGATGAAAACGATTAACCTTAAATAAATAGAAAAGGGAAGTATAAGTGAAGTAAAAGAAAAAACTTGGATAATGAGATTCAAAAGAAATAAACCAGTTAAAGTTTACTCCCATTAATGAATCTAGCAGCATACGAAAAAACACAACAAGAATAGCTGTTAAAAAGCCTGGTATAATGCCGGTTTTTCTTAAAAAAAGTAGAAAAAGAAAAAGAGTTGGTGGCCCTAAGCTGACACGAAATGTTTCATTAATGGGATAAAAGTGTATTTCTCCAGCTAATGGAACAAAAAACATCATCAATATAATAATGGTACGTTCTTTTCTAAATAAAGGATTTATACCCAAAACTATCACTTCCGATTTTAATATTCTTACTAGTTAGGTTAGTTTATATAATGATTTTTTAAAAGATTTATTTGTAGTATTAGGTTTCTTTGTGTAACTCTGATTCTAAAATGAATGAGAATGTCCAGGAATTATATCTGGTTTACCTTAAGCTCTGTTATAGCATCATGTTGATTTTGAAGAAGTCCCAGCTGGTATTGAAGCTTGGGTGGAGACCCGCAGGCGCAGCCGCTGAGGCATTATCAGCACCCCGCGGAAAGCGAAGCCTTGCGCGGAAATCAACAGCGGTGTTTACAAGAGCCTTACTTTAAAAAGAAAACGTTTACAGGGGGTGGGTTAGTGCATCAGCAAATAATAAAAGAAATAAATCCAACTAGTATCCCCAAGGAAGAAGGAAATCTTTGTGGATGGGTCATGAAATACCGTTCCCTTGGTTTGAAAGGCCGATGTGCCGACTATATCCCAGCATTGGGGGAGTCTAACCAATCGGATTTGGGAGTTTACATGATTAGTTCTGATGGTGTAGAGATGAAGGCAGGAGATTGGGAGGTTCCCTTTACTTTACAAAGTATTTCAAAAGTAATCAGTTTTATTGCAGCCTGTTTAGACCGTGGAATTCCTTATGTATTAAATCGTGTGGATGTAGAACCAACAGGGGATGCATTTAACTCTATTGTTCGATTGGAAATTCATAAGCCGGGCAAACCGTTTAACCCAATGATTAATGCGGGAGCGCTTACAGTAGCATCTCTTCTCAATGGGGAAGCCCCGGAGCAAAAGCTGGAATCGATATACGCGTTAATAGAAAAAATGATTGGGAAACGACCAACAATTAATGAAAAAGTATATCAGTCCGAGTTGAAAACAGCCAATCGAAATAGAGCCTTAGCCTATTATTTGAAAGAGAGTGGATTTTTGGAATTAGAGGTAGAGGATGCATTAGAGGTTTACTTAAGACAATGTTCAATCGAAGTAGATACAAAGGATATTGCTCAAATTGGATTAATACTATCACAAAATGGATACGACCCAATTCATAAGAGGCAAGTCTTTCCTAAACAAATAGCACAGCTGACGAAAGGCTTAATGCTGACTTGCGGGATGTATAATGCTTCTGGTAAATTCGCCGCATTTGTCGGTGTACCAGCGAAAAGTGGGGTATCAGGAGGCATCATGGCATCAGTACCTGCCAGATATCCACAAGAATCCCCTTTCCAAACCGGCTGTGGTATCGGTATTTTTGGACCAGCTATAGATGAATATGGTAATAGCCTTGCAGGTGTCGAGTTATTAAAACATATTGCTGAGGAGTATAACTTTAGTATTTTTTAATTCGTTAATTAAATCATTTTAATGGAGGAATTATCTCGTGTGGATCATCACTTCTCATTCAAAAAAAAACATTATTAAAATATTTGAATTTAGCATGGGAAAGAGGCAATAGAAACTTTTAAGAGAATGGAAGGTTATAAAATACTAACCGAAGTGAATTATTTTAATGAATTTAATTAGCTGAAACATGATCGAATTTGAATTTGCGTAAAACGCAGCATTTAAGGAGGTATCCTTTTGAAGAAATTGATGTTACTTACTACTGGTGGAACAATTGCTTCATTAGCAGGGGAAAATGGACTGGCACCTGAGCTGAAAGCAGATGAAATCTTAAGCTATCTTCCAGATATAAATTTGCTTTGTCAAATGGATAGTAAGCCTTTGATGAATATAGATAGTACAAATATGCAGCCAGAAAATTGGGTTGAAATAGCAAAATCCATTTATGAGCATTACCATGATTACGATGGCTTTGTAATTACTCATGGCACAGATACAATGGCTTACACTTCTGCTGCACTCTCCTATATGTTGCAAAATGTAGGAAAACCAATTGTCTTTACAGGATCTCAAATCCCGATTGCTTTTCAGAAAACGGATGCTAAAAGGAATATCTCTGATGCTATCCGCTTTGCTTGTGAAGAAATCGGGGGAGTATATGTAGTGTTTGATGGCAGAGTTATTCAGGGAACAAGAGCCATTAAATTGAGAACGAAAAGCTATGACGCGTTTGAAAGTATAAATTCCCCTTACATCGCTTTTATAAATAATGAAGGTATTTATTATGATAAACCGGTAAGTACACCAAAGAATAAAGAGATTAAATTGGAAACCTCCCTATGTACAGATGTTTTATTAGTCAAGTTGTACCCTGGAATAAAGCCTGAAATTTTTGACTCTCTGAAAGATCAATGTAAAGGGATTGTAATTGAGAGCTATGGAAGTGGTGGTATTCCATTTGAAAGAAGAAATATTGTGGAAAAATTAATCGATTTGGCGAAATGCGGGATATCTATTGTCGTTACTACGCAATGTCTAGAAGAGGGAGAGGATATAGATATTTATGAAGTAGGGAGAAAAGTAGGTCGTGATAGTATTATTCGTTCAAGGAATATGAATACAGAAGCCATCGTTCCTAAATTGATGTGGGTACTGGGCAAGACTCAGGAACCGCAAGAGGTGAAGGAAATGATGGAAACGCCAATTGCTGAGGACTTATATTATAGAAGTTATAAAGGGAGAGAAGGAAATAATGAGAGACAAGAACGTATACCGAATTGAGAAAGATTTTCTCGGTGAAAAGGAGATACCAGCAGATGTTTATTATGGAATTCAAACGTTACGGGCTGTGGAAAATTTCCCGATAACTGGATATACCATTCATAAAGAATTGATTAAAGCGCTGGCGATGGTTAAAAAAGCGGCAGCACTTGCCAATATGGATACGAAACGTCTATATGAAGGGATCGGTAAGGCAATCATCCAATCCTCGGATGAAATTATAGAAGGAGAATGGCACGAGTATTTTATCGTCGATCCGATTCAGGGAGGAGCCGGTACTTCAATGAATATGAATGCGAATGAAGTCATTGCAAACCGTGCGCTTGAACTCCTCGGCCATCATAAAGGCGACTATTGGAAAATAAGCCCGAACAGACATGTGAATATGTCGCAATCAACGAATGATGTATTTCCGACAGCGATTCATATCTCCACCCTTAATATGCTGAAAAACCTTCTGGATACTATGAGAGACATGTTACATATCTTCAAGGAAAAAGCTCAGCAATTTGATCCGATCATAAAAATGGGTCGCACCCATCTTCAAGATGCAGTACCAATTCGCCTTGGTCAAGAATTTGAAGCATACAGCCGTGTTTTGGAACGTGACATAAAAAGGATTGGACAAGCTCGCCAGCATCTTTATGAAGTGAATATGGGTGCTACAGCTGTAGGGACAGGATTAAATGCTGACCAATTGTATATAAAAAATGTCGTAAAGCACCTTTCAGACATAAGCGGATTACCGCTTGTAGGAGCCGAGCACCTTGTTGATGCTACACAAAATACCGATGCATACACAGAAGTGTCAGCAGCATTGAAGGTCTGCATGATGAATATGTCCAAAATAGCGAATGATTTACGATTGATGACATCCGGCCCTCGTGCTGGACTTGGGGAGATTACTCTACCATCACGCCAGCCCGGTTCCTCCATTATGCCAGGAAAAGTCAACCCGGTAATGCCTGAGCTCATTAACCAAGTGGCCTTTCAGGTGATCGGAAACGACCATACGATTTGCTTGGCCTCTGAAGCCGGACAACTGGAATTAAACGTAATGGAACCCGTGTTGGTTTTTAACCTGCTTCAATCCATCAGCATCATGAACAATGCATTCCGAAGCTTTACAGATTTCTGCTTAAAAGGAATTGAGGCAAACGAAGACCGGTTGAAGGAATATGTTGAAAAAAGTGTGGGATTGCTTACAGCCGTAAATCCACACATAGGGTATGAAGTTGCATCGCGAATTGCTCGGGAGGCAATCTTAAAAGGTAAATCGATTCGAGAGCTTTGTTTACAATATGATGTTTTGACAGAGGAAGAACTCGATTTGATTTTAAACCCTTACGAAATGACCAATCCTGGCATATCAGGCGGTGCTTTAACCGAGCGAGTGTAACATGATAAATCTATGGATCAATTGATTTTCTTTAAAAAGCCCTTATCATTGGGGGCCATAGTTTTATAGGGAAAGGTACTGAGCTATTATTATAATTTTATCTTTTTTCATATTAAACCTTTTAATTGACGGTTGATATATAGATAAAGGATGAACTTTTATAATAGGATGGTGAAAGCGCATTATTTCAGGGGGTGGAAAGGTGAAGCAAGTTCGATTACCATCTATATTAGAAATTACTATTACATTTGGATTGTTTTTAGCCATTGTTTTTTCTTTTACCGTTATGTTTGATTTACCTATACAGCTGGCACTACTTATATCGTGGTTTATTGTTATATTACTTGGGTTACGGTTAGGACACCGATATCAGCAACTGCAAGAAGCTATTACAAATGGGATTTCGAATGGGCTTGAGGCCATATTAATACTAGTTGTCGTTGGTGCACTTATCGGGACCTGGATTGCAGGAGGAATTGTACCGACCCTTATATATTACGGTTTGGAGTTTATCCATCCCAGCATTTTTTTATTGGCAACTCTAGTCATTTGCTCGATAACATCTTTGGCTACAGGTACGTCATGGGGAACTGTTGGGACTGCTGGAATAGCGATGATGGCAATTGGGGAAGGGATGGGTATCCCACTTCCACTGGTGGCTGGTGCCGTTCTATCAGGTGCATACTTTGGAGATAAGCTTTCTCCGTTATCTGACAGTACTGTACTTGCGGCGTCTATGTCGAAAGTGGATGTAATTGCACACGTACGTGCAATGCTATATTTAGATATACCTGCATACCTTATTACGGCTATCCTTTTTACGATAGCAGGATTTATATATGGCGGCAAAAATACTGATTTAGAAAAAGTGGAATTTCTTAAGACTGCATTACTGGAAAACTTTAATATTCAAATTTGGATGCTCATTCCGGCTATGTTTGTCCTTCTAATGCTGGCACTGAAGAAACCTTCTGTACCGACAATTGCTGCAGGGGCTCTCTTGGGGACTATTTGGGCTTCTGCATTCCAAGGGATAGATTATTCCATAGCCCTTGGTATGGCTTACAATGGTTTTTCCATAGACACAGGCATTGAATTCATGGATGATCTTTTGAATCGCGGGGGGATCCAAGGAATGCTGGGCTCCATCGTCGTTATTATTTTCGGATTAGGTTTTGGCGGTCTATTGGAACATTTAGGAGTACTAAAAGTAATTGTGTCCAAATTCCAGAAGAAGTTGACTTCAGCAGGTAATGTAACCCTATCAACCATAATTGTGGCCTTTTTAGCGAATGTATTTGGCTGCGCAATGTACGTTTCATTAATATTAACACCAAAAATCATGGAAAAAAACTATGATAAACTATACATTGATCGAAGAGTTTTATCTCGAAATTCTGAAGTCGGCGGTACGATGACATCAGGGATGATTCCTTGGACCGATAACGGGATATTCATGGCAGGTATTCTAGGTATATCTACCTTTTCCTATGTCCCATTTATGTGGCTAAGTTTTGTTTCCATTGCCCTTGCGATTATTTACGGATATACAGGAAAATACATTTGGTACACTAAAAATGACGTTCAGGAACTTCGCCAGCAGGCTAACTAAGCAATTTGTTTAAGCACAATTCTATTAAAACTTAGCTCTGTTAAAGCATCATGTTGATTTATTAGGAGTGCAGGCATCCGGAACACCCGCGGAAAGCGAACGCCTGTAACGGAGATCGACAGGTGTTATACAGATACATAGTTATTTTAAGGGTAGCTTTTAATAAAAAAGGGCGGTTTCCGCGTGGTTTTCCTTAAAGATACTACAGACGAAATTTGGAAAAACCTCGATATACCGCCTTAACGCGCACAGTATGTAAGATATTACACACTCTCACCTTAGTGGGCGGCATGATGTAATAGTTGCTCGAACCCTTGAAATATAAGAATTTGTTATTGAAAAGCTAACATTGAGGATATTAAAAAGGCTTCTCAGAAGTTCGCTGAACTTTTGAGAAGCCTTTTTTCCATTTATTGAGTACTGCAGAGAACCTTTCTTATGACGAAGACTATGATTCGCTCAACAGCTCAATTAGGATAATACTTTCAAAAAAATGAGGGGTTAGTTATTCTTTTACTGCTAAAAAAGGTTGCGTATTCAATGAGTATTTAGTATTTTTAAAGAAAGCGCATACAGAACGGATTGTTACTGTTAAATCAGGCAAAACCGATTCCTTTAAAAAAAGGGAAGGTTTTGCCTTTTTTGTTATCGGAGGTGGACAAAGTGAAGATTAATAAGATACTGAACAACAATGTGATTGTCACCATGAAAGGCAAGCAGGAAGTAATTGTGATGGGGCGTGGACTCGCCTTTAATAAGCGTGTTGGAGAAGAAATCGATGAAGGTAAATTAAAAAAAATCTTCACTTTGGAAGACCAGGATATTACAAAGAAGTTCAAGGCCTTAATTGCATGAAGGTAATCTGGACACAATCAAAGAAGAAACGGTAGATTTTATTTCATTCAGTTATTATATGTCAATAACAGATAAAAAACATAAAACACCAGAAGAGGTTGGCGAAGGAAATCTCATTGGTGGAGTTAACTTGGGTTATTTTAAGAGAGAATAGATCAATAGATCTTCTATTCTCTCTTTTTTGGTGTGCCCAGCATGTGCACACGCTTTAGAGGTAAAGTCCCGAACGGTGAAGGTCGTTGTAGCCGTTAGCTGAAAGCAAGGGTGTTTAGGGCGACGTAGAACCTGAAGGAAGCTGAATAATATACTGTAAATATTTTTCATAATTGATTGTGAGTCCTTTTATTTTTATTTTAGGTATTAATCACTAGTATCTTCTGAAAAATCCACCACAATGTCATTAAATCTCTCACTATGCTTCAGAGCATAAAGTTGCCGCCGATTGCCTTCACTATTGCCTTTGGAGTCAGCTAATTAATTTAATGTTAGCAAATAAGTTTTTTGCCAATACAAAAAAAGCTCATTTTCTATTTGACAATGATAATCATTATCACTTATACTGTAAATGATAATAGTTCTCATTTTGTCCTGCGTACTTGACCTTGCTATACCCCTCTTTATCAAGTTCAATTACTTCTTTTATGAACTAAAAAGATACATATTTTGAGAAGTTAGATATTAGGAAGGCAGGAGAAGAATAATCGACTTTATTATTTGCCAATGGTGTTTTTATATCAATACGCATGAATTTGGTGAAGATGAATATGTCATTGATGGGGACCACTGTCCTTGCTGTGGGTTAGGGAATATCGCAGTGCCCGTTTTAAATGAACAAGAAGTTTAATGAATGGACCATACGATAAATTTCACGTCGAAAGGGAGGAATATGGATGGTTAACCATTTTATTGCAGTTCAATCATTCCTGCATCAAATTGACTGTTTTTGTCCTGACAAGCAACATTCAGATTTCGTAAAAATCAATCAGACCGATATCATTAGAATTCTGAATGAGCGTACATATAACGAGGTAAATGGATGGTATGTCTTAGTTGAGATTAACTATGACTGTTTTTATATAGCAGTAGAAGACTTAGATCATTACAATTTACAAGGCTTACTATATTCAGAATTAGACCTGGAACTTCAGTTGAATTATTTGAATTTCCATATAGATGAGTCACTCGATCAAGCGGATGAAGGTAAATTCAAAGAGGTCTCTAGTAGATGGCTAGAATTAAAAATGTTAAATGAGAAATTGGGAACAGCGGTGAAAAGTATTCAGTTCTCTCTATAATCATAAGCTAGTCTTCCCCCCTTGGACTTTGATAAAAATAAACAAATAAAAAGTAAAAAATGTGCAATAGTCGTTCACCAAAGTCGGGGAACGGTTTTTCTGTTAAAGCTAAAAAAGGCTATAGTGGTCATTCCTCATGGATTGACCACTTTTTTTGCGTTCCAAGAGAGTTGAAGCATTTGTAAATTCATCTGGTAGGTAAAAAGTATGATAAAAAGACATCCGTACTATGTAAACTCCATGTGACTTCTACTTTCTTACTAAACCAAAGCAGGTGATTACGTGGATTACTCAACCATGAAGCTAAGAACGCTGGTAGAACGGGTCATTGAAGGAGGCGAAAGGGCAAAGGAAGAATTCGAAAAGCGATGTGAAATTCCTTGGGCACAAGTAGGACGGTACCGATATCCATTGAGAAGAATCAAAGGGACTGAAATGGTTCTATCCATTCTGAATATGATAAAGTATGGGTAGAATAGTTCAGAAAGAGGGATACCGATGACAGTCAAACAATACTATCAAGACGCCTATATGAAAGCCTTTCAAACATCCATACAGGATCAACAGCAGGATGATACAGGCTGGTACGTCGTATTAGAACAAACACTTTTCTATCCAACAGGCGGTGGCCAGCCCCATGATACGGGAACATTAAAGGACAAGCGGGTTATCAATGTAGAAGAAGTGAACGGAGAAATCCGTCATTACATAGAAGAACCGTTCGAGGATATCTCAGGGGTCTTTGAGGGACAAATCGATTGGGAGCGCCGCTTTGATCATATGCAGCAGCACGCCGGTCAGCATATCCTGTCTGCCGCATTTGCAGAAGCGTTCCAATATGAGACGATCAGCTTTCACCTCGGGAAAGAGATTTTGACCATCGACTTACATGTAAGTGAAATCAAGGAGTCAGACGCTGTGAAAGCAGAGGCGCTGGCCAATCAGATTATTCGGGAAAGCAGGCAGATCGAGACGAAATGGATTAAGGAAGCGGAACTTTCGAACTATCCACTGAGAAAACTTCCCTCCGTCACCGACGATATCCGATTAGTGATCATACCGGATTTTGATTACAACGGATGTGGAGGTACACATCCGCGTTCTACGAGTGAAGTCGGGGCAATCAAGATTTTGGATTGGGAGAAGCATAAAGGTCATATCCGTTTGCAGTTTGTATGCGGGGACCGGGTACTGAATCAATTACACCGTAAGCATGGACTACTGAAAGAGCTCACCGGTGTGCTGCAGGCGCCGGAAGAAAATATGGTACCGGCCGTCGAAAGACTGCTGGCAAAGCAAAAAGAACAAGAGAGGGCATTGGAAGGGTTGAAAGAGGTTCTATTAGCGTATGAAGCAGAAGGATTAATTGGTGAGGGAACTCCAAAAGAAGGCTATACATTAATCAAAAAAGCTTACTCTGACCGCTCCATCCAAGAACTTCAAAAAATCGCACAGCATATCGTCACTAAGAGAGAAGAAACGATTGTGTTATTGGTTGTACAAAATGATCAAAAGCTTCAGCTCGTAGCGGCGAAGGGCTCCTCACCGAAGGTTAACTTAAGAGAGTTCGCCCAAAAGGTCTTTCCGATGATCAATGGGAAAGGCGGGGGAAAGGAATCGTTCGTTCAAGGTGGGGGAGAAGCTGTTATGAGTAGGGAAGAGCTTCTGGAAATTTTGGTAAATCAACTATAGCAACGGAGAATAGAGCCATCCGGTATGAACGGGTGGCTCTTTCAATTATATGGATACCTATAATTGAATTCGGAAAAATTCAATCAAAATCAATACGAGGAAACTTTCACACTTCACACACAAATGAATCTAATTACCTACCAATTTTAATACTTGTAATAAAAAACCTAAAAAATACCACTGAAAGATTTGAATACCTAGTTGTAAAATCAAATGTAAAACTTTGTAATTATTCAAAATACCTATTTTCAACTATGGAAAATTTTATAAAATAGTCCATTTATAACAGACAAAATTCGACAAAACGCTTGTCGGATTGACGTTGACTGCTACCAGTGATAATTATTATATAGAAAAAAGTATCAAGATTCTCGCCACTACCTTTAAGGTTCAAGCAGAAGACATGAGGCAGTTTAGAGAAGAACAACTAAAAGAACTTGCGGAAAAAGCCTCCCCGAAAGTAACACTTGCCACCACATGTATGGTGGCGCCTGTATCCATACTCATGATTGCCTGCCTGATGTTACTGAACTTAATTTAAGGGGAGAACAGTATTATTAAACTATTTGACAACAAAGTTTAATGTAATATTTTTATGTTCCTGCAAATGAATTTAACAAACAGAGTAATGTTTCGTTAGAAGGGGCACAACTTCTTAAAGAGATTGGAGAATTACAAGAAGAATTTGTTGAAAACGCTAATAGCTATACTCATTATTATGATAATCATATTTTAAAGACTAATACAATTGATGATAACGACCTTCTAAAAATAATGGAAGTATTATCTCATGTTAATAGACTCCAGTACTCAATAGACAAAAAAATTTATTATTTCATTTAACAAACTTAAAGAATTAGAAAAAAACATGAAGAAAATCGGTGTTTTTTCTAATCTCCCTAAAGATAGTCAAAAATTGCTCACAGAATTATTATCAAGTAAAGTTACAGAAAATACATTAAGATCACTAGATGAATTGAATTTAATCAAACCTTTGTTTAAATCAAACTTAAATCTAAGATCATGTATACGAAAGAACTGACATGCACCCCATGTCAGTTCTTTTCAACCCTAAACATTCGATATCCCACTCAAAATTGGTTAAAATAGAAAAGACACATACTGTTCGACAAATGGCTACAGCTTAAAGGAGAGAAATACATGACGCACTATGCGGATGATAGTTTAGCTTTACATACAGATTTGTATCAGATTAATATGACGAAGGCGTATTGGGATGATGATTTCCATAATCGAAAGGCTGTTTTTGAAGTGTTCTTTCGAAAGCTGCCTTTTGGGAATGGATATGCGGTTTTTGCCGGGCTTGAACGGATCATTGAATATGTGAAAAAGTTTCATTTCTCTGAGAGTGATATTGAGTATTTAAGAGAATTGGGTTATGAAGAGGAGTTCCTTCAGTACTTAGCGGACCTTCGATTTACGGGGACGATACGTTCGATGCAGGAAGGGGAGATTGCGTTCGGGAATGTTCCTCTTATCCGTGTCGAGGCTCCCTTGGCTCAAGCTCAGATACTTGAGACGGCGATCTTAAATATCGTGAACTATCAAACCCTGATTGCGACGAAGGCGAATCGAATTAAGCAAGTGGTCCAGGATGAAGTCGTGATGGAGTTTGGGACGAGAAGGGCCCATGAGCTGGATGCAGCCATTTGGGGGACGCGTGCGGCTTATATTGGCGGCTTTGATGCGACAAGTAATGTCCGGGCGGGTAAGTTATTTGGGATGCCGGTATCAGGTACCCATGCCCATTCAATGGTACAGGCATATCAGGATGATTATCAGGCATTCCATAAATATGCTGAGAGCCATAAGGACTGTGTGTTTTTAGTGGATACCTACGACACATTGAAATCGGGTGTACCCACGGCCATCCAGGTAGCAAAAGAGCTTGGAGACCGGATTAATTTCAAGGGTATTCGTTTGGACAGCGGTGATATGGCTTACTTATCCAAGAAAGCCCGTAAAATGCTTGATGAAGCAGGTTTTACAGATACAAAGATCATTGCTTCAAATGATCTGGATGAATATACGATTCTGAATTTAAAAGCCCAAGGAGCCCGGATTGATGTGTGGGGTGTGGGGACGAAGCTAATAACTGCCTATGATCAACCAGCTTTAGGTGCTGTATATAAACTCGCTTCCATTGAAAACGAATCGGGGGAAATGGAAGATACAATTAAAATATCCAGTAATGCTGAGAAAGTTTCCACTCCTGGACTTAAAAAGGTTTATCGTATCATCAATACGGTTAATCATAAATCAGAAGGGGAATATATTGCCTTAGAGCATGAAAATCCTCAAAATGAAAGCCGATTGAAAATGTTTCATCCAGTGCACACCTATATCAGTAAATTCATTACTAACTTCGAAGCGAGAGAGCTCCACGAGGATATTTTTAAAGATGGGGAGCTCGTTTACCAATCTCCTTCACTTGAATCAATGAGATCCTTTGTGAATGAAAACCTCGACCTGTTGTGGGACGAGTATAAACGTTCCATGAACCCAGAGGGATATCCCGTGGATTTAAGCGAAGAATGCTGGACAAACAAAATGAATCTGATTCAAAAGGTTAAGGCAAAGGTAAAAGAGAAATTCAACGAAACTATGTAATCGCGATAAAAGATGGGTAAATTAATTAGATCCAATAATAATGACAAAACTTAACATGGAGTGTGAAAACATGGATTCTCTTCAAAAACAAATTGTAGAAGAAATGATGGTATCCCCGGAAATCGATCCGCAGGAAGAAATACGTCGAAGTGTTGATTTTATGAAATCGTATTTGAAAAAGCATTCATTTTTGAAAAGCTTGGTCCTTGGCATTTCAGGTGGTCAGGATTCCACTTTATTAGGAAAACTTGCACAGATGGCAATCAACGAGATGAACGAGGAAACAAGTTCATCGGATTATGCTTTTTACGCAGTGAGGCTGCCCTACGGTGAGCAGGGAGATGCCGAGGACGCCATTGATGCAGTGGAATTCATTAACCCGACCGTTTCTTTGACGGTTAATGTCCAGCCGGCAGTCGATGCCAGCGTTGAAACTCTGAAGAAAAACGGCATCGAGCTTTCCGACTTTGTCAAAGGAAACGAAAAGGCTCGTGAACGGATGAAGGTTCAATTTGCTATTGCGGCCATGAAGAATGGAGTTGTACTGGGTACCGACCATTCTGCTGAAGCAGTTACCGGCTTTTATACGAAATACGGTGATGGAGCGGCAGACATCGTTCCCCTTTTCCGTCTGAATAAACGACAAGGGAAGAAACTCTTAATGGAACTTGGTTGTCCGGAACATTTATACAATAAGAAACCAACGGCAGACCTTGAGGAAGACCGTCCGCAACTTCCAGATGAGGAAGCACTTGGTGTCACATACGATCAGCTGGACGATTATTTGGAAGGAAAAGAAGTGCCTCTTGAAGCAAAGAAAGCTATCGAAGGTCATTACTTAAAAACACAGCATAAACGTCATTTGCCCGTTACGGTGTTTGATGATTTTTGGAAATAAGAATGGACTAAGCCAACTCTCGGCATGTGTGGGGTTGGCTTTTTAATTTGTTTGCGTTCTTTGACATTCGACAAAAATACAACTGTGACAGACCGGCGAGGTACTTATATCCTACCAAATCCCTAAAATTTCTATATGAATTTGCCATTTTATAGAGGATTTTCGACTTTTTAAACGAAAGTAATAATAGTTAAGGACGAAATTGATGTATCCAGGAGGGGTAAGATGTCACATGAAATGGTAAACCCGAAGCTGCAAAGTATCATTGATAATATAGAAAAAGTCATGATTGGAAAGAGGAAGGTAGCGGAACTGAGTGTCGTTTCACTTCTGGCCGGTGGGCATGTGTTGCTTGAGGACGTGCCCGGTGTGGGGAAAACGATGATGGTTCGTGCATTGGCGAAGTCGGTGGGGGCGAGCTTTAAACGCATTCAGTTCACACCGGATTTATTGCCTTCAGATGTAATAGGTGTGTCGATTTATAACCCGAAGGAAATGGAATTCACATTCAGGCCGGGTCCGATCATGGGGAACATTATTCTTGCGGATGAAATTAACCGGACGTCACCGAAGACCCAGTCCGCACTACTTGAGGGCATGGAAGAGAGCAGCGTGACGATCGATGGGATGACACGGAAGCTTGATAAACCTTTCTTCGTAATGGCGACCCAGAATCCGATTGAGTATGAAGGGACATATCCTCTACCGGAAGCGCAGCTTGACCGCTTCTTATTAAAGATGAAAATGGGGTATCCTGAACCGGAAGAAGAGATGGAGGTTCTTCATCGCGCTCAGAAAAACCCGCCGATCGATGAGTTGGAGTCTGTAATGACTTTGGAGGAACTGAGATATATTCAAGGGGAAGTGAAAGAAGTAGTAGTCGATGACACGATCAAGAAATACATTGTAGAAATTGCGAATCGTACAAGGATTCATGCCAATGTTTACTTGGGAGCAAGTCCACGTGGGTCCATTGCGTTAATGAAGGCATGTCAGGCATATGCCTTTTTAAGAGGCAGGGATTATGTGGTTCCCGATGACGTTCAATACTTGGCACCCTTTGTTTTATCCCACCGAATCATCATGAAATCTGAAGCGAGATATGAGGGGATCACTCCGGAAGAAGTGGTGGAAAGAGTGATGGCGCGTATCCCGGTTCCCGTACAAAGGCTTGTAAGATAAGATGAAGACGAAACTTCAATTTCTTAAACCATTTGGGAAGTTTCTGCTGCTGCTCATTTTAGTGGGGATCTCGTTTTCTTTCGCGATGTTCCAGGGGGGATTTGTCAGCTGGTTTTTATTCTATAGCTTTCTGCCATTCGCCCTTTATGCTGCTTCTGTATTCTTATATCCTCTTTCTGAGTTTTATGTAGAGAGGAGCTTCGAATCAAATGAGTACAAAGCGGGGGATGAGTTAAAGGTGACGATTACCCTTTCACGAAGAATTCCATTTCCTTTATTTTATATGGTGTTAGAGGATGTGGTAACAGATTCCGTTTTTCACCGTTCCAGTTTTCAAAAGGCGAAAGCGATGATTCACCCTGGATTCAGAAAACGAATCAAGCTCACGTATTACATAGAAGAACTGCCCCGTGGAGAGCATGTTTTCTCTGCTGTACTGCTCCGTTCCGGTGATTTCTTTGGCATATTTGAAAAGGAAGCAGTTGTCGATTGTACCAATAAACTTCTTGTATATCCGGGGTTCGTGGATGTTCCATACAGACCCCTGGAAAATCGCTATGATCAAGGGATGACCACTTCAAATGTGAAGATTCAGAAGGACACGACGATGGCAACGGGTATACGTGATTATCAACCGGGGGATCGCTTCTCGTGGATCCATTGGAAGACCTTTGCCAGAACCAATGAGTTGATGACGAAGGAGTTTGAGGAACGTCAATCCCATGATGTGCTGATTGTATTGGATCGGGAGGACTCTCCTGCCTTTGAATCGATGGTGACATTGTCGGCTTCGATGATTCGTTCCATCTTGAAAAAAGGGGCGCAAGTTGGACTTGTCTCGATTGGGGAAGATCATGTATCCTTTCCGATTCGGGGCGGTGAAGAACATCAAAGTCAGCTATTCTATCATCTGGCAAAGGTCAGACAAGATAGCCCTTACGCTTTAGGAAAAGTACTGCAGGGGGAAGGGTTGAATTACTCCCAATCCGCAGCTGTACTGTTAGTCACTTCGTCTGTTTCAAAAAAGATGATCATGAGTGTGAATCAGTATGCAAAGCGGAACAGTTCGGTTGTGATTTTTTTGGTGAAGCATACAGGGGAAGCCTATACGGCCGAGGAGAAATCGTTGAAAGCTTACGCCTCGTCCCGTGGTATTCGACTGAAGGTATGCTTTGAAGGTGACTTCTCTTCTGTCTTTATGGAGGTGAAACGAGCATGAGTCGTGAAACACCTAAACACCGATTCTTTGCGATTATGATCTACTTGTTTGGGTTTCTGCTGTTATGGGAATGGCTGAAGCCCCTTCAGGTGGTGACAGATACAGGGAGTTTGACGTATTTTGTGGTATTTATTGCTTTATCACTTGTCCTGTCCTATTTCAGGATTCACTATTTCCTGACAGCGGCAGTTAAGCTATTCTTTATTTTGTTTGCGTTACATGGATTGTATTATTCAGGTTCTTTTCTTACCTTTGCATGGTTAGAGAATTTTGGGAAAGACTTATGGCTGAATATTGGTTTGACAGTTGGCCGTGAATGGCCAAGTCTTTCGTTCGAGTACAGAAGCTTATTGTTCTTTGTTTTACTATGGCTGATGACGTATTTGCTTTATTACTGGTTATCCGTCAGAAAGAGGATTCTTCTCTTTTATGTGATGACCGTGACCTATATTTGTCTGATAGATACGTTCACGATTTATGAAGGGGATCTGGCGATTATCCGGGTCGTCATTTTCGGCTTCCTGTTAATGGGATTGTTGGCTCTCGAACGTTTGATTCAAAGGGAAAATCTTCTTGGATCCAAGATGAGCAGGCACCGTTGGATTGTGCCGCTTACGGTTATGCTTGGGGTGAGTTCAGTTGTTGCTTTTGCAGCCCCTAAGGCAGATCCCATCTGGCCGGATCCGGTGCCTTATATTCAATCCTTTGCGGAAGGAGCCGGTGGTAGTGGCGTGAACAAAGTAGGTTATGATGCAGATGATTCTCAGCTTGGTGGACCCTTTGTCGGTGATCCCACTGTCATTTTTAATGCTGAAGTAACGAGAGAACACTACTGGAGAATTGAAACGAAGGATCTATATACAGGGAAGGGCTGGGAGCAATCCATTCCTGATGACCAGCAGGCTGCAACCCCTTTTGACTCAGAGGAAGTGGTTCCCTTCACAACCAACGAACCGGATGGAGAGCGGGAAGTGGAAACAGAGAGGGTAATGGTGGAACGAACCTATTCCCATGTTGTCTATCCGTATGGGATAGAAAGAATAATCGGAAATGAAGAAGGCTATTTCTCCTTTGATCCCGTAAACGAAAAGGTTACAAGTTATGAAGGGGAAGACGAAACCATTAAATTAGAGGATTATGAACTTTCCTACCGCTCACCTTCCTATTCTCAGAAGAAGATGAAAGCAGCGAACGAAAGTCAGGAAATCATGCAGACACCTGAATTTGTGGACCGTTATACACAACTTCCTGAAACGACTCCCCAGCGTGTGAAGGACCTAGCTTTAGAGATTACATCGGAAGAAGATAATTGGTATGACAAAGTTAGGGCGATCGAAAACTATTTTTCGAAAGAAGCTTATGTGTACGACCAATTTGACGTGCCGGTTCCTGAAGAAGGGCAGGATTACGTCGACCAGTTCCTATTTGAAACCCAGAGAGGGTACTGTGATAACTTCTCCACTTCTATGGTCGTGTTAGTCCGGGCACTTGGAATCCCGGCAAGATGGGCAAAGGGATATACAGAAGGGGAATACAGTAGACAAGTGGATACGACGTATAAGCTGTATGAAGTTTCCAATAATAATGCTCACTCCTGGGTGGAGGTATTCTTCCCGGAAGTAGGATGGGTGCCGTTCGAGCCTACTGTTGGATTCAGTAATAACGTATCGTATCAATATGACCTGGATGTACCTGAGCCGGATAACAGCGAAGTCCCTGTTCCAGAGAAAGAGGAAACACCGAAACAGCCGATTCAACCTGAAGAAGATGATTCACTAGCAAATGGAAGTGGTTTTTCTCTGTCGAAGCTTTGGGATGATATTCAAACATTCTTTGTGGAAAACTGGGGCAAGCTTGTCATGGGACTCATGCTCTTTCTTATCATGGGAATTGCTTTGTACATCGTAAGAAGACGGTGGATGCCGTATGTCCTGATTTTCTATTATCGCAGAAAATCATCAGATGGCGTGTTTTCAGAAGCCTATCTTTCCTTAATCAAACAGCTTGAGAGATACGGACTGAAAATGGATGACGGGCAAACGTTAAGGGGCTATTCGCGATATATTGACTCATTCTTTGGCACCCATGAAATGACAAGCCTGACCAATAATTATGAACGTATTTTATATGGTCAGAGGCAAACGGAAGAAGATTGGTCGAAGATGAGGGAATTATGGGAAAATTTAATTAAAAGGACAACTGGTTGACCCTTTTGAAAACAAGGTATAAAATGATGTCAAATTCATAATAACGTTCGTTAGCATCCTTCGTATATCCTCGATAATACGGTTCGAAAGTATCTACCCGGTCACCTTAAATGACTGGACTATGAAGGCAGTGTTCTAATTTGACATCCCTGTATGCAAAAAAACTAGAATTCTGCCTTTTTTTAAGGCGAAGTCTGGTTTTTTTTATTTTTTAAGGAATGCTAACAACAACAAGTACTATAAGGATGGAGTACGTCCTGACCCATAAAAAACTGATGAGGTGAACTGAATGCTTGGTAAAGAAGAATTGCACAATCAAGAAATGATCGTCGTTTTGGACTTTGGTAGTCAATACAATCAATTAATCACGCGAAGAATTCGTGAGTTCGGTGTTTATAGTGAGCTCCATCCGCATACAGTTACCCTTGAAGAAATTCAGGAAATTAATCCTACAGGGATAATATTCTCCGGGGGACCGAACAGTGTCTACGGTGAAGACTCATTCCGTTGCGACGAGCGCATCTTTGATCTGGACATTCCGATTTTGGGAATCTGCTACGGTATGCAGCTTATGACCATGCACTTCGGCGGGAAGGTGGAACGCGCGAAGCACCGTGAATACGGAAAAGCGGCTATCAATGTAGAAAAACAATCTAAGTTATTCTCCAATCTGCCTGAAGAGCAAGTTGTATGGATGAGTCATGGAGATCTTGTCGTGGAAGCTCCCGCAGGCTTTGAGGTGAACGCAACGAATCCTTCTTGTCCGATTGCTTCCATGAGTAACGAAGAAAAAGGATTATATGCAGTTCAATTCCATCCCGAGGTACGTCACTCTGTGCACGGAAATGAAATGCTGAAAAACTTCGTATTCGAAGTGTGTGGGTGTGCAGGTGACTGGTCCATGGAGAATTTCATTGAAATGGAAATGGAGAAGATCCGTCAAACAGTTGGAGACAAAAAAGTCCTTTGCGCATTAAGCGGAGGAGTGGATTCTTCTGTTGTTGCTGTGTTGATCCATAAAGCAATCGGCGATCAATTAACTTGTATTTTCGTCGATCATGGCCTTCTTCGAAAAGGTGAAGCAGACAGCGTAATGAAAACTTTCGCTGACGGTTTTAACATGAACGTCATTAAAGTGGATGCGCAAGACCGTTTCTTAAATAAATTAAAAGGTGTCTCTGACCCTGAACAAAAACGTAAAATCATCGGGAATGAATTTATTTACGTGTTTGATGATGAAGCGACTAAGCTTAAAGGTATCGAGTATCTTGCACAAGGTACTTTATATACAGACATCATTGAAAGTGGAACAGCCACTGCTCAGACGATCAAATCTCACCACAATGTTGGTGGACTGCCTGAAGACATGCAGTTCACACTTATTGAGCCATTGAACACATTATTCAAAGATGAAGTGCGTGCATTAGGATCTGAACTGGGTATTCCTGATGAAATCGTATGGCGTCAACCATTCCCGGGACCGGGTCTTGGAATTCGTGTACTTGGTGAAATTTCTGAGCAGAAGCTTGAGATCGTTCGTGAATCTGATTACATCCTGCGTGATGAAATCAAGAAAGCGGGACTTGATCGTGACATTTGGCAATACTTCACTGTTTTGCCTGACATCCGAAGTGTCGGAGTGATGGGGGATGCCAGAACGTATGACTATACGATCGGAATCCGTGCCGTGACATCCATTGACGGTATGACTTCCGACTGGGCCCGTATTCCTTGGGATGTACTAGAGAAAATCTCAACACGTATCGTAAACGAAGTCGATCATATCAACCGCGTTGTGTATGATGTGACGAGTAAGCCACCTGCAACGATTGAGTGGGAATAGAAATTTATAGATTCTTGTACAGATAGGTGACAGGCATTTCCCGTCGAGGGTCGATTCTTAGAATTCGACAAAAAACGGGAGTGCCTGTCATTTTGTGTATAAAACGAACATTAATATAAATTTTAATAAATAATGTTCGTATTTTGTGTTGACGGTCATGTTTTGAGTTGGTACAATAGTACTGTAATCATATCAAAACATTATAAAAGTATTACGTCGTATAATTTCGGGAATAAGGCCCGAGCGTTTCTACCAAGCTACCGTAAATGGCTTGACTACGAGGTGATTGAGAATAGGACTGTTGAACAATTCACCATTTACCTATTCATCATGATCTTAACAGTCAAAGCCTTGAACTCTGGTAGTTCGAGGCTTTTTTATTGAAATGCTGGATTCTGCGACGACTCTATAGGAGGAGTACAAGAATGAAAAATTTCTTTCAGTTTGACCAGTTAGGAACGACGTATAGAAGGGAAATCATCGGGGGATTAACGACGTTTCTTTCAATGGCTTATATCCTGATCGTCAACCCATTGACGTTAACCCTTCAATCGGTACCGGATCTTCCGGATAGCATGAGAATGGATTACGGTGCAGTATTCGTCGCTACGGCTTTAGCGGCTGCCATTGGTTCCTTGATTATGGGGCTCATTGCAAAATATCCAATAGCCTTAGCTCCAGGTATGGGATTAAACGCATTCTTCGCATACACAGTAGTATTGACAATGGGTGTACCGTGGCAATCGGCATTAACTGGTGTGTTAATTTCAGGATTGATTTTCATCGTACTCACACTGTCGGGTATTCGGGAAAAAATTATTAACTCAATCCCTGCGGAGTTGAAATATGCCGTGGGAGCGGGTATTGGACTTTTCATTACCTTTATCGGATTTCAAAATGCAGGGATCATTGTGAACAACGATGCAGTATTAGTGGGTCTTGGAGATTTAACAAATGGCTCCACTCTTCTCGCCATTTTCGGAATCATCATCACCGTCATTCTGATGACAAGAGGCGTTAAAGGCGGTATTTTCATTGGGATGGTTATAACGGCAATCGTCGGAATGATCGTTGGGTTAATCGACACGCCTGAAAAAGTAGTAGACGCAGCACCAAGTCTTGCTCCTACGTTTGGAGCAGCATTAGATCCACTGTTTAATGATGCAGGCAGTATATTTACAATACAGATGCTTGTTGTGATTCTAACATTCTTATTCGTTGATTTTTTCGATACAGCAGGTACCCTTGTAGCGGTAGCCAATCAGGCAGGATTAATGAAGGAAAATAAATTACCGCGAGCTGGTAAAGCACTATTCGCTGACTCTTGTGCAACAGTGGTAGGAGCAATCTTAGGGACTTCAACGACCACGTCTTATATCGAATCTTCAGCAGGGGTAGCAGCAGGAGCGAGAACAGGATTTGCGTCAGTGGTAACGGCAGTCTTATTCTTACTCTCGATTTTCTTCTTCCCGCTGCTTGCCGTCATTACATCGGCAGTGACAGCACCGGCATTGATCATTGTAGGGGTGCTCATGGTTTCATCTTTGGGAGAAATTGATTGGAAGAAGTTTGAAGTAGCTGTGCCAGCATTCTTAACGATCGTAGCCATGCCATTAACGTACAGCATCGCTACGGGTATCGCCATCGGATTTATCTTTTACCCTATTACGATGATCATGAAAGGTCGCGTAAAGGAAATCCATCCGATCATGTATTTCTTGTTTGTTATCTTCGTTCTGTATTTTATTTTCTTAGTTTAAAACATAAAATTCTTAAGCTGGTCTCCCGCAGATCAGCTTTTTCTTATTTTATAAGGGAAAAGAGTGAAACATAAATAGAGGAAACGGGGGGAGCTCTAGAGAAGATACATGTATATGGGAAATATGAATTGAAAAAAGGATAGGTTTTCGTTAAAATCATGGAATCGGATAGTGTCGAAATCGGTCGAAATTATAGGGAGAATGACGATGTCTACTTTAAATGTGAAGAAAGCGTTGAATAACAATGTATTAATTGCAGATCACGAGAGCTACGGTGAAGTTGTGCTGATCGGGAAAGGGATAGGGTTCAACCGTAAAAAAGGAGATCCCATTCAGAATGATATTGCAGAAAAAATGTTTGTATTAAAAGGAGAGAAAGAACAGGAGCAGTATAAAAATCTTCTTCCTTTCTTAAATGATGATATGTCAAACGTCATCATTTCTGCCATCGAGTTAATTAGAAAAAGAACCAACTCTTTTCTAAATGAGCATATTCACATCGCCCTGACCGACCACATCCTTTTTGCGATTAACCGATTGATGAGAGGGATGGAAATCCGCAATCCGTTTCTGGTAGAAACGAGGACGCTATATCCATTCGAATACGAAATTGCCAGAGAAGTGGTTGGCATGATCAATGAAATGACCGATGTTCATTTACCTGAGGGGGAAATTGGGTTTATTGCCCTTCATATCCATAGCGCCATGATGAACAAGGATCTGTCTGAAGTGAATCAACACTCCCAGTTGATTGGTCGCCTAACCGGGATGATCGAACAACAGCTGGATGTGAAAATTAATAAGGAAAGCGTCGATTATATGAGGCTTGTGCGCCACATTCGATATACGATAGAGCGGGTACTTAGGGAAGAACGCGTAGAAGAACCAGAAAAAATTGCAAAACTGTTGAAAGAGGAATACCCTCTCTGCTATAATTTATCTTGGAAGCTGATCAAGATGATGCAGCAAACATTACAAAAACCTGTCTACGATGCTGAGGCTGTATATTTAACCATGCATTTGCAGCGTATTCAGAATAAGGTTAAATAAAGCACTTATCTTTCTTACGTGTTACTGATACGATCAGGCATGAGTGAAGAAGATGATTGAAACGTATATTTTGGGGTAGTCTATCCTTATACGTTCATTATCCTCTTTTCTCATGCCTTTTTTGTTTGCAATCATCATCTAATTAGTTGAAAAAAAGAACGAAATATAAGGAGGAAACTTCATGTTTAAAAAGGCTTTTGGTGTTTTACAAAAAGTCGGTAAAGCCCTCATGCTGCCTGTAGCTATCTTGCCAGCAGCCGGACTTCTGCTTGCATTCGGTAATGCACTGCAAAATCCGACGTTATTAGAAATTGCCCCATTCCTTTCAAACGGCGGCGTTGAAATGGTCGCCAGTGTCATGGAGCAAGCAGGTGGAATTATTTTCGGAAACTTAGCCCTGTTATTCGCAGTGGGTGTAGCCATCGGATTAGCTGGTGGTGAAGGGGTAGCTGGTTTAGCGGCTATCGTTGGTTTCTTGATTATGAACGTAACTATGGGAACAGTTGAAGGACTGGGAATCGGGGATGTAACAGGTGATGGTGTAGACCCTGCATACGCACTTGTTCTCGGAATTCCTACACTTCAAACAGGGGTATTCGGCGGTATTATCGTCGGAATACTTGCTGCGTCTATGTATAATCGTTTCTTCCAGATCGAACTTCCTTCATATCTGGGATTCTTTGCAGGGAAACGATTTGTACCAATTGCAACGGCAGCTTCTGCTGTTGTATTAGGACTATTGATGTTATTAATTTGGCCACCGATCCAAAATGGCCTTAATTCATTCTCTAACTTTATGCTTGGTGAAAACAGAGCATTTGCTGCATTCATATTTGGTGTCATCGAACGTGCACTCATACCATTTGGACTTCACCATATTTTCTACTCACCATTCTGGTTTGAGTTTGGTTCGTATACTTCAGAAGCAGGAAATATTATTCGTGGGGACCAGGCAATCTTTATGAAACAGATTCAAGATGGTGTACAAGATCTGACTGCAGGTACCTTCATGACTGGTAAATTCCCATTCATGATGTTCGGTCTTCCGGCAGCGGCATTAGCGATCTACCATGAGGCAAAACCTGAAAGAAAAGCAGTTGTAGCAGGTATCATGGGCTCGGCAGCTTTAACATCATTCTTAACAGGTATCACAGAACCAATCGAATTCTCATTCTTATTCGTAGCACCAGTTCTTTTCGGTATCCATACAATCTTTGCAGGGTTATCTTTCTTAACCATGCATCTATTAGATGTTAAAATCGGTATGACATTCTCAGGTGGTTTGATCGACTACATCTTATTCGGATTGATCAACCCACAAACAAATGCCTGGATCGTTATTCCGGTAGGGGCAGTATTTGCTGTCATTTACTACTTCGGGTTCCGTTTCGCTATTCGTAAGTTCAATCTCATGACTCCTGGTCGTGAAGATGTAGACGAAGATGACGATGGATCACCGGCAAGTTCAGCTGGAGACCTTCCATACAACATCCTTGAAGCAATGGGTGGACAAGAGAACATCGCTCACTTAGACGCATGTATCACTCGTCTTCGTGTTTCTGTTAATGATGTGAAGAGTGTCGACAAAAATCGTTTGAAAAAATTAGGTGCTTCAGGAGTACTTGAAGTTGGAGACAACATACAAGCGATCTTCGGACCTAAGTCAGACACGATCAAATCACAAATGCAAGACATCATCCGTGGAAAGGCTCCACGTAGAGTAGAAACAAGCCCTAATGAAGAAGTTGAGCAGCAAATTGAAGAAGTGAACCCGGATGCACTTCGAACAACTGAAGAAGAAAAGAACGAAAAATTTGTAGCTCCTATCACTGGAGAATTGAAAGATATCACGGAAGTCCCTGACCAAGTATTCTCAGGAAAAATGATGGGTGACGGATTTGCGATCGTACCTACAGAAGGAACAATCGTTTCTCCTATCACAGGTAAAGTCGTAAACGTATTCCCGACGAAGCATGCCATCGGACTTGAATCTAAAGCAGGCCGTGAAGTTCTGATCCATGTTGGGATCGATACGGTTAAATTAGAAGGTAAAGGATTCGAAGCGCTAGTAAAAGAGGGCGACCAGGTAGAAGCGGGTCAACCATTACTGGAAGTGGATCTTGACTACATCAAAGAAAACGCACCATCTATTATGACACCGATTGTCTTTACGAACCTTAAAGAAGGTCAACAAGTAACAATCGAGAAATCAGGTAAAGTAAACCGTAACGACGAAAACATCATCAAGATCGATTAAAGAATAATTAAAACCCATTTTCATTCTCTGTAGAGAAGAATGAAAATGGGTTTTTTTGTTAGTTTGGAAAAATTAATAGAGGGAATGAAATAGGTATAGTTGCTACTATATAGAAGAAAGATACTAGATGGCATCAGTGGAAAGGCTAAGTTTTGGATGTTTGGTCATAAAGAAGAGTAGAATATAATAGAAAGACTAGAAGTTTTTCAAAAAACTCTCTCGAAAGTATTGACGTATATCTAATAGATTGATATACTTTAAAAACCGTCGCAAGAGAGCAGCGAGCACATAACAACTTGAAATAGCGATTGAAAACATCATGAAAAAAGTTGTTGACAAAACATTGTAATCTTGATATGATGGTCAAGTCGCTTCAAACGAAGCACTTACACATTGAACCTTGAAAACTGAACAAAACAAGACAATACGTCAACGTTAATTCTAGATTTATTTTTAAAGAGCTATTCAAACTTTTATCGGAGAGTTTGATCCTGGCTCAGGACGAACGCTGGCGGCGTGCCTAATACATGCAAGTCGAGCGGACTGATGGGAGCTTGCTCCCATCAGTCAGCGGCGGACGGGTGAGTAACACGTGGGTAACCTGCCTGTAAGACTGGGATAACTCCGGGAAACCGGGGCTAATACCGGATAACTCATTTCCTCGCATGAGGAAATGTTGAAAGGTGGCTTTTAGCTATCACTTACAGATGGACCCGCGGCGCATTAGCTAGTTGGTGAGGTAACGGCTCACCAAGGCGACGATGCGTAGCCGACCTGAGAGGGTGATCGGCCACACTGGGACTGAGACACGGCCCAGACTCCTACGGGAGGCAGCAGTAGGGAATCTTCCGCAATGGACGAAAGTCTGACGGAGCAACGCCGCGTGAGTGATGAAGGTTTTCGGATCGTAAAACTCTGTTGTTAGGGAAGAACAAGTACCGTTCGAATAGGGCGGTACCTTGACGGTACCTAACCAGAAAGCCACGGCTAACTACGTGCCAGCAGCCGCGGTAATACGTAGGTGGCAAGCGTTGTCCGGAATTATTGGGCGTAAAGCGCGCGCAGGTGGTTTCTTAAGTCTGATGTGAAAGCCCACGGCTCAACCGTGGAGGGTCATTGGAAACTGGGGAACTTGAGTGCAGAAGAGGAAAGTGGAATTCCAAGTGTAGCGGTGAAATGCGTAGATATTTGGAGGAACACCAGTGGCGAAGGCGACTTTCTGGTCTGTAACTGACACTGAGGCGCGAAAGCGTGGGGAGCAAACAGGATTAGATACCCTGGTAGTCCACGCCGTAAACGATGAGTGCTAAGTGTTAGGGGGTTTCCGCCCCTTAGTGCTGCAGCTAACGCATTAAGCACTCCGCCTGGGGAGTACGGTCGCAAGACTGAAACTCAAAGGAATTGACGGGGGCCCGCACAAGCGGTGGAGCATGTGGTTTAATTCGAAGCAACGCGAAGAACCTTACCAGGTCTTGACATCCTCTGACAACCCTAGAGATAGGGCTTTCCCCTTCGGGGGACAGAGTGACAGGTGGTGCATGGTTGTCGTCAGCTCGTGTCGTGAGATGTTGGGTTAAGTCCCGCAACGAGCGCAACCCTTGATCTTAGTTGCCAGCATTCAGTTGGGCACTCTAAGATGACTGCCGGTGACAAACCGGAGGAAGGTGGGGATGACGTCAAATCATCATGCCCCTTATGACCTGGGCTACACACGTGCTACAATGGACGGTACAAAGGGCAGCAAGACCGCGAGGTTTAGCCAATCCCATAAAACCGTTCTCAGTTCGGATTGTAGGCTGCAACTCGCCTACATGAAGCTGGAATCGCTAGTAATCGCGGATCAGCATGCCGCGGTGAATACGTTCCCGGGCCTTGTACACACCGCCCGTCACACCACGAGAGTTTGTAACACCCGAAGTCGGTGAGGTAACCTTTTGGAGCCAGCCGCCTAAGGTGGGACAGATGATTGGGGTGAAGTCGTAACAAGGTAGCCGTATCGGAAGGTGCGGCTGGATCACCTCCTTTCTAAGGAAGATTTAACTAAACGTTTGACACGTCGAAGTTTTGTTCAGTTTTGATGGTTTAATAAGGTTTTTTGCGAAAGCAAAATAACCATCCATCAAAACTTTTTGTCTCTTACGAGATCAAAATGTGTTTGTTCTTTGAAAACTAGATAAAGATAAATTGATAGTCAAGAAATTACCGAGTATCGCCATTTTAGGTTTTAAACCTGATGTAACAACCAATTCGGTTAAGTTATGAAGGGCGCACGGTGGATGCCTTGGCACTAGGAGCCGACGAAGGACGGGACTAACACCGATATGCTTTGGGGAGCTGTAAGTGAGCTTTGATCCAGAGATTTCCGAATGGGGGAACCCATTGTTCGTAATGGAACAATATCCTTACTTGAATACATAGAGTATGGAAGGCAGACCCAGGGAACTGAAACATCTAAGTACCTGGAGGAAGAGAAAGCAATTGCGATTCCCTGAGTAGCGGCGAGCGAAACGGGATGTAGCCCAAACCAAGAGGCTTGCCTCTTGGGGTTGTAGGACACTCTATACGGAGTTACAAAGGAATGAAGTAGACGAAGAAGTCTGGAAAGGCTCGTCAAAGAAGGTAACAACCCTGTAGTTGAAACTTCATTCTCTCTTGAGTGGATCCTGAGTACGGCGGGACACGTGAAATCCCGTCGGAAGCTGGGAGGACCATCTCCCAAGGCTAAATACTCCCTAGTGACCGATAGTGAACCAGTACCGTGAGGGAAAGGTGAAAAGCACCCCGGAAGGGGAGTGAAATAGAACCTGAAACCGTGTGCCTACAAGTAGTCAGAGCCCGTTAACGGGTGATGGCGTGCCTTTTGTAGAATGAACCGGCGAGTTACGATCCCATGCAAGGTTAAGTCGATGAGACGGAGCCGCAGCGAAAGCGAGTCTGAATAGGGCGAATTGAGTATGTGGTCGTAGACCCGAAACCAGGTGATCTACCCATGTCCAGGATGAAGTTCAGGTAACACTGAATGGAGGTCCGAACCCACGCACGTTGAAAAGTGCGGGGATGAGGTGTGGGTAGCGGAGAAATTCCAATCGAACTTGGAGATAGCTGGTTCTCTCCGAAATAGCTTTAGGGCTAGCCTCATGTGTAAGAGTCTTGGAGGTAGAGCACTGTTTGGACTAGGGGCCCTCATCGGGTTACCGAATTCAGACAAACTCCGAATGCCAAAGACTTATCCATGGGAGTCAGACTGCGAGTGATAAGATCCGTAGTCGAAAGGGAAACAGCCCAGACCACCAGCTAAGGTCCCAAAGTATACGTTAAGTGGAAAAGGATGTGGAGTTGCTTAGACAACCAGGATGTTGGCTTAGAAGCAGCCACCATTTAAAGAGTGCGTAATAGCTCACTGGTCGAGTGACTCTGCGCCGAAAATGTACCGGGGCTAAACGTATCACCGAAGCTGTGGATTGACACCTTTAGGTGTCAGTGGTAGGAGAGCGTTCTAAGGACTGCGAAGCTAGACCGTAAGGACTGGTGGAGTGCTTAGAAGTGAGAATGCCGGTATGAGTAGCGAAAGATGGGTGAGAATCCCATCCACCGAATGCCTAAGGTTTCCTGAGGAAGGCTCGTCCGCTCAGGGTTAGTCGGGACCTAAGTCGAGGCCGATAGGCGTAGACGATGGACAACAGGTTGATATTCCTGTACCACCTCTTTTCCGTTTGAGCAATGGGGGGACGCAGGAGGATAGGGTAAGCGCACTGCTGGATATGTGCGTCTAAGCAGTTAGGCTGATGATGAGGCAAATCCCATCATCGTGAAGGCTGAGCTGTGATAGCGAGCGAATTATAGTAGCGAAGTTCCTGATTCCACACTGCCAAGAAAAGCCTCTAGCGAGGAAAAAGGTGCCCGTACCGCAAACCGACACAGGTAGGCGAGGAGAGAATCCTAAGGTGAGCGAGAGAACTCTCGTTAAGGAACTCGGCAAAATGACCCCGTAACTTCGGGAGAAGGGGTGCTCTGGTAGGGTGCAAGCCCGAGAGAGCCGCAGTGAATAGGCCCAGGCGACTGTTTAGCAAAAACACAGGTCTCTGCGAAGCCGTAAGGCGAAGTATAGGGGCTGACGCCTGCCCGGTGCTGGAAGGTTAAGAGGAGTGCTTAGCGCAAGCGAAGGTGCGAATCGAAGCCCCAGTAAACGGCGGCCGTAACTATAACGGTCCTAAGGTAGCGAAATTCCTTGTCGGGTAAGTTCCGACCCGCACGAAAGGCGTAACGATCTGGGCACTGTCTCAACGAGAGACTCGGTGAAATTATAGTACCTGTGAAGATGCAGGTTACCCGCGACAGGACGGAAAGACCCCGTGGAGCTTTACTGTAGCCTGATATTGAATTTTGGTACAGCTTGTACAGGATAGGTAGGAGCCTTGGAAGCCGGAGCGCCAGCTTCGGTGGAGGCATCGGTGGGATACTACCCTGGCTGTATTGAAATTCTAACCCGCGCCCCTTATCGGGGTGGGAGACAGTGTCAGGTGGGCAGTTTGACTGGGGCGGTCGCCTCCTAAAGAGTAACGGAGGCGCCCAAAGGTTCCCTCAGAATGGTTGGAAATCATTCGCAGAGTGTAAAGGCACAAGGGAGCTTGACTGCGAGACCTACAAGTCGAGCAGGGACGAAAGTCGGGCTTAGTGATCCGGTGGTTCCGCATGGAAGGGCCATCGCTCAACGGATAAAAGCTACCCCGGGGATAACAGGCTTATCTCCCCCAAGAGTCCACATCGACGGGGAGGTTTGGCACCTCGATGTCGGCTCATCGCATCCTGGGGCTGTAGTCGGTCCCAAGGGTTGGGCTGTTCGCCCATTAAAGCGGTACGCGAGCTGGGTTCAGAACGTCGTGAGACAGTTCGGTCCCTATCCGTCGTGGGCGCAGGAAATTTGAGAGGAGCTGTCCTTAGTACGAGAGGACCGGGATGGACGCACCGCTGGTGTACCAGTTGTCTTGCCAAAGGCATCGCTGGGTAGCTATGTGCGGAAGGGATAAGTGCTGAAAGCATCTAAGCATGAAGCCCCCCTCGAGATGAGATTTCCCATCACGTATGTGAGTAAGATCCCTAGAAGATGACTAGGTAGATAGGTCAGAGATGGAAGCATGGCGACATGTGGAGTTGACTGATACTAATCGATCGAGGACTTAACCACAAAGAGTCATTTATTAAATGAACAACAATGGGTCGATATTCGGCTTTCTTGACATCAATTCTTTATCTAGTTTTGAAGGAACAATCCTTCAATTGAATAATTCGTCTGGTGACAATGGCGAAGAGGTCACACCCGTTCCCATGCCGAACACGGAAGTTAAGCTCTTCAGCGCCGATGGTAGTTGGGGGATCTCCCCCTGTGAGAGTAGGACGTCGCCAGGCAAATGTGAAGAAAGAGTAGCTCTTAGGGGCTGCTCTTTTTTTGTGTGTGGATAGATAAGTGATTTGCATTATCCTCTACACCCCTGGATGGAATTAGGAGGTGGTTGGAAAAAGACGCATAAATGACGCATAAAATGAACAATAGACGCAAAAACCGTCGGAAACGACGCAATCACTATCGATTCAGACGCAATTATTAAAGTCAAAACCAAAGAATCAACGAAATAAAGGGCACTATCAACAAGTTTGAACCTAGAAGTACTAAATTTTCATAGAGTCTAACTATATTCCATTCATTCTCAATTAAAACTTGTAAGAGAAAGCAATTCTATCATTCTTTTAACTGCCAATATCACAACTATCTTTCACAACTTGCCAAGTAACCCCAAACTCCAAAACAAACTAAAAAAACAAATTCGTCACAACATCACCCATCCCGATTCACCAAGAAATCCAACCAAGCACATCGTTTTTCATTTGAATAAACTGCACTTATACTATAAATAAGTTCTAAAGGGAGGTTTTTTAAATGACAGAAACCAACATGCGTGAACAGTACAATGAATATATTTCTAAATTTAAGCAGAATGCATCTCAGGAAGTACAAGATAAAATGCGGAAAGCAATCAATGAACTGGAGCTCTCTAATGATGGTAAAGGATAGGAGAGAAAGCTCCGAACTTTACATTACCTGATGCGACAGGCAAGGAAGTCACATTGGAAGATATGCTGAAGAAAGGTCCAGTCATCCTTACGTTTTATCGTGGCGGATGGTGCCCATATTGCAATATGGAGCTGCGTGCATACCAACAGCTAATGGAAGACATTGAATCAGCTGGTGGCGAGCTGATTGCGGTCAGTCCGCAAACACCGGATGCATCCTTTTCTACAAAAGAGAAGAATGAATTGGGATATTTCGTGTTAAGTGATAAAGGAAATGAAGTGGCAGATGAGTATAAGTTGGTTTACAAGCTGCCTCCTTACTTAGTGGATATCTACAAAGACAAAGGTCTGGATCTGGAGAAAGCGAATGACAGTGATTCATGGACGCTCCCTGTTTCAGCAACATATATTATCAAGCAGGACGGAACGATTGCTTACGAATATACGAAAGCCGATTACAAAGATCGTGTGGAACCTTCTGGAGTGGTTGAGAAGTTGAAATCGTTATAATATAGCAAAGCACAAGACGGCTTTATGGCTGCGATGACACGCTGCCATAAAGCCGTTTTATGTTTTAATCAGGTCAAAATAGGAAAGACACAAAGTAGGAGTTCAGATTTTCTAGAAATTGTCATCGGAAAAACATTCGCAATTTTTCTTGAAGTGGTTCATATTATGGAATTTTTCTAGTAAAATAGGAACTTAATTTGAGCATACTACAAGTAGTAGTGGAGAGAGGAGCATCACGGTGTTAGACAATAGTTTTGTGATGGTAGCGATTATTTTGATCATCAATGTCGTATACGTATCCTTTTTTACGATTAGAATGATTTTGACGTTAAAGGGTTATCGATATATTGCAGCTTTTGTGAGTACATTTGAAGTAGTGATTTATGTTGTGGGTCTTGGGCTGGTACTGGACAACCTGAATGAGATTCAGAATCTGATCGCTTATGCGGTCGGTTATGGTCTCGGTGTGATTGTCGGGATGAAAATCGAGGAGAAGCTGGCTCTTGGGTATATTACAGTGAATGTGATCACGAAGGAGTATGATAAGGCCCTTCCGAATGAACTACGTGCAAGGGGCTACGGGGTGACGAACTGGGAAGCGAATGGACTGGAAGGAAACCGGATGGCCCTGCAGATCCTGACTCCGCGAAAGTATGAGATGAAGCTTTATGATACAATTAAAGAGCTTGACCCAAAGGCATTTATCATTGCGTATGAACCAAAGGCGATTCATGGCGGGTTCTGGGTGAAGGCAGTACGAAATATTCGCAAAGGAAAATTAAAAGAATGAGTAAAAAGAAATTATTATTTGAAGTGCAGGAGAATGAGACGATTACGGAGTGTTTAGACCGTATGAAGGAAATGGGTTATATGCCGGTAAGACGGATGGAAAAACCTGTGTTTGAGGAACAAAAAGATGGAACGAAAACAGAATATGTCCCTATTAAACAGACAATTGTCTTCGAGGGGAAGAAAATCGAAGAGTAAACGCTTCAAATCCGAACATTAATTTTCAGACTTTTATTATCGTTCGATTATTCGTTGACAGAGCCTCTATATCACGTTATGATGGAGACAAATAAACCGAATACCCTCATATAATAATGGGAATATGGCCCATGAGTTTCTACCTGACTACCGTAAATGGTCGGACTATGAGGGAAAGTAGCTGTCTGGATACGAGCTCGTTTGTGGACCCTATCGGATAAAACGGGACCATTCTCTGTAAAATACCCAGATCAATTGCTTTCTCTCAAAAAAGTAGAGAACAATTGATCTGGGTATTTTTTGTTAAAAGGGATTAAGGTAAATTACGGGAGGTGCCTGTTACCATTATGATATCAGTAATCATGGGAAGTACATCGGACTGGGAAACAATGAAGCATGCGTGTGAGGTATTGCAAGAGTTAGAGATTCCATTTGAAAAACGAGTTGTATCGGCTCACAGGACGCCAGATTTTATGTTTGAGTTTGCTGAAGGTGCCAGAAATCGAGGAGTGAAAGTCATTATTGCAGGTGCAGGAGGTGCTGCTCACTTACCTGGAATGGTGGCAGCGAAGACGACATTACCTGTGATAGGGGTTCCGGTACAATCGAAAGCCCTGAATGGGATGGATTCGTTGTTGTCGATCGTGCAGATGCCAGGGGGCGTTCCGGTCGCGACGGTTGCGATTGGGAAGGCTGGAGCTACAAACGCCGGGCTTTTAGCAGCACAAATCCTTTCTATAGAAAATACAGAGTTAGCCGCTACTTTAGAAAATAGAAGAGACGCGTTACGGGAAAAGGTGTTGGAAAGCAGTGATGACCTTGAATAAGAAGACGATTTTACCGGGACAGATGATTGGGATCATTGGCGGAGGACAGCTTGGACGAATGATGGCCCTTGCTGCAAAACAAAATGGCTTTCGAGTGGCAGTTTTAGACCCGGCACCTCAATCACCATGCGCCCAAGTGGCAGATCTTGTGATCACGGCCGGCTTTGACCAGTATGATGCCCTTTATAGATTGGCAGAAGAGTGTGACGTGATCACATATGAATTTGAAAACATCGATTATGAAGCACTTAAATGGTTGTCGGAGCGTGCCTTTTTACCTCAAGGAGCAGAGCTGATCCGCATTACACAGGATCGCATCATGGAAAAGGAAGCCCTAACACTTGCAGGGGTGAAAGTAGCTCCTTATGCTGTGATTAAACAACAACAGGATATCTATGATAATATAGAAAAGCTTGGCTATCCAGTGGTTCTGAAAACATCCAGAGGTGGTTATGACGGAAAAGGGCAATATGTGATTCGTGAAGAGAGCGGGGTAGAAGAAGCCTCTGCTTTATTGGAGAACGGTCCTTGTGTGTTAGAGAAATGGATACCTTTTGAAAAAGAGTTATCCGTGATCGTGACACGAAATCCCGATGGACATCAAACCAACTTTCCGGTAGTGGAAAATATTCATGTGGATAATATTTTACATGAAACGATTGCTCCGGCAAGAGTGAGCAAAGAAGTGTCAGATAAAGCGATCGAGATGGCGAAGAGAATAAGTGAGACCCTTGACCTTGTGGGAACGCTCGCGATTGAAATGTTCCTGACGGAGGATGGAGACATCTTCATTAATGAACTGGCTCCCAGACCTCATAATTCAGGTCATTATTCAATTGAAGCGTGTGACTACTCACAATTCGCCCAACATATCAAAGCTGTTTGTAACTGGCCGCTTGTTCAACCCACCTTATTAAAGAACGCTGTGATGGTTAACCTATTAGGAGAGCATATCGAGCCTATTATGAAGGCTGTTCCAAAGCATCCAGACTGGTTTATTCATCTATACGGTAAGGATGTACCGAAGCCGAAACGTAAGATGGGACATGTCACTCTTTTAACAAATGATATTGAAGAGACATTGACAACTATAAACGAAGCTGGTATTTGGAAGGTGCAAGAAAAGATCGGAGGACGACTGGTATGATAGAACGTTATACACGCCCTGAAATGGGAGCAATTTGGACAGAGGAAAATCGTTTTCAAGCATGGCTTGAAGTAGAAATTTTGGCATGTGAAGCTTGGGCTGAAATCGGGGACATTCCGAAAGAGGATGTTGCGAAGATTCGTGAGAATGCCGGATTCAATGTAGATCGTATTAAAGAAATCGAAGAAGAAACGCGACACGATGTTGTAGCTTTTACCAGAGCGGTTTCTGAAACCCTCGGAGAAGAAAGAAAATGGGTTCATTACGGACTGACTTCTACTGACGTCGTGGATACAGCTCTCTCTTATCAATTAAAGCAGGCCAACGACATCATTCTAAAAGACTTAGAGCGATTCGTAGAAATTTTAAAGAACAAAGCAATTGAGCACAAACATACGGTCATGATGGGGCGTACGCATGGAGTTCATGCTGAACCGACTACTTTCGGTTTAAAGCTTGCACTTTGGTATGAAGAGATGAAGCGTAATGTAGAGCGATTCAAAGCAGCGGCAGATGGAGTGGAATTCGGGAAGATTTCCGGTGCCGTTGGAACGTATGCCAATATCGATCCATTTGTAGAGTCATACGTGTGTGAAAAGCTGGGGATCAAACCGGCGCCCGTTTCTACACAAACCTTGCAGCGTGATCGTCATGCTCATTACATGGGGACACTTGCATTGATTGCCACTTCCATCGAGAAGTTTTCTGTTGAGGTTCGCGGTCTTCAGAAGAGTGAAACACGTGAAGTGGAAGAGTTCTTCGCTAAGGGTCAAAAAGGATCATCGGCTATGCCTCATAAGCGTAACCCGATCGGTTCCGAGAATATGACGGGAATGGCGCGTGTAATCAGAGGATACATGCTGACAGCTTATGAGAACGTACCTCTATGGCATGAGCGTGATATCTCTCACTCATCAGCAGAGCGTGTAATCCTTCCGGATGCGACGATTGCTTTAAATTATATGCTGAACCGTTTCGGAAATATCATCAAGAACTTAACGGTATTCCCGGAGAATATGCAGCGCAATATGGATCGTACGCTTGGTTTGATTTACTCACAACGTGTCCTTTTAGCCCTTATCGATAAAGGGATGACGCGTGAAGAAGCTTATGATACGGTTCAGCCGAAAGCAATGGAAGCGTGGGAGAAGCAAGTGGCCTTCCGTTCTCTTATTGAAGAGGATGCAACCATCACGTCCAAGCTTTCGCCGGATGACATCGATGATTGCTTCGATTATAACTATCACTTGAAGCATGTAGATACGATTTTTGAACGTTGCGGCTTAGTGGAATAAGTCCTTCTGACAAATGAATAAGGCGGGGGTTTTAGCAGAATCCCTTCCTTTTTTTATGAAAATATAGACTGAAGATTGGCAATATTCAGCGATTAGGGGGATTTCATATGGAAAAAGGAACGCTTTTATATGAAGGCAAAGCGAAGCAGATTTTCGCCACACAAGATGAGGAAGTCGTTTGGATTCAGTATAAGAATTCTGCTACTGCTTTTAACGGGGAGAAGAAAGCGGATATCGATGGCAAAGGGGTATTAAATAATAAGATTTCTAGCTTGCTATTTTCAAAGCTTGCTGAAAAAGGTATACAGAGTCACTTTATTAAACAGTTATCGGATGATGAGCAGCTAGTCAAACGTGTACGAATCATCCCACTTGAAGTCGTGGTTCGCAATGTGATTGCGGGAAGTCTGTCAAAACGGCTTGGAAAAGAAGAAGGGACGCCACTTCAAAAGCCGATCATCGAATTCTACTATAAGGATGATGATCTGGGGGATCCGCTTATTACGGATGATCATATTGATTACCTTGAGATTGCTTCTCGGGAAGAACGGGCTGAGATCAGAACAATGGCGCTTGGTGTCAATGAGGTTCTTCAAGGGATTTTCAAAGAAGCAGGAGTCACCCTTGTAGATTTCAAATTAGAGTTTGGGAAAGACCGTGACGGAGCAATTATATTAGGGGATGAAATCTCACCAGACACATGCCGTTTGTGGGACGCAGAAACAAACCAAAAGCTTGATAAAGATGTTTTCAGAAGAGATATAGGCAGTTTAACGGAAGTATACTCAATCATTTTAGAACGCTTAGGAGGAAACAAGCTATGTACAAAGTAAAAGTTTATATCACATTAAGAGAAAGTGTATTAGATCCTCAAGGAAGTGTTGTGAAACAAGCGCTGCATTCAATGGAATTTATACATGTTGAAGATGTGCGCGTCGGGAAGTATATGGAGTTGACTCTTCCATCAAGTGTTGAAAACATCGAAGCGACAGTTGAAGAAATGTGTCATCGACTACTTGCCAACCCTGTTATCGAGGATTACCGATATGAAATCGAGGAGAGTGTCGCTCAATGAAGTTTGCAGTAATTGTATTCCCAGGCTCTAACTGTGACATTGATATGTACCATGCGATCAAAGACGAAATCGGTGAAGAAGTTGAATATGTTTGGCACGATGCTGACAATCTGGAAAACTATGATGCGATTCTATTACCAGGGGGATTCTCATACGGGGATTACCTTCGTTCAGGAGCGATTGCCCGTTTCTCGAACGTCATGAAAGAGGTCGTGAAAGCGGCAGAGCAAGGTAAGCCGGTTCTGGGTGTATGCAACGGATTTCAGGTTTTACTGGAAACAGGGTTGTTACCTGGGGCCATGCGCCGGAATGATAGCTTGAAGTTCATTTGTAAAACGGTACCGTTAACCGTTGAAAATAATGAAACGATGTTTACGAATGGATATGAAAAAAATGATGTGATCCAAATTCCGATCGCTCACGGTGAAGGTAATTACTTCTGTGATGAAGAGACCATGATTACACTTAAGGAAAATAATCAAATTGTATTCACATATACGGATGAAAATCCGAACGGAAGCGTTGAAAATATTGCGGGGATCACAAATAAAGCCGGAAATGTGCTTGGGATGATGCCTCACCCTGAGCGCGCCATGGACACTTTATTAGGTAGTGAAGACGGGAAGAAACTATTTCAATCGATTGTGAAACACTGGAGGGAAAAACATGTCGTTAATGCTTGAACCAACTTCAACAAAAGTGAAAGAAGAGCAGCTTTATCGTGAGATGGGTTTAACAGACGAAGAATTTTCAATGGTGGAAAACATCCTGGGAAGAACACCGAACTACACAGAGACCGGTCTTTTCTCTGTTATGTGGTCAGAGCATTGCAGCTATAAAAATTCGAAGCCTGTACTGATGAAGTTTCCAACGACAGGTGAACGGGTTCTTCAAGGACCTGGAGAAGGAGCTGGAATTGTTGATATTGGCGATGATCAAGCAGTGGTGTTCAAAATCGAGAGTCACAATCATCCGTCAGCCATTGAGCCTTTCCAAGGAGCGGCAACGGGTGTCGGGGGTATTATACGAGACGTATTCTCGATGGGGGCAAGACCTATCGCACTCCTCAACTCTTTACGCTTTGGAGAGCTGGATTCTCCTCGTGTTCAGTATCTATTTAAAGAAGTCGTAGCAGGTATTGCCGGGTATGGAAACTGTATCGGGATCCCAACGGTCGGAGGGGAAGTTCAATTCGATGCCTCTTACGAAGGAAACCCTCTTGTAAACGCTATGTGTGTCGGCTTGATCGATCATAAAGATATTAAAAAAGGTCAGGCACATGGTGTCGGCAATACAGTTATGTATGTTGGAGCGAAAACAGGTCGTGACGGAATTCACGGAGCCACCTTCGCTTCCGAGGAATTAAATGAAGGATCAGAAGAGAAGCGTCCAGCGGTTCAAGTGGGAGATCCATTCATGGAAAAATTACTTCTTGAAGCGTGTTTGGAACTTGTTCAGAATGATGCTCTTGTGGGAATTCAGGATATGGGAGCAGCTGGTCTTACAAGTTCATCCGCTGAAATGGCAAGTAAAGCAGGATCCGGTATCGAAATGAATCTTGACCTTGTCCCGCAGCGTGAAAGGGGCATGACGGCATATGAAATGATGCTTTCAGAATCCCAGGAGCGTATGCTGATCGTCGTTGAAAAAGGCCGCGAGCAAGAAATCGTTGATCTTTTTTCGAAATATGACTTAGAGGCAGTTTCGATCGGAAAAGTAACAGATGATAAGCGTCTTCGTCTTCTTCATAAAGGAGAAGTCGTGGCAGATGTGCCGGTTGATGCACTTGCTGAGGAAGCACCTGTTTATCATAAGCCATCTCAAGAGGCGGCTTACTATAAAGAGTTTCAAGCAATGGAAACAGGGGCTCCAAAAGTAGACGATTGTAAAGAAACTCTTAAGGCGCTCTTGCAGCAGCCGACGATTGCGAGTAAAGAATGGGTATACGATCAATATGATCATCAAGTAAGAACGAGTACGGTTGTGAGCCCGGGTTCTGATGCAGCGGTTGTACGGGTACGTGGCACTAGAAAAGCCCTTGCCATGACAACTGATTGTAATTCCCGTTACCTTTACCTGGATCCAGAGGTCGGAGGAAAGATCGCTGTAGCGGAAGCGGCACGTAATATCGTTTGTTCAGGAGCGATTCCACTGGCGATTACGGACTGCTTAAACTTCGGGAGTCCAGAGAAACCGGAAATCTTCTGGCAGATCGAGAAGTCTGTTGACGGAATGAGTGAAGCTTGTCGTGAGCTGTCCACTCCAGTCATCGGTGGGAATGTTTCTCTTTATAACGAATCGATGGGTACTGCCGTTTATCCAACACCGGTCGTAGGAATGGTTGGGTTGATCGAGGACGTTGATCATATTACAACTCAAAGCTTCAAGGAAGCTGGAGATTATATCTTTGTGGTTGGTGAAACCCATGAAGAGTTTGGCGGAAGTGAGCTTCAAAAGCTGACTGAAGGAAAGATCTTCGGTCAGGCACCGAAAATTGACTTGAAAACAGAGCTTCGCCGTCAAATGCAGTTGTTAGAAGCGATCCAAAAAGGGCTTGTGGCATCTGCACATGATATCGCTGAAGGTGGTTTCGCTGTTGCTCTTGCGGAATCTACTTTCGGAACAAAAGGCCTAGGTGCAAACGTTCAGGTTTCTGGAGAAAACAAAGTAGCAGATCTGTTCAGTGAAACACAATCACGTTTCATCATTTCAGTCAAACCTGAAAACAAAGAGGAGTTTGAGAAACTTGTTCCAGATGCGAAGGCAATTGGAAACGTAGCAGATCATGGAGCAATCAACGTGTCATCAGAAAATGGAGACGTCATCTTACAAGCATCTGTAGAGGAATTAGAGTCAGCTTGGAAAGGAGCCATCCCATGCCTGCTGAAATCAAAGGTTTAAACGAAGAATGTGGAGTGTTTGGTATTTGGGGACACCCCAATGCCGCACAAATTACGTATTACGGACTTCATAGTTTACAACATAGAGGACAAGAAGGCACTGGAATTGTCGTTTCAGATGGTGAGAAGTTACGTTGCTTAAAAGGGGAAGGTCTCGTAACGGAAGTATTCCAGGAAGGCACCATCGAGAAACTTGAAGGGGATTCAGCCATCGGTCATGTACGATATGCTACAGCCGGGGGTGGAGGCTATGAAAATGTTCAGCCTCTCCTTTTCAACTCACAGAACGGCAGCCTTGCTCTTGCTCATAATGGAAATCTGGTCAATGCGAACGCCTTGAAGCATCAGCTTGAAGGACAGGGGAGTATTTTTCAAACAAGTTCAGATACAGAAGTGTTAGCTCACTTGATTAAAAGAAGCGGCTATTTCAACTTGAAGGACCGCGTGAAAAATGCGCTGACCATGTTGAAGGGCGCCTATGCATTTGTGGTGATGACGGAAACAGAAATGATGGTGGCTCTGGATCCGCACGGTCTTCGTCCATTATCACTTGGTAAGCTTGGGGATGCTTACTGCGTAGCTTCTGAAACTTGTGCCTTTGATATCGTAGGGGCTGAATTTGTACGGGATATCGAGCCGGGAGAGCTTGTGATCATCAATGATGAGGGATTGACCTCAGAACGGTTTAGTTTTTCAGGTGGGAATGCGATGTGTACGATGGAATACGTATACTTCTCAAGACCAGACAGCAATATTCAAGGGATCAACGTCCATTCCGCCAGAAAAAGAATGGGAATTGAACTCGCAAAAGAAGCACCGATTGAAGCGGATGTTGTAACGGGTGTACCTGACTCCAGTATTTCAAGTGCGATCGGCTATGCAGAAGCGTCAGGAATTCCATACGAATTGGGTCTTATTAAGAACCGTTATGTAGGGCGCACATTTATACAGCCTTCTCAATCTCTGCGTGAGCAAGGGGTGAAGATGAAGCTTTCACCGGTCAGAGGAGTGGTAGAAGGAAAGCGCGTGGTAATGGTAGACGATTCGATCGTTCGTGGAACAACAAGTAGACGAATTGTCAGCATGTTGAAAGAAGCAGGAGCCAAGGAAGTTCATGTGTGCATCAGTTCGCCGCCCATCAAGAACCCATGTTTCTACGGCATTGATACATCGACTCATGAAGAGCTGATCGCTTCTTCCAATTCAGTGGAGGAAATGCGTCAGATCATCGGAGCCGACTCCCTGACCTTCTTGAGTACAGACGGTGTGTTAAAAGCAATCGACCGAAATGATTCGTCAGAAAATCGAGGTCAATGCTTGGCTTGCTTTACAGGAAAGTATCCAACGGAAATCTACCCGGATACACTTCATCCACATGAAAAAGAGTTAGTGAAATAGGGGGAATCATGATGGCAAATGCGTATCGTCAAGCAGGAGTAGATATTGAAGCGGGATACGAGTCAGTCGACCGCATTAAAAAGCATGTGAAAAGAACCGCTCGAGAAGGGGTTCTTGGTCAATTAGGCAGTTTTGGCGGAATGTTTGATTTATCTTCTTTGAATTTAAAAGAGCCTGTTCTTGTATCAGGTACAGATGGAGTCGGAACGAAGCTGAAGCTTGCCTTCATGGCAGACAAACACGATACAATCGGGATCGATTGTGTTGCCATGTGTGTGAATGACATTGTTGTTCAGGGAGCGGAACCACTGTATTTCTTAGATTATATAGCGACTGGAAAAGCACTTCCAGAGAAGATAGAAGGTATTGTAAAGGGTATTGCGGACGGATGTGAAATGGCTGGCTGTGCGCTGATCGGTGGGGAAACCGCCGAGATGCCTGGTATGTATTCTGATGAAGAATATGATATCGCCGGCTTTGCAGTAGGAGCTTGTGAAAAAAAAGAGATCATCACAGGCGAAAAAATTTCTGAAGGAAATGTGTTAGTCGGACTGGGTTCCAGTGGTATACACAGTAATGGGTACTCTTTAGTACGAAAAGTATTCTTCGAAGATCAGTCGTTCTCTTTGGAAGAATCATTACCGGAAGTCGGGACCACACTAAAAGAAGCGTTACTTACACCAACCAAGATCTACGTGAAACCAGTATTAGCGGCACTGAAAAAATTCTCCATCAAGGGTATGTCCCATATTACAGGCGGTGGCTTCATTGAAAATATCCCGCGGATGCTGCCGGATCATTTGCAAGCGGACATTACGGAAGGCAGCTGGGATATCCCAAGCATTTTCACGGCCCTTGAACACTATGGGGGAATTCCCCGCAGCGAAATGTACAACATTTTTAACATGGGAATTGGATTTGTATTAGCGGTTGAGGAAAAGGAAGCAGAAGACATTCTTCAATTCTTCAACGGACAAGGAGAAGAAGCCTTTATCATCGGACGTGTGACCACTGGAAATGGAGTACGTTTCGTTCGTTGAAATGAAGGATGAGTAAGTCAATATCGGGGGCGAGTCATGAGACAAATTGCCATTTTTGCATCAGGAAGCGGAAGTAATTTTCAAGCATTGGTAGATGCTGTTCAAGGTGGAACACTGAAAGCGAATATTAAACTTCTTGTCTGTGACCAGCCGGGAGCGTTCGTGATTCACCGTGCTCAATCAGCAGGGATTCCGACTTTCGTCTTCCGTGCAAAAGATTACGAAAACAAGCAGGCATTTGAACAGGAAATCCTAAATGAACTGGCTCATTTGGGTGTTGATTTTATTGTATTAGCAGGATATATGAGGTTGATCGGACCCACTTTATTGGAAAGCTTCGGAGGACGGATCGTGAATATTCATCCTTCCCTTCTTCCTTCCTTTCCAGGAAAAGATGCTATCGGTCAAGCCATAGAGGGTGGAGTGAAGATCACCGGTGTCACCATTCACTATGTAGATGCCGGGATGGATACAGGAGAGATCATCGCACAGGAAATCGTCCGGGTCACAACAGGCGAAACCAAACAATCACTCCAGGACAAAATCCAGCACGTCGAACACCACCTGTATCCAACCACCCTCAACCACCTCTTTCTTACCACAGGCCACTAGGCAACGGAAGACCACTTTATTGTGGTAGTGTGGTAAAGTAATGAGGGACGGACCTTGGGTTTGGATTCGAATTTTAAGTAATGGGTGGAGCAGTGAAGCTTGGGCATACGGTAAAAGCTGGGTTCGGTATTCACAATTTGGCACAACAAAAGCCGAAAGTGGCACAACAAAAGCGGAAAGTGGCACAACATTCACCTAAACGGGTGCAATGAGTAAACAAAACAGCCCAGATACACGTTTCATAAACCACACTCCTGCCTTTCCACCCATAAATTTTATGAAAAAACGTAAATCCATTTCAAATTCAACCAAATAATGAAATAAAATCAGCATTACAGCAGGCAGAGGAGGATCAGACATTGAAAAAGAGAGCATTAATCAGTGTTTCAGATAAAAGCGGAGTAATCGAATTTGCTAAAGAATTAAAGTCACTTGGGTACGAAATCATTTCGACAGGTGGAACAAAGAAGCTTCTTCTGGAAAGTGACGTTGAAGTGATGGGAGTAGAAGAAGTAACAGGTTTCCCGGAAATATTAGAGGGACGCGTTAAAACACTTCACCCCAATATCCACGGTGGACTCCTCGCGAAACGTGATGAAGAAAGCCATCGCCAGCAGCTTCAGGAACAAGGAATTGAAGGAATCGACCTGGTATGTGTCAACCTTTATCCTTTTCAACAAACCATCGCTAAACCGAATGTCGGCGTAGAAGAAGCGATTGAGAATATCGATATCGGCGGTCCGACGATGCTGAGGGCAGCAGCGAAAAATCATCAGTATGTTACTGTGGTAGTCGATGCGCTTGACTACGATGAAGTCATTGCGGAGTTAAAGCTCCAAGGGGAATTATCGTTAGAAAAACGCCGTAAGCTGGCGGCTAAGGTGTTCCGTCATACGGCAGCCTATGATGCATTTATCGCTGAGTACATGACAGACATTTCGGGTGAAGAAAACCCAGAGCGTTTTACAAGAACGTACGAGTTAAAACAAACACTGCGCTATGGGGAAAACCCTCATCAACAAGCTTCTTTCTACCGTGCACCACTCGGGTCTGAATTCTCTGTAGCCATGGCAAGACAGCTTCACGGAAAAGAGCTCTCTTATAATAATATCAATGACGCAAATGCGGCTCTTCAAATTGTGAAAGAGTTTACTGAACCAGCTGCTGTAGCAGTCAAGCATATGAATCCATGTGGTGTTGGAGTAGGTACTACGATTAATGAAGCTTTTTCTAAAGCCTATGAAGCCGATTCTACATCTATTTTTGGTGGAATCGTGGCTCTGAACCGTATTGTGGATGAAGAGACAGCCAAGCAGCTTCATGAAATCTTCTTGGAGATCGTCATCGCTCCTGCTTTTAGCGATGAAGCATTTGAGATTCTTACAAGCAAGAAGAATATCCGTTTATTGACTGTTCCATTTGAATCAACAAACAAAATTGAACGTAAATTAACAACCGTTGAAGGTGGATTGCTTGTTCAGGCAGATGATACATTTACCCTCGATGATGCAGATCTGAGAGTGGTAACCAAACGTGAGCCGACAGAAGAAGAGTGGGCAAGTATGAAACTGGGTTGGAAAGTTGTGAAGCATGTGAAATCCAATGCCATCGTTGTAACGGATGCTCATATGACGGTTGGAGTAGGGGCAGGACAAATGAACCGAGTAGGTGCTGCAAACATAGCCCTCGAGCAGGCCGGGGAAAAAGCAAAAGGGGCAGCGATGGCTTCCGATGCATTCTTCCCAATGGATGACACCGTAGAGGCAGCAGCCAAAGCAGGCGTTACAGCCATCATCCAGCCAGGAGGCTCCATCCGGGACGAAGACTCCATCAAAAAAGCCGAACAACACGGCATCACCATGGTCTTCACCGGAATCCGCCACTTCAAACATTAATGTGAGGGACGGACCTCCAATCATAGAAAGAAGTTTTTGTTAAACTACCGTATAAACCATGTGGGGGAACGATATGTTGGGAACTGAGTGATTAGTCAGATTGTGGGTTGAGGGACGGACCTCAGCTAAGCTCATCTCCATTACCAATCTCTAACCTCACCTAACCATAGATCCATTCCAAATATAACCTCTCCTCATCTTCAACTCAGGTAGGAGAGGTTTTCTTAAAAAGGGGGCTTTTCAAGATGAAAGTACTTGTTATCGGTCGCGGTGGTCGCGAGCATGCGATATGTAAGAAGTTAGCGGAAAGTGAAAGTGTAACAGAGGTGTTCTGTGCACCCGGAAATGCAGGTATTGCAAGTGTTGCGACGAATCTTCCTTACAGTGAATCCGATGTGAATGATCTCATTGCTTTTGCCAAAAAAGAGCACATCGCTTATACCTTTGTAGGTCCTGAAAACCCATTATTGGATGGGATCGTAAATCGCTTCCAGAAAGAGGACCTGCACATATTTGGACCGACCAAAGAAGCGGCCATCATAGAAGGAAGCAAATCGTTCTCTAAAGAATTAATGAAAAAGTATAATATTCCAACGGCCAAATATGAAGTGTTCACTAGGGTTGAGAAAGCAATCGAATATGTAAAAGAGGTAGGCGCTCCGATTGTCGTGAAGGCGGATGGATTGGCAGCCGGCAAGGGTGTGGTGGTTGCTGAAACGGAAACAGAAGCGATCAGCGCATTGGAAGAAATGCTTCTTGATGAAAAGTTTGGTGATGCTTCTTCTAAAGTAGTAGTGGAAGAGTGTCTGTTTGGGGAAGAGTTTTCTTTGATGGCCTTTGTACATGGTGAATCCGTTTATCCAATGGTGATTGCACAGGATCATAAGCGTGCCTTTGATGGTGATCAAGGACCGAATACTGGCGGAATGGGTGCCTATTCCCCGGTTCCACATATTTCGGACGATGTCGTACAAGAAGCGATTTCAACTGTTCTGTATCCGACGGCTCAAGCGATGGTAAAGGAAAATCGCTCGTTTACCGGCATTCTTTACGCAGGTCTGATGCTCACAAATGAAGGTCCAAAGGTCATCGAATTCAATGCGCGATTTGGCGATCCGGAAACCCAGGTCGTACTGCCGCGTTTGACTTCTGACTTTGGTCTTGTTGTGAAGAATATGATCGAAGGCAAGCCTGTGCAATTAGAATGGTCACAAGATGCTGTTCTGGGTGTTGTATTAGCGGCTGATGGCTATCCGGGCGATTATGCAAAAGGAATAGCCCTTCCGAACCTTGATGAGTCAATGGATGAAGAAACCCTTGTATACCATGCTGGAACCGAGCAGAATCCTGAATCAGCCCTTGTTTCAAATGGTGGGAGAGTGTTACTTGTAGCTTCCTCTGCAGCTTCTGTGGAAAAAGCGCAGGCTAAAGTGTATAAAGAATTAGATAAGGTGGATTGGAATGGGTTGTTCTACAGAAGAGATATCGGGAAGAAAGCTATCGAACACGTCTCTTCCTAGTTCTGCGAACATAAACAAAAGCAATGGCAATAATGCCGCCAATCAGGGAAAACAACACATAAGACATATCCGTTAAATATTCCCAAAACATAATTGAGCAACTCCTTATTCATTAATATATTAATCATGAGTGCCAGGTCTCACCCTTTTTTTGAGGGACGGACCTCGGCACTCTTGCTATTAGCAGAATATAAATCAGGTGAAAATGCCTTAAAATAGGGAAGCGGAAGGGGATTTCTGCACCCTTATATTTTTAATATTCCTAAGAAAGAGGGTCCGTCCCTTCCTTGTTGTCACCATTTAACGCTACCTGGACTTCTTTGTTGGTGAGTTCTTCGGGATTGAAGTTGGATTCTTTTTTGGTATTGTCCAGGGGGTCTTGTTTGGGTGCGTTTGTTGGGTGGTTATCTTTGTGCTCTGTTGATTTGTCGGATTTCAGCATGTCTTTAAAGTTCATCATATCCTTCGCTTTGAATCCGCCGAATCCACCGCTTCCACCATTTCCCTCTGCGCCTTTTTCAAATAGGGCTGTAACAGGGCAGTAGCGAAGAATCCCTTCCCCTACTTTCATGGCACCAATCACAGACATCACGAGATAAGAGTCTCTCCAAGGACGTCTCGCAAGCTTTGATGTGCTCCAGGCAAGAATCGTGAAACCAACGGTGATGCGGATAAGGGCATTGATAATCCCGATGTTTGATGATACTTTCATTTGTAAACTCCTCCTTAATAGAAAATTCACATAATTGTTGTAAACCGTTAATGCGTTAAATAGTAAAATATGTTAACATAAAATGAAACTTAAACTAATACCATTCCACTAGAGGAGTGTTCACATTGGAACAGCGCTACAGATGGAAGAACAAACAACTACGAGAACATGTACAAGTACTGAACGGAGAAATATCTCCGAGCATTCTTTTAAAGAATGCAACGTACCTTCACTCGACTCTAAAGAAATGGGTGCAGGGACACATTTGGGTTTACCGTGATCGAATTGTTTATACAGGCGATCAGCTTCCGGAAAACCTTGAGAAATGCGAAATAGTGGACTGTGATTCACAGTACCTCGTTCCCGGATATATCGAACCGCATGTACATCCGTTTCAGCTTTATAATCCCCAATCTTTTTCCAAGTATGCATCCCAAACTGGTACAACGACATTCGTAAATGATAACCTGATGATGTTTTTGCAATTGGAAAAAAAGAAAGCGTTTTCTTTATTGGGAGAGTTTAATAAAATGCCCGTCACTATGTATTGGTGGACAAGATTCGATTCTCAAACGGAGATGGCGAATGAAGAGGTAACCTTTTCAAATGGAGAAGTGAAATCATGGCTGGAACATGATTCCGTGCTTCAAGGAGGAGAACTGACCGCCTGGCCGAGACTGCTCCAGGGAGATGATCTGATTCTCCACTGGATGCAGGAAGCAAAAAGAATGGGCAAGATCGTTGAAGGACATCTGCCCGGAGCATCTGACAAAACCATTGCCAAGCTGCGTTTATTGGGAATTGATGGTGATCATGAAGCCATGACGGGTGAAGACGTCTATAAGAGGCTTATTCAAGGGCTGACCGTCACATTGCGCCACTCCTCCATCCGACCGGATTTGCCGGTCCTTTTAGACGGGTTAAAAGAAAAAGGCATCGATTCATATGATTCCTTACTGTTTACAACGGATGGATCGACACCAGGCTTTTATGAACAGGGTGTATTGGATTTCATGATTAAAATGGCGATCAATAAGGGCATACCCCCAATCGAAGCATATAATATGGCTAGTTACAACGTCGCCAATTACTATCACATCCCTCATTTGCATGGGATGATCGCTACTGGAAGAGTGGCTAATATTAACTTCCTTTCGGCAATTGATGACCCAACTCCGATTTCCGTTCTCTCAAAAGGGGAGTGGGTACGCAGAGATGGCGAACAAATAGAAGATTCCACAGAAATAAACTGGGAAACAAACGGATTTAAACCATTATCCCTGAATTGGGAAGTGGGATATGATGACCTCCAGTTTTCCATGCCTTTTGGAATTGAAATGGTGAACGATGTCATTACCAAGCCTTATTCCATATCCATCAATCCATCTACGGAAGAGTTGGATCTTGATCATGATCAATCGTTCCTCATGCTTCTGGATCGAAAGGGAGAATGGAGAATCAGCACAATGATCAAAGGATTCTCAACGGGTGTCATGGGCTTTGCTTCCTCCTATTCAAATACAGGGGACATCATTTTAATTGGTAAAAACAAGTCAGATATGATTGCTGCCTTTAAACGAATGAAGGAAATCGGAGGCGGAATTGTTTTGACAGAGAAGGGTGAAGTCCTTCACGAAATACCACTTCCATTAAGCGGCCTGCTCTCTCATAAAGAGATGCCGGACCTTATCGAGGAAGAAAAAATGCTTAAAGGGTTATTAAAAGAAAGAGGATATCGCTTCTCGGATCCCATTTATACACTACTATTCCTTCAGTCTACCCATCTACCTTATATACGGATGACACAAAAGGGAATCTATGATGTAATGAAGAAAACGGTACTCTTTCCAACGATAATGCGTTAAAATAGTAAAGTGTAGGGAAAAGAATTTCTAAAAAATAGGGGTGTCTAAAAACATGCTGAAAAGAGCTTTGATTATTGCTTTAAGCTCGTTTACACTTGTCGCATGTAGTTCAGATAAAGAGATAAAGAAAGAATCTGATAAAGAAGAAACTGCAACTCCAGTTGTGACAGAGGAGACAGGCGTAGAAACGGAAGAGAAAAATCAATCACCGTTAACAGGTGAGGTACAAGAGAAAGAATTCACGACGCGAGCAGTTGCTGTCATGGTGAATAATCACCCGAAGGCGCGTCCCCAATCAGGCCTTTCAAAAGCAGACATTGTGTATGAAGTCCTGGCAGAAGGGGATGTCACTCGATTCCTGGCCATATATCAAAGCCAAAAGCCTGAAGAAATCGGTCCTGTACGAAGTGCCAGAGATTACTATGTGGAACTTGCCAAAGGATATGATAGTCTATATGTTGCTCATGGATACAGTCCCGATGCACAGGAAATGCTGACCAGCGGTTTCATTGACAATTTAAACGGCATGAAATATGATGGAACGCTGTTCAAGCGTGCAAGCTTCCGTAAGGCTCCTCATAATTCCTATATCTCCTTCGAGCATATCCAAGAGGGAGCGGAGCAGAATGACTTTGATATGGAACGTCCGCCGGAAGCATTAAACTTTAGTGATAAAGGGCCGGTAAGCGGAGAAGCATCCCAATCTGTCATGATTTCATATAACAATAATCCGCTGTTTAACGTAGTGTATGATTTCAACGAAGAAGAGGGCAAATACGAGCGTTACTCAAATGGTGAACAGACCATCGATTACGATTCCAAAGATCCTGTTTTAGTAGAAAATCTTTTTATAGTGGAAGCATCTCATAAAATAGTCGACGATGCTGGCAGACGAAACATTGATTTTGAATCCGGCGGGAATGCGTACCTGATTCAAGAAGGAAAACTCCGGGAAGTTCAGTGGAGGAACGTAGATGGTAGAATTCTACCTTTTGAAAATAATGAACCTGTCAGTTTACGAAAAGGATCTACGTGGATCAATATCATTCCAAGTTCTGAAGGCTTGGCGGGGGCGGTATCATATCAAGAATAGATGGAAAAAGGAGTCTTTTTATGCAAATAAATAAACTAAGAGGCAAGGAGCTAGATCAGTTATTCAACGCCGTTCTATCTCTACAAGATCTTGAAGAGTGTTATCGTTTCTTCGATGACCTTTGCACAATCAATGAAATTCAATCTCTTGCTCAGCGCCTTGAAGTAGCACGTATGCTGCAGGATGGGAAAACATATCATAAGATTGAAACAGAAACTGGTGCAAGCACCGCAACCATTTCACGTGTGAAGCGTTGCTTAAACTACGGAAATGATGCCTACGAATTAGTGTTGGATCGTGTGCATCAGGAAGAAAAATAATAGAAGGGACCGCTATCGTCATGATGAGCGGTCTTTGTTTTTTGTGTGGGGATTTCATTGGCTTGCCCCCTCGACTCATACAAACTTTAACAATAGACGAGGTGATGCGGCTCCTTCTTACAAATGATATAATACGTAAGATGGATGTATGAATGGAGGAACAAAGCATGTATGATGTCCAAAAGTGGAGCCATGTATTTAAACTAGATCCGAATAAGACAATCGATGATGGAGATTTAGAAGCTGTATGTGAATCAGGGACTGATGCCATTATTGTAGGGGGAACGGACGGTGTAACCCTTGAAAAGGTTCTTGATTTGATGGCACGGGTGAGACGATATACTGTTCCTTGTATTCTGGAGGTATCTAATTTAGAGTCGATTACTCCGGGCTTCGATTTATATTTCATTCCGATGGTGATGAACAGCTCGAACATGAATTGGGTGACAGGATTGCATCACCAGGCTGTAAAGGAATATGGGGAAATCATGAATTGGGATGAAATCCTTGTAGAAGGATATTGTATATTAAACAAAAACTGTAAGGCGGCACAGGTTACGGAGGCCGATACAGATATTTCAAGTGAAGACGCGGCAGCATATGCCATGATGGCAGAAAGAATGTTCAACCTGCCAATCTTTTACCTGGAGTACAGTGGTACATATGGGAATGTTGAAACAGTGAAAGAGGTAAGAGATTCACTGGAAAACACAACATTATTCTACGGTGGCGGCATTAAAACCGTCCAGCAGGCGAAGGAAATGGCTGCAGTGTCAGATGTTGTCGTAGTAGGAAATGCTGTATATGACAATTTGAAAGAAGCGTTAAAAACAGTAAAAGCAGTGAAGGGATAAGGATTAAACTGGAGGTCCGTCCCTAAGTAGGATATAATGGAATACAAATATAGAACGTACGTTCGTTATGGTGGTGTGAGAGTATGCAATTTTTGACTGATCGATTGTTGAATGGAATGAATCCTGAGCAGGCAGAAGCTGTGAAGGCGACTGAAGGGCCGTTACTGATCATGGCAGGGGCAGGCTCCGGTAAGACAAGAGTATTGACGCATCGAATTGCGTATCTGATGGTGGAAAAAGGAGTCAATCCTTATAACATTTTAGCGATTACCTTTACAAATAAAGCAGCGAGAGAGATGAAGGATCGTATTCATAACATACTTGGAGGGGCTTCTGAGAACATCTGGATCTCAACCTTCCACAGCATGTGTGTGCGAATCCTGCGACGTGATATTGATCGCATAGGGATGAACCGGAATTTTACGATCCTTGATTCTACCGATCAGCAGTCGGTGATTAAAGCGATTTTAAAAGAAAAAAATATTGATCCGAAAAAGTTTGATCCCCGTTCGCTTTTGGGATCCATCAGCTCTGCGAAGAATGAACTGACGACTCCCGAAGAATTATCGAAACAGGTAGGGGGATATTACGATCAAGTTGTCTCTGATGTGTACACAGAATATCAGAAGCGTTTACGTAAGAATCAAGCGTTGGATTTTGATGATCTCATCATGACGACGATTCAACTGTTTCAGCGTGTACCAGAAGTCCTGGAATTCTATCAAAGAAAGTTCCAATACATCCATGTGGATGAGTATCAGGATACGAACAGAGCTCAATATATGCTTGTAAAATTGTTGGCTTCCCGCTTTCAGAACTTGTGTGTAGTCGGGGATTCCGATCAATCGATATATCGCTGGCGCGGGGCGGACATTGCCAATATCCTTTCCTTTGAAAAGGATTATCCAAGAGCAACCGTTATTTTCCTTGAACAAAACTATCGTTCAACGAAGAGGATCCTGCAAGCGGCGAATGAAGTAATCCAGAAGAACTCGAATCGTAAACCGAAAAATCTTTGGACCGAAAATCATGACGGTGAAAAGATTTCGTATTTCAGAGCGGATACCGAGCAGACCGAAGCTCAATTTGTGACTGGTAAAATCAAAGAGATGACGGAAAGCGGTAAGAGGAAATATTCCGATTTCGCCATCCTTTATCGAACAAACGCCCAGTCCCGTGTGATGGAGGAAGTGCTTTTAAAATCGAATATTGAATACTCCATCGTCGGTGGCATCAAGTTCTATGACCGTAAAGAGATCAAGGACATTTTGGCTTACCTGAGACTCATCTCCAACCCGGATGATGACATCAGCCTTATACGTGTCATTAACGTTCCGAAGCGGGGCGTAGGAGCAACCTCTATAGATAAAATTGCCCGTTATGCACAGGATCACGATATCTCCATGTTCAGAGCGTTAGAAGAAGCAGATTTTATCGGCCTAAGTCCGAAAATCACGAAAGCCGTCATTGAATTCAAAGAAATGGTGAAAGGCTATACGGCCATGCAGGAATATTTGTCCGTAACCGAGCTCGTAGAAGAAATACTGGAGAAATCCGGTTACATCGATATGTTAAAAGCAGAAAAATCGATTGAGTCTCAAAGTCGCTTGGAGAACTTGGACGAGTTCCTGTCTGTAACGAAAAGCTTCGAGCAAACAAACGATGACAAGAGTCTTGTTGCATTTTTAACGGATCTGGCACTAGTGGCGGATATCGATAAGCTTGATGATGATGATCAGCCAAAAGACTCGGTCATTCTGATGACCCTTCATGCTGCAAAAGGTCTTGAGTTCCCTATCGTATTTCTGATGGGGATGGAGGAAGGGGTTTTCCCACACAGTCGTTCCCTCATGGAAGAAGATGAGATGGAAGAAGAACGCCGTCTGGCTTATGTGGGGATCACCCGTGCAGAAGAACAGCTCTATTTAACAAATGCTCAAATGAGAACACTCTTCGGGCAGACGAAAATGAACCCTGTGTCCCGATTCATTAATGAAATTCCAGCTGAACTGTTGGATGACGTGATGGCAGAGAAGAAGAGTGCCTTCACACCTTTCGGGAAATCAGCGGCGAAAGCACCAACGCGTCCTGCCCCGCGTAAGCCTGTTTCACGACCGGTTCAAACGACAACCGGTGGTGAGTCTGTTGCATGGCAAGTAGGAGACAAAGCCCAGCATAAGAAATGGGGTACAGGGACGGTTGTTAGTGTGAAAGGATCCGGAGACAGCGTAGAGCTCGACATTGCGTTCCCGAGTCCGATGGGAATCAAGCGTCTTCTTGCCAAATTCGCTCCTATAGAAAAAGCGTAACAATCTAAAGTCGGGAGGGAAGTTCACTCCCGGCTTAAACTCAATCATTCTGAACACTTTAGCAAGAAAGGGTTGTGGAAATGGATCGACAATCAGCCGGAAAACGAATAAACGAACTACATGAATTGTTAAATCAGTATAACTATGAATATCATGTTCTTGATAAACCATCTGTTCCTGATTCTGAGTATGATCAGCTGTTGAGAGAACTCATCGAACTGGAAGATCAATTTCCTGATTTGAAAACAGCCGATTCACCTTCTCAGCGTGTAGGAGGAGCGATATTGGACGCCTTTGAAAAAGTGGAACATCGGACACCGATGCTCAGCTTGGGGAATGCCTTCAATGAAGAGGATTTGAGAGACTTTGATCGTCGTGTCCGTCAAGCCGTTGGAGATGACTTTTCCTATGTATGTGAGCTGAAAATTGATGGGTTGGCTGTTTCTCTTCGCTATGAAGACGGTGTCTTTGCTCAAGGGGCCACAAGGGGGGACGGATCGATAGGAGAAGATATTACATCGAACCTTAAGACCATCCGTTCCATTCCTTTGAAGATTTCTGAAAAGATTTCCTTTGAAGTTCGTGGAGAAGCCTTTATGCCTAAAGGTTCCTTCGAAGCGTTAAATAAAATCAAAGAGGAAAAAGGGGAAGAGCCTTTTGCCAACCCCCGCAATGCAGCGGCAGGTTCCCTCCGTCAGCTCGATCCTAAAATCGCAGCATCACGAAATCTTGATCTCTTCTTATATGCATTAGCGGATATTGGAGATACAGGGGTCGACTCTCACAGTGAAGGGTTAGATAAATTAGAAAGTCTCGGATTTAAAACGAATCCTGAACGGAAGCAATGTGCGACAATTGAAGAAGTCATTGATTTTGTCGGCAAATGGACCGATAAACGTCCGAATCTGTCATATGACATTGACGGGATCGTGATTAAAGTCAATTCACTGGAGCAGCAGAAACAACTCGGAACGACAGCAAAAAGTCCACGCTGGGCGATTGCATTCAAGTTCCCTGCTGAAGAAGTGGTAACTATATTAAGAGAGATTGAACTGAGTGTTGGCCGTACCGGCGTTGTGACACCTACGGCGATACTTGCGCCTGTACGTGTCGCTGGTACAACCGTTCAACGCGCGTCCCTTCATAATGAAGATCTTATTAGAGAAAAAGATATTAAAATCGGCGATCATGTCGTCATTAAAAAAGCCGGTGATATCATCCCTGAAGTGGTCAACGTATTAGAAGACAAGAGGACGGGTGACGAACAGGAATTTCATATGCCCACTCATTGTCCTGAATGCGAAAGTGACCTGGTCAGACTTGAAGGGGAAGTCGCCCTTCGCTGTATCAACCCTAAATGCCCTGCACAGATTCGGGAAGGTCTGATTCACTTTGTGTCCCGAAATGCCATGAACATCGATGGTCTGGGGGAAAAAGTGATTAGCCAGTTATTCAGGGAGAAGTTGATAGAAGATGTGGCAGACTTATACCGATTAGAGCGTGAGCAGCTACTTCAACTGGAGCGCATGGGTGAAAAATCCGCAGATAACCTATTGGATGCCATTCAAGCATCAAAAAACAATTCCCTGGAAAAATTGCTCTTTGGACTTGGAATCCGTCATGTTGGAGCAAAAGCAGCGAAAACATTGGCTCAAGAGTTCGGATCGATGGATAAGTTAATGAACTTGGGCAAAGAAGAGCTAACCAATGTAAACGAAATCGGCGATAAAATGGCTGATGCCATTGTGGCCTATTTTGAAAATGATGAAGTAAAAGAACTGATCCAGGAACTGAAGGATGCAGGTGTAAATCTTGAGTACAAAGGACCGAAGCCGGTAGCTGCAAGTGAAGTCGACTCTTATTTTGCAGGGAAAACCATTGTATTAACCGGAAAAATTGAACGATTAAGCAGAAATGAGGCAAAAGAAAAAATAGAAATGCTCGGTGGAAAAGTTACAGGCAGTGTCAGTAAGAAAACCGATCTTGTCATCGCCGGGGAAGAAGCAGGATCAAAGCTTACCAAAGCCAATGAGTTGAACATCGAAGTATGGGATGAGGACAAGCTGATGGAAGAACTTAACCGATAAGAGGTGTAACAAGTAATGAAAAAAGGGATTTCGGTCGCTCTCTCCGCACTATTGTTACTAGGGGGCTGTGCTCCGACATTTGAAAAGCAGGATCAGGTCGTTCAGGAAAATCAAGATAGCGAAGCAAAAAAAGCGATCATTCCAAGCTTCCAGATATCCAAGGAATACTATAAGACGATGCTTCCGTATGAAACGAGTAAAACCCGTGGAGTCGTCGTCAATGATTTAGGATCAAGATACGATATCAATGAAATCGAAACGGGCTTGCTGAGGGTAGCCCAAAATCGTTTCTCAACGGATGAATATTTTTTCAAAGAGGGCCAATTCCTCACAAAGAAAACAGTTGATAGCTGGCTTCAAAGAAAATATACAAGTGAACAGCTGAAAGAAAAAGGACTTCAAGAATCTGAGAATGTGGGGCTTAACCCTGTCCAGACACAAGATGAGAACGCACCCATTTACTTAGCCCATGTGATTGAACATAATTACTTAATGAAAAAAGAAGATAACAAGGTTCATCTGGGTGGAGTAGCAATCGCGCTATCGTTGAATTCTGTTCAGTACGAAACCAATCTCTCATCTGGAACAAGAACAGTAAAAAACATTAGCAATGAAGTCTTAAAGGAACAAGGAGCGAGAATTGCCGACGAAGTCCTCAATCGTCTTCGTCAGAAAAAAGAACTTCAAAACGTTCCGATCACGATCTCACTTTATAAACAAGCTCCAAAAGAACAGGTCGTCCCTGGTCATTTCTTCGCCTACACAACCGTTGAAGCAAACGAAAGCAATATCCAAAACTGGGAAGGAATTAATGAAGAATTTTACTTATTCCCTTCTCCGGAAGCCCAGGAAAATCATCCAAACGATTACAAAGTATTTAACGAACTGAAAACGGATATCGAAAAATACTTTCCTGTTTACACGGGTCTGACGGGACAAGCACTTTACCAAAACCAGAAACTGTCCAATATGAAATTCGAGGTAGCCCTGTCCTTCCAAGGAAAAGCTGAAACCATCGGATTTGCCCAGCATCTTTCCGGCATGATCAGCAAGCAGACGCCGGACACCTGGGACGTGGAACTCCTCGTGTCATCGTCCTATGGACCAGAAGCTCTGATCGTGAAGAAGCCTGGCAGTAAAGAAACGTATTTGCACATTTATGAATAGAAGAGGAGAAGGACTAATCTTATAGGTTAGTTCTTTTTTTATTGAGGAATAGGACTGTAGAGGTGTCCCGGAAATTAGTCGAATCCTGTGAACGGGCGATATCCTGAATGTTCGGTTTATAAAATGAAAATTAGGTTGATAAAATTTTTTAAAGGTTAATAAATTTGACCTCCCATCATCATGTAATTCAAGATATTTTCAAAAAATGAAACCGGACGTGACGGATATACGTAATCCATATGTAGATAAAAAATAAGGGAAGGGGGGAAAGAATGATGGAAATCATCGCACTTATTATAGCTGGAGGGGCCTTCTCAATCGTTATGATCCTTCTTGAACAAAACAAAAAATTAGAAAAGAGAGTGAAGAAATTAGAGAACAAAATGTAATTGGTAAAAAGCTTGGGGGATCTCAGGCTTTTTGTTTAGTTATTACAGAGAAATGCATAATCTGCATCCGCGACAATTAACTGGTTTCAAGAAGCCATTCAGGAAATTTTCTATTCCCCACCGCTCTCTTCATGTATATGAACGTATCATTAGTTGCAAAATAAAGGTGCTAACGTTAGTGAAAAACTGTAATAGCAACAGATTTGTGAACAAAAAGAAACTTAATTTTATAAATTTTTATGAATAGATATTGCTAAAAAAGCGTTTTTTTTATAATATATGCACTTTTTATGAATATTTATTCATATGAGTAAAAGAATTCGGAAAATTCAGTCTCTTAAGAGTGTGAATGTATGTTAGTATTAATAACGTTGTGAACTTGTTACGGAACGTCGCTTCGCAGAATAAACTTTTTCAAACATTATTGAGTGAATAAGTTTACAACCCGTATGCATGGGGTAAAGAACTGTTGGACTTGCAAATCGAAAGGTCTTTTGGCACGGTTCTAAAGTTAGATTAAGCACCTAACGAAAAGCAATACAAAATTTATTGGAAGGAGAATGCTAACTACACAATGGATATAGCTACTTTAGTCACCTTTATCGTATATTTAGTTGGAATGCTCGCAATCGGTATTATTTCTTACAAATTAACAAGCAATTTATCGGATTACGTTCTTGGAGGACGTAGTTTAGGACCGGGGGTAGCAGCATTAAGTGCTGGTGCTTCAGATATGAGTTCCTGGTTGTTACTGGGACTGCCCGGCCTTGCTTATGCAATTGGCTTAGGTTCGATCTGGTTAAGTATTGGGTTAATAATTGGTGCTTATTTAAACTGGAGATTCGTCGCTTCAAGACTACGCGCTTACACGGAGGTAGCAAACGATTCTATAACGGTTCCGGACTTCTTTGAAAATCGTTTTAGAGATGGTTCCCGTCTCCTTCGTGTCATTTCAGCAGTGATCATCTTGGTATTCTTTACCTTCTACACATCTTCAGGTCTTGTAGGCGGAGCGCTATTATTCCAGGAAACGTTCGGAATGTCTTACAATCAATCACTTTGGATTGGTGCTGCAGTAATCATTTCTTACACATTCCTTGGAGGATTCTTAGCAGTAAGTTGGACTGACTTCGTACAAGGTATTCTAATGTTCCTTGCGTTAGTCATTACACCAATCGTTGCGATCGCAGAGTTGGGTGGATGGAATGCTACAGTTGATGCTGTTCGTTCTGTAGACCCGGCGAATCTGGACACAATGAATACGATGACGGTTATGGGAGTTGTCTCACTCCTTGCCTGGGGACTTGGTTACTTCGGTCAGCCGCATATCATCACCCGTTTTATGGCACTTAAATCCACCAAAGATGTACCAAAGGCACGCTGGATTGGTATGAGCTGGATGACAATATCAATGATTGGTGCTGTACTGGTCGGTTTCTCCGGTATCGCCTATTTCGCTGATATGCCGTTGATCACAGGTGATGTTGATAATTCTGAGAAAGTATTTATCTTCTTTACAGATGTCTTATTTAACCCATGGGTATCCGGTATTCTGTTAGCGGCGATTCTATCTGCTATCATGAGTACAATTGATTCCCAATTACTCGTTTCTTCCAGTGCATTAGCGGAGGATTTCTATAAAGCGATCATCCGTAAGAATGCTTCTGACAACGAACTTGTATGGGTAGGTCGTATCGGAGTGCTTCTAATCGCATTCATCGCGATCATGCTTGCCATTCAAGGTAATCCTGCCAATGGCGGCGGTACGAAGATTCTAGATCTGGTAAGTTACGCTTGGGGTGGATTCGGTGCAGCATTCGGACCAATCATCCTATTGTCTCTATATTGGAAAGGTATGACACGAAACGGTGCTTTAGCTGGTATGATCACTGGTGCTGTAACAGTCGTCGTTTGGAAACAGCTGACTGCAGCTGGAGTTATTCCATTCGAACTGTATGAAATTGTTCCAGGATTCTTCCTTGCTATGCTGGCAATCGTAATCTTCAGTAAGGTTGGACCACAACCAAGTGCTGAAATCCAAGCTGAATTCGATGAAGCTGTTGCCAAAGACATCGTAAAATAATTACAATATCGATAAGAGGTCCGTCCCTCGTCACTTAAAAGTGGCTGAGGGACGGACCTCTTTTTTTGTCGTGCTTAATCTTTCTTTTATTATTAGAGGGAAATTTGTGATACATGTCCTCCTTGAGAGTGTTGCGAAATTTGTCGAAAGAAAATTAACAGAAAGTTGTTCCAAATTAAAATACTCTGTTATATAATACAAACATGATAAATATTCTGTATTATAACAATATAGATTTGTTTAATACTAAGGAGTGATGGTGTTCAATGTCTACAAAAATGGTTGGTATCAAGGTAAATGGGAAACTTCAACCAGGCTTTGATGAAATTTTATCCCAGAAAGCATTGCAGTTTTTAGAACAACTGGAGCGCCGATTCGGAGAAAAACGGAAAGAGCTGTTACACAACAGAGAGAAACAGCAGGAACGGATCAATGGAGGAGAGCTTCCTCGCTTCTTACCTGAAACAGAGTCGATTCGACAAAGTGAATGGAAAGTGAGTTCTATTCCTCAAGCCTTACAGGATAGAAGGGTAGAGATCACGGGACCGGTTGACCGGAAAATGGTCATCAACGCATTGAACTCTGGTGCAAAATGTTTTATGGCATGTTTTGAAGATGCCACTTCACCTACATGGACGAACCTCATAGAAGGACAGATTAACCTCAGAGATGCAGTACATCAAACAATAGACTTCACGAATCCAAATGGGAAGCGTTATGAATTAAACAAAGAACATGCCGTTTTAATTGTTCGGCCCAGAGGATTACATCTGGAAGAGAAACATATCGAACTGGATGGGAAATCAATATCAGCAAGCCTTGTCGACTTTGGATTATTCTTTTTTCATAATGCGACTCATTTGACCTCAATGAACAAAGGCCCTTATTTTTACTTACCTAAATTAGAAAGTCACGAGGAAGCACGCTTCTGGAACGATGTGTTTATATTTGCCCAGGAATATATCGGGATTCCTCAAGGAACAATCAAAGCAACGGTCCTGATTGAAACCATCACTGCCGCATTTGAAATGGATGAAATCCTCTATGAACTAAAGGAGCATTCAGCAGGGTTGAACTGTGGAAGATGGGACTATATTTTCAGCTATATTAAAAAACTTCGGGAGCAAAAAGATGTGATCCTGCCAGACCGTTCAACGGTGACGATGACAGCACCATTTATGAGATCTTACTCTTTGCTCACGATTAAGACCTGTCACAGAAGAGGGGCTCCTGCAATCGGAGGGATGGCGGCACAGATCCCTGTTAAAAACGATCCTGTTAAAAACGAAGAAGCATATAACAAGGTGAGAGCAGATAAAGAAAGAGAAGCTCGGGATGGTCATGATGGCACCTGGGTAGCTCATCCCGGGCTTGTACGCGTTGCCATGGACGTTTTCAATCAGGAAATGAAAAATGATAATCAAATTGCAGAGAAAACATTAGATGATCTTGAAGTGTCAGAGCAGGAGCTTCTTGAAGTACCTCATGGGAGGATAACAGAAGAAGGTCTCCGCCTAAATATTAACGTCGGAATTCAATATATATCTTCCTGGCTGAGCGGCCAAGGAGCAGCACCGATCCACAACTTAATGGAAGACGTGGCAACGGCTGAAATTTCCCGGGCTCAGCTATGGCAATGGATCCGTCATCCTAAAGGAGTTCTTGACGATGGCCGAAACATCACCATCGATCTCTATGAACAACTGAAGCAAGAAGAACTGACTAAACTCAAAAGCCAATTGGGAGAAGAACAGTACAAAAATCGCCGGTTCTCAGAAGCCGTCCAACTATTCGACCAACTCATCCAGAACGAACAATTCACAGACTTCCTCACCATCCCGGGCTACAGAATCCTCTAGAGGGACGGACCTGCAAAAAGCATCAACAAAGCAAAAAAAGGTTGAATACACAAGCCTGAATACTTTAATGAATTACCGCTGCATCGAGTAGAGGGACGGACCTCATAAACGATTGCATGCCGGATAAATATAACTTCACCCAAGTACTTGCTTAATGCTTAGAATCAAAGCCAAATAACAAACAAAAGGGAGAGATTTTCAATGGTAAAAGCAAATAACGAACGCGTAACAGCACTACAAGAGAATTGGGAAATGGATCAAAGATGGAAAGGGGTATCCCGTCCTTATTCAGCTGAAGATGTCATCCGTTTAAGAGGATCAATAGATATCGAGCATACTCTTGCGCGACACGGATCTGAAAAATTGTGGAATCTGCTTCACGAAGAAGACTATATCAATGCACTTGGTGCCTTGACTGGAAACCAGGCGGTCCAACAAGTTAGAGCCGGTCTGAAAGCTATCTACTTAAGCGGATGGCAGGTAGCGGCCGATGCTAACCTTGCCGGGCAAATGTATCCTGATCAAAGCTTGTATCCTGCGAACTCTGTACCATCCGTGGTAAAGAGAATCAATCAAGCCCTGCAGCGTGCAGACCAGGTTCATTATGTTGAAGGTGATGAATCGATCGATTGGTTTGTCCCGATTGTAGCCGATGCAGAAGCTGGCTTTGGAGGACAGCTTAATGTATTCGAACTCATGAAGGGTATGATCGAAGCGGGGGCTTCAGCTGTCCACTTTGAAGATCAACTTTCATCTGAGAAAAAATGCGGACATTTAGGAGGTAAAGTATTACTGCCGACCCAAACGTCCGTGAAGAATTTAATTTCAGCACGTCTGGCGGCAGATGTAATGGGGGTACCTACATTAATCGTAGCCCGTACAGATGCGAATGCCGCAGATTTAATCACGAGCGATGTGGATCCATACGATGCACAGTTCATTACAGGGGAACGCACTCCTGAAGGGTTCTTCCGTACAAGAGCCGGTCTGGATCAGGCGATTGCAAGAGGCTTGGCTTATGCTCCTTATGCAGATCTTGTGTGGTGTGAAACATCGGAACCGAGTCTTGAAGAAGCTCGCCAATTTGCTGAGGCGATTCATGCTGAGCATCCAGGGAAATTATTGGCGTATAACTGCTCACCATCCTTTAACTGGAAGAAGAAATTGGACGATGAAACGATCGCTAAGTTCCAAAAGGAGCTTGGGAAAATGGGCTATAAGTTCCAGTTCGTAACGCTAGCAGGATTCCACGCACTGAACCATAGCATGTTCGAGCTTGCGAGAGGATATAAAGAGCGCGGAATGGCTGCGTATTCCAAGCTTCAAGAAGCGGAATTTTCCAGCGAGAAATATGGCTATTCAGCTACGAGACATCAGCGCGAGGTAGGAACAGGCTACTTTGATGAAGTATCGATGGTGATCTCAGGTGGAACATCCTCTACAACAGCCCTTAAAGGTTCGACAGAGGCTGCTCAATTCTAAAAAATTCAATTGCATAAAAACATAAAGGAAGGTCCGTCCCTCGGGGGTTGCAATACCCCTAGGGACGGACCTTTCTTTAGGCGATCCGCAATGTAGTACTATCGATGCAAATTTGTGAATAGTTTAACTTTATAGAATAAATTTATAAATATACTATTGATTTTATTAATATACATACATATAATTAGAGCTAATTTAAATTTAATCTGTGTGGTGATTAGTTATGAATGTTGGTATTGTTGGTAGTACTGGTTATGGTGGAGTGGAGTTGCATCGATTGTTGGCAAACCATCCAAGTGTAGTTAATTGTATTTTATATTCATCCTCGTTGGAAGGGACACCTTATGCAAATCAATATCCACACCTCTTTAACCTGTCACATGAAGTAGTGAATGCTATTAATATCGAGGAAATGAAGCAGCTTGATTTCGTTTTTTTGGCTGTTCCTTCCGGTGTATCGAAGGAATTATCCCAGAAGCTCCTCGGTGAAAAGGCGAAAGTGATCGATCTTTCAGGGGACTTACGTTTGAAGAATCCTCAAGAATACAAAAAGTGGTACAAAGGAGAGTCAGCATCTACAGATATTTTACAGAAAGCGGTGTATGGTCTCACAGAATGCAATCGACAATCCATTCAAGAAGCGGAACTGATTGCGAACCCAGGCTGCTTTCCCACAGCCACACTTCTAGGATTGGCTCCGCTTTTCCACCATGAGCTTGTCGATCCCCATTCCATCATTATCGATGCCAAAACGGGATTATCGGGAGCCGGGAGAAAAGCAACTCAATCCAGTCACTTTTCAGAGACTCAAGAAAATCTACGAATCTATAAGGTTCATCAACACCAGCACACCCCTGAAATTGAACAGCAACTGAAGAAGTGGAACAGCGAAACGGGACCGATTACCTTTACGACTCATCTTATTCCTATGACCCGTGGGATTATGGCTACAATGTATACGGAATTAAAAAGCACATACACCACTGCGCAGTTGCACAACATCTACCAGGACTATTACGAGAAGCATCCTTTCATCAGGATTCGTCCTGTTGGCCAGTTCCCAAGTACAAAAGAAGTGTTCGGCACGAATTTTTGCGATATCGCGATAAAAGTAGATTCGCGGACGAATCGGGTCACGATTGTGTCCGTGATCGATAACTTGCTAAAAGGAGCTGCCGGCCAGGCGGTTCAAAATATGAATGTAATGCTGGGGTTGGAAGAAACGACAGGACTCTATCACTATCCAATCTATCCATAAGAGGGGGAGAATCAATGAAACTAGTAAAAGAAAAGGCTATTCAACACATTCCTGGGGGAACGATTCTTTCACCTCTAGGGTACAAGGCAGGGGGGATGCACACCGGCCTTCGATACGCAAAGAAAGACTTCGGGGTCATTTACAGCGAGAAGCCTGCACAAGTCGGAGCGGTTTATACGCAAAGTCACTTTCAAGCTGCTCCCCTAAAGGTCACACAAGAAAGCATCTTGAAATCTCACACTCTGCAAGCGATTGTGGTGAACAGCGCGATCGCAAATGCCTGTACGGGTGAACAAGGATTAAAGGATGCTTATCAAACAAGGGAGTGGACGGCAAAACGATTTCAAATTCCGGAAGAGTATGTAGCCGTTGCTTCGACAGGAGTCATTGGTGAGTGGCTTCCTATGGAGAAGATTGAAAAGGGCTGTAACGAAATCAAGGTTGATTCGACAGAGCAGAGTGCCCAATCATTTCAGCAGGCCATCCTAACGACGGATCTTATCGAAAAGACTTCATGCTATGGAGTGATAATAGATGGAGAAACGGTCACCATCGGAGGATGTGCGAAGGGATCAGGCATGATTCATCCGAATATGGCAACGATGCTCGGCTTCATTACAACGGATGCATCGATTCCATCCACTGTCCTGCAAAAAGCACTTAAAACAGCGATCGATCAATCCTTTAATCAAATCACTGTAGATGGAGAAACGTCTACGAATGATATGGTCATTGCGATGGCAAACGGGATGGTTGAGCACGACACATTGCATGAAAGCCATCCTGATTGGCATCACTTTCAAGAGGGGTTAGTGCACGTATGTCAAGATCTGGCCAAACAGATTGCCCGGGATGGTGAAGGAGCAACCAAACTCGTGGAAGTGAACGTAAAAGGAGCTCATTCCCATCAAGACGCCAATATTTTGGCAAAGAAAATCGTCGGTTCCAATTTAGTCAAAACGGCACTCTTTGGCAGGGATCCAAACTGGGGAAGAATCATCGGTGCTATGGGACACAGTGAGGTGAAAATTGAGCCCCATCAATGTGATATTTATATTGGAGAGACACTTGTGTTTTCGAATGGTACTCCACAGCCATTCAATGAAGAGAGTGTAAGTCAGTATATGCAAGCTGAACATGTGATCATATCTGTCGGGTTGCAAGGTGGAGTAGGAAAAGGAAAAGCCTGGGGGTGCGATCTTACGTATGATTACGTCAAAATCAATGCAAGTTATCGAACATAAGCCAGTGATTGCAATCAAACTGGGAGGAAGTGTCCTTTCTAAGCTCTCATCCCTTTTCTATGAAAGTATAAAAGATCTTCAGAAGTACTACCATGTGGTCCTTGTTCACGGGGGGGGCCCTGAGATTACGGCTATGCTGAACAAACTGGCCATTGAATCCACCTTTATTAACGGCCATCGAAAAACCACAAAGAAGGTATTTGGAGTCGTAGAACAGGTGTTAAAGGGAAAAGTGAATAGCGAGTTAACCCATCAACTCAATCTGGCAGGGATTAACGCGATCGGATTAAGCGGGTACGATGCCCATTTGTTAAAGGCCAGCATCATGGATGAAGGGTCTTTAGGTTATGTTGGTAAGATTGAAGAGGTAAACCTTACCCTATTAAACAATTTGCTTTCGCTGAACTATGTGCCGGTTATCGCTCCCCTTGCCACTACAAACAAGGGGGAAAAGCTGAATGTGAATGCAGACCTGGCCGCATCAGCCATAGCCGAAGCCCTGGAAGTAGAGAAACTGGTCTTTGTCACAGACGTTCCCGGCATTTTAAAAGAAGGGAAAATTGTTTCACGTGTAACAAAGGAAGAGATCCTTCGTTATATAGAAACCGGAATCATCCACGGTGGAATGATTCCAAAGGTGCAGGCAGCCCTATCGGTTTTGCAGCTTAACATTAAAGAAGTAATGATCGTCGGGTGTCAGGACACGATCATTCAAGACGGAGAAATGCAGGGTACACATATAACAGAAGGAGGAGGAGTCGAGGCGGTATGAGTCATTTATTTCCTACTTATAATCGGTTGGATTTTGAATTGGTTTCAGGAAACGGCACAATTGTTCAAGATCAAAACGGGCAATCTTATTTGGATTTCATATCAGGTATAGCAGTTTGTAATTTAGGTCACTCTCCTTATGTTGTGAAAAAGGCTCTTGAAAAACAGTTGGATAAACTTTGGCATGTATCAAACCTGTTTCCGATTACGCTGCAGGAAGAGGCGGCTTCACTCCTTACTTCCGCGAGCGGCTTAGATGCTGTTTTCTTCTGTAATAGTGGAGCTGAAGCGAATGAAGCAGCAATTAAGTTAGCCAAAAAGCATACGGGCAAAACGAAGATTCTGACCTTCAACCAATCGTTTCATGGCCGGACCTTTGCGACCATGAGTGCAACGGGGCAGGAGAAGATTCATAGCGGATTCGGTCCATTGGTTCCAACCTTTGACTATCTTCCTTATAACGATGAACAGGCTCTTTCGAACGTGGAAGGAAATGACGTTGCGGCCATCATGGTGGAAGTGATTCAAGGGGAAGGCGGGGTGAACCCTGGTACTCTTTCTTTTTTACAGGCAGTAGAAAGGTTGTGCAAGGAGATGGATGCTTTACTCATTGTCGATGAAGTCCAAACAGGGATCGGTCGTACAGGAGTTCCATTTGCTTATCAGCATTATTCCCTGCAACCGGATATCGTTACGACGGCTAAAGGACTGGGAAGCGGTTTTCCAGTAGGTGCGATGATGGGTAAAAAAGATCTTGTATCTTCCTTTTCGCCAGGAACTCACGGGTCGACATTCGGTGGTAATCCATTAGCGATGGCCGCAGTGAAAGCAACTCTTGAAACGATTTTTGATGAAGTGTTTCTGAAAGAAGTACAAAGTAAATCTGAGTACTTTATGCAGAAGCTGAAGAATCATCTACAGGAATGTCGGAGTGTAAAAGAGGTAAAAGGGATAGGCTTTATGATCGGTATCCAATTCGATATGGAAGTAAAAGAAATCATCAATAAGCTGCGGAAAAATGGATTATTGACGCTGCCGGCAGGTACTCATGTGATCCGTCTATTACCACCATTAACGGTCACCTATGACGAGCTCGATCAGGCACTTCACATACTTGTCGGCACGCTAAAACAGCATCAAGCGGCAAGTGTCTACTAATCTATTTTTTTAGATATGAATGTATAAAAATTCTTTTGTTTATATAAATATTCAAATATAGGAGGCGACCTCATGACAGGTTACTTATGTTTAGAAAACGGAAAGACCTTTAGTGGTGAAGTCACAATGGATGAAGAAGATCCCGTTCAGGGTGAGATTGTGTTTTTCACGGGAATGACGGGGTATCAGGAAGTACTGACCGATCCTTCCTACAAAGACCAAATCGTTGTTTTCACGTACCCGCTCATCGGTCAATATGGCGTGAACGAAGATGACTTTGAGAGCTCACAGCCGCAAGTGAAAGGGGTAATCATGCTTCAATCACCGGAGTTGTATTCCCATTATCATGCGACTTCTTCCCTTAAAGACTATCTCGGGAAGTGGAAGATTCCATTCATGACAGGTGTGGATACTAGGCAGGTGGTGAAGGCAATACGTGATGTTGGAACTCAAAATGCGTGTATATCTTATACAGAAGTGCTTCCTCTAAAAGAAAAGCTCACAGGTCAAATCGAAAAGGTAGCCCTTTCTCAGATCCGCAAGATGGGTAGTGGAAACAGGCATATAGCCGTTGTCGATTTCGGTGTAAAGAAATCGATTCTATCCAGTCTGGTAAAGATGGATTGTCATGTTACCGTCATTCCCTATCATCAGCTTGACCTTCTGGATCAAATGAATGTTGACGGACTGGTGTTGTCGAACGGTCCGGGAGATCCGAAAGAAATGATGAGTCTTTTACCTAAGCTGAAGGAAAAAATCATGGAGATTCCGACCCTCGGAATTTGCTTAGGGCATCAATTAATCGCACTGGCACTCGGAGGGGATACCGAACGATTATTATTCGGTCATAGAGGAGCGAATCATCCTGTCATCGATAACCAAACTGGAGAGGTGTATATCACATCACAAAATCATAATTACGTCGTGAACGGTGCCAGTTTAACAGGAACCGGGCTGGAACCGCGTTTTATGAATGTCAATGACGGTTCCCTTGAAGGGCTTCAACATATAAGCAAGCCTATCCTTTCGGTTCAATTTCATCCTGAAGCGCGTCCGGGTCCGGAAGATGCTTCGTGGATATTCCAACAATTCTATCAAACGATTAAACAACCAGGGAGAGAGAAGATGTATGCCTAAAGATTCCAGTATTCAAAAAATCCTCATAATCGGATCAGGACCCATCATAATCGGGCAAGCAGCAGAGTTTGATTATTCAGGTACACAAGGCTGCTTTGCCCTGAAGGATGAAGGGTATGAAGTGATTCTCGTGAATCATAATCCGGCTACGATCATGACGGATACGACCTACGCTGACAAAGTGTACTGCGAGCCCTTAACGGTAAAAACATTAACTGCGATTATCGCTAGTGAACGCCCCGACGGAATCGTCGCCAATCTTGGAGGTCAAACCGCTCTGAATCTTGTAGTGGAGTTGGATGAAAGAGGAGTTCTCGCGGAATATGGAGTGACACTGCTCGGGACATCTGTGGACTCGATTCAAAAAGGAGAAGACAGAGAGAAATTTCGAACATTGATGAACACATTGGGACATCCAACGGCAGAAAGTGATATCGTACACGACCTTCAAGAGGCTATCCTTTTTTCTGAAAAGATTTCCTTCCCGATCATTGTGCGCCCGGCTTATACATTGGGGGGAAGAGGCGGTGGGATCGCTACAAACAAGGAGGAATATAGTAAACTCGTTCAAACCGGATTAAAGGCGAGCCCAATTCATCAAGTACTGGTGGAAAAAAGCATTGCCGGATTCAAAGAGATTGAATATGAAGTCATGAGAGATTCGAAAGGAAATTGTATATCCGTCTGTAATATGGAAAATTTCGATCCTGTTGGTGTCCATACGGGTGACTCCATCGTCGTCGCTCCGTCCCAAACCCTGACAGATCAAGAGTTTCATATGCTCCGTACAGCGGCGTTTAATATTATCAGTGCGTTAGAAGTGGTGGGAGGATGCAATATACAATTTGCTTTAGACCCTAACAGTAACCAGTACTATGTGATTGAAGTGAACCCACGGGTGAGCAGGTCCTCTGCTTTGGCATCGAAGGCAACTGGCTATCCGATCGCCAAAATTGCGGTGAAGCTTGCTGTTGGCTATACGTTGAACGAAATCATCAATCCTCTGACAAGAACCACTTTTGCGAGCTTTGAACCAGCTCTTGATTACGTTGTCGTCAAGTTTCCGAGATGGCCATTCGATAAATTTCCTGAGGCGAATCGGGTGCTCGGAACGAAGATGAAAGCAACGGGTGAAGTGATGGCGATCGAGCGTTCGTTAGAGGCTGCTTTTCATAAAGCTCTTCAGTCGTTAGATCTGTCCTTAGAAAACATATATAGCGAACTGGCCGGCTTATCTCATGAAGAGCTGGAAGAGAGGATTGGAATACCCACGGATCTTCGCTTTTTTGAACTGTTGGAATTGTTGAGACGAGACCATTCAATTCACACTCTTCATGAAAAGACAGGAATCGATAAGCTGTTCTTGTCTATCCTGAGTAAATTAGTATTTATGGAAAATAAGCTAAGAACGTCCGACTTCACTTCTGATCTTTTGAAAGAAGTTAAGAAATTCCGTTTTGAAGATAAAACTATAGCGGGATTAATGGGGAAACCGGAAGCGTCCATTGAAAAAAAGAGAGTGGAGGCAGGAATTGTGCCCGCCTTTAAAATGGTGGATACATGTGCAGGTGAATTCGAAGCGATCACCAATTATGCCTACTCTACTTATTATGGAGACAATGAGATTCAACCTTTACATGGAGAGAAGAAGGTCCTGATTGTTGGAGCGGGACCGATTCGAATCGGTCAGGGGGTCGAGTTTGACTACAGTGCCGTTAAGGCGATCCATCGATTGAAAGAGCATGGATACACGACCATCATGGTGAACAATAACCCCGAAACCGTGAGCACGGATTATGAGACGGCAGATCGATTGTACTTTGAACCTATTACGAAAGAATCGGTCCTTTCTATTATCCAGCACGAGAAAGTCGATACCGTACTCGTACAATTCGGCGGACAAACGGCATTAAACCTGGCTTCTATTTTAGAGAAGAAGGGCGTCCAATTATTTGGGACATCTTCAGATACCATTGACCGTGTAGAGGATCGCGACCGTTTTTATCAACTGCTGGATGAACTGGAGATTCCTCGAGTGAAAGGAGATATCTGCCACAGTAAGGAGGAAGCATTACAAGTAGCACAACATTTAACTTTTCCTCTTCTTTGCCGTCCATCCTATGTGATTGGAGGGAAAGGGATGGTGAAGGTAACGACACTACACGAGATGCAGAGGTTCATACAGGAAGCGGATGAAGAGTACTTCCCTATTTTAATGGATGAATTCAAAGCGGGTCAGGAAATTGAAGTTGACCTGGTGGGGGATGGAGGCGGAGTGTACGTTCCCGGAGTCATGGAGCATATTGAACGGGCAGGTGTCCATTCAGGGGACAGCATGTCTATTTTTCCTTCTGAATCCCTGTCAGTTGAAATCAAGAGAACGATTGAAGGGTATGCTCAGAAGATTGTGTCTTCCCTTCATTACAAAGGGATCATGAATATTCAATTTTTGCTGCAGGGTGAAGAGGTATTCGTGTTGGAAGTGAACCCGAGAGCAAGCCGGACGGTTCCGGTGGTCAGCAAGGTCCTTGGATACTCATTAATCGATATGGCAACAGACATCATGTGCGATGAGACGTTGAAGATAGACGCCTTTAGCCCTCCTTCAGAAATAGACGTTGTAGGAGTAAAATATCCTGTATTTTCATCGCATGCCCTGCCGGAGATCGATCAAACACTCGGGGCCAATATGAAATCAACGGGAGAAGGGCTATGTCTTGGTAAGACGGTTGAAGAAGCCCTCTATAAAGTATTTGAAGGGTTGCATGAGGCTGTAGAAACTGGTGGTACGGTTTATATCGATAGTAACCAGAAAGAATTAAAACAGTACCAAACTTCTACGGAAGCTTCGTTTAGTGACTGGATTGAAACAAGCAATGCCTCTGTATATTTCAGTCATGAAGAAACAGACGAAATGAAGAAGAGAAGAATTGCAGCTTTAGAGGCAGGGGTTACCGTTTTAACCGAGGCAGAGACCCTGTTGGCTTTTATTCGAAGTATGAAAGTGAATAAAGTGAACCCTATTCCATTGGCACAATCAAAATCCATACAGGGAGTGAGCAGAGTATGATGAATTCAAGTGTTTCGACGTCGCCGGTAAAGGTTTCCTTGAAAGGGAGAGATCTTGTCACGTGGTTAGATTACACTACAGAAGAAGTACATGAGCTCTTATCACTTGCTCAGTACTTGAAGAAAAATCCTTATTCAAAGGTGTTGGAAGGGAAAACCCTTGGAATGATCTTTGAGAAGTCGTCCACAAGAACCCGTGTTTCATTTGAAGCGGGGATGCTCCAGATGGGAGGTCATGCCATCTACTTGAATGCCCGTGATATACAGCTGGGAAGAGGAGAGTCGATCGCAGATACGGCACGGGTCCTTTCTTCTTATGTGGATGGAATCATGATCCGTACGTTTGAAACTGAGAAGGTTACAGAATTGGCCCAGTACGCGAATGTTCCAGTCATCAACGGACTTTGCGATACGTACCATCCTTGTCAGGCATTGGCGGATGTTCTCACGATTTTGGAGCTTGCGGGAACGCTAAGAGGATTGAAGGTTGTGTATATAGGGGACGGGAATAATGTGGCACACTCCTTTATGATTCTTTGTGCGAAGCTTGGAATGGATGTCGTCGTTTCTTGTCCTGAAGGCTATGAACCCGTTAAAGAAATTATCGGTAAGACGGTGGAACTTGCCGGAATGAACGGCGGAAGCTTTACTCTTTCTTACGATCCGGTAGAAGCTGTTAAGAATGCGGATATCGTATACACCGATGTATGGGCAAGCATGGGGCAGGAGGAAGAAGCGATTAAGCGCCTTAAAGACTTCAAGCCTTATCAGGTGAATGAACAGCTGCTTCAGCATGCTGCACCTGAAGTGAAATTTCTCCATTGTCTCCCGGCACATCGTGAAGAAGAGGTGACAGCGGCTGTCATTGACGGACCATGTTCTGCCGTATTTCAGCAAGCGGAGAATCGATTGCATGTACAGAAGGCTATATTGCAATCACTATTTGTATAAAGCTGTTAGGTCCGCTTCTGAATGGAAGCGGACCTTTTTGTTGCCTGAAAGCATTTCCATAAGAGAAAATAAGACTGAACCAAACGAACACATGTAAACATATAGTGTAGGAGAAACTGTAATTAGACCGTTTTGGAGGTGCTAGTGGTTTTGAGTAAACCAACGATTGATGATTACCTGGATAATGGAATATATGGCCAGAAGCAAACGAAGCCTGATGAAAGAAGAAAGTTTCTCGGGAGCCTGCGGGAACGAATCGTCATTGCCTTGACTCAGAGTCAGGTAAGGGAAAAGGGATTGTACAAGGAAGTTCAGGAGAGTCTGAAGAAGCATCCTGATGCGAAGCTTTTATTAAATGGTAATATGAGCTACTCCTACTTATCTAAATACATCAAGCTTGCTGATACGTATCACGTCTCGTTTTCAATGGTGACAAATAAGGAGGTCGAAACCGATATTGGTCTCGTACTCGCTTATGATCATGCCATTGATAAAGAGGAAATCTACGTGAAGAAAAAAAATGAAAAGACCTCTGAAGCCAAAACGAAACAAAAGCCAAAGAAAAGCATCTTTTCATCAATTAAAAACAAGCTTTTTTAAAACTGTGTGCCTTTTTTGAAAAAGGAGAGTTTAAACAACCCTTTCAAAATCGCTGGGATGATAAACAGAATAAACAATATCCGAAATAAGTGATATCCGGTAATGATGGAAAGATCAGCGTTGACGGCTTGACCTACTAAGGCCATTTCTGCCATTCCCCCGGGAGCCAGGCTAATAAAGGCAGTAAGAAATGTAATGTCATGCCAGCGACTTAATACAAAGCTAAGGCACGCGCAACATAATAGCAGGCAGAAAGAAGTAAATAAAGACCAAAGGATGAACTTGGACAACTCTTTAGATGAAGAGAAATTCATCATGAAACTAAAGTAGATTCCCAGGGATAATTGAGCCAGAATAATTAACGGATCGGGCATTTGGGGTACAGAAAACCCAGACACCATGAAGCCACCAATGGCTAATATCGGTCCTAGCATTGCAGGGGTGGGTAAATGGATTCTTTTAGCCACAATCCCTGATAGAATGGCAATGATGAAGAATAGAATGAAGGCCCACTGGAATGAGGGTACTTCGAAGGGTGGTAAAGCATTCCCGGGACTCGTTCCACCACCGCCTTTTAAAAGGGGGCTGAACACCAGAAACGGTACAACAAAGATGACCGATAATAAACGGATCACCTGCAGGACTGTCACAACCGTTAAGTCTATATTCTTCATTTCCTCTCCAAGAGCCACCATCTGCGAAAGTCCTCCTGGTATACTTCCTGTAATGGTAGAGGAAAGACCGATCCCCGTCATTCTTGATGTGATATAGGCGAGGGCCATGCTAAAGATAATGATGGCAATCGTCATCGTCAGCATGGAAGGGAGCTGGGTAACAATCTCAATCATGGTTCCCTGACTAAAGGATTGTCCAATGGCATAGCCTACAATGATTAATCCAAGATCTCTGAAATAAGAGGGCCATGCTAAATCGAGCTTCATCCATTTATTGATGAAGAAGACTGATGTCATAGAACCGAGCAGCCAGGACAGAGGGAGGTGAAGCAGCGTAAATACCCCGCCGCCCGCAACTCCAACGACAAAGGCTAATAAAATAGGATGCATTTTGAAAATCCTCTCATTTTATGTCCTCCTTTTAAGGTAATCAATTGGAGGAGAGGAAGCAAATGGAATGCGTTAACTATAATTTCACCACACCATACCCCCACCAAGGTCCGTCCCTCACTAAATGGCACATACTATCCCCAATTCGTGGTAGAATGAATGGAGGTATGGACAAGAATCAGCCATGATCCTAACAATCGTTATCTATTATCATAGTTGCTTTAATGACGCGAATTTTGGTATTATCAATAGTATTGTGAGTGTTCGAACATATACGGAGGTGAAGAAGATGACTAGAATTTCTGAAGAGCAAGTAAAGCATGTTGCCCACCTTGCACGACTAGCCATCACAGAGGATGAAGCGAAAAAGTTTACAACTCAATTAGATGCGATCATCGGGTTTGCCGAGCAGCTGAATGAATTGGATACTTCAAATGTGGAAGCGACGAGTCATGTGTTGGATATGAAGAACGTTATGCGTGAAGATAAGCCTGTTGAAGGACTGCCACGTGAAGAAGTATTAAAGAACGCACCAGACAAACATGATGGACAAGTACGCGTACCATCGATCTTGGACTAAGGAGGGGACCTCATGTCATTATTTGACCATAAATTATCAGAGCTTCATGAGCTTTTACATAAGAAAGAAGTATCTGTCACAGATCTTGTAGACGAATCATACAAACGTATTGATGCCGTTGAAGATAAAGTAAAAGCATTTTTAACATTAGATGAAGAAAATGCCCGCAATAAAGCGAAAGAAATGGATGCAAAGCTTGGAACGGATGAAAGCAAAGGTCTGCTTTTCGGAATGCCGATCGGGATTAAAGATAATATCGTAACAAAAGGACTTCGTACAACATGTGCCAGTAAAATCCTTGAAAACTTCAATCCGATATATGATGCTACGGTTATCAATAAATTACATAGTGCCGATACGATTACGATCGGAAAACTGAATATGGATGAGTTCGCGATGGGTTCATCTACTGAGAACTCCGGTTTCCAGAAAACGAGTAATCCATGGAATCTTGAAACGGTTCCCGGTGGATCTTCAGGTGGTTCAGCAGCCTCCGTTGCAGCTGGAGAAGTACCTTTCTCACTGGGTTCAGATACAGGCGGATCGATTCGCCAGCCAGCAGCATTCACTGGTACTGTCGGTTTAAAACCAACGTACGGACGTGTATCTCGTTTCGGTCTTGTAGCATTCGCTTCTTCACTGGATCAAATCGGACCAATCACTCGTAGCGTAGAAGATAATGCATACTTACTGCAAGCGATCGCCGGTCTTGATCCGAATGATTCTACTTCAGCGAATGTTGAGGTTCCCAACTACGCGGCAGCTCTGACAGGTGATGTGAAAGGCTTAAAGATTGCTGTGCCAAAAGAATATTTAGGTGAAGGTGTCGGTGAGGAAGCCCGTCAAGCAGTGCTTGCTTCACTGAAAGTGTTGGAAGGCTTGGGAGCTACATGGGAAGAAGTATCTCTTCCTCACTCTAAATTTGGTGTTTCAACTTACTACCTATTAGCATCGTCTGAAGCATCTGCCAACCTTGCACGTTTCGATGGTGTTCGTTACGGCTACCGCACTCCTAACGCTGAGAACCTTCTTGATCTTTATAAGAAAACCCGTGCAGAAGGATTTGGGGACGAAGTGAAGCGTCGTATTATGCTTGGTACGTTTGCATTAAGTTCTGGATACTATGATGCTTATTACAAAAAAGCACAGCAGGCCCGTACACTCATCAAGAAAGACTTTGAAGATGTATTTGCGAAATATGATGTTATTATTGGACCAACAACGCCAACTCCAGCTTTCAAAATCGGAGAGAAAATTGATGATCCATTAACGATGTATGCAAACGATATTTTAACGATTCCAGTAAACCTTGCAGGTGTACCGGGAATCTCTGTACCTTGTGGCTTCTCTTCAACAGGATTGCCACTTGGATTGCAAATCATCGGTAAGCATTTTGACGAAAGCACGATTTATCGCGTAGCGCATGCGTATGAGCAAGCTACAGACTTCCATACAAAAAAACCACAACTGTAAGGGGTGAAATCAATGAACTTTGAACCAGTAATCGGACTAGAAGTCCACGTAGAATTAAAAACGGACAGTAAGATGTTCTCTCCGGCACCGAACCATTTCGGAGCAGAGCCAAATACAAACACGAACGTAATCGACCTTGGGTATCCTGGTGTACTTCCAGTGGTAAATAAGCGCGCCATTGAGTTCGGAATGAAAGCAGCGATTGCATTGAACTGTGAAATCGCAACGGATACGAAGTTTGACCGTAAAAACTATTTCTATCCGGATAACCCAAAAGCGTACCAGATTTCTCAATTTGACAAGCCGATCGGTGAAAACGGCTGGATCGAAATTGAAGTGAACGGTGAGAAGAAACGTATCGGAATCACTCGCCTTCACCTGGAAGAAGATGCTGGAAAGCTGACGCATTCAGGCGACGGTTATTCCCTTGTCGACTATAACCGCCAAGGTACTCCTCTTATTGAGATTGTATCTGAGCCGGACATCCGCACACCGGAAGAAGCGTATGCGTATCTTGAGAAACTGAAATCCATCATTCAATACACAGGTGTTTCAGATTGTAAGATGGAAGAAGGGTCGCTTCGTTGTGACGCCAACATTTCCCTCCGTCCAATCGGCCAGGAAAAGTTCGGAACAAAAGCTGAGCTTAAAAACCTCAACTCTTTTAACTTTGTTAAAAAGGGATTGGAGTATGAAATCGTCCGTCAGGAGAAGGTTCTGTTATCAGGAGGCTTGATCCAACAGGAAACGCTTCGTTTCGATGAATCAACAGGTAAAACGATTCTCATGCGTGTAAAAGAAGGCTCGGATGATTACCGTTACTTCCCTGAACCTGATTTATTAAATCTACACATCGATCAAGAGTGGATGGACCGCATCCGTGCAGAGATTCCTGAGCTTCCGGATGAGCGTAAAAAGCGCTATGTAGAAGATTTAGGCTTACCTGCGTACGATGCCATGGTTCTGACATTAACGAAAGAAATGTCTGATTTCTTCCAGGAAACCGTTGAGGCAGGAGCAGATGCGAAACTAGCGTCCAACTGGCTGATGGGAGAAGTTTCAGCTTACTTAAATGCACAGCAAAAAGAACTTGAAGAGGTTAAATTGACTCCTCAAGGACTGGCAGGCATGATTGATTTAATCGAAAAAGGAACGATTTCTTCGAAGATTGCGAAGAAAGTGTTCAAAGAACTAGTGGAAAACGGCGGAAATCCAGAACAAATCGTGAAAGATAAGGGTCTTGTTCAAATTTCTGACGAAGGTGCCTTACTCAAGATCGTGACGGAGACCCTGGATGCCAATCCACAATCCATCGAAGATTACAAGAACGGGAAAGACCGCGCCATCGGCTTCCTCGTTGGTCAAATTATGAAAGCAACAAAAGGGCAGGCCAACCCGCCGCTTGTTAACAAGCTGCTGCTTCAAGAAATTCAAAAACGCTAATAAACGTTCATCATAGCCCCTGGAAACGACTTGTTTCCAGGGGTGTTTTTTATGGAGGAGAGGGACGGACCTTGAAATAAATTCAAGGTCCGTCCCTCTTTTTAGTTCAAGTTTTCCTGAAAAGCATGATTTTCTTGCGTTTTGTGTAGGTATTTAAACCCGATGTTGAAAAAGGAAAGATGCAGGTCTTTTAACTCATTCGTTGAGGATAGTGCTTGTACTATAGTGAATCTAATGGTCTAATAGTTAGAAAATTCCAATAAAGAGGTGTTGTATTTGAAGAAACAAGTCGTTGCATTAGGGTTAACAGCAGGGTTAATGGTGAGTCCGGTATTTTCTCCGGAAGCATTGGGTGCTCCAAATGTGAGTGAAAAGGTAAACTTCAATGAGAAGACGGGGGCTCCTCAGTTTATATCGGGGAAATTATCCAAGGCATCCACCAATACCCCAGAAACGATTGTGTTTGATTACTTAATGGAGAAACAAAATGCATTCAAGTTCAAAGGAGACTCAAAGCTTTCCTTCAAAGTGAAAGAAAAACGTAAGGATGATTTAGGATTTACATATCTCCGTATCCAACAGATGTATAAAGGAACGCCTGTATACGGAGCTGTTCTAACAGCGCATGTGAATAAGGAGGGTGTCCTGACTGCACTATCTGGAGCACCGGCTACAAATCTGGATCAAAAACAAAATCTGAAACAAACAAAAAAATTATCTAAAAAAGAAGCAGTTTCGGCAGGGGAAAAAGACTTAGTAGCACATATAGGAAGTCAGCCTGACTATGAATATACCCCGAAATCCGATTCAGTGATCTATTTGAAAGACGGAGAAGCCCATTACGCTTATCTCGTAAACTATAATTTCCTTGCTCCGGAACCAGGGAACTGGAATTATTTCGTTGATGCTGTGACAGGTGACATACTGGGAAAAGTAAATGAGCTTCATGAAGCGAAAAGTGTAGGTGGTAAACCTGGTGGCGGTGGAGGTCCAGGAAGTGGTGGAACCGATGCAGTTGGTTCAGGAACAGGAGTACTGGGAGACACGAAATCGTTAAATACCTACCTCTCATCATCTACTTATTATTTACAAGACCGTACAAGAGGTGGTGGAATCTTCACCTATGACGCAGGGAATCGTACCCGTTTGCCAGGTTCACTATGGGCAGACAGCGACAATCTATTCAATGGAAGCTATGATGCAGCTGCTGTAGATGCTCACTATTACGCAGGTCAAACTTATGATTATTACGCTGATACACATAACCGAAACAGTTATGATGGGAATGGTGCAGCCCTTAATTCAACGGTCCATTATGGCCGAAACTACAATAATGCATTCTGGAATGGCCAGCAAATGGTATACGGTGATGGAGACGGTTCAACATTTGTTGCTCTTTCAGGAGGGTTGGACGTTGTAGCACATGAGCTTACACATGCCGTAACGGATACAACAGCTGATTTGATTTACCAAAATGAGTCCGGGGCTATCAACGAATCTATGTCTGATATCTTTGGAACATTGGTAGAATACGATACAAATAATAATCCGGATTGGGAGATCGGGGAAGACATCTACACACCTAATCAAGGTGGGGACGCTCTTCGCTCCATGTCAGATCCGGCAAAATACGGGGATCCGGATCACTATTCTGTAAGATACACAGGGACGCAGGACAACGGTGGGGTTCATATCAATAGTGGAATAGGAAATAAAGCGGCCTATCTGCTAAGTCAGGGTGGTACTCACTATGGTGTGAAGGTAACGGGAATCGGTACGGATAAAACCGGGGCGATCTATTACCGTGCGTTAACTCAATATTTGACACCATCTTCAAACTTTAGCCAGCTTCGTTCAGCAGCGGTTCAATCGGCTACAGATCTATATGGTGCAGGAAGTGCCGAGGTGGCGAGTGTAAACGCGGCGTATAATGCAGTAGGTGTTAATTAAATAGATTGATTGAATAGAAGGGCTGTAATGGCTCTTCTTTTCGTTGCTATTTAAAAGTGCCTTAGCCTTATTTAGATACAGGGGGACGTATAAGCACGGAAGGCATTTTTCTCGGCACTCCCACATTTAATGCTACATTTGTTTCTTCTTTGCTTTCTCCAGTATTTGTTTAGCCAAGCGGTAATACGTATCCGCTTCGACTTTTGTTTCAGCTCTCTTTAGCTGCATCATATAGTTTTGGAATCGAAGTTTGTCGACTGACGAGACTTTCATCACAATTTTCCTCATTTTGGCACTCCTTTAGTGGACAAAATTGCGTCCAATTATCTATTCTGAATTTTCTGTAAATAATGTATAATAATAGTAAATGATTCCAGAGGGTGGATAGAATGTCCTTATTCGAAGTGATCTTGTTGCCAATGTTAATGGGTGGTATTGGAGGCTTAGGACATATTCTGGTTTTCAAAAATGGTCATTTCACTTTTCCGAGAAAATTTATCGATGACCAAGGTGAGAAGCACTATCTATTTGGCTCAACAAAGGATATTATCATAGGCATTCTAGCAGGGTATCTGTCAGTATTACCGGTTGTTGAAACGGTCCCGATCTGGTATGTCATCTATATTAGTTTATTATCAGGTATCGGGGGAAGTTCCGTCATCACTCGAAAAATCGAACAAAATTTAGCAAGCACCAAAGCGTCTTATATCCAAGAGCTATCTCATTATCAGCTCGAACCGACCTCTAAGGGAGGATCTCCAAACCATAATGAGGTGAAACCTGTTGGCGAAGTGGAAGAAAAAAAGAATCAAGGTTGAGCTGCCACCAGAAGACTATGAAAAAGCAAATCACTATCTAAAAAGACTGAAGGAGGCAGATAGCCTAATCGAGCTGAACTACTACTATAATAAAGTGGCAAAAATAATAGAAAAATCACAAGATGTTTAAGGTGGTTCAATTTAAGAGTAGTCCTATACCTATCTAATTTAACCAAAAAATGTGAGGATGAAACTGACAATTGAGTCAGCTTTTTTTCTGTCAAGAAAAGATGTATGAAAGATACTTCTCTTCGCATACTTACTTATTCCATCCCCCTCTGGAAAAATAGTCTGGGAGTAGCAGTATGCTATTCCTTTTTTTAGATTGAAGGTAATATGAAAGAGAGTTCATAAGAACCTGTAAATCTGTCCATTACGGTGCTTTTCTTATATTATATTCCTACAGGCATAATCGTACAATTGAAATTTTGAATAGAATGAAAACTATATTTCCCTTGTGAAATTCGAGAAACATGAATATGCTATAAGGAGAATTTAAGAGAAAAGATGTTGGTGCTTCACTGGTATGTGTGGGGCTGGAGGAGGAAGAATATGAACTTAGAACAATGGTTCACTAAAGGGATGACACCTGAAGATTACTTGGAATATATGAGTGTACATAAAGAAAATACCGAAGTGATCAGGAAGAACTTTACGATTCCACAAGAAGACATAGAAGTTTTGAATAAACTCGGAGAACACTCCTTACGGGTGATTGCCATCACGGAAGATTGGTGTGGAGATGCCATGCTGAATATCCCGATTCTGTTAAAAGTGGCAAAATCCGCTGATATGGACGTTCGCATGATTTTACGGGATGAAAACCTGGAACTGATGGATCAATACTTAACGAATGGCATCTCGAGAGCGATCCCCATTTTCATTTTCATCGATCGTGATGGAAATGAAAAGCTGGTATGGGGACCTAGAGCCCCTATGGTAAAGAAGATCGTGGATGATGAACGGGCGAAGCTGCCACCGAAGGATCATGAGCTTTTCCCGGAAAAGCAGAAGGAAATGATTCAACGCTTAACTTCTCAATATTCGAAAGATGAAGAAGTATGGCAGGAAGTGTATGAAAGCTTGAAAACGAGTCTTGTCCAGAATGTGCTGATGTAAAAAGGATTCGAATATTATAAGAGATCCGTTCGTTTCTGGAGTCTTCTTTATTTAAAAGGCATGATGTCTTCATACTCACTCAAAATAGAATGGTAAAAAGTACCCGTCGTCATGGGATTTTTTGCCGGTTCACGAATGACGGAATTCGCGTTAATATGGTATAGGATGAGGAGTTGAAGCATCATGATTCACCAAAAGACAAATACAATTGTTATAGAAGCGCTAAATAAATTTCCCCATAAAATTCACATTAAATTGGGAGAAATCCTGCGTGAACGAGGATTGACACAAGGCGATCTCCATCGCTTAACTGGGCTTAGAGTGGCTACGATCAATGAGCTAGTGAATTTCAAGAAGAAATCCTTAACGGTGGCTCATCTTGTTTCCATTATGATCGCCCTTAGAATTACAGACATTCGTGATCTCATCGAAATAGAATTTGATCAAGAAGTTCAAGACTACTTCAATGAAGAAAATCAACGAATGAAAAATGGATTTACTCCAGACCTGACAAAAACCGCTGAAACAAACGTAAAACGAATCGCAGCTGGAGCAAACAACTAAACACCATTACACCTCAAACGGTCATTTCTGATGATCGTTTGTTTTTTTAGGTTAGGGACGGACCTCTATTTCTTATCCATGTTCCCCTCTCAAGTGATATAAATATAATATAAATTCAAGGTTTACAACCAGGCAAAACAGGATAATTCCTTAAAGTAAGAGTTTACTTAGAAGATTTATTAATATAACGATATAAAAATAGTCGAGGTCCGTCCCTGACAGGAGTCCCTGGCAGGAGTTTTGACACAGGTTACAGAATGTAGTAGGTATGGTGTTGTTAGCAGGGTTTTGTGATGGAGTTGACATGAAATCGTAATGCTCATTTGAGGGAAAATCAATTATGATAGGGGAAGAGAGTAAATGGAAGTTAATTTTGGTCATGTGACCTCTCGTTATGCTGCGTCTTGTGATGATATTCCGCATCAATTTTTTGATACTTTAAAGATTAGGGGAATTGTGTGGGAAGGAAGAAAAGTAGCTGAAATTGGTTCGGGTACCGGTGCTTTGACACGAAAGCTGCACAAGCGTGGAGCAGAAGTGATCGGGGTCGAGCCGTCCATTGAGCTTAGGAAAGCTGCCAAGGCATTAGAGAGTAAGCAATACTTGGACATCCCATATCTTACAGGTACAGCTGAATCTACGAATCTGCCAGATCAGTATTATGATATCACGATGATTCACAGAAGCTGGCATTTATTCGACCGTCCAAAGGCGATCAGCGAAATGAAGCGGATATTGAAGGGAAAAGGGACGTTCATTGTAAGTGATTCAAGCTTAATTCCGGATCATGAAGTGGTAAAGGATACAATGACGTTTTTAAATGAATATATAGATATCACCCCACCTGGATCAAAAGCTGAATCAGTGAATCAATTGAATGGAATTCCTGTGGAATGGCTGTTAGAATGGCAGGAAGCTGACTTTAACTTGAAAGATTTTTACACGTTTTATTACGCAGTCGATTTTACGTTACAGTCCTGGTGTGAGCGAGTAGGCTCCTTATCCTGGCTCACTCATATTGAAGATAGTGAGAAAGAGGGATTACTGCAATCATTACATACGTTCCTGTCCGGGCGTTACGATGCTCTTCATGAGTTTACTCTTCAGCACCAGTTTACAGTCTGCCTGATGAAAAAGTAGAAAGAGTGATCGGATTGGAAGCAGTAAAAAAATATGTAAACTATTTAAATATGGATATAGAGAAGCCTACATTAAACTATTTGCAACGACTTATCGGGCAGCACTTGATCAGGATCCCATATGAGACCTTTAGTAAATTCTATTACTTTTCTCAAGGCGAATCCTTTGTGCCTTCCTTGGACACTTTCGCAGATAATCTCCACTCTAAAGGGTGGGGAGGCACCTGTTTTACATTAAACATCAACTTTGGAAGACTGCTGAAAGAGCTAGGCTTTCATTGTCAGTTTGTCAGAGTGCAACCGGGTCACCTTGGATTAATTATTACCATTGATAATCGTAAGCTCTATGTGGATGTTGGATATGGATCCCCGATCATGAAGCCAGTTGAGCTTGAATCGAGGCAGAAGCATCTTCTTCACGGTTTCGGGGAAGAAATCATTTTTACCCAGAAAGACATACGTGAATTTGAAGTGGATCGACGTTCAAATGGCAAATCCTTTGTAAAAAAAACCATAGAGTGGATCCCGTTAGAGGAAGAAGAATTAGAGGCCGATATAGAAGCATCTTACTTGGATTCCGATGACAACATTACAATGAGAAGAATCACGGCAGTCCGCTTCCAGGGCAATCAATGCTACTTCCTTCGTAATCAGACCTTGAAAGTGATGACCTACCGAAACATCCGTGAATATCAAATGAAAGATTTTGATAAGTGGAAAGATATCGTCGGGGAGGTCTACCACTTTGATGCGACATCCCTGCAGGAGTCCATCCAGTTTTTACAACAAAGGAATATCAAGCTGTTCCCATAGGCCGTCTGGAATATCGTGTTGATATTCTGGATGGTTTTTTTGTATATACATGAAAATCATTCATTCGGACTACTTTATTTATGGCTTCATAATCATAAAAATGAACAGAAGTACACCAAAAGAGGATGCAAGATAAAAGTAACGGTCGATAGTCACCAGATGACGTTGAATTTCTTCTGGTGGTGCCCCTGTTAGGTGTTCATTTTCCGATAAGGCTATCCATTCGTGGATTTTTTTAGAGACAGGTGTGATGAAGCCTATCACGATGATTTGAATGAAAATATATAGTAGGACAGACCCCAGAATCCACAACTCTCCAAAGCTGCCATAGTCCCCTGTATAAAAAAGGATGAATCCACTCAACATGGCAATGCTTCCGCCAATTTTAGGGAAGTATTCCAATCGCTTATACAATTCCGTCGTAACCTTTAATTGTTCAATTGTTTTGTCTGGCCTGGTTAAAACATGAGCAAAGAAAGTAGGCCCAACCCCTATAATGGCAGACAACACATGTAAAAGAATCAACCATTCCATCTGAGCACCTCCATGATGAGTAATCTATAAAGATTACGAAAGAGAGTGCCGATTTATGTATTTTTAATAACAGCAATAGGAGGGGAGTGCTATACATTTTTTTTTTTATTAGATTTTTCCAGCGAAAAGAGTTATGATATTGACCGGTAGACGCTTTATAATAAATAACCTGCGGAATAAAAATTGCATGAATAAAAATAATAAGTATATGATGTTAAAAGATGGAATATAAAAGGACGAGTCTTTGGAATTAATACAGATTAGGATGATGGGGTATGAAACGAGCAAGAATTATTTATAATCCTACTTCTGGTCGAGAGCTATTCAAAAAGCACCTTGCAGAAGTATTAATCAGATTAGAACAAGCGGGATATGAAACCTCCGTTCACGCAACCATTTGCGAAGGGGATGCCACAAAAGCGGCACGGATTGCTGTAGAACGTAAATACGATATCGTTGTCGCTGCTGGTGGAGATGGCACGTTAAATGAGGTAGTCAACGGATTAGCCGAGCAGGATTACCGACCTAAGCTTGGAATCGTTCCAATGGGAACAACGAATGACTTCGCACGGGCTCTTCACATTCCAAAGGATATTGGTTCAGCCATTGATGTCATTACAAAGGGTGAATCCATTCCTGTCGATATCGGGCGCATGAATGAACGCTACTTCATTAACATTGCCGGTGGAGGAAGAATAACCGAATTAACCTATGAAGTGCCAAGCAAGCTAAAGACGATGATGGGGCAGCTTGCCTACTATTTAAAAGGAATTGAAATGCTTCCATCCATCAAGCCGACGGACGTTTCCATCGAGTATGATGGAAAGCTGTTTGAAGGGGAAGCAATGCTATTCCTGATCGGTTTAACCAACTCAGTTGGAGGATTTGAACGGCTGGCTCCGGATGCGTCAATCAATGATGGCTTATTCTCGCTTTTAATTTTAAAGAAAACAAATTTGGCCGAGTTTATCCGCATTGCGACATTGGCCGTTCGAGGTGAGCATGTAAATGATCCCAACGTCATTTACACACAGGCCAATCGAATCAAAATCAAGGCAAAAGAAAAGGTACAGCTGAATGTAGATGGGGAGCTGGGAGGAGTCCTTCCTGCAGAATTTGAAAACCTTTACCGCCATTTGCAGGTATTTGTCCCTCTTGATAAAATTCGCCCGGAAGATAAAGCTGAATGATAAAAAGGAATGCCATTTGTGGATAATGGCATTCCTTTTTTATATGTTTGCGAAGTTTTCATACCCTATGGGTATTATGAATCTGCAGAAACAACATTGTTACAGGACCAATCTGCTTTTTTAAGCGTCGTTTTTTAAACGTATGTGTCGAAACTATCATTTATGCGTCATTCCTCAAAACCGCCATCCTCAATTTACTAACAAAAACACACTAAATGACAATGGGAAACCAATCAGAAAGCCCCATCCAATCTGTTGCTTATGCCGGAATGGAATTTTTCTCACAATCCATGACAAAATGTGGGCGATGATCACAAACGCAAAGACCCATATCAATTGTCCGACCACAAATACAAATAGATAAGCTAGTATGGATTCTTTATTTAACAAAAGGGAAATCCCGAATCCAAAGGTCAAGGTTAAAAATGTGACAGCAATGAATATGTAGGGTAGCCACCATCTTCTTGACTTGAGAGCAAATAACACCCCAAGAAAAACATTTCCTACCAGGATAAGGTTTACTAAGAAGTCCGGGTTCATGTTTTATCTACCTTCTTTTTCTAGAATTGTTGCACATACCATTTTACCCTTTCTTCACCGCTTAAAACGAGGTAAGTTTTTACAACCTGACTAGGAAATGTATAAACATTAACCCCCATATCGCTTGAGAGTATCATTTGTATCCCCTCTCACTTATTGACTATGTTACAGTGGATTAAAAGTATGTCGGACAAATAGTGCCACTGGAAGGGTGAATCCAATGTATATCGTACATTCAACATTTGTAGTTCCTGATGAGAAGGCTGATGAAGTGATTTCAATCTACCATTCCCGTTCAGGAATAGTAGACAAGGCGGAAGTGTTTCAACGATTCCTCCTCTTACAAAATGAGAAAAAGCAGGGAGAAATCACTGTTCATATGGAATGGGATTCGAAGGAACACTTCATGACATGGGTGCAAAGTGAGGACTATAAACGAATTCACGAACTGGAGAAGAAATATCCGGCAGGAGCTCGCATCCATTATTCCATCAATTGATCGCTTTAAGGTAGTGGCGTACTGATGGAAAATAAGTACAAGAGTGTCATAGATGAAGCAGTTGATAGATTGTACGAACGATACCCCGAATTAGATGTAAATTACGGTGAGGTCGGACGGAAAAAATGTCATGAGGACAATGTACATCACTTTAACTATCTGGAATCGGCATCTGATGTCGGGGATTCAAAGGTTTTTTCTGATTATGCCCTTTGGTTGAACAGCGTGCTGGTGAGCAGGGGGATGAAATCAGATCTCTCATTGATAATTTCAAATGTATCATCGAATCTCTTGAAATGATCGGTGTTGAAAAGGGTGAAGACTTCAAGCTTCACCTCAATGAAGCAATTAAGTCCATTCAAAAGGCAGATCGCGAAAACATGCCGGCAAACTAAACGTCATAGCATCGATCCACATGGGGCGATGCTTTTTTTTATAGAGAGGGACGGACCTCCAGTCATTTCATTCTCCCCCTCCATTTATGGTACAATCAGTAGAGTCTTAAAAAGGAATTCGTAAAGGAAGATATACGTGAGTAAAAAAGCACCAGTTCAAAAAAATGATTATATAGATGAAGCAGTATTTGAAGACTTAACCCATGACGGGAATGGCGTGATGAAGGTTGATGGTTATCCGTTATTCGTCCCAAATGCCCTACCAGGTGAGGAAGGGAAAGTTAAAGTCGTGAAACCGGGGAAAGGCTATGGATTTGGTCGACTGACAGAGCGAACCAAGGAAAGTCCATTTCGCCAGGAGCCTCCATGTCCGATCTACAAAGAATGCGGTGGCTGCCAAATTCAGCACATGACCTATGAAGGACAGCTGCAGGCAAAAGAGAAAAATGTCCGCGATTGTTTGCAGCGCATCGGAAAGCTTCATGACGTAAGTGTTCACCCGGTTTTGGGAATGGAAGAACCATGGCGCTACCGCAACAAAGCCCAAGTGCCTGTAGGGGAAAAGAACGGACGCTTTGTAGCCGGCTTCTATCAAAAACGAAGCCATGATATCATCGATATGGACAAATGTATCATCCAGTACGAAAAAAATGATGAAGTGATTCAGCATGTGAAGGATATATGCGAGAAACTGGAGGTCCGTCCCTATGATGAGAAGAATCATAAGGGGACCCTCCGTCATATTATGACCCGGACGGCGTATACGACGGGAGAAGTGATGGTCGTATTGGTCACTCGTACGCCGGAGCTTCCTCATAAGAATGCAATAATCGAAGCGCTTGTCGATAATATTGAAGGATTAAAATCGATTATTCACAACGTGAATCCTAAAAAAACAAATGTGATCATGGGAGATTCTACACGCGTTCTGTGGGGGGAAGAAGTGATTCATGACTATATCGGGAACGTGAAGTTTGCGATCTCGGCTAGATCCTTCTACCAGGTAAACCCTGAACAAACGAAGGTGCTTTATGAAAAAGCTTTGGAGTATGCCGATTTACAAGGAGAAGAAACAGTCATTGATGCGTATTGCGGGATTGGAACGATATCCTTATTCCTTGCCCAAAAGGCTAAGAAGGTGTATGGAGTTGAAATCGTCCCACAGGCGATTGAAGATGCGAAGAAGAATGCAGAGTTGAATGACATGACCAATGTAGAATTTCAAGCAGGACCTGCAGAAGTCGTCATTCCCACATGGTATAAAGATGGAATCAGAGCCGACGTCCTGGTAGTGGATCCTCCACGAAAGGGCTGCGATGAAGCGCTTCTGAATACCATACTGGCCATGAAGCCAAAGTGCGTGGTCTATGTATCCTGTAATCCTGCCACACTTGCCCGTGATCTTAGGATTTTAGAGGATGGCGGGTATAAGACAACAGAGGTCCAGCCTGTTGATATGTTTCCGCAAACGATGCACTGTGAAGCCGTTGCGAAGATTGAGTTAGTAGAATAAGCGGGGAAGAAAGCCGATGTATCTCACAATTAAAGAAACAGCCGAATATCTGTCTCTGCCGGAATCGTATATTAAGAACCTCATTCAGCAAAATAAAATACGGGCGGTACACGACGGAGATCAATATTTAATATACCAGGACCAATTCAATCAGCATCTGGAGCAAATGGAAAAAATGAAGCGTCAGCTTGCTGAATACTTAAGTGAACCGATTCCGGAAGATATCGATGTGAAGGATGAAGACTAGCCTTTCGGAAATCATCTAATGAAACGGGGAAATACAATGAGTGGACAACAACGATCCAATATCAAACAGGGTCTTGAAGTGGACATCGTCTTGAAAAAAGACCAAAGAACAAACAAGCTTACACGAGGGATTGTAAAAGATATTTTAACCAAATCACCGAATCATCCCCACGGCATTAAAGTCCGGTTAGAAGATGGACAAGTTGGGCGAGTGAAGAATATTATTCAATAATGTAAGGAGAGAGGCCTTTAGTGGTCTCTTTTATTATTTAGTTTTCTATTGATGTGGAGGGACTAAGTGGTGTAACCACAATACGGGTTACAAAAAGACCTCGACTCAAAACGGATCGAGGCCCTTCTTTTACACTTAACTAAACAATTGAGGAATGCCTTTGATTAATGAGTATACACCCATGTAAGACATGGCCACGACAATCAATGCACCGAAAATGGTCATCCAAATCGGGTGCTTGTAATCACCGACGATTTTGGTTTTATGAGCAGCGATAAGCATAACTCCTAGTGCTATTGGCAAAATCAATCCATTAAGTGCACCAACGAGGACTAAAATCGCAACAGGCTTACCTACAATGACGAATACTAGTGTTGAAACGGTAATGAACCCCACAATTAGCCACTTATGATATTTCTCTAATAGTGGGCTGAACGTTCGAATAAAGGATACCGATGTATAGGCAGCCCCTACAACGGATGAAACAGCAGCGGACCACATAACGATTCCGAACATCTTGTAACCTATATCACCGGCAGCCAGTTGGAATACTGAGGCTGGTGGGTTGGAGGGATCCAATTGAAGACCTTGTGACACAATTCCTAAAGCAGCAAGGAAAAGGAAGATACGCATGATGGAAGCGATACCGATTGCGGATACTGAGCTTTTTGTGATTTCAGGAAGTGCTTGTCTCCCTGTTATACCGGCTTCTAATAACCGGTGACCACCGGCGAATGTGATATAGCCACCAACGGTTCCGCCTACGAGCGTAATGATAGCTAGAAAATCAATGGTGTCTGGTGCAAATGTTTTCGTAACAGCTTCTCCTACAGGAGGATTTGCTGTAAACATCACGTACACTGTAAGAATAATCATGAGTAACCCGAGGATCTGTGCGAACTTGTCCATTAATCTACCGGCTTCTTTTACCAGGAAGATTCCAACTGCGACTATTCCACTGAATAATGCGCCCATTTCAGGCGAAATACCAAACAGGACATTCGTACCTAATCCCGCTCCGGCAATATTTCCAATGTTAAAGGCCAATCCGCCCAGCACTATTAGGATGGCAAGGAAGTAGCCTAAACCTGGCAAGACATCGTTGGCAATATCCTGTGCCCTTTTTTCAGAAATGGCAATGATACGCCATATATTAAGCTGGGCACCAATATCAATGAGAATTGACACAAGGATGACGAAACCAAAGCTTGCCGCCAGGGTTTGAGTAAATACGGTTGTTTGAGTCAGGAAGCCTGGTCCGATGGCGGATGTGGCCATTAAGAACGCAGCTCCCAACAATACACTGAAATTTGATTTTTTCTTCAAGTAGTTCGCTCCTTTGCTGTCATGTATATTGCTACTTAGTTGAATTTCAAGGCGATACCTTGCTTTAAATGCCTTAATTGTCGTTCGCGATCTATGTAGAGTTCCTGGGCTTTTTCATGAGAAACCAACGTAAAGGTCAATTCCTCTCCAGGCTTTGCCTGTGCAATCAGAGGAAGATCCACTGACGCAATCTGACCGATTCTAGGATAGCCTCCGGTTGTTTGCCGATCAGCTAACAGGATAATAGGGTTCCCATTCGAGGGAACCTGAATCGTTCCAAAGGCAACCGCTTCTGAAATCATCTCAAATTCTTTTTCAAGATGGAGGGACGGACCTTCCAGCCGGTAGCCCATGCGATCTGATTGAGCAGACACTTTAAAGGATTTATTGAAAAAGTGCTCCCGGCTTTCTGCTGAAAATAGATCATACTCGTTTCCGGTCATAACTCGAATGGTTTTATTCTGTTGATACGCGGAGATAAATTCAGAAGAAATCGACCAATCAATTTCCGTGAAATCATTGTCCTCTAAATAGGGGAGTAAATAGTCAATCATATTTTCAGATTCCTTCGAAAGCGGTCCAGCTTTAAGGTTGTCACCTTCTTTTATGGAGCGACCATTCAATCCTCCAATTCCTGCTCTTACGTAAGTTGATTTGCTGTTCATGACCGTTGCTACATTAAATCCACCTGCAATCGCCAGGTAACTGCGGCAGCCACTCTTGCATGCCCCGAATTTAAGAACGCTTCCAGCTTTGATCAATAGTGATCTTCTTAAAGGAACCGGCTTCCCGTCTATGGTTGGAGATAAGTCTCCTCCACAAATCGAAATTAGGGTGGTTTCCTGGAACTCGAGCATTGGACCCATAAGTGTCATTTCAAGAGTTGCCTCGTTTTCATCATTCCCTACCAGCAGGTTAGAGATTTTATGAGCAAGAGGGTCCATACTCCCACTCACGATGACGCCATATTTTTGATATCCATACCTTCCCAGGTCTTGAATCGTTGAAAGGAGGCCAGGTTTCATTACATTAATCATTGTTCCTCCTCCAATGCTTTATATTCTTCAAATGAAATGGGAGTGAAACGAATTCGATCTCCTGCTTTTAGTAAGCTTGGTGAGTCGTCGTTATTTGGTTTGAATAATTTTAAGGGGGTACGGCCAATCAGCTGCCACCCTCCAGGTGTTTCAATTGGGTAAACGCCTGTTTGTTCCCCAGCAATTCCAACTGAGCCTGCCGGGATCTTGAGGCGGGGTGATTCTCTTCTCGGTGTCGCAATATCCGGGGGCATGCCTCCGATATAAGGGAACCCAGGGGCGAATCCAATCATGTATACGAGGTAGTCACCATTGGAATGTTTCGCGATGACTTCTTCAGTAGACATGTGATTGTGGTCCGCTACTTCTTCAATGTCTGGTCCAAATTCTCCACCGTAGCAGACGGGAATGTCGACGATTCGGGAATCTGATTGTTTACCGATTGTAAGTTGGGAAAGCAAATGTTCAATTTCTGAACAGACAATCTTGTAGGGTAATGTATTTTGAAAAGTCTTGTTAGATTCAATGATTCTGATTGGATCGTAATAAAGTGTAACGGTTGTAAATGCCGGGATGAATTCAACAAGCCAGTCGATTGTCCGGGTTTCGAAAAATGTGGTGACGGCTTTAACCATTTCGTGTTTTTCTTGCTGTATTGAGGTTCCTAATTGTATAACGACGGCATGATCGCCCAATGGTCGTAACGTATAATTCAAAGAACTACCCCCATTCGTAATTGTATGATTATAAAAAATAGAAAATAATTATGTATGAGTAGACGTGCAAATATGATTATTCAGAAATTTAAGCCATGTTGTTATTATAGTATAATTCTTTGTCTTTTCAATAAGAGGTTGGGAATTTGATGGTTCCACCAAAAATTATGGTGTGCCGTCTTGCCATTTGGTATTTGTTTTTTTGGCTCATTCGAGTGAAACGTTCGTTTCACTCGCCTTTCAGCGGGCGCTGAAAGGCCGGGGAGAGAAGGAGCCAAAAAATCAGGTAGTATTACTTTCCCTCTGGATATTGAATTCAATCATAAAAATTTCTCGAATTTCATTGTGCAATATTTGTAAAAAACTAGCATGTTTTCAGGGGTTGTAAATCGTATCGCATTTGTGTTTTATGTGCTATTATTTAGTAATCCGAAATATTATCCTCCTGAATGTATTGTGAGGAATAGTGATAGATGGAGATAGGAGGTTTTCTTATGGATAAGGTAAAGGATCCTTTATGGACGAGGTCTTTTATTATGCTGATGGTAGGAAACTTATTTGTGTTTATGTCGTTTCAAATGCTGATACCGACGCTTCCGCCTTATATAAAGTCGATCGGGGCTTCAGGTTTGGAAATTGGATTAGTGACAACATTATTTTCGATAGGTGCAGTGTTAAGTAGGCCGTTCATTGGGTTTATGTTGGAGTATAGGGATAGGAAACCTCTCGTTCTAATAGGGGGGGTCTCGTTATTATTGATTACGGTGATTTATCCATTGTCCAGTGTGGTCTTCATCTTTCTTTTATTCAGGTTTGTACACGGTTTGGCGTGGGGTTGGTCCACAACGGTAAATGGGACGGCAGCCGTAGATGTGGTACCGAAATCACGTTTAGGTGAAGGGATGGGGTATTACGGATTGTCGATTACGATTGGAATGATTATAGCTCCGAGTCTCGGGATTTATTTATTCCAGGTAACGACGTTCACAAACCTGATCATTACTTCCAGTGCACTGGGTGTTATCGCGGTTATCTTGTTAGGAATCGTTCATTACCGTACACCTCAAGTCGTCAAAGAAACGAAAAAGGAAGACTTGAAGTTTTCCTATCTGGGTTCATTAGTTGAAAAATCCAGCTGGTTTCCAGCGTTCATTACGATTATGGTGACCTTTGGTTACGGGTCGATCGTTACCTTTATCGTCATCTTTGGAGAAGAACGTGGAATCCAGCATATCTTCTTATTCTATTTATGTAATGCGATTATGGCATCCCTATCAAGACCGATTGCCGGGAAATGGTTTGATGAACGCGGACCTAAGGGTCTTGTTCTCTTTTGTATCGTGGTTACGTTTATAGGTATGTGGGTATTATCCTATGCTCATTCTGATATCCTCATCATCGTATCAGGTATTTTGTTTGGAGTTGGATTTGGATCTCTTATTCCAACACTCCAATCCTGGACTTTGTCATTAACTCCGGACAATAGAAGGGGAGTAGCCAATGGGATGTTTTTCTCTTCCATTGATCTTGGAATCGGTTTAAGCGGCTTAGTATTCGGAGTGCTTGCACAATATGTTGATACGGGTGTTTTATTCCAAATCTCAAGCTTATTCCTGCTCATTGCTTTAGTTGTAGCGATACTGGAAGGGCGCAAACAAAAAAAGTTTGTTCACCAGACATCCGCCTAGTTTGATGGCTGAACAATGGTGGTAAGTAAAAAGGACTATCTGTTTTTAAAGGCACATGCCGCCTTTAGTAACGGATAGTCCTTTCTTCTGTAATGGAAGTGATTCCTATGAATCACGGCAGAAAGTATCAATCGGAAATTGAAAAGGAAATGAAATTTTATCCCAACGAAATTCTGTTAGAATGATAGAAATAGACTAGTCTGTGAGGTTCCTTGAACAGGGGGATCCACATATAACGGAGGACATTATGACAGAAGAAAAATTACTAATGGAAAAGTCATTCTATGGAACTTTTTTAGTAGACTATGACACGAACCGTCATCCAATTGAAGTGCTTGGTCAAGCTTTTGTAGAAGAGCAGCAAAATGAGCCGTATGATTTAACGTTCATTCGCTATGCTCAGGGTGAGGTCTATTTTCATAGCAAGGACTATGAAGCGGCTATTTTTAAATGGGAAAGCATCCAGAACGAATTAGAACCTTGGGCAAAGAAGAATATCGCGGATTCTTACTATGAGCTTGGGTTGTTATCGTCAGCGGAGGATGTCTATACAGCTATTCAAACGGAAAGCACGATTTTAACGCTGGAAGTAGCCCTGCAGCTATTCTCTCTTTATACCGAACGAAATAAGATCCAGTCAGCTTATCGTACCATTGACAAAGCCTTGACGATCGATCCTGATTATCCCAACGTAACTGAACTCGCCCGGGCTTTTTATGAAGAACAAGAGGACTGGAATAAAGCCGTGGAACTCGCGGTTCAGGAATCGATCCGTACCCAGGATCCTGCTTGGTTCATGATTCTGAGGGAGTATGGGGATCAAGGTTTCACAACATCCTTTGCGCCTACCTATTTCTACGATTTATTGATTGCGGTTTATGAAAAGGACCGTCAACAATTTAAGGACCTCGTGTCTTCTCTTTGGACAAGTTACAGAAGCAATCCGGTCGCCCATATTGAATGGATGCTGACGGTCAATACAATCTTTGAATATGTAGAAATACTCCCGAACGAATCATGGGAGGACATCCTATCCCAATTCCAAGAAGCATACGTAGGGTTCCTTGAAGGCAACTACTTAGTGAAAGACCTTGAAGGCTTTATGCCAAGCATGCTGAGCAACTGGCTGAAAGTGAGCAGGGATCATCAACCACTTTTCCCGGCAGCTGCCGTATTAGCCTGGAATGATGTCTTTTCTTACAGCATAGAACAGATGGTGACGGATGAGGCGGAAATGATCCTGCTGGAAGGAGACTCCTATCAAGCCCGCTTCGAAGACATTATTCTGTTCTTAAATAAAATTATTGATTGGTCACAACGAAATGATGCTTCTGTAGGTTATAAAACAAAATGGATTGCAGAGCAGTTAATGGATTTGAGTGAACACCACTTATTAGTCGCAGGGAGTGGCTCAAGCGGAAAGTCTTCCTTCGTTCAATCTGTTTTAGGTGAGAGCGTCGGCGAGGCTGAAGACTCCACCATCATATATAGCTATCATGATCAGCAGGTAGAAGTGAAGGAAATTCACGATCATGGAGTTCATAAAGTAGAGAGCATCGCTGATTTTGAAGAGCTGATGCAAAGAGAAGCATTCGTAGAATATAAGCTCCCGTCTGAGTTTCTTAAGAAAAATGGAAGTGCCATTATTGATGTTCAAAACGGCCAAAGGCATCTGGATGATCTAACAGCCTTTTATCCTGTAGCTGATGGATTACTGTATGTCTTGAATGCCGATGCCCCGTTTAATGCAGAGGACAGACAAACCTTAAGAAAATTAACGGAAATCGGACAACCTGTGAACGTACATTTCTTATTAAATAAGATGGATAAAGTATCTCATTCCGACCGTACAGAAGAGATCATTGAATCAGCCCGAAACAAAGCCCGGGAATGGTTCCCGGAAGCAGAGGTGTTACCATATTCATCCTTGGAAGCCGTTCATCTGCAACGACAGGATGTTCAGTCCTTCCTAAAGAAACAGTACTTGGTGAATGGAAACGTGCTCAAAGCGGAACGTGGAGCCAAATTATTTTACCTGGTCAGAAAAACATTAAGAGATCTTTACTTAAAACGTAAGAATCGTGAAAATGAATTGAAAGAGACAATCGAGAAGAATGAAGATATCCTGACACGATTGAACGGGTTTGAAAACTACTTGAGTGACATGCAGAGCGATAAGGTATCAGTCATTAAGGATTCTTTCCATAAAAAGAAAGAAGCGATGAAGAAGGAAATCTCTGAGAAAATTCCTAGTATCCTTAGCGGCTGTTCTGATCTGATCAGTGAAGAAAGTGATTTCAAACAGATCCATACAGAGTTAAATGAAGCGATGAATACGCGAATTCAAGGGTATATCCAAGATGATCTCATGCCCCGTTATGTCAAATCTCTTGAGGAGTGGCTTGGCTTTTCAAAGCAAGAGCTTCAAGACAGCCAGAACTATTTAAATGAGATGAGTGAAACCTTCAACGAGTTATTCGGTAAGGATAAAGTCGTATTGCAATGTGATTTCCAAGTAATGGACGACTGGCGCCGGGATGTAAGCAGAATGGGCACGAGAGCCCAGATTGATAAAGAGAATATTCTATTGCGCTTTAATCCGGCTCAGTTCCTATTAAAGAGTGCCGGGAAGCTGTTAGGTGTATTACCTCAGAATAAGTCGTTACTCTACAATCAATACAAGCGCTATTTAGAGAACGAAGATTATCAGGATATCACGGCATCTGTCGTGAGTAAATTCTTCCTTCAGTTTGATTTGTTCGAAAAATCATTGCAACAGGATGTTCACTCTTTCTTCGCAGAGCCATTTAAACAATTGGACGTCACGATTAAAGATACAGAAACAGATATTGCAAGCGACAAAGAAACGCTAAAGAAAATGAAAGCAAATCCGGAGCGATATTTCGACCCGATCACTTTATTCGAAGTGAAACTGCTTCAGCATGAATATATGGTGAAAGCGAGTTATAAAGCTTCTCATCATTATTCTTAATAAAAAAAGACTGATTCTAGAGTAGGGGTGGTTGCCCCGCGAGAATCAGTCTTTTTATTTTGCGTCCATCTTCCTACACCTGCAAAAATTTGCTATTTTCCTGAATCACATCAGCGATGATCCGCTCAAGGGAATTTTCAGTATGGATATTGGAGAAATCCAATCCTAAATGGATGGCTGTCTGGGCTACTTCCGGACGAATCCCTGTGATGACACTCTTTACTCCAAGTAGTTTTAAGGCATCGATGAGATGGAAGATTTGCTGAGCGACCATGGTATCAACCAATACCACACCGGATAAGTCGATGATCAACATGGATAAATGGGCATCGGCACTTTGTTGAAGGGTTGCTTCTAATATCGTACGGGCACGTGTCGTATCGATTTCTCCAATGATGGGAAGGAGTCCAACCTCAGAAGTTAAAGAAATGACAGGCGTACTTAATTCCTTAATCAGGGTAGACTGTGCTTGGAGTCGATTCATTAATATGTTCAGGAACGTGGAAGTGAACGTTTCTAACACATAATCCAATGCGAAATTGATCTTTCGTTCCCACTCAAATACTTCTTTCAACTGGATGTTTACGTTCGATTCTTCCACAAACTTTTCGACATACGTCCAATACACTCTTCTGAACACACTTGAGTTACGAACAACCTCATCGAGAGTCGTATTGGATTTACTTCGATCTGCAGCTGTTTGTGAAGTCCAGTTATATATCAATTCCTTTGACTCTCCTTGAGAAAGTAACAGACATTTGGCGATGATCTTCACATAATTAGAATTTTGTTCTTTTATTTTGTTGTGTACCTCTGTCGGAGAATCAGGAGAATAGTGAGATCCGGATTTTATATTCTGGAACTTCAACCAGTCTTCAGTGAAATCTAAGGCATGATCAACTAAGTATTCATATAAATCAGACGAATGTGTATCCATAAACTCTCCCTTTAAACTTGGCTTATACTCTTATTCTGAAACCAATAGAAGGGACTGTCAATGTTAAAGGTTGAAATGACAAAAAAACAAATAAATTAAATACTTCTTTTGGTATGCAAAAAATACACAAAAAAATCCATACTAGTAGATAAGGATTAGTCTGAATACTAGTAATATTCTAAAATTTATTGGTTTTCTAGTAAAATATATGTATAATTATAATTATTAGAAAATACAAACAATTTAGGGGGGCCAATGATGAAGAAGAAAGTAAGAGGATTATTTCTAGTATTAATGATTGGAATGGCGGCAATCATGACTGCCTGTGGAAGTGAAGAAGCAAGCGGAGATAAAAAAGAAAAGCTTGTAGTGGGAACCGATGCAGCCTTTGCTCCATTTGAATATATGGATAAAGGGGAAATTGTCGGATTTGATATTGATTTTTTAGAGGCCGTTATGAAAGAAGCCGGTTATGAGTACGAAGTGAAGAACATTGGATGGGATCCGTTATTTGCAGCAGTTCAAGGCGGCAAGGAAGTCGATATGGGGATTTCCGGGATCACCATCAATGATGATCGTAAAGAAACGTTTGATTTTTCCAATCCTTACTTTGAATCCACTCACATGATCATGTTTGGCGAAGGTGTGGATATCAAAAGTGCCCAGGACCTGAAAGGCCTGAAGATCGGGGTTCAAAATGGAACGACAGGTCAGGCGGCAGCTGAGAAAATAGTTGGGCAGAACAGCCCTGATATCTCTAAATACGAAAACAATGTAGTAGCCATTACGGCATTAAAGCAAGGTCAAGTCGATGCTGTTGTAACAGATAATACGGTTGTAAATGAATATGTGAAAAACAATCCGGATGACAATTTCAATACAGTAGAAGATCCGGAAAACTTCGAATCTGAATTTTATGGCTTAATGTTTCCGAAAGACAGTGAGTTGAAGTCTGAATTTGATAAAGCGGTAAAAGAAGTGATTGAAAATGGAACATATGCTGATATTTATAAAGAATGGTTTGGTACAGAACCGAACACTGACGCTTTATTAGAACAAGCAGAATAAGGGAACAAGGGGCGTAGTGAAAGGGATGATTTTCTTTATTGATTTTAAAGAGGATTGTTCCTTCTTCACCTGCCCCTTTTATATGAATCTAATCACTACTATTGAAAAGGCAAGCGGGATAACGCCGTTACCGAGACAAAAGGAGTTATGATATGCTGGATTTCAGATGGGACATTATTGGGGAATACTTACCTTTTTTTCTAAAGGGAGCACTATTAACAATCGGTTTATCGGTGGGAGCAATCTTTTTAGGCTTAATCTTCGGACTGCTGATGGGGATATTCAGAATTTCCCCTTACCTCCTAGTTCGAACACCTTTCATTTGGTACATAAACTTTTTTAGAGGAACGCCATTATTCGTACAGATTCTACTCATTCACTTTGGTGTGATGCCAATGATCATGTCGGAAATTAATCCGGCAGTGTCTGCATTAGTGGCATTATCGTTGAATGCCACTGCGTATATCGCCGAAATCTTCCGTGGGGGCATTCAATCCATTGACCGGGGTCAGATGGAAGCGGCCAGATCTTTGGGAATGACCAATATCCAGGCGATGAGGCATATCATTATCCCTCAAGCATTCAAGCGGATGATTCCACCACTTGGAAATGAGTTTATCGTGTTACTGAAAGACTCTTCCCTGGCAGCGGTCATTGCTGCTCCAGAGCTTATGTACTGGGGCAGGGCCATGCAGGGGCAATATTATCGTGTATGGGAACCGTACCTGGCAGTCGCTATCATATATTTAATCCTTACTCTATCCCTTACGTATCTACTAAACTATATTGAGCGGAGGATGGCAACCGAATGATTAAAGCAGTGAATCTTAAGAAGTCCTTTGGAAAATTAGAAGTATTGAAAGATATTAACGTCAATATCGAACCACAAGAAGTAGTTGTAGTAATAGGGCCATCGGGTTCAGGAAAATCAACGTTTCTGCGTTGTTTGAACCTTTTAGAATCGATTACCGATGGTCATGTTTATATTAAAGACCGGGATATAACTGCCAAACAAACAGACATCAATAAGGTCCGAACCGATGTGGGAATGGTTTTTCAACAATTTAATCTGTTCCCTCATAAGACGGTGATTCAGAACATTATGCTCTCACCGATGAAGGTAAGGAAGTGGCAAAAGAATAAAGCGGAGCAGAAAGCATTGGAACTACTTGAAAAGGTGGGGCTATCTGAAAAGGCTTATGTGTACCCAGACTCCTTATCAGGAGGGCAGAAACAGCGGGTCGCCATTGCACGGGCACTTGCCATGGAGCCTGAAATCATGCTGTTCGACGAGCCTACTTCAGCCCTTGATCCTGAAATGGTAGGAGAGGTGCTGGAGGTAATGAAACAACTGGCGAAGGAAGGTATGACCATGGTGGTCGTAACCCATGAAATGGGATTCGCAAGAGAAGTCGGGGATCGTGTCATCTTTATGGACGGAGGGTATATCGTGGAAGAAAACCTGCCGTCTGAGCTTTTTGGTAATCCGAGACATGAAAGAACCCAGGCGTTTTTAAGTAAAGTGCTATAATGGAGGCATTGTAAGTTACATAGTCTTTCAAACGCAAATGATCTTGTTTTGTTTATATTCAACTATTACAAGAATGACAAAAGGAGCCCTTAAACAAGGCTCCTTTTCCTATGCAGTCTGTGCATAAACGATCGAATACAGCTGCTTCCTTGCCCGGTGAAAACGGGTTTTGACGGTGGAAGGAGAGAGGTTTAGCTTTAAAGCAATCTCCCCATCACTAAGATCCTGTGTCACTTTCAATGACATGACTTCCTGCTGAGACAGTGGCAGCCTCTTAATATTTTCCTGAATGCTGCTCTTAAGAAACCGTGCTTCAATTTCCATTTCCAGAGGGTTATAATCCTGTATTGATTGAACCTCTTCATCATCTTCCAAATAGACTTCATTGCGTTTCGATTCTTTTCGGATGAAATCGATTGCTGTACATCTTGCGATAGAAGTGAGCCAGGACTTTGTTTTCGTCACATCGAGTAAAGTATCCATCTTGATGTAGGCTTTGAGAAAGGTTTCTTGAACGATATCCTGTGATAGATGTGCATCCTTTGTAATAGTATAAGCGATATGGTAAATCAGTTTATGAAGTTGTTCAAACATCTCCTCTAACGTGAGAGGAGATGTTTGCATTTGTAATGTGTCCATGTGGTTCACCTCGACTTTCTATTGTCAATTGTCCGTTTTACTCTTCAGGAATGAAGGTGTATCTTTAGCCTTTAATCCTCGCACTTCGACATTTCCGTGGGTTTTATACTTGATGATCACCATATATTCATTGGTCATCTGGTTGTATACTAATTGATCCATGATGGCTTCTAAGTGTTTGGAATCCGTTATTTCGATCCCTTTGCTTTCTTTCTTTAACTCCAGGGCTGCGGCATCTGGATCCATGTCGTTGAACAGACGGTTACGGTAACGCTCTTGATCGATCACGTACATCCACTCAACGTCAGTAGTCACCCTTATATCTTCAAGGTATCCATTCTCCTGTAGCCAAGATTCGAATTTCTTATCGTTATTACGTACCCCTACATGGATCCACTGATTCTCTGAAAGAAGTAATTCAACGTTATAAAGGTTCACTCTGTCGCGATCTTCAAACGTATCATTATAGGTTTCTTCTGTTAAAATCCCGATGGCTTCATTGATTTGTACCGGATCGACAATACTTATACTCTGTCTATTCCCCAAATCAGAATAAATAGATAGTTTGTCTACTTTGCTTGAATCAACGGAGAAGATTTGCTCCGTCGTTTCTTTATAATTTTTCATTTCATAAAGTGAAGCATACTGGGATTTGAAATCGTCTATATTCACTTGGTAGTTCCTCACCAGCTTACTGCCATTTTTCATCTTGTAATAGAAAAAGATTTGCTCGCTACCGTCAGGGAGAAATTCATTCTGATCTTGGTTGTTAACGATTTCCTCATGAAGGTCCAGAACCGCTTCAATTGTTTTAGCTTCGCTTATAAATGGTTCTTCAATGAGTGATTCCGGATTGTCTGTCAAGGAATAGTAGCTTGGGCTTACATGCACTTTTTCTACATCTTCAAATTCAGGAATCTTCTTTTCATATTGGAATAAGTCGAACTGAATGAATAAACCGATAAGAGAGATGACCACGGCAAACCCGGCAAAGCCCTTCCAATGACGGAACACTCTCCAATGTTTTTGTAAAACCATTTCTGCAAGATAATAGCCAATGAATGAACCTATAAAATAGCCGAATAAGGTCCATCCCGACTCTTGATAGATTCCATTAAAGTACATACCGCCAACGAGCATGAAACAGAAAGCGACTCCATATTTGAACAGGGGTCGGAGGACAGGAAATACAATGGCAAGTGATGCTGCTTCTACTTTTCTCGTTTTATATAATACATACGATAAAACATAGAGTAGGAGAGTGATAGCTATGAATAATGTCACATCTAATCCGGAAAAGATTTTATTCTCAAGATATACGGCCTTGATGACTGGGGAATATTGTTCAATTTGGATATTGAAGAAATACTCCTCTGGAAATCCATATAATAGATTTTTTAAGCTAAAGCATACGAGCATAAACATTCCAGCCGGTAATAAGAGCAGGATGTAAGTCATTACTCCTTGTACAGCTGTTAGTCCCGTTATCATGGCCACAAAGGTAGCGGCTGTGAACAGAAGGGTGTTCATAATGATCGTGATGCCGCACCATATGAAAATGTCTTGAACACTAATAAATTGATGAAGATCCGTTAATGAATAAAGGGAAAGTAAAATCGCTGTATTCAGTACAATTGGTATGATGAGAATGACAAATCCTGTAACGGTAAAATGGTAAAACAATTTGCTTCGTTTCAGCGGAAGGCTATGCATAAAGTCTGCAGCCTGCTTTACATGTAAATAACGGAAAAGGAAAAGGGATAAGATGACTGGAACGAACAGCATCAAACCCATTTGGATCGGGTATTGCATTTTAAATAGGTTCTCGTAAATGGCAACTGGATAGGGCTGATTGTCGTTGGATAATTTACCGATAATGTCAACCGGCAAAGAAAAGAGAAGTCCGATAAAATAAACGATCCCTATCCACCCAACATTCCGAAGGCTTTGAATGATGACTTCCTTATTGATCCATGATGTTTTGGATGGCATATCCGACGTCCTCCATTTCATAAACAAATATTTCCTCAAGGGTCAGCGGTAACATATCAAAAATCACCGGATGATAAGGCTGGATCATGCTTCTCACATGTTGTTCGTCACCCCTTACGATGCAGAGGGATACGCTTCCCCTGGTCTCTTCGTGCAGAAGGTCAAGCTCGGTAAAGAGATTCTGAGGCGTCTCGCCTTTGAAGGCCAACTGAACCTTATGAATCCCGGATTTCAAATCATCAAGCTCTTTCTCCAGTAAAAATCTCCCTTGATGCAAAATTCCGATATGATCACACATATCTTCCACTTCACGCAGGTTATGAGAGGATATAAGTATAGTCATCTCCCGGTTGGCAACTTCTGTGATCAGTACGCTTTTTACCTTCTTACGAACGACAGGGTCTAATCCGTCAAGGGGTTCGTCCAGAATGAGCACTTCCGGTTGAGTGGATAATGCAAGAATGAAAGCTGCTTGACGTTGGACGCCTTTCGAAAACTTATGAAGCTTTTTGTGAGGATCTATCCCAAATAGGCCGGTAAGAGATTTATATTGATGCTCACCCCAACGGGTATAGGTGCTTTGATAAAATTTTGCCATTTGATTTAAGGTATAGTGAGCGAAGAAAAACGGTTGATCAGGAATGAATACCAGGGTTTCTTTCGTTTGGACATTTTCATAGACCGGTTGATCTTTTAAATAAATGTCACCGCTTTCGGGCTTCAGAACTCCAGAAATGGATTTGAGTAGTGTCGTCTTTCCTGCACCATTCGATCCGAGCAGTCCATAGATCGATCCTTTTTGAACAGAGAAGGAAACGTCATGAATGATTTTAGTACCTTCAAAGGATTTACTTAATGTTTTAATCTCTATCATCAGATTGATTCCCTCCTACAGATGCCTCGATGTCAGCAATCATCTGCTTTAAATCTTCAGGCGTGATCCCTAAATATAGAGCTTCAGACAAAAGTTTAGACAACTCTTCTTTTACTTTCATGATTTTCTCCGCGTTTTGAATGTGACTTGATGGATTAACAAAGCTACCCCGTCCTTTCACAGAATAAATGAACCTTTGAGTTTCAAGTTCCCTATAAGCTTTTTGGATTGTGTTTGGATTTATGGTTAGCTGCTGAGCCAAGGCACGAACGGAAGGCAATTGTTCGTCAGGCTTCAACACCTCATTAATGATTAACTCTTTTAATTTCTCGACTAATTGTTCATAAATGGGCTTTCGACTTCTTAAATCAAGTTCAAACATATCCACCCTCCCAACTGTATAAAGTGTACTATGTGTCTTAATACAGTTAAAGTATATAACAAGTTCTACCAGTTTGGGAAGTGGGGAAATGAAAATTATTTCGGAAGGGGATGCAGCGCAAAGAATAGGAAGGTAAAGCGGGTAAATTCCATTATCATCTGACCATATAATGGAATTTATGTTAGCATATAGGCATATCTAAAGAAAAAAGGGGATTCATATGGAAGTGCGAGAACCGATATTATCGATCAAGGATTTGAAGAAGAGATTTGGGAGCAAGGAAGTGTTAAAGGGTGTCCAGCTGGATGTGTATAAAGGACAGATCATCGGTTATATTGGTCCGAATGGTGCAGGGAAAAGTACGACCGTCAAGATCATCCTTGGCCTTGAAGAAGAATATTCGGGGCAGGTGACGCTATTTGGTGAAGATATATCTACCAGTTCCGTAGAATACAAGATACGGATCGGCTATGTGCCTGAGATGGCGGATCTTTATGATAACCTGACAGCAGAAGAATACCTCACTTTCATGGGGGAGTTATATGGAATGGAAAATGAAACAGCCAAGAAGAAAGCGGAGAAACTCATCGGATTGTTTGGACTTTCCGAAGTATATGAGTCGAGGATCGCGTCTTATTCAAAAGGGATGAAGCAGAAAATCCTGATCATCTCGAGTTTATTACATAATCCCGATGTATTATTTCTGGATGAGCCCATCAACGGGTTGGATGCCAATTCGGTTATGATTTTCAAAGAGCTGCTCGCCCAGCTTGCCGCGCAGGGGAAAACCATATTCTATTCCTCTCACATCATGGATGTTGTGGAAAAAATCAGCAACCGCATCGTTCTTCTGCATAACGGACAAATCGTGGCAGATGGAAGCTTTGAAGAATTAAAGAATCAGAATATGGAAGGATCCCTTGAGGAAATCTTCAATCAATTAACCGGATTTAATGAACATAAGGAAACGGCAGCGGAAATTGTTTCTGCTGTGCAAGAGATGTAAGCATGAAGGAATTTCGTACACTTCTGTTTCTGGACTGGTTTCAAGGGTTGTTTACAAGGCTTGGATTCGATTACCGGTTATTGAGAAAAATACTTCAAGTCAAACTTACGATGGATCAAAGGCGCGTGCCTACGATCTTTCAGCAGCAGGGAAGGAAGAAGGGGAAGGATGAGAATCGCTTTATTAAATCCCTTTGGGTGTATGCTTTGTTTGGATTATTCGTCATTCCCTTCATTCTGATGGGAGATCAATACATCTTTCAAATGAGTATCACCTTTACCGTGCTCATTTTCATCGTGATGACCTCCATGATTTCGGATTTCTCAGTCGTCATCCTGGACATCCGGGACCATACGATTCTCTTTACCAAGCCTGTCGAAAGAAAAACCATCAGCCTGGCTAAAACGCTTCACGTATTTATTTATCTGTTTTTCCTGACAGGTTCTTTGACAGCGATTCCTTTGGTTGTAGGGGTGATCAATCATGGTCTTTCATTCTTTTTACTATTCTTCTCAGGGATCATTCTGATGAACATACTCATTGTGGTGTTTACGGCCATGCTCTATTATTTCATTCTCCAATACTTCGATGGGGAAAAGCTGAAAGACATCATCAACTATGTTCAGATCGGATTATCCATCGGACTTGCAGTGGGATACCAGATTGTGGCACGATCTTTTGAATTTGTCGATTTAACGATTTCTTTTACACCCAAGTGGTGGAATATCTTTCTGCCTCCTATCTGGTTCGCAGCGCCGTTTGAATGGATGCTGAACGGTAACCACCACGTGATGATCCTGATTCTTTCATGTATCGCGGTCCTATTCCCAATCATTGCCCTTATCGTTTACGTGAAATCATTGCCGACCTTTGAGAAGAATCTTCAGAAATTATCTTCACATGGCGGTAAAAAGAAGAAAGCTTATTTCCGACTCGGGGATGGTATCATAAAGGTATTGTCCAAGTCGAACGAAGAACGGGCGTTTTATCGATTGGCCCATTATATGATGAAAAATGAAAGGGAATTTAAGTTAAAGGTGTATCCTGCCCTTGGATTTGCCATTATCATGCCGTTTATATTCATCTTCAGTGGGTTAATGGACGGATCGAGGGAAGAATTATTGACTTCAAGTATGTATCTATCCATTTATTCAAGCTTCATTGTCATTCCCACTGTAGTGATGATGCTCAGCTATTCAGGGAAATTCAAGGGATCGTGGGTTTACAAAGTAGCACCTGTTTCTAGCAGGGCTTCCATCTACAAAGGGACATTGAAAGCATTCCTTATGAAGCTGTTCCTTCCTTTGTATGCCTTGATAAGTATTGTCTTTATCATTCTATTTGGTTACCGGGTGATCCCTGAGATTGTTATCGTCTTTATTAGTGCCTGTATATTTACTGTTATCTGTCTCAGCTTAATGAGGGGAGCACTGCCTTTTTCCGAAAGCTTCGAAGGCGTCCAGCAAAGCGACAGCTGGAAGGTCCTGCCGTTCTATCTTATCGTGGGTGTGTTTTTGGGTCTGCACTACCTGGCTCTGCAGGTTCCGTTCGGTATCCCTGGCTATCTCGTCATATTATTAGTCGTCAATCTGATCTTATGGAAAACAGCCATTAGGGATCAATAAGAAGTACGTCTCTGTCTTTTTTTTAGGTAGGGACGTTTTTTGTCATGGTATGTTTGTCTTATGCTTTTCGGGGCTGAACGAGCCGCCTCCGCTTTAGGTTTCATCCAGCTCCGGCGGCTAGCCCCTCGAGGTCATAAGCTAAATGGTCCAAGAAGGCAAAGAGCGCGCCTTCTAGGCCCATTCATCTTATGCTTGTCGGGGCTGAACGAGCCGCCTCCGCTTTAGGTTCATCCAGCTCCGGCGGCTAGAGGCTCGAGGTCATAAGACAAACAGGCCAAAAAGGCCAAGAGCGCCTTTCTGGCCTGTTTGTCTTATGCTTGTCGCCTCTGAACGAGCCGCCTCCGCTTTAGGTTTCATCCAGCTCCGGCGGCTAGCCCCTCGAGGTCATAAGCTAAATGGTCCAAGAAGGCAATGGCCGTGCCTTCTAGGCCCATTCATCTTATGCTTGTCGGGGCTAAACGAGCCGCCTCCGCTTTAGGTATACCTTGTATGGGAGTTTGGAAGTATAAATGATGTACACAATTTGATATGAATGACATATATAGAAAGATGATGGGCTATTAAATAGGTAGTATGACATTTCCTTTGACAAAGAAAGTTTTCTTGATGCAAGATGGTAGTATTCAAAATTGTTGGTCGGAGGAGAGTGGTTCGTATGTTTATAGACTGGTTAAGTGGATTTAATCCAACTGTGCAGGCGCTATTCGGTGGTCTGGTCACTTGGGGACTGACTGCACTTGGAGCAGCCGCGGTTTTTTTCTTTACCAAAATTGAAAAACATACATTGAATATGATGCTCGGGTTTGCCGCTGGTGTCATGATAGCGGCATCGTTTTGGTCACTTCTTGCTCCGTCGATAGAGTTCAGTGAGCAAAATGGTCAGATTCCTTGGCTCGCCCCTGCTATTGGTTTTTTACTTGGCGGCCTTTTTATTAGATTATTGGATTTTGTTGTACCTCATTTGCATCTCGGGAACTCAGCGGAAAAAGCCGAGGGACCTCCTACTAAATTTAAAAAATCAACCTTACTATTTCTTGCGATCACCCTTCATAACATCCCTGAAGGTTTAGCCATAGGTGTGGCTTTTGGGGCTGCGTCAATGGGACTTGGTGACGCAACATTGGTAGGGGCAATTGGGCTTGCAATCGGAATTGGCATACAGAACATGCCTGAAGGTGCAGCCCTGTCCATTCCATTGCGCGGAGAAGGGATGTCACGTCTGAGATCCTTCAACTATGGTCAGCTTTCAGCCATCGTTGAACCCATTGCTGCCGTAATTGGTGCAGCTGCTGTCCTATTAGTACAGCCATTGCTTCCTTACGCACTTGCTTTTGCTGCAGGGGCAATGATTTTCGTGGTAGTAGAAGAACTGATCCCAGAGTCTCAATCCTCTGGAAGTACAGACTTGGCCACACTGGGGCTCATGCTTGGATTTGTAGTGATGATGATTCTAGACGTATCGTTAGGTTAATAAAAGTAAGCATGCGGCTTAGAGCGCATGCTTTTTTTATTTCTAAAGATAGTATAATGGTAGTAAAGGGGGCGAAAGTGTGAAGATTGGTCTAGTGAGGCATTTTAGAGTAACAAGAGGATATCCTGATAGATTTGTGACATCCGAAGAACTAATGAAATGGGTAGAAGAGTACGATGAGTCTGATGTAGAAGAGAATGAGGTTGATCTTCATGATATTGAATGGAAGAAGTGCTATGCAAGTGACTTAACCAGGGCAGAAGTAACTGCTCGAAAAGTCTATGCCGGGGATATCGTATCGTTGAAGGAACTGCGGGAAATCAGACTATCTCCCTTATTCAGTTACAAAAGAAAGCTTCCGCTGTTTTTACATTTGTTTATGATCAGGGTAGCCTGGTGGTTTAATCATCGTTCTCAGCCTGAAAGTAAGAAGGAGATCCTTAAAAGAATCAACGGGATTGTCGATGCGATCATACAAGAGGGTGAGGACGTTCTCATTGTAGGCCATGGCGGGATTATGATATTTATGAGAAAAGAGCTGATTAAACGAGGTTTTAGAGGCCCTAAGTTTAGAAGGCCGGCAAACGGGAAGCTATATGTTTTTAAAGACAAAAAAGGATGATTCCTGGGAATCATCCTAAGTCATTTTTCTATTAGGTCAGTTTTTAACAATCAATAATATCTTTCCTTCATCGAGCTTTTCTTCGTACTGATCCGCTTCTTCGTGAGAAAATCCAACTTCCATCAGCTTGTTCCGGAGTTCGTCGCCTTTTTTCAAAATCATGTTCCCTAATGCAGTCCCTATGCCTGTTTCCTTTACACCAATTTCATTGGCGTCAGCGCGATCAGCTACTCTGTCCGTCCGGTCATCATCATGGGATAATACATAAAGATTATGTTTGTCCACACCTTGAGAAGAAAGCTTTTTAACTTCTGTAATTAATTCCTTATCGTCATAAAATTCCTTCACAGTCGGTTTCATTTCAATCTCCTCCATCATTCAAATTGTTTTGTCGTTTATCTTTTCCCGCGGGTTCCCAGTGGTAAACCTATGGAGATGTGGGTATACCTATTAGTAATGTGAAATCAAAGAAAGGAGATCTCAAGATATGGAAGAGGTTCATTCTTTAGAATCCATCAATACTACACTTGCTGCAGAAAAGCTAAGTTTACTATACATTTCAAGACCCAATTGCTCTGTCTGTCACGCTCTATTGCCACAAGTGAAAGGGGTATTGGAAGAGTTTCAAGATGTGAGGTCCGTTCATGCGGATGCAGAAGAAATACCAGAAATAGCTGGTGAATTCTCCATCTTCACTGTCCCGGTCGTCATCGTTTTTGTAGATGGAAAAGAAATGTTCAGGAAGGCCCGGTTCGTTCCAATTGACGAATTACATAGCCAAATGACTCGTCTGGTGAAGATGTTAGACAACTAAACAAACGTTTGATTAAGAGTGAATGTTGTTGATTTGACAAGGTAGAAAGGAGTAAACGTTTGTTTAAGACTTGATTTTTCCTTCATAGGAAAAGAAATCTAAAATTATGAGCTGTTTTGAAACGGCTCTTTTTTATTGGGGAAAATTGAAACCTTTGGAGTTAGTGAAGCGACTAATATTTAAAGTTAAGGGGGGAAGGCATCATCGGGCCATCAAGCTGCTAAAAAAGTAGCTCTTTTGTCATGGTTCAGTGAATAGGTATATAATAGAGAGTATAGGAGTATAGTAGTCGTGAAGAAATAAAAGGGGGCTTGATGAATGATCAGATTGTCTGGAACAAAGAAAGTCATGTTACTTGGTTTAGCAATCATCCTCATAATAGTAGCCAACCGGATTTCCAGTGTGCAACACCTGACCGCAAGAATCGCCACCAATCTGTATGTGAGCCTTAAGTATAAAGATCTTGACCTCGAATACCAGAACGTCGAATTCTCACCCCAGTTTGGAGATTATTCTGTAGCATATAAGGACAAGGATGGAAAAATCTACGGATTCATGGTTACCCCAAAGTCAATGCCTGTCATCATACTTCACGATCCTCTTAATGAGTCACCTTAATCTAGTCTGAAAGAGTTACCTTCTTATCTATTAAAATCCTTTTTCGTTTATAAAACATAAAAAGGTTTGAACATAAAAAAACAGAATTTGATAGAAGGCATCATAGATCATCCGGACCCGCTCCTATAAAGAGACTGGTCTTTTTTATATGAAGAAAATACACCCCAGGTCTTAGAAGCAATTACTTCTACGGCTTCTGTTTGCATGATGGCGATTTTTTTATACTTAAGGTATTCGTTCATATAGGAGTGACCTTGATGGAAGAAATTATGGCAAATTATTCGGCAGAGTGGGGGATATGGGGTGTATTGCTTTCTCTATTTATTGAAGGAAGTGCTTTCCCTTTTGTGGGCACTTTTTTTATCGTAACAATGGGATTTATTCTACAATTAACGTGGATGGAGATAGGAGTCATTTCTCTGTTAGGAAGCTTTCTTTATACAGCGGGGAGCTATATTCCTTATTTTATCAGCTTTAAATTAGGTGCGAAGCTTGAGGCAAAGCTCAACCCTGAAAAACGGAAGAAGCTGAAAGAAGCGCAGGAAAAGTTCAGCCGATACGGAATCTGGAGCGTAGCGATCGCAAGCCCCCTTCATTTAGGAAACGTCATTCCCTTCATGGCTGGCATGGCAAAAATGAATCTGAAAGTGTATTCTCTCCTTACTATGCTGGGGATTGCTCCGTCTACCTTTTTATTCTTAAGTATAGGCAAGTTCTATGAGGGTGATAGAGAAGTGATTCTCGGGATGGTAGAAGAATATCAACTGCTGGTCCTGACAGGGTTTGTGCTGGTCACTGTTTTGTACATTCTCTTTAAAAGGAAGAGAGAAAAGGGAGTAGGAGGATGATCAGTAAAGATTCGGAGACTGGAGCTTATTCGACAGTTGCTCAAAAATTCCCCCATAAAACCTCTACACAGATTAAATCTACGTAAAATCAACCCGTTCCTCATTGCTTACACCCCTTCTTTCCTATAAACTAGACCTATTCAAAAAATAGCACGTGTGGAGAGATCGTATGGAAGCAAAAATGATAAGAAGATATGACATTATGGAGGTCAGCTTGCTGGCGGGGAAGATCATGTTGCAAAGTGGTGCAGAGACGTATCGCGTTGAGGATACGATGATGCGCATCGCTGCTTCTTATGGGATTTCAGAATCTCACAGTTATGTGACGCCTACCGGGATCATCTTCTCGATTGAAACGTCTGAACCAACGAAAACGAAGCTGATTCGAATAAACGAGCGATCGACTGATCTAGAAAAAGTAACCCTCGTGAATAGTATTTCAAGGCAAATCAGTAAGGGGCACCTAACCCTTGAAGAAGCCTACAATGCCCTGGAGAAACTGGATCAATCAGATCTATCATACTCCTTTGTGATTCAGGTATTGGCTGCTTCGATTGCCAGTGGCTGCTTTCTCATCATGTTCCAGGGAATGTGGAATGACTTCATTCCGGCACTGATCACGGGCGGAGTCGGATTTACGAGCCTGATTTATTTTCATCGCCTCGTTCCGATCAAATTCTTTGCCGAGTTTCTTGCTTCCTTTATTATCGGTATGCTTTCCTATGGATTCGTCCAGCTTGGAGTAGGACAGGAACTGGATAAGATTATTATTGGATCGGTGATGCCACTGGTTCCTGGGCTCCTTATCACAAATGCCGTCCGGGATTTGATGGCAGGGCATTTGGTGTCGGGTTTATCGAAGGGAGCGGAGGCCTTTTTAACGGCGTTTGCCATCGGGACGGGTATTGCCGTAGTATTCACTCTGACATAGGATGACTTTGTTTAGTATTAGGAAAAAAGATTGAGGTGAAAAGGGAATGCTCATCATCGAACAATTAGTGACCAGCTTCATATCCGCTGCTGCATTCGGGATTATCTTCAACGCTCCAAAGCAGTCCCTTTTCAAATGCGGAATTGTTGGAATGTTAGGCTGGATCATCTACATAGGAATGAGTTTAAATGACGCGGATGCGGTGCTTGCGACGTTACTTGCATCCTTTGTCGTTGCTGTGATCAGTCAGGTATTTGCAAAAATGTATAGAACCCCGGTCATCATCTTCTCTGTAGCAGGCATTATACCCCTTGTACCTGGAGGACTCGCGTACGATGCCATGAGAAACTTCGTTCAAAATGATTACAATGCTGCCATCAACCTGGCAGCAAAAGCCTTCATGATTTCAGGCTCTATCGCCATCGGACTCATCTTCTCGGAAGTCATCAACCAAGTCATCCGAAACGCACGCCTGAACGTAAGCGCAAGGCGAATGAGATAGAGGGACGGACCTTACTTTTGTGAGGTCTTTTTTTATTGGCTTCAGCAGAGCATAGAAACAAAGTTGGACGTAATGAATCCCCCTGCAAACTCCGCACCCCATGTAACATTTCCCCTTCCAGAACGTCTAATCAACAAATAAGAAATAGAGGAGGGTCATACATGAGTAAGAAATCGTTTTTGCTCATTATTACTGGTATTGTGCTGTTGGTGGCACTAGGAACGTTTGCGTATAGTCAAAGACCTGTAGTGAAGGCCGAGGGAAAGATGGATGGGGATCTTCTAGTGATGGAGAATAACTCATGGAATCTGCAATTTTCAACTGCACTGAACAAGGAAACGGTGACGGCTCAGAACATTTATGTAGAAGATTCCAATGGAGAGAGGATCAATGTCTCCTTCAAGTTGAATGAAAATCGAAAGACCCTGCAAATTCAAGCACCGCCAGAAGGGTATCCTTCTAATCCACACCAGTATACACTTCATATCTCTCCGAAAGTGAAAACCAAATGGGGTTTTTCTTATGACGGAGATACAGAAATACCCTTTTCTGTAACCTCTACACTACCCAGTATTCAATCTAAGGAAGAACTAACGAAATATATTAAACGAATTTTAAAGGAAAATAAGGAAGATACAGAGTTTTCTCTGTTCGGAAGAGAAGGAAATATGGAGTCCAAGTCATCGGAAGATAGTGCAGCTCGAGAGTCGTCTAAATCGGAATCCAATTTTTCTGAAACAAATAATCAGGTTCAAGGAGTTGACGAAGGGGATATAGTGAAGACTGATGGAAGTTATATTTACCAATTAACGGACCGCAGGCTGCTGATTACAGTGGCAAATCCCGTGAAGGAAATGAAAGTAGTATCTTCTACCAGCTTTAAAGAAAATATGCAGCCCCATCATCTGTTTTTACAGAAGGATAAGCTGCTCGTCATAGGGAATAGCTGGTCGCCTGCCCATTTTCAAGGGGATAAACAAGAATCAATTGCTTCCACTATGCCTGTAGACGGGACGACCGTTGCGCTTCTGTATGATATCTCGGACAAAGCAAAACCATCTCTTCTCAGGCATGTTGAGCTTGAAGGTCAATATGTAACGTCCAGGAAGATTGATTCCAATGTATATTTGATTTCGAATCTGTATCCAAACTACTGGATGCTTGAACAGGGGGGGGATCCTGATCTGAGACCCCGGGTGAAAGATAGTTTAACAGGTGATGAAACGACACCACTTCCAATAGAAAATATTAAGTATTTTCCACAGTCCCAGTCCCCCAACTATACCTTATTGACGGCAATGAATATGGATGATCCTAAGGCTTCTCTAAACGTTCAATCCTATCTTGGAAGCGGCGATAAAGTGTATATGTCCAAAAAAAATCTTTATGTGGCTGTAGAAAAATATAATGAAGATGCTATGAAAAGCTCGACCTCTTCAAACACGGAGATTTATAAATTTTCCGTAAGTGATGGAAAGATTGAATATGCTTCATCAGGCCACGTAGAAGGAAGAGCGTTAAATCAATTTTCCATGGATGAACATAAAGGTTACTTTCGGATTGCAACGACAAAAGGAGCGGTATGGAACAGTGATTCACCTTCATCCAATGCTCTCTATATTTTAGATGAAAACATGAAAAATGTTGGTGAAGTAACGAATTTAGCCCGGGGAGAACAAATCTATTCTGTCAGGTTTATGGGAGATAAGGCATATATGGTGACCTTTAAACAGGTCGATCCCCTTTTTGTCATCGATACGGCAGATCCGAAAGCTCCAAAGGTTTTAGGGGAGCTGAAAATTCCAGGTTTCAGCACCTATCTTCACCCTATAGACGAGCATCACCTCATCGGGTTTGGGTTTGATACGAAAGTGGTGGATGATGACAAAGCAGCCAATGAGGAACCCAGAATCGTTCGACAGGGAATGAAGGTTTCATTATTTGATATTACAGACTTTCAGCATCCAAAGGAAACGGACACTGAAATAATAGGGGGTGCGGGTACTCACTCTTATTTGCTGGACGATCACAAAGCATTGCTGCATGAACCTTCAAGAAATCTATATGGCTTTCCCATTTCTGTTTATCATGAAAAAGAGGATGGCAGGCATGAACTGGATTTTGACTATCAAGGTGCCCTCCTTTATGAAATCACACCTGAAAAAGGAATCGTTCTAAAGTCTCAGCTCAAAGAAGAAGAAAACAAAAGCAAAGAATATTACGAACAGTGGGAAGATCAGATTCAAAGACTCCTATATATTGATAATCAGCTTTATACGGTATCACATAAGAGAGTGACTGCTTACTCTTTAGACGATTTTAAAAAAGAAAACGCGATTGATCTCCCATGATGAAAACCCTTAAGGTGCTTTGCCTTAAGGGTTTTCTATTACTTAAGACTCCCTTTTTTTATAAGATTTTGAAAAAAATCTATTGGTAGATAAGTATTAGCATTATACAATTTCCATAATTGAAGGGAGAACATCGACGGTCCTTTTAGATCGTGTGTTTTTTTTTGTTAGGGATTATTGATATAGAATTGAAAATCCTACGAGAATGACCTTCAACTTCTGCATGAACACTTCCAACTACCACCCGGCATAAAAAAACGATATGATGATACATATATACATAATGGAAGCTTTTTGTCGGAGGGGTGTTCATTTGAAAGTCATACGTTTTTTAAAGCCTTACCGTATTGCCATGGCGGTTGCCTGGAGTTTAATGCTGGTAGAGCTTGCTGTTGAACTATTAAATCCGCTGTTTATGGCACGGATTATTGATGAAGGAATCATGAATGGAGACTTGGATGTGGTGATGAAATGGGGCTTCATTATGGTGGGGATGTCTCTCCTCGCGTTTATATCAGGCTTGACGAATTCATTTTTCGCCGCTCATACGAGTCAGGGCTTTGGCTATGATGTGCGGGAAAGCTTATATAAAAAGATTCAGTCGTTTTCCTTTGCAAGCTTTCATAAGCTCCCGACATCATCCTTGATCACCAGGATGACCAATGACGTAAGGCAGTTGCAGAATACGATCTTCATGAGTTTACGCATTATGCTAAGAGCCCCGCTGCTTGTTGTCGGATCAACGATCATGGCACTCATCGTCAATGTTCGACTTGCCCTTATATTATTAATCGTGATACCGGTTTTATGGATGTTCCTGTTATGGGTCCTGAAGCGGGGATGGAGCCTTTTTGAAAGAGTTCAATCCCGACTCGACAAAGTAAACGAGGTCATGAAGGAAAACCTCTCCGGGATGAGGTTAATTAAAGCTTTTACACGAAGCAAGTATGAAGAAAGCCGATTTCATGGTGCAAATGAAGATTTGAAGGATCGAACTGTGAGGGCTCTTCGTTTTATGGAAATCATCATGCCGCTTTTGATGCTCGTGATGAATCTGGCCCTCCTATCTGTTTTGTGGTTCGGAAGTATAGATGTGGCCTCAGGAGGAGCAAAGGTAGGAGAAGTCGTAGCGATCGTCACATATGTTACGAGAATCTCTTCTGTTTTTTCAATTTTCTCATTTATCATTACGAGCTTTTCAAGGGCAAGAGCTTCCGCCGGCAGGGTAGAAGAGGTTCTGCAAACCGAGATTGATTTGAAAGACGGAGAGGAAGTACGACAGGAAAACACAGTGGTGAATGGAGAGATTACATTTAGAAATGTGTCGTTTCAATACCCTTCAACCCGTGGGAAGGTGCTAGAAGGCGTATCGTTTAAAGTGGAGGCTTGCGAAACGGTTTCGATCCTGGGAGCAACCGGATCCGGTAAAACATCCATGTTCCAACTCATTCCACGGCTGTACGATGCGACTGAAGGGTCTGTGGAACTGGACGGTCAATCCATCCGCTCCATCTCTTTGGATCATCTAAGGAAAAATATTGGGTACGTGCCCCAGGAAGCAGTATTGTTTTCTGGAACCGTATCAGAAAACCTCCTTTGGGGAAAAGAAGATGCCACCAGGGAAGAGATGATCCAAGCTGCAAAGGATGCCCAAATCCATGAGACCATCCTGAATCTATCCCATGGATATGATACAGTACTCGGTCAAAAGGGGGTCAACCTTTCAGGAGGACAGAAACAGCGTCTGTCGATTGCGAGAGCACTCATTCGCAAACCAAAGATCCTATTGCTGGACGATAGTACGAGTGCTTTGGATTTGAAAACAGAATCCAAGCTGCTTCAAGCCCTCAAGCAATACGAATGTACGACGATGATCATTACCCAAAAAATAAGTACGGCCATGGAATCTGATACGATTCTGCTCTTGGAAGATGGAGTGTTAATCGGAGAGGGGACCCATACCTCCCTATTAGAAGACTCCTCTCTCTATAAGAGGATTTTTCAATCTCAATTCGGAGAGGAGGAAATACATCATGTCTAGGCATGTGCGAAAGAAATTGGGGAAAAACGATAAAGTGAAAAATGCAAGAGGGACGCTGCGTCGTCTTTGGAACTACCTTTCCGAAATGAAAGTGATCCTGTATCTCGTCATTCTAATGGTGTTCATCAGTTCGGCAGCTGCTTTACTGGGACCTTTTCTAGTGGGAAAAGCGATTGATGAATACATTGTAACGAAAGAAACTTCCGGATTGATTGGGCTTGTTTTAGGTTTAATAGCCGTGTACATCTTCCATTCCCTGTCCGTATGGTTCCAAAATTATTGGATGATCGGTGTGGCCCAGGATACAGTCTATCGCTTGCGGAAGGACCTTTTCCATCAATTGCATCAACTATCAATCCCTTTCTTTGATAAACGGAAGCATGGGGAGTTAATGAGCAGGGTGACAAATGATATTGATAATGTAAGTGCCACGTTGAATAGCTCGTTCATTCAAATCATATCCAGTGTCCTGACGTTAGTAGGGACCGTCACGATCATGCTCTGGCTCAGTCCATTGCTTACCTTGATCACATTAACCATCGTACCTCTGATGGCTCTCGGTATGAAGTGGATTACGAAAAGGACAGGACGTTTGTTTAAACAATATCAACAAAATATCGGAGAGCTAAACGGCTATATCGAAGAGACGATTTCGGGGCATAGCATCATTAAAACCTTCTCCCGTGAGGATGCTGCCATAAAGGATTTTGGAGAAAAAAATCAAAGATTGAGAACGGCTGCTTATTGGGCTGATACCTATTCCGGGTTCATCCCGAAGCTTATGAATGTGTTGAACAATTTGAGTTTTGCCGTCATTGCCGGAGTCGGAGGGATCTTCGCATTAAATGGTATGATAACCATTGGAGTGATTGTGATCTTTGCTGAATATGCCCGTCAATTCACCCGTCCGTTGAATGAGCTCGCAAACCAATATAACACGTTATTATCAGCCATTGCCGGTGCTGAGCGTGTCTTTCAAATTTTAGATGAAGAGGAAGAAGCGAAGGATGAGCAGGACGCCGTGGAAATCGATTCCGTTGAAGGGAAAGTGGAGTTTAGGCATGTATCCTTTTCCTATGAAAAAGGGGACCAAACTCTTCAGGATGTATCCTTCACTATTACACCGGGTGAGACCGTTGCTTTGGTCGGACCGACAGGAGCAGGTAAAACTACGATTACCAATCTGCTGTCTCGTTTCTATGAACTGAATGAAGGCACCATTGAGATTGACGATCAGAATATACAAACCATTAAACGAAAGAGCCTTCGTCAGCAAATGGGATTTGTCCTGCAGGATAGCTTCCTGTTTCAAGGGACGATTGCAGACAATATCCGTTACGGCAGACTCGATGCGGACGATGAAGAAGTAAGGGATGCGGCGAAATTGGCCAATGCCCATTCCTTCATAGAGAAAATGCCTGAGGGCTACGATACTTTATTAAGACATGATGGCAGTGGGATCAGCCAGGGACAGAAACAATTATTATCCATTGCAAGAGCGATCCTTTCAAATCCGTCCATCCTTATTCTTGATGAAGCCACGAGTAGCATCGATACGATTACAGAGCTAAAGATTCAGGAAGCCCTCAAACGATTGATGAAGGGGAGAACAAGTGTAGTGGTGGCCCACCGTCTTAACACCATCCGCCAGGCCGATCAAATACTGGTCCTCGATCAAGGAAGGATCATTGAACGGGGATCTCATGATGAGCTTCTCAAGCAGAAAGGGTTCTATCATGGATTGTATCATAGTCAGTTGAGGGAGAGCGGCTGATGGTTGAGTGAATCTGCGCGGGAATTCGGATTTTGAAAATAAAAGTAGTAGTTTTGAAAATAAATTGGGAATCGACTGCGAAACAGAGGGAAATACGAACGCCATTCATCCAGAACATAAAAAAACACCTCAAAAGTCAGTACTTTTGAGGTGTTTTTTTCTTTAAGGGGCTAATCATCCCGTTAGCAATCCCTTTGGTGCTGCCTTAATCGGATAAAGGCAACTCTGTAACTTGCAACATCACAAGTAATATATTTATATCTTGAACGTTGTTTGCAGATAATAAACAGCCGCGGGCAATTCCTTGAGTCGTTTGATATACCTAAACGACGTAAGCCCTACCTCTCTTACATCCTAACGGCTCCGAAGCCGATCCAGTGTGAATAAGTTGTTAAATCAAAACAGAATAGAATTACGAATTATCTTCTCTATCGTTTTAATGTATGTTACAAGATTACAATAATTAAATATAACATCAATATTAAAACGTGTCAAGGGGATTTTGATTAAAATTCAAGTGACTGCGGCGAATCCTCATCATCGTTCATTAAGCGGATGCTGACGGGTTGAATTTTTAAGACGATGTAATTCGAATCGTCCGGACCTTCAAACCATCTTTTCATATGGTCATTCCACAGTTTTTCCTTGTAGTGAGTGGACTCTTCAATAGAGGCGCGACCTTCGATTTCGACGAAGGTATCTCCATATCCCTCTCCTTCGTAACCAAGAAGGATATGTACATTAGGATTGTCCTCAATTTCATTTGTCTTATGGGTTTCCTTGTTTGTTGGCGTATATAGGGTCAACTCATCATGTGAAAACGTCATATAACGGGAATGAGGTTTATTATTTTTAACCGTTGCCAGTGTCCCTACTTTGCTTTCATCGAGCACTTTTAAGATTTGTTGTTTCAGTTCAGCTTGTGACACACAATCCATCTCCTTTAAAGATTCATTATATCCATACTATTCCTTTTATTAAGGTGAAATAAACATGGGAAGGTGTATTTGGGGTGCTGTCCGGGAATAACAGAAATAACAAAGAAACAAAGGATGATGAGCGTGATACCGGAAGAGTTAGTCGATATCTGTAAGAAAAGGATGGAGCCTTATCCCTGTGAGGGGTTTGTATACGGACGCGGCCCGGAGCAGCCGACGATCATGATTGTAGGAGAAGCTCCAGGTGAAACCGAGATTCATAATGGAATGCCGTTTAGTGGTCGGGCAGGAAAAGTGCTGGATGAGTACTTTCGGTATCTGGAGGTTCCAAGGGAAGACATTTATTTTACCTCAACGGTCAGAAGCAGACCTTATAAAATTGTCCCTAAGAAAGTAGGGGAGAATGAGATCGTGGAGAAGAAGTATAACAGGGCACCGAATCGTAAAGAACAGTTGGCCCATGCTCCGATCCTGGATTATGAGCTACAGCATATTAAGCCAAAACAGCTTGTAACCTTGGGGAATATCGGATTACAAAGACTATTGGGGAATCAGTACACGATATCACAAAAGCATGGCGGGCTGATTCACGCTAAAGTCAGGCGGTTAAAAGATCTCGATTCAAATGAATGGATCATGAGCGAGGAAAGCTACTCCATTTTTCCGACCTTTCATCCTGCATCGATTTTCTACAATCGCTCATTAGAAAAAGAAATCTATAAAGACCTGGAAAAGTTGAAAGATATCCTCCGGGGGAAATAACTAAAGAAGGCTGGCATTTATTTAAGTGTCAGCCTTCTTTAAACTATTTTTTGTTTAAATTTTCCTGAGCCATTCTCACAAGCTCCTTCACCATGTTACCGCCAATTCTTCCGCCAACTTTTCCAGCTTGCTCAGACGTTAATTTTCCATTATAAAGGAATACCTTGTTCCTTGGCGATCTCATACTTCGCTTCTTTAGGATCTTGTGTACCGGATATTCTTGCTTTCAATTGATCCATCGCAGCCCGGGATTCAGGTACAAGCAGTTTTCTTTTCGACATAATATCACCTCTTTTTTAGATTGCCCTGATTTTTTTTTTGTAGTACGAAGTCCTGTCTTATAAGGGTTTTTGTACCTTTTTAAAAGTAGAGGAATAAAAAAAAGATTGTCTAATTTGTGTCAAATAAAATATAATTCTTAATAGTTAGATAATTTTTGTGAAGAAAAGGGGGAAATGCCGTGGAAGAATTAGTTGGCAAATTGGTAGGAATACTTTGGTCTCCGGTCATGATTTACTTCTGTTTGGGTGTAGGCTTACTATTTTCTATTTTAACGAAGTTTTTACAAGTCCGGTTGATTAAAGATATGGTGGTTCAAATGTTTAAGGGTAATAGCTCCAAAGCAGGTGTATCTTCATTTCAGGCTTTGGCGTTGTCGTTATCAGGACGTGTCGGGACGGGGAACATCGCCGGTACTGCAACGGCTATCGCTTTCGGTGGTCCTGGGGCCGTTTTCTGGATGTGGACGATTGCATTCATCGGTGCGAGCAGTGCCTTCATTGAATCCACTCTGGCTCAAATTTACAAAGTAAAGCAGGATGGGGAATACCGTGGAGGGCCAGCCTATTATATTGAAAAAGGGATCGGTTGGAAATGGTATGCCGTTCTTTTCTCGCTGGCTACATTGCTTGCGATGAGTATTTTAATGCCTGGAATTCAATCGAACTCCATTGCATTAGGACTTGAAAATGCATTTGGTCTCAGTACAACAGTAACGGGAATCGGTCTTGTGGTGTTAATTGGGGTCATCATTTTTGGTGGAGTCAAACGTATCGCTGGAGTAGCTTCTTACGTAGTCCCATTTATGGCGATTGCCTATATTCTTCTATCTCTTATCATTGTAGGAATGAATATTACTGAAATCCCAGCAGTTTTTGCTCTTATCTTCAAGAGTGCATTCGGCTTTGATTCAGCATTTGGTGGAATCATCGGGATGGCTGTATCTTGGGGAGTGAAACGCGGAATTTATTCCAACGAAGCAGGTCAGGGTACCGGACCACATGCTGCAGCGGCTGCAGAGGTTTCCCACCCTGCTAAACAAGGATTGGTTCAAGCATTTTCCGTTTACATCGATACTCTTTTGGTTTGTTCGGCAACAGCGTTCATGATCTTATTTACGGGATCCTTCAATACAGAAGCTCCTGATGGAACAATGCTTGCGAACAATTTAGAAGGAATTGAAGCGGGACCTGGTTATACACAGGCAGCCATTGAATCAGTGATCCCTGGGTTCGGAGCATCATTTGTCGCGATCGCATTATTTTTCTTTGCATTTACAACTATTATGGCTTACTATTACATGGCCGAAACGAATGTTGCATACTTATTGAGAGGTAAGAATTCAAAAGTGGCGATGACCATCTTAAAGTTCGTCCTGCTTGGTGCCACATTCTATGGAGCAGTGAGAGAAGCCGCTTTAGCTTGGGCATTGGGTGATATCGGACTAGGAATCATGGTGTGGCTGAACTTGATCGCCATACTTATCCTTGCCAAGCCTGCTTTAAAAGCACTCAAGGATTATGAAGAGCAGAAGAAGCAAGGTCTTGATCCAGTCTTTAACTCTACAAAGCTCGGCATCAAAAATGCAGAATTTTGGGAGCAGGAGTATAAAGTAGAAGATAAAGAAAATGCGTCTTAATCCATAAAAGGAACCTGTTGCCTATCTGGGCAGCAGGTTTTTTCGGTTTCTCTAATACTCTTTTCGTACCATGGTTGTTTAATCGCTATTATTGAGTGCTTTCGCCCTGTTCAATTAGCATATCGGTAGATTGGAGGGGGATTCGTTCCCTTTCCGAGGACGAATGGTCAAGCCTCCTCAATACGTTCCGAGGTCTTGCCTCGCTCGTTTTTCCGCAGGAGTCTTGCAATCCCCCTCCAATCTTTATGGAAATGTGATGAACAGTGCTTTTAGGATAACGGTCAATTAGAGAACACCCATTATATAAAGCTTTATACTTTAAAAATTAGCTCTTGAAGAGTTGTGGTTTCTAATTCAAATTACAATTACATTTTATCCAATTGAGCCGTCACAATCACCTTTACTATAATATTAGTTTTTTTGTGTTTATCTTTCCGGAAAATTAGGCCGTAAGAATGTAGTAGCACAGAGTGGATTGTAGCGGAAGGCACTTAACTCCTGCGGGAAATAGAGGAAAGATACGAAAAGCGGAGGCGGCTCGCACAGCCCCGACAAGCATAAGATGAATGGGCCTAGAAGGCGTTCTTTGCCTTCTTGGTCCATTTAGCTTATGACCTCGAGGGGCTAGCCGCCGGAGCTAGACATTCGTCGAGACCCCGCAGGGCAAAAGCCCGAGGAGGCTTGACTTCCTCCCCGGGGAATCTTGTGCCTGGAGCGGGAAGAAACGGTCCCTGTTATCACACTATCACATCTAAAAAGCAACAAACCTTAAGAAAAGAGTCATATAAAATACCTCGAATAAAACCGATCACCGATATACTTCTGAAACGCATACATAAGTAATGATTTAACAAAAAACAGGAGTGATAGCTGATACTGCTTTAATCGGATTAGCTTCCACACACCGAGTTTTTTGAAAAGGGAGTAGAAAGGGTATGTAAAGAACGTATCGACAAGGAAATTGACCAATACATAAAGATAAAAATTTTTATAGGTGAATTTGAGGATCCAAACAGAACCGCTCAAAAAAACCCCAATCACAAAAGGCATAATGCCATTCAATTTTGGGAAAAGCCTGGTAGTGATGGTCCACCATTTTACTCTTTCTGCGAAAACATTTTCTGAATAAACGAGTAATGACATAAACATAGAGGCAGGTAAATATTTTTTTAAGCTCTCTTTTCCTGCTAGTAAGAGGAATACCCAAGAAATGAGCATCAGAATAAGTATGTAAAGTTTATTTCTTTTATGCACGGCGGTGATTCCCTCCTAAAAGGATGACGAGATATCTTACTATTAGATTGGTTATTGAAAATAGATTTATACGGATAAAAGTAAATATTTATTCCGATCAGTTTAGTAAACAATATCTTTGAGTTAGACATGTAAATTGATTATGATAAATAGAAGAATAGATTGGTAATCAGGAGGTGTTTTAATGGACTTATATGAACCTTATGTTCAGGATGACCGCCAAAGACAGCTGGTTGATCTAGCTGGTGAACTGGCTGATGCGTTCTCTGAACGAGGGGAAGCATATGACAGGGAAGATGAATTTCCTTATGAAAATTTCAACGACCTGAAGAAAAAGGGATATGGAACATTATCTCTTCCTAAAGAGTACGGCGGAGAAGAAATCAGCTTATATGAGCTAGTGATGATTCAAGAAAGGCTTGCTACAGGGGACGCGGCAACGGCTTTGTCCATTGGCTGGCATCTCGGGGGATTGATGGAACTGACTGAAAACCGGACGTGGGATGAAGGGGTGTTCAAGGAACTTTGTGAGGAAATTTTAGCAAACAGCGCTCTCATTAACCGGGCAGCATCCGAACCGGCAACGGGGAGCCCCACTCGTGGAGGACTTCCTGAAACCAAAGCAGTGAAAACGGAAGGGGGTTGGAATGTAAACGGGAGGAAATCCTTTACTTCTATGGCGAGAATTCTGGATTATTCTTTAGTATCAGCAACAATTGGGGACACCGAAGAGAAAGGATTCTTCTTGGTGAATCATGAGCTGGAAGGAGTAAGTATTGAAGAAACGTGGGATACGATTTCCATGAAAGGAACTGGCAGTGATGATCTCGTTCTCACCGATGTTCATCTCCCATCTTCTGCCCTGGTCGAACGTGATAGTGTAAATCCAAGAGGGAAGAATGATCTTCCTAAAGCATGGCTCCTGCATATACCCGCTTGCTATATAGGTGTTGCGATTGCCGCACGCAACTATGCCATCCAATTTGCGAAGGACTATTCACCAAACAGTCTGCCGGGCCCAATCAAGGATGCACCTGAAGTTCAACGGAAAATTGGTGAAATAGAATTGGAACTATTTAAGGCTAGACAAATTCTCTATTCAGTAGCTGATAAGTGGGTAAAGGAGCCAGAAAAACGGAAATACATGGCTTCAGAGCTTGCTTCTGTAAAACATGTTGTAACAAACAGCGCCTTTCACATTGTGGACATCGCTATGAGAATTGTTGGAGCAAAAAGTCTTTTCCGCTCGAACCCGATGCAGCGTTATTATCGTGATGTCAGGGCCGGTCTTCACAATCCGCCAATGGATGATATGGTGATAGCAATGTTAGCGAATAAAGCTTTGAAATAAGATTTCAATAGAAAGGTAAAGAGGCTGGGACAAAACTAAAAAACCACGATAAAAAGACGGACAATAGAAGTGTAGGTTCTTCATACCGCTAATGATTTCCGTGCAAGACTACGCTTTCCGCGGGTAGCCCGTGAGCCTCCTCGGCAAGCCTGCGGGGTCTCACATAAGCTACTTTCCCGCAGGAGTCTTCGTCTTGCACTCCAATCAACCGCTGGAAACAGCTGAAATCAAATGATTCGAAAATAAATAATAAACCCGAACAACTCTGCACACTAAGAAGCAGGTTTGTTCGGGTTTGACTTAGGATGAAAAACTTTTGTCCCAGCTCTTATTAGTGTCTATGGGTGTAACGTTTTCTCCAAGACGGTTTGATGCTGGGCTTCTAACACATGTATTTCACTGAGCTCCTCTAAAAGGTCATGAATGGATAGTAATTCGTACAGCATGACCGTTTCACAGGAAAAGTGATGCTTCATGGACTGAAAGGGTTTTGTATGTAGTCCTTCATGGTCGTCCCAGAATTCCTCGAGTAAATCTTTCATTAGAGTGAAATGTTGTTCAGTTATGTGAAACGATGGATGATGCATGATCCCTTTCAAAGATTGAGTCGCATGTAAGATACGACCTTTCTCTTCTTCACTGAATGAATACTGAACAGGTAAGTAAATTAAGTTCCCAATATGAAATAGGATCTGCCTTAAAAGGTTAAGTTTTTTGTATTCATAATGGAAATAGCGCAATTCTTCACGACTGGAGCGGTGAAGCTTCCATTCTTCCTTTTGATATTCGCAAAGGGTGTCCGCCGATTCTATGTCTCTTAAAATGTCATTGAAAATCAATTTTGTATCCCGGTGAAGAGAGTGATTCTGAAGAACTTCAGAGCCTCTCTTTTCTAATAAGTTGCCCGTTTTGAAATAGAGATTATGAATCTTGGTCGTAATCGTTTTCGAGTATTTTGGTGGAAGGATCCACAAGTTCACTAATGTGGACACAATCAGTCCGATGGTGGTCGTGCCCAGGCGAATGAAAAAGGTAGCTACATAGTGATCGTGTATGGTGGGAATCATGGCAATCCCTGTTAATGTAGCCACCAGGATGCCTGCCCCTAAATGGAGCTTGTGGCAGGTGATGATTGTGAGAAGTGCGACCAGCGCATATGTAATGGGGTGATCCCCGAATGTAGAAGCAATGATCACCGCAAATAGTGCTCCTATCGCCGAAGCGGGAAAACGAATGAATGCTTTCTTGATTGAATTGGCGGCTGTGGGCTCGATTGTGACTATGGCTGTAATGACGGCAAAAGTCGCTGGCCAATTTAAAAGCTCACACACAAGAGCCGTTAAAAAAACGGCGATACCTGTTTTGGCTATTCTGCCTCCGACAAATTGAAATTTTTTCAGAAACTCCATAATATAACCCTCTTTTTTAAATTGCTGTCGCCTTCATTATAAAGTAAGAAAAACCCAATTGAAATGAATGGACAAAAAAAGAACTGTTCCCGGAACAGTTCTTTTTTATATATTAACTTATCTTAGAGGTAAAGGTCGTAACATAATCTTGATTGATTTAGGCATCTTGTGTTCACTCTGAGCCTCTTTTAAATACTTGAACATTTGTTTGCCTGCAACAGAGTTGGCGGAATGAATCGTGATCCGTTCTGCAAATAGCTGCTTTTCTACCATATAATGTACGAGCATTAATCCATTACGGGTCTTGCTTTCTAAGTCATGATCCAATGAAAGATGAGCGATAGAAAAATTCAGAAGCAGGTCAATACATTCATCGATGTCTTTCGCGAGAATGTACCCTTGAGGACAGTGGCGGTAATCATCTAAAAATACATTTACTGTCATATTAATTCTTCTTTCGTCATTTGACTTAATTTAAGCCTAACAGAGATGGACAAATACTTATATAGGTCAATAGTATGTTTATTACAAATATAATTGTAATTTGTTTGTTATGTTATGGGGTTTAATCTTTATGGAATTGCTAACAGAAAGAGGGAAATGACTACAAATTACTTCTAAATGTAAAAAAATTACGTTTTAACGATAAAACTTGTTGCTTTTAGAAGTAAAATATATTACCTTATAAAGTAAGGAGGGGATATTTACCATGAAAGAGAATATAAGGTTGAATGTTTCATTGCTGCGGCGGCGTGTACCCAATCTAACATCAGCTGCCAAAACAGTAGGCTTAAGACCTGCAACGGTATCCAATCTATGTACCGGCAAAATTTCTGTAGGACGTGCCGAAGTGAAGACGATTGTCACATTAGCGAATTTGGCCAATTGCACGCTGGATGAATTAATTATTCAAGGAGGGAAATTAACCATGATTGAAACGGGAATCAAGCCTCTCGATTTGTTTGCCCCGATTGTCCAAGGTGGAACGAATGGGTTCGTGGCGAGATCACAGGTTGGTCAATTTGTTGTTTTAGCGGAAATGACGAAAGTGCTGAAAGAAAAAGGATATCAATCGATCTTATTGACGCCGGATAAAACTTATCCTGGTTTGAGTGACCTTGAAGGATTTGTTGATGCGAAATGCCACTCGATTGATGAAGCCTATGGAGAAGTCAGCCTAATTGAGGATAAAGACAGAATTCTCCTATATGTTGATCGTTCCTATATAGTTTCAGGGAAATTATATGAATTGAGGGAACGATTTGAAGGAGAGAGCTATCCAGAAATCACTACTGTATTATTTGATCCCACCGGTGAAGCAGTGGATGAAGAGGACCCGTTCGGTCCACTTGATACCTTATGTTACTTCGATATAGATCTCTCTACCCGGGGGATGTACCCAGCCATCCACCCAGTGCAGTCTACGTCGATTTTACTTGAAGATGACGCCCTGGACTCAAGCCACACGACAATTAATAAGAAAGCGAAGAAGCTGCTAAGACGCTACAAAGAAATTCGCGTCCTCATGAATACAATCGGTAAAGATAAAATACCAGAAGCAGATCTCAATCTATTTCAGATAGGTGAGCGACTGGAAGCCTACTTGAGCCAACCGTTCTACGTGGCAGAAGAATTCACCAAAACAAAAGGGCAAACCGTGCAAATCCAACAGACCATCCAAGACATTCAACAAATACTCCAAGGACAATACAACCACCTTGAACCAAAAGATCTCACCTACAAAGGTAAACTAAATTAGGATTTCACTTAGGAGACGGACTTCGACAGCAACGCTCAAGGTCCGTACCTTTTCTGTTACTTTTTTCTTGATTTTGTGGGAGATGAAAGAGGAATTACGAGAATTTTGTCGTATGTGTAAAGTAATGACTATATTTTAATGGGAGACAAATCGATGATTATCGAGAAATTATTATTACATGTATTGATTATATTGGCTCCTGTTCTCATTCAAACTTCCCTTCTTGAAAACCATAGGCTCGGGAAATCGCCTGTCTTCATCGGTGTATTACATGGGATTGCTGCGTTTATGTGTTTAATATTCGCTTATGAAAGTTTCGGATTGTATTGGGATTTCCGCTACATTCCATTGGTTCTTTCAATGCTATATGGAGGAAGAAAAGCCGGGGTCATTGTTCTTGTATTTATTTTAACCGCACGGATCATTAACGGCGGAGATGCCATCATTTTCGGGTTTGTAAGTGCGTTTCTTGCGGGTACACTTCCTTTCCTGATTTCAAATCGATTCTGGACATTTCCACCAAAGAAACGGGTAACGTTTGCCGTGTTACTTGGATTTTGGCCAGCACTCGTGATGCTTGGGATTCTTCTTTCATTCGCGTTCATTGCGGGTGTTCCTGTTTCGGGTAATAAAGAAATGGGTATCTACGTCCTTATATTCGGGGGCATCCAGGTGTTGGGGGTCGGTGTAGCTGCACAACTCAATGAGTGGATGATTGAAAAGCGATTGCTTCGTGAAGAGATCCTTAAATCTGAAAAACTTAATACACTGGGAGAGCTTGCTGCTTCCATTGCTCATGAAGTGCGAAATCCTCTAACCGTCGTCAAGGGATTCCTTCAATTAATGAAGAAGCAAGTAACAGGGACACATGAGGAATATTTGAAAATCGTTTTGAGTGAGTTAGGAAGGGCAGAGGAAATCATCAACGATTATTTGAATTTTGCCAAACCTGAGTTCGAAAAGATAGAGAAAATCAATGTGAAAGAGGTGCTCTCAGATGTCACGGTCCTCTTGAATGCGTATGCCCTTAAAGAGGGGGTATACCTTGAAGCGGTACTAAAAGAAGATGGATTTCTTTTGACAGACAGAAATAAGTTGAAGCAAGCATTTGTCAATATTATAAAAAACGCCATTGAAGCGACGCCGCCTCAAGGAAACGTAAGCGTAAATTTAGAAGTCACCCATACACAAGCTATCGTCACCGTAGAAGACACAGGCAAAGGGATGACCAAAGACCAAATCGCCCGAATAGGGACATTGTTTTTTACAACAAAAGTCCAAGGTACTGGATTGGGAACTTCGGTGTCCCTGCGTATCATCGAAGCCATGGGCGGTCATATCCATTATTCAAGCATTGTTAATAAAGGAACAGTCGTTACAATCGATCTTCCGTTGAAAAGTGATAAGGTTGCAAAATTTGATTCCAATCTCCCCAATACATATATGAACAACCAAAACGCTTAGGAATCACTAAGTGTTTTTTTATGGACAACAAGACAAAATAAAAAGTCAATCAACTCCATTTCCCGTACATACGTTCCATGATAGGATAGAAGATATGAATAATAAATCCAAGCGTACAGGCGACAATCACCGTTCCGATGCCGACCGCTCCATGAAACACCATGGCTAACGTAATAGCAATCGCCTCGTTCAATAAACGGGAATTTCGTAAATTTAAGCCGAACCGTCTATGAATCGCCACCATAAATGTATCCATCGGACTGGAAGGAAGCTTGGCTTGAAGGTAGATGGAGATTCCGATGCCTAGTAGCAATATACCTGTCAGCACAAGAGACAACTGTTGAACAAATCCGAGCGGTTCAAGCGTTTCAAGGCCGATTGTGATCCAATAATCAACCATCATCCCGATGACGAAGATGGAGAGGGCGGCTAACCATTGAATGGCCTCCTTTAATAACAGAGCGTTTATACAGATGAGAATACATCCATTGATGAAGATGCATGTCCCGATTGAAAGGTTGAACAAAGTAGATTCACCAACGGCCAGTGCATCCCAGGGTGCCGCCCCCAAATCACCTTTAATAATAAGTGAAACGCCTAATGATAATGCGAGTAATCCTATACAGTAAAAAATGAATCTTGCCTTCATTCCCCGAATCCTCCGTTCGAAAAAGCTTGTCTAATATATATGTTCACTGAAAAAAATTAGAATGATAATTTGTATGGGTAAGAAAGAGGTGAGACGTCACATGAAGAAGACTGTCAAGATTTCAATAAGGGAATTAGTGGAGTTCGTGTATAAAGAAGGAAGCATAGATGTCAGGTTTCAAGCCCGTTCTTCCATGACCATCGGAACAAGGCTTCATCAAAAACTACAGAAAGAATACAAAGAAGGTGATGAGAAAGAAGTCTTTTTAAAAGGAGAAAGAGTGGTGGAGGACATTGTCTATCAACTGGAAGGCCGCTGCGATGGGATCCATTATGAAAATGGGGAAGTAATCGTAGAAGAAATTAAATCAACGGCAAGACCTGTAGCGCAGATCGAAGAAGGTGCCCGTGTCCACTGGGCTCAAGGTGAGTGCTACGCTTACTTATTGGCAAAAGAAAGGCAGCTAAAGGGTATTGGCGTGCAGCTTACCTACATAGAGGTAGAATCTGAAAAAACGAAGTCTTTCACCCGTACTTATACAATGGAAGAGCTCCGACACATCGTTGACAAGACCCTGGTTGCGTATACTCCAATTGCTTCCCTTTTACTCACCAATCAGGAAAACCGAATAAAGAGTATCCCAGACCTTGGATTTCCTTATCCAACCTATCGAAAAGGGCAGAAAAAGCTTGCTGGTGCCGTTTATAAGACGGTCGCCGAATCCAGGTCTTTGTATGCGAATGCCCCAACGGGAACAGGGAAGACCATTTCAACCTTATTTCCTATGATCAAAGCGACGGATGGGAAGTGGTTTTATGTGACTGCCAAGACGATTACCCGTACTGTCGCAGAGGAGGCGTTGCTTCTTTTAGAACGGGAAGGATTGTCGCACAGGGCGATTACCATTACGGCGAAAGATAAAATCTGCTTTCAAGAAGAAACGATTTGTCAGAAGGAGTATTGTGAATTTGCGAATGGCTATTATGATCGAATAAACAGTGCGGTCATTGATATTTTAACGCACGAAACCATCATCACCCGTCCGATCGTTGAAACATACGCCAGGAAGCACCGTGTGTGCCCGTTTGAATTTTCAATCGACCTCGCCTACTTAGTCGATGGTGTCATCTGTGATTATAACTACATTTTCGACCCAAAAGTTTCATTAAAAAGAATAAGTGATGAAGGGAAGAAAAAGACGACTCTACTCATTGATGAAGCACATAATCTTGTTAGCAGGGGTCGGGAAATGTATTCAGCCACCCTGAGGAAATCCGATTTTTTAGAAATCAAAAGAATGTATCCGGAATATGTGGCCTTGAAGCAAAGCATTGTCGGGGTTAATAAGCAATTCCTCCGTTTGAAAAAAGAACAAGGAGGCGATGTGCGAAATGAGATGGATACAGAGTTAGTTGATAAGGTGCAAAGTTTTGTTGAGATAGCAGAAAAATTATTGGGAGAATCGGAAGGGAAATGGTCTGAGGATTTTCTTCAATTGTACTTTGGTGCATTAAATTTTATCAGGATTTCCAACCTCTTTTCTGATGAACATCGCTTTGTGATCGATCAAACGCCTGAAGATGTAGAAGTGAAACTATTTTGCATTGATCCTTCAAAGCTAATTAAACAAATAACGAGGTCGTTTCAATCAACAGTATTCTTCTCAGCTACGCTTCACCCCTTTTCGTACTATTTTCAGCAACTGGGTGGGTGTGAAGAGGATTATCGGTTTCTGATTCCTTCACCATTTGAAAAAGAACAATGGCAGGTTGGGATCCATCCGATTTCAACCCGGTTTAAGGACAGAGAAAGAACCCTTTCCTCGATTACATGTTCCATTACAGAAGCGTTCAATGAGAATAAAGGGAATTATCTGGTCTTCTTTTCGTCGTACGCCTATATGCAACAAGCCTTCGAGGAAATGAATCAGGATACAATGAATGCAGAATTCATCATCCAGGAGCCTAATATGAAAGAAGTAGACAGAGAGAAATTTTTAAACGAGTACCAAAGCGACAGAGACTGTCCGGTTATTGGATTTGCCGTATTGGGAGGCATCTTCTCAGAGGGTATCGATCTGAGAGGAGATCGATTAAAGGGTGTAATTGTTGTAGGAGTAGGGCTGCCTCAGCTAAGCAGGGATCATGAAATCATTAAGGACTATTTTAATGAACTGGGGTTAAATGGATTCAACCATGCCTATGTCTACCCGGGATTAAATAAAGTATATCAATCCGGGGGAAGACTCATCCGTTCAGAAGAGGATACGGGGGTCCTCAGACTGATCGACGATCGTTATCTGTCACCGAAATATCAGTCATTACTGCTTGAAGAATGGAAGGGTTATCGAATCATCACATGAAAAAAGACCGCTGACATAGCGGTCTTTTTCGTATATTAGTTAAAAGAAGGATCCTTTAATAAGCGATCGAATTCTTCTAGGTGATGGGTTTCATCTGCAATCATGTCATCTAGCTTGATGCTAAGTTCGACGAGACCCAATTCTTCTGCTTGCTCTTTACGTATCTTATAGCGTTCAATTGTATCAGCTTCAGCTTTACGGCCTTCCTCTAACATTTCCTTCACATTATCTGTTTGTTTCACGGCAGCCGGAGTGGTCGTCGGATCTCCGCCCAATGTTTTAATTTTTTCGGCTAAGTATAGAGCATGACCCTGTTCATCCGGAATTTCATCTTCGAAGAAAGGCTTTAAGATTTGACGATATAAGCCGCTCACGACAGCAGCGTAGTTTGTGTAAAGTATAACTGCAGCATATTCATTCGCTAAATCTTCATTTAATCCATCAATTAATTCTTTTAATTTCGCGTCATCCATTTGAATACCACCCTTTTATTTATTGTTATATAGAGTATTTACCCGGCATAGTGAAAAATAAACATTCTGGAAGTAATCGAATGCCCTTCAAATATTTTGCCTAGAAATGGGGATTCTAATTCTATAAAAGTCAGAGGAGGGATGAGGATGTCTAAACAGGGAAAGAAGAGTATGGACCAAACATCAGAACAATTGGCGAAGCAAAAGGCTAAGAATGATGTAGAATTCGGATCTGATATTCAGGTGGGGAATTCAAAAGGCCAAAGTCAGAAAAAAAGTGGCAAACAAGTAAATAAAAAATAAATGACGAATATCTTTTTCACCGAAAGAAAAACCTATATGTAGAACCAGGAGGTGTAAAGGCATGAGAATTGGTGTTGAACAATCCTTACAAAACGTCGTGCAAGCCTTACGTGAAAAGGGGCATGACGTCGTTGAATTAAAACAGGAAACAGACGCAAACGGCTGTGACTGCTGCGTAGTGACAGGGATGGATTCTAATGTAATGGGGATTCAAAACGTAGCTACTCAAGGATCCGTTATTGAAGCAAGTGGACTAAGTGCTGATGAAGTATGTCAGCAAGTTGAGAGCAGATTACAATAGTAGAAAAAAGAACAGTCATTGATGGCTGTTCTTTTTCAGTAGCATAGTAATTAGAATAGAGAGTGCACGATTTTTGGCTCATTCGAGTGAAGCGTCCGTATCACTCGCCTTTCAGCAAAGCTGAAAGGTCGCATGTGAAAAGAACCCCCGGCATATATACATTTATGCCGGGGGTTCTTTTCATTCAGGTGGAAATGAGCCAAAAATCAACTAGTTTAATGTCCGTCACCCAATCTGAGCAAGCGGCTGGTTTCTCAAGTGCTCCCTCAGTAGGTCAGGGGCTGATATAAACAACAGACCATTTCCTTCCAATGTTTTTGGGTATCCGAGTGGAACGGTGCGTTTAATGAGTTGTGCATACACTTCGGTTTCTGAAAGTCTACGGTCAAAAGATACTTGCTCGAATTCTTTGATGAGGGCTAATGCTCCGGACACGTGTGGAGCCGACATGGAGGTACCGCTGAGCTTAGCGTATTTTTCACCAGGAATGGTAGACAAAATTTGTTCACCCGGTGCCACCAAGTCAACTTCATTATTGGAATTCGTAAAGTAAGAAGATTTTCTTTGAAGGTCGATGGCTCCTACAGAAATCACTTCATTGTAACAAGCGGGAAAAGAAAACTCATCGGTGCTGCTGTTCGAGTCACCTTCGTTACCTGCTGCACAAACAACTGATATATTTGCATCCACCGCTTTTTGAATCGCTTCATGCAAAGGCTTGTGGTCAGTGGGGCCACCCAATGACATGGAGATGATGTCCACCTTTTGTTCGATCGCATACAGAATGCCGTTCACAATCCAATCGTATTTTCCACTCCCACGGCTGCCTGCCAGTACTTTAATAACCAATAAATCGGCCAGTGGCGCAACCCCGATAACCCCATCACCATTTTCACTTGCAGCAATCGTACCCGCCACATGGGTGCCGTGTCCGCTATAATCAGTAACGTTATCTTCAGCACCGTTATCATCGTCGGTGAAATTGCGGAATCCCTTCACTTTCCCTGCCAGATCAGGATGGTTCATATCGCAGCCTGTATCCAGGACAGCGATTGTCGTTCCTTTTCCTTTGTACCCATTCTTCCACATACTAGGAGCTTGGATTAAATCAACACCTTTAGGAATTTCATTTGCATCAACAATCATTTCGTCCATGAAATATGGAATTAACCTAATTTCACCTTGCATATCAATCCCTCCTAAAATGGTAATGTGTAGTAAAAACTCTGAAGTTTCTGAAAATATATCATTTTTTGGACAAAATGAAAAGTGATAATAGTAGTAGGGAAATAAAACCAATCATATTTTCACCTCTTTAAGCATAGGGGAGGGGATTTTTGAAAATTCCAAGGGAGTATTCAATGGAAGAATGGGTGAGAACCTCCAACGTAGCGATTAATGTGTCAGCGAAAATTTAAACATACGTTTGACTGAGAGGATGAACTATTGAGTAGACAAGGTTTTCAAAGGTTAAACAAACGTTTGGTTAAAAAGTGAAGTTCTGGTTTTTTCATCATGTCACCCAGACTTTCAACATAAAATGTCTTGAAGGAAGGTGAACCAATGATGAATTATTATCAATATGGCCATCCTGGTTATTCGTATTATCGAAACGCTCCAAGCATGGCCTTCGCTCAAATACAGGGAGGTCCATTAGCACCAGGATTGCAAGGGTATGTTTTTTTTCGGGAAGTGCAAAATGGGGTGGAAGTATATGCAGAGGTAACAGGTTTACCATCATATAAGGAAGGAAAAGGTGATCAAAATCCGATCGGTCCTCATGGATTTCACATACATGAAAAGGGAGTCTGTGAAGTAGGCGATCCAAAGGAACCTTTCTCTTCTGCCGGGGGACATTGGAATCCGACCAATCAGCCTCATGGTAATCACGCGGGTGATTTCCCTGTATTATTCTCAAATGACGGATACGCTAAAATTTCGTTTTTTACGAATAAATTCAAAGTGCAAGATGTCATAGGCAAAGGGGTCATCATCCACCAAAGCCCGGATGACTACAGGTCACAACCCTCAGGAGATGCAGGTAAACGGCTCGCATGCGGAATTGTTATGGGGTATGGGGTCTAATGAAAAAAGGGTCGACCTTATAGACAGGTCGACCCTTTTTTATCTTCTTAGAATAGACCCAATACATCAAGCATTACAATGACGATTAGCAACGGAGCCACATATCGGATCAGGAAGAACCAGGTTTCGAATAATCCCCGCTTCAATCCACTTCCTTGCTTCAACTCTTCGTAAAGTGCAGTTTTCTTCATTTTCATAGGTACGAACAATGCAATAAGCAGTGCTCCAATCGGAAGCAGCACATTGCTGACAGCGAAATCAGCCAAGTCGAAAATGGTCTTATCGAATAGAGTGATATCCCCAAGTATCCCAAATGATAATGCCGATGGAATACCGAAAACAAAGATGGCAAGCCCGATGATCCAAGACCATTTCTTGCGCTTTTCAGGTTCTCCTTTTGAAATGACCGAAACAATGATTTCGAGCATGGAGAATGCAGATGTTAATGCAGCGAACAAGAACAGGACAAGGAATGCAATAAAGAAGAACATCCCAAAAGGAAGTTGACTGAACACGGTTGGTAAAACATTAAACAGTAGTACCGGGCCGGCCCCGGGTTCTAAATCAAAGGCAAAGACTGCCGGGAAAATGGCCAAGCCTGCTAACAGTACGATGAAGATATTCATAGCTACAATGGATATTGCTGATCTTGGCAGGCTCTGTGTTTTCGGCAGGTAAGAACTATATGTCACCATCACCGATACACCCACACTTAGCGTGAAGAAAGACTGTCCCATCGCTTCTAATATCGTTTGTGATGTCACCTTTGAAAAATCAGGTTGCAACAGGAATGTGATTCCTTCCATGGCATTATCAAGGGTTACTGCTCGAACGACCAAAAGAAAAAATAAAATAAATAATGCCGGCATCATGATTTTACTTGCCAGTTCAATACCTTTTTGAACCCCTTTAGCAACCACGAAGATAGTCATCAAGATGAAAAGGAATTGAACGAACACGCTGGTTACAGGATTTGATATCGTTGCACCAAATACTTCTGCATATTGATCCGAGGAAAGATTGTTCAATTGACCCGTAATGGCTTTAAATAAATAAACAACAATCCATCCCCCGATCACGCTGTAGAAGGAAAGTAAGATAAAGGATGTAATCATCCCAAGAATCCCGACCCAGTGCCAGCGCGTACCGGGGGCGATTTTTCGATACGAATCAACGGCATTGCTCCCGGCTGTCCGTCCGATGGAGAATTCAGCCAGTAGTAATGGAAGTCCGAGTAATAAAGTAAATAGAATGAAGATCAGGAAGAATGCTCCACCTCCATTTTGACCAGCGATATAAGGGAATTTCCAAATTGCCCCCAATCCAATAGCAGACCCTGCTGCCGCTAATATAAAGCCAATCTTTGATGACCATTGTTCGCGTTGACTCATTCTCATTCTCCTTTCTATTTTTTGTTTATTATTGACGTGTGGGGGGCCGATGCCAAACAACATAAAAAAATCGCCCCTACATATCGTAGGGACGATTTGGATATCGCGGTACCACCCTAGTTATGAGAAACGTTTCTCATCACTCTTCACACATAACGGCCTTAACCGTCTTTTGATCTCGTCAAAAGAAGCTCCGGAATCGAAATTCACCAATCATCTTTGTACCGGTTCACACCAACCACCGGCTCTCTTTAACAGGGAAATGTTCGCTACTTGTTTCCATCAAAGCTTATTCAATATTAGGTTATACAATTTTTATCATGAATCAAAACAACTTGTCAATCTATTTCGAAAAAAGTAGTGAGAATTGTCTGGAATTTATGGTGGTATTTGGTGTTGTCATGATGTTAGTTTTACCAGGTACAAAGGTCAAATTGTACCTGGTAAAACAAGCTCACAGTCCTGGAAAACCGCACCTCCATTGAGTTCCCCTTTCTTCTCAAGTAAAATAAAGAAAAAACGAAATGAAAAGGTGTTTTAAATGAAATCATATATTGTTGTCGGGGCTGGAATCCTTGGTGCTTCTACGGCGTATCATCTTGCTAAGGCAGGAGCGCACGTGACAATAGTTGACCGTCGAGACTCTGGACAAGCAACCGATGCCGCAGCGGGGATTGTCTGTCCGTGGCTTTCACAACGTCGGAATAAAGTGTGGTATCGGCTTGCCAAAGGTGGGGCGAAGTATTATCCGGGCATCATTCAACAGCTGGAAGCAGACGGGGAAACAGAAACAGGGTATAAGCGTGTAGGGGCGATCAGCCTTCATACCGATGAAAATAAGCTTCGAAAAATGGTGGAGAGAGCGGAAAAACGCCGGGAGGATGCACCTGAAATCGGTGAACTCACTATTCTTTCGGCTAAGGAAACACGTCAACATTTCCCCCTTCTATCCGAGGAATATCAAGCTGTTCATGTAAGTGGGGCTGCACGAGTTGATGGAAGAGCGATGCGACAGGCACTTATTAATGGAGCCAAAAAGAACGGGGCGATATTCCGGCAAGGGGATGCCAATCTTCTGAAAAAACATAACAGGATCACAGGCATCACAATAGATGAAGAAAAGCTTGAAGCAGATGAAGTGATTGTCACGGCAGGTGTTTGGGCGAAGGAACTTTTTGAACCGTTGGGAATAACCTTTATGGTATCTTCCCAAAAAGCGCAAATTCTTCATTTAGAGGTAAAGGGAGAAGAAACGAGTGAGTGGCCTGTTGTCATGCCGCCGAATGACCAATACCTTCTTGCTTTTCCTGAGGGAAGAGTCGTAGCAGGAGCCACACATGAAAATGATATGGGGTTCGACTGTCGGGTGACAGCAGGTGGTTTGCATGAAGTCCTTCACAAAGCAATGGAAGTGGCACCTGGCATCCATGAATGTACAGTGATTGAAACGAGGGTGGGGTTTCGCCCATTCACTCCGGGTTTTCTCCCCGTGTTCGGAGAGATACCCGGACTTCCCGGGGTGCTAGTAGGGAATGGACTTGGAGCCTCCGGACTGACGGTCGGCCCATATCTTGGTTCTGAGCTTGCGAAGCTTGCACTCGGTGAACCTACTGAACTGGATCCTGCTGACTATGATGTAGCAGGGGCCATCGAGTAAAGGAAGAAAAAAACACCAGCTTATTTCCCTCTATCTTCTAAGCGTTATGACCCTTATAATAAAGGGAGCGAATTTTAGTATATAAAGAAAAGGTGTTTACAATATGAGTTTATTATCAGTTCAAAATTTGACTCACGGTTTCGGAGACCGTGCGATTTTTAATGACGTTTCTTTCCGTTTGTTAAAGGGTGAGCATATCGGCTTGATCGGTGCCAATGGAGAAGGAAAATCTACATTTATGAATATCATTACAGGAAAGCTTGAGCCTGATGAAGGAAAAGTGGAATGGGCGAAGCGGATCCGTATCGGTTACTTAGATCAGCATGCGCAGCTGAAGCAGGGAATGACGATTCGGGATGTGTTGAAAACAGCCTTTCAATACCTTTTTGACATGGAAACTGAAATGAATGAGTTATTTGCAAAAATGGGAGAGGCATCTTCAGAAGAGTTGGAAGGATTGCTGGAAGAAACCGGGACTCTTCAAGACGCCCTTACGAATAATGATTTTTATATTATTGACGCAAAGGTAGAAGAAATTGGGCGAGGTCTGGGATTAGATGATATTGGCTTGGATAAGGATGTTCACGATTTAAGTGGAGGACAAAGAACGAAAGTCTTACTGGCTAAGTTATTACTGGAAAAACCGGAAATTCTATTACTCGATGAGCCGACCAACTATCTCGATGAACAGCATATCAATTGGTTGAGACGCTACCTGCAGGAATATGAAAATGCGTTTATCCTGATCTCACATGATATTCCATTCTTAAATAGTGTCATTAACCTTATTTATCATATGGAAAATCAAGAGCTGAATCGTTATGCGGGAGATTACCATGAATTCAAACGCGTCCATGAAATGAAAAAGCAGCAACTTGAGTCAGCTTTCAAGAGACAGCAGCAAGAAATTTCCGAATTGAAGGATTTCGTTGCCCGTAACAAAGCGAGAGTATCAACTCGAAACATGGCGATGTCCCGTCAGAAGAAGCTAGATAAGATGGATATGATTGAACTGGCTGCCGAAAAGCCGAAGCCTGAGTTTCATTTCAAACAGGCAAGAACCGCAGGCAGGGTCATTTTTGAAACGGAGGATCTTGTGATCGGTTATGAGGAACCATTGTCCAAACCACTCAATCTCAAGATGGAACGCGGTCAGAAGATTGCTCTATCTGGAGCAAACGGTATCGGGAAGACGACTCTACTACGAAGTATATTGGGAGAAATCAAACCCATTTCAGGTTCAGTGGAGCTGGGAGACTATCTTCATATCGGTTATTTTGAACAGGAAATCAAGACAAGAAATAATAACACGTGTATTGAAGAGGTGTGGAATGAGTTCCCATCCTTCAATCAAGCAGAAGTGCGTGCTGCCCTGGCGAAATGCGGCCTGACGACAAAGCATATCGAAAGCAAGGTAGAAGTGCTGAGCGGTGGAGAAAAAGCGAAGGTCCGCCTATGTAAATTGATGAACAAAGAGTCGAACGTCCTTGTATTCGACGAACCTACCAATCACTTAGACGTTGAGGCAAAAGAAGAATTGAAACGGGCCCTTAAAGAATACAGAGGCACCGTTCTTCTAATCAGTCACGAACCTGAATTCTATCAGGATGTAGCGACAGAAGTATGGAACTGTGAAAACTGGACAACGAAATTATTCTAATTGTAAAAGCCGATTCCCTCGCAAAGACAAGTGGGAACCGGCTTTTTGCACGTATTAATCTACTAAAACAGATTCAAGAGAGGAATACCCATTATCCTCCAATCGTAAATCATCAAAACTATGCTTCATATGAAGGTCGATCAGTTCCAACAAAGTTTGCTGATCCTTGTTTTCAATCGCTTTTACCATTTCTTCATGTTCGCGAAAACGGACGTTCTCACCTGGTTCAACATGATAAAACACATCAAATAAAAACAGATAGACGTTAGACTGAGTAAGCATTTCATCCATATATCGTATCAGGAATTTATTCCCGCTGACCTCTGCGAGAAATAAATGAAACTGTTTATTGAGCTCGACGTATTTTAACAGATTCTTTTGTTTGTAGGTTTCCTGCTCATCTTCAAGAAACGCATAAAGCTTTGACATATGCGATTTTTTCACCTTTGGGAGGCCGTATTTGACAGTAAGGAATTCTAGTTCTTTCCTTAATTCAAAGAATGATATAATCTCTTCTTTTGTAGGGTGGACGACAAATGCGCCTCGATTCGGAATGATCTGAACAAGTCCTTCTGCTTCCAGTCGTTTCAACGCATGTCGGATGGGAGTTCTGCTTACATTCATCTTCAGAGAGATGATTTGTTCCACAAGCTGGGTTCCCGGAGCGATCTTTCTGGCAAGTAAGGCATCCTTCAGTTGCCCATAGACTCTAAACTCTGCGGTTTGTCTCTTCTTCACGTTCATCATCCATTCAATCTATTATTTCATAATGTCTATCATATACGAAAAAAAGGCTGATCCAAAATCAGGTGTCCCCAAATTCTTAAAATGACACCTGACCGGATCAGCCTTTTAAGCAAATGATTTAAAATTCTGTCCCCAAATTTCGTTCATGCTGTGTACGGTGATAAATGCTTTATCATCGGTTGATTGAATATATGATTTCAATTTCGAGAATTCTTTACGACCAAGAATGGTTGTGATGACTTCTTTTTGGTCATCTGAAAAAGCCCCTTTTGCTGAATGGAGAGTGGCCCCTTTTTTAAGGTCTCCAACGATAAATTGCTTAATTTGTTCACTGTGTTTGCTGATGATCACCACTTCTTTGTTTTCATTGAAAAATTGAAGGGTCCGGTCAATCATCATTCCTTTTAATAACAATCCAAAGAATGCATATAATCCGATCTGCAGTCCGAAGAACCAGGCAGATGAAATGACAATTAGAATATCCGAAGCGAGGACAGCCCGTCCGAGCTCAAGACCAGTGAACTTGTGAATAATCTTCGCAAGAACTCCAGTTCCACCAGCAGAGGCTTCTTGGTTAAAGATCATGGCGACACCAATGGCCCCAATGAGGGTGCCAATCACAATTTGGATGAGCACGTCATGGCCGATGGGATCGTAGAGGGGAAGAAAAACCTCTAAAGCCCATACCATTCCACTTAATGAGAGGCTTGCGAAAACCGACTTTAGGCCAAAACCCGGGCCAATCAAAAGTAAGCCGAGAATGAATAGAATCATATCAAGTGAAAACATAATAACACCAACAGGTAAGTCCATGAATGGTGATAGAACGATACCAGCCCCGCTCGTTCCGCCTGTACCGACCTTATTTGGTGATAAGAAAAAATGTATATTCAACGCAATCAAGAAAGCGCCAAGAGTTATGTTTAGTAGGGATTGAACTTGTTTCATCGTGGAGCAAGCTCCTTTCAGTAACAGTAGTTGAAAAACAATCAACCCGATTATAAAGAGTGAATACTAGGATGTAAATGGTAAATTCACATGTAAGCATTTACGTATAAAAGTTTTTATTATGAATTTTTTCTGACTTTTTTTTGAACGAATGTTGGGGAGAAAAAATCGTTGACTTTTTTACATAACCTAATTAATATTTAAATAGGTTAAATATTAATGTTATGAATAGAAGTGGAGGAGCAAGATGGACCCGAAGTATATCCAGCATTCTTATATAGATCGATTGTTCAATGCATTTCAAATCTCGAACAGACATATTCAACAAGATCTGACTTCTTCATTAAATGAAATGAATATAACAGGTCCTCAGTTTTATATTCTTTATCTCTTATCTGAATCAGAAGGTACAAAATCGACGGAGCTTGCAGATAGGCTGGACGTAAAGCCCAGTGCGATTACGGTCATGATCGACCGATTACTCAAAAATGACTTTGTCACCCGGGAAAGGGATGAAAAGGACCGACGCACCGTAAAATTGGATCTAACAGCAGCGGGGCGTGAGGTTTTTGAGAAGGCGAAAGCCAAAAGAAGAGAAATTTTTTCCCGTTATCTGGCTTTTCTTGATGAAGAAGACGTCAATCAACTTGTCATGATATATGAAAAGCTCGCTTCAGCCGTGGAAAATCAAACAACAGAAGAATAAGGAGAGAAACATATTATGTCCATACAACCAGGGATCAATAAACGCTTAGTTCTGACCGGCTTAATCATAGGGATGTTCTTTAGTGCCCTCGAACAAACCGTAGTAGGGACAGCGATGCCAACGATCATTGCTGAATTGAACGGTTTTTCCATTTTTGCGTGGGTGACCACGGCTTATCTGATTACTTCTACTACCGTTACTCCGATTGTCGGGAAATTATCGGATTTATATGGCAGGAGATTATTGTATTTAATCGGAGTCATCATTTTTATCATTGGATCGGGACTGTGTGCAACGGCCACTTCCATGGAACAGCTTGTGTTATATCGCGGTCTTCAAGGGATTGGTGGAGGAATGATCATGCCTCTATCCCAAACGATCATTGGAGATATCTTCACGGCTGAGCAGCGCGCCAAGTGGCAGGGGGTGTTTGGAGCGCTATTCGGTTTAAGCTCCGTTATCGGTCCATTTATTGGGGGCTTTATCGTTGATACAATCAGCTGGCACTGGATTTTCTTGATTAACGTACCATTTGGTTTATTATCTGCGCTTCTATTGTTCATCGGTTTGAAGTATGAAAACGTTGGACGCCCGACAGATAAGGTGAGCATAGATTATTTAGGGATCATTACCCTGATTCCGGCGTTAGTGCTTTTATTGATAGGCTTGAATTTCGGAGGAGACAAATTCGAGTGGACGTCAGGAACAAGCTTTCTGATTTTTGGTGGTTCCATCGTGTTACTGCTTCTGTTTGGTTTCATCGAAAACAAAGCAAAAGAACCAATCCTGGATCTAAGCCTGTTTAAGAATAGAGTGTTTGCGACGACGAATGCGTTAGGTTTCCTGCTGGGTCTAGGAATGTTCGGAGCGATTATGTTTGTACCGATGTTCATGCAGGGGATTCTCGGAGTTACACCAACCCAGGCAGGTTCTACCATGACTCCAATGATGATCGCGATGATTTTGGCAAGCATCATCGGAGGCAGATTATTACTGAAACTGAAATACCGCACCGTTCTTACGGCAGGTATGCTCACTACAGTAGTCGGCTTTTTCTTGATGAGTACGATGGGACCGGATTCTAAAGAATATACAGCATACTTTTTTATGGTGGTCATGGGATTTGGAATGGGTCTGGTGATGCCAACACTTATGATTGCTGTTCAAAATGAATTCCCTAAGTCCCGATTGGGGGCTGTCACATCATCGGCCACCTTCTTCCGTTCGATTGGTGGAACGATTGGGATTACAGTATTGAATGCCGTTATGAATCAATCACTTCAAGAGAATATGAAGGATGTGACGGCACAGCAGGATAATCCAGCTGCAAGTCAGATTCTTGCAGGGTTAAGTGAGAAAACAGATGCCCTGTTCGGACTGCTTGTAACACCTGGTTTACTGGATGTTCCAAAAGAGGTAGGCAGCATCGTGATTGCTTCCATTGAAACAGCATGGTCAGATGCCTTCACAACTGTATTCTTAACAGGTTTAATATTCATCGCTATTGGCGTAGGAGTAGCCCTATCAGTCGGCAATGGAAGAATTAAACGAGATAAAGAGTTGCAGGAAGAAGCGATCAAAGAGGAGACAACGCTTAAACCGGCTACTGAATAATAAGAAAAGCTTGCTTTGAATTTCAAAGCAAGCTTTTTATTAGTTGGTTTTTCGTACCTCATACAAATGAAACTTCAATCCAAACGGGTCAGATATCATTTCACTTTTCGCATGATAGACGTGATCTACCTTGCAGCCGCTGTCCAGAAGCTTTCGCTTACTTCTTTCAAAATCATCCACAGCAAATTCGAAATGCACGGTGTTATGATCACTATCTTCAATGAAGAAATTCCGACCATTCATCGAGAACTTTGTTTCATTTGAGCCCCGTTCTTCAACCTTCATTCCAATGATATTCGTGTAAAATTGAATCGCCTCATGATAATGATTCACTCCAACTGCAACATTATTAGTGAGCTGAAAGGATGAACGATGGTTATGCTTCAGCTGAGGGACAAAATCTTCTGATGGTGCCTGCAATAAATCCAGTAAGGAATAAATGACGCAATATTCATCTCCAGGCCCGAAATAAGCGGGGCTGCAATGATAAATCGTTCCTTCTTCACTTTTCTTGAAAGTGGATACCCCTGGCATGGAGGTTTTCACGTTTTTAAATCCGAGATCTTGTGAAAAAGTGTTTTCTTTCGATGATACAAGTGGAAAGGACCACCCTTTTGAAGCCGCAAAGTTTTCTTGAACGGCCGGGTCGTCTGGAGAGGATAGAACAAATTCACAACGGCTTAACAAATGATGATACACCCCATTAAAGCCACCCCCCCCCACATGGAACAATAGCGGCAATCCCTCCCCATGTTATGGATGATAATAAGTTCATCTTTGTCTTTAAAAAGTTCCTCTAGTGTAACGGTTTTTTGATCAGTTGTTAAAAAGAGGTAGTTTTTAACCTTTTGCGGCGTTTGTTCTTTGCGTAGCTGTGCAAGCTGCTTTTTCTTTTCCATGATTTCCAACTCTAAAACCTGGATCTACCTTGTTCCTTCGTATGTGGTCATTTTATAGCCTCCTTGTTATATGTAAGATTTCTCTATTGGTATGGGATGTCCTTCTTTTGGGGGGAACCTTTGGTGTATAAGAAAGGAGAATGGTTGGTAATCACGATTTGGAGCTACAAATCAACACCTTAAGACATGAAGAAAGTGACGTTTACTTAGGAAAAATGTAATATTTTTTAGAAAATAGAACCTATAAAGGGTGATTTGCATTTTTCTGTCCCTCAAGGTAAGCACCTGAGGTTAAATTTTACCCATGCTTTAGTTGGTTTATATCACTTGGGTACAAATAACGGCGAATTTTTGATTTTATCAGCGGAATTCTGATTATAACGGCGAAATCTCACTTTTATCGGCGAAATTCCAAATTTAACGGCGAAACGGATTTTCATACCCCTTTATGCCCACATCCAATAAAGATACCCTTCCACAAGCTCACTTCTCACCTATCCGTCCCCGAATTTGCTTTGATGAAATTTTCTGAAAATATATTGACAATGTTCAGCAGAAACGTTATCTTTTGAGTAGATGAATATAACACATATTTACATAAACGAATTAATAACGTTATATAAATATATTTTTATATTGTGACAGGAGGCCGATACGTTGATATTGCATGAGATTGAAACTGCCAGTCGATCGCAAATGGAACGCCTTCAACTAGAGAGATTACAACATATTGCTGCTTATGTGTATGAACGAGTCCCTTTTTACCGTGAACAATTTGACCTGAGAGGTCTGAAACCACAGGATATAAAGTCTTTGTCAAACCTCGAAATGTTACCGCTTACAAAAAAGGGGGATTTACGCGATCATTACCCTTTTGGCCTGTTCGCTGTCAAGCGTGAAGAAATGGTAAGGGTCCATGCATCTTCCGGAACAAGTGGAAAGCCAACGGTTGTAGGGTATACCCAGAACGATATCAACATGTGGGGAGAAATTGTGGCCCGGGCCATTGCCATGTCAGGTGGAAAACCGGGGGATGTCCTGCATAATGCATACGGATACGGACTGTTTACAGGAGGTTTGGGACTTCATTATGGAAGTGAGAAGCTTGGGATGATCACGGTGCCGGTATCAGGCGGAAACATGTCCAGGCAAATAACCTTGCTGGAAGACTTCCAGCCGACGGTCATATGCGGCACGCCATCCTACGTCCTCAATTTAGCAGAAACAATGGAGGCGCAAGGGAAGGATCCGGCTTCACTATCCTTAGGATATGGAATATTCGGGGCCGAGCCCTGGTCGAATGCAATGAGAGAAACGTTGGAGAGAAAGCTCGATATTAAAGCGTGTGACATTTATGGCTTAAGTGAAGTCATCGGCCCGGGAGTTGCCATGGAATGCCACGAAGCTCAGGATGGCCTTCATATTGCAGGGGATCATTTCCTGGTGGAGGTCATTAACCCTGATACGTTAGAGCCTTTACCAGAGGGGGAAGTCGGTGAGCTTGTATTTACAAGTTTAACGAAGGAAGCCTTTCCAATCATCCGTTATAGAACCGGTGATATTGCTTCGATTAAGCACGGGAGATGCTCGTGTGGAAGAACGACGGTGAAGATGTCACGTGTCAAGGGAAGAGTGGATGACATGCTCATCATCAGGGGAGTGAACGTGTTTCCATCAGAAATGGAACACTTCCTGCTTCAGATAAGTGAGCTTGCACCACATTATCAGGTTCACTTAAAGAAAAAAGGGGCACTCGATTTGGTGGAGTTGCAGGTTGAGGTAACGGATGAATGCTACCAAGGAATGTCTCAAGACATAAAGCATGAAGGATTCAATCAATTGGAAGCAAAAGTGAAAAGCCTCATGAAAGATCGTTGCTATGTTTCCATGGATGTGAAAATCAGGGAACCGAAAGAAATCCCCCGTTCAGATGGGAAAGCCATCCGGATTGTGGATCTTAGAGGAGAAGCCATGTTTCAATAAATTTTTTTGAGAAAAATAGTTATCACACAATATAGCACCCGCGTATTAACTGTGTGATAAAGGAGGAGCTACAGTGAGTGACGTATTATCAAACCAACATCTGACGGAAGAAGAGCGTATGACTCATTTTATGAGAAAGATTGAAAATGATGAAAAGATTGAAGCGGATGATTGGATGCCTGATGAGTATCGGAATGCACTGATCAAGCTGATATCCATGCATGGGATCAGTGAAATCATGGGGGCGCTTCCCGAGAAGGAGTGGGTACCGAAAGCACCTACACTAAGAAGGAAGCTTGGAATCATGGCGAAGGTTCAGGACGAGATGGGCCATGGACAGCTTTTGCTTCGCGTAGCGGAAGATTTAATGAAGCCTTACGGGAAAACACGTGAGCACATTATGAGAGATTTGTTTTCAGGAGATTTAAAGTTTCATAACGTCTTTCACATGGAAGCACCTACCTGGGGAGACGCTGGATTGATCGGCTGGCTTGTGGACGGGGCAGCGATCATCACACAGACGAATATGCTCCATGCTTCATACGGTCCATATGCCCGGGCGTTGAAGCGAATATGTGCAGAAGAAGTGTTCCACGCACAGCATGGTGAAGCCATCATCATGGCTCTGGCAGAAGGAACTCACGATCAAAGAGTATTAGTTCAGGATGCAGTTGACCGCTGGTGGGAATCGCTTCTTATGTTCTTTGGACCGGGTGATGCGAAAACGACAGGTTCCTCTAAACAGGACATCACCATTAAATACAACATCCGGACGAAAACAAATGAACAGCTGAGACAGGACTTTTTCACGAAATATGTTCCAAGGATGCTCTCGTTAGGACTGACTCTTCCAGATGAGACGATGTACTTCGATGAAGAAAAGGACTTATGGATCTATAAGCAGCCCGACTGGAACCGCTTCAAGGAAATCATTCGGAACAAAGGTCCGAAATCAAAGGATCGCCTTCGTTTAAGAGAATTATCCTACGACAATAATGCGTGGGTTCGCGAAGCATTAAGCCCTAGTGACCAAGTAAGCTAGAAAGGAATGAGGAGGATGTCTGACAAGGGGCAGAACTTTTATCAGGAATTTGAAGTGTTTAGTAAGAGGACGGACGGGGCGCAGATGCAGCATCAATTCAGTCTGTTAGCACCCAACCATGAGCTTGCCATGGTGATGGCTCAAGAGAATTTCATGAGAAGAGAGCCGGTCTCGGATATATGGGTTGTGAAGCGGTCGGACGTCCGGATGATGACACCCGAGGAAAGAGAGAGTGTCGGCCGTCTTGATAATAAAGATTACCGGAACGCCAAAGGCTACGGTTATCTGAAGAAGAAGTGGAGACAGTACGAACAGGAAATGCTCGATGAGAAAGAAATCATGTCATGGGGAGAGTTGGTGAAGAAGAAATGAAAGTGAATAGTCCAAATGACATCCCGAACGCAGATTATAAAGAAGCGCTTCTGAGCCTGCTCTATCAACTGGCCGACGATGATTTCATCCTTGCGTATCGTGGTTCTGAATGGCTGGGACTCGCTCCTCATATTGAAGAGGATGTCGCGTTTTCATCCATTAATCAAGACACGATGGGGCATGCCACAATGTTCTATCAGCTCCTTGAAGAGTTAGGGGAAGGGGATCAGGACCATCTGGCACATGGAAGGAAGACGTCAGAACGAAGAAATGCCATCTTACTGGAAGAAGTGAATGGACCCGGGCACTACCTACAAGAACCCCGCTACGACTGGGCCTTTGCTGTTGTAAGACATTATTTCTACAGCGTCGCCAAAAAGGTACGAATTGACTCATTAAAGAACTCCTCCTATGAACCACTTGCCGAAATGGCAATCAAAATCAACACAGAATTATATTATCACCTGCTGCACTGGAAAACCTGGTTCATTCAATTAATGAATGCCGGCGGTGAAGCAAGGGAGCGAATGAATAAAGCGATTGAACGAGTATTGGAAGAATTCCAGGGAGTACTCACCCTTGGGCCAAAGGGAAAAGAGATGTCAATTATGGCGCTGATCGAAGGAGAAGAGAATTTATCGAAACGATGGGAGCTTGCCCTTCAACCGGTTTTCCAATCCACTCAACTATCCTTTCCTCCGAATGTAAGCATGAAAAAGGGGAATGGACGTTTAGGTGAACACACTCCTGAACTGGATACGGCACTTTCCACATTAAGCGAAGTCTATAACACAAATCCCGCAGCAAGCTGGTAAAGGATGAAGGAATATGACTGCAACCGTTTTAGAAGTTCTTCAAACAGTGAAAGATCCTGAAATTGATTCCATCAGCATTGTAGATCTTGGAATGGTCAATCGCATACATCACCACGAAGGTGCTCTGATGATTGAGCTCCTACCAACCTTTGTAGGCTGCCCGGCATTGGAAATTATTAAAGGGAATGTGGAGAAGGCGTGTCGGGATCAGCTTGGAATTCAATCTATACAGGTTCAATTTGTTTATTCTCCTCCCTGGACATCAGACAGATTAACGGAAAATGGACGGGAGAGACTGAAAGAATTCGGTATCGCACCCCCGCCTGAACAATTCAACGGGGAAGAAGATTGGGAGATTCACTGCCCATATTGCGATTCCCCCTATACTTCAATGGAGAACCTGTTCGGTCCAACCGCCTGCAGAAGCATTCTATACTGCAAGCAATGCCGCAACCCGTTCGAAGCCATGAAGCCAATATCGACGATGATGTGAAGTGTTTAGTAAGTCTTTGCTTATAGCACCTTTATCTAAATCTATTAAAAAGCTCTAAAAGATTGTTGTTTTGTAAGGTTTTGTTAAAGTAAACCGAATTATCAGAAAGTTGCTTCTCGCTGCAGGCGCGCGACTCCTGCGGGAATAGCGGGACAGGTGAGACCCCGCAGGCGAAGCCGAGGAGGCTCACCGCCCGCCCCGCGGAAAGTGAGCGCCTGTAGCGGAAATCAACTACTACTGTCTTATTACAAATAGAACCAAAATAAACTATTGAAAATCAAAGGAGAGATTCCACTATGGTAAAACTAATCGCATTGTATAAGCACCCTGAAAACAAAGAGAAATTTGATGAGCATTACTTCAATACCCACGCTCCGATCACGGCAAAAATTCCAGGCCTTAAAAAGATGGATGTAACGAGAATCGTCGGTTCACCTATGGGTGGAGAAGGCAAATACTACTTAATGTGCGAAATGTATTATGACAATCATGAAGCGATGAAAGCAGCCATGAAATCCGATGAAGGCAAAGCCTCCGGGAAGGACCTTATGGGCTTCGCCGCAGAGTTAGTCACTCTTATGATCGGTGAAGAAGTGAATGAATAAAGAGTACGAATATATCGTAGTGAGCGAGAGGGACGGACTTGGTTTTATTGAATTAAATAGACCTAAAGTTCTGAACGCCATCAATCGTCCTATGGTATCGGAGTTAGTCAATGCTTTCGAGGCATTCGACCGGAACGACAGTGTGAAAGCAATTGTTTTATCAGGTAGGGGCAGAGCCTTTGCTGCAGGAGCAGACATTGATGAAATGGCGGAAGACGGGGCCATTGATTTAGAACTCTTGAATCAATTCACTGAATGGGACCGCCTTACCTGGATCAAGAAGCCGATCATCGGAGCGGTCCAGGGGTTTACATTAGGCGGCGGGTTTGAGTTAGCTCTTTGCTGCGACATTCTATTCGCTTCTGAGGATGCAAGCTTCGGATTTCCTGAAGTGAATCTTGGTGTCATGCCCGGAGCGGGTGGAACCCAAAGGCTCACCAAGCTAATAGGGAAATCAAGAGCGATGGAATGGTTGTTGTCCGGAGACATGTTTACAGCCACGCAAGCTCTTGAATGGGGAGTCGTCAACCGAACGATTGCGAAAGAATTATTAATAGAAGAAACCGAGAAGTTTGCGAAGAAATTAACTGCAAAGCCGCCGCTTTCCTTGAGATTGATCAAAGAATCTGTTCATAAAGCCGTTGATTCTTCGATTTATGAAGGGATGCAATATGAGCGGAAGAACTTCTATCTTCTCTTTGCCTCTGAAGATCAGAAAGAAGGCATGAAGGCTTTTGTGGAAAAACGGAAACCGAATTTTAAAGGGAAATAAGGAGGCTGCCGCATGTTTGAAACGATTAAGTACGAAGTGAAGAATAACGTAGCCTGGATTACCTTGAATCGTCCTGATAAGCTGAACGCTTTCATACGTCAACTTAATCTGGAGATCCAAAAGGCTATAAAAGATTCTTCGAGAAATGAAGAAGTGAGAGCCATCGTCATCACGGGGGAAGGCAGGGCGTTTTGCTCGGGACAGGATCTAAGTGAAGTGGATGAATCCATGGATCATGGTGAAGTGCTGCGCCATAACTACGGACCGATGGTAAAAGAAATCGAGCAGTGTGAAAAGCCGGTTATCGCCGCAGTCAATGGAGTGGCGGCAGGAGCGGGATTCAGTCTGGCCCTTGCCTGTGACTTCAGGCTGGTGTCTGAGAAAGCGAGCTTTGTGCAAGCATTTGTGCATGTCGGTTTAGTCCCGGATTCAGGGAATCTTTATTATTTATCAAAGATTGTTGGCTACGCAAAAGCGCTGGAACTGGCGGTGTTTGGAGAGAAGATAAAGGCGATCGATGCAGAAAAGCTAGGTCTTGTCACGAAAATCATATCACTTGAAGAGTGGCAGGAAGAGACGACTGCGTTTGCCGAAAGAATCGCCGTCATGCCAACGAAAGCAATCGGCTTGATGAAGCGTTTATTAAAGGTGAGTGCGGATCTATCCTTCAACGAATACTTAGAAAAAGAAGCCTGTGCCCAACGGATCGCAGGCCAGACAGAAGATCACCGCGAAGGTGTGACAGCATTTATGGAGAAAAGAAGGCCAGCCTTTCACGGAAAATAATTCAATCAAAAAGGAGATGGAGTTATGTCTACAGTAAAAGAGCAAAGCTTTGAAGTCCTTGAAATGAAAAGAGAACATTATTCATTGGTGATCAACGGCCAACGTATGGAAAGCGGTTCAGGTGAAACCTTTACGACGTACAATCCAGCGACAGGTGAGGCGATTGCCACCGTTTCACTGGCATCTGTAAAAGATGCTGAAAACGCGGTTGAAGCAGCGAGAAACGCGTTTGACTACGGTAAGTGGAAGAAGTTCCCGATCAATAAGCGTTCCCGCGTGCTCAATAAAATTGCAGGCATTATGAGATCACGTTTTAATGAACTTGTCTCTCTTGAGATCATGGATAGCGGGAAATCACTATCTGCCGCACAAGGTCAAGTGATGCAAGCGATCGAAGACTTTGAATTCTATGCAGGAGCGATTGTGGGCCATCGTGGAACGGTGAATAATGTACCAGGGCAATTCATGAATGTTGCGGAGAAAGAGCCGGTCGGTGTATGTGCTCAAATCATTCCGTGGAATTATCCATTGATGATGGCGGCGTGGAAAATTGCTCCTGCCATTGCGTCAGGCTGCTCGGTTGTGGTGAAACCAGCAACTCTTACACCATTGACAGCGATTGTCTTGGGTGAAATCTGTATCGAAGCCGGTGTGCCTGAAGGGGTTGTCAACATCATCCCGGGTGCAGGATCTTCTGTCGGTAATTACTTAGTTGAGCATGAAAAGGTTGATAAGGTAGCCTTCACAGGTTCCACTCCTATCGGTAAAAATATCATGGAAAAGGCGTCTCAAACCCTAAAGAGAGTCACTCTTGAATTAGGTGGGAAGTCACCAAACATCGTATTTGAAGATGCAGATGTCGATGCAGCGGTGGATGGTTCCCTGTTCGGAATCTTCTATAATACAGGCCAGTCCTGTGAAGCACGATCCAGACTGTATGTACATGAAGATATCTACGATGAGTTCATGGAGAAATTCGTTGAGAAGACGAAGAAGCTGAAACTGGCCGACCCTCACGATAAAGGTACTCATATCGGGGCGATCATCAATCAGGACCAGCTGGACACGATCGACGGTTATGTTCAATCAGCCAAAGAAGAAGGGGCAACGATCTTATTCGGGGGAAGCCCTGCGAAGGTTGAAGGCTTCGAAAAAGGCTATTGGTATGAGCCAACCATCATTACAGATGTGAATCACGACATGAAGGTTGTAAAAGAAGAAATCTTCGGACCCGTTGTGGTGGTAATGAAATTCAAAGATGAAAAAGAAGCGATTAAAATGGCCAACGATAGCGAATATGGTCTTGGTTCAGCGGTATGGACTCAAAACCATGGCCGTGCGACAAGAGTATCAAAAGCGATCCAAGCCGGAATCGTGATGGTGAACTGCCCGTTCTCCGCATTCCCGGGTACTCCATTCGGAGGCTACAAGCAGTCAGGATTCGGCCGTGAGCTTTGCGTTGAAACGCTCGATCTTTACACAGAAACAAAGAGTATCATTTCTTACTTCGGAAACCGTCCGTTAAATCCATTTGGCGTGTAAGAAGACATTAACAAGCAGGGGGTTGTCCTATCAGGGTCAACCCCTTATTGCAAGAAAGGGGAAAGCAAACATGACGCAGCATATCGTGGTAGTTGGTTCCGGAGTAATGGGAAGAGGGATCGCCTATGTAAGTGCGACAGGAGGCTTCAGGACCACACTGGTTGATATTAAACAAGAGCAGTTGGATCATGCCAGGAATGAGATTCAGCTCATTTTCCAAAAAGGAATAGAAAGGAATAAGCTCACTCAGCAGCAGTATGTAGAAGCGAAAGAGCTTATGAGCTATTCAACGAATCTTTCGATTGCCGTACGGGATGCCGATGTGGTCATCGAAGCCGTTCCGGAAAAGACAGATATCAAGCGTGGCGTATTTGAAGTGCTGGACGCGCATGCACCTGAGTATTGTTATTTGGCAACAAATACTTCCACCATGAGTCCGACGGAAATTGCCTCATTTACGAAACGACCTGACAAAGTCATTGCCATGCACTTTTTCAATCCCGTACATAAAATGCCACTCGTTGAAATCGTGAAGGGATTGGAAACAAGTGATGAAACGACGGAGGTCATCCAGCAAGTAGCCCGCCTGATGGGGAAAGAAACGGTGGTCATCAATGAGTTCCCTGGTTTTGTCACAAGCAGAATCTCTGCCCTCGTTGGGAATGAAGCCTTTTACATGCTCCAGGAAGGACTCGGTTCTCCTGAAGAAATCGATAAAGCAATCAAGCTCGGACTAAAATTTCCGATGGGTCCGTTTGAGCTGGGAGATTTAGTCGGACTGGATACACGATTGAATAATCTTAAGTACCTTCATGAAAAGCTTGGTGAAAAGTATCGTCCAGCGCCTCTTTTAGAGAAATATGTGAAAGCAGGACGTCTTGGCCGAAAAACGGGTAAGGGTGTTTATGATTACTCGGAAACAAAGGAAAAGGAGCATCAGTCATGAGAGAGGTTGTCATTGTCGATGCCGTCCGTACCCCGATTGGAAAATACAAAGGCTCTTTAAAAGGGGTGCGTCCTGATGATTTGGGTGCTCATGTTATTAAAGCGCTCGTCGAACGTAATCCCCTCGTCCCGGTGGATACGATTGAAGAGGTGGTACTTGGAAATGCAAACGGTGCCGGAGAGGACAACAGGAACGTAGCCCGAATGTCGACACTTCTGGCAGGTCTCCCTGTTGATGTCGGTGCAACCACCATCAACCGTTTATGCGGTTCTGGGCTGGACGCTGTTAACTATGCGGCGAGAGCCATTTTGGTTAATGAAGGGGATGTTTTCATTGCCGGCGGGACCGAAAGTATGACCCGTGCTCCTTACGTCATGGCAAAGCCTTCAAAGGATTTCCCAAGAGGCAATATGGAAATGTTCGATACGACGATCGGATGGCGCTTCGTTAATTCCCGTCTGAAAGAAAAATTCGGGACCGATTCCATGCCGGAAACAGCCGAAAACGTGGCGAAACAGTTCGGCATTTCGAGGGAAGAACAAGATCACTTTGCTTACTGGAGCCAAATGAAAGCGAAACGAGCCATGGATGAAGAACGGTTTAAAACGGAAATCGTGCCCGTCGAGTTACGTGACAGAAAAGGGAACCTTTCAACGTTTCAGTTCGATGAACACCCAAGACCCGATACCAATAGTGAAAAACTGCAGAAGCTTAAGCCGTTATTCCAAGGTGGAACGGTGACGGCAGGGAATGCATCAGGAGTCAATGATGGTGCATCTGCTCTGTTATTAATGAGCAGGGAGAAGGCAGAAGAATTAGGCGTTACTCCGCTGGCCCGCTACATGACATCGGCCACTTCAGGGCTTGAACCATCTGTGATGGGACTGGGACCGATCTATGCCACTCAGAAGGTACTGAAACGGTCGGGCCTTGCCCTTGACCAAATCGGCTTAGTGGAGCTCAATGAAGCATTCGCAGCACAATCCATTGCCTGCATCCGAGAGCTAGGGTTGAATGAAGAAATCGTCAATGTCAATGGAGGAGCGATCGCCTTCGGTCATCCACTTGGAGCAAGTGGAGCACGTATCCTTACCACCCTTCTGTATGAAATGAAAAAGAGAAAGGTACGGTACGGCTTATCTACCATGTGTATTGGTGTCGGCCAGGGGATTGCGACTTTAGTAGAGAATATTGAAACTTAATAGTTTGAGTCCTGTATGTGCAGGGCTCTTTTTGTGATTAGAATCGCCCCTTTTTAGAAAAGATAGAAGTGAGGTGAGTGAGATGGAATTTGAAATTATGACAAAAGAAAGCGAGATTCCTTGTCTCGTAGTCGCGGATGAGGATAACGGAAGGTATTTAATAAGGAAAGCCGATACGAGCGGGGAAGTGTTTAACAGCCAGGAAGAGCTTGTAACATGGATCGAGGGGAATTGGTCGAAGGAACAGGTTATCAATACATATGAATTTGTTAAGATGCTGGAGATGTTGAGGGTGTATCATTGAGGGTCAGGCTCTGTAAGTGAGCCTGATTTTTTTGTGCCTGAAATTCATTCAAACTTAAAAATCATGAATATTCATTTATTTTCATAGAAAGTTTATGATAATATATAAATCAAACGTAAATTAAACGTCATAAACAAACGGAATATTATCTAAAGGAGAGGCACCGATGAATACACGATCAATGATCTTTACACTATATGGGGATTACATACGACACTATGGCAATAAGATATGGATCGGCAGTTTGATACGTCTTCTGAATGAATTCGGTCACAACGATCAAGCAGTCCGGGCAGCCATTTCAAGAATGAATAAGCAAGGTTGGGTCCGGGCAGAGAAACAAGGGAACAAAAGCTACTACTCCCTCACAGAACGCGGCGTGATCCGAATGGAAGAAGCGGCAAACAGGATCTTCAAGCTGAAGCCTGAACAATGGGACGGTAAATGGAGAATCCTTATGTACTCAATCCCTGAAGAAATAAGGAGCATCCGGGACGAACTGAGGAAAGAACTTGTCTGGAGCGGCTTTGGAACCCTTTCGACGAGTACTTGGATCTCTCCTAACAATTTGGAAAAACAAGTACAATCCCTGATTGGAAAATACGATATTAAAGAGTACGTCGATTTCTTCATCGCCGAATACGAAGGTCCACATGAGAATCAACGGTTGATCGAAAAAAGCTGGGACCTGAATGAGATCAATGATCGCTACCAGGAATTCATTTCCCATTACAGTCAACAATACATGATTGATAAGAGTAAAATCGGGAAAGGACAAATGACCGATGCTGAATGCTTCGTGGAAAGAACGAAGCTCGTCCACGAATACCGTAAATTCCTCTTTGTGGATCCTGGTCTACCTGAAGAACTTCTGCCTAAAAAATGGCTCGGGGCGCACGCAGCCTCGCTCTTCGGAGAATACTACAAAGAACTTGCTGAACCGGCCTCACGATTCTTCGAAAGTGTATTCGAAGACGGCAACGAACTGAAAAACAAAGACCTGAGCTACAACGTCATGACGCATCCATTACTATTAGACTGATCAAAACCACTTGCCGGTTTGGCAAGTGGTTTTTTGAGGGACGGACCTCTATTTTTTCAGAAGATAAGAAATACCAAATAATGGTGCCCCGGTAATGAAAGAAGCATACCACGGAAAAAGGAAAGATGGACCAAGGTCAGGCAGGAGGTAAGTAGCGCAAATTATGATGCCCATCGATACCATACCCATTGTACCTGCTTTAATGGAATCTTTCACAGGGGTTTGTTTCTCCTTAAATAAAGAATGTTTAATGATCGAGAAAATGATTTTTACCCCAACCAAACTGGAAATGAAGGTGATAAGTGCCAATATGCCGGAAGTGAGTGGATATACTTCACTGCTTATTTCTTTAAACATCGGCCCAATCAATAATAAGAGTCCTCGAATTATCATGAAGTACCCCAATAAGTTAATGGCTAAAGATGATACGAATGCCACGATACTTCTCTTCTTTTCTGTAGGAAGCTGTTCGATGATATCATCAGCGTAAGCCTTAGGATCATCCCCTAAAATCATTCTGGCTGTTTTCCCTTCACGCTGCCCGTCAATAATATGATCCAGGATTTCCATTAATATTTCCTCGGTCTGCTGTTCCGATAATGAAAGTTGTAGGCGCATGTATATCAGAAAATCCGAATAATACTTTTCGTTCTCTTCCGACAATCCTGTTCGTTTTTGATTGTTCAATTCAATTAACTGCTTTGCTTCAATCATCATGGTTCCCCCTTTTTAATAGTGCTGTGACGGGTGATACGATTTGTTCCCATTCTCTTGATATATCAGAGAGTGCTGAATGTCCTTTTTCTGTTAAATAATAGTATTTTCGGTTAGGTCCGGAATCAGATGGCTGCATTTCCCCACGGATCAGGTTATTTTTCTGAAGTCGTAATAACACTGGATAAATGGTCCCTTCGCTCACATCCTGTAAACCGGAAGACTGCAATTTTTTAGAAAGTTCATATCCGTAGACCGGCTCTTTTTCAATCACAGATAGGACGCAACCATCTAATATACCCTTTAATAGCTGACTGCGGATAGACATATAGTGCCTCCTTTTTTAATACATTGCAATACAAGGTACTGATGTAAAACACAACTACCTTGTTTTACAAAGTAGCTGATTTTAGAATATGTGTTTTGGAATGAAATGTCAATAAATAATTCAAATTGATGGAAATTCTTTTCGGTACTTGTCGTACAATTCCAAAAAGTATAACATTAATTTAACGAAGGGGGATTATAATGAATAACCTAACGAACGTATTACATATAAAATATCCAATCATTCAAGGTGGCATGGGGAACATCAGCAACGCTCCCTTGACGGCGGCAATCTCGGAGGCCGGGGCGCTCGGTACAATCGGAGTCGGCACCATGGGCGTGGAGGAAGTGGAAAAGATCATCGTGGAAACGAAAAGGAGAACCAGTAAGCCTTTCGCTCTAAACATCCCAATCTCTATAACTCCTCACTTGGAAGAGATGATCCGCTTAGTGATGACACATGGAATACCGGTCGTTTCCTTATCAGCAGGAAATCCTGCCCCGCTCATTCCCTATTTTCATGAACACAACGTAAAAGTGATCTGTGTCGTCGCTTCTAAAAAGCAAGGAAAGAAAGCGGAAGACGCCGGTGCAGATGTGATCGTGGCAGAAGGATATGAGGCTGCAGGGATCAACTCCAATCTTGAAACAACAACGCTTGCCCTTATTCCACAACTCGTCGATACCGTGGGCATTCCAGTGGTCGCAGCAGGAGGAATCGGTGATGGCAGGGGACTCGCTTCCATGCTTGCCCTTGGTGCCAGTGGTGTGCAAATGGGTACCCGATTCATCGCTACCCAGGAAGCTCCTTTTCATGAAAACTATAAAACGACACTAGTGGAAGCAAAAGATGATAGCACCGTCATCGTCGGTCGTTCTGTCGGAAGGGTTAGAAGGGTTATGAAAACGCCTTATGCCGCACAATTGATCCAAAAAGAACAAGAGGGGGTCGCTCTTGAAGAGTTCAGTCAAATGACCTCAGAAGATTATCATCGTGTTGGAGCATTTGAAGGGAAGCTGGATCAAGGATTTATCAACGGTGGCCAGGTGTCCGGTCTAGTATCGGATGTCCCGACGGTGAAGGAATTGGTTGAGAGAATGATGAACGATGCCCAGGGGATTTTCAGGAAGCTATCAGGTAGCAGTGTGGGATCTTAATAGATTGTTGTGAAAAGGCGCATTTCCTTTATTGGGGAAGTGTCTTTTTTATGGTGGTGGTCACAATTTGGCACGAGTTTTGGTGAAAGTGGCACAAGTTTAGATAAAAGTGGCACAACCAAATGCTAAAGTGGCACAAGTTTACTAGATTCTGGCACAACAAGTAAAAAAGAGAGATTCGAAGGGGAATACTATAGTACGAAACCATTAACTAAGCTGGATTTTCATAGAAACCGTTATTTAAGTGACCATTTAACGGTTTGTTTCAGCATTCCCCACCAATCTCCAAGTCCCAATATCCATCAAATATTTTAAAATCTGTACTCCTCATCACGTTCACCAACCCCATAACAAAAATATTTTCCCGCAAATCCTCTAGAAATCATCAACAATACCGTCTATACTAGTATTAATTTTTAAATTTTCGGAATATTATTGACTATTTTGTGACAGGAGTGATAATATAACGTTGTATTTACGTTGGTGTTGATTTTTATCATACTTGGATTTGCTAGTCTACCAGACTACTGATCATATATCAGGAAGAGAAAAAGGGGGATTTCTGTGAAGAAGAAGAGTTTATTACTTGTTGTCATCTCTATGATGCTGGGAATGCTGTTTTTAGCGGGCTGTGGTAGTGATACAAGCTCAGGTGGAGAAGATGGTGAAAAGCAATATGTGATCGGGGTAACCCAGATTGTGGAACATCCGTCTTTAGATGCAGCATTTGAAGGTTTTAAGAAGGCTTTGGCTGAAAACGGTCTTGAAGAAGGCAAGAATGTAAAGTTTGATGTTCAAATTGCTCAAGGGGATCCTACAAATTCACAAACGATCGCCAAGAACTTCGTTGGTGATGGTGTCGACCTCATCTTTGCAAACTCAACCCCAAGTGCTCAGCACGCATTAAATGCTACAAAGGAAATTCCAATCGTCTTTACGTCAGTAACCGATCCAGTTGGTGCTGAATTAGTGAAATCTTTCGAAGAGCCAGGTGAAAATATTACTGGAACGACGGATACACACCCTGAAGCGATTTCTAAAACGATTTCATTTATTACGGATGAAATGAAAGCGAAAAATATTGGAGTTATCTATAATTCAGGTGAACAAAACTCCGTTGTACAGGCTGAGGAAGTGAAGAAGCTTGTTGAAGAAAAGGGAGCGAAGGTAGTTGAAGCTTCTGTATCTACGTCAGCAGATGTAAAACAAGCGGCAGAATCCCTGGTTGGTCGTGTGGATGCCATTTACATTCCTACTGATAATACCGTTGTATCTGCATTGGAATCTGTCATCAGTGTAGCAAATGATAAAGATATCCCTCTATTTGTGGGTGAACTGGATTCAATGAAAAAAGGTGCGATAGCAGCTAGTGGATTCAGCTATGAAGATCTTGGTTACGAAACAGGCCTAATGGCTGCAAAAATTTTAAAAGGTGAAAAGAAAACTTCTGAAATCAATGTTGAGTATCCAAAGAACTTTAAGTTAATGATCAATAAGCAAGCTGCAGAAGAGCAAGGTGTAGAAGTTCAGGATGCATGGTCTGATTTAGGAGAGTTTTACGAAGAGAAATAAGAGAGGATGATGATTCGTGCCAACAGCAATATTCGCATCCTTTGAATCTGGAATCATTTACGCTATTATGGCCCTCGGAGTCTACTTGTCCTTTCGGATATTGGATTTTCCTGATTTAACAGTCGACGGCAGTTTCGTTACGGGAGCCGCTGTCGCTGCCACCATGATTGTTAGTGGCGTAAATCCAGTCATCGCAACCATTACAGCGATTGTCATCGGATTTGTTGCAGGATGTATAACCGGACTACTTCACACGTTTGGAAAAATCAATGCCCTATTATCAGGGATTCTCATGATGATTGCCCTGTATTCTATCAATCTCCGGATAATGGGGCGGTCGAATGTACCATTATTAAGTCAGGATACTGCTTTTACAGGGGTGGAAGGATTTTGGTCGCCCCTCGGGATCGATGCCGCACTCAATAAATTGTGGATGGGAGTGGGGCTTGGGGAGCCTGTACCGGGAACGTGGAGCATTTTATTTATTATGATCATCATCACGCTTGTCATCAAGTTTTTAACTGACGGTTTCTTGAAAACGGAAATCGGGTTGGCATTACGGGCGACGGGAGATAATCAGCGAATGATCCGCAGTTTCTCTGCTAATACGAACCTGATGATTATTCTGGGTCTGGGAATATCGAATGGTATGGTAGCACTGTCGGGGGCACTGATTGCCCAGTATAGCAGATTTGCTGATGTCGGAATGGGGATCGGGATGATTATCATCGGACTTGCTTCGGTTATCATCGGTGAAGCATTGTTTGGAACTAAGACGATCGCCCGTACGACGCTCGCAGTCATTGGTGGGGCGATTATCTATCGATTAGTCGTATCCATGGCTCTTCGCGTCGATTTCCTGGAAACAGGGGATATGAAGCTTATCACAGCGACAATCGTGATTCTTGCCCTTGTCATGCCTAAAGTGATGGACCGTTACAAGGATAAGAAACGAAAGGCGCAGCGAATGGCAGAACGATTAGACAGATCTTCAATCGCAGATGGAAAGGGTGAGAGCGGTGTTACAATTAAATAGAATCCACAAAGTATTTAATGAAGGGACACCAGATGAAAAAATCGCCCTTGATGACATTCAGCTATCTTTAAAACCTGGGGATTTCGTCACTGTGATCGGAAGCAATGGAGCCGGGAAATCGACATTGATGAATATCGTTTCCGGTGTACTCCTGCCTGATGTGGGAAATGTTCTGATTGACGATCATGATGTTTCTAAGGTGTCCGAGTATAAAAGATCTAAGCTTATCGGTCGCGTGTTCCAGGATCCCATGGCAGGCACTGCACCTACTATGACCATCGAAGAGAACCTGGCCATGGCGTATTCCAGAAATCGAACACGCACCTTTAAAATGGGTGTGACCAAAAAACGGAAAGTGTTTTTTAAGGAAGTACTGGAAACACTTCACCTCGGGCTTGAGAATCGATTGAATGCGAAGGTCGGGTTACTATCAGGAGGGGAAAGACAGGCTCTTTCTTTATTGATGGCCACATTCACCGAACCGTCCATCTTATTGCTGGATGAACATACGGCAGCATTGGATCCTGCCAGAGCGGATCTGATTACGAACTTGACGAAAGAGATTGTAGAAAAGTATAATCTTACCACGTTGATGGTCACCCATAATATGCAGCAGGCGCTGGATCTTGGCAACCGATTGATCATGATGGATAATGGCCAGATTATATTAGAGGTTAATGAAGAAGAGAAAAAACACCTCACAGTCGAAGGACTTCTCCACGAATTTCAGCGAATCCGTGGAAGCAAACTCGCCAGCGACCGGGCACTTCTTTCATAAGTTAATAAAAACAATAAACAACCTTCTACCAAAAGCAACGAACCCTGTTTCGTTGCTTTTTTATTTTGAGAATATTTTGATTACCTCTCTGGAAAAAGGAATCGTCTAGCTCCGGCGACAAGAGGCTCGAGGTCATAAGTCAAGGTAACCAAAAAGGCAAAGAACGCCTTTCCGGTAGTCTCGCCTTATGCTTGTCGGGCCTGCCCAAGCCGCCTCCGCTTTTGATGTCGTCTAGCTCCGGCGGCTAGTCCCTCGAGGTCATAAGTCAAGACCACCAAAAAGGCAAAGAACGCCTTTCCGGTAGTCTCGCCTTATGCTTGTCGGGCCTGCCCAAGCCGCCTCCGCTTTTGAGGGAGGGACGGACCTTCGGCTGCGCCGATAGGTCCGTCCCTCTGCATAACTTATATTAATATAATATTTTAAATTTTAACAATTTATTGACTATTTATAAAACAAAATGTTATTATATCGTTGAATTAACGTTATATAAAAATATATAATTTGTTGGTTTAAAGGGGGAAAGCAATGAAGTCTGGATTAGGAGAAGGACATACGGCCGTCGTCAGAACAGAAGTAACCCCCAGCATGTATGCCCAGTTTGAAGGAGATGTGGTACACCCTGTGTATTCAACCGTCTCAATGGTTTACCACATGGAATGGGCATCAAGAAAGATCATTCTACCCTATTTGGAAGATCATGAAGAGGGAATGGGAGCCAAGGTTAACGTCGAGCATATAGCTCCGGCAAAAAACGGTTCCTCTCTTGAAATTAAAGCGAGCGTAATTAAATATGAACGAAACATCATCGTGACCAAAGTGACTGTCAGAGATAAAGAGAATGACAGACTCATTGGGAAAGGTGAGGTCAAACAAGTTGTACTTCTTAAAGAGAAAATTAATGAAAGAATAAAAGAGAACTAAGTTTTGACTACTTCATCAATAGCAGAGTAAAAGGAGGAAGCTTTAGTGTCTAACGTATTCACGAAAATGGAAGCGGTTACAAACAGAGAGCTTGTAGGGGGCGGAGAAATGGATATGTTCGAAAAAATACAAAATCATGAACAGGTCGTATTCTGTAATGATGAAGAAACAGGACTGAAAGCCATCATCGCCATACATAATACCACTCTTGGACCTGCACTTGGCGGCTGTCGAATGAGACCCTATACCTCAGTAGATGAAGCACTTGAGGATGTTTTACGTTTATCAAAAGGGATGACCTACAAATGTGCAGCGGCCGACGTGGACTTCGGTGGAGGAAAAGCCGTCATTATCGGAGATCCTGAAAAAGACAAACACCCTGAGTTGTTCCGTGCTTTCGGCCAATTTGTTGAATCCCTGAACGGAAGATTCTATACAGGGACAGACATGGGAACGACTCCTGATGACTTTGTTCATGCCTTAAAAGAAACGAATTGCATTGTAGGAGTCAATGAAGAATACGGGGGAAGTGGAGATTCATCCATCCCGACTGCCATGGGCGTGATCTATGGCTTACAGGCAACCAACCAAAACGTATGGGGCTCAAAAGACCTCCATGGAAAAAGCTATGCCATTCAAGGGTTAGGAAAAGTAGGCTTTAAAGTAGCCGAGCGTCTACTGGAAGAGGGAGCAGACCTCTATGTAACAGATATCAGTCAGAAATCCATCGATCAGTTAGTAGCTAAGGCAAACAGGATGGGAGCAGCCATTAAAGTCGTATCCGGAGATGAGATTTACTCGGTTGATGCAGATGTCTTCATTCCTTGTGCCATCGGTGGGATTATTAATGATCACACGGTAGATCAGCTGAGGGTAAAGGCGGTCGTCGGTTCTGCCAATAACCAATTATTAGATCTTTCACATGGAATGAAGCTTCACGAAAAAGGGATCTTATACGCACCTGATTACATCGTCAATGCAGGTGGATTGATTCAAGTAGCTGACGAATTATACGAACCAAATAAAGAACGTGTCCTGCAAAAGACAAGCGCCATCTATAACAGCCTTCAGGATATTTATCTGCAATCAGAAAACCAGCACATGACCACAGTCGAAGCAGCCAACCGGTTCTGTGAGGACAGAATCCACGCCCGCACAAGAAGGAACAGCTTCTTCTCCCATGCGAAGCGTCCGAAGTGGTCGGTTAGGACATAAAAAGCAAATCAGGAGTTTATCGGAACAATAAAAAAGCACCAGAAGAGGTGACGAAATGATCAAGGAATTTCAATTGGTCCAGGTCATGGATCAACAAGGAGAACTTGTCCAAGGTGAGTGTGAAAAGGACATTTCAGAAGATTTAGCCCGGACATTTTATCGGCATTTAATCAGGATCCGTACATTTGATAAGAAAGCAGTGAGCCTCCAACGACAGGGGCGAATCGGAACGTATGCACCATTTGAAGGACAGGAGGCATCCCAGGTGGGAAGCGCACTTGCCCTCCAGGACAAAGACTGGTTATTCCCGTCCTATCGGGATCATGGGGCTACCATGACATTCGGTCATTCCCTGCTTCATATCCTCCTATTCTGGAAGGGGAGAAATGAAGGATGCGTGCCTCCGGAAGGAAAGAATATTTTCACTCCTGGAATTCCAATCGCGACACAGCTTCCACATGCGGTAGGGGCTGCTTTCGCCGAGAAAAGAAAAGGGACCGGGAATGCTGCCATTGTATATTTTGGTGATGGCGCCACTTCTGAAGGCGACTTTCATGAAGGATTGAACCTGGCAAGCGTCTGGGAGGCACCGGTCGTCTTTTTCAATCAAAACAATCATTACGCCATCTCCGTTCCCATGCACAAGCAAATGAAAACAAAAACCATTGCCCAGAAATCACTTGCCTATGACATTCCAAGCGTACGCATCGACGGCAATGATATTTTTGCTGTTTATTTTGAAACGGTGAAGGCGTTGGAGAGAGCACGAAACGGGGACGGACCTACCTTGATCGAGTCCGTGACCTGGAGATACGGTGCCCATACAACCGCGGATGATCCAACGAAGTATCGTGATCAACAGGAAAGTGAGTCCCGACGAAAGGATAATGACCCCGTTGACCGGTTAACAAAATTCATGAGGCATCGAGGCTGGATTGACGAAGACTGGATGACCTCTGTACAAAAGGAATGTGCGAAGGAAGTAGACCTTGCTGTCGAGGAACTGGAAGCATATCCGGCAGCTGATCCCAGTGTGATCTTTGATTATGTGTTTGCGACACCGACCTGGACTATCCAGGAACAAAAAGAAAAGCTCCTTGAGCGATTGAGAGGTGAGTAGAATGAGCACCTTAACGAAAATGAAGACGTTGACGATGGTTCAAGCCATCACGGATGCTATGAGAGTTATGCTTCAGGAAAGCGAAGATGTTCTGTTGATGGGTGAGGATATCGGAACGAATGGAGGAGTATTCAGGGCGACGGACGGTCTTCAACAGGAATTCGGTGAAGACCGGGTTCTTGATACACCCTTAAGTGAAGCCGGCTTTATTGGAGCGGCAATCGGGATGGGGTTGAACGGATATCGTCCGGTAGCGGAGGTCCAATTTTTAGGATTCATCTACCCGGCATACGAGCAGATCATGACGCATGCATCCAGAATACGCGCTCGTACCCTTGGGCATTTTACTTGTCCTTTGGTCATCAGGGCTCCGTATGGGGCTGGTGTAAGAGCCCCAGAGATTCATTCCGATAGCACCGAAGCACTTTTCACTCATATGCCGGGAATCAAGGTTGTTTGTCCCGCAACACCATATGATGCAAAGGGACTTCTGATTGCAGCCATCGAGGACCCTGATCCCGTTCTATTCCTAGAGCCTATGCGATGTTACCGATCTTCCAGGGAAGAAGTTCCTGAAGAGAAGTACACCGTGGAAATCGGTAAAGGTAAGGTGGTCACAGAGGGTGAGGATGTCACGATCATTGCATGGGGAGCGATGGTGAAGGTTGCAGAGGATGCAGCCAAGGAAGCCGCTGATAAAGGTATTTCCTGTGAGGTACTCGATCTTAGAACACTTTATCCCCTGGATAAGGATCTCATTTCAAGCTCAGTTCAGAAAACGGGGAGAACCGTGGTTGTCCATGAAGCACATGCCACTGGTGGAGTTGGAAATGACGTGCTGGCCATCATCAATGACAAATCTTTTTTATATCAGAAAGCGCCGACTGAAAGGGTAACAGGATTCGATACACCTGTCCCATATTTTGGATTTGAAGATTTCTATTTGCCTGACAGTAAACGTGTGCTGGCTGCAGTGGAAAAGGTAGCCCGCTATTAGACAAGGAGGGAGTTCATGGAAGTTAAGCTTCATGATATTGGAGAAGGCATGACCGAAGCCAATATCAATCACTTTCTTGTAAAAGTGGGGGATGTCGTGCGAGCGGATCAACCACTGGTAGAGGTACAAACAGATAAAATGATGGCAGAGATCCCGGCACCATTTTCAGGTGTGATCAAGGAGTTTACCGTTAGTGAAGGGGAGACGATTCCAGTCGGGTCCACGGTTTTATTGATGGAAAAAGAACAAGGTAATCAGTCAGTGAGCCGGCGAGTTGTGCCGGAAACGACCCATGTATTGAAGAAGAGAAGGATCCTCGCATCCCCGTATACGAGGAAAATAGCAAGGGAGAATGGTATCAACATAGAAGAAGTGGTTGGTTCCGGAGCTGGTGGTAGAATCCACGATGAAGATATTTTCCTTTATATGAATGGAGGAAGTCAATCAGCACCCGTGAAGGTGGAAGAACCTGAACCTGTTACTCCTGCGGCACCGACAGAACCTGATGCTAAAACTATTCCTTTCCGTGGCAGGAGAAAACAGATCGCTTCCAAAATGTCACAGTCACTGAGAACCATCCCGCACTGTACCCATTTTGAAGAAATCGACGTTACGAATCTACTATCCTGGAAAGATACTATGAAAGCAAGCGGCGGGTCCATTTCTGTGGGAGCCTTTTTTATCAAAGTCATTTCTGTCTGTTTAAAAGAGTTTCCGATCTTCAATGCCCGTCTCAATGAACAGGAGGAGTGTGTCGAGCTTCAGTCCCATCACAATATTGGAATCGCTGTAGATACAGACGAAGGACTGATTGTCCCTGTCATCAAAGAGGTTGAACGGAAAAGCATGAAGGATATTAACGTCGAAATGAAGGAACTGACCGTTAAAGCACAGGAAGGCAAGTTAGCGATGAAGGATATCAAAGGAGGAACCTTCACGGTCAGTAACGTAGGACCGCTGAACGGATCGATCGGAGCCACCCCGATCATTAATGAACCGGAAGTAGCCCTCGTCGCCTTCCATAAAACGAAGAAGCGTCCGATGGTGAATGAAAAGGATGAAATAGTCGTCCGTTCCATGATGAATGTTTCAATGTCCTTTGATCATAGAGTGGCAGATGGCGGGACAGCCGTGAAATTTACGAACCGATTACGGGATCTGATTGAAGAACCTCAATCCATGCTAATGGAGTTGATATAAATGGTAGTGGGAGAGATAACAGAAGATAAAGACATTGTCGTCATCGGAGGAGGTCCTGGGGGCTACCACGCAGCCATCAGAGCCGCGGGTCTCGGTAGACAGGTGACGTTGATCGAACGGGAGGATATAGGCGGGACCTGTTTAAATAAAGGCTGCATCCCGTCGAAGGTATTCACCCATTTTGCCCAGGAATTTAAAAAGACGAAGCACCTGAAGGAAATGGGGATGGAGTTTGGGGAAGTGGTAGCGAACCTTTCTTCTCTTCAACACTTTAAAAAGAAAAAAATCACCCAGCTCCGATCAGGGGTAGAATCACTGTGCAAAGCAAATAAGGTTGAGATCGTTAGAGGATCGGCTTCTTTTCTATCAGAATCCCGCATTGGGGTTGAAGAAGGACATGAATTTTCCCTATTCAATTTCAAAGATGCGATAGTGGCAACAGGTGGAGATTTACACTATCCGGATGGAATCGATTATAACGCTAACCGTGTGCTGAAGGAAAGACAGATATTTGAGCTGGAGGAAATCCCTGAAGAACTGATTGTGTATGGTGCCGATTATATTTCACTGGAGATCGCGTCTGTTTTCTCCACCTTGGGAAGCCTTGTCACTCTAATCTTGAATGAAGAACTTCTATTTGACTCTTCGATCTCAAAAGAGTTGTTCAGGCAGTTAAAAAAGCTGAAAATCAATGTTATCAAGAGCTCTACCATAAAAACTGTGAGTGACACAGAAGAAAAGGTTATAGTAGGACTCAACAAAGCAAACGGTGAAATGGTCTCCATCGAAGGCTCTCACTTTGTCATGAGTGGAAAAGTTAAGCCGAACCTATCAGACCTCGGCCTCGACCGTCTCCGTGTTGAATTAACCGAGGATGATTATATCCAAACAGATCGGGAGGGACGGACCTCCATTCCGCATATATGGGCGATAGGGGATGTCACGGAAGGTCCGTCCCTCGCAGTCAAAGCGATTAAACAGGGGAAGGCGGCGGCCGAGGCGATGTCTGGGCTACAGGTGGAAGTAGATCTGCAGTTTATGCCGACGGTGGTGCAGATGAGTCCTCCGATTGCGTGTGCGGGCCTTACCGAAGAGGAAGCACGTGCGGAAGGTTATTCGGTTACAGTGAGTGAGAACCCTGTCAGAGGAAATGGGTACGCTCAGCTCACAGAGGGAAAGGATGGATTCGTGAAAGTCGTGTCAGACAGTGAAACGGATATGATCCTTGGTATTCATATGATGGGAATGGGAGCAGCCGAGCTAATCACATCAGGTGTGCTCGGCCTTGAGATGGCAGCGAGAGATGAGGACTTTCGCTTTTCACTTTATCACCACCCAAGTATGAGTGAAAGTTTACTTGAAGCAGTCGAAGGATTAAAGGGAGACGCCGTGCACATGCCTCCCCGAAAAGAGGAGCTAGCCAGGTAAAGTGAGGAACACGCTTTTACACAGAGAAGCGTTTAAGCTTTACCTGCCGCTCTTGAGAAGTTCTAAGAAACTATTTAGTATAATATTCAGAATATAATAACATTCAATGGAGGGATTAGGATGCAAGAAAATGTAGCAAAAAAGCAGGTTAAAGTAGAAGATGTCTTCCCGGTAAGAGATGTTGATTTTTTAGAGTACTATACGGGTAATGCGAAGCAGGCTGCCCACTTCTTCTGTACAGCATTCGGTTTTAAGACCGTAGCCTATTCAGGTCTCGAAACAGGAAATCGTGACACAGTATCCTATGTACTGCAACAAAACAAAGTCCGATTGGTTATAACGGGAAGCTTGCACGAAGGAAGCCGAGTGTCCCAATTCGTGAAGCATCACGGAGACGGCATTAAAGATATCGCCCTTGTGGTGGATGATGTTGAAAAGGCTTACACTGGAGCGGTATCCCGCGGTGCGATTGAAATCATGCCACCTTCGACGCTCGAGGATGATAATGGAAAATTAAAAAAAGCCATCATTGGTACATACGGGGATACGATCCATACCCTTGTGGAGCGTAAAGATTATAAAGGGATCTTCATGCCAGGTTTTGAGAAATATGATTCCGCTCTTAAACATGAAGATGCCGGTATCATCGCTGTGGATCACGTAGTTGGTAATGTGGAGAGCATGGAAGAGTGGGTAGAGTACTATGAAAAAGTGATGGGCTTCAAGGAAATGCGCCACTTCACAAATGAAGACATTACAACTGAATACTCAGCCCTTATGTCCAAGGTTATGCATAACGGCGGTCGTATTAAATTCCCGATCAATGAGCCTGCTGAAGGGAAACGCAAATCACAAATTCAGGAATATCTTGAGTTCTACGGTGGTCCAGGGGTGCAGCATATTGCCATCTTAACCGAGGATATCGTGAAGACAGTCGGCATCTTGAAAGAGAATGGTGTGGAATTCCTAAATACTCCGGACTCCTATTACGACATGCTTTCAGAGCGTGTAGGGGAAATCGATGAAGAGATCTCCAAGATCAAAGAGTTGAATATTCTAGTAGACCGTGATGACGAAGGCTACCTGCTTCAAATATTCACAAAGCCAATCGTTGATCGTCCTACCCTATTCATTGAAGTGATTCAACGCAAGGGTGCAAGAGGGTTCGGAGAAGGAAACTTCAAAGCATTATTCGAGTCCATCGAGCGCGAGCAAGAACGCAGAGGAAACCTATAAAATAAAAAATAGATAGAGATTAGCATATATAACGGGGGTCAAAGGACCGGTCAGGGGGTTAACTCATGAAGAGATTAGCTGCTTCTACTAATAATATCGTACAGTTTGCAGGTACCATATTTGAACGAGAAGATAAGCTAACACGTGAGTCGACCCCCTTCATCCATGAGGAAGGCGAGGATTCATGTATGACATTAAAGTTCAAGACAAGAGAAGCGGTCACACAAATCGCTCCATACGTGCTGGGGAAGACGCTTGGCGACTTACAGAAGGAGCATGGTCTCTCTTCAATCAGAAAGCTATCAGAAAATGAAAATATATATGGCTGCTCCCCGAAAGTGAAGCAGTGGTTTAAAGAAAATGGGAGCGACCTGTTTTTGTATCCGGACGGAGCTGCCGTCGATCTAAGTCATAAGGTTTCAGCGTTTTTAGGGGTACCGAAAGAACAGATCGTATTTGGGAATGGCTCGGATGAAGTGATCCGGCTGTTGACGAGGGCCTATTTGAGCGCTGGCGACGAAGCCATTATGGCCGATGTTACGTTTCCCAGGTACCAAACCAATGTATTTCTAGAGGGAGGCACACCGGTCATTGTCCCACTCGTAAACGGTACCCATGACTTGCAGGGGATGCATGACCACATCACTCCAAAAACGAAGCTGATCTTTGTCTGTAATCCCAATAACCCAACAGGAACCATTGTCGGAAAGAAAGAACTCCTGCACTTTATCGAGAGAGTTCCTTCACATATCCTGGTAGTGGTGGATGAAGCCTATATGGAATACGTTACAACTGATGATTATTTAGAAACCCTGCCTCTTCTTTCAGCATTCGAAAACCTGATCGTTCTGAGAACATTTTCGAAAATATATGGCCTGGCAGGACTAAGAGTCGGTTTCGGGGTCATGAATGAGGAGATTGCAGAACAGCTCCGTAAAGTGAAAGATGTCTTCAATGTGAATACCGTTGCCCAGAAGTCAGCGATCATTGCCCTGGAAGATCAAGTGTTCATTAGGGAGTGTACCCATAAGAACGAGCAGGGTCGTCTTTATTTGGAAAGTGAATTTGATCGTCTGGGGATATCCTATTTCCCGTCTCAATCGAACTTTATCATGGTGGACACGGGAATGAATGGTGACACGGTCTCATATGAACTTGTGAAACGGGGGCTCGTTGTCCGTTCAGGAACTCTTCTCGGATATCCGACCACGGTTCGTGTCACGATTGGAACACAGGACGATAACAAGAGATTCGTTGGAGCACTGGAAGACATTTTTCAAAACGAAGGGGTGAACTAAATGGATATCAAACCCCAGACGCTTGAGTGGCAGTCTGCTTATAAACTGATGATCGGCTCGATTTTGCCCCGGCCGATTGCCTTTGTTTCATCCCTTGATGAAGATGGGATTGCGAACCTTGCGCCTTACAGCTTCTTTACGGCGATTTCTGCAGAACCTATGCTCGTCTGCTTCTCCCCCATGAGAAGAGGAAAGGATGGCAGCAAAAAGGATACCCTCCGAAATATCGAGAAAACGAAGGAATTCGTCATCAATATCGTAAGTGAAGAGTTTGTGGAGGATATGAATAACTGTGCCATTGAATTTGAACCTGGCGTTGATGAATTTGAGCAGGTCGGGCTGACGAAGAAGGAGTCCATTACGGTAAAGCCTCCAGGAGTATCTGAAAGCAAGGTGCAATTGGAATGCGTTCTTCATGAAGTACTTCACTTCGGCGATCATCCTGGGGCAGGGAGTCTTGTCATCGGGAAGGTAGAATGTGTGAGGATCAATGATGAACTTTATTACGATGGAAAAATAGATTCAGAGAAACTCAAACCGGTGGGAAGACTTGCCGGTCAAATGTACACCAAACCATTATCCGATTCATTTGAATTGATTCGAAAAAGGTGATGACACGTGAAGCTGGTTAGTTTTTTAAAAGAAGGAGAAGTAAAGGCGGGGATCGTTCAGGATGAACTAGTCGTGGACATCCATGCTGTAAGTGGCGGCTCACTCCCTAAAGACATGTTATCCATCATCGATCTTGGAGAAGAAGGCACGAAAAGGATGAAGGAGCTCGGTACCTTCTCGGAAAAAGACAAGGGAGTGCATTCATTAGATGATGTCACCTTGAAGTCGCCGATTCCAAGGCCAGTCAGCATCCGGGATTTCTATGCATTTGAAGAGCACGTGAAAACGGCCCGTAAACGAAGGGGACTCGATGTGGTGCCGGAATGGTATGACATCCCCGTCTTTTATTTCACCAATCACTTAGCTGTGAAAGGTCCTCTCGATTACATCGCGAAACCTGCTGGATGCGAGTGGTTCGATTATGAATTGGAAATCGCCTGCGTGATCGGTACAGAAGGAACCAACATTTCAAAAGAAAACGCAGAAGACTATATTTACGGCTATTTCATCATGAATGACTGGAGTGCAAGAGACATCCAGAAGCATGAGATGAAAGTCGGACTTGGTCCCGCAAAAGGAAAAGATTTTGCAACTTCTTTCGGTCCTTATTTAGTGACGAAGGATGAACTGGAAACCTATCGCAAGGGAAACCGTTTTGATCTTCCTATGACGGCAAAAGTGAATGGGAAACTATTATCCGAGGGGAATTATCAGGATATTCATTATACATTTGCAGACATGATCGAGCGCGCCTCGAAAGATGTCACCCTGTATCCTGGCGAAGTGATTGGATCCGGAACTGTAGGAACGGGATGCATTTTAGAGCTGGGTGCTGAGACGCATCCATGGTTGAAGCCTGGGGACGTAGTGGAATTAGAGATTACAGGATTAGGGGTTCTGCGTAATACAATTGTAAGCAGAAGAGAGGAGGAAAACCATGTATTATCGTCAACTGGGGAAAATACCTCACAAACGTCACACCATGTTTAAGAAGGACGATGGCACGCTTTACAGAGAGCAGGTCATGGGGACGAAGGGGTTCTCGGGAACACAGTCGATCCTGTATCATCATCATTTGCCGACGGCTGTGGCGAAAACAGAGTATTTAGGGAGTTATATGCCGGAGTTTGAGGAAGAGGGTGCTCTTCGTCATCGACATTTCTTTACAGACAGAGTCGGGAAGAAAGGCTGTGCCTTAAAGAGCCGTGAGTATTTACTTGGTAATTCGGATCTATTGATTGGAACAGCCTATGTCACAGAAGAGATGAAAAGCTTTTACCGGAATGGTGACGGGGATGAAATGCTTTATATCCATTTCGGTAAAGGAAAGGTAGAGACGATGTTCGGAACGATCACCTATGGAAAAGGGGATTATGTGGTGATTCCGATTGGGACCATCTACCGTGTCGTTCCTGAAGAAGAGACGAAGATGCTGATCGTCGAGTCCTTCAGTCAGATTACCACACCTCGCCGTTATCGCAATGAGTACGGACAGTTACTGGAGCACAGTCCGTTTTGTGAACGGGATCTGCGGGGACCTGAGAAGCTTGCAACCATGGATGAAGAGGGCGAATTCGAAGTGATCACCAAATCAAGAGGAGCGCTTCATTCCCATGTTCTAAATCACCATCCATTGGACGTAGTCGGATGGGATGGTTACTTGTATCCTTGGGTCTTTAACATTGAGGATTTTGAGCCGATTACAGGACGCGTGCATCAGCCGCCTCCTGTTCATCAAACGTTTGAAGGGCATAACTTCGTTGTTTGCTCATTTGTTCCAAGATTATACGACTATCACCCGGAATCGATTCCGGCTCCTTATAATCACAGCAACGTGAACAGTGATGAGCTGCTGTACTATGTGGAAGGAAACTTCATGAGCAGAAAGGGAATCAAAGAAGGATCGATTACCCTCCATCCGAGCGGGATTCCACACGGTCCTCATCCAGGAACGACAGAAGCCAGTATCGGGAAAAAAGAAACACTGGAGCTCGCCGTAATGATCGATACTTTCAAACCGTTGAAGATCGTTAAAAAAGCAAAGGATGTCGAAGATCCGAATTATATGTTTACATGGGTGTAAAGGAAGAATCAATCCAAAGGCCGTTTGGTTACTTGGATTGATTCTTTTTTATTTATATAGAGTTTAAAAAAGTGGCGACTACTTTTTGGGAAAATATATTAATTTACGAAAGATTATTCATCATTGTAGAAAAAATGAAATTAAATTCTAGTTTGAAAGGCATTACGGATTATGGGGATAAAAGGTTTTGTGTTGAATTCATTACTTATTGATGATTGTCTTACCAGGTGAATAAAAATTCATTCCTACTATTTAACAGAAAAATGAATTCTCAATTATAAATAAACAGTGAGAATAAATCGGTCAGATACACACAGGTCTAAACTCCCCTCAACCCCCATTCCCATAAGACTTTGTCGAAAAATTTTTAAAAGGGCTCCTCATCGGATCTGAAGCGTCATTCACCCCACTAAATAAAAAAATCTAAAATTTTTTTTCTCACGACAAACTGTATAAGGACAAAGATGTAAGCGTTTACTTATAATCAGATTAATCTAAATAGTCAAATAATTTACAAAAAGCCTGTTGACCTTACCGGGAAACGGGAGTAATATTGTCCTCAATAAAAAAATCTGAGCCAGCAGAAAACAGCAGGGATACCGAATCAAGCAGGCTGTTCGAATGTGCTCCAAGTCAACGGACTTTCGTTGCAAAAATAAATTTCTGAATAATCAAATAAATTTTAACCAGGAAAGGAATGATTAACATGAACGAACAATGGATCTACTTAGACGGGCAATACGTGAAGAAGGAAGACGCAGTTGTATCTGTGTACGACCATGGTTTTCTATATGGAGATGGAGTGTTCGAAGGGATTCGAATGTATGATGGAAACGTGTTCCGTCTGGAAGAGCATGTTGATCGCCTTTATGACTCAGCAAAATCCATCATGTTGCATATCGAAGTGTCGAAACAAGAGATGTGTGACATTATCGTTGATACATTGAAAAAAAATCAACTCGAGAATGCCTACATACGAGTGGTCATTTCTAGAGGTGTTGGAAACCTGGGATTGGATCCATTTACTTGTAGGAAGCCACAAATCATTGTCATTGCAGAACAATTAGCCCTATTCCCTAAAAGCTTATACGAAACGGGCATCGATATCGTTACAGTGGCCAGCCGCCGAAATCGTGCAGATGTTCTTTCGCCAAAGGTTAAATCCTTAAACTACTTAAATAACATTCTCGTTAAAATCGAAGCGAACCTCGCTGGTGTAAGTGAAGCATTAATGTTGAACGATCAAGGATATGTAGCGGAAGGATCCGCAGACAATATCTTCATTGTCAAAAAAGGAAGGATCCTTACTCCTCCCGGATATGTAGGGGCCCTTGAAGGGATCACACGTAATGCCATCATCGAGATCGCCGGTAAATTAGGATTCGAGATAAAGGAAGAAGTCTTCACCCGTCATGATGTGTATACAGCGGATGAAGTGTTCTTAACAGGGACAGCCGCAGAAGTCATTGCCGTTGTAAAGGTTGATGGCCGTGTAATCGGTGAAGGAAAACCAGGAAAGTATACAACCAAATTATTGCAGGAGTTTAGAAACACTGTCACGCAGGATGGAAGAAAAGTTTACAAACAGAATGCTCAAGTTGGCTAAGTTGGAGGTGATGACGTGCGAAGTGACATGATCAAGAAAGGAATCGACCGGGCTCCCCACCGCAGTTTACTATATGCAACGGGAGTCAAGCTCGAAGACATGGAAAAACCATTTATCGGGGTGTGCAATTCTTACATCGACATCATTCCCGGTCATATGCATTTAAACGGATTTGCCCAAGTGGTGAAAGAAGCGATCCGGGAAGCCGGCGGGATTCCATTCGAATTCAACACAATCGGTGTGGATGATGGAATCGCCATGGGACATATCGGGATGAGGTACTCATTGCCAAGTCGGGAACTGATTGCCGACTCAGCAGAAACCGTCATCAACGCTCACTGGTTCGACGGAGTGTTCTACATTCCGAACTGTGACAAGATCACACCGGGAATGCTCATGTCGGCAGTCCGGACGAATGTCCCTTCCGTCTTTGTATCGGGAGGCCCGATGGAAGCGGGGGTTTCAAGCGAAGGGAAGCCTTTATCACTCGTATCCGTTTTCGAAGGGGTCGGTGCCCATCAGTCAGGAAGGATGACTGCGGAACAGCTTCTCGATATTGAAGCCAATGCATGTCCGACATGCGGATCATGCTCGGGGATGTTCACGGCTAACTCAATGAATTCTCTGATGGAAATGCTTGGGATGGCTCCTCCTGGAAATGGAACCATTGTAGCTACATCAGAAGAGCGGCATCAATTGATCAAGGACGCAGCGAAATATCTAGTAGAAATGGTGAAGAAGGACATTAAACCAAGAGACATCATAACGGAAGATACCATCGATGATGCATTCGCCTTAGATATGGCGATGGGGGGATCGACCAATACCGTCCTCCACACATTGGCGATTGCCAATGAGGCAGAAATCGATTACGACATCAACCGGATCAATAAAGTGGCAGAACGAGTGCCGTATTTATCCAAGATCAGTCCGGCATCTGATTACTCCATGCAGGATGTTCACAATGCAGGCGGGGTCAGCGCCATCATTAAAGAGCTATGTGAAATGGAAGCTGTACACAAAGATCGCATCACCATTACAGGAAAGTCACTATATGAAAATGTGAAGGATGCTCATATTCAAAATGACGATGTCATCCGTCGCAGGGAAAACGCCCACAGTCCAGTTGGGGGATTATCCGTCCTCTTCGGGAATATCGCTCCAAACGGTGGGGTCATCAAAGTGGGAGCAGTTGATCCGTCCATTCAAACCTTCATGGGTGAAGCGATTGTATACGAATCTCAGGACGACGCACTTGCCGGCATTGAAAGTGGAGAAGTGAAAGAAGGGCATGTAGTAGTGATCCGTTATGAAGGGCCAAAGGGTGGTCCGGGAATGCCGGAGATGTTGGCACCAACGGCAGCCATTGCAGGAAGGGGCCTTGAAAAGAAAGTCGCACTCATGACTGACGGTCGATTTTCAGGTGCATCCCGGGGCATTTCAATCGGTCATGTCTCACCGGAAGCGGCTGAAGGAGGACCGATCGGTGTGGTCGAAAATGGAGATCCCATCTTCATTGATCTCACGAATCGAACGATCTCCCTCATGGTTTCAGAAACAGAACTTCAGTTCAGGCAAAAGGAGTGGGTACAGCCACCTCCAAAGATCAGAAAAGGTTATTTAGCACGATATGCCAAACTTGTCACATCAGCGAGTACAGGTGGAATTTTGAAAACAGAATAGAGAAAAGCGTTGAAGAGGTAAAAGGATTGGAAATCGTATTTTCAGAGAGCTGGTGGTGCTGCAAACCAGTAATACATCCAATACCGACATCCCCTCTGAGTATCGTTCTGAACCTTTAAAAGTAGGAGCGATCGAGTAGATGATACTCGTTACAAAAACAAAGGCTGGTGAAACCGATCAGTCTGCAAAGGGAGATGATATCCGTTGTCTCTGAATTAGGGTGGTACCGTGGAAAGGATGAAGACCTTTTCGCCCCTGCGAAAGATGAACTCTGTCGTAGTGGGTGGAAAGGTCTTTTTTGTTTGGGAAAGTGGATGAATTAAGCTCAGGTGGTTCACCGCCTGCGCATTCAAATTTATCTAGCTCTGGCGGCTAAAGGCTCGAGGTCATAAGTCAATCTCGCCAAAAAGGCAAAGAACGCCTTTTCAGCGACCTTACCTTATGCTTGTCGGGCCTGACCAAGCCGCCTGCGCTTTTAAAAAAAGGAGGAGATAGGCAATGAGAGCGAAGGTAGAGGCAGAACCGGCTTCACAGACACTAACAGAAAACGTCAACGGTGCTGATATGCTCATGAAAGCTTTGAAGGAGGAAAAGGTTGAAATTCTGTTTGGGTACCCTGGAGGAGCGGTCTTGCCGATTTACGATGCTCTATACAAAGCCCCGATCAAGCACGTTCTGGCTCGTCATGAGCAAGGCGCAATCCATGCGGCAGAAGGGTATGCCCGTGTATCAGGTAGGCCTGGTGTGGTCATTGCCACGTCAGGACCGGGAGCAACGAATTTAGTGACAGGGATTGCCGATGCCATGATGGACTCACTGCCTCTAGTTATTTTTACCGGGCAGGTGGCTTCCGGGGTCATCGGAACCGATGCTTTTCAGGAAGCGGACGTTGTCGGGATTACGATGCCGATCACCAAGCATAATTATCAGGTGCGTGATATTAAAGACTTACCGAGGATTGTGAAGGAAGCCTTTCATATCGCATCAACCGGCAGGCCTGGACCAGTACTTGTCGACATTCCGAAAGACTTGACCTTGCAGCAAGCTTATCCGGTACTCGATGCGGAAATGGACTTACCGGGGTACCAGCCTAACTTCTATCCCAATCCACTTCAAATCAAGAAACTGGTGGAAGCCATCAAGGTATCCAGGCAGCCGGTCATCTTGGCCGGGGCAGGAGTCCTTCACGGAAAGGCAACGGAGGAACTGAAGATATTCGCAGAACAATATGACATCCCGGTGATTCATACTCTCTTAGGTTTAGGTGGATTTCCGGCAGATCACCCGTTGTTTCTCGGAATGGCAGGGATGCATGGATGTTATGCAAGCAATATGGCTCTCCACGAATGTGACTTGCTCATCAATATCGGTGCCCGATTTGACGACAGGTTGACAGGGAATCTCGCCACCTTTGCACCACGGGCCAAGGTGGTCCATATAGACATCGATCCGGCGGAAATCGGGAAGAACGTCAAAACGCAGATCCCGATCGTAGCCGATGCCAAACAGGCACTGGAAAAACTCCTTCGACATGAGGTAGAGAAACCTGATTTCGATGCCTGGCATCATCATCTCAAGTCATACAAAAGGGAATATCCTTTCTGGTATAACCAGGACCACGATGTTCTGTCACCTCAACGCCTCATCGAACAGGTGTATGAAATGACCAACGGGGAAGCGGTTGTCACAACAGACGTTGGGCAGCATCAAATGTGGGCGGCGCAGTATTATTCCTTTAAAAAGCCGAATAATTGGGTCACTTCCGGAGGGCTTGGCACGATGGGATTCGGATTTCCGGCTGCGATCGGAGCTCAGTTAGCGAATTCAGACAGTAAGGTGGTCGCCTTTGTAGGAGATGGGGGATTCCAGATGACTCTCCAAGAACTTGTTCTCCTTAAAGAGTTGAACCTTCCTGTGAAAGTGGTCCTTCTCAATAACGGTACCCTTGGAATGGTGAGACAGTGGCAGGAAACATTCTTTGAAGAAAGATACTCCCAATCGGTGTTCTCCACCCAGCCTGATTTTGTGAAGCTGGCTGAATCATACGGAATCAAAGGATATCGGGTGAAAACCCAGGAAGAAGTGGATTCTGTTTTAAAAGAAGCATTAATAAGTGATGAACCGGTACTCATTGATTGCTGGGTGAATCCGAAGGAAAATGTCTACCCGATGGTAGCTCCAGGGAAGGGATTACACGAAATGTTAGGAGTGAAACCATGAGGAAACGGATTGTAACGGCTCTCGTTCATAACCGGAGCGGTGTCTTGAATCGGGTGACCGGATTGTTTACAAAGCGTCAGTTCAACATTGAGAGCATTTCAGTAGGCTACACAGAAGTCGAAGGGATTTCGAGAATGACGTTTGTCGTCAATGTAGAAGACGATCGCAAAATTGAACAGCTCTTAAAACAGCTTCATAAACAAATTGATGTCCTCAAGGTCTCCGACATCACGGATCAAGGCGTAGTAGCAAGGGAACTGGCACTCATCAAGGTGTTAAGTACAGGGCAGACCCGATCTGAAATCAATGGAATCGTAGAGCCTTTCAGAGCCGCCATCATTGATGTGGCAAGGGACAGCGTAACCGTCCAGGTAACAGGCGAAACATCCAAAATTGAAGCCATCATCGATCTGTTAAGACCATACGGAATCAAAGAAATCGCACGAACAGGCATCACGGCATTTGCAAGGGGAAATGGTAAATCGGTGACGGATTTAAAACAATATTCAATCGTGAATTAGAAACTGTAACGATAAAATTCACGCTTCAAAAAAACGTATTATTCAAAAAATGGAGAGGATGAGGGAAATGGTAAAGGTATATTATAACGGAGATGTGAATGAAGAGGTTTTAAAAGGGAAAAAGGTAGCGGTTATCGGTTATGGATCACAGGGTCACGCACATGCTCAAAATCTGAAGGAAAGCGGATTTGATGTAGTAGTCGGATTACGAAAAGGGAAGTCCTGGGATCAGGCGGAAAAGGACGGATTCGATGTCTACTCCGTCCGCGAAGCAAGTGAACAGGCGGACCTCATCATGGTTCTCCTGCCGGATGAGCATCAGCCGAAAGTGTATGAGGCAGAAATCAAGCCTGCCCTTTCCGCAGGTAAAGCACTGGCATTTGCACACGGGTTTAATATCCATTTCCATCAAGTCGTTCCGCCTGAAGATGTAGATGTATTCCTGGTAGCTCCTAAAGGACCGGGACACCTGGTAAGAAGAACATTTGAAGAAGGTGCCGGAGTGCCAGCCCTCTATGGGGTTTATCAAGACGCTTCAGGTCATGCCGCAGAACTTGCCCTTGCGTATGCAAAAGGTGTTGGGGCAGGACGCGCAGGGATCCTGGAAACATCCTTCCAGGAGGAAACGGAAACCGATCTATTCGGTGAACAGGCAGTCCTGTGTGGAGGTGTGACATCCCTTGTAAAAGCAGGATTCGAAACGCTGGTGGAAGCAGGTTATCAAAAAGAAGTCGCCTATTTCGAGTGTTTACATGAATTGAAGCTGATCGTTGACCTGATGTATGAGCAAGGATTAGAAGGAATGCGCTTCTCAATCTCAGACACGGCTCAATGGGGAGACTTCGTTTCAGGTCCGCGGGTGGTGAACGAAGAAACGAAAGCCCGCATGAAGGAAGTATTAACGGATATCCAAACAGGAAAATTTGCGAAGGGGTGGATCCTGGAAAACCAGGCGAACCGTCCGGAATTCAACGCAATCAATCAACGTGAAAGTCAGCACCCGATCGAAGTCGTTGGAAGAGAGCTTCGTAAAATGATGCCATTTGTTCAGAAACCTTCAACTAAAGAAAAGGAAGTGGTTGCGAGTGCGAACCATTGAGATTTTTGACACAACCCTACGGGACGGTGAACAGTCAGCAGGAGTAAATCTTAACACGATTGAAAAGATTGAGGTGGCGAGACAACTGGAAAGGCTGGGGGTGGACGTCATTGAAGCCGGGTTTCCTGCAGCTTCAAAAGGAGACTTCGATGCCGTGCAGCGGATCGGTTCCACGATCAAGAACAGCTCGGTAACGGGTCTGGCGCGAGCTCAGCAGCGGGACATCGATGCGGTTTGGGGATCTCTTAAGGGTACGGCGGAACCAAGAGTGCATGTGTTCCTTGCAACCTCACCAATTCACATGACCCATAAGTTAAAGATGTCACCGGATCAGGTTATTGATACAGCCGTTCAGGCCGTTCAATACGCTAAGAAATTTTTCCCGGTTGTTCAGTGGTCGGCAGAGGATGCGTGTCGAACAGATTTGAATTTCTTGGTGAAGATCATGGAGAAAGTCATTGCAGCAGGGGCTTCGGTCATTAACCTTCCTGACACGGTAGGATATATCACCCCTCATAAATACGGTGAATTGTTTCGGTACGTAAGAGAAAATGTTCCGAATATCGACGGAGTAAAGCTATCGGCTCATTGTCATGATGATTTGGGAATGGCGACAGCCAATTCACTGGCTGCCATTGAAAACGGAGCCGATCAAATTGAAGGAACGATCAATGGGATCGGCGAACGTGCTGGAAATGCAGCTCTGGAAGAGATCGCTGTGGCTCTTAGAATCCGGGAAGATTTTTACGGCGCCACTACCCGCCTGAAACTGGATGAAATCAAGAAAACAAGCTCTCTTGTCAGTAAACTGACGGGGATGAGAGTACCGGCTAACAAGGCGGTTGTAGGTGATAATGCATTCGCTCATGAATCAGGTATTCATCAGGACGGAATGCTGAAGGAAAAAACAACATACGAAATCATTACCCCTGAACTGATTGGAGTGAATGCAACCCGCCTGGTTCTAGGAAAACACTCAGGACGTCATGCCTTTAAAAATAAAGTGGTTGAATTAGGATTTGAACTTTCAGACGAGAAGCTTAATGAAGCATTTTATGCTTTCAAGGATCTCGCGGATAAGAAGAAGGAAATCGTCGATGAAGATCTCTTCAGCATCCTGACGAATAAGCAAACGGAAATGGCCGATGGAGTCGGCTTTACATTAGAAAGAATGCAGGTTCAATATGGCATGGACAATATCCCGACGGCCACGATCGAATTGAAGTTCGAGGACGGAAGTGTAACCCAGCTCGCTTCAACGGGTTCAGGAAGTGTTGAAGCCATCTACAATACGATCGAAAAAATCCTGCCAAGTCCTTCTAGATTATTAGATTACAAGATCAACTCAGTCGGTGGGGGCCGAGATGCCCTTGCAGAAGTCTATGTCCGACTCGAATATAACGGAGAAAAGACAAGCGGACGCGGAACTGCCCAGGATGTATTAGAAGCATCAGCTCGGGCTTACCTTAATGCAGTGAATCGATCAGCACAACGGAAGTCACAATCCATGGAGAAGGAAGCAGTGGAAGCCAGCTTGTAAGACAGAGAGCCTTGTAATTCAAGGCTCTCACATAAAACTAACCAAAACAGGAGGTAATTCTAATGAAGAAAAAAATCGCTGTACTACCAGGAGACGGTATCGGTCAAGAGATCATGGACGGGGCATTAGAAGTACTGAAGGCAGTGGGTGATTGGTTCGGTCATGAATTCGAAGTCGAGAAAGGTCATATCGGCGGGTCTGCCGTCGATCGCTTCGGTACACCATTACCTCCTGAAACGATCAGGCTTTGTAAAGATAGTGACGCCGTGTTATTAGGAGCTGTAGGAGGTCCAAAGTGGGAGCATCTTCCGAAAGAGATTCGTCCTGAAAAAGGTCTCCTGGCGATCCGCAAAGAGTTCGGGCTATTCGCGAATCTGAGACCGGTGAAAGCATGTGAAAGTTTACTGGGTGCATCCCCGCTGAAACGGGAGATTGTAGAGGAAGTAGATTTGGTGATTGTCAGGGAACTGACAGGAGGATTGTACTTCGGTCAGCCGTCCGGTCGTCAAGGGAAGCGAGACGAAGTTGCAGTTGATACCCTTGTATATGAAAAAAGTGAAATCGAACGAATCGTTCATAAAGCATTCAAGCTGGCTCAGAAACGCAAGAAGAAATTAACGTCCGTCGACAAGGCAAATGTCTTAGAAACAAGTCGAATGTGGCGCGAGGTCGTGAATGAAGTGGCTCAGGAATACCCGGATGTGGAAGTGGAACATATGCTGGTCGATGTTGCTGCCATGAAGCTGATGTATCAGCCGAAGCAATTCGATGTGCTTGTGACTGAGAATATGTTCGGGGATATCCTGAGTGACGAAGCCTCCATGATCACAGGCTCATTGGGAATGCTTCCTTCCGCCAGTTTAAGAGGAGACTCCTTCGGGCTTTATGAACCTGTACACGGATCTGCACCCGATATCGCCGGAAAAGGAAAAGCCAATCCACTGGCTATGATTCTATCGGTTGCCATGATGCTTAGACATTCCTTCGGCTTAAAAGAAGAGGCTGAAATGATCGAAATGGCCGTTCAGGAAGTCCTGAACGCAGGCTACCGTACAGGAGACCTTTGGACCATGGGACGCGGAACCGTAGTTGGGACCGGTGCCATGAGCCAGCTGGTTGTAGAGCGCTTAGAAGCGGATCATGCGCTGTCTTCAATCTTGGCGGCTTATTTATAAGATGGATTTGATTGGAATGTATCAGTGGAAATCAACCACTACTCATTCAGCAACAATTTTACCAATACAGTCTTAACTGAATGAAAATCTTACCAAACCAGGAGGGAGTTCATGGCAGGGAAAAATATCGTCGAAAAGATATGGGAAAAACATATCGTGCACAGAGAAAAGGGAAAGCCGGATTTACTGTATATTGATTTGCACCTCGTACATGAAGTTACGTCTCCCCAAGCATTTGAAGGGCTGCGCTTAAAGAATCGCAAGGTGCGGAGACCGGATTTAACCTATGCTACGATGGATCACAATGTACCAACAAGAGAGCGCCACATCATCAGAGATGAAATCGCACGACTGCAAATGGATACGTTAAAGAAAAATTGCTCAGAATTTGGTGTCACTCTTGCCGATATTCACCACCCTGATCAAGGGATTGTCCACGTCATCGGTCCTGAGCTCGGCTTGACGCAGCCAGGGAAAACCATTGTTTGCGGAGATAGTCATACCTCAACCCACGGGGCCTTCGGAGCACTGGCCTTCGGGATCGGTACGAGTGAAGTGGAGCATGTTTTAGCAACTCAAACCCTCTGGCAATCGAAGCCGAAAACCCTTCAAGTAGAAGTATCGGGAGAGCTGGGATTTGGTGTCACAGCGAAAGATGTGATCTTAAACATCATTTCTACTTACGGGGTAGGATTTGGAACCGGATATGTCATCGAATTCACCGGTGACGTGATCCGCAATCTATCCATGGAAGAAAGAATGACCGTCTGTAATATGAGCATTGAAGCAGGAGCCAAAGCGGGATTAATCAGTCCCGACGAGACGACCTTCGCATATTTAGAAGGTCGGGAGCATCTGCCGAAGCATAAATCATATGAACAATGTAAAGAAGAGTGGAGATCGCTGACGAGTGATGAGGACGCCGCTTATGATCACAAAATTGAGGTGAAAGGTGAAGAAATTGAGCCTCATGTAACATGGGGAACCAATCCAGGGATGGGCGCATCTATTTCAAGGTCCGTCCCTCATCCGGAACAGTACGCAGATCCTTCTGAAAGAGAAGGGGTTGAAAGGGCGATCCATTATATGGGGCTCGAGGCGGGAATGAGAATTGAGGACATAGAGGTGGATTATGTGTTTATTGGCTCGTGTACGAATTCTCGTCTGAGTGACTTGAGGGCAGCTGCTGAGGTGGTGAAAGGTCATACTGTAAAGCAGGGCATAACCGCTTTGGTTGTTCCGGGCTCGTTTAAAGTGAAGAAAGAGGCTGAAGAGCAAGGCTTGGATACCATTTTTAAAGAAGCCGGATTCCAGTGGAGGGAAGCAGGTTGCAGCATGTGCCTAGCCATGAATGATGATATCGTGCCCCCAGGCAAACGTTGTGCATCCACTTCCAACAGAAACTTTGAAGGCCGGCAAGGAAACGGATCAAGAACCCATCTTCTCAGCCCATCCATGGCCGCTGCGGCTGCCGTGACCGGAAAACTGACAGATGTACGAAAACTTGAAAAAATGCCGGTTTCATAGGAGGTGAGAAGGTGGCAATCAATCATGTTAAAGGAAAAGTGTTTCCACTAAGAAGAGACAATGTGGACACGGATCAAATCATACCAAAACAGTTTTTAAAAAGAATTGAGCGTAAAGGCTTTGGTCAGTACTTGTTTTATCATTGGAGGTTTGAAGACGATGGGAAGTCGCTAAGAGACGATTTCTTATTAGACACACCTCAATATCAAGACGCCGAGGTTCTTCTCGGTGGAAAGAACTTTGGGTGTGGATCTTCGAGGGAGCACGCTCCGTGGGCCCTTCAAGATTATGGGTTTAAAGTAATCATCGCCAAAAGCTTTGCAGATATTTTTTATAACAACTGTTTGAAGAATGGGATCCTGCCCATTCAGCTGGAAGAAAAAAAAGTGGATGCTCTTTTAAGAAATGAGAGTCATGTAGATTTATATAAAATGGAAGTGTCCCTTGAGCATCAGACGATTTGCGACTCGGAAGGTCAACGCTTCTCCTTTGAAATTGATCCATACTGGAAAACGATGCTTTTGAAAGGGCTGGATGAGATCGATTTAACTTTGCATTACGGAAAAGATATTGAAGAATACGAAAAAAATTATGAGGTGAGTGGCTTGGGAATTTAATGGATAACACTGAAGTTGTAGAGGCAATGGAAAGAATCAGTCATCAGGTGCATCGAACACCGTTAAAGCAATCATCGACGCTGAATACGTTCACTGGTGGAGAGATCTATTTGAAAATGGAGAACCTGCAACGAACAGGTTCCTTCAAAGTAAGAGGCGCAATGAATAAAATCATGTCATTGTCTGAAGAAGAAGCAGGTAAAGGCATCATTGCCGCATCTGCAGGAAATCATGCCCAAGGTGTGGCACTGGCTTCATCCCTGCGCGGAGTTCCGTCGAAAATCTTCATGCCGAAACGAACACCTTCCACAAAAATAGCGGCAACGAAACATTACGGAGCTGAAATTGTCCTGACTGGAGACACCTATCAGGAAGCCTACGGGGCAGCACTTGAAGAGAAAATCAGAAATGGCTCAACGTATGTTCATGCATTTGATGATCATAAAGTGATGGCTGGGCAAGGGACAGTCGCACTGGAAATGCTTCAGCAACTCAGTGATTTAGACATGATCCTGGTACCTGTTGGCGGAGGCGGTCTGTTGGCCGGAATGGCACTGGCCGTAAAAGCCTTTAACCCCCGAGTGCAAATCGTCGGCGTACAGGCACTGGGAGCCCCGGCTACGTATAACTTTTTTACAGGTAGAAACAAAGGATCCCTGGAGCATGTGCACACCATTGCAGACGGGATTCTCGTCAAGAAGCCTGGAGAGCTCACGTTTCCGATCATCCGGGAGTATGTAGATGATATGGTCACGGTCACGGATGAAGAAATCTCCTATAGCATCATGTTTATGCTTCAACGGGAAAAAACGCTGGTTGAAGGAGCGGGAGCAGCATCCTTAGCGGCAGCCATGTGCCAAAAGGTCAAGGTGCAAGGAAAGAAAGTCGGCTGTGTCATCAGTGGCGGAAATGCCGATCCAAGCAAGATCTCCGTGTACCGCGATCTATCCAAAATGGCCAGACAGCTGCATCATATTGTGTAAAAGAAGGACGGCTCTTAACTGCGTGTTAGTTAGGAGCGGTCCTCTGTTATTAATAGGTGTTTTTATTTTGTTCACAATTTGGAGCAACAAAGTTGGAAAGTGGCACAAGTTTGGTGGGAAGTGGCACGACAACCCCCTAAAGTGGCACAAGTTTTCTCAAAAGTGGCACGACAACCGAGGGATAGTACTCTAAAGTGTGCAAAATCAGCACAAATTTTCCTGAAGTTCCCTACGAAAACACTGTTCATGTCACAAAAGAGTGAAAATAGAAAGATTTTTAAGAAAAACAAGCTAGTAATCTATCAGAATTGAAAGCTCATACATTTCGAAAATACGTAAATACCTATTGTAATAGGTAATTTTTTCTACTATAATGTCCACTATACAAGAACAAATGTACACAAGAAATATACAAATGGAGGTTTTCGGCTTATGGAATCAATTTCAATCGGACTTTTAGGACTCGGAACGGTGGGAGCAGGAGTGGTGAAGATTGTAGAGAATCATCAAGATAAACTGTCCCATCAAATCGGCTGCCCTGTGAAGGTGAAAAAAGCCCTTGTTCAGGATTTAGAGAAAGATAGAGGACTGGAAATGGAAAACAGCATACTGACCTTAAATCCTGAGGAAGTCCTGTTTGATCCTGAAATTGATATTGTGGTCGAGGTAATGGGAGGCATAGAAGCGACGAAGGAACATCTCCTCCATGCTCTGCACCAGAAGAAGCATGTCGTAACGGCAAACAAGGATCTTATGGCCCTTCACGGACCGGAGTTACTAAGGGTAGCATCAGAAAACGGCTGTGACCTATTCTACGAAGCAAGTGTTGCAGGGGGAATCCCGATTTTAAGAAGTTTAGTAGATGGCCTCGCCTCCGATCGCATCACGAAAATGATGGGAATCGTCAACGGAACGACGAATTTCATACTAACAAAGATGACGAAAGAGGGACGGACCTTCGATGATGTTCTCAAGGAAGCCCAGGAGTTAGGTTATGCTGAAGCGGATCCGACGGCAGATGTAGGCGGCTTGGATGCAGCGAGAAAGATGGCGATCCTTTCAACGTTAGGGTTTTCCATGAACGTAGATTTAGCCGATGTGAAGGTGAAAGGTATTACGGAAGTGACGGGTGATGACATCCAATATGCCGATCAATTCGGATATACAATGAAGCTCATCGGTTATGCTCACCGTGAAGGAGAGAAGGTTGAAGTGAGCGTGGAGCCGACACTGCTTCAAAATGAGCATCCACTCGCATCGGTTCATGATGAATATAACGCAGTGTATGTATACGGGGAAGCGGTTGGTGAAACGATGTTTTACGGTCCCGGAGCAGGAAGTCTTCCAACTGCTACAGCCGTCGTATCAGATATGGTAGGAATAATGAAGAATATGAGATTGGGAGTCACGGGTAAGAGTGCGGTGAACCCCCAATTCCCTAAAAAGTTAAAAGAACGAAATGAAATTCATTCAAAATATTTCTTGCGTCTGCACGTTCAGGATGAAGTAGGCGTTTTAGCAAAACTCACTTCCATCTTCTCGAATCACGGCGTCAGCTTCGAGAAGATTCTGCAGAATCCGTTAGAAAGTGATGAGTTTGCTGAAATTGTCCTTGTGACTCATAAAGCATCTCTTGATCATTACGTAGACATTTTGATGGAGCTGAAGGATTATGAAGCGGTTCATTCGATTGAAAGCTCATACCGTGTAGAAGGAGGAGACAAAGGATGAGATGGAAAGGGTTACTGGAGCAGTACGGGGAGCATCTTCCATTAAATGATGACACTCCTCTATTAACGTTAAATGAAGGAAATACTCCCTTGGTTGAATTAAAAACGCTGTCCCGTGAATGGGGCATCGAGTTGTATGCAAAGGTAGAGGGAGCAAACCCTACCGGCTCATTTAAAGATCGCGGAATGGTTCTCGCCGTTGCCAAAGCAGTGGAATCAGGGAGTTCGACGGTCATTTGCGCCTCTACCGGAAATACCTCTGCTTCAGCAGCAGCCTATGCAGCGAGGGCAGGAATCAAATGTATCGTGGTCATCCCCGAGGGGAAAATTGCTCAAGGGAAATTGGCTCAAGCTGTCATGTATGGTGCCGAAATCATTTCCATCGAAGGAAATTTTGATGAAGCCCTCGAAATCGTCCGTGAGTTGAGTAAAACCGAATCTGTCACTCTTGTGAATTCAGTGAATCCGTATCGTTTGGAAGGACAGAAAACAGCAGCTTTTGAAGTCATCGAAGGGTTGGGTGAGGCCCCTGATGTGCTTGCGATCCCTGTCGGTAATGCGGGAAATATTTCGGCATACTGGAAAGGATTCAAAGAATATCATGAGTTCAAAGCTTCAAATTTACCACGAATGTTTGGTTTTGAAGCGTCGGGAGCAGCAGCTCTGGTCCATGACAGGGTGTTTCCTCATCCTGAAACAATTGCCACTGCGATCCGAATCGGGAACCCGGCAAGCTGGACATTAGCAATCGACGCGTTGAAAGAATCAAACGGACATATTGACGAAGTAACCGATGACGAAATTCTTGAAGCCTATCAGCAGCTTGCAAGTAAAGAAGGAATTTTTGCCGAGCCCGCTTCATGTGCATCCATTGCAGGCATAAAGAAATCATTGGATAAAGGGTTGATTAAAGAAGGGTCAAAAGTAGTGGCGGTGCTGACAGGTAATGGCTTAAAGGATCCGGTTACGGCCATGGAATGCAGTCCGGTCACTCCGGTGAAATTGCCAAACAATCGTGAAATGGTGAAGGACTATATTAAAGGGACCATTGGCGTATGAAAAGACGTGCCCCCCGCTCCTGGAAAATCATTGTCCCTGGAAGCACAGCCAATTTAGGAGCTGGATTTGATTCTCTGGGCTTGGCGTTAAATGTATTTTTAACCGTTGAGGTACATGAAGCAGAAGATTGGCAAGTGATCCCCCTTTCTTCTGCCCTCGAGGTCTTTCCGACTGATGAGACACATTTTATAGTAGAGGTCGTGAAAGAGGTGGCAGATGACTATGGTAAGAAGCCGTCTCCTTGTCACCTCTACGTGTCGAGTGACATTCCGTTAACGAGAGGGTTAGGCTCCAGCGCAGCAGCGGTTGTGGCTGGCATTGAGCTTGCCAATGCCCTGTGTGAGCTGAATCTGACACAGGAAAAGAAACTGGCACTTGCAAATCGATTTGAAGGTCATCCAGATAACGTGGGAGCATCACTATATGGCGGGTTTGTGGTCAGCTGTCAACATGATAAGGGTGTGAGTCTTTTATCGGTTCCTAATCTTCCCGTTGATGTGGTGTGCGTGATTCCTAAAGCTGAACTGAAAACATCGGATTCCCGAAATGTACTCCCTGAGAGTCTTTCCTTTGAAGAATCCGTGGAAGCCGGAGCGATTTCAAACGTACTGGTGGCGGCATTTCTAACAGGAGATTGGGAAACTGTTGGGAAAATGATGAAGCGAGACAGGTATCATCAGCCCCACCGAAGAAAGCTGCTTCCTCACTACGATGCAGTAGAAGAGGTAGCGGGACGTTTCGGGGCATTCGGTGTCGCCTTAAGTGGTGCCGGGCCGACGATCGCCTGCTTTGTAGAACGGGAAGCAAGTGAATGGCTCTCACGTCAGCTGGAACAGTCCTTCCCCAGCATGAACGTCCGCAAATTATCCATCTCCCCATCAGGAAGCAGCATCACCATCGAACAACCAAAGGTCCGTCCCTCGTCGCTTTGAAACATGCGAGGGACGGACCTTGTTTGGTGGAGGTGAAAAGCTTGGTTCGTATTGTTATTTTTCTTTTGAAATCATAAAATAATTTTCTGTTTCATTTACGATTAGGTAGTAGGATGATTGATGGGTCATGCCCATTTCTTCTCGGAGTTCTTTTGGGATGTGGACGGTTCCTTTTTCTGAGACGTAGCGCTTGTTATGAGTAGATTCTTTGACAGCTCGCTTAATATATATACAGTTGTTTTGGTAGACGAGTTCTGCAAGTTTTCCTGGAACCAGTCCAAACTGTTCTCGCCATTTGTGTGGGAGGGTAATCGTACCACTTTTACTGAATATTTTGCTACCATACTCCGTGCCCAACATGTAGCATCACCTGCCTTCACTATCATTGCTTCTCTTTTTTCCTCTTCCATAAAAAAATAAACACAATTTTAAATAAACGGGAAAAAGGTTGCGGTGCGTTTAATGAGAGGGTGTTCAGTGGAATAAAAAGGTATGAACCCTATTTTGGAGGTGTGAATCATCGATCCAATCCAAATTCTGTTTTTGCTTGTAATCGGCTACAGTGTTTTTACCATTGATAAAAAGAAAAAGAATGTTCCTGTTCCAGTAGTTTTACTTCTGTTTGGAATAGGGTTGTCGTACGTACCTGTTTTTTCTGACGTCAACTTAACGAAAGATATTATTTTTGAATGGTTTCTGCCATCCTTATTATTTATTTCTGCATATCAATTTTCAACCAAAGCCTTAAAAAAGCATGTTGGAATCATTTCTATCCTTAGTACAGTGGGGATTATCATTACGACCGTCTTGATGAGCCTGCTTTTTTATTACGGTTTGCATCCGTGGCTTTCCATTTCGTATGTAGAGGCTCTATTAATCGCAACGATCCTGACGCCTACGGATCCTGTTTCTGTTGTGTCTATATTAAAGGAATCTTCCAATCATCAGGACATAGCAGATGTTGTAGAAGGTGAGTCAATGATCAATGATGGCACAAGCATCGTGCTCTTTACAGTTGTGGCAGGAGTCTACTTTGGGGAAGAATCCATTTCAGTGCCTTCTTTTCTTTTGGAATTTCTATTGGTTTCCCTAGGGGGAATCGCAATTGGTGTGTCACTCGGTTGGCTGGCGAGTAAAGCCATCCACTTCACAACTGATTCCAGATACCAGATCATGCTTAGCATCATTCTTGCTTATGGAACCTTTTACATAGGGGAAGAGCTTGGTGTCTCAGGCGTACTGGCTACTGTATTCTCAGGGATCATGCTTTCGTATGAATACGGAAGAACAATTAAAGAACATCATTTTAGAAAGGATCTGGATGGTTTCTGGACCGTCATGGAACCGACCATTCTAACCTTTTTATTCCTATTAATAGGGATCCAGGCGACACAGTATTTGTCTTTCTCATTAATCGGGTGGATCTTCTTCCTATTTATTCTCTCCTTGGTGGTTCGCTATGTTATTATTATTGGTGTTGTCAAAATGAAAAAAACTTGGAGAAAAACGTACGGATGGAAGGAAGTATTCATATTAACTTGGTCCGGTATTAAAGGGACTATGTCTGTCGCCTTGTTACTAAGTATAGATGGACAAGGGCCTCAACTGCTCCATTCATTGACATTTGGAGTCATTCTGCTTTCTCTCATCATACAAAGCATAGGAATTTACCCTTTGACGACTTTCTTCCTGAAAGGAAAATAAGTCATCAAAGAATTTATGATAAATTGGTAAGAACTGAGAAACCCTAGGAGAAAGACTATTTTGAATTTAGGTGAACTCTCAACGATGAAACAAGCAAAAGACATTGCCTTGAAAATTTCCGTCACCTATGTGCTATTAGGCATCCTGTGGATTGTATTATCCGACTACTTTTCCATGATCATTGCTCATGAAAAACTCAGCATGTATATTTATTTTCAGCGCTATAAAGGCTGGTTATTTACACTTGTAACAGGTATGATCATTTTTTTATTAGTGTATCGGAGAACCAGTGAATTAATAATCTCAAATGAAAAGTTGAAGAAAAAAGAGAAACAGCTTCAAATCAGAAATCAGCATTATCATTCTCTATTTGAACAAAATCCGGATGCTGTCTTAGAACTTAGCCTGGATGGCAATGTGGTATCTGTGAACTCTGAAGCTGAAGGATTACTGGAATCAACTCATGAACAGTTGAAAGAAGTGAAATTCAGTAAATTTTTGGATGAAGTCGAGATGAAAAGAGTAACGGAGTACTTCTTCCAAACCTTCAAAGGCTGGGCGTCAACCTTTGAAACGACCATTCATTTAGCCAATAACAACCGGAAAATACTGCGTTGTTCACTTGTACCGATTATTGTTAATCGAAAAGTGACGGGGATATTCGCCATTGCAAGGGATATCACCCTCCATCGGGAAAATGAAGAAATGGTGATAGCATCCGAAAAGCTTTCTGTCATTGGCCAGCTGGCTGCGGCTGTCGCACATGAAATCCGCAATCCCCTTACATCCCTTAAAGGGTTCATCCAGCTTATGCAAATCAGTAATCGAATAAACCATGATCATTTGGATATCATGCTCTCTGAAGTCGATCGGATTGACTTGATCTCAGGGGAGATGCTGATACTGGGTAAACAGCAGGAGTTCGATCTGCGTCGTGAAAAACTGGATGATATTCTGAAACAAGTACTGGTGCTGATGGAAGCACAGGCTCATCTAGATAATGTATCCATTCAATATAAAAACCTGGCGGAAAAGCCCCTGTACGTATTGGGTGAAGGAAATCAACTCAAACAGGTGTTCATTAACATTATTAAAAATGCAGTTGAATCCATACCTGATAACAAGGATGGAAATGTTTCGATTACATTGGTCACCCGAGGCGATGATGCCCATGTTGTAGTGGCGGATAACGGAGTAGGCATGGAACCGGAAAGAATCGGCCATCTTGGAGAACCATTCTATTCAACGAAAGAAAAAGGAACGGGTCTGGGACTGGCCGTCTGTCAAAAGATCATTGAACGACATAAAGGACATATACACTTTCAAAGTGAAAAAGAAAAAGGAACCGCAGTGGAAATCAGCTTGCCAATCGTGGACGAAGAGATTCCTGCTGCCTCTGCCGATTAAGAAAGGACAAATAGCATGAACTCAATTTCAACCATTATCAATACCCCATCAATCCAAAAAAACTGGGAAGAATCAGGATTCACTTCTTTAACTCCTGTACAGGAGCGCGTGGTACCTCTCATTATGGAAGGGAAAGATGTTGTTTGTGAATCACCGACCGGGACAGGGAAAACGTTGGCGTATCTACTTCCAATCATCCAAGCCATTGATCCATCAAGAAAACAGGCTCAAGCTGTGATACTTGCTCCATCAAGAGAGCTTGTCATGCAAATCCACCAGGAAATCCAGAAATGGGCGAAGGGAACCGACGTAACGAGTGCTGCTTTCATTGGAGGAGCAAACATTAAAAAGCAAGTCGAGAAGCTGAAGAAAAAGCCACATATTGTAGTGGGAACAACAGGTCGTTTGATCGAATTGATGAAAATGAAAAAGCTGAAGATGCATGAAGTGAAAACCATCGTCGTCGATGAGTTCGACTTAATGATTTCTTCAGAACACATCCGTGAGGTAAAGGATATCATTAAAGCTACTTTAAAAGAGCGTCAGGTTCTATTCTTCTCGGCCACTTTATCAGACGAAACCGAGAACGTAGCGGAATCACTATTGCAAAACCATGAAATCGTCAAAATGGAAGCGAACCTGGATAACCCGAAAGTGGATCATGTGTATGTGTACAGCGAGCTGAGAGATAAAATGGAAGCTCTAAGAAGCATCTCATACTTCAAAGGAATCAAGGCCCTTGTATTTTTCAATCAACTGGAAAAGCTCTCTGAAATAGAAGAAAAACTGAAATATAAGGGAGTCGAACTGGAAGTATTGGCAGGGGAATCAAACAAGATGGAGCGTAAGCAATCACTGGACCGCTTCCGTTCAGGGAAAGTATCCATGCTTCTGACAACAGACGTTGCGGCACGTGGCCTTGATATCACAGACGTCACACACGTTGTCCATTACGACTTCCCAAGCGATACGAAACAATACATTCACCGCTCAGGAAGAACCGGGCGCATGGGAGCGGAAGGAACCGTCATCTGCCTTGTATCCAAACGCGAACTGAGCTTCCTCGAGAAACTGAGCAAAGAACTCAACCTCCCATTCCAAGAAAAAACCATTCGAGGCGGGGGACTACAAGCACCAGAACAAAAATAAGATGAATAGTGAGAGGTCCGTCCCCAGTTTTTGAGGGACGGACCTCTGTTTTTTGGCTCTGGAATTGGTGATGTCTACCTACCCCAAATTTTAACCTTATCTTTCATACACGACATTTCCATCCATGATGGTCATCCAAACACCAGTCTCCAGCATTTCCTCTGATTCTACTTCAAATAAATTCCGGTCTAAGACGACTAAATCCGCTTTCTTTCCAACTTCGATGGTTCCTAAGTCGTGTTCTCTAAAGTTACCGTAAGCAGGGGATTTCGTGTAATGCATCAGAGCATGTGCCATTGAGATTTTTTCGTAAGGGTTCCATCCTCCATGTGGTGTGCCGTCTTCATGTTTACGTGTAATCGCCCGGTAAAGACCAAGCATGGGATTCAAGTCTACAATCGGAAAGTCCGTTCCGAAGGCGATACTGGCCCTATGATTCTGCAAGGAGCCAATTGGCCAGGTGAAGCGAGCCCTCTCAGGACCCAGCCTGTCTAAATAGGCATGGGTATCCATGGACCCTGATGTCAGGTGTTCAGGCTGAATGGATGCAATGACGCCTAACTTCTCAAACCGACCGAAGTCACTTGGATCGCAAACTTCAATATGCTCGATTGTATGGCGGGAATCCCGCATGCCATTTACACTTCGGGCATGCTCATACAAATCCAGGCCCAATCGGACCGCTGCGTCTCCACATGCGTGTAGGCGGATCCTGAAACCTTCCCGGTCAGCAGCATCAATCCATTCTTGGTACACAATAGGATCATAGATGGTGCCGCCTGTTTCAGAAGGACGGTCAAGGTACGGCTGAAGTAAAAAGCCGGTATAGGTGAGGGGGACACCATCCAGGAACTGCTTCAAGCCGGAAAATTGAAGCTTATCGGATTGATACTTTTCCCTGAATTGAATACCACGCTCAAGGTTTCCGTCCAAAACATCCAAAAAATGAATTCTCGTCGTCAGTGTTCCTTTTTCCTCAAAGGTCCTATAAAAAGCTGGATCCCCTAAAGTATATCCGGGAAGAGGAAGCATGTCAGAAACAGAGGTTATGCCGTAGGATGAAGTCTTTTCCAACATCCCGTTCATCAGCCTGGTTTTCACTTTTTCATCAAACGAAAAAGCTTCAATGACATACTGAACAGCCGTCTCATACAAAAAGCCGGTCGGCTCCCCATGATGGTCTTTTTCAATCTTTCCAAAAGGAGGCTCGGGTGTATCACGGTGAATTCCTAATTTCTGAAGAGCAGCTGTATTCAGCCAAGCGCTATGAGCTTCTTCATTCAGAAGCACAACGGGACGGTGGGGAATGTACTGATCCAGAGAGTGACGGGAGGGAATAGCCTGACCTGGCCAGCGCACATGATGCCAGCCGAATCCAAGGACCCATTCATCGTTCGGGTGGTCCTTTGCAAACTGCGCAACCATTTTCGCTGTAGCTTCTTCTGAATAGCCGAATGTCAGCTGACAGAACCCCTCGAACATTGCCCCTAAAAACAAATGAAGATGAAAGTCATGAAATCCTGCCGTCACAAGGCGGTTTCCAACATCCCATGTTTCTGTCGACGGTCCTGTAAAGCTTTCCATCTCTGAGCGGGGACCAACTCCAATAATACTGTCATCCCGAACAGCCACGAACCCATCAAAGGGGGACAAAGCATTTCCGGTAAATATGGCTTTACTTACAATGATTTTATGAGCTTTATGATCCAACATCGCTTCTCCAATCCTTTTCAGCTTATTAAATCGATTGTAACCAGAATAAGGAAAGAATACAAACCAACGCTTCTCATCACGAGTATAAGATTTTATGAGAAATTCAATTTTCAAGAAGGCATTAAAAAATACAATGTTGAATAATAAAAGAGAACAAGAAGAAAAGGAGAATGATTATGCTGACAAGAACCTTTCCGGTGCTTGAAACAGAAAGATTCCGCTTAAGAAAGATGGAAGAAGAGGATGCTCCCCAAGTATTTGACTATTTTTCAAAAGATGAAGTCACTCGTTATTATGATTTAGATTCGTTTCAAGAAGAAAAACAAGCCATTGAAATCATCAACAGATGGAACGGGAGATTTCAGAAAAATGAAGGGATCAGATGGGGGATTGCTTTAAAAGAAACAGACGAAATCATTGGAAGCTGCGGTTTTCATCAGTGGGAAAAAGAACACTTTAAAGCCGAGGTGGGATTTGAGGTTCATCCAACCTATTGGAGACAAGGGGTCATGTCCGAGGTATTAAGACCGATCCTGCGGTACGGTTTTGAAGAAATGTCCCTTAATAGAATTGAAGCTTTTTATGATCCGGAGAACACGGCTTCAAAGAAATGTCTTGAAAAAGCAGGGTTTATGTTCGAAGGAATATTGAGAAAAGCGGCATTTGAAAAGGGAATCTTTTGTGATGCAGCTGTTTGCTCCCTGTTAAAAGAAGAGTTTTAAACAAAATTTAAGACGCTGCTTATGTCTATATCACATAAACAGCGCCTTAACTTAAGTAAACCTTATTCAATTAACTTTACTATCCTTTCTTACTAATACACATACTTAACATTCTTTTGAATTAATGGTATTGCATGTATTATTTAGTTTATTTTCTCCTGCCGCTGATTTTCCCACACGCCCACATGTTACGAAGATAGTTTTCACGGGCTATCTTCTTGCGTACCATGATGTTAGCATGCTTCGCTTACACTCTTCATTGGAATCATCTCCTGAAATAAGATTGCGCATTCCCGCATATCCACACATCTTGAAATCAGTTTTCACGGGCCGATCTCAAAAGCGAGATGTGATGCTGACATGCTTTGCTAGCTTACTTCATTGGAATCACGCCTTCCTTTAAAGTTTGTGTTTGTAAATCTTTTATTAATTATATATTAACAAATTCTAAAATTAATGCAAATGTTCAGAATAATCAATATAATGCGATTTGGGCTGTTTTTAACGATGAAATAGTCGGTTATCTTACTTTATCTCAATCTTTCTTGTTATTTGAAAATCATTTTTATTAGTCCTAAAAAGTACATTCTACAAAACCTTGACCGTTCCTTTCCGCTGCAGGCGCTCGCTTTCCGCGGGGCGTGAGTTGAGCCTCCTCGGGCTTTGCCCTGTGGGGTCTCAACTTTCCCGCTTTTCCCACAGGAGTCGAGCACCTTCCGCTCCAATCCACTTTGTGCTTCTTCATTATTTGTCACTTATAAGAATAAGGAGTAGAAAGACCAAACACTAAAAATCATTTAACAAAGTATTGAACGTCACTTTAAAAGCAGGCATTCTACAGAGGAACAGCACGTAGTTCCTCCCTCATTAAAAATAAATTCATGAATTGTGAGAAAAAACTGTCGTTATTCCAATCTTCTATTAAGATAGTACTTTTCCAAGTCCATTTCCCGGTTCACAAGCAGTTCCATTTCTTTGAGATGATGTGTTTCCACCACAGGATCAATGTGACACCAGTGAACTTTATTTACGAAGTAATAGTTTCTGATCTTCCTTAGGTTGACTAGGGAGTGGGGGAAAAGGTCAAATTCTGCTTTTATACTGTTGAAGCGGGTAAAGCCCCATTTTGTTAGATTCATCATTTATCACCTAATGTTCTATTACCTTTTCTATCAATATGTTAATCCCCGGGGAGCATATCTGATTTAAACAAACGTTTGATTAGTCTTTCAAAACATTTATTCTACTAGGGTTCAAGGGATTAAACAGTCGTTTAATAGTATGGACATATCCAGTATTCTATCCCTATCATCCTGAGATTGTCATTGCTATTTTTGAAGAGCTCTTGTTATGATGAGAAGGTTATGAATCGTAAAGAAAAGCTAGGAGAATGAGCTTTGAATAAAGTATTAACCAACTATTCTATTTATCCATATGAAGCGGAAAAGAAGGAAATCCCGGTAGCACCACTCAATAAGGGAGACACGACGAAACAGCTGATATCCTCCCATGAAGAGGATGCTTTTTTCTTTCGGACGATGGAGGAAGCAGGCATTCATTTGAATGCTTCTCAGATAGAGGCTGTGCGTCATGTGGTGGGCCCGTGCTTAACCCTGGCTGGTGCAGGGACTGGAAAGACAACAGTCCTCGTTTGCCGGGCAGGTTACTTGATGACTGTGAAAAATATTGAGCCGAGAAATATTTTACTCGTGACATTTACAAAGAAAGCGGCGGAAGAAATGAAGCAGAGGATTTCAAGTCTGCCGGGGACGGAAGCTGGAGGACAGGTTCATGCCAGCACGTTTCATGCCCTGTTTCTTTATTTACTTAGATCCCGTCATTACACACAAGAGGTGATCGGGAACGAGCGCTATAAACAAATTATCCTGAAGCAAATTCAGAGAGAAATGAAGATATATGATCCTTATGATGCAGAGACGCTCCTCGCAAAACTCTCTCATTATAAGTTGAATCAAAAAGATATCAGGGATCTTCCACAGAAATCCAAGTCGGAAAAAGAAGTGCGTGACATTCTCTTAAAATATGAAGAGTGGAAGCGGATGAATCATAAAATGGATTTCGATGATATATTGACAGAGGCATATCAATTATTACTTTCGAATCCTAACCTTTTGACCTCTCTTCAGCACCGTTTCCAGTACGTGATGGTCGATGAATTCCAGGATACGAATCTCGTACAATATGAGCTTATGAAGTTGATTGCGGCTCATCGGAATTTGTTCGTAGTAGGAGATGATGACCAAACGATCTACACCTTTAATGGTGCCAGAAACGAATTTATTTTGGATTTTGATGAAGAGTTCCCGGATGCAAAGGTTGTAACTTTGAAAGAGAACTACCGATCGGATGCCTATATCATCGGGTTGGGCAATAAAGTGATCGGACAGAATGAACACCGTCGTGTTAAGGAGCTTATCGCCACTAAGGTGGAAGGACAAAAGCCTCTTTATTCAAGACCGGCTACTGCAGATGAAGAGGCCGTCTGGATCACAGAAGAAATCCATCGGTTAATAGGAGAAGGATATACATATGGGGATATGACGATTCTTCACCGCACCATGAGCAGCGGGCGGGCAGTCTTTGAGCAACTGCTATTAAAGGAGATTCCTTTCACGCCTTATAATCAAAAGGATTCCCTCTTCTATGAAAACTGGACGGTGAAACCGGTGGTGGATTACTTGCGGTTATCGATTGTTCCCAGGAACTTCTCAGCCATGGAATCACTGCTGCCGACTCTATTTATAAGAAGGGACCGGGGGATGGCTCATATTCTGGAGGAAGATCGTATAGAGAGAAAGAAATATCCTCTCATCCATTTAACGACATTATCAGGATTGAAGCCGTTTCAGGTAAAGAATATAAAAGAACGGATGAAATTTCTAAAGTCGATCGGAGACCAGTCACCGGAAGCTGCGATCAAACGGATCAGGAAAGAGTTCTATCATCAATACATTGATGCCCAGGAATCACATGTGGTAACAGAACAGAAGGAACTCATTAAAGAAATGCTGGACGAACTTGAAGGATCGGCGAAGCGCTTTGATACGATTTCGAGTTTTATTACCTTTATTGATGAGATGAAAGCAAAGTATGAGGAAATCTATTCAAATCAGAGTCAAAAAAAGAACACAAACAGCGTATCGTTAATGACGATTCACCGTTCTAAGGGCTTGGAGTTCCCCGTCGTGTTTTTGATCGGTGCAATTGAAGGAAACCTTCCTCATAGCTCAGCGCTGAATGCCAATAAGCTTGAAGATAAGGTATACAAAGATCCGAATCAAAAAGAAAAGGCTTTGAGTGCAATAGAAGAAGAAAGACGGCTTGCGTATGTAGCCATCACGAGGGCGAAAGAGAAATTGTTTATTTCTTCTCCTGCCTATTATCAAGGTGAACAGCGAAAATGCTCCCGTTTTATTGCAGACTTATTTACGAATACTCCCCACACGGATCAGCCGAAGTCAAATAAAAAGGCGAGGAGTGGGAAGTTGAGTAAGATCTTGGCCTGGGTTTGCACAAATACCAAGTGCATTGCCTGGCAGCGACCGGAAACCCATGAAGATACGGAATCCAAGGTTTGTCCCCTATGCTCAAGTTCAATGAAACTGGGTGAAAAGGAAATCACTGAATAAAAAGAGCCCGAGCGTCCTTAGAGAGAGGATGTCCGGGCTTTATGCTTTGCTGATCGATCGCATTCTTAAAGATATCAACCGTTCTTTCATTTTATCAACCGTATTTTCAAGATATCGACCGTTCTACAAAAAATGACAAATTTCGCTAGCGGTCTTAAATACAAATCATCATTGCGAAAAATGATCATGATCATGAGAATCGATTTTTTTCGAATCATTTGAATCCAAAGCTTGTCTTAAGAAATAAATAAGAATACCCAAAACCATTCCAAGCATCACGACTAAACCCAAAGTGATGGTAATTCCCATTGTACCGCCTCCTTTTTTTAACATAGCTATGGTCCATTTTTTATCATTTTAAACATCTATATTGTTAGTCTATGAAAAGAAGAAGGGAATATATGCGATTTAAAACAATTTATAGACGGGATCAATTCAGTAAAAAGGAACTATTTTCTAAATATGCTCAGAATTATAGAACATACGTTCGTTTTTGTGTTAAAATATGTGTACGGTGTACATAGCTGGGTGGGCAAGAGGCAGCTCCCTTAAGATGGGAGGTGATGAGCAGGAATGATCGAAACGGCAGACGTACTACAACTGATGATTGCCTTTGGTACATTAACAGTAGCAATAATCGCAGTCACGCAACAAAAAAAGAAGTAACCCACCCACTATGACAACTGCAAGGGAAAGGTTACTTCTATCTTATTAAAGGATAAATTGCTCACGGCAATGTATACTGTCAGAGTTCTGGTGGCAGCCAGGACTCTGTATTTAAGCAATGAACTTTTCTATTATATTATACAAAATGAAGGGAAAACCTGTAAAGGAATCTTATCAAGTTCGATCCATTAAAATGGCTCGGACGGGAGATCCATCTCCTTCTTTAAGAGCGAGGGGAAGGGCTACCAATTCATACCGTCCAGGCTCTACGTGGTCAAGGACAATCCCTTCCAATATTCCGATGTCATGTTGCCGTAATGAATGGTGAGCAGTCAGCTCTTTACTATCCAATGGATCCACTGAAGGAAGATCCACTCCAATCAAATCAATCCCTTTTTCCTTCAAAAAAGGTGCGAGCTCTTTCGCAATGGGAGGAATGCGTTCAGGAAACTGCTTGGGATTCTTCCAGGCATTCGTCTTGAAAAGCACCTTCTTAACTCCTGAAAAGTCGACCTTATCCAGTAGTTCACTACTTATTTCTGCAGCATTCTCCACCGATACAACGATGGCTGGCCCCATAAACCTCTCTAATGGCAGGTCCAATATTCTCTTTCCAGCTTTGTCAAAGTGGAAGGGAGCATCGACGTGTGTTCCAGTATGAGAACTCATGGTAAGCTGACCGACATTCACGGATCCCGTTTCCTCCTTTGTCCAATTCAATGAGAAAGAAAAGGGAGTGTCCCCTGGCCAGACAGGAGTGTCATTGTGTAAAGGGCGGGAAATATCAATGATCTTCAAACGGTCTCATCCTTTCTAAAAGAAGTTACGCTACAACATTCCGCGTATTTTCAAACTTCTTATATTCTTCCTTGTCCATGATGGTTTTCAAGATTTGAATGGTCTCCCACACATCTTCATAGGAAGAATAGAGAGCCACGGGAGCCAGTCGAATCACATTTGGTGAACGGAAGTCAGGTGTGACATTGTTCACCTTCAAGGCTTTACAAATTCTTGCCGCCTCTTCATGCTTTAAACTAATGTGCCCGCCTCTCTGATCATCTTCAAGTGGGTTACAGATTGTAAACCCATACTGTGAAAGCTCTTGTTGAAATAGATCCATCATAAATCGTGTAAGCGAAAGGGATTTTCTTCTCAGATTCTCAATGCCGGCTTCTTCAAATAACTCCAGCGAGCCAAGTAAAGGAGCACTGCTTAATATATGCGGGGTCCCAATTTGGAAGGCACCTGCAGAATCTGCATGGGTCAACGTATGATCCATATCAAACTGCTTATCCTTACGGGAGCTGAACCATCCGGAAAGACCAGGTTTTTTCCCTTTATGCCTGTTATGAACAAATAATCCGCCTACACCACCCGGGCCACTATTTAAATATTTGTAATTACACCACACAGCAAAGTCTACTCCGTCATCATGTAATTGATGGGGAAGAGCTCCAATCGAATGGGCCAAATCGAATCCAATCACAATGCCACGTTTATGGGCTGCGCTCGTCAATCGCTTCATATCCAGGAGTTGTCCGCTTCGATAGAGAACGGATGGTAATAGAATCAGAGCAATATCATCCGTCATATCCCTGATGATGTCCTCTTCTCTTAATGTGTATCCGTCTCTGCTTTTTACCTGAATAAGATGTTCATCAGGGGTGTAACCTTTTAACTCCAGCTGACTTTGAACAGCGTAAATATCCGAAGGGAAAGTCAATTCATCGGCTAAGATTTTGGTGCGTTTTCCATCAGGTTGATAGAATGTAGCGAGTAACTGATGAAGGTTCGTCGTAATGGAACCCGTCACAATCACTTCTTCCTTTTCTGCCCCAACTAAAGGGGCTGTCATTTCACCAAGCTTTTCAGAATAATAGAACCATGGCTCCTGCCCATCCATCCAGCCATCGATTCCATGTTCCTTCCAATCTTCCAATGACGTAAATAACGCCTTTTCTGCCCGTTTTGATAATAAGCCTAAGGAGTTCCCATCCATATAATAGTGATTTTTCTTTATGTAAAACTCATTCCGGAAGTGGGCCAATGAATCCTGCCTGTCCAGTTCCTTAGCGTGTTCCAACGTCAACTTCTCTCCATCTGTCATCCCTATCCCACCTTAAACAGTCTTACCAAAATGATAATCTAAATGGTTCGAATAGTAAAATAATTTCTTGACCTAGTAGAATAAAAGGTATTTAATATTGAATAATCTATTCAAAAATGTATAAAAAGTCAAAAAACTTTGGTATAAATGAATTAATATAAAATTTTTCAGGATAATTATTCATTATTGAATAATTTCAAGACTTACAAAGGGGTTGCTGTCTTTGACTATAAAGAAAAAAAGTTGGAATGAAAATGAGGCGATTCTTCATTCGCTGCAAGATGATATTTTAGTAACCAATACAGATGGGATTATCTTGAAAGTGAGTGACGCAACCGGGGATATTTATAACGTGAACTCGGCAGACATGGTAGGGAAATCTGTATATGATCTGGAAAAAGAAGGGGTTTTTTCTCCGATATTAACTCCGATCGTTCTAAAAGAAAAGAAAAAAATAACGTTGGTCCAGACGAGTAAAGAAGGCAAGAAACTGCTCGTTACAGGGATTCCGGTATTCAATGAAACCGGTGAGCTAGTGAGAATCGTAAGCTATTCCCATGATGTAACGGAATTATTGAATTTGAAAAAGTATTTAACGGAAATGGAAGATGAGATGGAGAGGGTGAAAAGCGAGCTTGAAATCCTTAGGAGCCGTCATTACTATTCGGAAGGGATCATTGCCTCGAGTGATGAGATGAAAAAGGTGTTACAGATTGCCCTGCAAGTAGCAGAAGTCGATGTGAACGTCCTCCTGCTGGGGGAATCCGGTGTCGGTAAGTCCCATATAGCGAAATTCATACATAACAAAAGTCAACGAAAAGGCGGCCCGTTCATTGAGGTCAATTGTGGAGCGATACCAGACTCGTTATTTGAAGCAGAATTCTTTGGGTATGAACCCGGGTCTTTCACGGGAGCGGACCGCAAAGGGAAAGTAGGTTTAGCAGAACTCGCTGAAGGCGGCACCCTGTTTTTAGATGAAATAGGGGAACTATCTCTATCGAACCAGGTCAAAATTCTAAAGTTCATTCAGGAGAAACAATTTTATCGCGTAGGCGGTACGAAGCAAAAAAAGGTTGACTTCAGGGTACTGGCAGCTACGAATAAGGATTTAGAGGCGGCTGTTGAGGAGAAAGAATTCAGGAGGGATTTATTCTTCCGTTTGAATGTGGTTCCTATTACGATTCCTCCATTGAGAGAGAGAACATCAGACATTATTACGATGATCGATTACTTTGTAAATCATTTTTGTGAAAAATATCAGCGCCAAAGAGAGCTAGATGAAGGAGTTGTTCATCAGTTGTTGATTCAAGATTGGAAAGGGAATGTCAGAGAGCTAATGAATATAATTGAAAGGCTGATTGTGACATCTTCCAAGCCATTAATTGAAATGGAAAACCTGCCTGGTCCATACATAAAGCATAGTGCTGATATTTCAGGATTTGAGTACAATGGTCAATCATTAAAAGACATTCTTGAATCGGTCGAAGAACAAGTATTAAAGAATGCGAGGGAGAAGTATAGGACTACTACTCAAATGGCTCAAAACTTGGGAATCAGTCAACCTTCAATAGTCAGAAAACTTCAAAAATACAAAATAAAATAGTATATTGGCATGAAACTTGCAAGTAATAAGGTGAAAAGAACAGAAAGGTGAAGAAAGGGGATATTAATACGACGCATAAGTGATTCTCGAATGATTAGGGGTTATGGATAAATTTTAAAGGGGTGTTGACAATGGAAGTTGGAAAACAAAGTGTTAGTCAATTAGAAACCCGGTCAGGCAGAACGTCAAGAGAAGCAATGAAGTTTATCATTCCGTCCTTGTTAGGAGTACTGTTGTTCCTTGTTCCTGTTACATATGATGGGAACATGACAATCGGGGTCGGAATATTTGCTTCTTATTTTCAAGGGATGCTCGAAGGTGTACTGCCATTTTTCATGACAGTGGTTTTTGGTGTATCAGCTCTTATGGCTATTTATACGAAAATGTTTAAACCTCAGTGGATTGTAAACCACTCGTTCTTTAAAGGATTATTTGACGTAGGATTCTTTTGGATTGCTATTCGCGTCCTGGGTTCGATATTTGCGGTGATGACGGTAAATGGAATGGGTCCCGCGTGGATCATTTCTGACTTTACGGGAGGAACCGTATTGTATTCATTAGTTCCTGTCTTAACGACTTGGTTTTTATTTGCAGGCTTATTGATGCCCCTGCTTTTAGATTTTGGACTGATGGATTTCTTCGGTACCCTGCTGCAGAAAATCATGAAGCCTCTTTTCCAATTGCCGGGACGATCGTCCATCGATGCCCTTGCATCCTGGATGGGGAGTGGTACCGTCGGCGTACTGATTACAACGAAACAATTTGAAGAAGGCTACTACACAAAGCGGGAAGCAGCAGTCATTGCCACAAACTTTTCCGTTGCTTCAATCGCTTTCAGTCTTGTGATTGTCAGCTTCATCGGATTGGAATCAATGTTTGTTCAACTGTATGCGACAGTGGTTATTGCAGGGATAGCAGCTGCGGTCATATGCCCGCGTATTCCGCCCCTTTCCCGAAAGAAAGACACGTATTATGAGCCGGTTGGCATGCAAATCTCCGAAACCGTTCCTGAAAATGTATCCCGTCTTCAATGGGGCTTTGAAAAAGCGGTAGAAAAAGCATCAGAAGTGAAAAGTGTCGGAGAGGTAACGAAAAAAGGATTCCAGAACGTACTGGATATCTGGTTTGGCCTTATTCCTTTGGTGATGGCCCTTGGAACTATTGCTTTAATAGTAGCGGAATATACTCCTGTGTTTGACATATTGGCGTATCCGATTATTCCACTATTAGAGCTATTGCAAATTCCGCAGGCGGGAGATGCGGCTCCCGCCATGATCGTTGGTTTCGCAGACATGTTTTTACCTGCTGTAGTAGGGAGCGGAATTGAGAGTGAGTTAACAAGATTCGTCATTGCCGCCATGTCTTTGACTCAATTAATTTACATGTCTGAGATTGGTATTCTATTAATCAAATCCAAGATTCCGGTCAGCTTTTTAGATTTATTCATCATTTTTATCCAACGTACGATTATTACTTTACCTATCGTCGCTTTATTGGCTCATTTCTTCTTTATGTAAGGCTCATTTCGTTAAGTTTGTTGTTATTTTAGAGAAGAAAGTAATAGTTGATTTCCGCTACAGGATGCTCGCTTTCCGCGGGGCTGGCGGTGAGCCTCCTCGGCTTCGCCTGTGGGGTCTCACCTGTCCAGCTATTCCCGCAGGAGTCGAGCATCCTTCCGCTCCAATCAACTTTCTGAGCATGTATCCTTAATAGAAATCAATAATAACAAGAATTTTAGCAAACAAACTTATTCAAGGTGAGTAGAGATTGATTTCCCTTTTATAAAAGAAGAATTATTTTTTCTAGTTACATTGTTTTCTTGCACATCTTTAAAGCTCTGTCACAAAAATTCTATTTAAAGATGGTAAGGGGAACTGCGCAGACTTCGGTGGATTTTGGGCATGTCGAGACCACGTTCGGCTAAGCTGAGTAGGCTCATCCGAACGCTAGCTGCAAGCGGACCCGTTCTCCTCACCATCTAGCACATGCTAATTGACAGAGCCTTGCAGAGCTTATGTTAAAAAGCAACAATCCTTGAGAAAAGAACGTTATGTAAAAATTTGTCAGTCACATATATGGAGGTTACTAGAATGAAACAAACATTTGAACAGCTTATTCAAAATATGCCTAATCGTCTGGCACCCAGTATGGCAAAAGATCACCCGAACTTACCGGTAGTGAAAGAAGAGGGGTGCTATTACTACGGGTTGGACGGAAAGAAATATCTTGATTTCACCTCTGGAATTGCCGTAACGAATGTTGGACATCGTCATCCAAAAATTGTACAAGCGATTAAAGATGCAGCAGATGGGCTTATGCACGGTCCATCAGGTGTCATCATGTATGAATCGATCCTTCGATTGGCTGATGAACTGGCGGAGATTCTTCCAGGAGACTTAGATAGCTTTTTCTTTGCCAATAGTGGTACAGAAGCGATTGAGGGTGCAATCAAGCTGGCGAAATATGTAAAGAAGCGTCCATATGTTGTTTCCTTCACCGGCTGTTTTCACGGTCGTTCACTTGGTGCGTTAAGTGTCACGACTTCTAAGAGTAAGTATCGAAAGTTTATGCAGCCATCCGGCCTGACTTATCAGGTTCCATATGCGAATGAACGAGAGTGTCCAAAGGGACTTGATTCCGTTCATTATGTTGTTGAGAAGCTTGAAAAGGATTTCGAAACTCTCTTTAATCATCAGGTCACTCCTGAAGAGGTAGCGTGTGTCATATTAGAACCTGTCCTTGGTGAAGGTGGGTACATCGTTCCTCCGAAAGCTTGGCTCAAAAAAGTAAGGGAGATATGTGATCGTCACGATATTTTACTGATTTTCGATGAAGTCCAAACAGGTTTTGGACGTACGGGGAATTGGTTTGCAGCTCAAACCTTTGATGTAACACCGGATATTATGGCGATTGCAAAAGGGATTGCCTCGGGGCTTCCCCTGAGCGCGACTGTCGCATCGAATAAGCTCATGAAACAATGGCCTCTTGGGAGCCATGGGACGACGTTTGGTGGAAATCCGATTGCGTGTTCCGTTGGACTTGCTACATTAGAAGTCATGAAGGAAGAAAATCTTCTCGATAATACGAAAACAATGGGGGCTTATGCCATTTCCAGACTCGAGCTTTTGATGGAGAAACATAACGTGATCGGGAGCATTCGATCAGTCGGACTGATGATTGGCATTGAAATCGTTCATCCTCAAACAGGAAAACCAAATCAGGAAGGCTTAATGGATATTCTGGATCGTGCTTTGGAAAAAGGCGTATTATTCTATCTATGCGGAAATCATAGTGAAGTGATCAGGATGATTCCACCGCTTACTGTGACAAAGGAACAAATAGATACTGGACTTCGCATGCTGGATGAAGCATTGAGTGAGTATGAGGCTACATTGATGAGTCATTTCGATTAAACTTAAAGGCCGGATTCAAGGTACATAACTGTACCTGAATCCGGCCTTTTTACCATGACATTATGCAGTTTGTTGTAATTGAGCATCATTCTTGTTAGATGTCATAAGAGTCACGACGATCAACACAATAATGGCTAACGGAACCGCAATGACGACACTGTTTAGATCAAATGGTTTCTGAAGGACGATCTCCCAAACCAATGTGGAAACTACCCCTGCAATCATGGAAGAAACGCCTCCGGCTGCATTCACCCGTTTCCAGAAGAATACGGCTAAAACGGCCGGAGTGATGCCTGCACCATAAACAGTGTAAGCATACATTTGAACATCCAGTACACTTGGGAAGTAATTAATGATAATGAATGCTAATGCACCAAGTACAACAATGAACATCTTGGTGATTTTCAACTGTTTATCATCAGAAGCATTTGGATTGATATATTTTCCGTAAATATCATATGTCAGATTCGTTGCAGCAGACAATAAATACGAATTTCCTGTTGTAATGATAAAGGAAGCCGCTGCTGCCAAAAGGATTCCCCCGATTCCAATCGGCATCGCAATCGTCGTGGCCATTAGCGCCATTCCTGGATCGATATCCGGGAATAGAGAACGGGATGCAAAGGCGATTAAGGAGATGGCAGGAGAAATGATGATCATGGCTATAAGCCATCCAATCTGTCCTTTTCTTGATGAAGAATCTCCTTTAGATGAAGCCAGCCGCTGGTACATGTTTTGGTCACCCAGTAACAAAAATAGAGAAGGCAATAAATAACCGATCAATTGAATGATAGATAAGTTGCCCGTGGCTGACATATGGGATGCAGGGACATTTTTAACAATTTCATCCCATCCCCCAGCGATGAAGAAAATAGTGGGAACGGTAATGATTAAACCACCGACCATGAGAAAACCACTTAGTGCATCTGTTTGAGATACAGAACGCAAGCCACCGATCATCGCTAGAAAAACAATCAAGGCAGCTCCAATGGTCGTACCAAGACCAACTGACATGCCTGTTGTTAAATTAAGAATAAAACCGAAACCTTTCATCTGATAAGAAACAATTCCTACATACGCTAAGATAATAATGACACTCGAAAGATTTCGTGCAGTGGAACCATATTTTTCTTCCAGGATTGCCGAAACCGTATATTTACTGAATGCACGAATTTTTGGTGCGACGAGGTAAAGGATACCGATTCCCACAAGGGTCGGAATCATGAGCATTAAGGAAGGAATAATTCCAAAGCTGTATGCTACAGATGTTTCTCCTCCGGAAATACTTCCGCTTCCAGTCCATGTTGCAAGCAGTGTACCCATTAATACAAATGGACCAAGACTTTTTCCAGCGAGAATAAAATCATTGCTGTTGGATACTTTCTTAGACATATACGTTCCAATCCCAATCATGAGTACCGCATATATCCCAATAAACCATAATAAATGAGGATTTTGTTGTAATTCCATAAAACGATCATCTCCTGAACAGTATTTGTTCACGCGAGAGAACGTTGATTCATTTCTTAATCACAATTTTGATCACCGGTGAAAAGTTAAACACATTTTTAGCCTGAAAAGAAGGTAGAAAGGTTCTACCTGCCAATTAAAAATCTAAAGCTACCCGAAAAAAGTTTAGAGGTTGTAAGAGGCTTTGAAAATGTCTTTCGTTGTGATGTTTTTTATGAATGCTTGTCTCACGTAAAAACATTTCTTATTAACCTTAGCATAAATTCATTTCGATAAAAAATGGTTGAAAAGCTTGATTTGACAAGATTTTCAGTTGTCAATCACAAGATGGGGAAAAATGGGATTGGAGCTAAGCCTATACGGGTCAATTGGTGCAGGAATAGAAGGAATTATTTGAAATTTAAAATAAATCAAGGCGTGGAAAAACAACAAAATCAATCTTTATACCTATTTTCAAGCGTGGCTAAATAGGTATAAATGCTTATATCATCAGGTTGAGTTATAGTAAATGATGGTATTAAAAAGGTCGATCAGTTTTCACTGATCGACCTTTTTACAGCCTTTTTACAGAAATGGCTTTGCGCATTTTTCTCAGTGCATCCTGACCTTCCATTTCTCTCTGCATCATCAGATTGACATAGAGAGCATCAATTAATGTTAATTGAGCAATACGGGAAGATAGTGCTTCTGAACGATAGTCGGTTTCCTCTGACACGGTGAAGAGGGACGTATCGACCCCCTGGCTTAATGGAGATTTTGCAAAATTGGTGATGCAGATTGTCTTTGCACCGGTTTCTTTGACAATGTCAAGAACTTGGAGAATATCTTTTGTTGAACCGGAATGGGAAATGAATACAGCACAATCTTCACTCGTCATTTGGGAAGCGGTCATAAGCTGAATATGGCTGTCACTTGCAGCATGAACACGTATGCCGGTCCGAATGAATTTATGATAGGCGTCAAGGGCGATGACGCCTGATCCGCCACTGCCGAAAAATTCGATTGATCGGGCATTTGTCATTATTTCCACAGCTTTTGTAAACTTTTTCTCATCGACTACCATCAATGTGTCTTCAATGGTTTTGATATTTGATCGGAATACTTTTGTGGCAATGGTTTGAGTTGAGTCCCCTTCATCAACCCGCTCGTGTATGTCCTTAAGCCCCGTCACGATTTCTGAGGCAAGGGCAATTTTCATCGCTTGATAACCTTTAAAGCCGATTCGCTTACAAAAACGGAAGACAGTGGAATCCGCGACTCCTAAATCTTCTGCCAAACCATTAATCGTCGAATGGATGATCTCAGTTGGATTTTCAAGTATATAGTCGGCAATTTTTTTCTCGGTCACGCTAAATTGAGGATAGTGTGAACGTATACTCGCTAAACAATGCTGATGTTGACTCATAGACATCACTCCTGTAAGGGTTTTCATAATTTTATTATACAAGAATACTAGAAAAATAAAAAATAATTTCTGTAAACGGTTGCAAAAAGAAAAATATTTTTTATAATAGAGATATACAGAAAATAATTTTCCTGGTTATCTTAAACTTCGAAATGAACTTTCTTTAAGCCATTTCTGTTAAGTAGATCAGAGAGTAGAAGTTACATAGAGGAAATTGTAAACGTTTTACTTTCCCGGGTAGTCAGGATCAATCGTTATAAAAAAATCTGGCAGCCAAGCTGCCGTCATGAATGAAAGGTAGGGATAGAGATGTCTGATCAAATGCTTATTTTAGTTGCATTAGCCGGAATTTTTCTTCTATTATTTTTAGTTATCAAAACGAAGCTTCATGCTTTCGTTGCCCTATTATTAGTAAGTTTAATTGTAGGGATCGCCGCAGGGATGCCTCTTCAGGAAGTTGTAGCTTCGATACAAAGCGGAATGGGCGGGACCCTCGGATTTGTCGCTGTCGTTGTTGGTTTAGGTGCAATGTTCGGTCGTATGCTTGAAGTTTCAGGGGGAGCGGAACGTTTGGCTCAAACCCTGATTAATAAATTTGGTGAAGATAAAGCCCAGTGGTCGTTAGGTATTACAGGTTTCTTAGTAGCCATACCGGTATTCTTCGATGTCGGATTCATCATTCTTGTACCGATCGTATATGGTTTGGCAAAGAAAACTGGAAAGTCGCTATTATACTATGGGATTCCTTTACTTGCAGGACTTGCTGTAACACACAGCTTCATTCCGCCAACACCAGGACCGATTGCTGTAGCTGATTTAATTGGTGCTGACCTTGGCTGGGTTATTTTATTCGGTACACTTGCCGGTATTCCATCCATGATTATCGCTGGTCCACTTTTTGCAAAATACATTTCGAAACGGATCCATGCAGTGGTTCCGGATTATATGCAAGTGGAAGAGATCGAGTACGATAAAGAGCTTCCGAGCTTTGCAATGATTGCGTCACTTATCTCGATTCCTTTAGTGTTGATCTTATTGAATACGCTATCGGGTGTTCTATTAGATGAAGGTAATACAATTCGTTCAATCTTAACGTTCCTTGGTCATCCGTTCGTAGCGTTAACGATTGCGACTTTATTGACGTTTACATTATTAGGAACGAGACGTGGGTATTCCCGTCAGGAAGTTCAGGATATTGCGACAAAAGCACTTGAGCCGGCTGGAATCATCATTCTTGTTACAGGTGCCGGTGGAGTGTTCAAGCAAGTTCTGATCGACTCAGGTGTCGGTGAAGTACTTGGTGAAATGATGGCAGGTTCAAGCTTGCCTCCGATTGCCCTTGCTTTCTTAATCGCAATGGTGGTACGGGTTGCACAAGGTTCAGCCACTGTCTCCATGGTCACGGCAGCGGGATTAATGAGTCCATTAATTTCCACTCTTGGCTTAGAAGGGCCGGTCCTTGGCTTAATGGTCATTTCCATCGCTGCAGGAGCAACCGTATTCTCTCATGTAAATGATAGCGGATTCTGGTTAGTGAACCGTTATTTTGGATTAGATGTGAAAGATACGTTAAAATCATGGACGATGATGGAAACGCTCATCGGATTTGTAGGGTTTGCCGTAGTATTCATTATAGGGATTTTCATTGGTTAAAATAGGATAGAATATAGTGGAAGAGGGAAGAGCCATGTCGCTTCTTCCTTTTCTCTATTATTTAGGAGGAACGAAGATGTCAGAATTCATGATTGGTGTCGATATCGGGACAACCAGTACAAAAGCAGTACTTTTTAATGAAAAGGGAGAAGCGATCGATCGTCATGGGGTCGAATATCCATTACATACACCAGCACCGGGAACCGCTGAACAGGATCCCGAAGAAATCTTCCGTGCCGTCATCAGTTGTATAAAGGAAGTGACCTCAAAAACAAGTGAGAAAATCTCGTTTGTGTCGTTCAGCTCTGCTATGCACAGCTTGATCCTGGTAGATGAGAATGACCAGCCACTGACTCCTTCCATTACTTGGGCTGATAACCGAAGTGCCGAATGGGCGGATAAGATAAAAAAAGAAATGAATGGTTTAGAGATTTATCGGAGAACAGGGACTCCCATACACCCGATGTCCCCTCTTGTAAAGCTTGCCTGGCTGCAGCATGAAGAACCGGAATTGTTTTCCAATGCAGCTAAGTTCATATCCATTAAAGAATTTGTGTTCCATCGCTTTTTCGGAAAATATGTCGTAGATTACTCAATCGCTTCTGCAACAGGAATGTTTCACCTGGAAAATCTGGCTTGGGATGAAGAAGCGTTGAAGGTGGCAGGTGTTACAAAAAATCAACTTTCAATTCCTGTCTCAACGACAGAGAGCTTAGTTGGATTGAAACCCGAGTATACGGACATGATGGGCTTATCAGCCGACACACCGTTTGTCGTCGGAGCAAGTGACGGAGTCCTATCGAATCTTGGCGTCAATGCCATCGAACCGGGTGTTGTAGCCGTTACGATCGGAACGAGTGGTGCGATCCGTGCTGTAACGGACCGTCCCGTAACGGATCCGAAAGGACGTATTTTCTGTTATGCCTTGACGGATAATCATTGGGTGATTGGCGGCCCTGTCAATAACGGTGGCATGATCTTCCGTTGGGTGCGGGACGAACTGGCTTCTGCAGAGGTTGAAGTGGCGAGCCGGTTAGGAAAAGATCCTTACGAAGTTCTTACGGATATTGCATCTAAAGTAGAACCGGGCTCGGAAGGGTTGCTCTTCCATCCATATATGGCCGGGGAGCGGGCCCCTCTTTGGAACGCAAAAGCACGTGGTTCATTCTTTGGACTCGGTATGCATCACAAAAAGGAGCATATGATCCGTGCAGTGTTAGAAGGAATTGTCATGAATTTATACAGCGTTCTTCTGGCACTGGAAGAATTAATCGGAACACCGAAAAGGGTCCAGGCAACGGGTGGGTTTGCCCGCTCGAAAATTTGGCGTCAAATGCTCGCTGATGTATTTGATCAGGAAGTGGAAGTGCCGGAAAGCTTCGAAAGCTCATGTCTTGGAGCGGTTGTACTTGGAATGTATGGCAGCGGGATGATCGACTCACTGGAAGAAGTGAGTGAAATGGTCGGTTCAGTACATTCCCATCAGCCTGATCCGAAAGCAACGGAGGCTTATACGAAAATCATGCCAATCTTTATTCGCGTTCCACGTTTGTTGGAAGAAGAATATGAAGCGATAAGTGCATATCAGGAAGGGAGCTGACTCATCTGAGTCGGCTTTTTTTCAGGCAGTGGTAGGAAGAATCACTTCAACAAAAATAGTTGTTTTCATGTATAATAGAAACGAAAATACCTTTTAAGATTGAAAGTATCTATAGATAAATGTGAAAGAGAGTGAATCAATATGGGACGTAAATGGAATAACATTAAAGAAAAGAAAGCGTCTAAGGATGCGAATACTAGTCGTATTTATGCGAAGTTCGGTCGTGAGATCTATGTTGCCGCAAAGCAAGGCGAGCCGGATCCAGAACTGAACCAAACACTGAAATTTGTTCTTGAGCGTGCGAAAACATACAGTGTACCGAAACATATCGTCGACCGTGCCATTGAAAAAGCAAAGGGTGGTTCAGAAGAAAACTATGATGAACTTCGCTATGAAGGCTTTGGACCAAATGGCTCCATGGTCATTGTTGATGCCCTGACGAATAACGTAAACCGTACAGCTTCAGAAGTACGTGCTGCTTTCGGTAAAAACGGCGGTAACATGGGTGTGAGCGGATCGGTTGCCTACATGTTCGACGCAACAGCCGTAATCGGTATTGAAGGGAAATCAGAAGAAGAAGTAATGGAGATCCTGATGGAAGCTGATGTGGACGCACGTGATATTATCGAAGAAGATGAATCTGTGATCGTTTACGCTGAACCAGATCAATTCCATGCTGTTCAAGAAGCGTTTAAAGGTGCCGGTATCACTGAGTTTACAGTAGCGGAACTGACAATGCTTGCGCAGAATGATGTCGAACTTCCAGAAGACGGTCAAGCTCAATTCGAAAAAATGATTGATGCAATTGAAGATTTGGAAGATGTTCAGCAGGTATATCATAATGTTGATTTAGGTGAATAATAGAATGAAGGACCTCTGATGCTGGGCGCATTAGGGGTTTTTTTGTTGGGAGAAAGAATGGATCTTTATGATAGAGTTGGTTGCTGAGAACCTATCTCTGATTATGTCACTTTATCACTTTATTTGTCGAATAGATTGAAAATTCAGTAAAAAACTTCATTCTCCATATCTGCTTTGTTATGCTAAAGAGGAATCTGAATAAATACGTGACAAGGGGAGAGGAAAATATGGGACTAGATCAACTTGAATTACAGCAAGCAGAACAGAACGTGGATCGAAAGGAAAAAACCAAACCCTATCTAACGGCATTGATCGGTTGGAGTCTGCCGGCAATCGAAGCGTGTACGAAGCTTAATAGGCCTTTTGTCGTTGTTGGCCCGCCTGATTTTGAGGCATATGCAGAAAAACATGATATTGCCTTTATCGGCTGGGACTTCGATCGATTGAATGAAGGTTCAGATCATCTTTATAAGCAGCTGAAGGCAATGGGTGCAGAAGTAGCTGTTCCTTTGTATGAAGAGTGTGTGGAGTGGTCCGGGGCATTAAACTCCCGTTTCCGTAACGAACCACGCGTCTTCAATCGTTCTCTTCTATTAAGAGATAAAGGGATGATGAAGCGTAAAGCGCAAATTGCCGGAATCAAAGTAGGTGTATTTGAAGAAGCACGGGATAAGGAAGATGTAAGACGGTTCTTGAAACGTGTGAATGAAGCCCTTCTGAAAGTCGAAGGAGATAAGAACGATCCCATTCACGTAAAACCTCTTGATAAAGCAGGTTCTGTAGGACACCGTGCCATTGAGAATCCGGAAGATATCGATGCTCTCACTGAGTCGGAGTTTCCCCTTCTGATGGAAAGTCATTTAGACGGACAGGAATTCTCGTGTGAAGCGTTTATTCATAATGGAAAGATCCAATTTTTAAATATTACGGAGTATGTGCGATTAGGCTACTCTAATTTCGTACCAGCATCTCCTACCCTTGAAGAAAAGCGTCCGATCATCCGTGAGGCGATTCAACAGCTCATTGATGCGTTTGAGATTGAATACGGTGTTATTCATCCTGAATATTTCATTACATCCGATGGTACGCTTCATTTCGGTGAAGTCGCAGCCAGAGTCCCCGGTGGGCATATCTTTGATCTGATTGAGCGGGCTTATGGATTTAATGCATATCAAGCCCAAATCCTTTGTAGTGATCCCAATACAACTGAAGAAGAGCTTAGAGAGTTTTTCCCTTCTACAGGTGAAAAGGCAAAAGCCCATGCAGGTTGTTTAATGGTCCATCCTCATGTTAATTATGTGGAGAAGCTGGAGGTACCCGATGAACTGGAGAACCATGCCTATTTTGAAAAACATGATATGTTCAGTCCAGCTCAAGGGAAAGTAGCTCAGCGAATAGGCTTCGGTAATCATTACGGAACGATTTTCTTCTACGGGGAAGACAGTGAAATCATGAGAGATCTATTAAAGGAATACGAACAGTTTAACTTCTATATCTAATTCTCTCATTCACTGGTATTTTGATCGATAAAGGAGTTTTGAAATGGCATTTGAATTAACGTCTAAGCTGGAAGATCGATTTCTGCAAGCCCTTAATGAACTGGAGAGAGCAGCTTCATTTGCAAAATCAATGTATCAAACTGACGTCTATCAGGAAGCTCAAAGATTGTTGGATACGGATGAAGGGTTGGAGATTCTATATCGAAGCGCAAGTCGCTTTGAAAAAGCCGGGGTCTTCCAGGACGGTCCCTGGGAAAAGGCGTCCAAGCTTCAACCGCCTCTTGTGGCCGGGTCGCTTCAAGCGAAGGGGCTTCCTTCGATCATTGAAATTCTTAGTGAGTTAAGAATGCTATCCATTGCAGAAGGTCAATATGAACATCCTGATGTTTCGACTGAAATGGCAGAGGATTTTCTCAATGAAGTAATGGTTCTGAATCTGAACCTACTTTTCCCTGAAGTAACAGAAGCAGCACGGATTGAAGGTGGAGAGCAGAGTGAAAGAGCAACGGAGTTATTTCGATTTCTATCTGATAAGCTTTCCTATCAAGCGCTTACAACTACACTGATTAAAGAAATCGAACGTTTGACTGCGCAGCGCCCGATCATGGTGAAACGGACCGTGTCAATGATTGAAACGGCCAAAAAAATGCTTCATTCAGATTTAAGCGTAGCGGAACGCCTTGTTCTAGAAAAGTATGTGTCTGCTATTGAAGGTCCGTCCCTCTTAAGCAAAAGTATTTCCCAGCCGGGTGAATACCGTAAGAAGCTTATGAACTTGTCTAAGGAAGAACTGGAGAAGGAAGCTGTTGCCTTTGCCAGGTCCATGCGTGAAACGGGGCTTGTTGCTCCTCAGCATGCGATTTTACTAAGGTTCCTAAGCAGAAAAGTTCAAGACCTAGTACCTGCAGCCTTGCACTTAAATGACAAAGGAAAAGCAAACTTAGATGAACATAAGGAACTCGTCTTTCAGCTCATTAAAGTGGCAATCTTTCCAGCTACTAAGCAATCGGTTTTCGGACTCGCTCTTATGCTTGAACGGGGTGTATTATCATCATCTCCTGTATCACCGGGATTGAAAAGGCTGATTGAGCTTGATATTCGACCGGAAGTACGGAAGACGCTCCTTAATTCGTGTAAAGCAGGAGACGGAATAACAGCAAATTCTGTTCTTCTGGCCGGTGTCATCAATGTCCTCGGACAACCGATCGGGATTGGACAAGGCCTAAATCCGACTTGTCAAACAGCGCGGGGTATCAGCCTTTGGGCACAGCATGCTCCAGGATACTTACTTGAACTGATTCCACGGGCGGCAAGGGATGGAGATATCGATATTATGTTTGAAGGAACACCGGTCCATTCGAAAGAATTAAGTGGCGGGCTGGCACCTGAGCTTCATCAAGAGCTTGACCCTGTTTCACTTGTCCTTGTCCCTCATCTTGACCGTATTTATAGTGAGATGATGAGACGTGTATCTCTTAGAGGGGAAGATGGACACCGCTGGGTGAATCCGGAATTTTATGGAGATTGGGTTCAAAAAGGGTTTAGCACAGTCATTGAATCACTAACAGGCCTCATTTCAGACTATCCTGGGTTCGTTCGCCTGTTCTACGCTACTCATCATCCGGAATACAATGATGACTACGGGTTGATCTATCCGAATCCGGTCGGGATCTTCATCACAAATGTTCATGGAAAGCTTCTTGGATTCCATGCCGTTTCGATTTTGAGAATCACCCAGGATCCTAAGGACGAATACCGGATCTATTTCTATAATCCGAATAACGATGGCTCTCAGAACTGGGGGCAGGGCATCGAACCTTCCGTCATGGAAAACGGGGAACTGGAAGGAGAATGTTCTCTACCGTTTCACGAGTTTGTTTCCCGCCTATACGCCTTCCACTACAATCCTTATGAACAGGGAGATGCTTTTGCTGTGGAAAATGAAATTGTCGATGAAATCAAAGATCTTGCCCGGGATAGCTGGGGAAGGGATTATACGTGGGTTTGAAGATGAATGGTGGCGTTAAGCAGCTTAAGTTGCTTAACGCTTTTTTGAGCTGAATGAAGTTTGGATGATTCTTTTATGAGTAGCCATACTAAATAATGGAGGTGGAATAGATGAGAGATCATAAGAAACCTGAAGAGTTCCGGATGGACACGCCGTTAAATCCAGAATTCACAATGAATAACCAGCTTCGTAACCCCAGTCAAGTGTATGTTCCGGGAGAGTCAGTAGAGGAACATCATGCAATTGAGGAAGGGAACGGGTTCATTGCAGAAAAAGAAATCGGACAAGCAAATGAAAATAGTTAAGAGGTGAAGAAAGATGATGAATAAAGAGTTTCCGGTGGCAAACCTATCAGAAGGTACGTTGAATCAAGTGCAGAATATGGAGAGTGAACTTCGTCAGCAAACGAACGAAGATATTATTCTAATCGCTTATAAGAATGGTGGTGGAATGATTGAAGAGGGAAGACAAAGTGAATAAAGGAAATAAAGACATGCCCGATTTCAAACAGTTAAACGACCGTGTTATAGCAGAAGAACCAAAAGGACCGTTTCTCGCAATCAAAACCAATATGGATACGGCAGGTGTCAAGGATAATCCGTATACGTCTGAAAATGCAGATCCAGAACAAGATGAAAAATTACAGCAATTTTTTGAAGATGAAGATTTGTAAGTGACATGAGAATAAAGGTTTATAATCTTTTGTTTCATAATACAAAAAAAGTGTCAGTCATATGATTGGCACCTTTTTTATGTATGTATTTTTTAAATAGATAAAAAAGCCTTATACTAAGTATAAGACATAGTTACTTGGAAGGGAGGAATGAAAAATGTCGAGAGTAGCGTTGGTAGCAGGATCTACTGGATTGGTTGGTTCCCATTTGATTGAAATACTACTTAAGAGTCCTGAGTATACAAAAGTAATTTCATTTGTGAGGAGAAGTATTGGAATGAAGCATGAAAAGTTGGATGAACGAATCATCCCATTCGATCAGATGAAACTCCTGCCCCACGAGGAAATCGATGATGTATTTTGCTGTCTTGGAACGACCATCAAGAAAGCGCAGTCAAAGGAAGCCTTTAGAAAGGTAGATTATGAGTACCCCGTTCAACTGGGTAGGCTCGGTAAAGACCATGGAGCCAAACAATATATGGTCATATCAGCTATTGGGGCGAGCTCGGGTTCACCGTTCTTTTATAGTAAGGTGAAAGGGGAGCTCGAGGAAGACTTAATAGCGCTGTATTATCCGGCACTGCACATTTTCAGGCCATCCCTTCTTTTAGGGGAGAGAGGTGAATTCCGCCTGGGGGAAAAAGCGGGAGAAATCTTCTCCAGAGCCATCCGCCCGGTAATGGTAGGTAAGTTGAAAAAATACAGAAGCATCTCAGGGCGACAGGTGGCTTATGGAATGTACCGTGCCGCTAATGGCTCTGGCAGTGAAAAAGTAACCATCCATGAATCCGATCAAATTCAACAGCTTTAAAAAAGGGGGATTCCATGAAGAGGATACTAAGAGGTCATCATCTACTTTGTACTCACGGGTTTCAAGGCATGGGATACAGTACTGAATTCGTTAAGGTGATGGCAGACATAGTGGGAGAGATACGAAACGAGGAATTGGACTTTCCCATCCAGGTTGTTCAGTCCTTCGATGACGCCTGCCAGGCCTGTCCTCATAAGGGGGAATCAGCATGTGAAAAAAGTGCAGACTCCAATGACCATGTTCTATCGTTAGACAGCAAGGTACTTCACCATTTAGGCTTGAAACATGGTGACGTCTATATGAAATCAGCATTGATCAGTAAAACGGCACAAAAGGTAAAGCCTGAGGACCTTGATCATTTATGTGAAGGCTGTTCCTGGCTGGAGTATGGGGTTTGTAAGGAAGGGATCGGAAAGTTAAGGGAGAATGTTTTAGCGTAAAGCTACTTTCTTTATAAAATAAAAAGAAAGACCCTCATAATCAGGTGAGGGTCTTTTTCATTAGATTTTATAATAATGTCTCAATGCATTCATCAGATGCTTTAGCGTTGGGTCTTCCTCAAGGTTCATCATCATTCCTTTAATGACGATGATACGCGTATCATCCTTTTGAATTTCTTCTTTGATGACTTCCAATGAAATTTGGCTGTTTTCGTCCTCCGCTATTTCTATGGAGTCTTCAATCATATGAACAAGGGTGGATTCATTGATTCTGTTTGAAGAAGTGAAATCCTTCACCAGATCGTCCAATTTCTCAAAGGAAAGTACAGGCTGATCCCCGCTTTTTAGTAAGCCTTCCACTAAATCATCCGTACGTTTCAATATGAATCGGGATAAATAGGCAAAATCCAATTCGATCTTATCAAGCATCACCAATTCTAAATAAGAATGGAAAAAACCTTGAATCATCATGGTGATGTCCCAGAAGTAGGGCTCGATTTTTTTTCCGTAAATCCCATATAATCTTCTTTTATAATAACGATGCGTGTCCATTTTCATCTCACTGAGGAGGTCATGGATTTCATCGTTAAACGGCATGGCATTCTCTCTGATCTGCATAATGATAAACTCTTTATGTTTACAGATTTCAATAAACTGACATTCTAATTGCTTTTGGAATTTTTCATAAGGCGTCAGATTTTCATTTTCAATTTCATTTACTTTGGCTGTGATCATTTTAAAATAATATTTCATGATAGCTAACAGAAGGGCTTCTTTCGATTTGAAATATAAATAGAATGCACCTTTTGAAATCTCACACTCGTTCACGATTTCTTGCACCGAGGTGGCGTTAAATCCTTTCGTGGCAAACAGCTTAATCGATGTTTCAATAATTAATTTCTCTTTTTCCTTCATGCTTTCCTCTCCTTGATAAACTCCTTGACTCTATTATGACCGATTGGTCACAATAAATAAACCTTTTATTTTATAAGTATATTGACTTATGACTGCTCGGTCAGTTATATTAGATTGTGTTATGACTAGTTGGTCAGATAAAAGAGAGAAGGGACGAATAAAGAGTGAATAGTATTATTAATTTCGTACTCAAGAATAAGTTTGCCGTATGGTTAATGACCATCATCGTCATTATTGCAGGCTTATATTCAGGATTTAATATGAAACTCGAAACCTTACCAAACATTAATACACCCATTGTAAGTGTTACGACGGTGTATCCGGGAGCTACCCCTGAAGATGTAGCCGAAAAGGTTTCAGAACCAATTGAAAAACGTTTGAAGAATTTAAATGGAGTTAATGTTGTCAGCTCCACGTCTTATCAAAATGCTTCAGCCGTTCAGATAGAATACCAGTTCTCGAAAGATATGGACGAAGCTAAGACTGAAGTGGAAGATGCTCTTTCAGATCTTTCATTTCCAGAAGGGGTTAATGAGCCGGAAGTATCAAGACTGAGCTTTAACGCTTTCCCGATCATCGCACTCAGTGTAGCAAATGATGACCAATCACTTGCTCAATTAACTTCGACTGTAGAAGAAACGATCGTACCACAACTTGAAGGAGTGGACGGGGTAGCATCTGTTCAAGTTTCAGGTCAACAAGTTCAAGAAGCCCAAGTCGTTTTTGATCAAGAAAAGCTTGCTCAATACGGCTTATCAGAAGAAACGGTCCAAAATATGATCAAAGGTTCTGATGTGACAGCACCATTAGGACTTTACACGTTTAAAGACAGTCAGAAATCTGTGATGGTTGATGGAAATATTACAACGATCGAAGATTTGAAAGAGATGAAGATTCCTGTGACGCCTTCAACTGGCGGGTCTATGGAAGCGCCACAAGGGCAAACGCCTGGGGGGCAAACTCCTCAAGCTTCGCCTGCTGGTGAAGCAGCTGCCGGGATGAAGATCCCGACCATACAATTATCAGACATAGCTGATATAGAGTTAAAAGGGAAAGCCGAATCAATTTCAAGAACCAACGGCAAGGAATCCATCGGACTTCAAGTGGTGAAAACAGCAGATGCCAATACGGTAGACGTTGTAAACGCGGTAAAAGAAGAAGTGAAAGCTTTTGAAAAAAGCTTGAATGGGGTTGAAATCATTTCTACCTTTGACCAAGGTGAACCGATTGAGGAATCAGTCAGTACCATGCTGAACAAAGCATTATTTGGTGCCATATTTGCGGTCATCATCATTTTGCTATTCTTACGGGATATTAAATCGACGCTAATCTCCGTCGTATCGATTCCATTATCGTTGTTAATCGCAATTTTACTTTTAAAACAGATGGATATCACGTTAAATATCATGACTCTTGGAGCTATGACTGTAGCGATTGGACGTGTCATTGATGACTCCATCGTAGTAGTGGAGAACATTTACCGACGTATGTCCCTTAAAGGTGAGATGTTGAAAGGAAAAGAATTGATCCGGGAAGCAACGAAGGAAATGTTCGTTCCGATCGCGTCTTCCACGATTGTAACAATCGCTGTGTTCCTTCCATTAGGATTGGTTCAAGGGATGATCGGGGAATTATTCCTTCCATTCGCATTGACCATCGTATTTGCACTATTGGCTTCACTTCTTGTGGCAGTAACGATTGTGCCGATGCTTGCTCACTCGATGTTTAAAAAAGGTGTCGGGAAGAAGCATGTGGAAAAGAAAAGCCGTTTAGCAATTTGGTACAAGGGCGTATTAAACTGGACGCTGAACCATAAAATCATCACGTCACTCCTGGCTATCGCGATGCTTGTCGGAAGCCTGTTCCTGGTTCCGCTCATCGGTGTGAGTTTCCTTCCATCAGATGAAGAAAAGATGATCATGGCAACGTATAAACCAGAGCCCGGTCAAACAGAAGAAGATGTAAATCAAATCGCTCAAGATGCAGAAGAGTATTTCCAAGGACGTAAAGGGGCTGAAACGATTCAGTACTCGGTTGGTGGAGAGAACCCGATGAGTCCGGGAAGCTCAAACAATGCCATATTCTATGTTCAATATAGCGACGATACAGAGAATTTCTCTGAAGAAAAAGAACAAGTCATTAAAAAACTTCAAGAAACAACAGATAAAGGGGAATGGGCTTCACAAGACTTCTCCGCTAGTGCCGGCAGCAATGAAATTGTCGTGTATGTGTACGGTGAAAACCTGAAAGAAATCGAACCTGTTGTGAACGATATTCAGGCTATGATGAAAGATAAAGACGATTTCAAAAAAGTGGGATCAAGTATCTCTGAATCGTACGATGAGTATTCGTTCATCGCAGATCAGGAAAAGCTGAGTGAGCTTGGCCTGACAGCGGGTCAAATCGCCATGGAACTTGGTCAGACACGTCAGCGTCCGGTCCTCACCACCATTGAAAAAGATGGAGAAGAGGTAAATGTCTATCTAGACGTTGAAAAAGAAGAATACGAAAGTATCAACGACTTGACGGATAAAACAATCCAATCACCACTGGGTATTGAAGTTCCGATTAAAGATGTCGTTGAAGTTCAAGAAGGTAAGACATCCGATACTGTTTCAAGAAGAGACGGAAAAGTATTTGCTCAAGTGAGCGGAGAATTAAAAACGGATGATGTATCAAAAGCTTCGCAAGATATTCAAAAAGAAATCGAAGAGCTCGATTTGCCAGCCGGTATCAATGTAGACATGGGTGGAGTAACAGAAGACATCCAGGAATCCTTCACACAATTAGGATTAGCGATGCTCGCAGCCATTGCCATTGTGTACTTGATCCTCGTGATCACGTTCGGCGGAGGTCTTGCGCCGTTTGCCATTCTGTTCTCGCTACCATTTACGATCATCGGGGCATTGGTTGGACTCTTGATCGCAGGAGAAACGATCAGTATTTCCTCCATGATTGGTGCTCTCATGCTGATTGGTATCGTTGTAACCAACGCAATCGTCCTGATTGACCGGGTGATTCATAAAGAAAACGAAGGTCTATCAACAAGGGAAGCGTTACTAGAAGCCGGTGCCACCCGACTTCGCCCGATCCTTATGACAGCTATTGCGACAATCGGGGCCCTATTCCCGTTGGCATTAGGTCTTGAAGGAAGCGGATTGATTTCGAAAGGACTTGGTGTAACTGTCATTGGCGGCCTGACAAGTTCTACACTATTAACACTTGTTGTTGTGCCGATCGTGTATGAAATCCTGATGAAAATCAAAGGGAAGATCGGTGGACGTAAGCGAAAGGCAGTAAAAGGGTAAGTTGAGGAAAGCAGTCCTGTTGCGGGGCTGCTTTTTTCGTGATTTTTATATAGAGGATGGGGTATTAGTTGAAGAATGTTCACAATTTGGCGCAACAAACGACGAAAGTGCCGCAAGTTTGCCTGAGAGTCCCACAACAACCTCGTGACCATCCTCTCATTTTTATGTAAGTATCCCTTAGTAAAATTCAAAATTTTAATGTTACCCCTATGATCTGCACGCCACCACTTCACATATTACCCGGACAACCATCATACAATAGACCATCTAAAACAAAGGCAGGGTACAAAACATATGAGTTTGTTTTTAAGAGGTACATTAGTGCTGGTGGTGACGGCTTTTTTAGGTGAGTGTTTGGAGTTTGTGATCAATATGATTTTGGCTCGAGAGCTTGGAGAGGCTGGTCTTGGCTCGTATATGTCGATTCTGCCGACTGTGTTTCTGATTGTCATTTTATCAAGTATGGAGCTGCCGATCAGTCTTTCGAAGTTCTTTGCCGAACGGGAAGAAAAGTATCATCGGGGAATGCTTCATTATGCTTTTCGATTTGCGGTCATTACGACGTGTATTCTTTTAATTCTCATGATCCTCATATATGCCTGGACTCCTTTATTTGAAGGATACCACCCAGGGATTCGCTGGCTCATTTTGATTGTAATTCCCATTGTGGCGTTTACTTCGATTACGAGAGGCTATTTTATGGGAATCCAGCAGATGGGCAAAATTGCAGTAGCTAATTTTCTGCGTAAAGGAATTCAGCTATTTTTACTGGTTTCGATCTATAATTTTCTATCTTTTGGTATCAATGCGTCGATCTTCATAGCCCTTGGGACGCTGATTGCCAGTGAAGTGGTTGTCTTTGTTTATTTAATTCATGCTTACGTACTCGAGATTAGGGGTAATAGAAAGAAGAGCCATTCTACATTATCAACAATTGAAATGAGAAAATCAGTATTATCTGTATCGATTCCGACGACTGTGCTGCGGATATTCCACGCTCTCACCCATGCGGTTCAGCCGTTTTTGATCAAATGGGCGTTAGTTCTTTCAGGTATGGGGGCGCTGGAAGCGAATGAGCATTTCGGGATGCTGGCTGGAATTGCCCTTACCATCGGATTCTTCCCATCATTTATTGCCTTTTCGATGTTAATCGTGTTAATTCCGACTGTTTCGGAAAAAGTGTCATCAAAGGACCTTGATGGAATCCTGATCCATCTTAAGCAGGTAATGTGGATTACATTAGGATATGGTATTCCTGCAATATTCATATACTACTTGCTTGGAGACTATATTACAGAAACGTTCTTTCATTCTGTGGTATCGGCCTATTATTTGAAGCTGCTATGGCCGTATTTTCTTTTTCATTTTCTGGTGTTCCCACTCCAAGCCTTTTTGATCGGATTGGGATTGGTGAAGGATGCTCTCCTTCATACCATATGGTCGAGTGTATTTTCTTTTTCACTGATATACTTGCTTGGATCCCGTTTTGGAATGGAAGGAGTCATTCTTGGCATGAACGCAGGAGCTGTCCTCATTACCATGCTTCATTACTTTACGATATGTAGAGAATTGGAAACGACTCTTTGGTTAAAATCAGCAATTAAAATGTAAAATATAAAAAACAGAGGTGCCCTTTTGAACCTCTTTGTTTTGCACAAAGAGGGACAAATCTTTTATTCTGGTAACACGTACATAATATCTACTGTTATGATGGCTGATTTCATAACCTTCAAAGGAGAAAGCTATGATCGATTCTATTTTATTTAACATCATGTTAGTCGGAGTACTCGGGATCGCTTCCCAATGGATTGCCTGGAGATTCAGGCTTCCTGCCATCGTCATCATGTCGATTGTTGGATTGCTGGTAGGACCTATATTTGGTCTCATTAATCCAAAGGACGATTTTGGTGAAGTATTTAAACCCATTATATCAATGGCGGTTGCCATCATTCTTTTTGAAGGAAGCTTAAATCTTAATTTTCGAGAGGTAAAGGGATTAGGCAAGCCTTTATTTAGAATAGTCACCATCGGAGCCATTCTCGCTTGGATATTGGGTTCTCTCGGGGCTCATTATGTGGCCGGTTTATCCTGGGCTGTTTCCTTTGTCATTGGTGGACTATTTATCGTAACGGGGCCAACCGTCATTCTACCGCTGCTCAGACAGGCGAAGTTGAAACCAAGACCTGCTGCGATCCTGAAATGGGAAGGGATAGTCGTTGATCCATTCGGTGCCCTGCTTGCCGTTTTTGCTTTTGAAATCATTAATTTTTTTATAAGTGATGAAGTCACGGGATTAGCTTTATTACTCTTCTTTGCAGCTTCCCTATTTGCCGTTGTCTTTGGATGGGCACTAGGGAAATTCACTGGCTTCATTTTTGAAAATGGACATGTACCGGAGTTCTTGAAATCACCTGTTGTTTTTGCACTGGTTCTTGCCTGCTTCACAGTTTCAGATCAGATCACGCATGAAACAGGACTTTTAGCCGTCACAGCAATGGGGATGACCCTTGCAAACATGCATATCTCATCCATCGACGATATGCGTCACTTTAAAGAAAACATTTCGGTTCTGCTTATTTCTACCATTTTTGTTATGCTGACGGCATCCTTAACCGTAGACACGCTTTTACGAATCTTTAACTGGAACATCGTCGCATTCGTCCTGCTTATGCTCTTCATCGTCCGACCATTATCGATTTGGTTGTCTACAATAGGGACGGACCTCTCTAATAAGGAGAAATTGCTTGTCGGTTGGATTGCCCCCAGGGGAATTGTCGCACTGACCGTCTCTAGTTATTTTGCTTCAGTACTATTAGAGAAAGGCTTCGAGGATGCGGCTATACTGACGTCCCTGACTTTTGCTCTTGTTTTCTCTACAGTATGTGCACATGGCTTCTCCATTAAATGGCTGGCGAAAAAATTGGACCTTGCCATTGATGAAAGACCGGGAGTTATGATTGTGGGAGGAAGTAAATTCAGTACTGAATTTGCCAAAACCCTTCAAGACCTGAAGATTCCGGTTTTAATTTCGGATTCATCATGGCAGCGATTGTTTTCAGTCAGAAAAGCAGGGATCCCATTCTACCGTGGTGAAATCCTATCCGAACAAACAGAATACTATCTGGATATGACGCCTTATGAGTACATGATTGCGGCTACGGAGCTTGATTCTTACAACGCTCTTGTCTGTACGACATTTGTTCCTGAGATCGGCCGTAATAACCTCTTCCAACTGAGCCTGCGAAGCCAGCGGGACGATGATCTTGAAGACATGGTTCATACGATTGGCGGACGGATCCTCTTCCAAAACCACGTGACGTGGGAAGAGCTGAACAAACGTGTCGAACGGGGAGACGTATTTAGAAAAACGAATATTACTGAAAAGTACACCTTTGAATCTTATCTGCAGGAGCGGGATGAAAACACATTGTTGATGTTTGCTCTTAAATCTACAAGCAGAATCGAGTTCTTTACGGAAGGTGCTTCACCTAAGATTGAGCAGGGAGATGTGATTGTCAGTCTCACTCAACCCTGTAAGGAAAAGAATAAGATTCAGGAGAAACTTACGGTACAACGTGAAAAAGAAATCATAAAAGCTCAAAATGAAACGAATCAAGAAAGCGCCGACTAAGTCGACGCTTTCTTTTTGCGGAATTTTACTTCTTTCCCTTATATTGTTCCCCCAGTAACTGTTTCACTTGATTATACGTCAGCCCTGAATGCTGATTGAGTCGTTTAACCTCATCAATATCCGTTCCGGAACGAGTGACGTTTCTCTTCTGCTGGTTCATACAACACACCCCCTATCACTTAATGTAAGTCATCGGAAGGCTTCCTATACCCGAGGGACGGAACTTCGTGTACATTATGAATGTCGTGTTCGCTTGTAGACCAGGTCAAAGATGAGGATGATAATGGCGAGTGCGTAGGCAGTATAGGAATAGGTTGAGTGTTCTGTCATGTTCTTTACTCCGATACCGACAAATGCCCAAACAAACACAAGCGGATAGAGCATGTCATGCTGCCCGATGCGGGACCAGAAAGCAAGTACCGTAGCAACAAACAGTCCGAGATAAGCCCACACCATTTCCGAAATGCCGAATCCGTTCCAGCCGATGTCCGTCAAATAATACGTAATGTTCACAATCGTGGCAACCGAAATCCATCCTAAATATAGCGAAAAAGGGGCTATATCCAGGAGGGACGGACCTTTACTCTTCACCCGTCTATAAAGGGCAATTAGAGTTAAAAGAAGTCCAATCATGATAAATACCGAAACGAGAAAGTAATTGTAGTGCCATACGAATATCCATGCTGAATTCAATAAGCAGCTCAGGATGAATAGTCCGCTTGTTTCCTTATAGAGGGGAAGATTTCTTCTGTCTTTAGGGAACTGGCGGATGATCCAAATAGCGAGCAGCAGATATATCAGGCTCCAGATGGAAAAGACATAATCCGCCGGAGTAATCATGATATCGAGCCTGTCACTGATTTCCCCCGTTGATTGATTATTTAAAGGCAAAGTAACAGCCAGCGTATTCATCACAATGACTAAAGCGAATGCTAAAATATTCAAGATCAGTTTCATTGATTATCCCCCCTGTAAGTAGTGGTGTAATATACTATTCCACTCTTGTCATATTAAAAACCAAATGTAGAGAGTTAGGGATAAAGGATTAGTGAAAGATCAGGAAGGATTTAAGGAATTTATCGAGAATTAGAAATAGATAGGGACAATGAGAAAATTTATTAGGGGGACATTATGGACCGTACAAATCATACATATTCGGATGTTTGGGATTTAGATGTTTTTTTCCAAGGAGGAAGTGAATCACCGGAATTCAGAAAGCATCTCAATACATTAGAAAAAAAGAAAAATGACTTTGCAGACAATGCACTGGCATTCCATCCGCCTCAATCGGCTAGTGATGGTGACCTGGTGTGGAAGCTTATAGAAGAAGCAAAAGAAGTGATGCTGTATTTGCGTCAGGCAGGTGCCTTTGTGAGCTGTCTTGAAGCTCAAAATATGCATGACCGAAAAGCAGATTCTCTCCGCGCGGAAGTGACCAGCCTGAGTGCGGACTTTTCTTCTACTTTTACAAAGTTTCAGCAACAGCTTTCAGAGTGCAGAGAAGAGGTCTGGAATGAGCTGCTTCAGCATGATCAGCTAAGTGAAATTACCTTCGTCCTCAATGAGTGGAGACAAAGAGCGAAAGATAAGCTATCCAGCACCGAAGAGTCACTGATCCAGGCGTTAGCTGTTGACGGCTATCACGGTTGGGGACAAATGTATGACACGATCGTGGGGGCGATGGAGATTGAACACGATGGAAAAAAACTATCGGTCGGTCAGGCTAATAATCTCCTTTCAAGCCCGGATGAGCGCACACGTAAAGAGGTTTTTGGAAAATTAGAGAAAACCTGGGAACAAAATGAGGAACTCTTTGCAAGGACACTTAATCACCTGGGCGGCTTTCGCTTGAATGTCTACAAAAAGCGTGGCTGGGACGAATTGATGAAGGAACCCCTCGAGTATAATCGTATGAAGCAAGAGACATTGGATGCCATGTGGGGCGCTATTTCAAAGAACAAGCAGCCTTTCGTTCAATACCTGGAAAGAAAAGCGAAACTAATCGGGAAAGACCGACTCGATTGGTATGACCTGGACGCACCCGTGGCAGAGTCGACTAGCACCATGTCATATGATGAGGGTGCAAAATTCATTCTGAAGCAGTTCTCCCGATTTGGTGAGGAGATGGCCCAGTTTGCTGAAAAGGCTTTTGAGAACCAATGGATCGAAGCAGAGGACCGGTCAGGAAAACGTCCGGGTGGATTCTGCACATCCTTCCCGTTAAGTGATCAATCCCGTATCTTCATGACGTATTCAGGCTCTATGTCGAATGTCTCCACCCTTGCACACGAGTTAGGGCATGCGTTTCATTCCTATGCATTAAAACCGATGCACACATTGAATCGTAACTACGCCATGAACGTTGCCGAGACCGCCTCCACTTTTGCCGAAATGATTGTCGCCGATGCTGCCGTAAAAGAAGCCGAGACGAAGGCAGAAAAGATTGCCCTAGTTGAAGATAAACTGCAGAGGAGTGTCGCGTTTTTCATGAACATCCATGCCCGTTTCTTATTCGAGACACGTTTCTATGAAGAACGTAAGAAGGGGATTGTATCTGCTGATAAACTCAACGAACTGATGGTGGACGCTCAGAAGGAAGCATTCTCTGACTCCATTGGAGAAGTTCACCCGCGCTTCTGGGCATCGAAGCTTCATTTCTATATTACAGGAGTACCGTTCTACAACTTCCCGTACACCTTTGGATATTTGTTCTCGCTGAGTATTTACGCCAAAGCTCTTGAGTCAGATGAAAGCTATGAGGATAAATACATGGCGTTACTGCGTGACACAGCGGTCATGAATGTCGAAGAACTTGCGATGAAGCACCTCGGTGAAGACATCACCAAAGAAGCCTTCTGGGAAAAAGGTATCAAGCTATGCATTGCGGATGTGGAAGAATTTCTTGAGTTAACAGAATAATGCTTGTAGGGTCCGTTCCCATTTGGGGGACGGACCTTATTTTGAGTGGAACGATTGTTATTGGTTTATCGGCTGGTATTCAGAGGCTGGGACAAAACTAAAAAACCACGATAAAAAGACGAACAATAGAAGTGTAGGTTCTTCATACCGCTAATGATTTCCGTGCAAGACTACGCTTTCCGCGGGTAGCCCGTGAGCCTCCTCGGCAAGCCTGCGGGGTCTCACATAAGCTACTTTCCCGCAGGAGTCTTCGTCTTGCACTCCAATCAACCGCTGGAAACAGCTAAAATCAAATGATTCGAAAATAAATAATATACCCGAACAAATCTGCACACTAAGAAGCAGGTTTGTTCGGGTTTGACTTAGGATAAAAAACTTTTGTCAGCCTCGTCCTTTCATTTTTTTAACCGTATTTTCAATATATCGACTGTTCTTCAAAAAAACGACAAATTTCGCCCTCACCAAAACACCAAAAATATGACAAGTCCTACCTATCCTAAGCCTCAAGTCTGATACGAAAATAAAGCTCTGGCTCGTTATGGGAGATCCGGAAAATAGGTAGGATAGAGACATGAAGAAGAAAGGAGGCAACAACATATGAAGAAATTCGGATTGCTTTTAGCCGGAGGGATTGCAGCCATTGTCCTGCTTGCCAATCTGGGACCGATTGTAGGGCTCGCCATCTCTTTAGTGATCATGTATTACAGCTTTAAAGGGTTTGTGAAAACAGATTCCACAATGAAGAAAATTTTATGGGCACTGATCGGTCTTGCGGCATTTAGTGCTTCGATATCCAACTTCCCGGCGATCATCGGATTGGTTGCTCTATACGTTCTGTATGTGATCTACAAGAACTGGAAAAAAGAAGAAGTCATTATAGAAGAAAAATCATCGGATCCATTCACTAATTTTGAAAGAGAATGGTCACAATTAAAAAACTAAAGGAGAGATTACACTTGGCAAACTTATTTCAACGAATTAAAAATACAGTCATGTCCGACCTGCACGAAGCATTAGATAAAAAGGAAAAGAAAAATCCAATAGCCGTATTGAATCATTATTTAAGACAGTGTGAGCAGGAAGTAGAAAAAGTAAGTAAGCTTGTTGAAAGACAATATCTATTAAAAGAAGAATTCCAGAAAGAGTATCAGCAGGCTTCTGCTTTAGCCGACAAACGAAAATACCAGGCTGAGGTTGCATCGAAAGCAAATGAAGAAGGTCTGTATGAATTTGCCCTGCAGGAACAAAAATACTATGAAGAGCGTGCAGTCCGTATCCAGGAATCAAAGTTGAAAGCAACGAAAGAGCTTGAAGAGCTTGAAAGAAAATATGAAGAAATGAAGCACAAGCTGAAGGATATGTACATCAAGCGAATGGAGCTGATGGGAAGAGAGAATATTGCCCGTGCCCATAACAAGGTGAATCACGTGCTTGAATCGTCTTCAGGTTATAACAACCAGGCGTTCTCTAAATTCGATGAAATTGAAACTTACTTAGATCATTTAGAGCATGGTGTGAACTCCTCTTATTATCGAAATACGATCGACGCGAAGATCGCTAAATTAGAAAAAGAAGTGAAAAAAGAGGAAACGGAAGCCATTCCTTCATAAAACATGGTATTCTAATCTATGAAAACGAATAGTAACGATAAAAAAGGGGGAGCCCAAATGGGTTCACCCCGTTTTATCATCAAATATATGTCAAGGTGAGGGTTTTTTAATCCGGATTTGGGGTTTTTTAATCCGGATTTGGGATTTATGAACCGAAATGAGGAAATATGAACGGGATTTGGATTTATGATCCGGAATCCCGATATATGAACTTCTTGTCGAAAAATCTTCATTCATATAAATACATAACCAGAAAGGAGGAACCCCCTTGTTCAATCGTTTACGCTCAGATGGGATCAGCTGGATCATTTTAATAGGAACCCTTTTAATACTGTTGGAAGTATCATTCTACGATGGGGGGGTTCTCGTCTTTCTCTCGATTGCGGCCTTCTGTATCTATATTGGAAGAAAAAAGCATCCGAGTACTCTTGGAAAGATGCTGTTGTGGTTTGGAATCATAAGCTTAGCGATCAATATCTTTAATACCGTAGCATTTAAATTTTTATTATTTGCCATTCTTATATTTATCATCGTCCGTTTTGCTGATTCGAAGAAACATCCTAAATACATCACTCCGACGTTTAAGGAAACGTTCACCCAAACCAAAGAACCACTCGTCATGAAAAAGTCCGCTCTTCAAAATGAATGGTTCGGACCGAAACGGACTCCGGAAGACGTATATGAATGGAATGATATCAACATCCAGGGTGTGATCGGTGACTCGGTCATTGATATTGGAAATACGGTGCTTCCTAAAGGAACGTCCGTCGTTTCGATTCGAAACATTTTAGGCAATATTGAAATATTGATTCCCTATGATGTGGAAGTGAGTGTTCATCACTCGGTACTTGCCGGTTCAATTGAGGTTTTTGAAGAAGTGGAGCCGAAAGCGATCAATCAGTCCCTTTATTATCAAACTCCAGGGTATGATACGGCTGTCCAGCGTGTGAAGATTGTCACCTCGATGTGGATCGGGGATTTAGAGGTGAAGAGAATATGAGCACAGTCAGTAAGCAGATTGTTGCAGGAATTCTTTTTTCCCTTGGGATGGTGATCTTTTTATCGCTGTCATATTTTTATTTGTATCCCTTGGAGGATTGGTCCCTCTTATGGGAAGTAGAGATTATGGATATACCGGGAGCAGGGTTTATCCTCGTTGTAAGCATCCTTATCGGAATCGTGTTCGGCATCCGGACAGGGTTGAAGGATAAACGGCAGTTAAGGGAGATTGAAGATGCCCTGATGAATGTGGAACAGGGTCGCACGATCACATTCCCTGAAACGGCAACCTCAGAAGTGCAGCAGGTTTGGAAAAAGGTCGATGCGTTAGGGAGGCATCTAACGGATCAAGCGCGATATTCCCAAAAGCTTGCCAATGAAAAGGCAGAGGAGCAGGAAAAGAGAATCCAGGAAATCGTTTCCCAGGAGCGGAACCGTTTGGCGAGGGAATTACATGACTCGGTCAGTCAGCAGCTATTTGCAGCATCCATGCTGATGTCAGCCATCACGGAAACACCATCACCTGGACGAACGCCTCATGAAGAAAAGCAGCTTGGTATGGTGGAGCAGATGATTCATCAGTCTCAGCTTGAAATGAGGGCTCTCCTCCTTCATCTTCGCCCCGTTGCGTTAAAAGGAAAGAATCTTCAAGAAGGAATGAAGGAGTTGCTGGTCGAATTAGCTCAGAAGGTACCCCTTGATATCGAGTGGAAAATAGAAGACATGAGTCTTGATAAAGGAATCGAAGATCATCTCTTCAGAATTCTGCAGGAGTCGGTGTCAAACACCCTGCGACATGCGAAGGCGACTTCCTTGGATATTCGATTGATCAAAAGAGAATCCATCATTATTTTACGGGTAGTGGATGATGGTCAGGGCTTTGATGTGAACGAATCGAAGGTCACAAGCTCCTATGGGCTTCAGAATATGAGGGAGCGGGCCATTGAAATCGGTGGTACGTTTAAAATCATCAGTGTACCGAATAAGGGAACACGCTTGGAAGTGAAGGTTCCCGTTGTGGAGAATGAAGGTGAAAAAAATGATTAAAGTGGTATTTGTAGATGATCATGAAATGGTAAGGATCGGGGTTTCTTCTTATCTATCGGCTCAGGCGGATATTGATGTCGTCGGGGAAGCGTCGGATGGGAAAGAAGGCGTTCAGCTTGCCCTCGAGCTGCGGCCTGATATTATTCTCATGGATCTTGTGATGAAAGAAATGGATGGCATCCAGGCGACAAAGGAGATCATTAAAGAGTGGCCGGACGCAAAGATCATCATCGTCACAAGTTTCCTGGATGATGATAAGGTTTATCCAGCCCTGGAAGCCGGTGCGGTCAGTTATATGCTGAAAACGTCGAAAGCAAGTGAGATTGCCGAAGCGGTACGTAAGACGTACAACGGCCAATCGATTCTTGAACCTGAAGTCACTGGGAAAATGATGACGCGCATGAGACAAAAGACCGTTTCTCATCCTCATGAAGAGCTCACCAATCGCGAACTGGAAATCCTTCTCCTGATGACACAAGGGAAAACGAACCAGGAAATTGCCGATGAATTATTCATCGCCCTGAAGACAGTGAAAACACACGTGAGCAATATCCTCTCCAAGCTCGGAGTCCAGGACCGGACCCAGGCTGTGATTTATGCTTTTAAACATGACTTAGCTAAATAAAAAGGAAAAAGTGACCCAAAAAGAAAACTTTTTGGGTCACTTTTTCGTATAGAAAGAAGAAAGCTAGAGGATTTTCTTCCCAAAAATGGCAAGCATGAGAATCCAAGCGTGAAATATACATCTAATAAGGATTGGTGCATTTTGGTAACAAGAGAGAAAAAAATATAAAACTTTCATCAACGGAAGGAGGAATAATGGTAGAATAAGCGATATATTGTCAAATATTGAAAAAACTTGTAGGGGGATATGAAGTGAACGCAAAATTTAGTAAGCCTAAAGGGTTCGGTGAAATACTGGACCACACATTTCGATTAAGCAAGAACCGCTTTAAAGACTTTTTTCTTATTTTCCTAATTCTGTTAGGTCCTGTTTATTTACTGCAGGCACTCATTGAACTGGCAGCAGGGGTTAGCTTCTTTAGGACTGTCGGCACAGGGGAAACCTGGTTCGATGGGATTGTCAACAGCTTTTCAGGTGAATTTACGGACGAAGGGGGTCCAGAAGTAAATCTGGCAGCGGAGCTTGGTACAGGTCTTATTGGACTTATCAGTATAATCCTCGCTCCAATCGCTCAAGCGGCGATTTTATTTGCCCTTAATCATATGAGAAAAAATGAAGAATTTACGGTGAAGCTTGTGATCAAGGAGGCATTCTCCCGTTTTTGGCCGATTATCGGAAGTAGTCTCCTATTTGGAGTGATTGTATTCGGTATCGTATTTGTTCCGATTTTTACAATTGGTTTTGCAGGAGTATTCGGTGCTGCACTTCTGGAGCCGGGCGTCGGGATTGTGGTCGCCGGAGTTGTCCTGTTGCTTGCACTCGCGGTTGCTGTAGCTTACTTCTTAACACGTTGGAGCTTTTATTTTGGAGCGGCAGCCATAGAAAATGACGCACCTGGTCTCGGCAGGAGCTGGAGGCTGACGAAGAAGCGTGGATGGATCCTTCTATTATTATTCATTGTATTCGGCTTGATCGTTGGAATCGTAAGCTCGGCCTTCGAATTAACGTTCGGGTTGGTATTAGGGAATAGTGTCCTGTACGGCATGATAGTAAACGTTGTGTCTTTATTCACGTCGATGCTGTTCGCCGTTGGTTTCGGGGTTATGTTCCTTGATCTTAAAACGAGACATGACGCAGATGATTTAAATGAAATGATCGATGATTATAACGGAATCCAATAAATTCCTTGAACAATTGAAGTATCCAGTCAGGCTCCGGAAGTCTCATGCTTCCAGGCTTTTGATCTGAAAGCTAGGTGAAGAAAGTGTTGAATGAAAACAGAGCAAGGGATCAATTAGAAGAAATCTTGGATGGGGAGGAATATAAGGCCTATCATGATGAGTCTCAGGGACTGCTTGCCAAATGGTGGGGGAAGGCAAAGGAATGGCTGGCTGAGCAGCTGGAAAAACTGTTCCCTTCTCTTGAACCGACTGGCGGCGCGGCATCGGGCATCCTTATCACGTTGATTGTCATTGTAGTGGCCATTCTCCTCGTTGTTGCATTTTTCGCCATTCGAAACGGAGTAAGAAAACGGAAATTCCGTTCGAATAAACCACTTCAATCCATGAATGAGATGGAGTGGTCCTATGATAGACATTTAGAAGAAGCTTATAAACAAGAGGGGCTCAAAGATTATTCGAAAGCAACCCGCCATATGTTCCTGTGCCTCCTTTTATACTTTCATGAAAGAGACTATCTCAAAGCAAAGGTTTGGAAAACAAATTGGGAGTACTATGATGAACTGCGCAAAGTGAACCGAGATTGGGCAGAGCGATTCTACAGGCTGGCACTTCTGTTTGATGAGGTGGCCTATGGTGAGCGGGAAGTGGAGGAAGACGAGTATCTTCCCTATAAACAGGAAGCTCTAAGCTGGTTGGAGCATGAAACGGATTCACAACCTTACTCATAAGAGAAAGGAGGTAGGAAAGAGCATTGAAAACAAATATAAAGGCGTGGGTCTGGCTCACCACACTTCTAAGCTTATTTATCATCATCGGTATATTTCTTTCTCCTGAAAAGCCTAAGGAGTATCCAGCCTATTTTTCCGAGTCTCCCTCTCCTTCTGGAATAAAAGCCCTTTATACCTATTTGGAAAACGAAGGTGTTTCTATACAACGCTGGTCTTTTTCACCTGATAGGCTGCCTGCGGCTGAATCTGATCAATTACTGATTATGATAGAACCGTTTTCAATCCCTGAACAAGAAGAAATGGAAGCTTACGAGAATTTCATGAAAGCAGGGAATACGATTCTTCTTCTAAAGGATAATCCAAAAGGTATGTTTGACACGAAGACGGTCTTAATAGGGAAAGGGATGGGCGATCCGCTTATCCGTGATGGTAAAGGAAATACATATCAAACAGATCTATTATCAGACACAAGATTAGAAACGTCGGATGACGATACCGTTCTATTGGATGATCGGGATGGAACGATTGCCTACAGCTCTCCTATGGGAAAGGGTCAATTGATTGTCTCTACTTCACCGGGATGGGCAATGAACGGGAATATTCTTGATAGTGATCATCTTCCGCTGGTTCTCACTCTATTAAAAAGCGGTGGAGCCGACGGGAAAACGATTCTCGTCGATGAATACCTTCACGGGGGAGAGAGTGAGGCAAGCCTTACTAGCCTTTATCCCCAGTGGCTGTTGCTTTTAATCCTTCAATTGCTGATCCTCACAGTCCTTTGGCTCTGGATGAGGGGGAAACGATTTGGAGGTATTCTCATACCGAGGGAAGAGACGGTCCGATTCAGTGATGAACGGATCAAGGCGCTTTCAGCCTGGTACTTAAAAGGGCGCCAATACAAAGAATCTTTAGTGATTCAAGCAGGGTATGTAAGAGTTCTGTTCCAGGAACGGTGGGGAATTCCGACGAGTAAGGAATGGTTGGAATTGAACGAACCGTTAGAACGGAAATTATCAACCGTTTCTAAGAAAGAAATCGCTGCGTTTTTATCGGGGATAGGAGCTGTATTAGAGAAAGAACGCATCAGTAAACAGGAATACGTATTATGGTCGAAAAAAATAGAACTATTCAGGAAAGAGGTGGAGGATCGTTGAAACCAGAAATCACATCCTTAATGGAGAAATATGAAGAGCGCATTGTAGGACAGAGTACGAATCTTAAACTCTTGATGTCTTCCATTCTGGCAGGGGGTCATGTGCTGATAGAGGGAGTCCCTGGCACAGGGAAGACACAGATGGTCAAGACTCTTTCCCAATTACTCGGGGGAAGCTATAACCGGATTCAATTCACACCGGATTTGTTACCGAGTGATATCACGGGTAGTACGATTTACAATATGAAGGATAGCAGTTTCCAAACGATCAAAGGACCGATCTTCACAAATGTGTTATTAGCTGATGAGATCAACCGGACACCTGCCAAAACCCAGGCGGCCCTGCTCGAAGCCATGGAGGAAAAGCAAGTGACGATCCAAGGGGCAACGTATCCTCTTGAAGAGGTGTTTTTCGTGGTAGCGACCCAGAATCCGATTGAATTCGAGGGTACCTATCCACTACCTGAGGCACAGCAGGATCGATTCCTGTTTAAGCTGGACATAGATTTTCCAACCTTTGAAGAAGAAAAAAACGTATTGAAACAAGTGATCGAGAATCATTATGCGGAAAGTGTGGGGCCGGTTCTCGATATGGAAACCTTCCTTTCCATCAGAAGGGAAATCGGGGAGGTCACACTTAGTGACGCGGTGCTGGATTATATTATGCAGATTGTGAGAAAGACCCGTGAAACGGAATCGATCCGCTTCGGGGCAAGTACAAGGGCGGCGATATCGATTGGAAAAGCGGGACGGGCATGGGCCTATCTGTCAGGACGTGACTATGTCACACCTGATGATATCAAGATCGTGGCAAGACCTGCCCTTAGACACCGCATACAGCTATCTCCTCACGTAGAATTGGAGGGAGTGACCATTGACCAAGTCATCCAAGAACTTGTTGGGTCGATTCCTGTTCCAAGATAAGGGGATTTTGCCGACGGCGAAGTTGTTGATCTCGTATCTCCTATTTTCTGCCATCCTTCTTGCAGGAACGTTTATTGGACTGACATGGACACTCATTTTTGTATTGAACGGCTTATTTATCGTCGTGAGTCTCATTGACCTGACTCTGTCGCCATCCAAAAAGGAAGTAGACGTCAAGCGCCATATTCCGGATCAAATGGAAAGGGGTCTGGATTATGTCGTTGATTTGGAAATTATAAACAGATCTTCCCGTGGCATGGAGTTTCAGATCCTGGATGGTACCCCGCAAAGCTTTCAAGCATCCTTTCCCTTAGAAGGGAAGCTTGCACAGGATTCAGCAGGTACCCTTACCTATGGTGTGGTGACACCGGTAAGGGGAGACTATAACCTGACGAAGCTGTATCTTCGCTATCGGAGTTCCCTCGGTTTATGGGAAAAACAAAAAACAGTGGAGCTCCATGATGGGGTGAAAGTCATTCCAGACCTCACCGAAACGAAAAAAGTATTGGAAAGTGCTCAGCAGTTTCTACTGTATGAAGGGGTAAAAATCCGTAAGCAACAAAGCGGTTCTGGAGAATTCTCCAAGATTAGAAATTATGTGCTCGGGGACGATCCAAGAAAGATCAACTGGCGTCAAACCGCAAAGCTCCGGGAAGTTATGACCAATGAATATGAACCTGAGCATGGTAAGTACATTACGATTCTCATTGATTGCGGAAGAATGATGGGAGCGGAATTGAAAAAAGGAAACCGGTTGGAGAAGTCCCTGGAGGCGGCACTGACCGTGACGGCAGCAGCCCTTCAAAATGGGGACTACGTGTCAGTCCTTGCTTTCAGTAAAGATGTCAAGGTATATATCCCTCCGGCAAAAGGGATGCCGCATCTGCAAACGATTCTTCATCGTATATATCATTTGGAAGTAGACGCAGCCGAATCCAATTATGCTGCCGTCCTCCACTATGTTCAGACGGTTCAGAAAAAGCGGAGTCTGCTCTTATTATTCAGTGACGTACACACCTTCCTTCATGAAAACAGCGCCCTGTTTTATTTACAGCGTCTCCGGAAGCAGCATCTCTTTTTAACGATTGGGATAGAAGATGAAACGTTGGTCAACCGGATCAAGACAGAGCCTGTTGATTCTCAGCAGGCGATGATGAAGAGTATGGCTCAGAAGCAGATGCTCGTGAAGAAAAAGGAGAAAGCCAAGTGGGAAAAAGAGGGCCTCCTGATGGTGGAGGCCCGTGAAGAGAAACTGGCCGCAACGGCTGTTTCTTACTATATTGATATGATGAACCGGGGGTTACTGTAGGATCGCTTTGTTTAGTCGAAGCTTTCCGATCGTCATATAGAGAATCAGACCGATGACCGTTAAGAAGGCAACCATATATTTTGCGAGTAGCGGTATGGCAGCAGGCGTAATGAAGCCTTCGATGATTCCGGCAATCACAAACAAGGGCACCGTCCCTAGGAGCAACTGGACGGATCGCTTGGCTTGCTGCTTTAATTGGTAGCCTCGTGTGAAACGTCCAGGTACAAAGAGCTTATAGCCCATCAAGAGTCCCGCGCCGCCTGCAATAAATATGGCTGTCAGCTCAATCATGCCATGGGGGACGATGTAAGCCCAGAATTCATAGCTCATTCCCTGGTGCCAGAAGACAGCGGCCAGGGCACCTACAATGATACCGTTGTACACAAGCATATAGACCGTCAACAAGCCAAATGTCACACCGCCGGCAAAGGCAAGGAAGGCGACTTTGATGTTATTGGTCATAATGGCAGCCGACATAAGTGAAGAATCCACTTGTCCGTCACTTTTCCCTAGATTAGAAGGATCCACTCCTTGAGACATCTCAGCTGGTAAAATGGAATATAGGTGAAGAGGATCATTCACGACAGAAATAAAGGCACCGATCGCACCGATCGTAAATAAAAGCATCGCCGTGACAACGAACTTCCACTGTTCAAGTAGTAATCCGATGAATGTCGTGGAGAAAAAATGTCTAATCTGTTTTCCACTCGAGATTTGGTCTTTATATAATAGATTGTGAGACTTCGATACGAGGCCGTTCAAATAATCAGTTACTTCTTCTCCGGGAAAATAGGTTTGGCTGTAGGAAAGATTCTGGGCAGCCTTTTGATAAAGATGGTTAAATTGATCAATGGCAGGGCCCGTTGTGTTCTTCCTCTTGCGAAGGGTTCCGAGGAGATTTTCTAACTGCTTCCAGTCGTCCCTGTGCTGTTTGACAAATTGCTTCACATTCATTGTGACACCTACTTGTTCTTTTGATTTCTTATCTCTTATTATAGTAAGTTTAGAAAAAAATAGAAACCATTAAAGGTAAATTCATCCATTAGGAGGGGATTGTATTGCATGAAGAACAAGTCGATATTAAAACCCCGGAATATGTTTCCCTGCAATTCCAACCTGCAGGATTAGGCAGCCGGGCTGCAGCCCTGATGGTTGATCAGCTGCTGTTAGGAATCGTAAACGTCCTGATCGTTGTTCTCTTGTTTTTTGCGACGTCGGGGAATAATGGCATATTTAGTATGTTGGAAATCAACTCGACACTATGGGGGATCGCCATCATCGCCATCTTCTTTCTCAACTGGGGGTATTTCTTTGCTTTAGAATACTTCTGGGGTGGAAAGACGGTAGGAAAGCGATTGCTGGGGATCCGGGTGATGCAGGAAAACGGACACAGCGTCACTCTCCTATCCTGCTTCATTCGTAATCTATTAAGAATCATCGACATGCTTCCCGTCTCCTATTTCATTGGTATGGTCATGATCTTCCTGCATTCTAAGCATAAGAGGGTGGGGGATCTCGTTGCCGGAACCATCGTTGTTCATGAGCGACGCGTCAAAGGAAAACGAAAAGAAAAGGCAATCGAGAAGGAAATCCGCCGCCGCGGCTTAAGCAAAGAGAACTTAATAGTGGAAGAGCGGGAATTAAAACAGCTCGGTGCGAAAGAATGGAATCTGGTCAAAACGTACAGCAACCGATTTGTTCAGCTCCCCCTTTCAGAACGAAACCAATTAACCAAAAAGCTTGCCCTTATCCTCTATCCTAAACTGGGATTAGAGATGAAGGATAAAACGTATGAGGAGCTGGAGGATACCCTTCTCCTTTTTTACCTGGTATTAAGTGAAGAATGGGAATTTAAGTTGTAGAGAGCAGCAAAGTCTGGAGAGGGCTTTGCTGTTTTTAATTATGTGATCATAATCAAAAAGGGGGAGTGGCTCGCCCCGGGGTTATATGCAGAATGCCTTGGAGAAAGTGCGTGTGAAAAAATGTAACGGTCAAACTGAAAAGGATGATTCTCTTTGCAGAGAATCATCCTTTGTTTTTTGCAACTCACTCCATCCCGGGAGCCTTCTGGATTTCAAAAATAAGTACAATTGCAGTGATTGCATGGGCAATCAATCGGATGACCGGGAAAAAGTTTAAGAAGGAAGCCAGGATACCGAGTGCACTTCCAAGGATTGGCTGATCTTCTGACCTTGAAATATACAGCACGCTCGCATGCCAAATAGCCACTAAACACAGGAGAAAAGGAATCGCATCACCAGCAATATTGCCAAAGATCGGAACAGCCAAAAACAATTCGATAGAAAAGGATAACCATTTAATTCGTGAAAGCACGGACACACACCTCCTTATTTCAGTGTATGACTATGTGAGGGGCGTGTGCTTGTTTTGAGGAAATTGTTTTGTTATGGGATGGTTGGTCGTTGTTGTGTGCGGATTTTGCGATAGACAAGAATGGAGGATAACCACCAAAAAAAGACCACCGTCTTATCCCAAGGACAGTGGTCTTTTAAAGCATTTTTATGCCAGTAACTTCTCCACAACTTTATGCTCATTTTCATTCAGCAAGTTTTTGCCGATCGTTTCATGAACCTCTTTATTCATGCTGTCTTCCAGAACAGCGGCCTCTTCTTTATCGCCAACGAGTAAGATCCGTTCCCACTCTTCATCAACGGCTTTTTTGTCCAGGATATTGCCCAGACTTTTCCACCAGCGTTGTTGATTCGCTTTGAGGCGATTTTCGAATTCTTCCTGCTGATTGGCCTTTCCGCCGCCGCTTCCCATGCTAACGTCTGAGTGGTGGGGACCTTCATGCTTTCGCCAATCCTCTGTTTCTAAGTCGAATTCCATAAACTCGCTGGACTGAATCTCTCCAAAGGCGGAGGTGAGGATTTTGATTTGATTTTGCTGAAGAAGCACCAATCCCGTGTAAGGATATTCTTCATGTAAGGATTTCAATTGATCCAGGGAAGGATTCTCCTCCCAATAAAAATTCGTTTCAACCGGTACTTGAAGCTCGAAGGTCTCCCAAATGCCACTATCGGCTGAAGCGAAGATGATAAAGCTTCTCGGCAGTTCACGTTCTAAACTATATACATAGTTTTCTACTTTCGGTCGGATTGATTGAAGCCTTTCTTTTTCCTCGGGAGCACTTTCAAGGTATTCTTCCAGGCGGTTGAACCCGTTTTTAAGGGCAATCTTCCATTCACCGCCCTGCTGATCGTGGTCGCTGCGGTCAGTATTCAAATAAACAGTCAATAATTTATCAGGTTTTTGTAAGTGCAAGTTTTCCAATACGCTCAGTGTTTTTTTGAAAGACATGGAACTCCTCCTTATAGAATGCTTACTTTTCATATAAACGGTAAAGCCTCCTCTTAAACATTGTTTTGTAAAACAAGGGAATTGACGAAAGGACTATTATAGGAAAAAATAGGAGGGAAGGGAGGGGACACCAATGAACATAGTGAAACAGTGGATCCAGGAAGATAGTGATTATATTCGTAAGAAGTTAATCGAATACAATATGTCACAAATAGATGAGGAGACAAAGACGCCTCTGGAGCAAATCAGTTTTGTAATGAGGAACGATGAGGATGAAATCGTTGGTGGAGTGGTCGGAGAAATGTTCTGGCATCATCTGCATGTTGATTTTCTGTGGGTGGCAGATGACTACCGGCATGGGGGGTACGGCTCCAAACTGATTCACCGGATAGAAGAGTACGCCAGGGAGAATGGATGCTATCTCGTTATATTAGATACATTCAGCTTTCAGGCCCCTCATTTTTATAAAAAATTAGGGTATAAGGAATTCGGGGTCCTTAAAGATTTCCCTCAGGGCCAGAGTCAGTATTTTATGGAGAAACGATTGTAGCAACCAGCCGGGGCTGGTTGCTTTTTTCGATTGGAGGTTTCTTCTATAAAATCTCCAATATGCTTTTGAAGCCCATTTTCTTAAAGAAATCAGATAAATCATGTTTTATGTTCTTTCCATCGGGTAAATATGTACTAAATAACATACGACGGGAGAGAATAAAGTGAGCTATATTAACCAGGGTAGAGAGCGCATTCAATTTGATCGTCAGGGTAAGAAAAGGGATTTACATATACTGGAGTGCACACATTGTGAGAATGAATTCCGTTCAACGATGAATGTCAATCAAATCGAGTGCTCACATTGTTCAACATCTACAGATCCTAAATTGGAACGTTCCATTTTTAAAGTCATCGGATTTATTGAAAATCTTCAAGGGAGTGAAGTTCGTTGCTAAACAAGGACAAATTAGCCGATTTGAAAATGGATTTTAATGATATTCTTTGGATGAGTTCTGGAGTTGCTATTATTCTATTATTACTCGCTTTAGCAAATTTCTTTATCCTAGCCTAATCATATTGTGTGATTGGTTTGAAAAGTCCTGACTGTTTAGTAGGACTTTTTTTGTTGGGCGAAACTCTCCATTGAAAAAGCCTGCCCGCATTTAGGATGATAGCGGGCAGGCTTTTCTTTTGGTTGTTATCCTTTATAGTTTTCATCGTATTCAAGATAAACAACATGAGTTTCCAGGTATTCGTTAAGTCCGTGTTTTCCATCTGCTCCGCCGATTCCGGATTGACCGCGGCCAGCGTGGAAACCATTGATGGCTTCGAAATTTTCACGATTGACGAAGGTTTCGCCGTATCGAAGTTCATTAGCGGCTCTCATGATCTCATGAAGATTTTCACTGAAGATCGATGAAGAAAGGCCATATTCGGTATCGTTGGCAAGCTCCATGACTTCATCAAAACCCTTGTAAGTCATAATTGGAAGGACCGGTCCAAAGATCTCTTCCTGGATAATCTCCATATCCTGTTTTACATCTACGAGAATGGTAGGCTCGTAGTAGAACCCTTTATCCATATTGAGCGGTTTCCCGCCGGTAAGGATTTTTGCTCCGTTTTTAACGGCTTTATTGACCATTTCAGTTACGGTTTTGAGGCGGTCCTTATTCACAAGAGGTCCGATGTCGTTATCCCGGTTTGTCGGATCTCCGACTGTCGTGTTTTTCATCGCTTCGGTCATTTTACTGATGAATTCTTTTGCTACATCCTCGTGGACATACACTCGTTCCGCGTTTGTGCATGCCTGCCCGGAATTGGTGATTCTCGATGTTTTGATCTTTTCAACGGCAAGATCAATATTTGCATGCTTGGTGACGATGGCAGGAGCCTTACCGCCCAGCTCCAGGTTTACTTTTGTAATGGACTTCGATGCTGCTTCCATCACTTTTGAACCAGCCGGGTAGCTTCCCGTCAAGGACACCATGCGTACTTTAGGGTGATTGGACATTGGGTTTCCGATATCTGAGCCTCTACCGGTTACAAGGTTAAAGACTCCTTTTGGCAGCCCGACCTCGTCTATGATCCTAGCGAACTCACATGCGGTTTTTGGTGTATATTGACTTGGTTTCATCACGATCGTACAGCCTGTCACTATGGTTGGTGCAACTTTTCTGGCGAGGATGAACATAGGGAAGTTCCAGGGGACGATTCCTGCTACGACACCGATCGGCTTTTTGTAAACAAGAATGTTTTCATTCGAGCGCTCACTTTCAAGGATTTCACCTTCATATCTTAACGCCCAACCCGCCATGTAGCGGAAATACTCAATGGCAAATTCGATCTCACCCTCAGAGGCATCCAATGTCTTCCCGTTTTCTTCTGTCAGGATCTGAACAAATTGATCTTTCCGCTCTTCCAGTTTATCGGCAATTTTATATAAATAGGAAGCACGCTCCTTGGAAGGGATCTTCTCCCATGAAAGAAAAGCAGAATGAGCAGCATCAATCGCGTGATTGACATCCTCTTCCGTTCCCATCTGAATGGAAGAAATCGTCTCCTCATTCGCAGGATTGATCACGTCTAACGTATCCCCCGACGTACTACCCACAAACTCTCCATTAATATACATCTGATACTTCTTCACGATTACTCCTCCTTGTAGGACTGTTTCTTAACATATCTTCTCCTTTTCCCGTTCAATGGGGAGGGGTAAACATGGGGATGTGCAAAAGGAAGAGGGACGGACCTCCATCACTCATACCTGAACGTTGATTTATCAGGATTTAGGTGAGAATTTGGAGGTCCGTCCCTCGTAGAGTTATTTGCCTGGTTCTGCGATTTTGACGAGTTGTTTGCCGATGTTTTTGCCTTGGAAGAGTCCAAGGAAGGCGTCGGTTACGTTTTCTAAGCCTTCTGTTATAGTTTCTTCGTATTGGAGTTTTCCTTGGGAAAGCCATTGACCAAGTTCTGTTGCTCCTTCTTTGAAGCGGTCATTGTAGTCGTTGACGACAAAGCCTTTCATAAGTGCGCTTGATTTAATCAATTTGGTTTGTACGCGTGGTCCCAGATCACGATCTGTTTTGTTATAAGAAGAAATCGCTCCGCAAACTGGTACACGTGCATGTTTATTTAGTAAACTAAGGGCAGCGTCACCAATTTCACCACCAACGTTTTCGAAATAAACATCGATGCCGTTTGGACACGCTTCTTTTAACGCTGCATAGATGTTGTCCGTTGTTTTGTAGTTGATTCCTTTGTCGAATCCAAGCGTATCTGTCAGGTAGCTTACTTTTTCATCCGAACCTGCAATCCCGACGACACGGGCTCCTTTGATTTTGGCAATTTGTCCGACAACAGAGCCGACTGCACCTGCGGCACCGGATACAACCACGGTTTCGCCTTCTTTCGGCTGACCGATGTCAAGGAGTCCGAAATAAGCGGTCAATCCAGTCATTCCCAGTATACTAAGGTGAGTAGAAATAGGGGCGACATTCGGATCGATGGAGCGGACCTGCTTTTCATTGGCAAGTGAATATTCTTGCCAAGGCAGCATTCCTACAACGAAATCGCCTTTTTGGAAGTGTTCAGATTCTGACTCGACGATTTCTCCAACCGCTCCGCCAGCCAACGCTTCGTCCAATCGGAATGGTTCTACATACGACTTGGCATCAGACATTCTGCCCCGCATATAAGGATCCACGGAAAGATAAAGAGTTTTAACTAATACTTGACCTTTGGATGGTTTAGGAACTTCAATCTCTTTGAAGTTGAAATCCTCTTTTACAGGCATTCCTTCAGGACGGGCGACTAATTGAATTTGTTGCTGCTTTTCGGGTAACATCATGATTCCTCCTCATAATTTAAGCTGAAAAGTTCTTCCGATTACTTGAAACTTATCACATGGAGTTTAGGTTCTACAAAGAATAACACTTGAGAAGGGTGGGGTGAATGTGGCGAATAGTTGGGATGCGGAGGTCGAGGTCACCATTGACCAGGCTAGATTATTAATCGGAAATCAGTTTCCGGAACTTCATCCGTTAAGATTAGACATCATTGACTATGGATTCGATAATACGGTTATGAAAGTGAACAACGATTGGATCTTTCGGTTTCCAAGACGGGATATAGCCGTGAAGCTTCTGGAAACAGAAGGAAAGCTCTTGCCAATGCTCGATGAAAAGAGTCTCGGACTCCGATTTCCGGTTCCGACCTTTTTTGGAGAGCCTTCCCCTCAATACAAATGGCCCTTTCTAGGTTACCGGATTGTTGAAGGAACGATTCCATCCAGGGCACATGAGGTGGGTAGAGAAGGGAAGTCAGCCCTTAAAATGGCGTGGTTTCTAAAGAAACTTCATCTGACGGATGTTTCAGAGGCCGGGAAACGGGGAGTACCTAATGATGAATTGAATCGTTTAGATGTTAAAAAACGAATCCCGACCTTGGAAAAAAATATTCATGAAATCGAAGAACTAAATCTTTTTCACCAGGTTGAAAAGTTAAAAAACTACCTTCAGCACGTACCAAAAAAGCCATTACCATCAGAAACTACTCTGGTCCATGGTGACCTTCATTTTAAAAATATCGTTGTGAATGAGAATGGAATTTTATCAGGGATTCTGGATTGGGGTGACGTTCATATTGGCCATCGTGCCATTGATTTAAACCTCGTGTACAGTTATCTCAATCCTGCGGGACAGAATTTGTTTTTTGAAGAGTATGGAGAAGTTGAGGAAGTCGAGTTGGAGTATGCACGGTTCAAAGCCATCTACACCAACGTCGTCCTGCTACTTTACGGCTATCATGAAAAGCAGCCTCATACAGTAGCAGAAGCTCAGAAAAGCTTAGTGCTTGCATTAGTAAGAGGGACGGACCTTGGTGAGTAACACCAAGGTCCGTCCCTCTTCTGATATTATTTAACGTTTTTTTGGATATACTTCACGATTTTTCTGAGTTCATTCGCATGTGGACGGCCAAAGGGGCTCGTTTGTCTTTGCTGGTACATGGTTTGTCCTTTTTCATTCACGAGGAAGTAAGCCGGTTCACCATGTTGTCCGTGATCCTCGTAAGGGGCATCTTCACCGTGATAGAACACATCATAGGCTTTGATGGCCTCTAACTTTTCATCTGCTAAAACAGGGAAAGTTATATCCTCTTTGTTTGCAAACTCCTGCAAGTCCTCCAATTTATCACTGGAAATCGCAAGTATGTGAACATTATGTTTTTTAAAATTCTCTTTGTTAGCTTGTAACTCTCTAAGTTCCTCCTGACATACCGGGCACCATGAGCCCCTGAAGAAAACGATGAGATGCCAGCTTTGATGTTCTTTTTGATGGTCCTCAAATGAGAACGTTTCACCTGAAACTGCCGGGAGCGTGAAGTTTGGTACCGTATCATTTAATTGAAAAGTTGCCATTATTCATTCCTCCTATTGTTTTCTTTACAGTCAGATAGGCATTAGGACAATCCTAACCAGATTTAAATACATACATTATAGTAATTTATTTTGCTTACATAGAGTGTATTTCCCTTTATGTGAGAAACAAAACGTACTATTGTGCAGAGTGAGTAGAAAGGACGATGGATATGAGAAGAAATAAGACAGGTCAAAATCTGTGTATTTTCCCGGAATACAAGTGGTGCGGACCAGGATGCAGCGGACCCGGTGCCCCCATCAATTCAGTCGACGCAGCATGCAAGGCCCATGACCTTTGCTATGAGCGATACGGTCCAAGCTGCCAGTGTGATCGGATGTTCATGAGGAAGCTGAAAGATGAAATCAACCACCATAGTCGAAAAGGAAGACATGCTTTTCTTATGTATCAATATATGAAATTGCAGACGAGCGTCACGTGTCAAAGGCATCGGTGCCGGGGATCATGGATTTAGGTCGATGAGACCCGGCAGCTTTTATTTGAAGGCGGGGAATGGTACATCGTTAGACTTTACTTTGAAAGTGAATAATGAAAGGAGGGAATGGGGTAAGGTAGTTTATTGCGTCGTTTCGTTTTATGTGTCTCTTAATATAAAATGGGAAGTGCGAAAGAGAATCAACAATTCCCGGTTCAATCAGTCGAAAAAGAACAGGCTGGCGAATCAAAATAACATGGTTTAATAGATAATAAGAATAATAGCAGCACTAGGTAAAATAATATTAAGGGTTATAATTATATCAATTTCCAGTTTTGTAAGAAGGAGAGGGAAGTATGAGTCAAAAAGATGAAATCAGGCATAAGGTATGGAATCGGCTGACGGAGAATAAATTAGGCCGTTTTCCATTTCCGTTAGTAGGCAGGATTCCGAATTTCAAAGGGTCAGAAAAGGCGGCCTCTTATGTCCAGAGTATGGATATTTACAAGGGTGCTCATGTGATAAAAGTAAATCCAGATGCACCTCAGCTTCCACTTCGCGCAACTGTGTTGAAGGATGGGAAAACCTTGCTCATTCCAACACCGCGCTTAAAGGACGGATTTGTCATGATCAAGCCTGAATGGGTACCTAGGGGAGAAGAGAGAAAGGCAGCGAGCATCAAACATATGAATACATATGGTAAAGTCGTACCTCTCACAGGTATACCTCCTATTGACCTAATCGTAGTCGGTTCCGTTGCGATTCATCGTGATGGACGAAGACTTGGAAAAGGAGAAGGCTATGCCGATCGTGAATACGCCATCCTGCGTGAAATTGGTAACAACCCAGTGCCTGTCCTCACGACTATAAACAGTGAGCAGCTTGTAGTGGACGACATCCCAAGAGATTCCTTTGACCTGGCCGTCGACTGGATCATCACCGAAGAAGGTATCACAGAAACCCGCACTCCATACCCAAAACCACAAGGCATCGAATGGGACTACGTAACCGGGGACGAAATGGAAAAGATGCCGATCCTGAAGGAATTGAAGGGTTTATCTAGAGGGACGGACCTCTAATTAAATCTCATAAACATTGATATGATAGGGATTAGCTAGTAAATATTGTTGATTTTTGAGGTCCGTCCCTCAAAGTACCGTAAAAAACCCCCTGAAGGAGTAACACCTTCAGGGGGAGGTTATGCTGGGAGACTAGTAAAGGCTTTTTTAGTATCCTTCTACAACCAAATCCAGCTTTCCTGTTTCAGGGCTGATGACCAATCCGTGTACAGGAATCTTTTTATCCATTAACGGATGGTTTTTGATCATGTCGACGCTGTGGGCGACGCTTTCCTGTACTGAGCTGAAACCTTTCAGCCAGTCGTGGAGGTCAATGCCGGAGTAGTTGACGGTGCCGAGTGTTTCTTCCGCCACACCTCGTTCTTTCATTTTTTCCAAGATTTTGTGACTGTTGATGGCGCTCATGCCGCAGTCATGGTGACCAATTACGAGTACCTCGTCGGCTTGAAGCTCATACACCGCAACGAGCAGGCTGCGCATGATACTACCGAATGGATGACTTACGAGGGCACCGGCATTCTTGACGATTTTTACGTCGCCATTTTTCATGTTCATGGATTTAGGCAGAAGCTCTACTAAACGGGTATCCATACAAGTAAGAATGACTAATCGTTTGTCTGGAAACTTGGTTGTTCTGTACTCTTCGTACGAGTGTTCTTGTACAAACTGCTGGTTGTAATTAAGTATGTTCGCTAATAAAGTCATATTGTCTTCTCCTATAAATTTTATTATCACTTCACATTATGCTGAAGGTGATTTTCTATCTCTTTTATTTTATCCATAATTTCTTGCCGATTCCAATCAGAAGTATTAGAAAGCTTCAAATAAAGAGAAGACACTTTAGCCAGTACTTCTGTCAAATTAGGTTCTTTTCGTGGATACGTGGACTTACCCATGAGATCAAATAAGCCATTCATTTGTTCCGACACTTTCTTGTATTGAACGTCTTTAGAAATGACGGCAACATGGAAATATTGTTGCATATCTGAAAACTGATAGAATATATCAAACAGCTCGAATGTATCATTTTTCTTCAGATTCAATTCCATTTCACCGGAGGAATTCTTATGAATAATCCGTGCGAACTTTGGCGAGCTTTCGTCTTCTACTATAGACATGAAGTTTTCTCCAGGCTTTAAAAAGTCATAACCCGAATTAGAAGCATCCATTAAATTAAACTGCCTATCCAGTAGTAAATAAGGAATCGGGCATAAATGCAGGTTTTCCACATGATCACTCCCTTGAGAAAGGTTAATGGACGTCATTGCCCCGTTCCTCGATACAGAGGAGGTTCATGAGGGATAACATTCAGTTGAACCTTATTAAGTTTGGCTAAATATGATGAAGGAGCTAGCCTTTCTGGGAAACAAGCTGTTCAGACATATCTGTCAGATACTCATTGAGCTCTAACAAGTCATTAAAGCTTTCTACCTTTGATCTTTCCAGAAAATCCAGGGTGTAGTTTGATATCAATCGGCCGCCAACTAGAATTTCAATCTCTTGATTATACTCTCTAATCTCTTCGATGCACTCTTTCAATCGAGTCAGTTCCGTTGTCATGCCGATGGAAATCCCAATGACATGGGGCTCCCACGCTTCAATAAATGTTAAGGCATCCTTAACAGGGACATTTGCTCCCAAGTAACGGGTATTCCATTGTTTCTCTTTGAACACTTCGTTCGCAAGCTCAAGTCCTAAACTGTGATGTTCACCCTCTATACAAAATAAAAGAGCTTTAGGATGGTTTTCCAAAGCTTCTTGATGGGTAAAGACGGTAGCGAGTAAATATTTAAGGGTTGCAGTAGCTAAATGCTCATCTGCAACGGTAATTTGATTTTTCTCCCAAAGATCACCGATTCTATACATAGATGGTTTAATAATTTTCTCGTAAAAAGTAAAATTATCTATTTTTGAGTGAATAGAAGACGAATGTAATTCCATTAATGAATGCACGTCTCCCGCGAGAATAGACTTGGTGAAAGCCTGGACCAGCTGATTCATTTATGATCACTCCCAGCAAAAATACCAATTACTATATTCAATAGATAGAATTGAAATTCCTGCTACAAATTTCAATCTATAATTGGATTGACTTTCCCTATATTCTTATTTAATATAACCTCTGTAACACAAATTGTCGCTCAAGTAACTGAGAGAGGTTCATAGCATTAACCCTCTATAAAAAACTATGGTTCTATGAATCTAACATGAGATTTTCTTAAACATGTTATCCTTTAAGCGTAACAGGATAGTACAATTTTTGCAATTTACCTTCCTATTACTCCGATTCTTAGGCTAATGCTATGTCCTCCTTCATTCGAGGCACTCTGAAGGGGAGGATTTTTTACATGTCAGGAAGAAAAGACGAAGATTTAACAGATCTATCATTATTAGGAAATCAAGGAACGAATTACCTGTTCGAGTATGCTCCACACATTTTGGAAGCGTTCGACAATAAGCACCCAAATCGGGACTATTTTGTGAAGTTCAACTGTCCTGAATTCACAAGTCTCTGCCCGAAAACAGGTCAGCCGGACTTCGCTACCATCTATATCAGCTATATACCAGGTGAAAAGATGGTGGAAAGTAAATCACTCAAGCTCTATCTATTCAGCTTTAGAAATCATGGTGATTTCCACGAAGACTGCATGAACATCATCATGAACGACCTGATCGAATTAATGGATCCACGCTATATAGAAGTGTGGGGGAAGTTCACTCCACGGGGCGGAATCAGCATTGATCCATACTGTAACTACGGAAAGCCAGGTACGAAATACGAAACGATGGCAGACCACCGCTTGATGAACCATGATTTGTATCCTGAAAAGATTGATAACCGATAAGATGGGAAGGACGATTCTGCTTAAAGGAATCGTTCTTTTTTTGTTTAGCGATAAGCGAATATTTCTATTGCCGAAATAAAATTCCGGGATTATACTTGCGAAAGAGATAGTAAAAGGGGGGAGCGGGATGAAGCCGATAAACGCATCTCTTTGTGTGCTAATTGGAGCAAGTTCTTATGGGATTCATGCTTCTGTCGTGAAGCTCGGATTTGCTGAAGGCTACTCTGTTTCAGATGTAACGGGTATACAGTATTTATTTGGAGTGGCTATGTTATTCCTAGCCTTTCTTTTTACTAAAAAAATAAGGATGACTAAGACGCATTGGGTCTCGCTCTTCGGGGTCGGAATCCTTCTCAGCTTGACGGGGGTCTTTTATGGTCTCAGTCTTCATGAGGTTCCTGCTTCCATTGCGGTTGTCATGCTGTTCCAATTCACATGGATCGGTGTTTTGATTGAATCGATTTATTTAAAAAAATTCCCTTCCAATAAGAAGCTCCTTTCCGTTGTGTTTCTTTGGATGGGAACCTTGCTTGCAGGAGGGGTCATTTCTTCTGAACGTTTCAGATGGTCTGAAAATGGGATGGGAATTCTCTTCGGTTTCTTTGCAGCCATCACATTTGCCCTGTTTATCTTCTTCAGCGGCAAGGTGGCAAAAGAAGTGCCCACGATTCAAAAGAGCATGATGATTACCCTTGGCGGTTTACTTGTAGTCCTCATTGCGTTTCGTCCTTCTTTCATTCAGGAACCTGTTCAGATTGTTGAAATGGCTGACTTTGGACTACTTGTCGGCATCTTCGGAAGTATCTTTCCCGTCGTCTTTTTCGCGATCGGTACTCCACACCTCGATTCGAGTCTCTCGACGATTGTGGGAGCAGCGGAACTTCCGGCTGCAATACTCGCAGCCATGTGGATTCTCCATGAACAAGTGGTATTATTGCAGTTTATTGGCATCCTGCTGATCTTGATCGGGATTACCATTCCTCAATTTCATATGGGACCTGTCCGGAATCGGAAACAATTTGGGTGAACGAAAGCTCTCTTCCTTGGTGAAGGGAGCTTTTTTGAGTCGAAAGCCAAAAATCCTACCTTACCCCAATTTTTACCCTATTAAACCCAAACCCCATCCTCATCGTATCTGCAAACCCTTCCAATTTTCACAATTATTAAACCTTATTTTTTTGACCGGATTCCCTTTACAAAGGGTCTTGATGGGCTTTATAATCCCGTTGTTCAACTATTTACGGAAAACAAATAAAATTTTAAAGAAAAAGGAGGTTGCGGTGATGCGACAAAGAATATTTTCCTTCTTAATGATGAATCTTGGTGCATTTCTTGTTTCAGTGAATGTCCATTTTTTCTTATCGCCTAATAATTTAGCGACAGGGGGAGTAAGTGGATTGTCGATCATCATGAACGATCTGTTTCCGGGTCTTTCCCTTGGACTGTTCATGATCATGATCAATATCGTGTTATTTATCGTCGGTGTGATCTTTCTCGGCTTTAATTTCGGTGCGAAAACCATTTACGCAAGTTTCGCCCTTTCATTCTATGTTTGGTTATTAGAGAGATTTGCTCCCATGAGTGCGCCATTAAGTGATGATATTTTGATTCAATTGATTATCGGTCAATGCATTGCCGCAACCGGTATGGCCATTGTGTTCAACCAGCAGGCATCTACGGGTGGAACGGATATCGTGGCCCTGATCTTTAATAAATATTTCAATATAGATGTAGGCAGAGGTGTTTTACTGGCAGATTTATCAATCGCCATGTCCTCAGCCGTACTATTCGGACCGCAAGTCGGAATGTATGCATTCTTCGGTGTTATCCTGAACGGACTGGTCATCGATTATGCATTGCAACAATTCAATTCAAATAAAGAGATTGTGATCATAAGCAGGTACAGCGATGAGATCAAGTCTTATATTGTCCATGAACTGGGAAAAGGAGCGACGATTCATACGGCAACGGGAGCCTTCACTTCCGACGAAAAGGAAGTCATCACGACCATCCTTGGTCGCAAGGACTTTTCCAAGTTAAAAGGGTTCATCACCCAAGTCGATAATCGTGCCTTTATCACGGTCCATACGATGAATGAAATACTCGGTCAAAACTTCAAACGACTGGCATAGAAACAAAAGCTTCACCTCTCAAGAAGGTGGAGCTTTTTCTATGTCAAAAAATATTGTTCTAATTTCCAGAAAATAAAGGAAAATATTCCATTCTTCCTGTATAAATAGAAGGTAGGGGGTGGAAATATGGAGAAAGAAGAGCTTGAACGCCTGGAACGGAAAATCAGCACGCTGGAAAAAGAATTATACCTGGTGAAAAGGCAGTTGATACAAGCGAAGAACGAAAGTGAAGCGCCTGTTATTCAAAAAGCAGAAGTGTATGCAGAACCTGATAATCAATTCCCTGCTGAGGAAAATGAGCCATTCATCGAAAAAGAACCATTCGATTTTTCAGTGGAGCGCTGGCTTCCGAAAGTGTTTCTATTTGTCCTATTGATAGGAAGTATCTGGGGCTTTATGGCTGCTTCTCAAAATGGCTGGGTTACGCCCGGTTTAAGGGTGTTAACGGGAGCTGTCATCAGTATCGTGATGTATTTCTTAGGGGAGCGGTATAGCAGGGATCAGAGGAAATTATCCATCACACTGCTATCGGGGAGCATCGTCCTAGCGATTATTACGTTATTCTCAGCAAATATTTTGTATGGATATATAGGTGGACTCATCACGAATCTACTATTAATCGTCATTATTTCTGTCGGACTTTGGACTTCGCATAAGCATGGTTCTGAAGTTGTCCTGTGCTTGATCGGGGCAGGAGCGTATCTGTTTCCTTTTATTTTCGCAGGGGACGAACGGAATGAGTGGTTGTTTTACGGATATGAGTTAGTAATGTTCTTTGTGTTAATGACGTTCAGTACGGTGAAACGATACCGGATTGCCTGGAATATTCATTATTATTTACTTTATTTCTCATTGTTTTTCTTTGCGGCCTTTGGAGTAGGGGCGATGACCCTGACCGTTCTGATTCCTTTTGCGATTCAGCACGCCTATATTTTACTGTTAATTGTGCTGGGCCGCGATGAGCGGGTGAGTGCCGAAATGATTCCAGCTCTAGTATCAGGCTCATTCATCCTTCTTGGATTATTGAATGATATTTACGCAACGATCCCACTCTTTTATTATGTGACTTTCGCTTTGGTGTATATCGGCGTATCGTTTATTGAACCGAAGGAAAAGAAACAAACAAAGGATGTCCTGCTGGTCTTAGGGTTCCTGCATGTACTCCTCTTCTTATTTGAACTATTCGAATACGATTGGCGTTTTGTCTTAGTCGGCATTCAGGCTACTGCCCTTTTATGGCTTGCAGGAAGAAGGGAAAGCTACCTTGGTTTGATCGCTTCCATTCTTTTGATGATGTGTTCGTTCCTCGGAGTACTGGTAGGTGCATCCGATGATTTCTTTACGATTGAACTGCCGATTTTTGTAATCGCATTTGGGTATGTGTATCTGTTTTCCCATTACAATCAAAATGAGTCCTCTTTCTTAAACGTGTCGACAACATCGATTCAAGTCGTGTTGACAGGACTTGTGATGTTCTTCGTATTACGTTTGACGGATTTCATTGTAATCGGCTGGGATTATACCCCGCGAACAACCGCCTTCACCGTAGCGATTGCGGCTCTGTCCATTGCTTATCTCATCTTCGGTGAAAGCAGGAGGGACGCCTTTTATCGCTGGGTGGGGATCAGCTTTTTAGCTCTGGCATTGGTGAAATTCTTCCTGGCAGATCTAGTGTTCCTGGATTTCACGATCCGTGCCATGATCCTGATTCCAATCGGAGTGATCGGTCTTGTGCTTTCAAGAATTTTATATAAAAAGAAATAAACACATTGCAATAGCTTTCAGAATAATTATATAATGGTGGTATTAACTAACGTGAAATGGAAAAGGAGGTGGAATTGAGATGAATCGTTCTGTAGGATTGCGTGGGAAGTATTTAGACTATATTTACATTTGCCGTGCAATTTTTCATGTATTTGCCTTCAAGGGGACACGTATGCCCTTTTTAAGCAAATGAATATGAATACTGAACGGTAAGAGGTCTCAATTCCAATCACTTTTCTATAAAGAATCGGAAAATGGGGGCGTTTTCGCTCTCTTTTTTTATGCCTTCTTTTATAAAAGGGGAATGTGCGGTACAATCCCATTTCGATTAGCCATGGACGAGCCTTCTGCTTCCTCATGGCTTTTTTGTGATCATAACGGAACCTCTTACCTTAAAATAGATGACCGAAAGGAAGAGGAAAATGATACTATGCAGTGCACAGGAATTAAGCAAAATGTTTGGAGGCCATTTAATATTTGAGGAGTTATCCTTTGAAATCCCTGAAAGAGCTAGAATCGGTCTCGTTGGCAGAAATGGGACGGGAAAGACGACGATTTTTAAATTATTATCAGGAGTCGAATCCCCTGATAAAGGTCTCGTTCATTTAAAGAAGGGAGCCAAGGTAGGCTACCTTGCTCAAATTCCTCACTATTCGGAAGGGACAAAAGGACTCGACGTTTTACGCTCTGCGTTTTCCGATTTAATCAAGACCGGAGAGAGATTAAAAGAATTGGAATTTCAAATGGGGCCGGAGCAAGATGCTGACACCCTCAACCGTTTATTAGAGGAATACGGCAAAATTCAGGACCGATTCACCCTTGCCGGTGGATATGAAATTGATTCCAATATTTCAAAGATCGTCAATGGATTGGATATCCGTGAATTGGTGGATAAGGACTTCAATGACTGCAGCGGCGGGGAACAAACGAAGCTTTGTTTAGGCTTGATACTTTTGCAAAAACCTGACCTCCTGCTCCTTGATGAACCCACGAACCATCTGGATATCGGAGCCGTTGAATGGCTGGAAGATTTTTTGAAAGAGTATGAGGGCACCGTCGTGTGTATTTCCCATGATCGCTATTTTCTGGATAACGTGATTACGAAGGTGTATGACTTAGAGGAAGGAGAATTGACGGTTTATCATACGAATTACTCCGGTTTCGTGAAGGAAAAGGAAGAGCGTCTGATGATCGAATTTCAAGCCTATCAGGAGCAGCAGAAGAAAATAAAGAAAATGAAGGAAGCGATCAAACGGTTAAGGGAATGGGCGAATCAGGCCAATCCGCCTAATGAAGCTTTGCATAAACGGGCACGTAATATGGAGAGAGCGTTAGAACGGATGGAGAAGATCAAGCGCCCGGTTCTGGACCGCAAGAAGATGGGATTGGAGTTTGAAGAAACGGATCGAAGCGGGAAAATCGTGTTTTCCATGGATGGTGCTTCAAAGTCTTATGGAGACAAAAGCTTGTTCAGTGACGCCGATCTCCTCGTCCATTTCAAGGATCGTACCGCGATTGTCGGACAGAATGGAACCGGTAAATCAACGATTATAAGAATACTGCTGGGAGAAGAGACCGCCGATGCAGGTGTTGTGAAAATCGGAAGCAATGTGAAATTAGGTTATCTTTCTCAGCACTTTACGGTGGCGGATCCAAGTGTTCGTTTGATTGATGCGTTCCGGGAAGAGGTTCCCGTGACAGAGGGGGATGCCCGGCATATTCTCGCCAGGTTTTTATTTTATGGACCGAATGTGTTCAGGAAAGTAGGCCAGTTGAGCGGAGGGGAGAAGATGAGACTCCGCCTTGCCCAATTGATGCATCAGGACATTAACTTCCTTGTCCTTGATGAGCCGACGAACCATCTGGATATTGATTCAAGAGAAGTGTTGGAGGATGCTCTGGAGGACTTTAAAGGCACGATCCTGGCTGTATCTCATGATCGGTACTTTTTAAATAAGTTATTTAAGAAAACGTACTGGATTCATAAAGGGGAGCTCTATTTCTTTGATGGACCCTATAGCTGGGCAAAAGAAAAGCTTCCTGAGCTGGTTCCACAGGAAGTGTCTGCAGCCGTTGTGAAAAAAGAAGCACCCGCTAAAGCTGCCCCGAAAAAACCGTCGCGGACGATGGAAGAGGTGGAAGCTGAGCTAGAACGGGTTGAGGAAGAGATTTTTTCCATTGAAGAGCTGCTTCTTTCACAAGGAGATATAGACATCCTTCAGGAACTTTATAAGGAAAAAGAAGAGAAAGAGCAGAATCGAGACAAAATGTATCAAGAGTTAGAAGAATTAATGGGTTAGTGTAGAAGGGAGATGACGCTGAAGTCATCTCCCTTCCATTATTTCCAATGACCTTTGTATAATGGGAAAAAAGAGAGGGTGAGAGTGAATGTCGAAAAAAGAAGTGATCATCATCGGAGGCGGCCTGTCAGGAATCATGGCTGCCAAAACGTTAATGGATAGCGGTATAACGGATATCATCGTTATTGAAAAGAGTAGAAGTGTCGGAGGGAGACTTGCCACAAGGCGGATCCAAGGCGGAAAAGCGGATCACGGTGCGCAATTCTTCACGGTGCGTTCCCCAGAACTTCAAACAGACGTTGAGAATTGGCTCCAGTCAGGCTGGATCAAAAAGTGGTTTGGCGATCCCTACCCTCGCTACACCTCAGTCGATGGAATGAACGCCCTGGCTAAAAAACTGGCCGAAGCACTTCCTGTAGAGCTCAATACGAAAGTCTCCTCCATCCTTGATGGGAGGGACGGACCTCTGGAGGTGGAATTGGATAATGGTGAGAAGATCCTTGGGGAACATATCATCGTAACGGCACCAGTACCTCAAGCCCTTACATTGCTACCTAAGATCGAAAGCAAGGAGCTAAAGCATATCACGTTCGCTCCTTGTTTCGTAGGTATGTTCACCTTTGACCAGGAAAGCATCGTACCTGCGCCGGGACATAAGGACGAACAATTGCCCCCGGGAGTTGAACGGGTGTCGGACCATCACAAGAAAGGAATTTCTTCTACTGTAACAGTGAGTGTGTATATGACGGGGACCTGGTCGAAGAAGCGCTTTGACCTTGAGGATGACACCATTTTGGGTGAAATTCAGAAGGTTGCAGAGCTTCATCTTGGAGAGGGAAATCAACTAGTACATGCTCAATTGAAACGTTGGAAATATGCTGAGGCAGAAGAAGTTGTTCACTCTCCTTATGTGGAACTTGGAAGGAATTTGCAGGTGATCGTTTGTGGAGATGCTTTTTTAAGAGAAAATGATGAAGCGGGACGAACACGGTTTGAAAGTGCATATTTATCTGGGATTTCAGCCGGAGAGAGAGTGGCAGGAAAGCTGAAGGGGTCACCACTCTCATGATTCGTGAAGGGTTGATTGTGGGGGTCCAGTATAACCACCATATCATCAAGAAACACTAGAGGAGTACATAAATTCAATGATAAGAAGAGGAAATAAAATGAACATACAACTAAAGCAAGCGAACCCTGACCATCTCAACACCATTATGGACGTTTACTTGAGATGTAAAAAGGATCTGGATGAAAAGGGATTACTTCAATGGAATGATCACTACCCAAGCCGTGCATATTTTGAAGAAGAAATGATAAATGGAAATCTTTATGTATTCATGATAGATGAAAAAATAGCAGGATCCGCGACCCTGAATGAATGGCAGTCCCCGGAATGGTCCGAGATCCCGTGGAGATTTGCGAACGAGTGGGTGATTCATGCATTGTTTCTTGATCCCCTTCAGCAGGGAAAAGGATTGGGTAAAGTATTCATGGAGAAGTGTGAAGATATCGCTCGTGAAAGAGGGTTCGGGAGCATCCGGTTAGATGCATATTCAAGAAACACGGGAGCCAATTATCTTTATGAAAAAATGGGTTATGAGTACCGGGGATCAGTCTACTTCACTTCTAAACCAGAGGGGCACCAGGAATATCGCTGCTATGAGAAAGCGTGGGCGCTTTAAGATTCAATCCTTGTTCAAATGTACCAAGGAAAAGAGCATAGGATGAATGGTATACTTGAAGTTACAGTATGCGCTGAATAAGATAGTTGGGAAGCGATTATATTGACACAGATTTTGGATGAGGCGAGGGCCTTCATTGAGCAATGTTATCAAGAATTAAATAAAAGCGATTCAGACATGATGCTTCGCTTACAACAAATAGAAGATGAACTAAGAACAGAAGGGACCTATTCTCATACGACAGAAGAGCTTGTGCACGGAGCCAAGATGGCGTGGAGAAACAGCAATCGCTGTATTGGCCGGTTGTTCTGGAATTCGCTGAACGTGTTTGACGCACGTGATGCCTTCACTGAAGAAGAGGTGTTCGGTGCGTTAGAGCGCCATCTTGACTATGCTTCTAATAATGGGAGAATCCGTCCGACAATTACCATCTTCAGACCGTCTCAGCCTCAGCAGCCTGACATCCGATTATGGAATCATCAATTGATCAGATATGCTGGCTATGTGGAGGATGGGCAGTATACAGGAGACCCCCATTCCATCGATTTTACGAAGAAATGCGAGGAGCTTGGCTGGAAGGGGCAGGGGAAGGACTTTGATGTCCTGCCTTTCGTCGTGCAAATCGGGGACGGACCTCCACAGTGGAAAGAGATTGAAGCTCGACTTAGGTTAGAGGTCCCTCTACGCCACCCTGAATATGGCTGGTTCCAGGATTTGGGGTTGAAATGGTATGGAGTTCCGATCATTTCTGATATGGAATTAAAAATAGGGGGTATCTCATATAAAGCAGCTCCGTTTAACGGCTGGTATATGGAAACGGAAATCGGCGCACGAAACCTTGCAGACGAGAATCGCTATAATCTTTTGCCGAAAGTAGCGAGCTGTATGGGGTTGGATATGTCGAGAGCGGCAACGTTGTGGAAAGATAAAGCGCTGATCGAGTTGAATATCGCCGTACTCCATTCCTTTAAAGAAGATGGAGTCAGCATCGTGGATCATCATACGGCTGCCCAGCAGTTCCGCTTGTTTGAAGAGAACGAGAAGAGCGCTGACCGTGATGTGACCGGGGATTGGACATGGTTGATTCCGCCTGTGTCGCCAGCAACGACTCATACCTTTCATAAAGAGTACGACAATACGTGGAATTCGACGAATTATTTCTATCAGGATGCACCTTATTAAGGAGAGCTGTTTTCTGTTTCGCACAGAAAGCAGCTTTTTTAAAACGTAAAAGGCGGACGTTTGGACACTTCATAATATTGAAACCAAAACCTGAATTCATCAAATAAAACAGGACCATCGAATGTGAAATTCTCCAAGAAATCTTCAACTAATTCTGCGTCTGCATCATCCATAATGCCAGTCACATAAAGAGGCGTCTTGAATCGCTTGTATAGATCCTCATATCCATAAAAGCTGAACAGATCTTCAAGCTGTTGTTCGTTCATCATCTTCACCTTCCTTACTCATAGGATTTCTCTATCTTGTAAAAATATCCATAAAAAAAAGCAACGGATGGAGTCCGTGCTGTTTTTTTATTAATGGGAAGGTGAAGTGGTGGTACTTGCCATTCGAGCTTTCGGCATTTCATCTTGCTTTTCGGTTGTTTGCGTGGCCACTCTTTCCTCTTGAGAACTTGAACTAAATCCAGCAGAACAAGCAGAAATGGGCAATAGTACAAGCACAAGTAGTACAACCCTCATAGTATACATTATGTGAAGCCACTCCTTTCATCTTCACACTGGGGGACGGACCTTAATAGGTCCGTCCCTCTCATCTTTTCCTATTATTTTTTGTGTGTAGCGTATTTTTTCATTCCTAGTGTGGTTCCACTAGCGATGATCAGCAGGGCTGCAAGTAGGAATTCGAACGGGAATTCGTTTCCAGCAGTTCCACCCATACCGGAGTTTGGCATTTCAGAAGGCATATTGGCTTTGAATTTGTCAGGGAACTGATCAGCAAATGCTCATACGCCATACGGATTTGATCCCAGGATTTTTCGTAATCCCCAGCTGCATAGCTGTTGAATGCTCCAACCAGTTGCTCAACGTGCATTTGAAGTCCTTCTGCCAGGGCGTCAGATTTCAAACGGCCACCTGTTGCTGTTTCAAGGAATTTGGAGAATTCTGCACGATATCCATCCAGATTCTTAAGGGATTCCTCTTTCGCTGCTTCATTCTTCAGCACCTTCATCTCCGCGTCTCATGGCTTCAACCGCTGAGTAGGCATGCTCAGTAAGTGATCTTCACTATTGTGGGCTGAAACTGTACCTACAGTTGGTACTAGTAAGGTCATACTTAATGGGACCGTTAAATAACCTTTTTTCATTTTCATAATTGAATCTCTCCTTTTTTTATATTTTCATAGAACTAACGACAGAAGTTGAAACATGGATCACTTTATAATAAATATTTGTTTTTCAAGAGAGGAGGAAAAGAGGGGAAATATAAAAATGCCCGGCAGTACTGAACTGCCGGGCGAGGAAAAACTATTTTTAAATTTCTGAAGCTAACAAAATCTCTCCTTGGGGAAGCTGACTATTGGTTGTTTGAAAAAATGGTTAGTGGGGGGTAAATAGGTGAGTTTGCAGTTGATTACAAAAAAATCCCCCAAATTAATGGGGGATATCTTCTTATTTTACTTTTTGTAATTTGTGAATCACGGATAGAGAACGTCCTGTTCCGATTGCCACTGATTCTAGCGGATTAGGAGCTAAGTGAACCGGTACGACGATTTCCTGGCTTAACCAATCTTGAAGTCCGTTCAGAAGTGCTCCGCCACCAGTCAGAATTACACCGCGATCGACAATATCCCCACTTAGTTCAGGAGGACAATTTTCCAATGTCGCACGGATTGTTTCTAAGATGTGAAGAAGAGATTCTTTCAAGGCATCCTGAATTTCGTTTGATGATAGTTCGATCGTTTTTGGAAGTCCAGTAACCAAATCACGTCCACGAATATCCATCGTTCTTTCTTCATGGTCGATCAGTGCTTGACCCACTTCGATTTTCACTAATTCAGCCGTTCTTTCACCAATCAGTAGATTGTAACGTTTGCGAACGTACTGAACGATATCTTCATCCATTTGGTCTCCACCGATACGGATCGTGTTACAAGAAACAACGCCACCATAAGAGATGATTGCTACTTCCGTTGTACCACCACCGATATCAACGATTACGTTGGCAACAGGCTCTCCTACAGGCAAGTCTGCCCCGATGGCAGCAGCAACAGGTTCTTCAATAAGGGTCACGGATTTCGCGCCGCTTCCTCTCACGGCATCCTGAATCGCTCTTCTCTCGACACTTGTTGCACCAGAAGGCGTACAAACGACAACCGTTGGCTTGCGGATAGAGAATCCAAGTTTTTTACTCGCTTTTTTCATCACTTGTTTTAACATTTCAGTTGTCACGTCAAAGTCGGCAATCACACCATCTTTAAGCGGGCGTACAGCCACGATTTTCCCTGGCGTTTTTCCGATCATGCTCTTGGCTTCGGTTCCAACCGCCAATACCGTTTTATTCTCTGTGTCGATCGCGACAACAGAAGGTTCATTAAGTATAATTCCTTTATTTTTACTATAAACAAGTATATTTGCAGTTCCTAAATCGATACCAATTTCAGAGTTTGATAACATCAATATTCCTCCAACTATAAGAATTCTAGACAGTATAACCTTCTATACAGTATAGGAGATTTTTGAGGGTTATGAAGGTGGAGATATTTACCAACGACAAATTGTTACAAAGTATGACAGAAGTGAAAGCGTTTTTAAAAAAGTAAAAGTGTATGATGTGGGGTTTCTGTATACCTATAATAGTATTTAGGGACGGACCTTGATTTTTTGTTCGTTAAAAAAATTTAAACGTTCTGTAATATAGATAGGGATGTTTGGAGTAGTCGGATGGTGGTGAAGGGGTTTTTCTGGACCCACGGGTGGTCATATGGGATGGGACTTAGGTGAAAATGGAGGGGAAGGGGACTCTTGTAGCAGATTAACGTATTTTTTTAATACTAAATTTGGATATTTCCTTTTTATCTTGGGTGGAATCACAATACGAACGACCGATTCGTAGTCTAAAACAATCATTCTAACAAATGAAAAAATGCCCCACCAAGAGGCATTTTCCCATTATCAGAGCTTAAATCGCTCCAATTCATTTTTCATTTCTGCTGTCATCCCGTTCAATTTTCCTACTTGTTCATTCATTTGTTCGAAGTACCTCAACTGCTCTTCAGTAGAAGAAGAAATTTCTTCAGTTCCGGCAGCGGTTTCCTCTGTGATCGCCGAGATGTTTTCAATGGCTGCAATCACTTGGTTGGTTCGCTCATTTGAAGCATGCATGCCATTTTCAAGTTGTACTAAATTTTCGTAAATGGTCGAAACGTTTCCTGAGATGTCTTTAAACGCATGCTCTGTTACACTCATGGAGTCCACTTGCTGAGTAGAAAGGGATTTTCCCTTTTGAGAAGCTTCCATAATAGAATGGATGCCATTTTTGATATTTGCGACCATGTTCCCTATTCGTTCGGTTGCAACGGATGAGTCTTCTGCCAGTTTTCGGACTTCCTGGGCAACGACGGCAAATCCTTTTCCTGCGTCCCCGGCTCTGGCTGCTTCGATTGCAGCGTTTAGTGCTAAGAGATTTGTTTGATCGGCAATTTCCCTGACAGCATGGGAGGCATGTTCAATTTCACCGGTATATTGGGCAAAATGTTCGATGGAATCCATGATGGATGAAGAAGATTCAGCGATCATTTCGGCAAATTGCTGCTGTTTATTTAAGGATGCGCGACCATGCTCAACCGAATCCAATGCCACTTTACTGCTAGCGGATGATTCTCCGCTTTGTCTCACATTCTGGGCAAAATCATCACCCATCATAGACATTAAAGCAGCCGTTGATTGGATGTCTTCAGAGATGGATTGACTTCCTTTTGCCAATTCTTCAGTCGAAACCGCCACCTGGTTGCTGCTTTCTGCCAAACTCGTCATTTGTGAGCGTACATCCTGGGTGAACTTCTCTACATTTGATCCGATATCATGGACGGATTGAACCGTACTCCGCAGATTCAGAACCATATGGTGAAAAGCCGTTTGGAGTTTGTCCACTTCAAATTTACTGTTTTTCTCTTTAACCGATTCAACTGAAATCGTTAAATCACCATTGGCCATCTTTTCAGCGTTATTCACCATAATGTTTAAAGGCTTCACAATTCGCTGTGTCAATAAGGTAGATGCTGCCATAGAGAGGATGATGGTTAAGATGAATCCAATCACTGACACCCATACAATAAATTCAATTTGCCTCTTGTTTTCTTTTAATAGGTTTTGATACCAATCATTTGTTTGGTTCGTTAATAGATACATATCGTTCAGGACTCCGGAGATGCGGATCGACTGGCGCTTGATCTCCGCTTTGTTCATTTCGCTGAGAGCTGCATCTGAGGCAGTCTTCAAATCTGTGAATTTCGTCTTGATGGATGAAAGAGTTTCTTGCTGATTTTTAACTGTCAAAAGCTTGTTCAAATCTGAGATCTGCGTAGAAGTTTCTTCCAGAATACCTTCTACCATTTGTTTGTTTTCTGCTGTTGAATTGACGGAGTAATTGGATAGTGCCTGCTTTGCCACAACGAGATCTCCCCGCAATTTCTCTGTCTCGAGAAGAACTTGTACATCTTCATTTGCAGAATTTTGAAGAGAAATCAATTGAGAGACGATGTACCCAATGATTATCGTCGAAAGGATCAGCGGGATAAGTCCCAAAATCAGTAAACGTTTTTTTAATGCCATGTGAATACTCCTTAGATGAGATTTATTGCAATTTTATCGTAATGTCCCCAGTGATGATTTTGTTTTTTGCGTCTTCTAATTGTTTTGTTTCTTCAGGAGACAAGCTAGTGACACGAATGGGGGCTAATCCCACTCCATCTTCCTTGAGACCAAGCTCATAGGCTTGTTGAGTTATTTTTTGACTTGAAATGAGTTCTTTTGTAATGTTGAAAACCGCGTTATCCACTTTTTTGACCATGGAGGTGACAACTGATTTTTCGGCAATGAAGTATTGATCTGAATCAACCCCTCCAGACAAAATGCCTGCGTTTTGCGCAGCCTGAATCGCTCCAATTCCTGTAAAACCTGCGGCAGGATAAATAAAATCGGCGCCTTGCTTCATCTGGTTCTCGGCTATTTTCCTGCCAAGCTCAGCGTCACCAAAGTTGTCGGCGTTGTCTTTCAATACCTTTATGGAAGGATTGATGTACTGAGCACCTTGTTCAAACCCTTTTTCAAAACGTTGAATAACAGGAACGTCTGCTCCGCTAATGAAACCAATCGTGTTACTTTTTGATTTCATAGCTGCCACCATACCTAGAAGGAAGCTGCCTTCATGTTCTTTAAACGTAATCGATGTAATGTTATCCACATCTGAGAATCCGTCTATTAATAAAAATTTCTGGTCAGGATTTGCTTTTGCAACCTTTTCAATCGCATCTTGAATGGAAAATCCAAGGCCGATCACAAGCTCATGCTTCTGATCGACAAGCTCCTGAAGTGCTTCTTCAAAGTTTCCATCCGGTGCTTCTCTATAATCAAATAAAATACCTAATTCATCACGTGCCCTTTCTAATCCTCTAAATGCTGAATCGTTAAACGATCCATCTCCAAGCCCTGTGTCAGAGAGAAGAATTCCAATACTCTGCTGCTTTTCTATACTCGCTTCTTCCGTCATGGGTGAGGAACATCCCGCCACAACAAGCATGACAAGAAGAAACATGCTGATTAACTTTTTCAAACCGTTACCTCCAAAAAAATATTGAGACATTTCACATGTCCGTACCTCTGTATTATCGGAGGGACGGACCTATTTTGAAGGGGAGGAGGGAAAAAAGTGTTGTGGGAGTGATTGGAGTTTACGGGGTGAGTGTGTGATTTGGATGATATTCACCATTACCTGGTGGGGAATCGTAATTGATATGATCGGAAAAGGGGGAGGGGATGAATTTTGGACGGTAGAGGAGAAGTGTTTTAGATATCGAACGCAAGATATCAGCGGAATTTACATTTTATCAGCGAAATTTTCGATATATCAGCGAAATCGTACCGTTTATCAGCGGAATTCTATATATATCAGCGAATGGCTAATTCGCCGTATTAATGAAGACTAGGAATTTTCGTACGATTAATAAGAGGAAGGAGAACGGATTCCAGTATAACGGCGAAAATTCCATTATAACGGCGAAATCTCACTTTTAACGGCGAAATTCCAGATATATCGGCGAACGGACTCTTCCCAAAAAAAATAGAGATGCTCTCTTCAAGCATCTCCCTTCATCAATACGCTTTACGGAAAAACTCCGCAAGTTCCTGACTATGTTTTTTGCGTGCTTTACGGTGCTCGGCACGGTTCTTCGCGGTTTCGTTCAGCCATTTTTCTTCTTCTGTTTCCGGGACGACTTCCGCAATGACGGCGGGTTTATTGCCTTCTAAAGCAACAAAGGTTAAGAAGGAGATGGCTGCCACATTGGTTTCTCCTGTTAAAAGCACCTCTGAAGTGACCTTCACACAAACCTCCATGGAGCTGCGTCCGGTATATGTGACCATCGCCTCCAAAGTCACAGCATCCCCGACTTTGATGGGCTGCAGGAAGTCGACGGAATCTGTTGAAGCCGTTACGACGGGCTTGCGGGCGTGACGGGTAGCGGCAATGGAGGCCACGTCGTCTATATAGGCCATCAGTTTTCCACCAAACAATGTACCATGATGGTTGGTGTCGGGTGGAAGAACGTGGGTCGTTTTACTTGTTTTCGTTTCTTTCATGAACTTTTTTTCTCTCAATGAATTCACCTTCCGTTGTCAATGTGAAAAAAGATTGCTACCTTATACTATTCACTAAAGGGGGTCGGAAGAAACATAATCACGAGAAAAAATTATAGAAATATACTAATGATAATGGCCGTTATGAAGCTCGCCAGTGTGCCGGCTATGATGGCCTTCAAGCTTAACTTAGAAACCATTGGACGCTGTGTCGGCTCCAAAGAACCCAAGCCGACAATCAATTGACCGATCGAAGACAGGTTCGCAAAGTTACAAAGGGCAACGGAAAGAATGGCAACGGTTTTGGGTGAAAGATCGTTCATCATTCCTGAAAGTTCTTTATATGCGACAAATTCATTCACAGAAAGCTTCGTCCCGATGATGGAGGCAGCACGGAACGCTTCATCCATTGGAATACCGACGAGTAGTGCCAGTGGATAGAACAGGTAACCGAAGACCGTGGAAAGACTCATATCAACAGCACCGAGTAATCCGTTGACGAGAGCAAGGATCCCGATAAACGCGATGAGCAGTCCACCAATATTGATGGCAAGTTGTGTACCACTAAGGGCACCTTCGGAAATCGCTTCGAATACGTTTGTATGAGTGGTTTTTCCTAACGAAATATCTCCATTCGTCTTGGAATCTTCCGTTTCTGGTTCGATGATTTTGGCAATCACAAGAGAGACGATAGGTACACTAAAGACGGATAGAAGAAGGAATTTCATGTCGATTCCCATCAGAGAATATCCGATTAATATCGCTCCACTTGCTGAAGCAGTTCCCCCAACCATCACGGCAAAAAGTTCAGAACGCGTCAGTTTTTTTAAATAAGGTTTAATCAAAAGGGGAGCCTCTGCCAAACCAAGAAAGGAATTTCCGATTGCATTAAACGACTCAACCTTTGTTGTCCCAAGGATTTTACCCAACCCGATTCCGATATATTTTACAAAAAACGGGATGATTCGTAAGTAATAAAGAGCCGAAATGAGTGCAGAAATAAAGATGATCGCACCCAGAACATTGATTGCGAAAACAAATGAAATGTTCGTTCCCTTCTCAAAAAATCCCCCGAACACGAACATGATCCCTTCATTACTGTAGTCGATGACTTTCTGTACGCCTAAAGCAGCTTTTTTCAAAATGGTTTGTCCGAATGGGACTTTTAATACAAACAAGACAAGAAGGAATTCCAGGCAGATCCCGATGATGATTGTGCGCCATTGAATGCTTGAGCGGTTGCTGCTCAACAGCCATGCTAAAAATAGAACTCCAAGTAATGATAAGATGCCATATACTAAACTCACAATACCAATCCCCCAACATGTAATCTTCAACGAATCCTCAGGTTTACGTCGTATGATGTCTGACCTCTTGAAAATATAAAAAAAGTGCATGAAGACATTCTCTAAAAAATAGGGAAAGTCTCCATACACAAACAGCATATAGAAAAGACTTTCCTTATAGTCCGGCACTTTACGGCTGCCAGGTAGAGACTTATGGTCCATATCACCATAGATATATAAGGAATTCGTATGAAGTTGATTAGAAATATGTTTTCTACTCTATCACACGATTGAAGACTATCACAATAGTTTTTTTGAAAAGAAATGCATGGAAAAACGTGGTGATACTATTTCACTATTTTAACAAAATTCCAAAAATAATAGTTCTTACAAACTGCTGAAATAAAAAAGAGGGACGGACCTTCATTCCTATGACCTGGTCATAGGAATCGAGGTCCGTCCCTCTCTTGTGTCTTCTTATTTTGTACGTTCTAACAGGTTTGCAAGAACGTGTTTTTTGTAGGATTCTACTTTGCGTTCTTCGTAGCGGCGTACTCCCGCTTTTTTTAGTTCTTCTACGTACCAGCCTTTGCTTCCGATATGCATTGAAATATACATCCTTTCTTTGCGTAGTATTGATTGGAATCTCCGACTAGCTCTTTATGGAGCTACGTTAAGATTGCTTACGGTTGTACATTGTAACATCTCATTTTTGATGAAAAAAGGGGGTAAAGGGAATTTTTTGGATTCATCCTTTTCTGAAAATTCTTTTGTGGAAAATGAAGATTCTTCAGACATCGAGTTCAACCTTGATCTAAATACAATGCTACAGTCTGACGATGAAGGTTTAAGTTTAGGACTGTAAAAAGAAAAGGAATGACCCGCAATGGATCATTCCTTTTTTTATTGAACAGCTTTCTTCAATTCCAGTTCTTCTTTTTCAAAGCGCTCGAACATAATGAAGAAAAGTCCCGCACTCAATAGAGCAAGGATCGCCAGGGTGATAAACGTCCAATCATACCCTACATAAAGTGAGAGAGTGATGGATAGAGGTGCGATCGTTCTCGCGACTGTGAAGCGAAGGCTGGCTGCGGCAAAGTACTGCCCCCGCATATGATCCGGTGCAAGCTTTGAAACGAAGCTTTGCTGGATACCTGCTGTCATGAGCTCTGCGAATGTGAACACCGCCATGGCTATCATAAACATCCAAACCGAGCTTGTTTGTCCAAACATAAAAATTGAAACGGCGTAGATGACAGAGGATAGGATGAACACATTGCGCTCACGAAATTTCGTAATCCATCTCGTGATGACCACCGTAAGAAGGGCAACCAGGAATCCATTTTCAGATAAAATTAACCCGAATACCTGCTCACTCACAAGGGTCAATGACCAGTCCCCGAAGCTGAACAGAGTGGCTTCATCCATCACATCTTTAATATATACGGGAATCAGCAGGTCCAATTGCATAAACGTTTGACCCACGAGAATCCCTGCTAATATAAATAATAAAAACGTTTTGTCTTTAAAAATAACACTATAATCCTTCATCTGATCCGATATCACACTATGCCAGGCTTTCTTTTTTCCTTCTGTCACTAATAGCTTACTTGTGTCTCGAGGTGCTGTTTCCCTCGTCATTTTATATAAAAGAAGAGCTAAGAACATGCAAATAAGTGCAGCGGCAATTAATAGCTCGAAGCGGTAGTGGACATAGAAAATCCCGCCCAGTATCGGTCCTACGACTACTGCGATATTTATGGACGTGTAGAAGACGGCAAACACATGACTGCGGTCCTTTTCATCCACTACATCGGCGACCATCGCCTGACTTGCGGGCCAATAAAACGACCCAAATACCCCTACCAAACTAAAACAGATAAAGCCGATCATGGCTGAATCGAGCCAAGGCGAACTGGCAAATCCAAAGATTAAAAAGGCAAAGCCTTGTCCGAATGCAGAGAACACCATCATTCGCTTACGCCCAAAGCGATCCGCGCAATAGCCTCCCATCAGATTCGCCAGAACGGCGAATACCTGCGAAAGAACCAATAATAATCCTGCCGTTTGCTTTCCGAATGACTCTGTAAAATAAATCGTCAAAAACGGAAAGAACATCCAGAACGTAATGTTGATCGCTGCTTCCCCAAACAGCCGGACCTTTAAATTACGGTCCCAATCCCGAATTCTCATCTATATTCCTCCCCTCATGAAACGCTAGATGAACTAGAATATCATAGCCCGATAGGACAAAATAAACAAGACTGATTTACTGGTATTTACAAAATATTTACTCAAGGAATAGACACGGATAAAGATACCATTTGTAGCTAATTGAATACATTAAAAGTATGGCAGGGGAAAGGAGCGGTGGGTGGAGTTGATCGATAGGCTTATCCTTATTACTGGTGCTTGGACGCAGGTGATCGGAACGGTGATTGCAGCAATTGGCGAAACCATGGTCATACAAGAAGAACGATATAGTCAAGAGCCTCTCGGATTTCGGTTGGTCTCCATCGGAAACGGGTTTGAAGCGGCAGGAAATGCCCTTCAAGGGGTGGGAGCGGAAAAGCTCTCGGACGGTTCGTTTGGAGAAACGATAAGAGTGATCGGTGATTGGATTCAAGCTTCAGGAAACGTAACAAATGTCACAGCAGCTGAACTCCAATTCGCAGGAAGAGAAGTGGAAGGATTGAATCTTGATATATTTGGAGACACTGTCCAATCCTTAGGGGCAGGACTGGAAGCCTATGGGGCCACGTTGGGTACTCGGGAGTTTTCAGATCTTCTTGCAGCCGGAAATTCACTTCAATCCCTTGGTGCAGCAATTGAAGCGATAGGAGAAATATATATTTTAAAGGAAATGGAGGATATCGGATTGCAAATCACCGCCTTCGGAAGCTATGCCCAGGCAGCTGGTGCGACGATAGCAGCCATTGCGTTAACGAAGCAGTATGGGTGAGCTTTTTGACCGAAAGAGGAGAATTGTTTGGAAATGAGCTAATAACATAATGAAAGGAAGGTAGATAGGTTCACGGGGGAAAGATACACCGATTGAAAGGGGAGGATTGCGTCTTTTTTCAGGTTTTTTGCGTCAAAATATAAATTTACGCGTCTTTAATTTGATTTATGCGTCGTTTTTCAAATTTATACGTCCAAATTTCAATATATGCGTCTTTTTCCAGTTACACTCAATAGATTGAGCGCTCAGTCAACCGTTCTTCTTCCAATTCCGTCCTCATCTTCATAAAAAATCCCAAAAGGCAGCCAAACCACCTTCTGGGATCCTACACAGTCAAATCTTAAAACGCCCAACCGCCATCGCGGAATACTGCTTCAGTCGAGCCGTCTTCTTTCACTCCATCGATGTTCATTTTGTCAGAACCGATCATGAAGTCAACGTGAGTGATACTGTTGTTCAAGCCGTTTTTCTCAAGCTCTTCTTCACTCATTTTCTTTCCGCCTTCGATACAGAATGCATAGGCATTTCCGATTGCAAGGTGGTTTGATGCGTTCTCATCGAATAATGTGTTGTAGAATAACACATTCGATTGAGAGATTGGGGATTGATGAGGGACAAGGGCGATTTCCCCAAGGTAATGAGATCCTTCATCTGTGTCTACAAGGCGCTTCAAAATTTCTTCGCCTTCCTCAGCCTTAACGTCCACAATACGGCCGTTTTCGAATGTAATCGTAAAGTTATCGATCACATTTCCACCGTAGCTAAGTGGTTTCGTGCTTGATACCGTTCCGTTCACACCTGTTTTTAATGGAACCGTGAATACTTCTTCCGTTGGCATGTTTGCCATGAAAGTGGTTCCTTGTTCGTTCACACTTCCAGCCCCTACCCACAGGTGGCCATTAGGAAGCTCGATCGTAAGGTCCGTCCCTGGTGCCGTGTAGTGAAGCTTTTTGTAGTTTTTGTCGTTCAGGTATTCCACTTTTTCGTGCAGGTTTGCGTCGTGATCCTTCCATGCCTGGACAGGGTCAGCCTGGTCTGCACGGACTGCTTTGAAGATGGCATCCCAAAGTAAATCCACTTGTTCTTCTGCAGAAGCATCCGGGAATACTTTTGCAGCCCAATCTTTAGAGGGAGCGGCCAGTACGCACCAGCTTACTTTGTCCGATTGAATGAATTGACGGTATTTGGACATTGCTTTTCCAGCTACTTTCTGGAAGTTTGAGATACGATCTGGATCTACCCCTTTAAGCAAATCAGGGCTTGAAGACACGATGCTCATGAATGCAGCTCCGCCTTCAGCAAGCTCTTCGACTTCTCTTGCTTTCCACTGAGGGAACTCCTGGAATGCTTCGTCTGGAGCAAGATCATATTTCGTACGGTTCACTACATCATCATTCCAGTTAACGTAGACGTGCTTAGCCCCAACTTCATAGGCTTTCTTTACTACAAGGCGAACAAATTCCGCAGAATCGATGGACGTGTTGATGACCAGGGTCTGGCCCTTTTGAACATTGACACCGACTTCTACAGCAAGACTTGCATATTTCTCAAGATTTTGTTGGTAAGTAGACATATGTATTCTCCTTTTTTCAGAATGTTCTATTACATTCTTATTGTATCAGTGCGGGCACCGTTTGCAAGTGTTTACACCCATCTTTCTATCGTATGCGAAAGAATGGAAAAGTATTTGTTTCGTGCACGATGAAAATGAACGTTCTGTGGCATCGAAACAAGAAACATAGCGAACCACGGGGCAACTATACTATAATGATTGAAGCAATACTCCAGATAAAGAAGGGGGAAGAAACAGTGCCGTGGAATGTCCTTTTATTACGAATGTCCGCCATCTATGGGTTTATTGGAGCATTTCTTGGGTCTCATATGGCAGGAGCCGGATCGTATGCGTTTAAGCCCATTCATGCTCATATTTTAGTTGTCGGCTGGTTAAGCTTATTTGCGTATTCATCCTATTATCGTTCCTATCAAGTGCCGAAATCTTCAAAACTGGCATTTGCACATGTTTGGACTGCGATCATCGGTTCGATCGGATTAACCGTTGGAATGTGGATGTACAACTTAAATCCATTCAACCTGCCAGGAAGCTTCACGATGGTCTTCTATATAGTAGGAGGAAGCACGTTATTACTCAGCTTTTTCTTATTCGTGTTCATGACATTTAAATATAGTGAGAGTAAGAAGTAGGAGATGGGCCTGTTTTCAGTTGGAAAACAGGCTTTTTTGAATGGGTTTGAATTAATTGTGGATAAGTTATACCTGGATAAAACGTGCCTGACTCTACTCCATCCCAAACAAAAAACTCCTCCCATTGAAATGGAAAGGAGTTTTCATAACTAGGTGGAAGCTTCATCCTGCTGCTCTTGAAATAAGAACCGGTAGTCCATCGGGTTTTGGATCAAATCGGCCAGGGTGTATTCATCAAGGACAGAGAGGTAGGCGTTTAACGCTTTTCCTAGTACATGCTTTAGTCCGCAGACTGGAGTGATAACGCAGCTGTTGTTTTTGGCGTCAAAGCATTCGACAAGATGGAAGTCTTCTTCTGTGGTCCGGACAAGCTTTCCGATATTTATATCTTCTGGGGATTGTGCTAGTTTGATACCGCCGTTTCTGCCGCGGATCGTTTCAATCAAACCGTTTTTCCCCAGTTCATACGTCACTTTCATCAGGTGATTCTTTGAGATGCTGTAGGCATCAGCGATTTCTTTTATATTAGAGAGTTCCTCTTTTGGTTTTGATGCCAGAAAGATTAGGACTCTCAGTGAGTAGTCAGTGTATAAAGTTAGTCTCATTTATCTCACCTTTCCGATCCGATACATTTATTATACAGAAGGAAGCATGTTTGTGTCTAAATGTGGCTGTTTTGTTAAAGATGTATTTTGTATATTGCTTTATGGTGAAAAGAGAAGTACTCTAAAGATGTATTTAAAATATATCTTTAGAGGTGACCAACATGCTATCTCAAAAAACCATTGAAATCGTGAAATCAACTGCGCCTGTGTTAGAAGTCAAAGGAACGGAAATTACGTCCACTTTTTATAAAAATTTATTTACTAATCATCCGGAATTACTAAATATTTTCAATCATGCCAATCAGAAAAAGGGCAGACAACAAACCGCATTAGCCAATACGGTATATGCAGCTGCGCAGAACATCGATAAGCTCGAGATGATCCTGCCGGTTGTAAAGCAAATCGCTCACAAGCATAGAAGTTTAGGCGTTAAGCCTGAGCATTATCCGATCGTTGGCGAGCATTTACTTCAAGCCATCAAGCAAGTTCTTGGAGACGCAGCGACAGATGAGATTATTGAAGCATGGGGAGAAGCATATGGTGTCATCGCCGGGGTATTTATTGATGTAGAAGAAGAGATGTACCAAGAAACGGAGAATATAGACGCCGGATACAGAGACTTTAAACCGTTTATCGTTACAAAAAAGGTAGTGGAAAGCGATTGTATAACCTCTTTCTATCTTCAACCACAAGAAGGGGTCAATGTCCCAACCTACATGTCGGGTCAATATATTTCTGTACGGGTGACCATCCCTGGTGAAGAGTTCACCCATATTCGTCAGTACAGTTTATCAAGCGCGCCAATGGTGAATCTCTTCAGAATTTCTGTTAAAAGAGAAGCAGAATTTGATCCTCAAGGGAAGGTGTCAAATTTCTTACATGACAAAGTAGCCGTAGGAAGTGAGATTGAAGTCAGTGCACCGGCAGGGGATTTCTTTTTAGCGGACACCGAATCACCTGTTGCTTTTATAAGTGGAGGTGTCGGAATCACTCCTATGATGAGTATGCTTGAAACGGTAGCGAGAACGAAGCCGGAACGCCCAACTGCCTTTATTCATGCGAGTAAACATGAAGGGGTACATGCCTTTAGAAAAGATGTCGACGGTTTAATGGAAGAATTAATGAACGGAGAAGCGTGCTATGTGTACGAAAATCCCCGTGACGAATCACAAAGTCATTTTAAAGGATATGTGAACAAAGAAATCCTATCACAATATGTAGATGAAGATACGGAATGCTATGTGTGTGGGCCGGTACCATTTATGAAAGCTGTCATCACAACATTGAAAGAAATGGGAGTTCCTGAATCTAACATTCACTTCGAGTTCTTTGGACCAGCGATGGATATATCGAAGAAGGAAACCGTGAGTGTGTAGAAAGCGGTTCGGAAATTGTTTTGAAAATAAAATCGGATAGTTGAAAATTAATAGTCCTAATTTGAAAATAAAATCGGAAAGTTAAAAATAAAAGGGATGAAATTGAAAATAAACTAAGTTTTCACCCCTTTCACATCTTGATTTTCCCCCGATTTCAGCCAACCAAACGGAAAAACGCCAGGATCTCCTGGCGTTTCTTGTATTTACAGACGATGCTCGTCCTCATCCACCCGGTTTTTAAACGCTTCCTGGGTCACAATCAGTTCTTCATCCCCAGCTGCATCTTCTGAGTGTTTTCCCTCTGGTGCACTATACTGAGGGAAGTTGCCTGGATGTCCTTTTTTCTTTGATTCGAACGATTTTCCACGTGCCATGTCAGCCACTCCTTTTCATCCGTGATACAGGTAGTTTTTCCAGCTCATACGAAAATATGTGAAGAGGAATTGTCAGAAAATAGACGTATCTTAAGCATTCAAACCTGGAGTCTTTTGGATATACTATTGGTAACAAGTGGCGAGTGATCGATACGTCAAAGACCAGCCGCGTCCACTATAGTTTGGAGTAGGAGGGGTAGAATTGGATTTTTCGATGATCATGTCCGAGCAAAGGATTAAGAAGGCTTATGAGGATGGCGACTTTAAAGAGCTGCCGGGTTTTGGTAAACCGCTTAATTTAAACGATGATTTAGGAGTGCCCCAGGAGTTGAAGATGGCCCATCGGATGATGAAGAATGCAGGGTATACAACGGATGAAATGAATGTGAAAAAAGAAATGATGCGTATTGAAGATTTGTTACGGGTATGTGATGATGACCTGGAGAAGCAGGAGCTGGAGAAAAGCCTGAGTGAAAACATGCTCAAATACAACGCGATGCTTTCAAAGAAAAGAATTAAAACGAATGGTTCTTTATTTAAAAATTATGAGCATAAAATAGAAAATAAGCTCCTGAGATAATGAAAACACCACTTTCGACAAGGAAAGTGGTGTTTCTTTATTTCTTCTCGGGTTCATCTTTAAATAAGAAGAATGAGATCACTCCGGATAGGAGGGCCGCTCCAATGATGATCATGGTTTTGGCTTCGGAAGGAATCTCAGAGTATCCTTTGCCGAGCATCCAATTTGCTACCACGGCTACGATAAACATGATGGGAATCATCATGATGATTCTTCGTTTCAAGGTGCCACATCCTTTAGTACTCTAATGATGCTTTTAGTTTATCATAATTTACACCTCGACACTGCGTTGAATTCGTTCGGCACTTGTGGCGGTTTCTTGAACATATTGAGCAATCATACAGTTATCACCATGAAGGGTTTCAATGGTAGCGCTGATTTCCTCGAGTCCTGCAGAGGTTTGTTGAATGACAGCTGCAAGCTCTTTCGTCGATAGCTCAGCTTCTTCTGTTTGGCCACTTACTTCAGATGCCGTAGAAGTTAAGATTTTGAACTCGTTTGTCAGGGAAGCAAGCTTTTCACGCAGTGTCGTGAAATACTCTGTTACTTCACCGGTTGCCCCGACGTTTTCATCCAGCTTTTCTGAGCTGAGATTCATGATTTCGACTGCAGATGAGTTCACTGAGTTAACGGAAGCAAGATTGTCGTTAATACGAGTGGCAGTGTTTCGTGTAATCTCTGCCAGTTTCCGAATTTCATCGGCTACAATACTGAATCCCCGCCCGGCTTCCCCTGCCCTAGCAGCCTCGATTGATGCATTTAAAGCGAGCAAATTGGTTTGATCCGTAATGTCTTGAATACTTCCAATGAACGTATTTGTTTCTTCAATTTTACTTGTTAATTCGCTGAACGTTTGACGAAGGCCTTCAATAATATTCTTCAATTCAATCATGTTTTCCTGCAAGTAAGTGACACGTTCACTGCCTGAAACAGCAATGGAATTCGCTTGAGTGGAATGGACAGTGAGATTGTTTGAAAGCTTGGAAACCTCGTCCATTTTACTCATCGTTGTCTCGGAAAAGGCAGCAATGTTGTTAATTTGATCGCTTTGTGTGACGCTTCCTGCTGATATTTCATTTACAGCCGTTCTCATTTCATCGTGTGAGACGAGGTGCGTTTGTATCTGCTCGTTGATTTGATGAATGCTTGTAGAGATGGTCGCTAATTCTTTTTGTAGGAAGTTTCGTTGATCTTCTTTTTTCATGGTTTCGCTTTCTGTCATTTTGATGAATTCTTGAAGTTGCTTGAATTGATTGCGGTTCAAGTGGATCACCACTCCAAGGACCGTCCCCAATAGTACATATACAAGCAAAGCCGGAATGAATAATTCTGTGAAAATCGGGTCGTTTGCAGGTGCAAGAGCTCCATTTAAGATGAATAATGCGAGTCCGGACCCGTACCCGATCCCGAAGATCACTGGATTAAAATGAATCGCACTGATGACAGCTAAAAATAATAAGATGACTAATTCATTTGGATTGGACCCTTCTAAAAAAAGCCAGATTCCGATGATGGCATAAACAGTAGGAATGCTGAAATAAACAAAGGAATGTGGCTTTTTCAACATTAATTGCAGCACAATGAAGTATGCAGCCAGAATGATGATCTGTGAAGCGAATACCGTTACGGTAATGATTCCTGACTCATTTATGATGGAATACGTGAGGGCTGCGATCAGGCTGATGGAATATGTGATCAGGAGCAGCAGGTTTTTTCTTTTACTATCGACTTCTTTCAATTGCTTTGGGGTCATGACGGTTCTCTCCTTTAGTATAAATACCTATATATTACATATATCGACAAAAACAGTTAGTGCTTCATAACGGTTTACGGTAATTTATAAGAAAATTTTGAACGCTTTTATCTCTCAATAATTAGAAGTTCCATCCGATATTAGTAGTAGACTACGAAGAGTAAGGTGGAACGATCGATGGATAAGACGTCTTTGATAGGAGTCATTTTAGGATTGATAGCGGTTGGAGTGGGGATGGTTTTCAAAGGAGTAAGCCCTGTTGCCTTGCTGAACCCTGCAGCCATATTGATTATTTTACTTGGAACAGTGGCAGCGGTGACCATTGCTTTCCCAACCCATGAAATTAAAAAAGTACCGAAGCTATTCGGCATACTGTTTAAAGAACAAAAACTGCAGGACCCGAAACAAACGATTCAATTCTTCTCCCAATTGGCAGACCTTGCCCGAAAAGAAGGACTGCTTGCACTCGAGGCCAAAACCCAGGAAGTCGAGGATCTTTTTTTGCGGGACGGACTTTCATTAGCGGTGGATGGACAAAGCGCTGATTATATACGGGATGTGCTGCATGAAGAAATTGATGCCATGGAAGAGAGACATAGTGCGGGGGCGCTCATCTTCACACAAGCGGGGACCTATGCACCGACCCTCGGCGTACTTGGAGCGGTGATTGGACTTATTGCGGCCCTCAGTCACATGGACAATACGGATGAACTTGGTTACGCCATTTCTGCGGCCTTCGTTGCAACGCTTCTCGGTATCTTCACGGGTTACGTTCTTTGGCACCCATTTGCCAACAAGCTGAAGCGCAAGTCAAAGCGTGAAGTGCAGATGAAAATGATGATGGTAGAAGGGATCCTATCGATCATCGAGGGAGAATCGCCACGGGTGATCGAACAGAAGCTGGCGTCCTACTTACCGGCAAGTGAACGATTATTGTTGTTAAAGGGGGATGAGGATGAGGATGAGGCGGCGTAAGAAGAAACATGACGACGAGCATATAGACGAGTCCTGGCTGATACCTTACGCGGATTTGCTAACACTGTTACTGGCCCTGTTTATCGTGCTTTATGCGTCAAGTTCAGTGGACGCTCAAAAATTCAGGGAACTCTCCCAGGTGTTTAGTGAAATCTTCACCGGTGGGACCGGTATGATGGAATATCCCAGTCCAGTAGCACCTCAGCAGTCAAGCGATCAAGATAGCAAACAGGCAGCATCTTCAGGGAATGATGAAGAAAAAGAGAAGGAATTAGGTAAGGAAGAGCTTGATAAGCAGGCATTTCTGAAGGATCAGGAAGAGTTAAAGGAAATTCAGGAAAAAATAAATCAGTATATCAAAACGAATAATTTGGAGATTCAATTCGTTACGAAGCTTACCGATGAAGGATTGCTTCTCACGATACGGGACAATGTGTTATTCGCCTCGGGATCAGCCATTGTCCAAGGAAGTGACCTGAGCGTGGCGGGGGAATTATCTGCGCTGCTTGAAATGAATCCTCCAAGGAACATTATCATTAGCGGTCACACGGACAACGTGCCGATCAGTAATGCGGAATATGACTCCAACTGGGAGCTTAGCGTCATGCGGGCAGTCAATTTTATGAAAATCATTTTGGACAATCCAAAGCTTGATCCCCAGTGGTTCAGTGCAAAAGGATTCGGAGAATTTGAACCGATTGCCGACAACACTACATCAGAAGGCCGTGGGCAAAACCGACGGGTGGAAGTGTTGATTCTGCCCAGGGTATCAGAATAAGAAACAGGATCTGCAGTCAGAAGTTGGCTGCAGATTTTTTTATTGGTCAGAAGTTGCCGTATTTCCGGGGAAATGAACGGGTTTTGTCGAATGAATGGTCTTTGGTTTTAAGCCAAAAAAAATCCTCAGCCTTTCCCATTTTTAAACAAAATGTTTCACACCACTAAATTTAGGGAAAAGTTTGAAAAACCATTTAGAAGTTGTGGCTAGTTTTTCTGGAAAAGGGTCTCATATAGGAGAACAAAGGCATTATACATACGTTTGCACGATCATTTACGTCTGCCCAATCAAGAATTCCTTAGCCACTGCCTCTACTAAAAAGGAGGAGCACGATTGGATACGTTTTTTGACATCATAGGTAAAGTTTCGGCATGGTTATGGGGGCCTCCATTAATCATTGTCCTGGGTGCAACGGGTTTGTACTTAACATTTTTATTGAAATTCATACAATTTCGCTATCCTCTGTACATATTTAAGCAAACGATAGGAAGCGTTTTTAAGAAGCCAAAAGGCGAAGGAACGGTGACGCCGTTGCAGGCCTTGACGTCGGCTCTATCATCCACCATCGGGGCAGCGAATATTGTCGGGGTACCGGCAGCGATCATGTTTGGTGGGCCGGGAGCTGTTTTCTGGATGTGGGTGATTGCCTTAATTGGAATGGCCCTTAAGTTTTCCGAGAGTGTACTTGCGGTCCGCTATCGTGAAAAGAACGAAAAGGGAGAATATGTGGGCGGTCCCATGTATTACATGACGAAAGGGTTAAATATGAGATGGCTCGGTGTATGGTTTGCCTTTGCCCTTATGATCGAGCTGATTCCAAGTGTGATGGTGCAGGGGAATGCTGTGGCATCCACGGTAGAAGAAACATTTAATGTAGATGGACTTATCACGGGCATTGTCGTTGCCCTCATCGTTGTATTAATCGTATTTGGTGGCATAAAGCGTATTGGTAAAGTGACGGAAATCTTTGTACCGTTCATGGCTTTGATCTATGTAGGAAGCGCATTGGTCATTTTATTTATGAACATTGACGCTGTTCCGGAATTCTTCAGTCTGATTTTGTCGAACGCATTTCAACCCATGTCTGCAATGGGTGGGTTCGCCGGGGTAGCAGTTGCTGAGACGATCCGTTGGGGATTTGCCCGAGGGTTATATTCCAATGAGGCAGGACTAGGAACGGCACCGATTGCCCATGCGGCGGCACAAACCGATCATCCCGTCAGGCAGGGGCTATGGGCAATCGTTGGAATCGTGATTGATACGATCATCGTTTGTACAGCAACGGCCTTCGTAGTATTATCTTCAGGGGTCTGGACTGCTGAGAATGCATTGGATGATCCTTCAGCACTAACAACAGAAGCTTTCTCTAGTTATTTCGGGGAATTTGGTGGAATCCTCGTTACGATTTCATTGATTTTCTTCGTATTATCGACGATTATCGTCATCGTCTTTTATGGAGCAAAGCAGGCAGAATTTCTATTTGGCTACAAAGCAGCACAAGGGATCAAGATTGTTTATACGGTTGCGATTGTGCTTGGTTCAGTTGGTGCAGCAAAAGTCATTTGGCAATTCCTTGACTTAGCCCTTGCAGCGATTTTAATTCCGAATATCATTGCAGTTCTTCTTTTAAGTAAAGAAGTGAAGAGGCTTACACATGAATTTTTTACCTCGGATGATTATTACTTGAAAGACACTGGCAAAATAAAAGAAAAGAAAATATCATAGTCCAAAAGACTTGATTTTCCGAGAGGAGGAGCAAGTCTTTTTTTTGTGAAATTCTGGCTGTATTGCGTATTTCGACCCGCATTTCAGTTGTGGATGATTATGGAATTAGTGATAATCATTTTCAATTAGTTGTTGACTCTACTTGAAACCTTATTGTAATATAGGTTTGTATTAATTGATAATGATTTTCAGTATCAATGATATTCAGTGAAAATCAATGAAAGTTTTGGGGATAGTCATGAAACAACGTTACCTTTTTATTACACTCATCTTGATGTCACTCCTGTCTTTATTTGTAGGAGTGAGCCATATTACACCGATGGATTTACTTAAATTTCAATCCGAAGAGACACAGATTTTTCTCATCAGTAGATTACCGAGATTGCTGGCGATCTTACTTGCTGGTGCGGGAATGAGCATTGCAGGTTTGATCATGCAAAGCTTGAGTCGAAACAAGTTCGTATCCCCTACGACAGTGGGAACCATAGATGCTGCCAGGCTTGGGATCCTTGTATCGATGATTGTGTTTGTGAATGCCTCAATACTTGAGAAGATGATTGTTGCCTTTGCATTTGCGTTAGCCGGCACGCTGCTTTTTATGCAAATACTCGATCGGATCAAGTTCAAGGATGCAGTCTTTATCCCCCTTGTCGGGTTGATGCTTGGGAATGTGTTATCTTCGGTGACGACGTTTTTTGCCTACAAGGCAAATGTGATTCAAAATATGGCGGCTTGGCTGCAGGGTGATTTCTCATTAATCATGAAAGGTCGATATGAACTTTTATACATAAGCATTCCCATTATGATCATTGCTTATCTTTATGCGAATCGATTTACTGTCGCCGGGATGGGGGAGGACTTCTCAAAAAACCTCGGTGTTTCTTATCGCAGAATAGTGAATATCGGTCTCGTGCTGGTTGCGCTCATTACGGTGACAGTCGTATTGACTGTCGGGATGATTCCATTCCTGGGATTAATCATACCTAATATCGTTTCCATCTTTAAAGGAGATCACTTACAGAAGACATTACCTCATACCGCCATACTTGGAGCCATCTTCCTTCTTGTCTGTGATATTTTGGGTAGGGTCATCATCTACCCTTATGAAATTTCGATCAGTTTAATGGTTGGGGTCATCGGCAGTGCCATCTTCTTATACCTGCTGGTAAGGAGGAAGGCATATGCGTAATCGTTGGAAAATGCTTATTTTACTAGGGATTTCTCTATTATTCTGTAGTATTTATTTATTTTACGAGCTAAATGGAAGCTATGATTATGCACTGCCTCGACGGGGGATGAAGGTGCTTGCCATGGTCATTACGGGAGTCGCGATCGCCTATTCAACGGTCGTGTTTCAAACGATCACACATAATCGGATTTTAACACCGAGTATTATGGGGCTTGATTCTCTTTATCTCCTTCTACAAACAGTAATTATCTTTTTCCTGGGATCGGATCACATACTTGTCATAAACAAGAATATAAACTTCTTATTATCCGTTACAGCTATGATTGTATTTGCTCTTATCCTGTATCAATTATTATTCCGTCATAGTAATCAGCCAATCTACTTTTTATTGTTGATCGGAATCATCGTGGGTACATTCTTTGGAAGCATCACCACATTCCTGCAAGTGTTGATTGATCCCAATGAATTTTTAATGGTTCAGGACAAGATGTTTGCGAGTTTCAATAACATTAATGCAGATCTGGTTTGGCTTGCCCTTATCATAGTCACCATCGTGATGATGATTGGCTGGAGAAAGATCCATTACCTGGATGTCATGTCATTGGGAAGGGAAATGTCCATTAATCTGGGTGTACTTTATGATCGAATGGTGCGTCGTATGCTGGTGATTGCGTCTGTACTCATTGCTGTTTCAACCGCCCTGGTCGGGCCGATTACCTTTTTCGGTTTGATCGTGGCGAACTTAGCTTATCAATTTTTCCGGACCTACAAACACAGCATTTTCATTACCGGTGCGAGCTTGATGAGTGTCATTGCCCTCGTTGGCGGACAGTGGGTGGTAGAACGGATCTTCACGTTTTCAACAACTCTAAGCGTGATTGTTAACTTCATCGGAGGAATGTACTTTATATATCTTTTGTTAAAGGAGAGTAAAGCCAAATGATACACATTCGAGGGCTGTCCAAGTTTTACGGGAAAAAGCTGGTCGTTGAAGACGTGACCGTCACGATTCAGCCTGGTCAAATCACTTCGTTCATTGGACCGAATGGTGCCGGGAAGTCGACCCTTTTATCAATGGTAAGCCGTTTGCTCGATTCAGATAGTGGTGAAGTCTTATTGGATCAGGACGATCTCAGAAAAATGAATTCAGATGATCTTGCCAAAAGAGTCGCGATATTAAAGCAATCCAACTTTCTTAACGTCCGTTTGACTGTGAGGGAACTGGTATCGTTTGGACGATTTCCTTATTCGAAAGGCCGATTAACCGAAGAAGATGAGAGGGCAGTTAACCAGTCGCTGGACTATATGAATCTGGCGGACTTAGAGGGGAATTACCTAGAAGAATTATCCGGGGGGCAAAGGCAGCGGGCTTTCATTGCTATGGTCATTGCCCAGGATACCGATTATATTCTCCTGGATGAACCCCTGAATAACCTGGACATGAAGCATTCGGTCCAGATTATGAAGATTCTGCGCAGATTAGTAGATGACCTGGGAAAGACGGTCGTCATCGTCCTGCATGACATCAATTTTGCCTCTGTGTATTCAGACAGAATCGTAGCGATGAAAAACGGAAAGGTCATTAGAGAAGGTTCAACAGATACCATCATACAGACCCAAACATTAAAGGAAATCTATGGTATGGATATTCCTGTGCAACAGATGAATGACAATCGGATTTGTGTTTATTTTAATTCATAAAAAAAGAGGAGAAAATGAAAATGAAAAAATGGTCATTTATAAAAATATTACTTACAGTCTTACTGGTATTGGCAGCGTGCGGTTCCAAGGAAGAATCAACGACAGAAGCGAAGAAATCCGGTGGAAATGAAGAATCAAAAGAAATCACAGTAAAGCATGAACTTGGCGAAACGAAAGTTAAACAAAACCCTGAAAAGGTAGTCGTGTTTGATTTCGGTGTCCTTGATACGTTAGATGAACTTGGAGTGGAAGTAGCGGGAGTACCGCAAGCAACCATTCCTCCATACCTGGAAAAGTACAGCAGCTCAGACTATACGAACGTAGGAAGTTTGAAAGAGGCGGATTTTGAAGCGATCAGCTCGATGAAGCCGGATGTGATTTTCATCTCTGCACGCCAATCGGAAATGTATGAAGAATTCGCAAAAATCGCTCCGACTGTGTATGTTCAAACGGATTATACAAATTACATGGAATCGTTCACAAGCAACATGGAAACCATTGCAGAAATCTTTGATAAAGAAGATGAAATGAAGAAGGAATTAGAGGATGTTCAAGCGGAGGTCGACGGCATTAAAGAGAAGACTGGAAGCCTTGATGACAAAGCATTGATCTTGATGGGGAATGAAGGAGAAGTAAGTGCATACGGACCGGGATCACGTTTCGGAATTCTTCACGATGTATTTGGATTCAAGCCTTCTGATGAAAACATAGAAGAATCCACTCATGGACAAAATGTGACGTTTGAATATGTATTGGAACAAAACCCTGATGTACTGTTTGTGATCGACCGTGATGCTGCATTTGATCCAAACGCAAGCGTCAAAGATTCAATTGAAAACGAACTTGTACAAAAGACGAACGCCTACAAAAAGGAAAAAATCGTGTATCTGAATGGTGGCCCATGGTACCTTTCAGGAGGCGGACTTCAATCGATGAAACAAATGGTTGAAGATGCGAAAGCAGGTTTATAATATGTTTTATCAAATAAAGAGACTGCTAGTGAAAGAGGGAACATCATCAAAAGTGGTTGAAAGGTTTTCTGGTGAGGGATTAATTGAAAAACAGCCAGGGTTTATCGACTTAAAGGTCCTCGTCAAAAAAGTACGCCGCGGCGATGAGGAAGTGATTGTCATGATTCAATGGGAATCGGAAGCGGATTGGAAAAATTGGGAGAAGAGCCCTGAGCATATTGCAGGTCATAAAGCGAGTGCTGGCAAGCCTAAACCCGATCATATTCTTGAATCGAGTCAACATGTTTATGAGGTAAAAGCAAATAAATAATGAAAAGAAGTGTCCTGAGTTATATCGGGACGCTTTTTCTTTTATTTTCCTTCTTGTCTAAGTTTAAACAAAAGTTTAGAATATTAACAAAAGTTATTTTTCTTTATAGGGGTGGGAGCTTGTGAACGAAAAAGAAAAGCTTTTGTTAGCTTATATTGAAGATAACCCGTTTATGACTCAACAGGAATTGTCCGAGCGAAGCGGGATGTCACGATCAGCGGTAGCAGGGTATATTTCGAATCTGGTGAAGCAGGGGAAGATCCTGGGGCGTGCGTATGTTATTCCAAAGAAAAACGGGATCACATGCATCGGGGGAGCAAATATCGACCGGAAGCTTCAGTTGGACGGTAAGTTTATTCCTGAAACCTCAAACCCTGCGAGAACAGAGCAATCCAGTGGCGGCGTGGCACGCAATATTGCCGAAAACTTAGGCCGGTTAGGAAAACAAGCCAATTTGATAACGGTTGTAGGAGAAGATACGGAAGGAAGCTGGCTTTTATCTCAAACGAAATCGTTTGCCGATGTATCTGCATCCCAGCGACTACTAAATGAAGGCACCGGGGCATACTCCGCCATACTGGATGAAGAAGGGGAAATGCTGTTTGCCCTGGCTGATATGAACATTTATGAAAGCGTTGACATTGGCTTTATTGATAAGAGGTGGGGAATGATTTCTTCATCGGAAATGGTGCTGCTGGACACCAATTTTCCAGAGGATGTGCTCAAGTATACCATCCGCAGATGCCAAACGGAGGGAGTGCCGCTTACGATCATCCCGGTTTCCGAACCGAAAGTGTTGAAGCTGCCAACATCATTAGAAGGGGTATCCTGGTTCATATGTAACAAAGGGGAAGCGGAAACGTATTTAGGAATGACGATTGAGACAGAGGGTGACTATTTTAAAGCGGCCAAAGCCATCACTCAAAGAGGGGCGGAAAGGGTTGTGATTACCCGGGGAGATCGAGGGTTAATCTATTACACTACTTATAAAGAAGCTAGAGCCGTTTTACCTCCCAAGGTTGAAGTCGCTGATGTGACCGGTGCTGGAGATGCCCTTGTCGCGGGAATATTATACGGTTATTTAAAAGGATCCGATACAGACGGAGCCTGCCGGATCGGAGTGATCTGCTCGTCCATTACGCTGAAATCCAAATTTACGGTAGCACCTACGCTGAACAAGACCAAGCTTCAACAAGAGTTTAGTCATTATTACTGAATAGGGGGAAATATACGTGAATATCAACTCATATATGGAATACTCGCAGGAAGTATCAGAAGCCAGAAAGACAGGAAAGGCGATTGTGGCATTGGAATCAACGATTATTTCTCATGGAATGCCTTATCCACAAAATGTGAAAACCGCCCGTGAAGTGGAGGATATCATTCGTTCAAAGGGGGCAGTGCCGGCTACGATTGCCATCTTAAACGGTAAAATTAAGATTGGATTGTCTCATGAAGAGCTTGAATATTTAGGACAGGCGACGGATGTGATCAAGGCAAGCCGCCGCGACATCCCTTATATCCTTGCTTCAAAAAAGGACGGAGCGACTACGGTTGCTGCTACGATGATTTGCGCCGAGCTTGCTGATATTTCCGTTTTCGTGACTGGAGGCATTGGCGGTGTTCACAGAAATGCAGAAGTGACGATGGATGTTTCGGCGGATCTTGAAGAACTTGCCGAGACGAACGTGGCCGTTGTCTGCGCAGGCGCAAAATCCATTCTGGATATAGGCTTGACGATGGAATACCTGGAAACGAAAGGAGTACCTGTTTTAGGATACGGAACGGATTCCTTACCGGCCTTTTACACACGAAGCAGCCCTTTTTCAGTGAACTATAAAGTTGACACACCCGAAGAGACGGCAAATATATTAAAAGCGAAATGGGATCTTGGACTAAAGGGTGGCGTGGTGGTAGCAAACCCGATCCCTGCCCAGGATGCACTGGATGAAAACGAGATGAATAGTATCATAGAAAGGGCATTAAACGAAGCAGAAGAACAAGGGATTGCCGGAAAGGAAGCAACGCCATTCCTCCTGGGGAAAGTAAAAGAACTAACAGACGGAAAGAGCCTTACTGCGAATATCGCACTTGTAAAGAACAATGCTCTTGTAGGGGCGGACATTGCGGTTCATTTTGCAAAGCTTGCTAAGGTAGAAACCTTCTAATCTTGTGAAAATTAGTGAAACCTGGGCAGATGGTATGCCCGGGTTTTTTATATGAAATATATTGACCGTTTATATGTTTGAAGAGGTAGGGTAAAATGGTGGTAAATAACGTTACGAAAAAGGAAGGTACTATGGCTGATATGCAACCCTATCATGCATTGAGTGTTGATTCGATTCCAGTCCCGGCTGCAATAATAGATGTGAAAGGCCAATCTTTCATAGAAGAGAATGAAGAATGGAAAGGATTGACCCTGCAAGAAGATAATCTTCTTCAGAGAATGTTAGAAGAAAAGAATTGTTCCATTCGCTTAAATCATTATAACTACACTGTTAAACGTAAACAGATAGATGAACAAAAAGAATTAGTAATGATTGTTCCAGAGGCCTGTGGAGAGAAGCACGTTTCTCATGATTATTCGAATAACTCCCGCTCGGCCATATATGAGTCTCTTATTTTTAACACCCCGACTTGTGTATGTATCCTTGATAACAAAGGGAAAGTAGTGGAGATGAATCAATCCTTTCAGGAGCTGTTTCATATTTCAGATACCGTTCTGGGTGAGTCTCTGTGCAATCAAACACCCCTTCAGAATCGATCCTTTATCACTTTAGTGATGAACGGAATAAGGGGAGTGAATACAACCGGGGAAGAAGTAACCTTCATAATGAATGAGAAACGGAAGATTACATGCAATATTACAATCTCCCCGGCCAATTACAAAAGTGATGGAACTGTAGACAGTGTCGGAATCATCCTTCACGACATCACGGAGAAGAAAAACTATGAAAACGAACTGGTCTCATTGAAAGCGGAACTTGAGAACACGCTTCGGCTCCAAAAGACGATCACCTATAAGATTAATAAGAGAGACAATGAATTTGTGATCGAAATGGCGGCAGGGGAGCTATTGAAAAAATTAAACCTGACTCCATCAAAGGTGATTGGCAAAACCATTGAAGAAGTATTTGATTCCCATCACTTAGGGAAGATCCAACCTAAACTAAAGCGCATATGGGAAACAGGGGAAGAGTTGACGTACGAGGATGAATACAAGGATTTAGAATATATCGCCTCCATCGTTCCAGTGGTAAAAGATGGAAAGGTAGTGGAAATCATCTGCTCCATCTCAGATATTTCCCTGATCAAAGATATTCAGAGAAAACTGATCGAAAGCGAACAAAAGTATAAGTCGATTGTGAAATATAGCCCTGATAATATTTATATGGTTGATACAAAGGGTATCATCCAGGAAGTGAACCCGGCTGTGAAAAAGCAATGGAATCATATCTCACCCTATATGATCGGCAGTCACTTCAGTGAATTCATAGCAGAAGGCAGCCGTCAAAAAGCCATCAATCACTTTGAAGTCGCCCTTAATGGAGAAGCTTCAAGATTTGTCACCACCTTCGAAAATGGAGAAGGTGGCAAAAGCCATGTAGCGGTCACCAACATCCCGATCCGGGTCAAAAACAAGGTCATCGGAATTTATGGATTTGGACAGGACATCACAGAGAAAATGAAGATGGAAGAAGAATTAAAGGAAGCGAAAGAATTACTGGAAGCATACTTCGAGCATGCCGGAGATGGGATTGTCCTTTTAGATCCAGAGGGTAGCGTATTAAAGGTCAATCAGCAGTTTGAATCTATGTTCGGTTGGAATAAGGATGAAATTACAGGACGAAAAATCACCTTTATTCACCAAGAAGAACAGGTAGGACAATTCAAACAGAATTTAATGACCATTAAGGCCGGGAAGCGAATAAAGGATTATGAAACGGTGCGGTACCGAAAAGACGGAACCCCGATCGAAATTGCCTTTAACATGAACCCGATCTTAAATGACGATGGAAATCTGATTGGTATTTCAGCCATCATCAGGGACTTATCTGAGAAGAAGCGAAATGAAGACTTACTGAAGAAATCAGAACAATTAGCGATGATCGGACAGCTTGCAGCAGGAGTGGCTCATGAAATCAGAAATCCGCTGACAACACTGAAAGGTTTCCTTCAATTGATGAAAGAAAATGCGAAAGATGACTTTTACTTAGGGGTCATCCAGGGAGAGCTTGATCGAATCGAAATCATCACCAATGAATTTCTGGCTTTGGCGAAACCAAGAGCCGTTCAATTTTCCCTGACGTCCTTAACGACCCTGTTAACAAGCTCTGTCGAATTCATTAAGATGGAATGCCTGAAGCAAGGAGTCGATGTGAGGTTCTCTGTGGAAAAAGCGGAAATTTATTGTGATTCCCATCAAATGAAACAGGTCATTTTAAATGTCATGAAAAATGCCCTGGAAGCCATGCCGAGTGGGGGTCTCCTAAGTGTTCAACTAGAAAAAGAAGATGGTTATGCGAAAATCTCCATCCAGGACAACGGAAATGGAATCCCGCCGGAGCGCATGAAGCATTTAGGAGAACCGTTCTATAGTACTAAAGAAAAAGGGACTGGTCTCGGATTGATGATCTGCCAAAAAATCATCAAAGAGCACCACGGCTCACTATCGATTCAAAGTAATGTAACGGAGGGAACGACCGTCACGATCTTACTGCCGAGTGCAAATAAGAAATAGTGGAAACTCCATGATGAGAGGGAACTCTTGTTGTGGAGTTTTTTTATTTCCTCGGCTATTGTCGAATTGCCTACAGGGAATAATCCGACAAAAAATGTAAAATTCTGAGAGGATTGAATCATGAAATGCTGATATTTTCCGGGAAATAGTACATTCTACAAATTTCTTATATCTCTTTTCGTTTTTAAGAACCTGTCTATTCATGGCGATTGGATGGAGCACATCGCCAAGTTTCAACATCCTGGAAAAAGGTTAAAGAGAGAGAAAGAGGTGAGGAGAAATGAAGACGAACGTCTTTATTAGTGGTGGAGGAATAGGCGGTCTGACACTCGGCTTGAAATTAGCACAGTGCAATATAGACGTAACGGTTGTGGAACGGTTACCAGGTCCAGGTTCCGTATACAAAGGCGAACTCCTCCAGCCAAAAAGCCTGGAAATATTTGATTCTCTTGGGGTCATTGACTCCGTATTTGAAAACGGCCATATCATTTCCGAATTGGAACTCATTGAATTGAAAAATGCGAAAACAAAAGCGGACAACTCCACGATGAGCTATTCGATTCTTCCCAGTCGATATCCTTATTCACTAATGATTCATCATGAAACGTTAAAGGAGATTCTACGAAAAAAAGGGCAAGAGTATCCAACATTTCATTATCGATCGAATACAATCTGTAAGAAAATAGAAGGTCATACTGTGATCATCGAGGATCGCGAGACGAAAGAGGCTCAAGAGATTCATAGTGATTTCATTATCGGGGCGGAAGGAAGAAGCTCTGTCACCCGTGACTATATGGAAGTGGATGTGAAGGAGAAAAAGTACAACCATCATTTCTTAACGGTGACATTTCCACGGCCCAAGGAAATGGTGAAGGGACGTATCATTTCTACATATCAATCATTCCTGGGTCTGTTCCCGTTACCAAACGATGAAGTACGATCCGTTTATCTCATTCCAGCAGGGGAATATAAAACGCTCAGGAAAAAATCGATATCAGAGTTTCATAAGCTTTATAACCAAATGTGCCCGGATCTCGATGGGTACGTGAACAAAATTGAGGACTGGAAGAAAATCCAGTTGATGGTTCCATTGAAATATCATGCGGAAACCTACGTGAAAGACCATCTTGCCCTGATTGGAGATGCGGTCCACACGGTTCACCCCATGGCAGGAGAAGGAATGAATATGGCGATACAGGATGGGAGTATTCTTGGAGAATTGCTGTGTGATATGTATTCTGCCGGTAAATTAGATCCGGTTAATCTGGAGTGGTACCCAAAGGTCCGGAAAAGAAGGGTTGCTCATCAAATGCATCTCAGTCATTTATCAGCCCTCGTATACTCGTATCCGTATCGCCCGGTTGGCTGGCTGAGGAATAAGAGCCTACAGCGTATGGAAAGGGACTCGATCTCCCATTATAAGCAGATGCTGAACATATCCGGTCTCGGCATGTGGAGAGAAACCCTTTACGACCGGATGGTCCAGGGGGGAGTGCTCCCAATCAGAAAGGATTCGTTAACAGAAGAAGAAAAATTCAACACAAAATTTACGGAAGTCCAGGATTATCCCTGGAAAGGAAAGGAGGCACTACAATGATCGGAGAAATGGTGAAAGTATGGCGGGCAAGAACTTGGATGAAAAAGAATGTGCCATTTCTGTATAGCTGGCATGCTTATGTAGGGTATGAAATGGATCTGTTTGACAGTTTTACAAAGCCTGCCTCCATTCAAGAAGTTGCGCTTGCTAAAAATATCGAAATGGACCTTCTTGAACAGTGGGTTGAGGTCGGCATCACCATTAAGCATATGAAGCGGGTGGAGGATGAGAAAGTCACAACAAGGAACCGCTGGAGGCTGCCCACTTCAAAGAGAGACCCACACTCATCAGGTATTTTGTTGAAAGAAATGATGGAGCTGCACATACCTGCCTTGTTGTCGTATCCTCAATTATTGCGCAATCAAACGAAGCAGCATTTCAACTCGGATATCCATGGATCGACTGTAGCGAAAACCTCCATATTATTAGAACGCTTTGCCTTTCCGAAGGTGCAGAAGGCGATAAAAAAATACAATGTGAATTCTATACTGGACTTAGGCTGTGGTGAAGGCGGGTATGTGAAAAGAATAGGAGACCGCCATCCTGATAAGAGAATGGTAGGGATCGAGATTCATGAGGCCGTTGCAAAGGCTGCAGAAGAGTCGCTCAGTGACTATGAAAATATTGAAATCCTTTGTAAGGACCTGCATGAATATGAGCCGGGACAGCTATTCGACATGATCATGGCCAATAATCTCTTTCACTATATCGATCCATCAGAGCGCCTGCCATTTTTCGAAAAAGCATCGACGTGGCTAGGAAAAGAAGGATTGTTCTTTGTTCTGACCCCTATGCAAAAGTCAAAGCACGGGCAGCAGTTTTCCAGCGCCTTCAACAGCTTCTTCATGACATTTCAGAACCTGTATCCAATTCCGTCGCAGAAGGAGATGGATACATTGGCCGGTAAAACAAATTTCAAAGTGGAGTCCGTCGAACCGATCGTAAAAGAAGGGGGATGGTATGTAATGATATTCAGGAAGAACTGATCCTTTTAGCGTGGATTGGTTTTATTGTTTGGGTATGTGGTGTTGGAGTGTGTGGCAGAGGTGTATGTCGGTTCGTGTCGTTTTTTCCTAAGTCGATAATAAAAGTGCCGAAGTCGATAATATATGGGGCAAAGTCGATAATATAATCTGAAACTCGATAATATAAAGTGGAAACTCGATAATATAAAGTTTCGCATCCGCATTGAAGTACCGCATCAATATACATTTGTCCCTTTTCCGAACCAATATCAAACTCGAATAATAAATAACACCGTTGAGGGTGCAATTCTTAAGGCAAATCAATCAAAATAATTCAGCAGTTGAATCTCGGGTATTTTAACAGTCAAATTCCGTTTGATAATCAACTGTTAAATATCAAGCGAAATTCAACAGTCAAAATATTCACACAACGCACACATCCGTCACAATTATTTTCACTAAAAAGGGTAATCACCCATCATTTTAGGGTAAAAATAGAAAGATGATTACAATTGTGGAGGAGAGCAAATTGAGAAGACAATATGTATATGATTGTATCGGTATTGGGATTGGTCCGTACAATTTAAGTTTGGCGGCGTTGATGGAGGAGAAGACAGATCTGAAGGTGAAGTTTTTTGATCAGACTCCGGAGTTCCAGTGGCATCCGGGGATGTTGATAAATCTGACGGATCTGCAGGTGTCGTTCATTGCGGATTTGGTCACGTTTGCCAATCCACAGAGCCAGTATAGTTATTTGAATTATTTACATACCCATAATCGTTTATATAAATTTTTCTTTTTTCAAAAATTTGAAATGCCGAGGCAGGAGTACAATGATTATGCCCGCTGGGTGGTGAGTCAGCTTAGCTGCTGTCAATTCCATAGTGAAGTGATCGGGGTCACGGATGAAGGCGACTGCTATAAGGTTGTGATCGATAACCGATTGACCGATGAGCGTGAGATCTATTATGCGAAGCATGTGGTGATGGGCACGGGAAGCAAGCCGTTGATTTTAGACGGAATGGATGGTCTGCCGGATGGGGACGTCCATCATACGAGTAAGTATCTGTTCCATAAAAACACGACGATGGAAGGTTCCTCGATTACGATTGTCGGGTCCGGGCAAAGTGCTGCCGAGGTGTTCTTTGACCTTTTAATAGAACAGAAGGATCATTCCTATCAGCTGACATGGCTGACCCGTTCCGAAGGGATTTTACAGCTCGAGTCGTCGAAGCTGGGACAGGAATTCTTTGCCCCTGACTATGTGGATTATTTTCATGGACTCACGTATGAGAAACGGGTGGATGCATTAGAAACGTTGGATCAGCTCAGAAACGGGATCGATCCGGATACACTCAATAATATTTACAACATCCTTTATAACCATTCTGTCAGTGATAGCTCTCCGGACATTACGATCCAGCCATTGACGGAGGTAAATAAGATCCGGAAAGAGGAGGATCAGTACGTCCTGAATTGCCGTCAATGGCAGGAGGATCGTGACTTCTCATACCAAACGGATAAGGTGATTCTAGCGACGGGTTATAAGCCGAATATTCCCAAATGGTTTTTTGATGAGTTCGAAGACAAAATCGTCTGGGAAGATGACAAGATGTATAAAGTCTCCCGGAATTATAAGCTGGAATTTAAAGAGAAACCGGATCGGGATCACCATTTCTACACGGTGACAAACCTTGAGCATTCTCACGGTGCCGGGGCTACGAACCTGGGATTGGCTGTTGATCGAAATATTCAAATCATCAATGACGTCGTAGGTGAGGAAGTATATAAAGTGCAGCGGAATACGATCTTTTCTCAATTCACGATGGATAAATAAGGGAGTCGTGTTTGAATTTATGCACAAAGGGTAAAGTACATGTGTGATAAAAAAACAAACGATAACTAGGAGTGTTTCAATTTTATGGCTAAAATAGCAACGTTAATGACAGACATGTTTGAAGACGTAGAATTTACAGATCCTGAAAAAGCGTTTAAAGAAGCGGGTCACGAAGTTGTGACGATTGAAAAAGAAAAAGGAAAATCAGTGAAAGGGAAGCAGGGCGATGCAACGGTGAAGATCGATGAGAGCATCGATGACGTCAATCCTGCAGACTTTGATGCCCTATTATTACCAGGCGGTTTCTCTCCGGATCAGCTACGTGCAGATGACCGTTTTGTGAAATTCACGAAGCATTTCATGGATGAGAAGAAACCGGTATTTGCGATTTGCCATGGGCCACAATTATTAATCACGGCAAAAGCACTGGAAGGACGAAAAGCGACAGGCTTCAAGTCCATTAAAGTAGATATGGAATATGCAGGTGTGACGTACGAAGATAAAGAAGTCGTCGTATGCGGCAACCAGCTTGTGACAAGCAGGACACCGGATGATCTTCCGGCATTCAACCGTGAATCACTGGCGCTCCTTACTAAATAGGACAAGTAAATGAAAGGGGACATTCCCCCAAGGTATTTTGTACCTTTTGAGGGAATGTCCCCTTTAACATATTATTTGCGCAGGTTACCCATTTCTTCAATGATCGCAGTCATTTCACTCGGGCTGAATCTGTCCTTGCGATCGACCATTACATAAAGGTCGTGAAGATCTTCATACATTTCTTCATTGAAATCTTCAGGCTTTACGGCACCGGCATTGACTATTTTTAATTTTTCTTTAATGACAGTGACCATGAATTCAATATTTTCCGTTGTGTTTTGTGATAAATCCATATGGAATCGTCCTTTCTAACGTGCATTCATTACATTTATCTTTCCATGATTCATTCACCCTGTCAACATAACTTCCACCTGAGAAGGATTTTTTTCGGAGAATGTTTTACACTATTAAGGAATGGGAAATGAGTAGGTAAGTTAAAACGTAAGGAGAGGCTCGTTCATGGTATCTGTGTTGTTTGTATGTTTGGGAAATATTTGTCGGTCTCCTATGGCGGAGGGGATCTTCAGGGCAAAGGTAAAAGAGGAGAATCTGGATGGGATGATTGAGGTTGACTCTGCAGGCACAGGAGATTGGCATGTTGGGAAGAAACCCCATGAAGGAACTTTAGCCATTCTTAGAGAAAATAATATAAAGAGTGGAGGCTTGCTGGCGCGACAATTTCAAGGTGAAGATAAGAAATATGATTACATAGTGGCCATGGACACTTCAAATGAACATAACATGAAGAAGATCCTTGATAGTGATCACCACGGAAAGGTGTTTAAGCTCCTGGACCTAGTGGAAGAATGCAGGGAGAAAGATGTTCCCGATCCATACTACACGGGGAATTTTCAAGAAGTGTATGATTTAGTGGAGTCCGGCTGCAGCCAATTATTAGAAAAAATTAAAAAGGACAATCAATTGAAGGAGGGTAATACATATGGGAAGCAATAAATTTTTCAAAGGGGTTTTGTTAGGTGCCGTAGCAGGGGGTCTTCTTTCCCTGCTGGATAGAACGACCCGTCAAGAAATGGGGACATCTTTAAAGAACAGCGGGAATTATATTTCAACGTACTCAAAAAATCCTCAAAGACTGGTCGAATCATCGAAGGAAGTGTATGAGAAATTACGAACGACAGCCGATCAGGTTAGCAGGGATATTCAATTCATCAGTGAAAAAGTAGATGAAATCAAAGGGATGACTCCACAGGTGAAAGAAATGATCGAGGAGACGAAAGAGACCTTTGAAGACTCTTCCGAAGCATATAAGGATACGTTTTCAGAGCGGGAGACATCAAATGAACTAACAACTCAGGATGAAGAGAGTCAACCAATTGCGTCTTCATTTAAAGGGTATTAACGAAACGGGGTGAGAACATGTCGGATGAGACGGTCAAAGGAGGATGGAAAGGATTTTCAAAAAGTCTTTTCTCAAATATTAGTGCGAATGATGTAACGGGGTTAGCCGCGCAAATTGCCTATTACTTTCTTTTATCGCTCTTTCCACTGCTGATTTTTATCGTGACACTCTTGCCATACCTTCCCGTAGAGCAAGGGGACATCCTGGGTCTGGTCAGGGATTTTGCTCCAGGGGAAACGATGTCCATGATCGAGGAAACGTTACAGGACATCATGTCGAACCGGAATTCCGGTTTACTGTCTGTCAGTATCATCGCCACGATTTGGTCGGCTTCCAATGGGATGAATGCCATTGTGAAAAGTTTAAACCGTGCCTATGATGTAGAGGAAACAAGATCATTCATTGCTACCCGTCTCATGTCTATATTATTGACTTTAGCCATGATTCTTGTATTTGTCGTAGCTCTTTTACTTCCGGTGTTCGGAAAACAGATTGGCCTATTATTATTTTCTCAATTCGGATTTTCAGAGCAATTTTTAACAGTATGGAACGGGATTCGCTGGGCGATCAGTCCCATCATCCTCTTTATTATTTTCGTTGGGTTGTACTTTTTTGCTCCGAGTAAACGGATTAAATGCTTAAGTGCGTTCCCGGGGGCGATTTTTGCTACGCTTGGCTGGGTACTCGCATCCTTGGCGTTTTCTTATTACGTCGGAAGCTTTGGGAATTATTCAGCCACATACGGCAGCATCGGAGGGATCATCGTCCTCATGATCTGGTTCTACTTAACGGGAATCATCATCATGATCGGCGGAGAAATCAATGCATTGGTCACGATTAAAGATAAAGATTCGTGTTAAAATAGGGGAAATCACTCCCCGGACATAGTACAGGTTCAAGTAGGGGAAGATTCTATTAAACATTCGTGTTTAAGGGGGTCTTCTTTTTTGATGTGAAATAGAAAGCGAGGTGGAGCTTTTGTTGATAGCTGCAATGGTCGAACGTCTTGGTATCATTGTGACCATAGCCTTTATCATGACGAGGATCAGTTTCTTCCGTCATTTAATCGAGAAGCGGACCAATGTGAAGAAAACCCAGACACTGCTCCTCATCCTGCTGTTTGGTTTCTTTGGGATCGTAGGTACATACACAGGATTGATCGTGAATCCATTTCAAGAGGAATATACAAAATGGCAGTGGCATCTTCAACAGAATGAAGCGATCGCCAACTCCAGGGTGATCGGTGTCGTGGTCGCCGGGTTACTGGGAGGCCCATGGATCGGACTTGGAGCTGGATTGGTCGCTGGAGTACACCGGTATTTTCTCGGCGGATTTACGGCATTCTCGTGCGGGATCTCGACGGTGTTAGCGGGATTACTGGCAGGGTGGATCGGGAAGCGGGAAAAGAAGAACAGGCTTGTTTCCCCTCAAAAAGCGTTTTTAGTTGGTTTTGTTGCAGAAGGGATGCAGATGCTTCTCATTCTTCTATTATCTAAGCCATTTGATGATGCTTATTTACTCGTTTCCGACATCGGCTGGCCGATGATTCTTGCAAACGGGGTCGGAACCGGGATTTTCCTGTTGATCATTAAAAGTGTTTTTTATGAAGAAGAGCGGATGGGAGCGGTTCAATCCCAGAAAGCATTGAGGCTGGCCGATAGCACGGTGAAATATATGCGAAAGGGATTAAATGCAGCCTCTGCTCAGGCAACGTGTGAGATTCTGATGAGAGATGTGAATGCTCTGGCGGTTTCGATTACGAACACTTCACATATCCTGGCTCATGTCGGATTAGCCTCGGATCATCACCAGCAAGGACGCCCGATTCAGACCGAGGCGACGAAACGGGTCATCGAAACGGGAGAGCTCATGAAAGTGGGAAGAGAGGATATTCAATGCGACCGGAGTGGATGTCCATTGGGAGCGGCAATCATGGCGCCTCTTTTAAAAGGGGATGAAATTGTCGGAACGCTTAAATTCTATTTTCATTCGGAAAAAGAAATCTCGCCGATCCTGATGGAATTAACGAAGGGGATTGCGACCCTGCTTAGCCATCAGCTTGAACTGGCTGAAATCGATACCCATAAAGAGCTTGCGAAAGAGTCAGAAGTAAAGGCGCTACAGGCACAGATCAATCCGCATTTCTTGTTCAATACCATCAATGTCATCGTGTCGTTGACAAGGATCAATCCCGATAAGGCGAGGACTCTGTTGATTTCACTATCTCAATTTGTGCGTCAGAACCTGACAGGAAGCACGAAATCCACCTCGACCCTTAAAGAAGAAGGACAGCACGTAAAGGCCTATCTCGCCATTGAAGAAGCACGTTTCTTTGACCGGCTGGAAGTGGTGTATGAGATTGACGAAGATGCCCTGCAGGCGAAAGTCCCTTCGATTACCCTTCAGCCTCTTGTAGAAAATGCAATTAAGCACGGGATGAAGAATGTAGAAGAAGGATTTGTGTTGAAGATTTCGATTTCGCTGAATGGTGATGAGGTGAATGTTCGTGTTGAGGATAACGGTGCGGGAATCGGTGAAGAGAGAGTGGAGAAGCTATTACTTGAACCAGTAGAATCACAGTCCGGTACAGGTATCGGCCTCTATAACGTGAACAAACGATTGAAAATGATGATGGGGAAAGAAGCAGGTCTATCGATCACTTCATCAATAGGAAACGGGACCGCTGTTGTATTTAAAGTAAGGAGTGAGGAAGGATGAAAGTCGCCATTATCGATGACGAACCATATAGCCGGGAGGAAATGAAGCATCTCTTAAGCGGTTATTCATGGGTGGAAGTAGTCGGAGAAGCAAGCTCCGCTGAAAAGGGATTGGAAATCATTTTAACAAAAGAACCCGACGTCTTAATTCTTGATATTGAAATGCCGGGCATGAGCGGGGTCGACTTAGCGGAAGCCCTGCAAAAAATGAAGCACAAACCGGAAATCGTCTTTGCCACTGCGTATCCGGATTATGCCCTTAAAGCGTTCCGGGTAGAAGCCGTTGACTACTTATTGAAGCCATTTGAAGAAGATCAGCTCGCGCAAACGATGGAACGCTTGAAGAATCTTTTGAAAGTGGAAGTGAAAAAGCAGAGCGAGAGTCCCTCGATGGGGAAACTTGCGGTTCAGGATGAAGACAAAATTGTATTCATCAGCCCGAAGGACATTCTATATATCTTCCGAGAAGAGCGAGAAACCTTTATTTGTACGGAGAAAAAGAAGTATACGTGCCGCTTGCCGATCAAGGAATTGGAATCGAAGCTCAGTACATATCCTTTTTTTCGGGTCCATAAAAGCTACCTCGTTCAGCTGCCATTCGTGGAGGAGCTAATCCCTTGGGGGAGTGGCGTGTATCAGTTGAAGGTTCATGGAGCGGATGAGGCGATTCCGGTGAGCAGGAATTATGTGAAGGAATTGAGGGAGCGGTTGGAATTGTAGGTGAGTGTGGTTTTTTGATTGTTTGGTTTGTACCAGATATATTTGATGTTGATTGTACCAGGTACAAGTTAGTGGATTTGTACCTGGTACATAAACGGTTCATAGTACCTGGTACAATTTTGGTTTTGGGTGCCTGGTACAAATCGAGCATTCGGTGCGAGGCACCAAACCAGTCATCTGTAACAGACACCATATCTTCTTTCCCTGCACATAAACCCTCGCTCAGAACATCTTAACCCCAATTTGCAACATCTTAAACAGAATGTGACGAAACTGTGAATATGCTTGCTATAATGAAAGCGTATTCATAAATGAGCGAAAGGGGATCATAAGCATGGTTACATTTCTGGTCTCGATTGTTGTATTAATTATCGGTTATTTCACATATGGAAAATTAATTGAAAAGATTTTTGGAATCAATGAAAGTCGTTCGACTCCAGCTTATGCGAAGGCGGATGGAGTGGATTATGTACCAATGAAGACGGGTAAGAACTCTATGATCCAGCTATTGAATATCGCTGGTGTAGGACCCATTTTCGGTCCGATCATGGGGGCACTTTATGGACCTGTCGCCTTCCTTTGGATCGTACTCGGAGCGATTTTTGCCGGAGCGGTTCATGATTACTTAACGGGAATGATTTCGATCCGTAACGGTGGAGCTCATTTGCCGGAGCTTGCAGGACGCTTCCTGGGCAAGACGATGAAGCATGTGGTAAACGCATTCTCGATTCTATTACTCGTGCTGGTGGGTACGGTTTTCGTTACAGCACCTGCAGCATTAATCGCTAATCTAACGCCAGCCTGGATTTCTTTAGGTGTCATTATTGCTGCAATCTTTATTTATTATATTGTCGCAACCCTGTTACCGATTGATAAAATCATCGGTAAGGTGTACCCGCTTTTCGGAGCACTGCTTGTCATTAGTGCAGTTGGGATCGGTGCCGGATTAGTGATTACCGGGGCGGATATTCCCGAGATCAGCTTAACGAATATGCATCCAGAATCAGTAGCGATTTTCCCATTATTATTCTTGACGATTTCTTGTGGGGCACTTTCAGGGTTCCATGCCACACAATCACCAATCATTTCAAGAACGACTCAAAATGAGAAGAACGGACGCAAAATTTTCTACGGTATGATGATTCTAGAAGCGATCATTGCGATGATCTGGGCAGCAGCTGCCATGAGCTTATTCCAGCCGGGTGAATTGAATGCCATCCTGAAAGAAGGCGGACCTGCAGCGGTTGTAAGTGAAGTATCGATCCTTATGCTTGGATCAATCGGTGGAACACTCGCCATCCTTGGAGTGATCATTCTTCCGATTACGTCAGGTGATACTTCATTCAGAAGTGCGCGTATGATCATTGCCGACTATATCAAAGTAGGACAAGTGAAAATGTCCAGCAGGCTTTGGATTGCGATTCCATTGTTCGTAATCTCAGTCGTGTTGACACGAATCGACTTTAACCTATTATGGAGATACTTCTCCTGGGCGAACCAATCGACAGCAATGATTGCTCTTTGGGTAGGTGCCATGTATCTGGCCCTGCAAAAGAAACCTCACTGGGTCGCAACGATTCCAGCGATCTTTATGACGATGGTGACATTCACGTATATCCTAAGTGCTCCGATCGGTTTCGGTTTATCAATGGGCACAGCATATATGGGAGCAACAGCCGTAACCATCGCCGCAATCTTAGCTTTTATTTACACATTAAGAAAACGCTTAAACGATGGATCCGTCATTCAAGTCGACGAGGACGTTCCTCAATCAGCAGCCTAATGATAAGAGAGTTTTCCGGTAATTACCGGGAGACTCTTTTCATTTTTAGCACAAAATAAGAATGGTTCAAAAACCACAAGTTTTCTTAATGACGACTAATTATTAGGAGTGATTCAGCATGACAAAGAAAACAAAAAAAGACGGCGGTACAAAGCAAAACGGCAAGCACAAACCGAAACAGAAAACATCCGGTTCTGCTAACGGGCAGAATGGATACCACTAGGAAATGACGGCCAATCCTTTACGGGTTGGCTTTTTTATTTGGAACTCGAGATGTTTTCTATTGGAGGATGTATTATAATAGATGTAGTTTCAAAAATTTAGTAGTCTCAAAAGGAGATTCCATTATGTCGAATAATAATGATCAGCAAATACAGCCAGAAAAGAAAAAAATCAGCCTGCAGGAAGCGATGAAGCAGCAGCTGGCAAAGAAAAAAGAAGCCCAGGCAGGCGGCAAGCAAGCAACAGGCGGTTTAGCATCGAATCAACGCATGCAAAGTCAACAAACGAAGAAGCCTAGCAATACTCGTCGTAAGATGGGGAGTTAATGGGGGAGAGCGCTCGGGAATTGGGGAGTGCTCTTTTTTTGTTTTGGATGGTGTTTCTGGTGAGGTGGAACGGTGGGGCTCGGGGGGAGCGGTCGGTACAGCGCGAAACTTGTCACTATATGAAGAACGGTCGTTATCGTGAAAATGCGGTTGATATAATGAAAAACGGTCGATAAATCCATAGTCCACCTCATCATCCCGCTCAACTCCCTTCAAAAATCCAATCCCTCTAAAAAATCAAACTTTTTCCACTCCAAAGTCGTCAAAGTAGTAGAAAAGAGGTGATCTCCCTTTGAATGAAGAACAGGCACGTGAATACACTCAGTCGAAGGAAGAATTTCTGGAAGAAGTGATGAATAAATACGGAAAAGAGGTATTGTATATCGCTTATTCTTATGTGAAGGATCACAGTCTTGCTGAAGATATCGCTCAAGAGGTGTTTGTCCGACTTTATCAGCGGTACGATTCGTTTCGGGGAGACTCCTCGTTGAAGACGTGGATCATCCGGATTGCCATCAATCAGAGTAAGGACCATCTCAAGAAGTGGGAGACGAGGAAGCTGCTTTTTACAAATAAGCTGAGTGAATGGATTCAGGAGAGCAGGAGTCGATGGCCGGAATCCCAAACGATCAATAAAGAAACGGGCAGGGAGCTGCATACCAGATTATTATCTTTGCCGATCAAATACAGGGAAGTAATATTCCTGTATTATTATGAGGAACTGAAAATAACTGAAATTGCCGAGTGCTTGGAGATCAATATCAATACGGCTAAAACCCGTTTGAAAACAGGGAAAGAGAAACTACAAAAAATGTATCCAAAAGGGGTGCATCAGGATGGATAGAGAGCTTCAGCGACAAGTTAGAAAAATGACGGATGAAGGATTAAAAGGATTCGATTTTAATAATCAAATGAAATATCATGTAAGGAAAAGAGTAGCTGAAGGGAAGCAGGAAAAAGATTATCGGCGCAGGTGGTATGCGCCATTGATCAGTTTTGCCATTGTCCTCATCGTTGTATTTGCGTTTGCCGTAGTGAAGGGGGAGCAAATTGGAATCCTAGGTAGCGAGAAGCTGAGTGGTTTCTTCACGAATAAATCGAACTTTGATGTAGAGATTCGCTATGATGGGGGAACGACCATAAGTACGTTTACCGACACGATTACAAATCAAGATGGTGAGGAAAAAGCTCTAACCTTCACTAAAGACGAAATGAGTGAAATTTATTCAAAAATAGAGAGCCTGAATCTGAAAGGGAACAAACAGTTGACTTACCGGGAAGATTGCACCATTCTTTCCCTTGATCATTACAAGATGAAGATAAGAATGAATGACGATGAATATGAGTATTATCATTCAGATTGTGGAACGACAGCTGACAGAAGGGAATTCGACGAGCTGCGCAAACTCATCATCACCATCATCAAACAAAAACCAGGGTACAAAGAAATATTGAAACAAAATCTGACGATGTGAATTTTCCATTTACTTCCTTCCCCAATCATGCTATCATGATAAAAATTTCAATTAAATGCCATGAAGAGAAGAGTAGATATCCTGAATTCTTTAACAGAGAGCTCCGGCAGCTGAAAAGGAGCAAGAGGGACGGTATTGAACCAAGACTCTGAGCAGTGCATCGGAACCTTTCCTGGGGATGGTGTGACGGGATCTCCCGTTATCGGGCTAGGGTATAAGTCAGTTGGCCGTACCCGAAAAGGTTAGTATGGCGACATGTTAACGAACTGGGGTGGCACCGCGATATATCTCGCCCCCAAGATCAACGTCTTGGGGGTGGGATTTTTTTGTTTCACAAAACATATCGCGGGGAGGAATAACCAATGAGGAAGTGGAAGTATCCTTTATTGCTGCTAGCAGGTATCGGGATTTCGAATGTAGGAGGGTGGATTTATTTAATCGCCCTTAATTTGATTGTATTGGACGAGTGGGGATCACCTCTGGCCGTGGTGATTCTATATGTGTTGAAGCCTGTGGCGGCCCTTTTGACAAATGCATGGTCTGGAAGTTTGATTGACCGGGTCAACAAGCGGAATCTGATGGCGGGGCTTGATTTTTTCAGAGGGGTGTTGATTGGGGTACTGCCTTTTCTTTCGTCGAGTTGGTGGGTGTATGCGTTTGTGTTGATCATCAATATGGGAAGTGCCATGTTTTATCCGGCATCCATGGCGTATATCACGACCTTCATTCCACGGGGGAACAGACAGCGATTCAATGCTCTTCGGGGGCTGATCGGATCTGGTGCGTTTCTCATTGGACCGGGAATTGCCGGACTGATGTTCATGATGGGGACACCGACGTTTGCCCTTTATATGAATGCAGTGGCCCTCTTTTTATCAGGATTGGTCACCCTCTTTCTTCCGAAGCTTGAGGATGGGATCCCCGTTGATACACGTGATACCAAATGGGAGGTCATCAAAGGGGATTGGCGGGTGGTGTGGAGGTTCAGCCGGCGCACCGCTTATGTGATGATCCTATATGTCTTGTTCAGTTGTATGTTGGTGATGACGGCGGCGATTGATTCCCTTGAGGCGGCATTTTCAAAAGAGGTGCTGCATCTATCAAACAGCACTTATGGATTTCTCGTGAGCATTGCAGGGGGAGGGTTTGTACTGGGATCGATCCTGAACACGGTCCTTTCCCACAGGCTCCATCATATGCATCTTATGGGGGTTGGTTCCCTTGGGGTTTCGGCTGGATATCTGATGTATTCTTTTTCAAATGGTTTCTTGTTAGCGGCGATCGGGTTCGCTGTTTTATCCTTCGCACTGGCCTTTGCGACGACAGGGTTTGAAACCTTCTATCAAGAACACATACCCGCGCAGATCATGGGGCGGGTTGGCAGTATATATGGATTGCTGGAAGGGGTACTGGTCATCCTTTCCACGGTACTTATTGGAGTGGGAGCCGAAGTGGTGTCGATCCGTTTTGTGGTGTTATCGGGGGCGATGATCATGGCAGGCGTTACAGTGGCTCTATGTGTGTTTTCCATGAAAAAACGGTTATATAATTATTCTGAATGTTATAATAAATAAAAAGAACTAAAAAGGGGGTTCACGGGGATGAAGATGACGGCAGATCAGTACTGGGACCGGTGGGAAGAGTTGATGCAGCGGGAAGAAGCAAGTTATGAGAAGTGGAACGGTTTAGAGGATCTGTTGTTCATTGCGCAGAAAGAAAAGGACCTCTATAGGGAGTTTTGCTGCCGGTTCGGGATTATGAGGACCGTCAACTATCTTGGGGAGTATGAGGAATTATTCGATCATTTTGAGTGGTGCAACGGCTTCTTTTTAGATAATGAAGAGAATCTGCAGGATTGGGTGGAAAGCTTCTTCTGGATCTATAAATGGATGGCGGAGCATCTGGTGAAGATGCCCGGCATTGACACGGAACTGTTAGATGCCTTTTTCAGTGACTTTCAAGAAGCATATGACCGTTATGGCTATAGTCTGCGCCCCTTTTATCAGCATCAGCATAAACGTGCGTTGAAAACAGGGAATGTAGAGGAAGCGGAAGAGTATTATCAAAAGTGGATGGCAGCGGAAAGGGATTCCCTTTCGGACTGTGAAGCCTGTGAATACCAGACACAGCTTGAGTATTTTTATTTAACCGGGGAAAAGGAAAAAGCCCGCCCCATTGAAATGCTTATATTATCAAAGGAAGTGACATGTGGTGAAATCCCCCACTTGACCTATAGTAAGCTGCTCTTACCTTATCATGAAGATGGTCAAGTGGAGGAAGCCTCGCGCTATCAGTCGGAAGGATACTTTTTCATTTATGATAAGCCACACTTTTTAGTCGAAGCTTCCGAACATATCAGGTTTCTTGCCTTAACGGAACCTGTCAGAGGAATTAAAGTTTTAGAGCGTCACATCGAATATGCGGATAGTGGGAAGGATCCTTATGGGATGTTTTACTTTTATATGAGTGCGATTGTTCTTCACAGTAAGCTTGTGGAAGCCGGCCATCGTCCGGGATTTGCCATTGATGTGATGTGTGAGATTGCGGAAGAGATAGCAGGGGATTTTGATGAGAGGAATGGAAATGAATTCTTTAGTCGGGAGATGGAGAGGATTTATTCTTTGTAACAAATATTGACAGCCTCTGCATATCTATATATAATCATCTAAAATAACTGAAACATTGCCGAGGATCAGTAAAGGGATCTTGTCTTTTCAGAGAGGGAGCGGATTGGTGAAAAGCTCCCATTGATGAACCTTTGAACCTGCCTCTAAGTTCTGTATCGAATGAAGATATCAGCGGTCCGATACCGTTATCATGGAATGAGTGTAAAGCTTTGCTTTGAATCAGGGTGGTACCGCCAGAAATGGTCCCTGATGAGAAGCGGGGCTTTTTTTGTTTTATGGGTGATGGCGATTCACTGATAAAATGAAATTTCGCTGATAAATTCGGGATTTCGCTGATAAATTCAGGATTTCGCTGATAAAACGAAAATTCCGCTGATATATCCAAATTTCGCTGAAAAAACTAATCCAACTAAAAATGAGGTGCACACCAATGGCTAAAGAATTTGTAAAAGATGTAACGGGCATGGAGGAAGACTTCGCCCAGTGGTATACGGATGTCGTGACAAAGGCGGAGCTGATCGATTACTCAAGCGTCCGCGGGTCGATGATCATCAGACCTTACGGATACGCACTTTGGGAAAATATCAAAGATGCCCTTGATGCAAAAATAAAAGAAACAGGGCATGAAAATGTGTATATGCCACTATTCATACCGGAAAGCCTTCTTCAGAAAGAGAAGGATCATATCGAAGGCTTCGCGCCTGAAGTGGCATGGGTGACTCATGGAGGAGAAGAGGAGTTAGCGGAACGGTTATGCGTGCGTCCGACGTCAGAGGTATTGTTCGGGGAGCACTACAAAAACATCATCCATTCCTACCGTGACCTGCCTAAGCTTTATAACCAATGGGCAAATGTGGTCCGTTGGGAAAAGACGACCCGTCCATTCCTGAGGACATTGGAATTTCTATGGCAGGAGGGTCATACATGTCATGAAACAGATCAGGAGGCTCATGATGAAACGGTGAAAATGCTGGAGGTCTACGCGGAGCTTTGTGAAGAGCTGCTGGCGATCCCGGTCATCAAGGGTCAAAAAACAGAAAAAGAAAAGTTTGCCGGTGCGAAATATACGTATACAATCGAAAGCCTGATGCATGATGGAAAAGCCCTGCAATCAGGAACTTCCCATCATTTAGGTGACGGGTTTGCAAAAGCTTTCGGCATTCAATTCACCGACCGTGATGGGAAGCTTCAACACGTGCAGCAAACATCCTGGGGATTCACAACCCGCATCATCGGTGCCATGATCATGGTCCACGGGGATGACCGTGGCCTGGTCGTTCCACCGAGGATTGCGCCGACTCAGCTGATGATTGTACCAATTGCCCAGCACAAAGAAGGCGTCCTTGATTTTGCCTATAACTTGAAAAGCCAGCTTGCCGGCATTGCCCGCGTTGACATCGATACGAGTGATAAAAAGCCGGGCTGGAAGTTTAATGAGTATGAAATGAAGGGTATCCCACTTCGCCTGGAGGTCGGTCCACGGGACATCGAAAACGGGCAGGTCGTACTGGCGAGACGTGATACAGGTGAGAAAGCCACGGTCGCGATGGAAGAACTGGATGTGAAAGTCACTGAACTTCTGGAGGACATTCAACACAACCTTTTAGAAAAAGCGAAAGCTCATCGGGATGAAAAAACAACGGTAGCGAAAACGTTTGAAGTATTCAACACGACGGTTAGGGATAAAGGCGGATTCGTCAAAGCGATGTGGTGCGGGGACAGAGCTTGTGAAGATAAGATCAAGGAAGAAACAAGTGCCACCTCTCGATGCATGCCGTTTGAGCAGGAGCAGGTGTCGGATACATGTGTGTGCTGTGAAAGGGATGCGAAACACTTGGTTTATTGGGCGAAGGCATATTGAAGAAGGGAAATGTCATTCTTGTATTGTCCTTAGTAAGCAGTGTGATGATGGTGGCACTGGCGTTTTTTCAGTGGGAACTCGTCCACATCCTGACTCCGTTCTTGATGCCTTTTCTTTGGTTGATGGCAGGAGGTTTTTTCCTGGTCATAACGATTTTCGCTTTTATAACCGTTTTTAAAAACAAGAACTGGAAACCGCTCTTCATTCAAGTACTGACCGTTATCTTCATGATTTTTTTCCCTTTCACAAAGGTCATATTGGAGATGGATTTCAAGAGAAATCATAATGATCGAATGAGTGTGGTGAATAAAATAAATGAAGGGGCAATTACCCCGAATGTACCCTACAATAACTCTATCATTCACCTCCCCGGGGAATACCATGGTGTGTCTAAAGGTGGAGGCGATATTCTAGTAGAGAAGAAGGAGAAGGATATGAAGGTCCTTTTCTTTACCTTTCGGGGTATATTGGATAGTTTCTCCGGGTTTGTCTATTCGTCATCAGGGGAGAGACCCCGTACATGTGACTTTGGAGGGGAATTCAACGAGATAGAAAAGTTGGATGAACACTGGTATTTCGTGAGTTCCGGATGAAAAGAGGACTTTCGAACCTTTCCGCCTTTTTTCTCCCTAAAGCCTTCTTTTTCCCGTGTTTAATTAATAAACATAGGTAAAGGAGGCATCGATTATATGGAATTTGAACTCATCCTTGTTTTATTCATGGCAGTCGTGGTAATCAGCCTTTGGGTCGTGCATTCCAAGCTTAACCGGATCACCGAGCATGTGCAGCAGTTGGATGAAGAATACTTGTCCGATGAGCAGATTGAGAAGGAATTAGAGGAAGAATGGTATAAAGACAAGTAATGATGAGGGCGTTTCTCAGCAGAGGGACGCCTTCCGTTTTTTTGAAAAAGGACTACCATTCTAAATGGCAGATTGATACTATTAATAATAGAAATAAACGAAAAGGGAGGGGCAAGGATGAAATATAAGGACTTAACCATCGAAACACCAAGGCTGGTCATCAGACCCTTTGTAAATAGGGATTACCCAAACTGGTTAAGGGAACATCTGAACAGGCTCCCATCCCAGCATAAATATGACGTTGGCTATCAGGACATGAGTGAGTGCACGGAGTTTTGGTTCCGGGAGATGCTTGTGAAGCATGATGAGATGATCAATCGGGACCAGGTCTATATTCTGGGGATCTTTCTTAAAGATAGTGGCGCGAATATTGGGACCATCGACTTTTCCACTCTGATGCGGTACAACTTTAACTGGGGCAGGGTCGGTTACACGATACATAATCGTTACTGGAACCGTGGCTACGGGAAAGAAGCGGTGAAGGCAGCCCTTCAGTTGGCTTTTGTGAAATTGAATTATCACCGGATCGAGGCCCATATCAATCTGGACAACGCGCCTTCGATCAGACTTGCAGAAAGTGTCGGCATGCAGTATGAGTGCACGCGGAAAGGATTCATTTATGAGTTTGGGAAGTGGACGGATAATCTGGTGTATTATCTGAATGCAGGGGAGTAGGATGTTTCAGCCCAATAAAACGATGAGAGCTTAGTAGCCATCATCGTTATTTATAGGGGGTTACGATTCATTTAATATAAACATCACCTTTTTTTTAAACTCCTCTGCTTCAGCGGAGATACCTTTTGATTTAGGAATTAATGTCCAAAACTGGTGATTGATTATCTCAGGATTTTTCAAAGGAATGACAGCCAAATTCCCGTTTTTCACGTCTTGATTATTTTTGAAAGTAAAATTATAGATCAGACAGGAAGCATGTCCATCTATAATCGCGGCTCTTAACACTTCAATATTATTTGAAGTGAATAATATAGGTACTTTTGTAAAAAGTTCCGTATTGAATGTGATGGATCGATTTGAGCTGTACATCACCATTTTCTCATTTTCTAAGTCTTTTAGTGTAATGAAATTTTTATAGTAGAGGTGTGACCGACTGCTCACACATACACAAATGTAGCCGGTATATAGTGAACGAAAACGTATGAAGTTATGAACATTAGAAGTTGCTGGATCCTCTAGACTAAAGGGGGAGAATGCAATATCAATCGTCTCGTCTTTCATTGCATTCAACATTTCATCTATATTCATCTCCTTTATTTCAATATGAACATACGGGTATTCCTTATTAAATAATAAAAAAGCATCATAGACAATGTAAGTCAATGATGGAGCGCATCCCACCCTGAGTGATTTTTCCTTTTTCTCAGTTGAAAATTCATTATACAACTCATCGATTTTCGTTAGAATTTCATTTCCGATACGAATGATCTTTTTTCCGTCCAAAGTTGGGACTGTGCCTTGCCTTGATCGATTGAAGATCGTTATGCCCAACTCTTTTTCTAGTTGAGAAATAGATTGACTCACTGCCGATGGTGATAAGTGCAGATTCGCAGCTGCTTTGGTAATAGATCGTGCTTTCGTAACCTCTAAAATATATTTAATTTGTTCAATGTTCATAAAAAGCAGCTCCAATTTATAGTTAAGTAGAAGTTAATAAAGATTCAATATTATTAAATTTACTTTAATATTTAATCATTTTATACTATATAAGGGCTAAATTACTACAAATATTGCAATCAATTGAAATGAAGTCAACTAATAATTTGTAAAGAATAGTATAGATGGAAATCAAACGCAAATAAGGGATGGGGAAAAAGCGAGGTTACATTAGATCAGGGTAATTGGAATGATGACAAAAATGGTATTCCACTATAGTTACAAGGGTAACAATTCATGGATATCGGAGGAACAAATGTTGAAGGAATGTGAGTTGCAAAGGCGTATAGAAGGAATGAGAAAAAAATTAATTCAAACGGCTAGTAATTACGGATTAAATAGTAAGAGAACGATTAAAATAAGTCAAGAACTTGATAGCCTCCTGATTCTGATACAAAAAAAAAGATGAAAAAGAACACATTTCATCTTTTTTATGATATCAATATAATTTAACCTCCAATATGGTGCATTTCAACTTTCTTTCGATCGGTAGCCTTAATTTCACGCTCTTCTGAATAACGGTCGTGACGTCCTCTCCATATATTCTTTACTTCATCAGCTGTAGTGGTATCTGTTAAGTCAGAGCGGACAAGTGCTCTTAAATCATGCCCTTTTGATCCGAACAAACAGGTGTACAATTTCCCTTCAGCTGATAGACGTGCTCGATTACAGTTAGAGCAAAATGCGTCAGATACGGAAGAAATTACTCCAATTTCTTCAGAGCTCCCCACATATCGAAATCTATTCGCAACTTCACCTATGTAGTTCGGCTCTATAGGTTCTAGAGGCATCACTCGATGAATTTCTTCTATGATCTGTTTTTTAGAATATACATCATCAAGTTTCCACTTGTTTGAATTTCCCACATCCATATACTCAATAAACCTTAATATATGTCCTTCTTTTCTGAAGAATTTAGCCATGGGAACAATCTCATGATGGTTCATCCCGCGTTTAACGACCATATTAATTTTCACCTTCAGCCCAGCGTTAGAAGCGGCTTCAATTCCATCTAACACAGTTTGAACCGATATCCCTCTTCCATTAATCTTTCCAAATACTTCATCACTTAACGAATCAAGGCTAATAGACACACGATCAAGACCTGATGCTTTCAAGTCATTTGAAAATTTTGGTAACAAAGATCCGTTCGTTGTCATTGCGATATCATTCAAGCCGTCAATTTGCTTTAATTTTTGAATTAGAACAGGTAAGTCCTTTCGCATCAAAGGCTCTCCACCAGTAATACGAATTTTTTTTACACCAAGATCTTTAACAAATATTTTTGCTAACTGCTCAATCTCTTCGAAAGAGAGTAATTGTTCCTTTTGGAGAAACGGATAATCAGGTCCGAAAATCTCTGCGGGCATACAATATGTGCATCTGAAATTACATTTATCCGTAACTGAAATCCGCAAATCACGAAGAGGACGTTTTAAAGTGTCAAGAACGGGTTGATTCATGTTGTTGTTCCCCCTTTCATTTTTGATCATATCGATTATGGTTGATCTATTATTCGTTGAGGATGTGAATAAACATTGAATGATTTTCCACGTATGAAACCAACTGTAGTGATATTTAAATCTTCTGCAAGTTTAATGGCTAGATCTGTAGGAGCGGACTTGGAAAGAACAATCCCAACTCCAATTTTTGCAGCCTTTAATAAAACTTCAGAAGAGATTCTACCACTGAATACTAATATTTTATCTCGAACGGCTATTTTGTTTATTAAGCTATATCCATATAATTTATCAAGGGCATTATGTCTTCCAATATCTGCTCGATCAACGATTATTTTATTAGGGGTACAAAGTGCTGCATTGTGCACACCACCCGTATTTTTAAAAACATGACTGTTTTCCTGCATCATAGTCATAAGGAGAATACATTGGCTGGCATGAATGGTCGTTTTTATCATCGATGTTTTAGCTGTACGAACATCGTTTTGAAGATAAAACTGTCTACTTTTCCCACAGCAAGATCCGATAAAACGTTTAGAAAATTGCTTTTGGCTTGTATCGATCTTTGATTTTAACTTTACGTAAGCAAAGCCTCCATTTTCATCTATACTTAAGTCTGTAATATCATCTTTGAAAAAAATGGCACCTTCTGAGCCTAAAAAGCCTACGACGAGTTCCTCTAAATGAGTAGGTGTACACACCATTGTGGCAAATTCTTCTCCATTGATGAAAATGGTTAGGGCAAATTCTATTACTATGTCATCTTCAAAATCTTTTAATCTACCATCTACATATTTCAAAATAGGCCTTTTTTGGCTCATATTCTGATCCATATCATCACACCCAATGTATAGTTAATAATAATTAGTAACATCTAAACACAAACAATTTGATAAAACAAGTGACAAAGTTTAATGATATTTTTCAAATATTTAAAAAAATGTTGAAAATGTAAGCATTTTCATGCTATTATTCTAACAAGTTCACAAGTCTGTAACATAAATTTGATACGAGATAGCGATCCTGTCTTCGGTTATATTTATGAAGGGATTTGGTAAAAGATTTTAACTGTTGGGCCAATAGTAGCGAATCCTGCTGTTTCTTAACCGTTAATCTTCAAAAAAGGAAATGCTTTTTGCATTTTTTTTGGAGGTTAACGGTTTTTGTTTGGAAAAAATAGAAGAGGGCGTGGAAATCATGCAACAAAAGACTAAGAATAGATGGTTCATTGCAGCTTCTGCTGTAGGAATTCACATTTCAATTGGATCAGTATATGCTTGGAGTAATTTTACAACTCCACTAATGGAAGAGTTTGGATGGACGGCAAAGCAAGTGCAATTCACATTTAGTTTAGCTATTTTATTCTTAGGTTTATCTGCAGCTTTTATGGGACACTTTGTTGAAAAGCATGGACCGAAGAAATCGGGGTTAGTTGCTTCGCTCTTCTTTGGCATTGGTATCGTTGGATCCGGAATGGCAGTTAATGTAGGTTCTTTAAATTTACTTTATTTGTTCTATGGTGTGTTTGGTGGAATTGGGCTTGGCGTTGGGTACATTGCCCCTGTATCAACCCTCGTAAAATGGTTTCCAGATCGCAGGGGACTCTCAACCGGTCTTGCCATCATGGGCTTTGGTTTTGCCGCTGCAATAGCAAGCCCAATTATGAATGACCTGATCACTAGTGTAGGTATTGCAAATACGTTCTTTATTCTTGGGGTTTCCTACTTTATTATCATGTCTTTATCTTCTCTGTACTTAGCAAAACCAGCTGAAGGGTGGCTACCAAAAGGATTTAGTGCAAGTGGGAAGAAAATTGCCCAAGATTTATCTCAATTAACGGCGAATGAGTCAATAAAAACGAAACGGTTTTATTACTTATGGATTATGTTATTTATTAACGTAACATGTGGGATCGCAGTTATTTCGGCTATGAAACCACTTGCAGTAGAAAGTATTGGATTAACAAAAGAAGCGGCTGCTGCATTGGTAGGTGGTTTAGGTATTGCGAATGGACTTGGACGAATTGGTTGGGCATCAATTTCAGACTACATCGGAAGAGCAAATACATATACAGCGTTCTTTTTACTTCAAATTCCCATCTTCTTCTTCCTGCCTAACATTACAACACAATCCATTTATGCGGTAATGGTTGTGATTGTATATGCATGCTATGGTGGAGGATTTGCTTCTATCCCTGCCTTTATTGGAGATTTATTCGGAACGAAACAACTCGGAGCCATTCATGGTTATATTTTAACCGCTTGGGCGGCAGCGGGGCTTGTAGGACCGCTATTTGCGGCTTATATCAAAGACTCAACAGGAAGCTATGCAGGGAGCTTGACGTTCTTTGCAGGATTGTTTGTTGTCGCCTTGATCGTTTCTCTATTAATTCGAATCGATATTAATAAACTACGTGCACAGAATAACAAAAAAATGAAAAACACAGTTGCCAGCTAAGGATAAATATTCTAATATTCTGAAAGAATGTGATAAAATATTTATACACATAACTGTTTTAGCAGGGGGACCCAATGAATAAGTATGAAGCAGAATTCAGCAACTTAGTCCGATCTTTCAGAAAAAAGCATATGGGAAAAGGTCCAAGTAAAATCAATACGACATTCTGTAAAAATTGGGCGATTTGTGAGATGGAAGGGAATCTGTCACCTGTTGAAAAATTCATTTCAGGAACAGATAAGGGAAAGCAAATTCTAAAATCTGCCCGAACAGAAATGGTTAAGGACTTGTACCGGAAAAATCCTCCTAAAGAAATGGAAGAGTTTCTTGGATGTGCCTTTGTTGATTTATTCGTAGACATAGATATTGATAGAGATTTCGGAATGTCTATTTTCATCTTTAATGAAAACATCGAAATGAAGTATTGCAAATAGAATAACAGGTTTGGCACTTGGTAGCGTCCCTGCTAAAGACTTGACCACCGTATGATTTTTCTGTGGGGAAATTACGGTGGTTTTTTATACGTTCATGATAGGAAGCTCAAGAAGCAAGGAGTGATGGTAAATGGGAGAGACAAAACATCCGGGACCACAAAAGAAACAGAAAAAGCCAGATCCGACATTATGGGTAAGTCCAATTCCGTTTGGACTAGGAAAAGTAAAACCGAAACATATTCGGGATACAATGAAAGTCGCTTGGGATAACCGGGATAATATGGGGTACGCTACACGAATTCTAACAGAGGGGGTATGTGATGGTTGTGCTTTGGGTGTATCAGGGTTATATGACCAAACATTGACGGGTCCCCATATTTGTACAACACGGATGAATGTTTTAAGACTGAATACAATGCCTGCTATAAAACCAGAAATTTTACATGCAGATATTGACGAGCTACGTCAATACGATAGCACAGGTCTCCGTAAATTAGGCCGTATCCCTTATCCAATGATTCGCCGAAAAGGAGAACGCTCCTTTACAAGGATTTCATGGGATGAAGCGATGGATATGATTGCTGATAAAATGAAAGCTCTTGATCCAAAGCAATATGCGTTTTATTTAACTTCTAGAGGGATTACGAATGAAAGTTACTATGTAGCCGGAAAAGTATCTCGCTTCTTAGGGACCAATAACATTGATAATGCCAGTCGCATTTGTCATTCCCCGTCGAAAACAGCCTTAAAACGATCAATCGGTGTAGGAGCTTCTACCTCGAACTATTTAGATTGGATCGGAACAGATGTCATTTTAGTATGGGGTAGCGTCGCATCGAACTCATCTCCTGTATCGACTAAATATATGCTAGAGGCAAAGAAAAAAGGTACAAAAATCATCGTGATCAATCCGTATAAAGAACCTGCAATGGATCAGTATTGGATTCCATCAAATGTAGAGTCGGCTCTTTTTGGAACAAAGATTGCTGACGATTGGTACCAAGTGAATATTGGTGGAGATATTGCCTTTATGCACGGCATTATGAAGCACTGGTTTGACATGGAAGAGAAAGAACACGGCTTAGCAATTAATCATCAGTTTGTGAACGAGCACGTGAATGACTATGAAGAATTGAAAAAGAAAGTACAAGAGCAACCCTGGGAACAAATCATTGAATCATCCGGAATTACACAGGAGCGAATCGTTGAACTAGCAGAACTACTAGCAAAAAGTGAAAATGCAGTGTACGTGTGGGCTCTTGGTTTAACTATGCACTCATTTGCAACGGATAACATATCACAAGTAGCAAACCTAGCACTTCTACGAGGACACTTAGGCAGAAAACACTCAGGGCTTATGCCGTTTCGTGGACACTCCAGTGTTCAAGGAAGCGGGGAGATGGGGGCAGACCCTTTTGTTCTTCCAGGCGGAGATTTTTCTGGTGAAAACATTGATCGCATTGAAAAAATATGGGGGTTTGAATTGCCAAAATGGCAAGGGGATGTAGTCGGGGTCACACTTGAAAACATATTACTACCAGGTGACCATGAGAGTAAAATTAAACTTTATTACATGAGTGGAGGTAATTTTCTAGAAACAATGCCAAATCCTGATTTTATTGAAAAGGCTTTAACAGAACTGGAAATCCGAGTTCACCAAGATATTATTTTAAACACCTCTACATTGCTGGATGCAAAAGAATCCGTCATTATTCTTCCTGCGAAAACACGCTATGAGCAAGAAGACGGAGGGACGAGTACATCGACAGAACGTATGGTATACTTCTCACCTGAAATTAAAGGGAATAAGAACCGAATTGAAGAGGCTCGAGCTGAATGGAAGATTTACATTGATCTAGCAAAGCGTGTGAAGGAAGAAACAGCTCAATTAGTTGATTTTAAAAGTGGTCAAGAAATTCGAAATGAAATTGCACAAGCGAACCCAAACTATAATGGCGTCCAGCACCTGAAAAAGAAAGGAGATGTATTCCAGTGGGGGGGAGCCTGGTTGTGTGAAGGCGGCATTTGTCCGACACCAGATGGAAAAGGGAACCTGATTTCAGTTGATATCCCTGATTTAAATAAAAAGCCTAACCAGTTCTACTTAACAACACGAAGAGGGAAGCAGTTCAACTCAATGGTGTATAAAGAAGTGGATCCATTCAACAATGCTGAACGTTATGATGTTTTAATGAATAAAGACGATGGCTATGAATTAAGTGTTGCTGAAGGAGAAGGCATTGTACTTTACAATAGATATGGTGTTTTTCAAGGTCGTGCGAAATTCGTTGATATTGCGCCCGGAAACGTAGAAGTGCATTTTCCAGAAGGAAACTGTTTGCTTCCCAAAGGAAGATATGAACAATTTGCAAAAATCCCTGATTACAATATTGCCATAACAGTTGAGAAAGCAGATCGCTACACTGCAAAAAAAGATGTGAATTACTTAGAAAAAAGAGTTGAAGATTTAGAAATGGAAGTCAACTAGTCCTATCCAATGAATGATTTCGTTCATTAATGGTATATAGATTCGAATCCTATTTAGGTTAACATAACCACAATAGGATTCATTTTTTGAAAATGAAAGAAGAAATTTACTATTTTTTTTATAATGAGAAACTACTTTTAAAGTAAAATGCAAAGTTGCGGCTTGTTTTACCCAATGACAAAATAGTATCCATAGATATTTACTCGAAATGCAAGAAACGAATACCCCAATTTGGTACCTACAGTAGAAAGGAGGAAGTGAAGTGAATGATCGATATTCGCGCCAAGTTTTATTTCAATCGGTTGGTGAATTGGGACAAAGAAAGATAAGGCGGAAGCACGTGTTGATTTTAGGCTGCGGAGCACTTGGCACTGGAAATGCCGAGACGCTTGTTCGTGCTGGTATAGGAAAACTAACCATTATAGATCGAGATTACGTAGAAAGTAGTAATCTTCAAAGGCAACAATTATTTAGGGAGCAGGATGCAATTGACCAGATTCCGAAAGCAATTGCGGGAAAATATAGGCTTAATCAAATCAATTCTGATGTTCAAATTGACGCTTATGTAATGGATGCAACAGCTGAAAATCTTCTTCCTCTATTAAAAGGTGTAGATCTAGTAATCGATGCGACAGATAATTTTGATGTGCGTTTTATGATAAATGATTTGCTTCAAAAACAACAGATCAATTGGATATTTGGATCTTGTGTTGGAAGTATGGGAATGAGCTATGCCATCATACCTGGACGCACGCCTTGTATAAATTGTATATTACATACCATGCCGCTTTCCGGGGCAACATGCGACTCGGTTGGTATTATTTCTCCGGCCGTTCAGATGGTGGTTGCTCATCAAACTTCAGAGGCTTTAAAATTCTTAGTAGGAGACCATAAGTCATTAAGGTCTCGTCTAGTAATCTTTGATCTTTGGAATAATCAATATCAAACCATTAAAGTAGACAGGGCAAAAAAAGAAGATTGCCCAACATGTGGAGTAAATCCAAGCTTCCCGTATCTGAAATATGAATCCCAAACAAAATCAGAAGTATTATGTGGTAGGAATACGGTCCAAATACGTGCTGGTCAAGAGTTTCACTTAGAAGATTTGGCTACTCGATTACAAAAGCTTGGCCAAATTAAGAAGAATCAATACTTAGTTTCGCTAGAATATCAATCCCACCGATTTATGTTCTTTAAGGATGGCAGAACATTAATTCATGGTACAAATTCAATAGATAACGCAAAAAAAATGTATTATCAAATTATGGGGTAAGGAGGGGGACAGCCATGGTGAAAAATAGACGACCCATTGAAGTTCGTGAAGCAATCGAACAAGTAATGAAATTTGCTAAATCAGGAAGTGTGGATTTTGTTCCAATTGAACATGCAAACGGACTTTTTTTAGGCAGTGATCTTCTTGCTGATCACGATGTACCAAGCTTTAATCGATCTCCATATGACGGTTTTGCCATTAGATCCATCGACACACAACAAGCTTCAGCAGATCATCCAATTGAATTAAAAGTAGTGGGTGAAATAGGAGCGGGAAGTATATTTACAGATACACTTCAGCCAAGAGAAGCGGTACGAATTATGACAGGTGCACAAATCCCTGAAGGCTGTGACGCAGTCGTAATGCTGGAACTAGTAAAAGAGATGAAAAAAGATGGGGGTGATATCATTCAACTCAAACGTTCCTATCTTCCTGGTGACAATATTTCCTTTAGAGGGGAAGATACGAAACAAGGTACTGTACTTGCTCAAAAGGGGACCTATATTAATCCAGGTATCATTGCCTTACTCGCAACCTTTGGTTATAAACAAGTACCCATCAGTAAAAAGCCTAGGGTCGGTGTAATTGCAACGGGGAGTGAGTTGTTACAAATCGATGAGCCACTTGAGCCAGGTAAGATTAGAAATAGTAATGCTTACATGGTGAATGCGCAAATTGAACGTGCTGGAGCGATACCGATTTATTTTGGTCAGTTCAGTGATCATTTTGAAACATGCTATGAGAAAGTCAAAGAGACCCTTTCAAAAGTAGATTTCTTAATCACAACGGGTGGCGTTTCTGTTGGAGACTATGATTACTTACCTGCAATTTATGAGAAGTTACAGGCGAACATCTTATTTAATAAAGTAGGGATGCGGCCAGGGAGTGTCACAACGGTTGCCGAGAAAGATGGGAAATTATTGTTTGGATTATCAGGAAACCCATCTGCCTGTTATGTTGGATTTGAGCTGTTTACTAGACCAATCATTCGTACCTTTCTGGAATGTGAAAATCCCTTCTTAAAAAGCGTAACAGCAACACTTGGTTCGAATTTCTCAAAGCCAAACCCTTTTGATCGATTCGTTAGAGGATACTTATCATTTGAAGACGGTGAGGTTACTGTTTTTCCAAATGGACTTGATAAATCAGGTTCTGTCGCTTCACTAGCGATGACAAATGTATTCATCGTTTTGCCTGGAGGAACGAGGGGGTTCGAAAAGGGAATGAAAGTGAAAATCATTCTACTGGATGACCAAGGGGGATCAGCATCTCTTTCGTTCATAGATCAAAAGAAGAGAAATTCATACAGAAAGGAGAATAGTAGTGAAAGAGGAGCTTTTTAACATAATAGATGAACCTATTGAGCTTCAAGAGCTGGTTGATAAAGTCACGAGCAGAGAGGCTGGAGCCGTCACAACATTTATTGGAACCGTTCGTGAATGGACAAAGGGAAAAAGAACGGTTTATTTAGAATATCAGGCTTATAAGCCAATGGCTATTAATATGTTAAAAACGATCGGGGATGAAATCCAATCTAAATGGCCAAAAACAAAAGTCGCCATTACACACCGTGTAGGACGATTGGATATTTCTGATATTGCTGTGATCATTGCCGTTTCATCTCCACACCGAAAAGCAGCATATGAAGCGAATGAATATGCCATTGAACGGATAAAGAAAATTGTCCCGATTTGGAAAAAGGAGCATTGGGAAGATGGAGAAACCTGGATTGGCGATCAATTAGAAAATGTTCCCTTCCCTAAAGGGAAACCTACTATAAAGGGTGAATCAAGATGATTACAGTGTTACTTTTTGCTCACTTACAAGAAGAGGCAGGAACCGCTCGTTTGACATTACAATTAGATGAGTTAACGATTAGCGAATTAAAGATAGAGCTACAAAATACATATCATTTAACACGTATGGATCATGTGATGACAGCGATTAATGAAGAATATGCAACAAATGAAGATAAGATACAATCAGGAGATGTCGTTGCATTGATTCCACCTGTAAGTGGTGGATAAAATGGGGGGTATAGTCATGTTAAAAGAACATCGCAAAAAGTCTCCTGAGATCGTTCATTGTGCAGTTATGACAATAAGCGATACGAGAAACAAAGATACTGATAAAAGCGGAAAACTTCTACATGAATTATTGGAAAGAGACAACCACAAGGTCATCCATTATGAAGTTGTCCCAGATGAAAAAAATAGTATAAACCACATGATTAAGCGTTTTTTGGAGAATGAGAAAATTGAAGTAATCATTATTAATGGTGGGACGGGGATAGCAAAGAGAGATGTGACGATTGAAGCTGTCAAGCCATTACTAGATAAAGAGATACCTGGTTTTGGAGAACTATTCCGTTATTTAAGCTATGAGCTTGAGATTGGTTCTGCAAGCTTTCTTTCCCGTGCCATTGCAGGAGTCGCGAATCAAAAAGCCATCTTTTCCATTCCAGGTTCAACCGGTGCGGTAAAACTTGCAATGGATAAATTAATCCTTCCAGAACTAGGTCATATGGTCATGGAAATTAATAAAGATTTATAGAATAAAGGATGAACAAATTGAAACGTATCATGGCATCTTTTTTAGTCCTTTGTCTGTTAATAATGGTTGGGTGTAGTGATAGCAAGAAAGAAAGTAACAAGACAATCAAAATAACAGTCTCAGCAGCCTCCAGTATGACAGAAAGTTTAAATAAATTAAAAGATATGTTTGAAAAAGAGCACCCTTCCATTACTATTACCTATAATTTTGGTGGGACGGGAACTTTACGAAAACAGGTTGAGCAAGGAGCACCAGTTGATTTATTCTTTTTAGCATCCAAAAAAGATTATCAACTCCTTGAAAAAGGTGGGTATATACAGAAAGGTAACCCTATTTTTGAGAATCAGTTGGTTATCATTAAGCAAGAAGGAACAGGTATAGATAGCTTCAAATCTTTTCTGAATACGAATGAAAAGGTTGCAATAGGAACTCCTGAAGCTGTTCCAGCAGGAACTTATTCAAAGCAAATGCTCAAGTCAATCGGTGCGTGGGATAAACTAGTCAAAGATAACCGCCTAGTATTTGCTAAGGATGTTCACCATGTTCTCAATTTAGTGGAAACAGGAGCTGTGGATATAGGGTTTGTTTACTTAAGTGACACATTACAAGCTACAAACATAGAGATTATGAAGGAAATAGACTCTAATTTACATGAACCTATCAAATATTACATGGCTATGATGAAAGAACAGGAAACGAATCAAAAGGCAGTTGAAACCTTTTATCAGTATGTATTATTGGATAAAGGTTTAGAAGTATTTGAGTCATATGGTTTTCAAACGAATAAAGATGAAGAGAAGTCGGAGGAATCATAATGGAATGGTCATGGTTTCCCGTGCAATTATCTATCATTGTCGCTTTAACTGCGACAATGACGACTCTCATAATCGGAATCATCACTGCTTACTGGATCGTTACTAAATCGATAAAAGGAAAAGCCATAATAGAAACCATTTTCTTTTTGCCGTTAGTCTTACCACCGACCGTCATAGGATTTCTTCTGATTGTTGTATTTGGAAAAAATAGTCCCCTAGGGCAATGGATCGAGTGGTTAACGGGAAGAAGCCTATTATTTACGTCAACTGCCGCCATCATAGCAGCTACCATTGTTGCTTTTCCATTAATGTATCAGTCAGTCAAAACTGGTTTTTTGTCAGTGGATCAACAGATAATCTCCGCTGCAAAGGTTGATGGAGCTTCGGGTTGGAAGCTGTTAACAGTCATCATTTTACCGTTATCGATACGGGCGATTATCACAGGAATGATACTTAGCTTCACAAGGGCATTTGGAGAATTTGGAGCTACTCTTATGTTTGCTGGAAACATTCCAGGAAGTACGCAAACCATCCCAGCGGCTATTTATCTCGCGCTGGAAACTGGAGAGACTCAGATTGCTTGGTATTATGCTTTGATCAGTATAGGGTTTTCATTTATCCTCTTATTTTCTATCAATCGAACGAAGAGGGATTCATAATGTATATACTGGGGAATATAAAAAGGACATGGGAATATCATTCCTTGTCCTTCTCCATGCGTTTATAATCTCCATTCTTGCCACCGCTTTTTTCAAGTAAGTAAGTAGGTCCGATGATCATGCCCTTGTCCACTGCTTTACACATATCATAAACGGTTAAAGCAGCAACGGAAACGGCCGTTAATGCCTCCATTTCAACACCAGTACTTCCTACGGTTTTCACTTCAGCCTCAATTACTAATTCAAATCGATCATGTGGAATAGGCAGCCATTTGAAGGAAAGGTCTACACCATTTATCGGGATGGGGTGACACATCGGAATGATGGAAGATGTTTGTTTAGCCCCCATTATTCCAGCAATTTGGGAAACTCCTAAAACGTCTCCTTTTTTATTATTTTGATGGATAATATTCTCATAAACGCCTTTCGTCATTTGAACACTCGAACGGGCAATCGCTTTTCGAGAACTTTCTTTTTTTTCACTAATATCAACCATTTTGGCTCTGCCGTGATCATTAAAATGCGAGAAATGACTCATATTATATCATCCTTTATTATAGAAGTAGTTTTAGTTTCATCCTATCACAAGAAGAACACATAGGAGAGATTTAAGTGTTAATATTTCAAGTTGTCGGTTATAAAAAAAGTGGAAAGACAACATTAGTCAGTCAACTCATTCAATTTTTTTCAATAAAGGGACTCAATGTCGCAAGCTTAAAGCATCATGGACATGGAGGAACTCCTGCATCTGTGGAAGTGACAGATACTGCAAAACATGAGAAAGCAGGAGCTGTCATGACGGGTGTTGAAGGTGAAGGAGTATTACAGCTGACCGTTAAGAAGTCTTCATGGAGATTAGATCAGATTTTCGCTTTTTATCATATGATCGATATTGATTTACTGATCATAGAAGGGTTTAAGGAACATGATTTTGATAAGGTAGTGTTAATAAGAGATGAAAGGGACCTTGCTTTGTTAAAGCGTCTATCAAGTATTAAAGCCATTATGACAACATTACCTCTACGAGAAGATGACTATGAAATACCGATATTTAAGCCCAATGAGAATGAAATTTTTTGTGAGTGGTTAGTTGGCAGATTAGGTGATTCATAATGGAAAATAATACAAGAAAGGGGTTGCGTTTATGGCAAGCAGGTTTGCCGGAATTGTATTAGCAGGCGGCGAGTCAAGACGATTCGGCTCCCCGAAAGCATTTGCCAAAAGAGACGAAATACCTTTCTATCAATATTCAATCGATGTCTTAGCCCCTCTTTGTCAATTGGTTATAGTGGTGACTCGGCCGGAACTGTATCAGATGTTTGATGAAGGAGAGAAAAAGTTCAAGGTGATGATCGACAAGGAACCCTATAAAGGTCAAGGTCCACTATCAGGGATATATTCTGCCATGGATGAAGTTTCAGCACAGTGGTATATGGTACTACCGACGGATGTTCCTTTTATCGAGCAATGGGTATGCCGGCAGCTAATGGAACAAATTAATTCTGAGGTGGATGCAGTTGTTCCCATCGTATTGGGAAAAGAACAACCGCTCATTGCTATTTATCATCAATCAGTTAAAGAAACGATTGAAAAACAATTATCAAGGGGCAGAAGGTCTTTAAAAAGTCTTTTTGAACAAATCAAAGTGAAGTATGTACAGATAGATAAAGAACAGCCATTTCGGAATATTAATAGACCAGAAGATTTTCTTTAGACTTGAAGCATAGTTTGTTCTCGATAATAACTAGTTGGAAAAACAAGTATTTAAAGGTCAGTATAGATAAATAGGGGAATTAGAGAGAAGTAGTAAAGGTGTATTTTATCGACGTTTCGAATGACTTTTCATTAGTCACTGAAATTTTGATAGTATAGGTTGTGGAGGAGTTCTGAATTTATCAGAACTCTTCCACGAGTTTAGAAAAACGAATACTACATTGGTATTGAATGACTTTCCTTATTTTTTTATGAATGACAATCTATACGAAAGCTTCCTCTAATTTTTTAATCCTTCAATTGTCATCTCTTTCACTGGCAGGAATTCTTCCCCTGTATCCATGTACTTCACGTTCACCTTATCATTTTCCTTCAGGTAGATCGCAAGCAGGCTGTTTTCGGAAGAGACGATATAGTTTTTGCCGTTGTCGAGTAAGAATGATACGACCGTGTAGTCACCTGTCTTTTCTTTGTAAACACGGACGACTGTGCCATTTGTCTGTTTCTCCTCGGCTTTCGAGCTACCGTCAACGCTTCCGCCGCCGCGTTGGAGAGCGGTTTTGTATTGCTTCAATGCCTGGTTTGGGGTGCCCGCATAGGCTGAGATTTCCGGGTTGGCTGCTGAGACGATGAAGTAGTTCTGTAAGAAACCATTCGCATCGAGCACCGGTGTCAACCAGCTTGCTTCTCCGTAGAAGTTATAAAGCACCGGCATTTCGCCATCCCATTTTTTCTCGATGAATTTCTTCTGGATGATCTGCAGGGCACCCTGGGAATCCATGTACGATTCTTCAAGGTTTCCTGTGTAGAACGTCGCTTCTCCCGTCCTAGAGTTCGTTAAGGAGTAGCCGAGCATGGAATCGACACCTTCTTTTGGCGAGGTGAAATCGGTGAAGTAGTACATGTCACCATTTTCGTCAAAAATAGGGCTCACATTGGCTTCGGTCCCTTCATCAGAAGGAAGCTTGACGTCTGATTTACCGAAGCGGCTGTTCCAGAATCCTTGAACGTAGTTACCGAAATAACTGTTTTGGAGGCTGACGGTTTCCGGTGAAATCGCGCCGTCAATGAAATCCGGGACTTCATCGATTTTGTATGACTTGGTATCACCGGATTTCGGATCTACCATGACGATTCCCTTCGCTTCAAATCCGTTACGTGCGGAAATGAACTCACCGAACGTCCGAATATAGAATGGCTTTCCTTCGTCATCAATTTCAAGCTGAACATCGCCATTGAAGATCTGCTTCGGATAGTTCAAGCGGATGTGTCGCTCGATTTTTTTATTAAAGAAAGCAGAAGGTGTGTAGACCATTTCTTCTTTGATGAATTTAGGGTTTGATGATGAGTCTGTGGCACTTAGCGTGAAGTAACCAGGTGTTTCATCCCCCTTGAACCATTTGAAGAATCCTGAGAATTCAACCGGTGCAATGTAGACGTACTCGCCATTGACCTTTTGAATCTGCAGTCGTCCAAGCTCATAGTAACTCGTATTCGGAACCTGACCGAATGCTTTCTTCATCTTGTTCCGGGCGAATTGTGGAGGCACGCTTGCCGGCGTTTCCTTCTCATCAAACGCTTCGATTTCCGTTTTTACGTCCATTTTCGCTGATTCAAATTTCTCATCGGCGTTGAACACAAAAGCAGTCAGGAAGTAAGCCCCGACGAGGAGACTTCCAAGGAACAGTGCACCCTTCACCATTCGTTCGGTCCCGGTTGCAAATGTGGCGCCGAATCCTGCGGCTACGATGAGCAAGATCCACATGCTCGTAAAGTTCTGATCAAGATTTGTCATATAATAGAAGACGAATACAATGATAGTCGTGATCAGGAGGATGGCTCCGAACAGTGCTGCAAATGACGGATACCCCTCTTTTTTATTCTGCTTTTTCATGATTGCCATCGGTATGACAAGTAAGGCCATGACCAATCCGACAATGACTGAAAATAGTAATATATTTCCCATAGTGTTCCCCTTTCAAGGTTGTGTTTCTGTTTATAGTGTATATACGGATGAGGGGGCGGGGAGGTTTCAATTGATTTTGAGAATGAGTTGGGATGGTGTGTTGACTGAGTGTTCGATCGGGAGAGCGGTGTGGTTTTTATTGATAAATGTAGAACGGTCGATAAAATTCAAATTCCCACAACCATCCTCGGAAAGAATACTCCTAAACCCCATTCAAACCCACAAAAAAAGCAGCCAATCCAAGATCAGCTGCTTTCCCCGACACCCAAAACCACTTCAACCCCGAAGTGATCCGAGACAACAGGCTTATTTACATCATTAAAGATGACACGTGAAGACCTAACGTCCAGTTTCTCACTGGACAGTACAAGGTCAATCCTTAAATCGACCTTATTCTCATCCCATCCTGCAATCTTCCCCTCAACGGTTACACCGCTGTCCCGTTCAACAGCTTCATCAAATGTATCCAGGAGTCCTTTTGAAAGAAGATAATCATACCCTTCCTCACGAACCCACGCATTATTATTGAAGTCCCCCATTAAAAAGAAGGGGGATTCAGGAGTGATTTGCTCCATCAAGGAGTCAACCTGGAATGTAAAAGGTTCCTCTTCGTCCGTCCACCAGCCTAGGTGGCAGGAGTAGAAGGTGAGGGGCTTTCCTTCATACGAAATCGTCGCCCCTATAATCTTACGGGTTTTCCAGTAGGATTGGTCGTGACTTTTTGAGATGAAGAAGCGGTGTTCTTCTATGACCGGGTGCTTCGTTAATATCGCCACGCCTTCTTCGTACACGCCGTACCCGATATGCGCGAATTCCCAGACGAGTGTGTAATCCGTCACGCCGCGTTTCTCCAGCTCCCCAAGAAGAACGAGGGCAAAATTGTCTTTTTTAACTAAACCCTGGGAAGGTTCACTTTCGATCAGCTGACTGACTTCCTGGAGGGCGATGACATCGTAGGATTTCTCCGCGATGTCATGCGCCAGGATCGAGATTTTTTCGAGTTGGTTGTCTTCTTGCCATGAGTGACAATTCAACGTGAGTAATTTCATGTATTACGCTCCCAGTAAATCTTGAATGTCAGACTTGATGACGTCTGCTTTCGGACCATAAATGGCTTGTACACCTTTGTCTTTCAGGATGAGTCCTAATGCTCCGTTTTTCTTCCATTCCTGTTCAGTTCCAACAAGGCTTGTGTCTTTTACAGTTACACGAAGACGGGTCATACATGCATCCACGTCTACGATGTTTTCTTTACCGCCAAGCATGGCAACGACTTTCGGAGCGATGGAATCGGCACTTACGGTACCGCCGCCTGTAGATGCTTCATCTTCAATGTAGTTTCCGTTACGACCCGGCGTCGGGAAGTTGAACTTTTTGATCAAGAAGTTGGCAACCGTGAAGTTAAGGCCAAAGAATACGATACAGGCAACGACGAAGTTCAGAAGGTCTACCCACAGACCGGCTTTGATGATCATCGGAACACGAGTCAGAAGCTCGATGGATCCGAATGAGTGAACGCGGATGTGAACGATATCCACAATCGCGAAAGCAAGTCCCGTCATGATTGCATACACAACATATAAAAGGGGAGCTGCGAACATGAACATGAATTCGATAGGCTCTGTAACACCTGTTAAGAATACGGCTAAACCAGCTGACAGGAACATAGATTTGTATTTTTTCTTTTTGTCTTTATCCACATTTCGGTACATGGCATAAGCGATACCGATCAAAGCAGCTGTGGATAAAATCATTTGACCTACTTTGAAGCGGGCAGGTGTGACGTCATTTAATAACTGTTTGTAGCTTTCAGTATCTCCTGCAGCCAGGAAATTATTTAAGTCAGCGATCCATGCGAGCCACAGTGGATCTTGACCGGCAACCGTCGAACCTGCACCTGAACCTGTCAGGATTTTGTACGTTCCGCCTAGTTCCGTGTAGTTGATTGGAACCGTTAACATATGATGGAGACCGAATGGTAATAGTAAACGCTCTAATGCACCGAATACGAATGGTGCAATGATCGGTGCTGTGTTTCTTGATGTGGCGATCCATTGACCGAAGTCATTCAGCAACCCTTGGATGAATGGCCATACAATCGCCATGATGACAGCGATGACGATGGATCCGACAATCACGACAAATGGTACGAAACGTTTTCCGTTAAAGAAGGAAAGGGCATCCGGTAATTTACTGTAGTTGTAATATTTGTTGAAAAGATTGGCTCCCAGGAAACCTGAGATGATTCCGACGAATACACCCATGTTTAAAGCAGGAGCACCAAGGACCGATGTGAAATAATCTGAAACGACTAATGTTTGTCCGAATAGGGAAGAGACAGTTGCTTTGGGATCCCCAAGCATATCTCCGTTAACCCCAAAGATCGCGCCTGTAATACGGTTGATGAGGATGAAAGCGATCAGTGCAGCGAAAGCTCCTCCTGCACGCTCTTTCGCCCACGAACCCCCGATGGCTACGGCGAAGAGGATGTGGAGATTGGTGATGACTCCCCAACCGATATCTTCCATTACTCTTGCAACCGTTTGCACCAATGTGATGTCTCCGCCCATCATCGCAATCAACTTACCAAGGGAAATCATGATCCCTGCAGCTGGCATGACTGCCACAACCACAAGCAACGCTTTCCCGAATTTCTGCCAAAAATCGAACGACAATAAATTCTTCATAAACCCGTTTCCTCCTTTAATATCAATCTATTTGTCTATATATTTTACATTGAATGACATGTGTGCGTTTACATTTCAAATGAAAATGAAATGCTGATTGGTGCGTCTTATCATTAGAGTGATATGTAATATGAAAATAGATGCAACCGTTTGCACTAACTAAACACATTTTATGATATCCCTTTCAAGAAAGCAACAACAAAATATTATTTTAGTAAAATATAATTAGTTGGAGGGACGGACCTTGGTAGGGAAGGTGTGTTTCAGGGGATGTGGATAACTAGCCTGGTTGTTTAGTAGTGAGAGGAATGGGAGGGAGTAATGTACTATGGGATTGTGGATAATTTTCAGGGGAGAAAATGGTGGACCCATTGTGGATGGAGTAAGGGTGTGGATAAGTCTCAAAGAATCGCTGGACTGTCATTCTATTTCAATCATTGAAATTAAATCCCTCACGAATTTATCGCCACTAAACATTTCATAAAAAAACATCCAACCTCTCAAGATTGGATGTTTATCACATTATTTCAACAATCGCAGACCGTTTAAGATAACCAAGATCGTACTTCCTTCATGCCCGATGACCCCATAGGGCAGATCCAGGATTTGCAGGAAGTTCGAGGCGATCAACAGCATAATCACAACAATCGAAAACACTACGTTCTGTTGCACGATCCGCTTCATCTTTTTAGATAGTTTTATAGCTTCAGCAATACGGGTGAGATCATTCTTCATTAACACGACGTCGGCTGTTTCCAGGGCGACGTCGGTTCCTTCACCCATGGCGATTCCGACGTTGGCCGTTGCAAGTGCCGGTGCGTCGTTGATTCCGTCCCCGACCATTCCAACCGTGCCGAATTGACGCTTCATCTTTTTCAGTTCGTCTACTTTCGTTTCCGGCAGGCATTCAGCAATGAAGGAAGCGACCTTCGCTTCTACTGCAATGGCATGAGCTGTCTTCTCATTGTCCCCTGTCAGCATGATGGTTTGGACCCCTTCATCTTTCAGGAGTTGCAGAGCTTTAATGGTTTCTTTACGCACGACGTCTTTCAAAGCGATCAAAGCGACAATTTCATTCTCTTTGGCAACGAAGACCGTTGTTTTTCCTTCGGAAGCGATTCGTTCAAAGACACCATCCATAAATTGTTGTGCTAACACTTTATCCACAAAATCTGCTTTCCCGATTTTCCATTCGGCTCCGTCCACAAACGCTTTGACTCCCCAACCGGATACGTCTTCAAGGGAATCTGGCTGGGAGAGTTCCAGGTTTAATTCGCGGGTTGCGTGATGAACGATGGCTTGAGCAAGTGGATGATTCGACTGATTTTCAATCGAAGCAACGGTAGCCATGACTTCACGTTCCTCCGCATGATCCGCAACCACTATATCCGTTACGACGGGTTTCCCCTTCGTCAACGTTCCTGTTTTATCAAAGGCAATGGCTTTAATGTTGCTTAAGTTTTCCAAGTGGGCGCCGCCTTTAAAGAGAATTCCGTGACGGGCACCGTTTGAAATGGCAGATAAACTCGCTGGCATGATCGCTGCAACCAGGGCACAAGGTGAAGCAACAACGAGCAGGACCATTGCCCGGTAGAATGTTTCCGTCCAGCTCCATCCGAGTAGGAAGTGAGGCAGGAACATCATCAGAAAGACAACGGCAAGCACGACTTTTACATAGGTTCCTTCAAAGCGTTCAATGAACTGCTGAGAAGGCGATTTTTCGCTTTGCGCGGATTGCACGAGATCAATGATTTTTTGGAAAAGTGTCTCGCTGCTTGGTTTGGTCATTTTAATGGTGATGGCACCATTGATGTTGACCGTACCAGCGAACACTTCATCTCTTTGACCTTTTGTTACAGGGACTGCTTCTCCGGAAATGGCTGCTTCATCGATGGACGTTGTTCCTTTTACGACAACACCGTCTGTTGGCACGCGTTCTCCTGGTTTAATTAAAATGTGGTCACCGATTTCAAGGCTTGAAACGCGGACTTTCTTTTCACCAGTCCCTGCCACAAGCCATGCTTCTTCTGGCTGCAGCTGCATGAGTGCGGAAATTTCTTTCTGACTTTTGTTCATCGTATACGTTTCAAGTGCGCCACTGACTGCGAAGATGAAGATGAGGATGGCGCCCTCTGTCCAGTACCCAATAATGGCAGATCCGACTGCGGCAAATATCATCAGCATTTCTACATTCAGTTCTTTGTTTTCAATGGTTTCTTCGATTCCTTCTTTGGCTTTCGCGAACCCGCCGATGGCAAAGGCGAGGAGATAGAAGATAGTGCTTAAGGTGGAGTCATCGTTTGACGTCAACCACCCCAGTAAAATAAACACACCGCTGACCAGCGCGGCAATCAATTCTGCATGAGGCTTTATTTTTTCAAAGATGTGTATTTTTTCATTTGGTGTCCCCATGGTTAAGGCTTTGGATTGTGAACTCATAGCGTATTCCTCCTTCAGTTAAATGAAAATATGAGATTCTCATTGAGAATAATAATCAACGTCATTACCCCTATAAAACGACGAAAGCTGCCACCAATGAAAGGTGACAGCAAAACTGCATGTGCTCTTAGATGATTTTATATGAAGTTAGTAATTTATAATTATTATAATCTAATCCTATCACATGTATATGATAATGGAAAGAATTTTGTGCTAGTTATTCTGGGTTATTTCTCCTCGTCGATTCTGGATGGAGAAGACGAGTAGGCTCACAAAAATCATCAGCATCATGCATGCGATTAAATAGAAGAAGCTTGAGCCTTTGAACCAGTCGATGGTGATCCCGCCAACGAATGGACCGATCATACTCCCGAAGCTGAAGAAGATTCCGCACATGATGTTCCCGGCAGGAAGTAATTCTTTTGGGAGAAGATCCGTCATATAACTAATACCGAGTGAAAAGGTCGATCCGACGGCCATCCCCGCTAAAGTAAAGCATATAAATAAGCCCATGGTGGACTCCGCCACGATTCCTGCAGCCGAAAAGCAGAGGAATCCAATCATCATGACGATGAGCAGGACATTTTGTCTTCCGTATTTGTCACTCAGAATCCCAAGTGGTACCTGGGATATAATACTTCCCACGGCAAAAGCAGGCAGGAGGATTGCGACTGCTTCAATCGAAAGACCATTTCGAAGGGCGAACACAGGGAAGTTTCCATTTAATGAAGCTTCCAGGAATCCATATCCTAATGGGGGCAGCAGGGCGACCCATGCATATTTGAGAACCTTTCCGAAACGCTGGAACGATCCCAGGAACGAGGCACTGCCGATATTTTGCTGATCGGGGAATTCGTTTTGTAATTTAAAGACGAACATCCACACTGTCAGGCTTAATAAGGAAGAGATGATGAATGGCAATGCTTGATGGATGGTGATGAGCTGTGTCATCATCGGTCCGACGGCAAAACCGACTCCAAAAGAGACCCCGTAGATGGATATGTTACGTCCGCGATGTTCTTTCGGTGAAAACGATGTGATCCATGTCTGGGTGGCGAAGTGGAGCATGTGATCGCCGATTCCGATGCAAAGACGCAGGAAAAACCAGAACCAGAAGGATTTCCAAACCGGGAACAGTAAGAGTGACGCTGCGACCACGATTCCTCCGATGATGATCATCGGCTTGTATCCGATTTTCTGAAGTGGTCTTTCCATTAAAGGAGAGGCGAGTAAGATTCCGATATATAGGGCGGTTGCGTTTAATCCGTTCAGGGAGGAAGAAACGCCGTCTTGTTCGAATATGATGGCGATTAACGGCAGGAGCATCCCTTGTGAGAATCCGGAAATCGCGACGATTCCGACAAGGACCCAAAAACGGAAGGTTAGTGTTTGATTCATTTGCAAAAACTCCCAATCATTGATAATAGCTTCTTTGATGGTACCCCCTATTTCATTGTTTGGCAATACGAAACGAATAGAGTAAAATCAAAACATTACTAACATAATAAGGAAGGAATGATATAAAAATGGAATTTAACATGCAAGAAGGTGGATTTTACACAGATTTAGGGTTTGGCAAGTTGGAGGTTTCGGGTAATGAAGAGTATGGTTTTCGTCCGTTCCAATTATTGGTATCTTCGGTGGCAGTGTGCAGTGGGGGAGTGCTCCGAAAAGTCCTTGAGAAAATGCGCATCGAATTTGAAGACATCCATATCAAAGCCGACGTAACCCGCAACGAAGCCGAAGCAAACAGAGTCGAAGCCATCTCCCTTCACTTTACTATCAGAGGGACGGACCTCGACAAAAACAAAATCGAAAAAGCCATGAAGCTCACCCGCAAAAACTGCTCCATGGTCCAATCCGTACAAGACAGCATCAAAATCGAAGAAACGTTTGAGTTAGTGCAGTAAAGCGATGAGGGACGGACCTTCAAGGAGAATAAGACCTATTAATATCAAGGTTTATATCCAGATGAAGGTCCGTCCTTCAGTGCAGTAGAGTAGTGAGGGACGGACCTCTAAACAGCATAAGCCCTATTGTATCAAGGCTATGGCCAGGTGTAAGTCCGTCCCTCAATACAGTAAAATGTTAAAGGACGGACCTCTAACTGAGCATAAACACCAATAAATCAAGGTTCTCATCTAATTGAAGGTCCGTCCCTCTAAAGGGAAGGTCTCTATAGGCTTAGTTCCTGTGGTTCTTTGCCAGTTTTTTCGTAGTAGAGGATGGTTTTGGGTGTGAGCTTGAGGAGCATGTATTCCGGGTCATCGGGGCTTGCGATCCAGGATTTGAGTTGTTCGTTCCAGAATTTCTCTTTCAGCTCTTTGGATTCTTCGACGGAAGCCTCTGCTTCGATTTCTACATAGTGCTCATGATCGGAATCACGGTCATGTCCCAGAAGAATATGAACATGAGGGTTCTGTGCAATGTCTTCCGCTTTGTGCGCATGTTCATTGGTTGCAGTGTAGAGAATAAGGTCTTCATGGTTGAACATCATAAAGCGTGAATACGGTTTGTTGTCGCGAATCGTGGCAAGGGTGCCCGTTTTATGGTTGGAAAAGAGCTCAACGATTTTATCTTTTAAGATTTGTGCCATAGGTTGTACCTCCTAAATAGTTTCTATCTATAATGTGTCTAATCTTGTTTGATTTAAACAAATTTTCTTTTAGAAAGAAGGATCTTACACATGAATAAAGTATTTGCACTGCTAGTATTTGCCGGAGTGCCGATTTCGGTCATTGGCTCACTGCTTCATTGGCCGAATGTCATCATGTTCGTGATCTACTGTGTCACGATCATTGCCCTGGCTGCCTTTATGGGAAGATCGACGGAAAGCTTGGCCGTTGTATCGGGACCCCGTATCGGTGGATTATTGAATGCGACCTTTGGAAACGCGGTTGAACTCATTATTTCTATCTTTGCGTTAAAAGCCGGTTTGATTGGCGTCGTGCTGGCGTCCTTAACGGGGTCCGTCCTTGGAAATCTTCTCTTAGTTGCCGGGTTGTCCTTCTTTGTTGGGGGAATCAAGTTCAAACGTCAGAAGTTTAATGTGTTTGATGCCCGTCACAACTCAGGGCTGCTCATGTTTGCGATCATCGTGGCATTTGTTATTCCTGAAGTTTTCGCCCAGGATATGAACGAAGCGAAGACCATGTCCCTATCCATCGGTGTCTCAGTCATCTTGATTGCTCTTTATTTATTTGCCTTATTCTTTAAATTAGTCACTCACCGCGGGGTGTATCAGCATGAAGGCGAAGAGGGCGCGCACGCTCATGAAGAGCCGGAGTGGAGTAAAGGGAAAGCGTTGCTGATCCTTGCCGCTTCGACTGCAGCCGTTGCTTATGTATCGGAACGCCTCGTTCATACGTTTGAAGAAGTCGGGAACACATTCGGCTGGAGCGAGCTGTTCATCGGGGTCATCATCGTTGCCATCGTTGGGAACGCTGCTGAGCACGCGTCAGCGATCATTATGGCTTATAAAAATAAGATGGATATCGCTGTGGAGATTGCAGTCGGGTCGACCTTGCAGATTGCGATGTTTGTAGCGCCGGTTCTTGTGTTGATTTCGCTGTTTTTCGAAACGAGCATGCCACTGGTGTTTACGTTACCGGAGCTTGTGGCCATGGTATCAGCAGTACTTGTGACGATCGTCATATCCAATGATGGGGAAACGAACTGGTTTGAGGGACTGACGCTCCTCGCAGCTTATTTTATTATGGGAATTGGTTTTTATTTACTTTAAAAAAAGCCCCGGCAGTCCTCTGCCGGGGCTTTTGCATGGAATCATTCGTTAGATAATGAAATTCGTGAGAACAGCCTACTCATCCCTGAATAAGATGGCAGAAGAGTTTTGTGTAAAGGAATGAGTATAGTGAGAAAAAAGAAAAAACCATCCTTAGTAAAATTCATTGATTGCAATATCGATTTACCTCCCAGGGGATGTTCCGGGATTTTCCCGTTTGAAGGTTGTACGAATCCAACGATACAATTAGATGCCATTGGAACGATCAGCTGTGAAGGCATCATCAGTGGTAGAGTGCTATGTGATTATCAACCCCTCCAAGGTGTCACGGTTAATCTGTCTTCATCATTCCCGGGACTGGTCTTTGATAACCCTACTCCTCTCACGGACAGCACCGGCCGGTTTTCAACGAAAGTGACGGTGGCTCCAGGAACTTCGATCATACCAAACATCATCGTGACCGCAACGGCAGTGGTCATCGGAAAAACAGTCAGGGATTCGATGTCAGTGAGAGTGGATTGTATTAAATGTAAACATCCTGAACTTACGCTGGACCCGATCAAGGAGCCTGTCGGGTGCAAGGGTGCAAAACTTTCTGGACGACTCATTTGCGATGGAAGGGCAATAGGGAATGCTGCCATTTCATTTATCATTGAATCACAATCCAAGCGTGTCGTTATCACTCCAAACCCTGCGATTACACAGGGGGACGGGAAATTTACGGCAGCCCTGGTCCTTTTTCCAGAGGTGAATGAGACCATTACGATTACAGCAACAACGAAAATCGGAGGGAAAACGGTTACCTCAGAAACAAGAGAAGTGAAGGTTCGCTGCGTCAAATGTAAAAAACCGGACATAAAGTTAGATAAATTTAAAAAAATAGATTGCCGTGCCGTCGTGGGTGGGAAAGTTACCTGTGATGGCGTACCACAAGCGAATATCACGGTAACACTAACTGGTTCACCAATTCTAAAGTTTAGGCATTCTGCTCCAGTGACCAACGAGAAAGGAGAATTTTCGTCGGTCGTAAAGGTGAAAAACGGAACTAAGTTTCAGTCTGCTTTCTATACAGCCAAAGCAGTGGTGAGTGGGAAAACAGTGAAGGACACTGACCAAGTCATTGCAGGCTGTAATAAGTGTGAAAAACCTAAACTTACTCTAGAAGTGCCATGCGAAGTCATCCCTTGTGAAGGTACTAAATTGACCGGACAATTAACATGTGACGGAACCCCTATCCGAAATGCTGCGATCATGATTACTATCATAGATTCATCGCCAGGTGCTGTGGAAGTAAACCCCATCCCTGTCTGGACTAATGAGCAAGGTGAATATGAAACAATGATCACACCTATCTCGGGAAAATCTGAAGACATATCCATTCAGGCGATGACAATCTTTGGCGACAAGATGATCAAGTCAATGATCAAAACAGTCAAAATTCATTGCCAATGCAAAGATCCGACCATTGAACTGGATCATATAAAAGAGATAGACTGCTGTGGAAAGGTGAGCGGTAAAGTTAGATGTGACAAGGAACCGTTGGATAATGTGAAAGTGAAATTGTCTAGTCCGGTATTAAGGTTTGAACCTGATGTTGTGTCTACAGATGAACATGGGAGGTTTACGAGTGACGTCAAAGTGCCGCCGAATACGCTATTTAAAGACGTCATGTATTCGGCAAGCGCCATGGTAGGGGATGAGGAAATCTCAGAAAAAGCCTTTGTTTATGCGGGCTGCAAGGAATGCAGTGAAGTCAAACTGACGTTTCATGTTCCGCCGTATGTAGGATGCAAAGGAGGCCGCATCACTGGGAAAGTGCTGTGTGATTCCAGGCCACTTGAAGATATCGAGGTTCACTTTGAAGTGAAAGAAGAACACTTTAAGGGTACCATCGTACCCAACCCTGCTATCACAGACGGGAAAGGGAACTATTCAGCAAAAGTCATTCCTGAATACGGAATGCATGAACATCTCTCAATCCAAGCATTTGTCATCATTGACGGAAAGAAGATTTCCACCAAACTATATGACGTACACATCAAATGTGTTTGTCCACCTGAAGAATGTTCCTGTGAGTATGATTAAAAAAGCAGCTGAGTTCAATCATGAACTCAGCTGCTTTTTTTAGGGAATGTAGGAATGATTGAAAACGGTCAGAGGGCCTGACTGTTTTCTTTTCAATAATAGTATAGATTAATATTTGAATTATGTAAATTTTCTATCAAATAAAGTTTTTGGGATAAGCTTTTCCAACTAGGAAAAACTAACGGCAAACCCTTAAGTTTAGTTTGAAAGGAGTCAATTTCATGAAAATCATGCGCACTGTTCTTATGGTCATACTCGCATTTTTCGTTGCAACAACGGGTATTCACGCTGAAAATAATCCTAAAAAAGAAAAAAAGGAAGCGACAGAGAAAGCTCCGAAACCAGCTGAAGATACCAGAGTAAAGATGCCAAACTCAGTATTAAATATCGCAAAGGAAAATACGTATCCTAACTCAACCCAGGATCAACCATATCTCCAACCGAGTGAATGGTCCCAGGAATTAATCGAAACATCGAATGTGAAAATAGAAAACCCGAATCTGATCCGTATGCTGAATGAATCCACCATGAATAAAGCACCAACCATTGGATTACGGGCAACGATCTATTTAGGGGAATGGCCTTTAAACTATGCTTCAACCGAGACATCCCCTAACTGGGAGTATCAAAAGGTCAACACGAACTACTTCGATAACCGCGGCGGAAAATCCAACTATCAAATTCACTATGTCCAGGAAGCACAAAAAGTAGTGAAGGGCGGATTGACGGCTAAAGTTCCACACGCAGATGATGTAGAAAAAATGATGCTCATCAAAGCAATGGATAAATCCAAGCTGCCACTTGCATTCCAAACGATTGTAGGAGCAGGGACGAAGAAGGATCAGGTGTACAACATTTCACCTAAACGTCTTGGATACCTCTATGCCTACGCTCCGGCGATTAACGAAAAAGGAAAAGTAACCTATGGTGAAGTATTCCTTGAGATGAAAGGAACAAAACGCTCCGTCGTCGTGAAAAATGTAACATCCCAAGGAGTGGGGGCATGGATTCCAGTCCAGGATCACGTCCACTTCGGCTTCATGGCGAGCGAAACACCAAGATAATTGTTTGAAGAAGAGTGAAATGGGGTAAAACCTATTTCACTCTTTTATTATTTTCCTTGATATGTTATAATAATTAGAATATTCAGAATTGAAGGAGGGATATCGTGGAGTATTTACTTATTTTTGGAGGCCTATTAGTGGCGTTCATCACATTAAGAGTATGGTTTGGAGCAAGAAGAGCAAAGATCCATGCTGAGATAAAAAAACAAAAATACAATGCAATGGATCCAGCCCTTGAAAAAATATCTCAACCCATCAAAAAAAACGACCGCGGCCCAATCGGATAAAAGCACACCGGATGAATGTCCGTTGTGCTTCTTTTTTTGCGTGAGGGACGGACCTTGGTTTTGGGAAGGGAAATGGAGTGATATTTGTGTATTTGAATGGGTTTGGAGGGACGGACCTTATGTTGGAGGAATAATGGTGTTTAAGTAGCGTGTTTGGAATGTGTATTTGGTGGACGATTGGTGATTTGTTCACAATTTGGCGCAACAATCCTGGTAAGTGGCACAAGTTTGGGTGGAAGTGGCACAACAAACAGCCAAAGTGGCACAACAAACCTGTAAACTGGCACAACAAGGCCTGAAAGTTAGTCAATAATAGAAAATTAGATCCAAGTTCCATGAAATAAGCCCAAACCCATAACAGATTTGAGCCTTCGCATTCGATTTTAACGGGAAATCTTCGCTTCACGCTTCGAGAAATCAACATCTCCATAATACATAGACTTTACGAGCACATTCGGGCCAAGGCAGCGAGCCATTGGACAGTGGCAATTCAACTCTTTCGCAAGAGGTTGTTGTTTCCACTTTTCAAAAATGGCAGGCAGAGTATCCTTTGCTATATTTCCAAGTGGCGGAGTGTCGCCGAAGTCAGTGACGATGACATCTCCAGTGAAAATATTTACATTCAGACGAGAACGGCCGTCAGGGTCATTGCGGACGGTGACATTATTAGCAGCATAAAGTTCCTTCAGAAAATCCAAGTCTTCCTGTGAAGAGCTGCATGGATAAAATGGAAGTGTTCCAAATAGCATCCATACACTTTCATCACGGAAGGAAAGAATATTTCTGATCGCTTCCCTGGTTTCTTCTAATGAAAGGGTTTCTAAGCTTGACGCAAAATCAGAAGGGTACATTGGGTGAATTTCGTGACGACCGCACTTCATTTCATCGACAACCTGTAGATGGATTTTTTCCAGGTAAGGCAGGGTGTTTTTATTTAACATGGTTTCTGCTGAAACAAGGACTCCCCGTTCAGAAAGAGCACGGCTGTTTTCGATCATGCGGTCAAAAAGTTTCTTGCGCTGCTCCCTCGTTGGTTTTCGTTCCATATTGGCAAAGCCGACATCGATGAACTCATCGATCGTTCCCCAATTGTGAGAGATGTGCAGGACATCCAGGTAAGGGGCAATTAATAAGTATCGGTCAAGATCCAGGGTCAGATTTGAGTTGATTTGGGTATGGACGCCTCTGGTATGTGCATACTTGAGTAATGGCAAGACATAATTTTCAACGGACTTCTTTGACATCATCGGCTCTCCACCGGTAATACTAAGAGAACGAAGTGTTTTAATATCGTCGAGCTTCTGTAGAATCAATTCAATGGGAAGGGCGCTTGGATCCTTCGGGGATAACGTATAACCGACGGCACAGTGCTCGCATCTCATGTTACAGAGCGTAGTAGTGGTGAATTCTATATTGGAAAGCGTGATGTCACCATGCTCATCCACATCTAAGTAAGCCTCCCAAGGATCATGGTCAATCGACATTTTCTTGGAGAGAGTATCAGTTTTCATTCGTAAAAGCTCCTTTATTAATAAGTCACCTATTCATTATTGAGAAACGCTCAGCCCTTGTCAATCCGAAAGTTATTGGTTACCATAGTAAACGTATTGAAAGGAGAGAGAACTCTTGGGTAAAGCAATCAACGATAAAGACTCACAAGTGAGCTACTTAAAACAACGCCTGAACCTGTTCGTCGACGTTCTGGACTCAATCGATCCCGAACAAGCTGACATTGACGATATCGATCGCCTGATCGCAATGATCGATGATATAGAAGTAAAATGCGAGCAATTTAAGAAGAGTGAGTAGGAGTCCTGGATGGGACTCTTATTTTTTTGAGGGACGGACCTTTGATTGGTGGTGGGCTGTGAGGTGATTGTGATTGTGTACGACATTTGTTGGATTTTGTAGAAAGGTCGATATATGGATGGTTTCGGTTGATAAAATGAAATAACGGTCGATAAATTCAAATAACGGTCGATAAAAATTCATAACGGTCAACAAGTTTTATACCCACCCCATAAACCAGCCGACAGCTATCGGTAAACCCCACCCTTCATCCTATTCAGGATAGTAGACAAGAATACCAAGCAGGATTTCCCCACCAAAACGTCAAACTTACATAAAAACATCTATTAAAGGAGCGATCCATCCCCATGATCATCACACCCATAGAAAAAAACCACTGCGAGCAGGCAAAAAACGTGATCCTGTCCGGTTTCCTCGAACGATTCGGGTTCATCGATCATACCATGAATCCCGATATTCATGACATTAAAGGAGAGTATGATGGTACTCAGCATCATTTTTTTATAGGAAAAGAAAACGATGAGATCATTTGCACCGGTGCTATCCGAAAAGAAACCCGGGATACGTATCAGATTGTGAGAATGTCTGTCTTATCTCCATATCGGAAACGCGGTCTCGGCCGCATCATGCTCATGTATTTGGAAGAAAAAGCACTTTCCCTTGGTGCTCGCTATCTTATCCTCGAAACCAACAAACATTGGGCTGACGCCATCCGATTTTACCAAAACAACGGATACATTTATAAGGAAGAAGATGAAGTTTTGTGTTATTTCGAGAAGGAAATTCCATTGTGAAATCCCTTTCAATCTTATTCTTATAGGAGTATAATGATGTATGAAAATTAAGACTGTTTTTGAGATCTTTAGAGGGGGAGAACGATGAATAAAGAGACATTACAGCAAAGTATGTACGATTTGATTGTGGAAACATCCACGAACCTGCCAAAGGATGTCAGGCGTGCGATCAGCTCGGCGAAAGCCCGTGAGAACGCCGGTACGCGTTCGGCGATGAGCTTGGATACGATTTCAAATAACGTAAAGATGGCGGATGACAATGTATCACCGATTTGTCAGGATACAGGACTTCCGACTTTTAAAATAAAAACACCGGTCGGCGTGAATCAGCTTGAAATCAAAGAAGCGATCTATGCTGCAATGGTACAGGCGACGAAGGACGGGAAGCTTCGTCCAAACTCTGTTGATTCATTGACGGGGGCAAACTCAGGAGACAATCTTGGCTTAGGGACACCGGTCATCAAGTTTGAGCAGTGGGAAAAGGATTACATCGATGCGCGCCTGATCTTAAAAGGCGGAGGTTGTGAAAATAAAAACATCCAGTACAGCCTTCCATGTGAGCTTGAAGGACTTGGCCGTGCCGGACGGGACCTTGATGGCATCCGTAAATGCGTGATGCATTCGGTCTATCAGGCACAGGGACAAGGCTGCAGTGCCGGATTCATCGGCGTCGGAATCGGGGGAGACCGTTCTTCAGGCTATGATCTGGCCAAAGAACAATTATTCCGCTCCGTTGATGACGTGAATGCGAATGAAGATCTCCGTAAGTTAGAGGAGTATGTGATGGAAAATGCGAATGAGCTTGGAATCGGCACGATGGGATTCGGCGGTGAAACAACTCTACTTGGTTGTAAAGTCGGCGTGATGAATCGTATCCCTGCAAGCTTCTTCGTATCAGTTGCCTATAACTGCTGGGCGTTCCGTCGTTTAGGGGTGAAGCTTGATGTAGAATCAGGCGGTATCGACGAATGGTTCTATCAGGAAGGTGAGAAGATCGATCTTACTCAAAAATCAGAGGCTGAGCTTGAAACGGCAGCGGCTTCATCCGGGGAACAACCAAACGTTGTGGTACTCCAAGCTCCGATCACGGAAGAAAAAATACGTGAGTTGAAAGTGGGAGATGTGGTTCAAATCAACGGCCGTATGTACACTGGACGTGACGCGATTCACAAGCATTTGAGTGAGAATGATGCACCAGTGGATCTTGATGGCCAAATCATCTATCACTGTGGTCCGGTTATGCTGAAGGACGATGAGGGCAACTGGCACGTGAAAGCCGCTGGCCCGACAACATCGATTCGTGAAGAGCCTTATCAAGGGGACATCATGAAGCGTTTTGGAATCCGTGCCGTCATCGGGAAAGGTGGAATGGGTCCGAAAACACTGGCTGCCTTGAAGGATCATGGTGGAGTGTACCTGAATGCCATCGGTGGAGCGGCTCAGTACTATGCAGATTGCATCCAAGGCGTAGATGGAGTGGATCTGATGCAGTTTGGCATTCCTGAAGCGATGTGGCACCTGAATGTTGAAGGCTTCACAGCGGTTGTAACGATGGATTCCCATGGAAACAGCCTGCATGAAGAAGTGGATAAATCGTCGTTGGAAAAATTAGCTCAGTTTAAAGAGCCTGTTTTTATATAAGGAAAAAGAACCACCTCGTTAAAGATGCGGGGTGGTTTTTCTATTGGGTATTTATGTTAAAATATGAAACCATAAAGACCATTCTTTCGTATTACATACAAACAGGATCTGGAGGGCTACGATGATTTTCAATAAATTAGTGAGCATATTGTTTCTTTCCTTAATGGTGTTCTTAACAGGGTGTGCAAGTAATAGTGAAAAGTCGAACATCACTTCAATTGAAGATGTGAATGTTGATACGTTAAAAGAAAACAGCGGAACCTATGTGGGGGATAACTCCAAGGTCAGTGCGATCCTTCAGGAATTGCCTGGTGGAGAAACCATTCAAGAAATCGACCTTTCAGGGGAAATGGTGAAGGTGACCTACGGCAATAAAGAAGGGGGCCTTTCTCAAAGTGATGTAGATGAGTTTTGGTTTGATGGTAATCATGCTGACCGGAAGAACTTTTATTACACCGCCATCTACCTGACCCTACTCGTTCCGAATGCCCAGGAATATCATTTCCAGGTAGACGAATCCATGGTATCCGTTTCAAGGGACAAAATGGTCAAGAACCTCCAGGATGAATTTGAAGAATTCCCAACTGGCCAAGCCATCTGGGACAAAAAGAATGTATCTGAATTCATCGATGAACATAACGGAAAACTAACAGAAATGGCAACGAAGTATCAGGCGTTTTTTGAGTGAGGGACGGACCTTATCTCTTAAACGTGTCTCTCTTCGACGGAAGATGAAATATCAGGGTGACCTGAGACATATGCCTTGATACAAACCCAATCTTTTGTAGAACCTTTATCGTGATGCATACAAGTTACATAATCATCTACCCTTCATTCTACTGTCAGTCCCTCTCGAAGATTCCTTTTGTAACAATAGAAGGAATCTTTTTTCCTTATGAACTACTTGAATTCAACATATTTAAAGTATTATCTTAAATAAATCTACATAAGTATGAGGGGGAAGAGTGAGAGTGGAGGGGGAAGAACATATGACAAATCCGATCGTGGCTCGATCTTTAGATGAGATTCAATTCTGGTCGAGAATTATGAAGGAGCATGCGTTGTTTCTGAGCTTGGGATTCACGTATGATCAGAAGCAATTAATTGAAGAAGCACAACAGTTCATTGCAGTTTTCGAAAGAATCGAGGAGAAGCTGAATAAATACTCTATCAACACGGATGTGCGGCAAATTCAGGCATTTAACACCGAAGTTTATCAAGCGGCAGCTGCGATTTGGAACTATAAGCGGAAAATATTAGGCTTGACATTGCGATGTGAAATCCGTTCTAATAATTATCCATTGTTAGTGGATCATATTAGCAGAGAGGCTGCATTCTTTGCCAAACGTCTGCAGGAATTGAATGAGGGGAAACTTGTACCAGAACAGGATTCCGTAATCCAGGAAAATGTATTCTTTCTGAAAATCATGGCCGATCACGCGAAGTTTATCGGACATCTATTGGATCCTTCCGAACGGAAATTAGTTGAGCAGGCGAGAGAGTTCAGCCAGGATTTCGATCAACTGGTTTTTCAAGCTATTGATTTAGACTCCATGCGTCCACAATCAGAAACGAAGCCGATGTTGAATCAATTTCTGAATCAAAATAAGGTTTCAGTTAAGTCATTACGTGATTTCAAGAAAACCGCAAGAGAATTAATTGAAGAATGCAGGATCAAAAGTAATATCCATCCACTTTTGGCTGATCACACATTTAGAGAAGCAGAACGATTCCTGGAAATCATCGATCTATTTGAAGCGAGTTTGCAAAAGAAATAAAGGTTGGGGTATGATAACCGCTCTAACTATTGGATACTTTTAGTACACATGAATCCTTCCCGTTCTCAAAAACTAAGGGAAACGGAATGTGAAAGAAGGGTTCAATTTTGCGGAATTCACTAAAAGTGTTCATTATAGCGTCAATATTAGTATTGGCAATTCCCGCCCAAGCCTATGCAGTCTCGAATAACCCGATAGGCTGGGGATTTAAGAAGAGTCAGAATGAAGTTCCAGCAGAAGCAGGGGCGCAGCATGATCAGCTGCTTGATAAATATGATGCTTTTTACAAGGGTTCACCGGATAAAAAAGTCCTGTATCTGACCTTTGATAATGGATATGAAAATGGCTACACGGGACAGATCCTTGATGTATTAAAACAGGAGAAAGTACCCGCCACCTTCTTTGTGACCGGTCACTACCTACTAAGCGCTGAAGGCCTGGTCAAGCGAATGGTGAAGGAAGGGCATATCGTAGGGAACCATTCCTGGCATCACCCGGACTTCACGGCTAGCTCCGATCAGAAAATACGGGAAGAGCTGGAAAAAGTAAAAGTGAAAACGAAGGAATTGACAGGTCAGAAAGAAATGAACTACTTGCGACCACCAAGAGGTGTATTCTCAGAGCGTACGCTTCAAATCGCGAAAGAAGAAGGTTACACCCACGTCTTTTGGTCAGTCGCCTTCATCGATTGGAAAACCGATCAGCAAAGAGGCTGGCAATACTCTTACGACAATATCATGGCCCAAGCCCATCCAGGCGCGATCATCCTTCTGCACTCCGTCTCCAAAGACAACGCAGACGCCATGGAAAAAGCCATCAAAGACCTCAAGAAAAGAGGCTACACCTTCAAAAGTCTGGATGAACATCCAATGATGAAAAAATAGAGGGACGGACCATCATTCCTAGGACCAGGTCCTAGGAAATGAGGTCCGTCCCTGAACTCTTTAGTACCAAAGTACGCTGTTATCGGCATCTTTCCGATTACAATCGGTCAACATGAACAAATTATCCGCCATTTCCCCTTTTTGTACATACTCGATATTCTCGCAGGACTTCTCTACAATCTCACCACTTCCAAACGGATCCCGACGTGAGTCCCTAACGTTTAAACTCTTCAAACCACTCCATATTCTCTATATTCCCATGAAAATTCACTATATCTGTTTCTACAGGCTCATAAGCTCCCCCCTGTTTCCCCACTTCGGTCTCCACCTGATCCCCAGGCACTTCACAACCACCAACACAGTATAAAAGGAAAAAACCAGCCATTATCAATCTCCTCACCAACCAAATCATCCCTTTCAGAAATTCCATGAGGTCCGTCCCTTAGCTACTGCATTAGATGAACGACAACGTTGAAGTGTTACACCCACGGTATGCTATAATACACATACAAGTTTTGTGCGGAAGGATGAGGACGATGGTGATAAGGAATGTTAAGGTTGAAGGTCCGTATGATTTTGACCGGGTACTGGAGAGGCTGGCGCTGGATCCGTTGAATGCAGTGGATCAGGTAGACCGAAGTGTGAAGGTTCCATACTATCTCCCTGAGGGGAAAGGCGAGGTCATCAAGGTTCAGGCAAAAGGCACAACAGAAGAGCCTGAGTTCAGCATCACCTTTGAAAATGAAGAGAATCTTGAAGAGAAGCAGAACCGTATCTCGGACATTTTCCAGTGGCACACCGGTCTACGGGACATGCACGAGCACTTTCTGCAAACCGATCTAAAGCCGATTTTCGAAGAGCATATCGGCACGCCCATCATTCTGGAGTTCGACCCGTTTGCGACGATTATCAAAAGCATCATTCACCAGCAGCTGAACCTGAAATTTGCCTTCACCCTGACCCATCGTTTCGTCACGAAACACGGCTGGCAAAAGGACGGAGTCTGGTTCTATCCATCACCGGAAAAAGTCGCCTGTCTCACCGTGGAAGAACTGCGGGAGCTGCAATTCAGTCAGCGGAAAGCGGAATATGCGATTGGAATCGGACAGAAGGTGTCTAACGGAGAACTGGGTATGGACAAACTAGCAGTGAAGCCGGACGAAGAAGTCATCAAGGAACTTACAAAAATTCGTGGCATTGGCCCATGGACAGCTCAAAGCTTCCTGTTATTCGGACTGGGTCGGCCGAATCTCTTCCCGAAAGCGGATATAGGCATCCAAAATGCCATCAAGAAATTATTTCAAATGGAACAGAAACCGACCATGGACGAGCTGGACCAATTCAGCGCATCATGGCATCCTTATTTAAGCTATGCATCCTTGTATTTATGGAGAAGTATCGAATAGAACGGACGTGAACCAATGAAGAAGCAATACGCAAAAAAGCAACACAGCAATGAAGTGAAAATCGAGCTGAAACAACAGTTTCCTCTAACGATAAAAAAAATCGGCATCAACGGTGAAGGAGTCGGCTTCTTTAAACGAAAGATCGTCTTCGTACCTGGAGCCCTTGCAGGGGAAGAAGTGGTCGTCGAAGTGACCAAGGTCCACCCGAAATTCACCGAAGCCCGCATTAAAAAGATCCGGAAAAAGTCATCTCAGCGTACAAAAGCGCCATGCCTGGTATATGAGCAGTGTGGAGGCTGTCAGCTTCAGCATCTCTCATATGAAGGACAGCTGGATGCTAAACGGGACATCCTGCTTCAATCCCTAGAGCGTCACACGAAGCTTAGATTAGAAGACATGGAAATCCGTCCGACGATTGGAATGGACAATCCATGGCACTACCGGAACAAAAGCCAGTTCCAAGTGGGGACCCAAAACGGCAAGGCCATTGCAGGCCTATACAGCATGAACTCAAACAAGCTGATCGACATCGATGAGTGTATCGTTCAGCACCCGCTGACAAATAAAGTGACAACTGAAATCAAGCGCATCATCAACGACTTCAACATTCCTGTCTTAGATGATAAAAAGAAGAAGCCGATCCTGAAAACGATCGTGACCCGTGTCGGCTTTGAAACAGGCGAAGTTCAAGTCGTACTCGTCACTGCGGAGAAGAAGATTCCACGCAAGGAATTACTGATTTCGGAAATCCAGAAACGTCTCCCTGAAGTCGTATCCATCGCCCAAAACATCAACCCGAAAAAAACGGCACTCATCTTCGGAGATGAAACAATCCATCTATCAGGTAAAGAAAGCATAGAAGAACGCCTGGAAGAGTTCACCTACGAACTATCGGCCCGTGCATTCTTCCAGCTGAACCCGATCCAGACGAGCAAGCTGTATAATGAAGCGAAAAAAGCAGCTGCCCTTACAGGCGAAGAAAAAGTGGTCGATGCCTACTGTGGAGTCGGAACCATCGGTTTATGGCTTGCTGACGGAGCGAAAGAAATCCGCGGAATGGATGTCATCAAGGAAGGAATCGATGACGCGAAGAAGAACGCAAAGAAATTCGCAGTCGATCACGCCGAATATTTCGTCGGAGGTGCCGAAACGCTCATGCCTAAGTGGAAGAACGAAGGGTGGCGTCCGGATGTCGTCGTAGTCGATCCCCCGAGAACAGGTTGCGACAACAAGCTTCTTGATACGTTAAAAGAAGTGAAACCCAAGACATTCGTGTATGTATCCTGCAACCCATCTACCCTGGCAAAGGATATCGATTACCTGAAAAAGCATTACCTTGTCGAGTATCTGCAGCCGGTGGATATGTTCCCGCAGACGGCACACGTGGAGGTTGTGGCGAAGCTGGTTCTAAAGTAAAAATGGTAGGCAGCCTCTTTCTTGATAATACTTTCAGGAGAAAGGATGAGACGAAGTGGAAGAAGTGAAGGTAAGGTATTTGAGGTATGATGATATTCATGAAAGTCACTACTATTCACATACAATTGGATATAGATTAAATGATGGTTTTGTGATCACAGATATTGAATACGGCTGTGGGATAGAGAGAATCTTTGAAGAAAGAGATGGGTATTCCATTGTTCGTGATGGCGATGACTTTACCCCAATTATTGTTGATATAGAAAATGCTGGCGACATCGATCTCTCTAAAGAAGCCGTAAAGAATTTTTTCAAGTACCTGGTTAAAACTACACTCTAAAGCAAAAATAAGGGAATCCCTCAATCATTGAGGGATGCCCTTTTAGATAATGCAGGTACATCCTTCAAGCGGATGTCTGGTCAAAAAACCTGTTTATCTATTAAGATGTCCCTTGAATAACTACAAGGAGGCTAAATCATGAATAGCAAATACGACGAGTTATTATCTCCCTATACATTTAAAAACGGAGTAGAATTGAAGAACCGCATCATCATGGCACCTATGACGAATTTCTCATCGGATGAGCAGGGTAACGTAACGGAAGCAGAGGTCAACTACTATGCAAGACGTTCAAAAGATGTCAGTATGGTGATTACTGCCTGCACATATGTCACCCCTGATGGAAAAGGATTCCCTGGTGAGTTCGGCGGGGATTCCGACGAGATGATCCCGAGCCTTGAACGTTTGGCGAAGGGAATCAAAGACCAGGGCGCAAAAGCCGTTCTTCAAATTTTCCACGGAGGTGTACAATGCCCGCCTGATCTGGTTCCTGACGGGGATGTAGTGAGCGCCAGTGACGTAATGGGTGAAAACGGCGAGAAGAAAGCAAGAGCCTTAACAGCGGCAGAGATTGAGAATATCATAGAAGCCTTCGGTGAGACGACCCGCCGCGCGATTGAAGCGGGCTATGATGGCGTAGAGATTCACGGAGCGAATGGATATCTGATCCATCAATTCTTCTCACCGTTGACGAACCAGAGAGAAGATCGTTTTGGCGGCAGCATAGAGAAGCGCATGACCTTTCCACTTGCCATTGTAGATAAGGTGAAGAGTGTGGTGGAGGAGCATGCAGATCCATCATTCCTAGTGGGATACCGTTTTTCACCTGAAGAACCCGAAGATCATGGATTCACGATGGGTGATACCCTTACCCTTGTGGATGCATTGGCAGATAAAGAACTTGATTATCTCCATATATCCCTGTTCGATTTCTTCTCTAAACCAAGAAGAGGTGTAGAGGACTTAGAGAAAACCAGAATAGACTACCTATTAGAAACAATCGGTGACCGCACACCACTAATTGGAGTAGGCTCGATCTATTCTGCGAAGGATGCTCATAAAGCATTCGGGTCCGGCGTTCCGCTATTGGCTCTCGGCCGCGAATTGATCATCGACCCTGATTGGGTGAAGAAGATTAAAGAAGGAAGAGAAGATGATATCGTAACTGAGATTGATAAAGGGAAACAGGAAGAGTTGGTGGTTCCCGATCCGTTATGGAATGCGATCGTGAATACGCCTGGCTGGTTCCCGGGAGTGTAAGGTGTCAGTCTTGAAAAAGAATTGCCCTGTGAATCTTCACAGGGCGTTTTCCATTTCTCATAATTAACCGTCACTATGCTGAGATTCTTTGTTTCCCGGTGCGAACCACCCAAATAGGGCAATAGCCACAAGGACTCCGTAAAACGTGATGGTCCAAAGGGTACTGTGAGGGAAATCGTGATCCAGGATGTGAATGTCTTCATGAGCCAGTGTAATAACTGCAAGCTTCACCCCGACCCAGGCGACAATCGCATATGCGGTTGTCTCTAAAGCAGGGCGCTTCTCAAGCAACTGCACAAACCAGGTTGCTGCATATTTGATCAAGATCAGCCCGGCAATTCCTCCGAGGACAACAATGATAAATTGTCCGCCGTCCATCCCGCCAAAATCATCAAGGGGAGAATCAGGGAGTCCAAGGGCAAGGGCCACGGCAGCGAGGATCGAATCAATCGCAAAGGCGAGGTCAGCCAATGCAATCTTCCCGACTGTCGGCCAAAAGCCTTTTCCGGCAGCTTCCTCTTCTGTGTCTTCACGAATATTTTCGTTTTCTTTTCCAAAACGTGCTTTGATGACATGCTTTAAGCCCAGGTAAAGAAGGTAGGCTGCACCGATCGCCTGGATTTGCCAGACATTTGCAATAAAGGAAATCGCAAATAAGGCACCAAAACGAAAGGCAAAGGCAAGGAATATCCCGTATTTGATGGCTCTTTTCTTCTCATCGTCCGGAAGATGTTTCGCAATGACGGCGAGAACAAGGGCATTATCTGCAGATAACAATCCCTCAAGGCCGATTAGGATCAGTAATGTCCATCCATATTCTAACCAGATTGATTCCAAATAAAGTGCTCCTTTCCACTAACATCGAGCCAACACATTAAGCTGGTCGACCAGTTAATGTAATACTAGTCCTCAGTCTTTATCATACCACTGATTGTGAATCTAATCCTTTATTGGTATTGGGTTTTTTTAGATATTCTCAATTTCCTTTTGCACTTCCAAATCATTTCATGATATAGTGAATTTACTGAATATGACAGGAGTGATGGGTGGACGATGAAGTACTGATCTTATTTTCGCGACGTTTGAAATTCCATATTTCAAATTAACCAAAATAGGATTAGTCTGCCCATCTTTATACATCGTCTGAGCTATTGATTTCCAAATGGCTTTCTTTGAGCGCGACAGGTACGGCTAATCCTTCCAGATGAATGGGGAGGATTTTTTTTGTTCTCCCTTTGATGAGAGGGGAAAATGGTATGAGAGAATTAATGAAGTTAGTGAATATAAGCTATGAAATAATGGATCAGCCTATCTTTAAAGGGGTCAATGCGAGTGTACAGGAAGGGGATGTCATCGGGATCATCGGGCAGAATGGCGCCGGTAAGTCTACTCTGCTTCAGTTGATACACGGGGATTTAGTGCCTTCCGAAGGTACAATCCAGTGGTTACATCACGACTTGAACACCGGTATGGTCGAACAGGAAGCGGAGTCCTATTCCTTTGACGACCCGACACCTTCTGAAGCCAGGTTGCTGGAAAAATGGCATGTGCCAAATCATGAGTTTGAGCAGCTGAGCGGCGGGGAAAAGCTGAAGGCCCGGCTTGCGAAAGGGTTTGCGAAGAATGCCGACCTCCTTCTGTTGGATGAACCGACTAACCACCTGGATCAGCATAGCATGAAACTCCTGACGAACCAGATCAAGGAGTATAAAGGGACGATCATTCTCGTGTCCCATGACCGGTATTTTTTAGATGAAACGGTGACAAAGATCTGGGCGATCGAACATGGGAAGCTGATTGAGCATCGGGGCCATTATTCGAGCTATATGGAGGCACGAAAACAGAGAAGGCTGACTCAACAGCGTGAGTATGAAAAGCAGCAGAAAATGGTGGAACGGATCGAAAGCCAGATGAAAGAGCTCTCATCCTGGTCACAAAAAGCCCACGCTCAGTCCACGAAACAGGAAGGATTTAAAGAATACTACCGGGTAAAAGCAAAACGTACGGACAGCCAGGTGAAATCGAAGCAGAAGCTTCTTGAGAAAGAGCTTGAGAAAGCAAAGGTGGATGCGGTTGAGGAAGAGCATTCTGTGCGATTTTCGCTTAAGGCGACGCATAAGACAGGAAAGCGGTTCTTGGAAGTGAAAGATCTGACGAAAGCCTTTGAGGGACGAATACTATTCAGAAAGGCCAATTTTACAATCCAACATGGGGAAAAGGTGTCAATCATCGGACCGAATGGAAGCGGGAAGACGACACTATTAAAGATGATTTTGGGGCAGGAGGCGGCAGACGGGGATATATGGATTTCACCATCTGCACAAATCGGCTATCTGACGCAGGAAGTGTTCGACCTTCCTCTTGACGAAACGCCTGAACAGCTTTTCCACAAGGAAACCTTCGAGGAAAGAGGGAAAGTCCAGACGCTCATGAAGCACTTGGGATTCCAGACGACCCACTGGCGGGAACCAATCAGGAATATGAGTATGGGCGAGCGCGTAAAGTGCAAGCTGATGAAGTATATCTTGGAGGAACGGGATGTGCTGATCCTCGACGAGCCGACGAATCATCTCGATTTGGCCTCCCGTGAACAACTGGAGGACACCCTTTCGCAATACAATGGAACGTTGATCGTCGTGTCACATGACCGTTATTTTCTAGAGAAAACGACGAGTACGAAACTCGTGATCGCGGAGGGCAGGATTCAAAAGCAGCTGAATGAGCCTGCTTCAGAACGGGATGACCAGGAGGAATTGCGGTTGAAGCTTGAGATGGAGAGACAGGAAGTGTTGGGAAGGCTTAGTTTTATGATGCCAGGGGATAAGGAATATGAAGAACTGGATCGGAAATTTAAAGAGCTGACGGAACAAATAAATAAGATGAAGTAAAAAAGGGACAATTCAATCGAATAAAAAAGATTGAATTGTCCCTTTGTTTGAAAGAAAGCAGATGCTTACATTTCTCTGTATTCTTTTTCCGTCCCATCAGGGAATGTGATCTCCAGCTCGAACTTCTCATAGCCATCCTCAACTGAAAATGCTTCTTTCACTTGTTTGATGACCTCTTGTTCATCGGTATCCTGATCAAACGAAAAATCTTCGAAGATCGGGGTAAGCTTATCCATCGCTTCATCAGAAGTCAGATTTTGATCATTGAGATCATCCTGATATTTCGCTTCCGTCGAGTTTTTTTCGTTCTCGTAATCCACGTCGATTGTTCTATTTTCCTTGTAATCAACCTCTAAATCAAAGTTTGCAAAAGGAAAAGCTTCATCTTTCGCCCCCTCATTATTATTGGCTGTGTCCTCAACTGGTGCATTTTCAGGAGGGTTCTTTACCTCTTCCTTGTCATTACAGCCGGCTAAAAGAACCAACGAGAACAGAACAGCGAAGATACATGTTGTTTTACTTTTCATACAATGACCTCCTTTATGATGATAAGGATAGTTTACCCAATTGTGGAAAAATGAAATCATGGCCAGCTATTCAACAGGAAAAAGGCATTGCACTAAGCAATGCCTTTGGAAGAAGCCGCCTTTTAAAAGGAACAACCATTAATATGTGCACAAATGGATTGCCATTAGGGATTTATCTTGGTGTCGATAAGATTTGGATTTAAAAGGAATTGTAGTTCGCAAACCAGAATATTATTCTTAAGTGTGCTCTTTTTTGTTGCGCAACTAGGTTATAATGAATCTACAAACCTCAGGAGGTACGTATGAAACAGCAAAACTATGAAAACCACAGTAAGATCGATCCGGCCTATCATGTTGGGATTGCACTTTTATCCCTCATTACACTCATCCTGACGATTACGTTTTTCGTCAAGAATGTCGGGACAGAGACTTTACTAAGCTTTGTTGTGCTGTTTGTTGTGTTGACGATCATCCTGATAGGGGTAAAGCTTAGAACCTATGCTCTTCAGCTTCAGGATCGCATCATCCGCACGGAGGAAAGCTTTCGTTATTATCGTTTGACGGGGAAATCTCCCGATGCCAGGTTATCACTGAAGCAGATGATCGCGCTCCGCTTTGCGCCAGATGAAGAATTTCCAGTGTTAGTGGAAAGAGCAGTGACAGAGAACTTATCACCTAACGACATTAAAAAAGCCATACAAAATTGGCGTGCAGATCATCATCGCGTATAAACAACACAGAAGGACCGCTCACTCTTGGGCGGTTACATTTTTGTTAAAGGAGGTTCATTATGCCTAATGAAGTCATGGTGGATGTAAAAGATTTAGTGAAAAGATATGGCTCCTTTACGGCAGTGAAGGGAGTGAAGTTCCAGGTGGAAAAGGGTGAGATCTTCGGGTTGCTTGGTCCGAACGGGGCCGGGAAGACGACGACGATCGAGATGCTCGTGGGACTTCGGAAGCCGGATGAAGGGACGGCCAAACTTGCTGGATACGATGTGCGGAAAGACGTGAATAAGGTGAAAGAGGTGATCGGGGTTCAGCTTCAGTCTACTTCTTTGTTTGAGTTGTTGAAGGTGGAGGAGATCCTTCATTTGTATGCGAGCTTTTACCCGAGTCATGTGGACATCAATCAATTGATCGAGGATATGCTCCTGACCGAGAAGAGGAAGGACCGGATCAAGGGTCTGTCGGGCGGGCAGAAGCAGCGGCTCGCGATTGCCCTTGCGTTGATCCATGATCCGGAGATTGTGTTTCTGGATGAACCGACGACGGGACTGGATCCACAGGCGCGACGGACGCTGTGGGACATTGTGCTGCGGTTGAAGGGACGGGGGAAGACGGTGATTCTGTCCACGCACTATATGGATGAAGCCCATGTGCTCTGTGACAGAATCGGCATCATGGATCAAGGAGAACTGATCGCCCTTGACACACCGACGAATCTGGTCAAAACTCTGCAGTCAACGAGTACGATTGAATTTCATCTCAACAATCCGCCTGAACAGGAGTGGTTCATGAAAATGGATGGAGTCGAAGAAGCGGCCATCAAGGATACCTTCGTCCAGCTCTATACCGATGAGCTTCAGCTGGCACTGACCTCCCTGATTTCCATATCGACGGAACATCATTTGAAAATCCAGGATCTCGAGACGCGCCAGGCGACATTAGAGGATGTCTTCATTCATATGACAGGAAGGAAGTTGCGGGAATCATGAGAGCTTATTGGCAGTTAACCTTGGCACAATTACGGATCTTTGGACGAAACAAGCAGGTCCTCTTCTTCACGTTACTCTTCCCGGTCATCCTGATGGTGGCGTTGGGATCATTTGCAGGCGGGGGGAATTCACTCTCGTTAACTGTAGGGGTGACAGACAGGGATGACACCGATGCATCGAAAGACTTAAAGGACTTATTTTATAAAAATGAGGGAATCGAGACCACAAAATATGAGAGCGTCAAAACGGGAAAAGAAGCCGTTGAAAATGGGGATATCCAGCTTCTGATCGAAATTCCTAAAGGATATGAAGAGAACCTGAAGGACGGGAACGAGGCTTCCTCCCTTCCTGTATACTATAACGAGAAAAACCTGACCACGTCAGAGCTTGGATTGACGGTGGTGAACGGCATCATCGATCAATACAGCAAGGACATGGTTGACTATAAGCCGTTAGTGACGGTTGAGAAAGTAGGAATCGAGGCGCTGAACCTTCGATATGTTGATTTCCTGGTACCTGGGATCGTCGCCATGATGATCATGAGCAACAACATGAACGGGGTCGCTGGTCAAATTTCCGCCTGGCGTGAACGGGGAATCCTCCGGAGAATGCAGGGGACGAGATTGAAAGCATCCACGTTCATCGCGGCCCAGATCACGGCGCGCCTGATGCTGAACGGAACCCAGGCACTGCTCGTCGTCCTGATCGCCGATCTCATCTTTGACATCAACGTGGCAGGTTCGTGGCTTGCGATGATCTTTTTCATCATCCTTGGGACCCTTGCGTTTATGGCACTCGGCTTTATCATCGCCGGCATGGCGAAGAACCCGGAAAGTGCCGGACCGATTGCAGGTTTCGTGACATTTCCCATGCTGTTCCTTGGTGGAGTATTCTTCCCGATCAACAATATGCCGGATCTCATCCAACCGATCGTGAAGGTGCTGCCGATCGCTCATCTGAGTTCGGCGTTGCGGGAGACGATGAATCTTGGGACCCCGTTTTTGGAATTGGGTACGGAGACACTGATATTGGGTGCTTGGCTGGTTGGCGGGTTTGCGCTGGCTAGTTATGTGTTTAAGTGGGAGTAAAATAAAAAAGTCCAATCGGATCAACCCGATTGGACTTTTTCAGGCCCTCTTCTCCAAATCCTTCGCAGTTTGACTCGTTTCCACTTCTTTTTCATCCTTCAAGGTGCGGTTCTGATGCTTCCGAAGCAAGAGAACCGTCCACATGTATTTATTTATTGATGAAAGAAAATCTTCTTTTCTTCCATATCACTCTCCGTGTAAGCCTCAGCAATCCCCACCTCTTCAATCAAGCTCTTAGAGACCATTTTGTACTGCAACGATACATGGAAGTCCTTGTCGAAAGGATAAGGATCAAGGGTCACTTCATTTTCATTCATCCATCGGGCTGTGAGTGGCTGATGATCAGGGTGAAATATCTCTGTATTTTTGAAGCCGCTCCTAAACCACGGATGCTCGTCTTCTTTGCCGACACCCGGCTCATTTAGACATAAGTATAAGGACAGGTTATCTGAGAATTGGAGTATGTGGAAATGCTGCTGTAGTAATTCTTCATCAAGGTCAGGAAACGATTCCTTAAGTTTCATTTGTCTTCTGGCTTCTCCTGTTAAAAAAACAAGGCAGTCTTTCTTTTCAGATTGGGAAAAGAAGGAGCAGAAGTGCAGGCTGCACAGGAGACTCGCATAGGTGTTCACCCTCTCGATCTCGTCCACCCCGATTTTATAGAATGCGAGCTTTGGCAGGAGGGGGTAGTCAGAAAAGGTGAAGGGGATCTTCTCCCTGTCATTCCAAATCGGGGTCTCGTCCAAACCGATCCAGCTCCGGTCATGCTGATAGGCTGCATATAAGGCATCGTTAAAGAATGAATCTGATTTTAGTAGAGAAGGTTTAAGGTGTTTAATGGTTTCACCTGATAAAAAGGCGTGGTCGTGCTGCCTGATCATGATAAATGAATCCTTGGTTTCGCGAATAATCATGAAGAATGGGCTCCTTTCTGTGGGCTTGTCTATGAATCCATTATAGCAAAAGTTGAAGTCTCTGAATCTTGCCGGGAATAATATAAGGGGAATGATTCCATTACTTAGTATGATCATAGGTGAAATAAGCCATTTATTCAAAAAAAGACCGAAAGCAAGTATCTGCTTTCGGTTCTTTTCACTCATTCAATCAGTGGTGAGAATCATGGTTTCCACTATCATTTGGAGTTTGATCATTCAGGGCTTCGACATCAGCCTTGGACAGCTCACCAACAGCGAAAGGCAGGGTCGGCATGATGGTGGATCCGTTGCTTGCGGCATGGACCTTGATGTAATAGAGTCCATCGTCCGTCAGCTTTTTGTTGAATGTATAGTTCCCGTCCCCGGCATTTTCGGCTTCTTCCATCTGATCATGGAAGGAGCCGTCACCTTTCCATATTTCGAAATGGACAAAATCAGCATCATCGACCGATTGACTGTTTTGTGTGAGGGCAATCTTGATCGGCTCACTTCCGGAAAAGTCTTCAGGCAAGGTGATATCCGCCTGAAGCGGGGATTCCTGACGGTAAAGCTCGGCTGCATCCTCTTTCGGGGAACAGGCTCCGAGCATCAAGCAGATAAGGATGAGACTAAGATATTTCGTACGATTTTTCATGAAGTATCGTCCTTTCTTATTCCGCACCGAGGAATTTATTTAATGCAGGGATCCGTTTGATAACCAGCCAGTCAAGAAGCAAGATGATGATCAAGGAAACTCCAACCAGTGGGAAGAGGATGCCCAAGACAATCATGAGAAGCAAGAAGAGCTTCATTTTCAGGATGCTTGGCCCGTTCGGTGCGCCCATTGCTTTTTTCGGTTTCCGCTTTAACCATAGATAGAATCCGCTTACCACCACCAGGATAATCCCTAGGCAAATGAAGAGACTGATCAATTGGTTGATGAAACCGAATTGTGTGCCTGTATGCAGGGTAATGCCCATCGCGACGATTTTCCCGCCGATACCGTAATGGTCGAAACGATAATCAGCCAGGACAGCTCCTGAATATTGATCAAGGTGCATGGTGACCTCATTCTGAGCTTTGGCAGGAAAGGCAGATAGGGTATAGACGCCTTTCTCATCCCCTGGAATGTATACAGTGTAGCTGGGATCGATTCCTTCTCTTTCGGCAATGTTCTCTACATCATTGATTGATACGGGAGTGTAGCCATCGAGTGCGGATACAGGAACGTCCAGGTTTTCCGCTGCCCATGGGACGTCGGCGATTTCTTTTGTTTTCACAACGGACTGTGGTGCTTCTCCTGTCCAAATCGATGGAGGGTATCCGGCACCTGCATTCGTCATGAGATTCTGGAAGTTCGTTCCCCAGAAGCCCGACCAAGGCAAGCCTGTCATAATCAGGAACAGCATTCCCGCTGTAATCCAGAAAGCCGGTACAGCGTGAAGATCCCGGCGCAGGATGCTCTTTCCTTTACCGAAACGGGGGAAGAACACTCCCGACAGCTTGTCCTTCTTACGTGGAAACCATAGGAATAATCCGGTGACAATCAGAACGATGGCCCAGGAGGCGACAAGCTCAACGATACGGTCTCCGATAGTTCCGGCCATCAGTTCCCCATGGAATTCCACTATTTTATCCATGATCCGGTCTTCAGGCTTTAACTCGCCAAGTGATTTTCCGGTGTAGGGATCCAGGAAGACAGTGGCCAACCCATCGTCGGTGCTGATACCGATTTCACTGGAGCGTTCGGGACTTTCTCCCGGACGATACTTGGTGATTTGTGCTTCGGGGTGGAGTTTCTTCACTTCTTCGATTTGTTCAGAAGCAGGAAGTTTCTCCCCTTGTGCTTTGACCTCGTAATATTCTTTATAAAGATTCTGTTCGATCTGGGGCTTGAATAGATAAATGGACCCCGTCACAGCTAGGATGAGCAAGAACGGGGAAATGATGATCCCGGCATAGAAATGCCATCTCCAAATCGTTTGATAAGGAGACATGTTCGACTTTTTACGCATAGTAGATTCCTCTTTTCTTAGTCATGACAGCAGTCTGAGCCCGACATTTCTTCTGAAATGACGGCGATGGCCTCTTGAAAGCTGTGAAGATGCCCTCCAAATCCTGATTGGAATTGAAGGGCCTGCTTGTTCGATTCGAATGCGATCACCTGGGGCTGGCAGCAGTTCAGGTTTAAGTCGGCATCGATCAGGAAAGTGACGGTCTTCCCACTTATCGTCATATCCGTTAAGAAATCACGACACATGATCTGCACGACCTCTCCCTGAATGTCCCCGTAACGGAGTAATCCACAGTGAGGGCAGCATGCCTGCTCGATTGTGTGATCCTTCTTCACCAATTGAACCGACCATCTGGAAGTAGCCGGCTTAAGGCAATAGATGCAAGTATTCGTCGGAATGCCTTGATCCTTAATGGCTGAAATACCATTGGAGGTTTTGTGAACCCTGTTCTCTTCAAGGAGAGGCTTCAAGTCCCGATATACCGTCATTTCCGAAACCTCAAGGCGGGAGCTGATTTCCGATACACGAAGTGTCCCTTCCTCTTCCAGCCAGGTTAAAATCAGTTGTTGTCTGTCGATGGGCAGCATAATAAACGTCCTTTCGAATGAAATCGCTTTATAGTTAAATAGTATGGAAGGATCATAGGTTATTCAAGAAAATGATTGTTGGTAAATGTGAAAAAATGTTGATTTGTAACACAATGGACAATTGTACTTCATATTTTTCACACAAATGGGTTTCTCGGTTTTAATTCTTGATACAGAGGCATTAAGAAAACGTATTCTAATGGGATTTGGATCATAGGATACCTAATTAATGTTGAAGAGTCCTGATTTTACTTCAATACAGGTTTTTACACCAATAGTGCAAGGTTGTCATGTATTGATCTCGAATTTTCAATGTCCAAAGTGTCCTTATTCTGGACAGTTTGGAACTTCTTACCGTTATAAATAGGGGCAAATCAAGCTTGGCACAAATCTTGCAGTATAAAAGTTGATTAGATAAAAAGGAGGCCATTCAATGAAGATCAGCGAATCAATCGCCATCGTGACGGGTGGAGCATCAGGTTTAGGGGAAGCGACAGTGAGGCAGATCATCAAGGAGGGTGGGAGAGCAGCCATATTGGATTTATCCGATGAAAGAGGCCAATCGCTTGTGGAAGAACTTGGTGAAAGAAGCATGTTTGTCAGAACGGATGTAACGAGTGAAGAGGAAGTTTCCCTCGCTATTGACAAAGCCGTGGAATCTTTCGGAACGATTAATACAGTTGTCAACTGTGCAGGCATCGGAATTGCGTCCAAGCTGATATCACGAAAAGGCATTCATTCTCTCGATACGTTTTCGAAGGTGATTTCGATTAACTTAATCGGCACATTCAATGTGATCCGATTGGCTTCGGAACACATGGTGAAGAATGAAACGAGCGAATTAGGAGAGAGGGGTGTCATCATCAATACGGCGTCGGTAGCGGCATTTGAAGGACAGATTGGACAGGCAGCCTACAGCGCCTCGAAAGGTGGGGTTGTCGGAATGACCCTCCCGATCGCAAGGGAACTTGCTTCGTACGGTATCCGGGTGATGACAATCGCGCCAGGTTTGTTTCACACGCCAATGTTTGAATCGTTACCGGAGGAGGCAGTTGAATCACTTGGAAAAATGGTTCCTTTCCCTAAGCGTCTGGGACATCCTGTAGAATACGCCCACCTGGTGGAAAGTATCCTGACAAACACGATGCTGAACGGGGAGACCATCCGTCTCGACGGGGCAATCCGCATGCAGCCGAAATAATGGGGATACTAAAGTAGGTAAATCACGAGATCAGAGGTTTCAAAACCTCTGATCTTTTTTTTGTTTTAGAACACAAGCTTCATATTATAAATATACCCGATTATTTTGCCATTATATCCAATAGGAAATTGAGGAAGTGACCTTTATTACACAAAGCTTTATAATAAAAGTAACAGATTGAATTTTCAGATTATAATTAAGGGGGATTGAAATGATTCAGTTCCGGGATATGGTCACGCCGGTCGATTGTGTGATGACAGATGATACCACATTGAAAGAAGCCATTGAGATCATAAAGGAAAAGAAATGGAACCTCCTGCCGGTTACAGACAGATATCGGAATCTTCAGGGTGTGTTCACACGCAGCGGATTATACCAAATGATCCTGGACCAGATGCCGCTTGAGACACCGATCAAATCCTACATAAAAAAGGAAACACGAACGATTCGGATAGATACGCCCTATCACCAAATTGAGGAGCTGGTGAAAACCAGTAAAGCGGGAACGGGAATCGTCCTTGATGAGGAAGGCAAAGTGATGGGGTTGCTGACCAAAACAGAGATGGTGATGACGTTATTAAAGTCAGCCAATACCTTAAAGGACCAGCTGGAAACGATCTTAATGCATTCGGGTGTGGGAGTATTGATGACCGATGAACAGTTACAGATCATCTATGCCAATGAATCGTTTTCGAAAATCACTGGACGCTCCATCGATTCCATTCAATCTCACCATCTAAATGATGTATTTCCGAGCCTCAAAATTGAAAACCATGGACATCACCATGATGAAACGTATCAATGCATCCTGCATATATCAACTTATGAAACCGTGAACCATAAGCAAGGAAAAATCGTTCTTTTTCAGGATATTTCTGAAATTGAAAAGATGGCTGAGGAGCTGCAAACGGTTAAAAAGTTGAAGCTCACCATCGAAACGACACTAGAGCATGCGTACGATGGCATCTTGATGACGGATGAACGGAATAAGATCACAATGGTGAGTCCACCAATGCTTGAACTTTTTAACCTCGAAAAGACAGAGGTGTTGCATCGGGATGTGGACAGTGTGCTGCCCCAGTTGAAGCTTCGGAATGTCTTTAAGACGGAAACAGCTGAAATCAGTGACTTTAATGAAAGAAAAGGCATTAAATATATTGTGCACAGAATTCCAATCAAGAAGGATGGAAGGGTCATCGGGGCCATCGGGAAGGTGATGTTCCGTCAATTAACTGAGGTGAGTGAGCTGTTTAAGAGGCTGCAAAAGGCTGAAAATAAGGCAAGCTTTTATCACAAGCAGCTGCAAAAATCCGAAGCTGCGCGGTTCACCTGGGATCATATTCTCAGTGAATATCCTTATATGGAAAAACTAAAGAAAAGTGCCGCCAAAGCAGCGAAGGGGAGGTCGACTGTACTGCTTAGAGGGGAAAGCGGGACAGGAAAGGAATTGTTCGCCCATGCCATCCATAACAGCAGCGCGAGAAGCGATGGGAAATTTGTGATCGTCAACTGTGCAGCGATCCCTGAGGATTTGCTTGAATCTGAGTTTTTCGGGTATGAGGAAGGTGCTTTTACTGGAGCAAAGCAGCGAGGGAAAGTTGGGAAATTTGATCTTGCCAATGGGGGGACGCTGTTTCTCGATGAAATTGGAGATATGTCGATTGCGCTTCAGGCCAAGTTGTTACGTGTTCTGCAGGAGCGGGAATTTTACCGGGTTGGGGGAAATGAACGCATCAAGGTAGATGTGCGAATCATTGCGGCAACCAATCGGAATCTGGAGAAAATGGTGAAGGAGGGTGAATTTCGAGAGGATCTCTATTACAGACTGAATGTCATTTCCTTGAATATTCCACCATTACGTGAACGTGTTCATGATGTGGAACATCTCACCCATAAACTAATGATTGATCTCAATTCCATGCTTGGTACGAGTATCACCGGCATTTCCGCGAAAGCGAAAGAAGCGCTTCTTAAATATGACTGGCCGGGAAATGTCCGGGAGCTTCGAAATGTACTTGAACGTGCCATGACGTTTGCTGAGCATGGAAACGTTCAGGTGGAGGACCTTCCGGATTATCTTGTCTCGAAGGTTTCAGAACGGGCGATACCGAACGTCAGCCTTGCAGAGGATGCGGAAATTGGTGCTATAAAAAAAGCCCTTAGTCAATCAAATGGAAACAAAGCCCAGGCTGCCAGGCTACTCGGAATCAGCCGTTCTGGATTATATGAAAAACTGAAGAAGTATCAGCTGTCCGTATTGAACGGTTAAGCCTTTCGTAGAGATGTCCAAATCAAGGTGTCCAATTTCTGGACACCTTGATTGCTGTTCCATCATGGAATCCCTTATGATTGTTATTTTCTGAAAGTTGGCACAATTATTGCATGGATAAGATTGAATGCGTTTTCAAATACATGATCAACAATAGGGGGAAATGGAGAATGGATATCGGTTCTTATTTAGAACAAAATGCGAGAAAAAAGCCGGAGAAGCTGGCGGTCGTATGTGAAGGAAGAACCTATACGTATAAACAGTTGAACGAAGAAGTGAATAAACTGGCCCATGGTCTTCTTGGTCTTGGAGTCCGTAAAGGTGACAAGATGGCACTTATGATGAAGAATTCTGATCAGTTTGTGCTTTCTTTCTTTGCAGGTGCCAAGATCGGGGCGGTGATAGCGCCTGTCAATTTCCGCCTGACGTCATCAGAGGTTCATTATATTCTCGAGCAGTCCGATTCGGTTGTCGTCATTTGTGACGAAGAATTCGAGATGACGGTCACTTCTGCCAGGGAAGAAACGAATGTCCTGCATGTGATTACGACGGGAGCTCCGAAAACAGTGGGGCATCATTCATTCGACCGGATGCTCGTTTCAAATACAGAAGATCCGACCGTTCAAGTCAGTGACGATGATGATTTGGAAATTTTATATACTTCCGGTACGACGGGAAGACCTAAAGGTGCCTTATTCGATCATAAACGGGTTTTCAATGTGGGGCTTACGATGATGATCAGCATGGGCATCAATGAGAAAGAGAACTTCCTTCATATTGCGCCCATGTTCCATTCAGCCCAGCTGAATTTGTTCCTTCTCTCAGGGGTTGTATTGGGTGCAACTCATGTCATTCACCGGGATTTTCATCCTGTGAAGACCCTTGAAGCGATTCAGGAGCATAAGATTACCCACTTCTTTGGAGTGCCTGCCATGTATACCTTTATGCTCCAGGTCCCAAATGCTGCCGATTATGACCTATCATCGATTAAACGATGTGGATATGGTGCGGCACCTATGGCCCCTGAAGTTGTCCGGAAGAGCATCGAATTGTTTAAGACAGACCAATTTTATAATCTTTGCGGGTTGACGGAAGCGGGACCAGGAGGAATCCTGTTAGATCCAGAGGGGCACAAAACTCATCTTGGAAAGGGTGGAAAAGCAGCATTCTTGACCGAAGCGAGAGTGGTCAATGAGGAAGGGAAGGACATTACACCTGGTGTGGTCGGAGAGTTCATCATCAAAGGTGAGTCGATCATGAAGGAATATTATAAGAAGCCTGAGGAAACGGCGAAAACCTTGAAGGATGGCTGGCTGTATACGGGGGATCTTGCCACCATTGATGAAGAAGGCTATATCACCCTCGTAGACCGGAAAAAGGACATGATCATTTCGGGAGGCGAAAATGTGTATTCCATCGAAGTTGAGGAAGTCCTTTATGAGCATCCTTCCGTGCTGGAGGCTGCAATTATCGGGCTCCCTGATGAAACGTGGGGAGAAGCCGTCTGTGCCGTCATCGTACCGAAACAGGGGGCAAGCATTGAGGAACAGGAATTGAAAAGTTTCTGTCGTCAGAAGCTTGCAGGATACAAGATTCCAAGAAGATTCTTTGTGGAAGAAGCCCTGCCAAGAAATGCGTCTGGGAAAATATTAAAATACCAGCTCCGCCAGTCTCTAAACGGGGTCAAACAATAACTAAAATGTGATTTTCATAGAGGAGAGCGTAACATGAAACACCTTTATTTATCAGATGATCACGACATGTTCAGGCGATCATTAAGGAAGTTTTTAGAAAAGGAAGCGTATCCTAACTACAATCAATGGGAGGAGGAGCGGATGATTCCCCGCTCCTTCTGGACGAAGCTGGGAGAGCAGGGCTATCTTTGCCCGGATATTGAGGAACAATATGGTGGGAGTGAAGTGGACTGGGGATTCTCGGTCATCATCAACGAAGAGATTGAGCGAGTGGGCTCAGGTTTAGTTGGCATAGGGCTTCATAATGATATTGTGGTTCCCTATATCACAGCTTATGGAACGGAGGAGCAGAAGAAACGCTGGCTCCCAAAATGTGCGACGGGAGAAATCATTACGGCCATTGCGATGACGGAGCCGGGAACCGGGTCTGATCTTGCGAATATCAAGACAACTGCGGTCCTTGATGGTGATCACTACATCGTCAATGGTTCAAAAACGTTCATCACTAATGGGATCCACTCGGATCTCATTGTGGTGGCCTGCAAAACGGATCCAAATGCGAATCCAAAGCATAAAGGTGTCAGCCTGCTGGTGATCGAACGGGATTCTCCGGGCTTTTCACGGGGAAGGAAGCTGAACAAGGTTGGTCTCCATTCTCAGGACACGGCAGAGCTCATTTTTGAGGACTGTGTCGTCCCGAAAGGAAACCTGCTTGGAGAAGAGGGGAAAGGATTCGTTTATTTGATGGATAAGCTGCAGCAGGAGCGCTTGCTTGTGGCCATTGCCGCACAGACGGCATCGGAAGTAATGCTGAACCAGACAATCGACTATGTGAAAAGCCGTGATGCTTTCGGAAAGCCGGTGAGCAAATTCCAGAATACTCAGTTCAAAATCGCTGAAATGGCGACGGAAATCGAAATGGGCAGGGCCTTCCTTGATCAGCTGATTGCCGAGCACATCGCGGGGGAGGATATCGTGACCAAGGTTTCCATGGCCAAGTGGAAGCTGACCGACAGCGCCAAGAAAATCGCAGCCGAATGCATGCAGCTCCATGGGGGATATGGATATATGGAAGAATACGAGATTGCGAGGAGATTCAGGGATATTCCAGTCGCCAGCATTTACGCAGGAACCAATGAAATCATGAAGACGATTATTGCTAAGAACTTAGGTTTATAGAGTATTGGATTTCAATAACAGAAAGGAAGATGGAACATGCGTGAAGTGGTCATTGTTGAAGGTGTAAGGACACCTGTAGGAAGAAGGAAAGGACTTTTAAAGGATATCCGCCCCGATGATCTTGCAGCAAAGGTGCTTGAAGAGGTGGTCAAAAGGGCCGGGATTGATCCTGGACTCGTGGAAGATGTGATACTTGGCTGCGTGTCTCAATCAGGGGAACAGGCAGGTGATATTGCCCGTGTGTCAGCTCTGATAGCGGGCTTTCCGATAGAAGTACCTGGAACCACAATTGACCGGCAGTGCGGCTCGAGCCAGCAGGCAGTGCATTTTGCCGCACAGGCGATTCTTGCAGGGGATATGGATGTCGTGATTGCCGGTGGCGTGGAGAATATGTCAAGAGTTCCGATGGGATCCAACTATGGGGATGCCGTTCCGTTTAGCCCGAAGCTAAAAGGACGCTACGAAATCATCCATCAAGGTTTATCAGCGGAACGAATTGCCGAGAAATATGGTTTTACCCGAAAGGAACTCGACGAATTCTCGGCAGAAAGCCATCGGCGGGCGTTGAAGGCACAGGCTGAAGGACATTTCAAAAAGGAGATCATGCCACTTGAGATTACTCTTGAAAATGGCGAAACCACCTTAGTGACCGAGGATTCAGGTCCAAGGGAAGGGACGACTCCAGACGTTCTGGCCGGCTTGAAAACAGTCTTCAAGGAAGATGGTGTCATACATGCAGGTAACTCGAGTCAAATCAGTGATGGGGCAGCCGTCCTTCTGTTGATGAGCCGTGAAAAGGCAGAGGAACTGGGCTTGACACCTCGCTTCAAGGTTCATACACGAGTGGTAGTCGGCTCTGACCCTACCTTGATGCTGACAGGACCGATCCCGGCAACCGAAAAAGTACTGGAGAAATCAGGCTTGACACTTGAGGATATTGATGTGTTCGAGGTCAATGAAGCCTTTGCCTCTGTCCCGTTGGCCTGGCTCAAGGAAACAGGAGCAGATCCTGAGAAACTAAACCCGAATGGAGGAGCGATAGCCCTCGGTCACCCACTCGGTGCAAGCGGGGCACGCTTGATGCTTACCATGATGCACGAGCTTGAAAGAACGGGGGGCCGTTATGGGTTGCAGACCATGTGCGAAGGGCATGGAATGGCGAATGCAACCATCATCGAGCGGCTTAGTTAAACAGGCTGCTTATGAAAATGATTTCATATGAAAATCCTGTTCCGGACACACAGGTCCAAACGTTTACGAGGAGGTGCGATGTCCCACTATGCTGAAGGGCATTCAAGTGATCGACTTTACCAACTATATACCGGGCCCTTTTACCACTTTAAGGCTTTCGGAGCTTGGAGCAGAAGTGATCAAGGTAGAATCCCCGGAAGGAGATCCGGCAAGACAAAATGGAAACGGCTTAGTGTTCAACGCTCATAACCGTGGCAAAAAAAGCATCGTCTTGAATCTAAAACTGGAAGAAGGGAGAAAGATTGCCCTTGACCTGATCGGAAATGCTGATGTTCTCATTGAAAGTTTCCGGCCCGGTGTAATGGAAAAGCTTGGTCTCAGTTACAAAGAGGTCAGCGGCATCAATCCTGCCATAATCTACTGCTCCATCACAGGCTATGGGAACAGTGGGAGGATGTCTCACCTCGGAAGTCATGATTTGAATTATTTGAGTGTGAGCGGGGCCCTTGCACAGCTGAAGGACAAGAGTGGAAGGCCGGTTCATCCGAGCCATACATTTGCCGACTATATCGGCGGTCTATCGGCAAGCGAACGGATTTTGGCTGGGCTTGTGTCCAGAGGGATATCAGGGGTAGGAAGTTATCACTGCATTTCCCTTGCAGAGAGCATGGCTACCTTGATGACCAATCATGTCTTGATTGAAAAGGAAACAGGATACCAGAGTGGTGTTCAGGTCTTAAATGGTACAGTGATTTCATACGGTCTTTATGAAACGAAGGATAAGGGGTTTGTCAGCCTCGCTGCACTGGAGCCTAAATTTTGGCGAAACTTTTGTCAGTCTCTTGGCAGGGAGGACTGGTTGTCAGCCCACTACTCGAAGCCTGAATCGGGAAATCCTCTTTACTGTGAGCTGGTCGAGTTGTTTAGAAGCAAAACACGATCGGAGTGGTCTGTATTTGGCCAGGAAGTGGACTGCTGTCTTACCCCGGTTCTGGAGGCGGATCAGCTTGTTGAATACCCTGTTTTTAAAGAAAAGGGCTTAATTACAGGTGAAGGGCAAGTGAACATGTACGGAGATTATAATCGAGGGGCTGTCACACCACCACCGGAAAAAGGGGAACAGACTAAAGAGGTTCTGCGAGACTGGCTAAAAGCCACGGATGAGCAGATAGTGGATTGGGAGAAGAAAGGTGTAATAGATTAAGAGAAGCGGAAGGGGAAATGTTGGTATGATGAATGTTCCATTAACAGTAGGTTCTCTCTTGGAGAGAGCAGAAAAGTTTTTTCCGAAAAAGCAGGTTGTTTCACGGACACTTTCTGGGATTCATCGTTTGACGTATAAGGAAATCGGTGAACGTACACGGAGGCTATCGGGTGCCCTTGAGAAACTGGATGTAGTAAAAGGAGACAGGGTCGGAACATTTGCGTGGAATCATCATCGCCACCTCGAGGCGTACTTTGCCGCACCAGGAATGGGAGCGGTTATCCACACGATCAATATCCGCCTGTCTTCTGAGCATGTTTCTTATATTGTCAATCATGCAGAAGACAAAGTGTTATTAGTAGATGAAGATTTACTGCCCCTTATTGAGAAATGCAAGGATGATTTCAAAACAGTAGAAGCCTATATCATCATGACCGACAAAGACGAGCTTCCGGAAACGACACTGGAACCCGTTTACTCCTATGAAGAACTGTTGCGTGAAGCCAGTCCGAATTTCGAGTTCGTAAAGGATATCGATGAAAATGAACCTGCCGGAATGTGCTACACATCTGCCACCACAGGTCGACCCAAGGGTGTCGTTTATTCCCACAGGGGAATTGTCCTGCACAGTTATGCTTTCGGCTTGGCTGATACGGCGGCCTTGTCGGAAAGGGATGTTGTCATGCCGGTTGTGCCCATGTTCCATGCGAATGCATGGGGATTGCCTTTCGCTGCAACCTGGTTCGGCTCGACTCAAGTCTTGCCTGGTCCGCTTTTTACCCCGAAGCTCTTGGCTGAACTGATTGAAGAGGAAAAAGTCACCTTCACCGCCGGAGTCCCAACGATTTGGCTAGGGCTTCTGAATGAACTAGAAAATGGAGACTACATGACTTCTTCACTACGATCCATCGTATGTGGAGGATCAGCAGCGCCGAGGGGAATGATCAAAGCGTTTGAAACGAAGTACAACATTCCATTCCTTCATGCATACGGCATGACAGAGACCGCTCCCCTTGCAGTGGTTTCGCGACTTAAGAGCTACCAGACCGATCTTGATGAAGAGGGAATCCTTGATATCCGTTCAAAGCAAGGGCTCATTGTACCAGGACTCGAAATGAAAGTGATGGGAATCAATGGAGAAGTAAGATGGGACGGTGAGGAAATGGGTGAAATTCTGCTCCGTGGCCCGTGGATTGCAGATGAATATTATAAGGACGAGCGTTCCCAAGATGCGTTCAGGGATGGATGGCTCTACACGGGTGACGTTGCGACCGTCGATGAAGAGGGCATCATCAAGCTTGTTGACCGGACAAAGGACCTGATCAAGAGCGGTGGGGAATGGATTTCATCCGTTGACCTCGAAAACGCATTAATGGCACATGATGCCGTGTTCGAAGCGAGTATCGTGGCAGTCCCTCACGAGCAGTGGCAGGAACGCCCGGTTGCCTGCGTAGTGTTGAAAGAGCCCTATAAGGGTCGAGTCGACAAACAAGAGCTGATCGATTTCATTGCCCCGCAATTCGCGAAGTGGTGGCTTCCTGATGAAATCGTCTTTATGGAGGAAATCCCGAAGACATCTGTGGGTAAATTCCTGAAGAGGGCACTGCGTGAGCAGCTGAAGGATTTGTTGGTGGAGAAGTCTTCATAAAGATGGAATAACCCTGACTTCAATAGGGGTGATTTATTGGAATATTATTAAAAAAAAGAAGGGTTTCTACCTGGGGTACCGAAATGATTATAGTGAATGATAGAATCCAGGGAGGTATGAGCAATGGGGAGATTAGTACATTTCGAAGTACATGTGGATGATATGGAACGTGCAAAGAAGTTCTACGGAGAGGTATTCGGCTGGAAGTTCGAGGACTGGAGTGAATACGCCGGAATGCCTTATGCCGGGGCTGTGACAGGGGACGAGAATGAGATGGGGATCAATGGCGCGTTGATGCAGCGTCAAAGTGCTCCTCCTGAACCGAACCAGCCTATGAACGGATATTCGTGTACGATGGGCGTGGAGAATTACGATGAGACGGAGATACTCATTCTTGAACATGGCGGTAAGGTTGCCCTGCCGAAGTATGCTCTGCCTGGAATGGCTTGGCAGGGGTATTACGTTGACACGGAAGGGAATGTGTTTGGGATTCATCAGCCGGATATGGATGCGAAGTAGGATGGATTTAGGTTAATAAAAAATAATGTTGCCTGGCCTTCTGTACTGTGAGTCGGGCAACAGCCAAAAGCCTTTAAAGATTACTGGTGAATGTATGAACAGGCAATGAAAAATGGAGAGATTGAGAATTTCCTTATGGAAGAGCCTGAGAAGATGGCAGAGGTCGTTAATGTATTTATTAATAAGAGACACACAACAAACGTCCTGACTCAGGGCGTTTGTTGTGTGTCTCCGTGTGTTAGAATTGATTCAAAATAGTGATTAACCTCATTTATTAAAATAAACGAGTACATAGTAAGGAGGTCAGGCCCCGACTATTCGAGCAATTTCGACTCCTCTATGCCCTTTTGTATCCATTCACTTTTTCTCATGAATATTAACAAATTGACTGATTAATGAATTTAATTCACTAGCTTTTTTTGTGGGAATTCTATGATCCGATTTTTCGATGAATTCCAATTGATTTACAGGTAATTCTTCATGTAATAGCTCAGCATAATGGTGAAATTGACTATCCTTTTTTCCATATATCAATAGTGTTGGAAGGTTGATGTTTTTCAGACGATCGGTACAATTATAGATCAAGCTATAAGCATAATATTGCTCGATATTTCTGGAATCGCCTTGTTTGGCATCTTTGAACATCTTTTTGAACAGTTCCTGATTATTCGAGTTGCCTTTGGATATAGACCATGCCAAAACAGAAACCAATCCAGCCCTCGCAAGTTTGGTTGCAACCCGAATTCTATTCTTTAAGAGTTTATCACTTACTTCAGACATTCCACTTATTACACAGCCACCTAAAGCACGGTTTGAAGAAGTCAGTAGAAATTCCAATACAATAGAACCTCCTGTGGAATAGCCGCATATCAAAGCTTTCTCAATATGTAAATGATCCAGAATTTGAATTATATCTCTAACAATCAGCTGATAGGAGATGGGTTCGTTTGAGTACTGACTTCGACCGTGACCCCTAATGTCAAAAGTGATGACTTGAAAACTTCGAGATAACTCCTCTATTTGATACTCGAAGTTAACGGAAGTTAGAGTGGGAGGATGGATAAAAACGATTGGAGTTCCTTTCCCTTTAACTGAATAATGTATATTAGTCCCAGCAATGTCCAACAGCGGCATGTAATTTTCACCTCATGTCATTTAAGCCAAATATTCTATCTGTAAAGTTCTTCACCAAGCTTTGATTTTAAATTGAATTCTAGGCATTTATATTATTTTATACGAACAATTTATTTATTCATTACTACATTATTTCTCAATGTCTTCCTTATTTTCCCTGTCTGTAGAAACCAACTGTTGCTTCTGCCGTTTCAAGAATCTTTTGGTGAAGTTCCTCCGGTTCTATGACTTTCACTTGATCGGCAAAACCGAGCAGATACCCCTTTGCTTCTTCTTCTGTATCAAATGAGAGGGTAACGGGAATCCATTCCATATTGCTCCTATCTCCTATTTCAAGTACTCGTGCAAAACGGCCGGAGAATGTCAGCCTCGATAGGGTGGAGGGGGTGACTTCCACCTTCACTTCGTACGAAGGCAATTTTTTTATAAAGGTCTTGGTTGAAGAATTCCAGTATTGAGCCAAGTTAAAGTTCTTTGGTCGTTCAAATGTTTCCTCTAAAGGAACGGCAGATTGGATCCGGGAAGCCCTGTAATTCCGGATGTCTCCATTTTCTTTGGAGGCGATCAAGTACCAGAGATCTCCCTTAGCCACCAGACCAAGTGATGAAACAGTGCGATCATCCGTATTTCCGTCAGCCCGTTGATAGGTGATCCTCAGTTTGTGTTCCTTCCAGATGGCCTCTTTAACTACTTCAAAGGAGGCGGTCTTTTCTTTCTGCTTTCGCCATGAGCTTGTGTCGATGTGGATCCGGTTCCAAACGTCTTTCGCGTTTTCACGGTAGATGGATGGAAGGGAGGCGATAAGTTTGTTTCTGGCTTCCTCGGACGTACGGGTCAAGCCGAGATCGTCGAGGAGGTGGGCTGACGGTGACACGAATATTGCGCGGATTTCTGATTCTTTCAAGCCGGTCAGATCCGTCTGATAGTCTTCGAGTAAGGACCAGCCTCCATTTTTGCCACGTTCTGCCACCACGGGGATCCCTGTTCCGCTTAGTGCGTCCATGTCTCTGTAAATTGTCCGTTCGGAAACTTCCAATCTCTCTGCCAGTTCATTTGCAGTCATTTGGCCGTGTGTTTGTAATAATAATAGGATGGATACGAGTCGGTCGCCTCTCATCTTTTTCACCTTTTTCCTGAATAGATTAGTTTTATTAAATTAAATATGACAGTTGATGTCAAGAATAGGATCGTATAATGAACGTATCTGACAAGATGAAAGGAATGGGATATATGAAATCACTGACTGGAAAGGTTGCACTTGTTACGGGAGGAAGCAGGGGAGCAGGACGCGCGATTGCCGTTGAATTGGGAAAAGCCGGAGCGACTGTATATGTCACGGGACGCAGCACAAAAGGGAATTCCACGCAAAACTTTCCTGGAACGATTGACGACACAGTTTCGAAAATAGAAGAGGCTGGTGGGAAGGGGATTGCGGTTCGTTGTGATCATACGATTGATTCAGAAACAGAAGCGGTCATCAAGCAAATCCGTGAAGAACAAGGTAGGCTGGATATTCTGATCAATAATGTATGGGGAGCCCATGATATCGGAGTGAATCCGGGGGCGTTCTGGGAATTGCCACTCGCCAATTGGGATACGATGTTCACGGCAGGGGTGAGGGCTCAGCTGGCGACGAATCACTTTGCTATCCCGTTACTTCGCGAGAATAAAGAAGCCCTCATCATTCACACCACCTTTTGGGATGATGGCAAGTACACGGGACAGTTCTATTACGATCTGGCGAAGAATGCACTGGTTCGTATGGCGTACGGACTTTCAGAGGAACTAAAAGGAAATAATATCGCGGTCCTTGCCGTGTCACCTGGATTTATGAGGACGGAGCTTGTACTCGAGCATATGGGAGTGGACGAGGCACACTGGCAGGAATCTGAAGACTTAAAGAAATCCGAGACCCCATATTATGTTGGACGTGCCATCACGGCGCTGGCGATGGATCCAGGGGTGATGGAGAAGACGGGACAAGTGTTAAAAGCAGGGGACCTGGCGAAGGAGTATGAGTTCACGGATGTGGATGGACGTTACATTCCACCGTTCACGATGTAGCAGTTTGTTTTGTCCCCTGGATTAAAGGTCCCGGGGACAAATTCAATGTTGAAATCGGAGTCTTAACCCCCATCTAAGCCGAATAGACTATTCATGATAACCACTTTCAAAAGGAATAGGGGTGGCATGATGTTTTCGGTGACAGAGATGCGTACGTTCGAATTGTTTTCTGTTCCGCATATTGCTGTACTTTTGATGTTTGTGGCTATATCGTTTATGCTGGTTTACTTTAGACGTTTCCTTAAGAGGTATCAATCATTTATGAAGGGGACGTTATTCTGGATGTTGGTCCTGTCAGAAGTATCGTGGCATACCTGGCTTGTGGCAACAGGGACGTGGGAGGTGGGGGATCTTCCTCTGCAGCTCTGTTCTGTCAGTACCTTTATCTCAGTTTATCTATTCCTGAAGCCGAATCAGAAGGCATTCTATCTGCTTTTCTTTATCGGATTTCTTCCTCCGATCTTAAGCATGGTAACACCTGAAATGGCTTATCAGTTTCCTCATTTTCGCTTCCTTAAATACTTTCTCCATCATGCAGCCATTGCGTGGTCCGTCCTTTATTTCATCGTGTATGAGGGATACCGGGTGCCAAGAAAAGCTGTATGGACCGGCTTTCTCATGGTCAATCTTCTCGCCCTGCCGATTTTCTTTCTTAACCTTTTTCTCGACACGAATTTCTTCTACCTGGCCAATCCGACGGAATCCAAAACGATCCTGTCTTTTTTCGGGTCGGGTATTATGTATTATCTCAATCTGGAAATCGCGGCACTTGTCGTGTTTTTCTTTACGTATGTTCCGATGGGGATGCTCATGAAGCGGGAGAGGATGAATGGGTAACACCCCTAATGCCTCTATTGTAAAAAAGGAAGTATGTGTTTTCGGCGGAGGTAAGGTAAGTTGATCTGAAAGGCTCTCCCACCATCACGGTAGGAGAGCCCTTTTTCATTATACTGGAATCTCAAACTGCTTCGAATACAGCCTGGAATAAGGACCTTCTTGTTCGAGTAATGCTTCATGGGTCCCTTCCTCAACAATCTTTCCATCTGACAAAACCAAAATTCTTTCGGCGTTCCGGATGGTCGATAAACGATGGGCGATCACGAGCGTCGTTCTTCCCATTGCCAGTAACTCCAGGGATTCCTTGACGATGCTTTCACTTTCATTATCCAGGGCGCTTGTGGCTTCATCGAGAATGAGGATGGGCGGGTTCTTCAAGAAGACACGGGCGATACTGAGCCGCTGCTTCTGACCTCCGGATAAACGAACCCCGCGCTGGCCGATTTCGGAATGATACCCTTGTGGCAAACGTGTAATGAAGTCGTGGGCGTTCGCCTGCTGAGCAGCCATCATCACCTCTTCGTCTGTCGCTTCCGGATGCCCGTAGCGGATATTATCCATGACGCTTCCGGAAAAAAGGTACACATCCTGCTGCACGATCCCGATGTTGCTTCTGAGAAAATTTAAGTCCAGATCTTTCACATTTTCACCATCTACATAGATCCCGCCAGCCGTGACATCATAAAAGCGGGGAATCAGGGAGCAAAGGGTTGTCTTGCCGGCTCCGGATGGTCCAACGAGTGCTACGAATTCCCCTGGAAGGATCTCAAGAGATAAATCTTTGAATACCGGCTCTATGGACGAGTCGTAATGAAATGATATGTTTTTCAATAAAATGTGTCCCTTCATATTTGAGAGAGACTTTGCTGCAGGCTCATTCTCGATGACCGGTTTGGTGTTCATGATTTCCATGAATCGCTGAAACCCTGTAATCCCCTCCTGGAATTGAGTACTCATGTGAGTGAGCCTCTGGATCGGTTCTATCATAAAGCCGATATACAGCAGAAAGGTGATCAAATCAGGCAGGTCAAGGGACGCATCCACAATCTGAATGGACCCGAAGATGACGATGGTGATCGTAATCAGTTGAATGAATGCTTCCGTCCCGTTATAGAAGTAAGCTTCTGCACGATAGGTTCCCTTCCGGCTCTCCAGAAATCGTTGATTCTCCCTGTTGAATTTGCTGATTTCAAGTGATTCATTGGCAAATGACTGAACGACGCGGATGCCGGATAAGGAATCTTCCACCTGGGCATTGATATCGCCGATCCGCTCTTTGTTATCCGTCAACGCCCGGTTCAGCTTCTTATTGAAATAAAGAGAAAAGAAACCAAGGATCGGAAAGAAACAAAAAACGGTAAGGGTAAGAGGAGCGTTGATAAAGAACAGAATCACAAACGCTCCAATAAAACGAACCAAATACTTCACATAATCTTCCGGTCCGTGATGATAAAGCTCCGATACCATTAAGAGATCATTCGTCACCCGGCTCATCAACCGGCCCGTCTTTTCTTTATCATAAAAGCTGAAAGAAAGCTTTTGCAGATGAGCGAATAATTCGCCTCTCATATCGCTTTCCATTCGTGCCCCGATCTCATGTCCCTTGTAGTCCACAATATAATTGCCAATATTTTGGGCAATCACAAGAAGTATCATCAAAACGCCGACCCAAAAGACATCGGCAAAAGCCGTGGTAAGACTTCCGGGCAGAACATCCTTCGTCACATAACGAACAAGCAACGGAAAAACGAGGGTCAGGGAAGACGTGATCAACGCACAGATCAACACAATAAGAAAAATCGAACGATACGGTTTGTAATACGAAAGAAATTTTTTTAATGGAAATGACATAATATACCCCTTTAATGTGTTATTTCACAAATCACATATAAGGGGGAAGACCGTCAACGTTAAAAAGGTGCTCCACCCTTATATGTTTGTACGGTTACCATAGCAATGTTTCTCATGAAAACAGCCTCCTTTAGTTTCGATATATTCATTGTATGATGGGGATGAAGAAAAATAAAGTTAATTTTCTGATAATAAATCAGGTGCAAAGATATCAAATGGATAAAAACTTTTATCACAAGGTATCCAGTTTTGATTAAATCTCTATATAAAGGTTGAGGGTGAATGGGTGATGGAGTGGAAGGGGCTCACGCAAAATGGTGATAAGGCATGAATTCAATTACTAGAGGCAGGGGTACACACCTAAAATGGCGGTCCTCAATTCCCCATGACCAAAACGATGTCAATCGCCCATGAACACTTTACGGAACAAGCGTGAAAACAAACAGAAGATTTTTAAAGAAAGAAGAGATAGTAAACAACAACAACGTGCGTGTAACGGGCGCGCATCGGGATTGTTTCCGTGACCTGACAATGGGCCACGGAAACAAACAAGAATCATATATTTATTTAACCCTTCCAATCATCCAAAAAATCTATGATTCTATCCCTTGTTTTTTGTGCGGATTCTTTATGAAAGTTTGACGAATAGGGGTCACTGAATCCATGTTTACCGCTATATTTCTGAATGTCGATGTGCTTTCTTTCTAATTTCGCAATGACTTCGTCCACCTGAAAGGAGGGTTCTTCTTCTGGGAAAAACAACATGGTTGGACACATTGGTGTGACCTCCAAATAGTTTCGAATGCGTGAACCGTAGAAGCCGATGACACCATCAACCCTTTCATCTTCACTGCATAGCCAGGCAACCGTCGCCCCTACACTGAACCCTATGATCACGATTCGTTTGTATTCCAGTCGATATTTTGAGAGAATTGCCATTATTTTTTCTGTCGACCGTTCAAAGCCTATGTTCTCTATGAAATGATGGTAGGCCATCTCTTCTTGGGAATAATCAAAAACAGTTTCTCTTTCTAATAAATCCTGACAGATGACGTCAGTCCCCTGTTCTGAGATGAATTCGCAAAAGCTTTGTATATGTTGGTTGATTCCGTAAATTTCGTGAATAACTATAGCAAGCGTACTGGATTTTTGTTGAAGTTGAATCAAGTTATCCCCTCATATTCTTTAATGAATTATTCGGAAGAGGAGATGCGGAAGGGGCGGACCTTCTTCCCATCACTTACCCGCAACATATACCTTCCGACCTCCTGACCGATTTTTTGATGTCACCCGTCACCAGGAAGATGTGAATCCGTTCGGATAACTCTATCTTTGATCCGGAAGCACTGATTCCATAGTTAAGGCAGAACATTTGCAACTCTTCCTTTAATCAGTAGTACTCTTTGAACGTTTCGATTGGGGTGTCCCTGTTTAATGTGGGTCCCAATTCAACTAGCTCCTAAAATTCAGTTGTCTACTGCCTCGGACCAAGCAGCATCACACCAACCCCTATCAAACAGATCCCTGCACCCACCCAGTCATACAAATCGGGTGTTTTCTTATCGATTCCCCATCCCCATAGGACGGACAAGACGATGAATACCCCGCCATAAGCAGCGTAGACCCGGCCGAATGATGGGAAGGATTGAAAGGTTGCGATGACTCCGTACAGGACCAGGGCGATTCCGCCGGCCACTCCCCAGTGGGCTGGCTTCCCATCCCGGAGCCATAGCCAGATGAGGTAGCCTCCTCCTATTTCTGCGATTCCTGCAAGGAGGAATAATATAATAGCATTTAGCATGTGAATCACTTCCTATATAAGTTTATGTACTTGGATTATAACGTACTTTCAAAGATCGGGGTTTTGAATCCACGTTTCCAAACATTTGTCTATTTCAACCAAACCTTCTACAATAAAAGCAACAAGAGATTGATTGCCAGCAAGTCTCATACAGGAGGTGGAAGTGAAATGGATAATACTGAAAAGCATTATTCAGAGGAAAAGTTTTGGGGTAAGCTGAAAAGGTACGGATTGAAGGCTGGACATTCCGTCGTGTATACGGCGCTGCTCCTTTACTTTGTCCTGCAAAAGCCGGATGTTCCGAAGAAGTCGAAGATGATCATCATCGGGGCACTGGGGTATTTCATCCTTCCGACAGATTTTATTCCCGATATGGCAGTGGGAGTTGGTTTTACAGACGACTTTGGCGCGCTGGGTATTGCTTTATTGCAAGTGGCCATGTATATCGATGATGAGGTGAAAGCGAAGGCCAAGGCGAAGTTGAGTGACTGGTTCGGGGATGATGTGGATACGTCTGAGGTTGATGGGAAGTTGTAGGGAGTTCCTTTGGAAGAGAATCATTCCTTTGCTCCAAAATAATAGGCGCATGGTTCTGATGAGTTTCCGCTTCAGACCAAGCGCCTTCTTTATTGGTTATTCATCATGTTATCAATCTGCACCCGGTCATAATCCAATATCCAATCAATAAATTCTCTGTATAGGGAACGCAGGTCCTCTTTATCAGACGCAATGATATCGCAACCACGGTCATCATATAGATGGAAAATCATCTTTCGTGTGACATTCACGAAGTAAATATCTATACCCGCGTGTTGGGAACCTTTTAAAAGTTGAGTCGGATGGGGGAAGTCCTCGTAGGAAATCGCCATTAGGAGTTGTTGATATCGGATATCATGCTTTTGACACGGTAGGATGAACCGATGTGTGACCATGTCTTCATCTTCTTCTTCGAAATTGAAGAGCTCATAAATAAGCTTGTACCTAGTGTCCTTGCGCCTGATATATTTCTGATACACTTTTGTAGGTCTATTCTCAAGAAAACGGTCAAGCTTCATGGTATGAACATCCGTAATAAGAAGAATTTCATCTGAATCATTGAATACGTGGTCGAATAGACAAGTCGTTCGATCCTTTATTTGCTTCAGGTTCCTCTTGTTTAAATGATCGACGCCAGGAATGGATATTTCAAAGCGCAGACCATATTTAGACGAATAAAATAGGGATGACCGAAGCGCAAGACCGTCGAAATGATTTTGCATAAAAGGGTATAATTTATTCTGCATACAAGACTCCTACTGAAATGATTGAAATGGATCATACATTGTCCAACGTCTTCTTTTCCTCGTTCTTTTCATATTTTTTTGTGAAGTAAAGCGTAAGGATTATCCCGAGTACCACAATGCCGATACAAACAGATAGAGGGAAGTCCCAACGTGTATAGAGGACCGTTGAAGCCCCGATGATCGTGATCCATTCGAAGGCTAAAAAGGATTTAAGGTATTTCATTGTGTTATCTCCTTTTGTTCCATTTATTGTTAATTAATAGTACCATATTTTAATTGGAGATAGTGATTAATTTCCATCCATTACTTTTCATCGAATAAATCCTCGTCCTCCTGTGGCTCATTGATTCCATGCTTTTCTTCGAGGAATTGCCCGATGGAGGAATTGTTGATGCCGTCTCTAACGGCTCTCTCAATAATCAGATAGAAGATTAGTAGACTAATCAGTGCCCCCAGAATCATGAATGGGATCTCCATACTTACACCTCCGTATTCTTTACTCCAATTCTATTCTTTGAATCTTTAAACCAGGTACAGTGTGGATTAATTTCCTGTAATAATCAGACCGAATGGAAAAGCCACCAAATTCCTCATGGGTGGTGGATGAAAACCAGGTGAACGAATTTTTGATAAAAGTTAAGTCTTCCGGCAATTTTGGAGCCACCCAGTCATATAAACAGTTGGCATAGTGTTGCAGCAATTTGCAGGTCTGATCATTTGCTTCCATTAGATAAACGGTGGCAGGTGGTCCCATGGTGATGGTATTTGCCCATTCTTTTGTTTGGTATGATTCGATGATATGTGGTTTAAATTCTGCCAGAACATCCTGATCATAAGAAAGTTCTTTTCTTGTGATGAAGTAAAAAGTATCTGAATGGTCACAAAGCACTTTAATAAGGGAATGGTACGTTTCATCTGTGGGGTTAGTGGACAGGTCCCAGTATTCTACTTTATTCATCTCATCTTTCTCTCTCTTTCTTGAAGATACGAAAACTAATTTATCCACCCATTCAACACCATCCCCACATTCATCACCATATGAAAGGCGATTGAAGGATAGATGCTTTCGGTCTTTAATACCACGATGGCATAGAAGAGTCCTCCGAAAGAAAAGAGGAGGCTGAGAAGTAGCGGGATTCCGATGGATAGATGTAATAGACCGAATCCGAGGCTTGTGACAGTGACGGCATAAAGGACGGAGACGTTTCGTTTCAACGATGACAGCATGACGCCTCTCCAGATAAGCTCTTCCAGTGTAGCGTTAAGGATGGTAAATCCTATAGCGAATAGGAATAATGATTTCACCTCACTGATTTCCGGTGACCATATGATTGGGATGAAGATGGTGCTTGATCCCGCCAGTCCAATCAGTAAGAATAAGGGCAGTGAAATGGTATGGGAGGGCATGGAGATACGCCTTTTCCAATTTGGGAACACAGTGAAGAAACGGACCCTTTCTTTTGATATCAAGTGTGAGACGGCTAAAGCCATCAGGATGAATAGAAGGAAACTTCTGTTCAACAGGATTTTAGTTTCTTTTGAAACATCCAACTCGTTGATCCAGCCGGTTGCAAGTTGAAACACCAGTAACCCGAGCAGGAAGAAGAGGAATAGGGAAATGACTGAGCGGTTCTTTTTAGTAGAGAGATAGAGGATGAATAGGCCCAGTATCGGCAGCAGTACCCAATCGTATGTTCTATATGAAAGAAGGATGATTCCTGCGAAAAACAGGGCGGCCGAATTTATATGGAAAATCGATTGCTGTGAACGGATCATCAAGCCCCCCTTTTGTAATCCTTGAAAACATTTTAGCATAATTTTCCTTTTGGTATGAATTCTTTTTTACATTGTAATGGCGAGTGATTTGCATGTGGTAAAATAAGGATAGTTTTGTAAAAGGGGGAATGATCATGTACAAACATATCATTTGGGACTTCGATGGCACACTTTTTGATACATATCCCGTCATGGCGGGCTCCTTTAGGGAAACGCTTGAAGGGCATGGATTTGAAGAGCCTTTAGAGGAAATTATCAAACAGATGAAGGTATCGATCACATCTGCTCTGAAACACTATGAAAAAAAATATGGGATTGGGAAAGAATTCTTCACAGCCTATGACTCCCGCAGAAAAGAAGTGGAATTCGATTTGTCCAAACCCTTTGAAGGGATCGTGGAACTTTGTAAGTATGTTCCTGAAACGGGCAGAAAGAATTATTTGTACACCCACAGGGGCGAGTCTTCGATCAAGATGCTGGAGAGTTACGGGCTGACGGGTTACTTCTCTGACTTCATCACCTCCCAGCACGGGTTTGAGAGAAAGCCGAGTCCGGATGCCATTCTGCATTTGATTCGAACCCATCATATCGATCATTCGGAAGCAATCATGATCGGTGATCGGGATTTGGATTTGGAATCGGGGAAGAATGCCGGGATCAGCTCCTGCTTTTTTACGGATAAAATGGAAGAGAATCCCATGCTGATTATGTTGTGACGAGTGTGGAAGGATTGTATTCGATCATTTGAGGTTTGATCTATGAGGGACCATTGGATGAGATTCTTTTGTGATTGAGTTCATTGGCTTGTCAAAAAAAGGGCCGGTATTGCTGCTGCCAAAGCATTGTCTACATATCCTTCAGTTGTAGTGAACAAAGCAACAAGCGTCGATGGTTAGTAAGAAAAGCGGGTCGTCCTATAGGATGACTCGCTTTTCATACTGGAAAAACATAATCGGTCATTTTCCTGCTCATACTATAGCATATACGTTTAAAGGAGCGAGTACCGTGACTGAATCCCAGCAGACCATGCTTAGCCGTTTAAAAGAGATCCAGGAGAATCAAACCGAAATGTGGAGCAATTATTGGCAGCAATATTCCGATTTTACCAACTGGCAATTCTGGATGTTGGCTGCGTTCTTTATTTTTCCTCTCATCGTGCTATATTTAAGAATGGATAAACGAAAAGCCCTTCTTTTAGGGTTTTATGGATATAATATTCACGTCTTCTTTACATACTCAGATGCCATCGGAGCTAATTTACTTAAGTGGTTCTATCCGTATAAACTCTTCCCGATACTGGCGAGTTCGGTTTCGTTAGATGTGTCTCTGGTGCCCGTTTCCTATTTGCTCATGTATCAATTTACATTAAATGGAAATAAAAATTACTATCTATCCATGTTCCTGCTCAGTGCAGGGTTTGCATTTGTTTTCAAACCATTGCTTTCTGCCATCGGTCTGTTTGAATTGGACAAAGGGACGAATTATTTCACCTTATTCATCAGTTACGTGGTAGTCGGTCTAATAGCGAAATGGATCACGAATGTCTTTGTTTATTTTGAAAAGAAAGCTCATAATCGGGTCTGAAATTGATCTTTCAGGGTTTTCCATCTGCCTTTCCCATTACATTGATAAAATCTTCTACAAACATTGGATAGTCCAATTCAAGGTAGATGTTGATATTTTTTTCAGCAGGCTTGGAACTGGGCCTGAAGTCTGCGATGGACGTTCCCATTCCTGTTCCCGTGGTCAAGATGTTGATCTCCCTTCTGATGGACTTCCCCATTTCCGGGTTCGCCATCAGGGATAGGGTCACGACATCGTGCATGGGTGCACCGTTTATTCCAGGAACGAGCTTCTTATAAGCATCAATATAGTATTCCATGACTTCATCCATGATCGCAATCAATGGGTTATCTGACATCTGCTGGATATAACGGATTTGGTCCATGGTGATGATGGCTTTGTTCGAGACATTCAAGGGGACGACGTAAAGATTATTCAGCTCCCTGACCACCACCTGTGAGGCAATGGGATCGCCATAGAAGTTCGCTTCTGCAGAAGGAGTCACGTTACCAGGAACCAAAAAGGCGCCTCCCATAATGTAAAATTCCTTGATGTCTTCAACGATATTTTCACCTAATAAGTAAAGGGTGGAAAGGGATGTGTTTCTCCCCACGTCAACTATGGTGATATCGTCCTGGTCCTTGATGATTTTATAGAGTTCTGAGAAATTGGTGAGTTCACCCGATATGCTCTCAGGCGGTCTGATAGGACCGAGCCCTTCCTGCCCGTGGATCTCAGGATAGTAGGTTGGGATTTCCCCTGACGATGGACTATTGGCTCCCCCTATGATCGGGACATCCTCTCTTCCTGCAAGATTAAGCAAGTAGGCGATATTATTCGTTGCCTGCTCTTTTGTTGTGTTCCCATAGCTTGATACGATGGCGAGTACCTTAATGTCGGGGTTCAGTAAGGCGTACATGATGGCAATGGAATCATCAATGCCGGGATCCGCAAACAAAATGATTTTCTTCATCGGACATTCTCCTAACCGATTATGATGTATTTATATAACGTATCAATGGAAAAAAGGGATTATGCCTTTGAATAGAGTCAATTTATATGAAACTACTGCCCAAACAGAAGATTTGTCATCATTCACGAAACATGTAATGATGAATTCATATCAAATTTATCGGAATAAGGAGATGAGGATATGAACGTAGCAGTAGTAGGAGCGAACGGACAAATTGGGAAGCAAGTGATAGGGCTCTTAAAAGAAAGCAGCGAGCATACGCCAAGGGCCATTGTGAGAAAGGAAGAGCAGGCCCGGGCCTTTGAACAGGATGGGGTCCAATCTTCACTGGTTGATTTAGAGGGAACGGTGGATGAGATTACACATGGTATGAAGGGTGCCGATGCTGTTGTATTTACAGCCGGATCCGGTGGCAAAACGGGAGCGGATAAAACATTGCTCATCGATTTAGACGGAGCTGTCAAAACGATGGAGGCGGCCAAACAGGCAGGAATCGACCGGTTCATCATGGTGAGTGCCCTGCAGGCTCATAATCGTGAGAACTGGAACGAGTCCTTAAAGCCGTATTATGTGGCAAAGCATTTTGCCGACCGTGCAATGGAACAGAGCGGATTAACCTATACCATCATCCGTCCTGGCGGTTTGTTGAATGAAGCGGGTACAGGGAAAGTGACCGCAGGAGAGAATCTATCAAGAGAATCGATTCCACGTGAAGATGTAGCGGCCACGATCGTAGCGAGCCTGGACGAAGAACGTACATTTAATAAAGGCTTCGATTTGATCACAGGAAATGTTGGGATTGAAGAGGCTGTTCGAAACGTATAATTGAGAAGAAGGAATGATCATCCTGAGGGTGGTCATTTTTTTTTTTATCTAAAATGATTGGGTGTAGAAGACTCCTTTTTTTAATCCGTTCATGTTGAGGGATTGAAGAATAGTGGCAGCTGTTCTCCGTGAAGGAAGCAGCAGGAAATCCCTTAATTCCCGATTGGTGATCGTTGGTTTGATTAATAGGAAGTAGTCGTCGATGGCTTGGAGGTGAGCGGTTTTGGATGAGTGGCGGCAGTGGGGACAATACCAGGTACCGGTCATTCTGGTCATGACTCTTGTGCATTGTTCGCAGAGAACCCCTTTTATCAGGTCTGCTTCTTGTAATTGATAGGTGGTCAGGACGAGTGAATGGTGTTCTTGATGCTGGTTTAATAGAAGTCTTTTGGTTTTTTTGAGATCGATGATTTCATTTTCTTCCCCGTTGTATTTTGCATTGAGTTTGCTGATTTCACTGACGAGATTTTGGGCATGAATCATTTTGTCGTATGGGGAGGTGAGTCTGTGACCTTCAGCCATTCTCAGAATGGTTGACGGATTGCTGAATACTACGAGGAATTCAATGGGCGGGCACGGAAGTTTGTTGTTATAAAACCATTTTTGCAGGAACAACATCTGTCGCTTCGCCTGTGTAATGGGATCGGGGTAACCGGTTTCGATACCTTGGTAATGTTTAGAAAGTTGATTGAATTCCGGGTCGATCGTCAGTGTGCCGGCGATGTTCTTTATTTCAATCGGGAGTGAGTAGTTTGGAGTCACAAGAAGGCTATCAATCTGAAAGTAATCCGGTGCAAGGGGGAGTTTCAGGTCGTTGAATATCATGTACTTCTTGTCTGTCAGGAAACTTAAGTGATAATCCACGGCTTTTTCTCCGTTGTATCCCGCTTTTCTTTTCTTCAGATCCTGTTCAATAATGGGGCGTTTCGGATGGTCTGGAGGTTGCAGCCTTCTTAAGATGGCCTCGGTTTGGAGAAGTTTGCGAGGGGGGGTTCTTTCTTTTACGATCAAGGGATCACTCCTTTGTTGGGTTGTTATAGAAAAGTTCTCCATATTGAGTGAAAATCCTGCTTTTGGGGTGAAATTATTGTTGTTTCATTGATTTTAAACGTGAAAAAAGTCGTGGTGAAGGGCTTATCGAGGTTTTTTTCTTCATGTAAGGATTTTATGAACCAGTTTTCCCTACTTATGATCCGCTTATTGAAAATATGACCCGGTTTACACCATTTGTAATCCGGAATTCTGAGATATGATCCACTTTTTCATTTTATGATCTCTTTGTCGAATTTCCTGGATTTTAGAACTGAATCATACCGAAAAAAAAGTGACCTTCGTGAGGGTGGTCATTCTTTTTTTTTGTGAAAATTTATGATTGTGATCAGCAGCCTATTTTGAAATAATTGGGAGTTAGCTACGGGGAGTCAAATGGAATGTACTCATTGTAAAAGAGTGTAACGTCAATGTGGAGGGTGTCATGTACGAGATAATAAGTAAAAAACGTAAAAGTTTATTCAATAAGGTGTCGGCAAAACCGAAAGTGGCTGTTTGTTCGAACTACGGCTATGTGGCTTTTTATATTGATGATTATAAACAATTCAGAGAGTAGAAATATGAATACATAACAATGAAATTTCTCACAACCGATATTAAATGGTGAAGGGGGACATAGATGACTAAGAAAAAAGGATTTATTCCTTCATTTCTATTCGGAAGTATCATTTTGTGCACGATCGCAATCGTTGCGTTCGTTGTATTTCAAGGTGATGAGACGAGAGAAATGATCAAGGATGGATTCTCAGATGATGAGCAAATCTCCAAGAGGAACGTAGAAGAAGTAATCAATGAACACGGAAACATGAGTAATCTAGAAGCTTTAGATACCTTTATTGATAAGTTGAAAGATGAAAGATAAACAAAAAGCAAAAATCAATGTAATCCAGTATGGGATTGAGGGACAGAGAGTGGTTGAAGAATTAGCCTATAATGGGGAGGATGTCCACGTTTATCGAAGTGTAGATGAGGAGTTCATTGAAGAATTCCGGTGTGAAAATGTGGTGACGAATGAAGATGGTCGAAAGAAACAGTATATTTTGAAGCGATGTACAGGTAATTTCACTGGGGATACTGTTTTATTATCTAAAAATATTGAGGATTAGTTCCGTAAGTGCAAAACATCGACTTTCTTTCATTTGTAAAATAGCAATAACGGCTACGGTTTTGTTGATTCGGAAGCAATAGGGGGATGGAAATGACTTTAAAAGTAGGAGATATCATCAGCTTTGAACGGACTTTTAATAGAAAAGATGTTGTATTGTTCACCGGGATTTCAGGTGATGAAGGGATTCATCATTTAACGCCGGATGAACAAGGAAAACTAGTGGTTCAAGGATTGTTAACGGCTACTTTACCAACTAAAGTAGGTGGAGATCATAACGTATTGGCTCGTGAGATGAATTTTGAGTTTTTAAGACCAGTATTTACTGGGGATACCATCATGTGCGAAGTGAAAATTGAAAAATATGAAAGAACAGAAAATGGAAGAACAGCTATCATCGCCTCTTTTTTATGCAGAAATCAGAAAGAAAAAGAAGTTTTAAGAGGGGAGTTTTCTGGAGTAATACTTTAATCTGACTCGCTGGGAATGACGAATACTCTGGAGAGATAGCATGATGGACCACAAGCGACATATGGGAGGGAATCATGGGTTTTATCATTACATTTATGAGCATATGGTTATGCAGTTTTCTGATTGCCAGATTGCTAAGTCCGTTTGGGAAGACACATTGGAAAAATGATATAACGATTACTTGTGCACAAGCATTTCTGATTACCATCCTCTTGTTTTTATTTTCTGGAGGATTCAACTGACGTTAATGGAATTAAGATGGTAGCCACTCAAAAAGAAAACCGAATTGGCCTTCTGGTTGATGAAGAGGTTATAACCAATTTCGAGGGGGAACTTTAGAGTAGAAATAGATTGGAAGAGGAGTATTTTTAAATGCTGAAAAATAAAGAAGATGTCATCAAGTTGATTGAGAACGACCCTGGCATGATGGATATTATTAAGACTGCAAGCTCATTGGATCTACCTGATTGGTGGATATGCGCTGGATTTGTACGTTCGAAAATATGGGATACTCTCCATGGATATAAAGAGAGAACCCATACTCAAGATGTGGATGTCATCTATTTTGATGAAGAAAATTGTGATGAAGAACTCGAAAAAAGGTTAGAAGCGGAATTACGATCCATCATGCCTCTCATTCCCTGGTCTGTTAAAAATGAGGCGAGGATGCATGTAGTAAACGATCTTCCCCCCTATACTTCCTCTGAGGATGCGATTTCAAAGTTTCCTGAGACAGCCACTGCTCTTGGAGTGAAGATGGACAGGGAAGGCCAATTGGTTCTTACCGCTCCTTGTGGTTTAGATGATGTGACCAATCTGGAAGTGAAGCCGACTTCTTTTTTCAAAGAGACGGAAGAGCGAGTTTCCATTTATGAAGAACGTATCAGGAGGAAGAACTGGAAGGGGACTTGGCCTGGGATTATTGTTCATCATATAAAGAAGGGGGAGTAGATGGTCCTCTGTGGAAAAAGGTCGGAGTTTTAATACTGTTATTGAGCTGGAAACAATGATGGTGCTCGTGCAGGGAATATCTATTAAATCGAGTCCTCGGTTAAAACATAACTGACCGTAGAGGACTTCAGCTGATCGAGGTAATGAAGCCACATCGAAACTTTTATTATATGAAGTCAGTGTTCAGATTTTCGGGTGATCCTTCCTAAGATAAAGAAGGGAGAAAACGTGAAAAAGCCTACAATTCTCAAATATGTATTTTTATTTATAGTTGTCATTGCCCTATTTGCTACCTGGGCTTATGCAGAAGACCAGGACTCTTATACGGAACCGTACAAAGCCATTCAGGCGGTTGATAAGGACCTCCAGTTGATTCCTGCCTACAAGATAGGGGATGAATCCCTTTACTTTTTCATTAAAGATAAAACCAATCTTGGGGCTACAATGGTTCGAAAGGGAATATTCGGGTGGAAAAGCGGGGTGTTTACCTGGGGGCCGTTGGATCTTGGCAGAGAATATGAAAAGCTGCAAGGAATCCAAGGACATGGAGATGGCTTGGTTTATGGTTTGATCAGAAATGGTGATGAAAGAGTGGTGATTGTTGACGATCAAGAAGCTACGTTATTAAATTTGGCCCTGTTATCACCCTCAGTAGTAAAGGAATATCAATTGGAGGGGCTATATCTTTGGTATGTTGAAAGCGGTAAAAATCTTAATGCTCAACAGGTTAAGCTGCTACGTAAGGATACTCGGGAAGTCATTGATTCGATAGATTTATAGAATCCAATACATATAGGGAGGGGGAAGACGGTATGATGGATCAATTATGGTTGAAATTTATTCTTTTTATAGTGAGTTATGCTTTATTGATATTTTTGTTTAATAAGGGAATGAGAAAGTTGTTTAAAGTGAAAAAGAAGAAGCTCTTCTCCTATCATCATAAGAATAAAAAACATAAGAACCTGGATTGGACGATTAGAATTACTTTCGCTACCCTGATTGTGGTTGGTGGTATCTATAATGCTACCCTTTCTCCACTTGAAAGAATGTGGTTTTTAGAAACTCATATCCTGCTTATTGCCTTTGTCATTGTGTCTGAAACGGTTACAGCTTTTATGGAGAAGCGATACGCAGAAAATAGGAATGATTATAAATTCACCATTTCTCAGTTAGCCTTTCTGTCATTAACGCTGTTATTGTTTGTCAGTACTGATTTTTTTAGTTTGCTTGATTAATCATATTTAATAAGTACCTGTTAAATTAACGGCCAAAAGCTGGAGTTCAGTTATGTCATTTGATCTTCAGCTTTTTTTGTGAATTTCCAATTAATGAAACTTTCACCGGTTTGAAACGTATGTAAGAAAAAGTCAAATGGGCAGCGATGTAAAAGGTGCCATATCTCATTTTTATGAAAGAGAAGAGGATGGAGAGCGTGGTTGAAAAGGAAAATGTGGTTTTAGAATGGGTTAAAGCTTTGGTGATAGCGTTAGTCGTTGTATTTATTGTCCGTACTTTTTTGGTCACTCCAATCATGGTCAAGGGTTCTTCCATGAATACGACTCTGCAAGACCAGGAGCGAATGATTGTGTCTAAATTAGGGGACACGGAGCGCTTTGATATCGTTGTGTTTCACGCAAATGAGGAACAGGATTATATTAAGCGTGTGATTGGCCTGCCTGGGGATAAGATCGAGTATAAAAATGATACGTTGTATGTGAATGGAAAAGCGTATGAAGAACCATACCTTGATGAGCAAAAAGAGAATGTACAGGGGGATTTGACCAGGCCTTTTACCTTGGAGGAAACGGCTGTCGGACAATTGACCGTTCCGGAAGGCCATCTGTTCGTGATGGGGGATAACAGAAGGGATAGTAAGGATAGCAGGCATATTGGGGCGATTCCTATGGAGAAGATTGTTGGGACTACGAATGTTGTTTTTTATCCGCTTAAGGATATGAGGATTGTGGGAGAGTAGTTTATTTTGGAAAGACGCTACAAATTCGTAATAGCTTTTTCTCTAGTGCTAGGAGCGACTTATTTACCGAATAGGTTTCGCGATCAAGCTGCCGACCTGTAGATTATGGAGGCTATTGGTTTGATTTATAAGGAATATGAAAAGCAATGATGATTCATAAATCTGAATAATTTTGTCAGAATTTTCGTAAATATGAATAAAGATAGGAGTGAAAGATATGGAAATAAAGGTATCAAAGAATGACGAAAACTTAAATATCAAGTGGCAATTAAGTAACCTCAATATTCCTTTATCTGATATTAAAGTAGTGCGAAATGATGATACATATAGCGGTGAAGGGAAAACAGCAATGAGAATTGGTTATCCATATGGACATACGGATAGAGTCGTGATCCATACAAGTTCAGAAACGTTTATTCTGTTCACTAGTAATGGTGGTTTGAAAGAGCAGATTTTGTCGTACATTGGGGGACAAAGAGCACGTTCCTGATCACTACGCGGACATCGAGTTAAGTAGACACTTATAAATGGGGGGAAAACACATGAACAAAACAATCACCATTCTTCACACCAATGATCTTCACGGAAACTATGATTTGGTAGTACGTCAGGCTGCGTACATAAAGAAACGTGTCAGGGAGCTTAAGGCGCAAGGGGAAAGTTATCTATTGCTGGATGGCGGGGATCATTTGGATATGAGCATCAATGAGTGCCTGGCGACGAATGGCCATATGCATTTAGAGATGCTTGTGGATGTCGGGTACCATGCGATGTCGGTGGGGAATAATGAGCTGCTGCGATCGACACCTGCGTTGATACGGAAGCATAGCCAGGAGTCTGGGGTGCCGTGGTTGTTATCGAATCTTGTAGAGGGTGATGGGACTCCCATCGGTGGGATGAAAGAAACGCTTCTCGTGATAGTGGATAACGGTGTGAAGGTTGGATTATTTGGAGCGACCGATCAATTCGAGGATCTTTATGAGAATAAGCACGGGTTCAGGAATCGGGAAACCCTTACGGCCATCAAAAAAGCGGTGGTGGAATTGAAAAAGCAGGGGGCAGATGTCATCGTCTTTCTATCCCATCTGGGATATGGTGCCGATGTGGAGATCGCGAAAGAAGTCAGTGGCCTGGTAGATGTGATCGTAGGGGCTCATTCACATACGGTGCTTCAAAGTCCCGTTGTGGAATCAGGTGTCGTGATTGTTCAAGCGGGGTCTCACGGGCAATATGTAGGGGAGTTAAAATTGGACTTACTTATCGAGAATGGTCTTCATAAGATTGAATCGTACGAGGGAAAATTAGTTGAAATCACTCCCGAATCCGAAACCGATGCCAGTATGGAAGCCATTTTAGAAAAAGGTCGTGAGGAAACGAATGAATTTTTGTCTGAGGTATTGTTCACGGCGAGGGAAGACCTTACTCATGCCGATATCATTCAATTAATGGCAGATTCCGTTCGGGACTACTGGGAGTCTGAGATTGGTATTATGTATGGGGGAGCCGCAGTGGACCAAGGCTTGGAATCCGGTGATGTGACGAAGGGGGATGTGTACAACAGATGCAAAAGCATGCATTCCCCTGTGTTGATGGAGCTAAAAGGTGAACAAATTGTGAAACTGATAGAGGATAGTTTTAATGGGGAGATTACCTCCAAGCAGGTATACGGAAATGGATTCAGGCCTCATGGGATCCCGATTGGGTCTTTAGCGTTCTCTGGAGTTACGTGGAGTCACCATGACGGCATAATTTCTGATGTTAAAGTGAATGGGGAAAACCTGGTGGAAGAGAAGGTCTACAGGGTAGGGACCGGGTCTCCGTTATTGTACGAAGAAGTATGTGGATATGCTTCGGTGAAGGGGAACACATTGATCGAAGTTGGAAAGACAGAGATGGTGAAGGATGTATTTATGAATTATTTAAGAGTCTACAGGAAAAATTCCGTTATGTTAAATCTATAGAATGTCAGTGACCAGGACGGGATTTTTAAAGTGACCGTCACCTGGATTTTCTTTTTGAGTTATGACCCCGAAATTTCAACTGATGATCCTTTTGTCGAAATTTGGGGTCAGACTCTTGGCAAACTGTTTTCAGTTCCAATTGATCCTCTATTCAGAAAGATCGAGATCCCATCGTTCTTCCATTAAAGTAGTCCCGGTCCATTCTTCATTTGGCTTTTCTTCCGTTAGTTTAAATTGATATTTCTGGTAGAGGTGCCGAGCGGTTGTTAATGTACTCACAGTCCATAAGAATACATGTTCATAGAGATTTTCTTTACAGAAGTTAAGGGAAGTCTCCATGAGCTGTTTTCCTATGCCCATTCCTTGGTAGTTCTCGTCTAAAACGAACCACCTAAGCTGAGCAACGCTATCACTTGACTTCGTTATGGCAATCGATCCGACGATTTCACTATCTACTTCAGCCACCCATAGTTCTCCTCCATCCGTATTCATCATGAATTCAGTCAACCCTTTCATGACGTAATATTCGAACATCGGTCCAAACTGATATTTCCTGTCGTACAACCTTCCATGCAAGTATGCGACGTATCCAAGATCACCTGGTTGAAATGGTCGGATGGTAATCACTGGTTGGGCTTGCGGTTCATTCGTATAAAGGGTTTCGATTGTTTCCATAGATGAAACTAATTGGGAGAGTTCTTCTTCTGACAGGTTTTCAATCATTTTAGCTACTCCGATATTTGCATTTTCAACCAGATCATTATAAATGCCCGTACCCTTGTCGGTGAGGTAAAGGGAATATTGGCGTTTGTCATGGCTGGCCTGCTTTTTCATAATAATTTCTTCGTCTTCAAAGCGTTGAACGATCCGGCTCATATAGCCCCTATCAATTCCAAGGTTCGCTCTTATCTCTGTTGAGGTGCAGCCGTTCCTTTCATGAATGTCTGTTATGACTCGGGCCTCTGTTAGTGAAAAAGGCTGGTTATACAGTTCCTGATCAATCTTTCCAAGTACATTTGCATAGAATCTGTTGAATTTACGGATTTTCTCGATACCATTAATTGATTTCATGAATAGACCTCCTTGGGATCGTGAATCTTTCAATAAAATAAGTGTAATGTATATTAGTTGACAATGTCAACTATATTTTGGGTATGTGTACTCTGGAGAAATTCTAACAGGTACATGGTTTTTGATCCGCTTTCGCAATATATGATTCTTTCTTCAAATTAGTAGATTAAAACTTTTGAAGTAAGAGTTGGAAAATAGTTCAAAAAAAGGTAAAATAAGAACATACGTTTCGTTCGGAACTTGATAGGGGGAGATAATGGTGACTCAAACAAAATATAATCCAATATGGAATCTCGACAGCATCTTCAAAGGTGGAAGCACATCACCCGAATTGCATGACCATATGAAACAGACGGAAGCCAAGATCATGAAGCTTGAGGAGACCATGAAAAAGCGGACGAATCCACTTAGCGATTCGGATCAACTAGCAGGCTTCCTTGATCATCTTAGAGAAATAAAGATGTCTATATCACAAGCAAGATCCTACGCCATATGTCTTCTTTCAGAAAATCCGAAAGACCAGGGCGCACAATTCTACAGAGGGGAAACCACGGTTCTTCAATCAAAATATGATTCTATGACCAGTGACCTGAAAAGGAAATTAGCCCATACGGAGGAATCAGTATGGAAGAGTTTGCTTGATTCAGAGGACTTAAAGGGGTATCGATTCATCTTGAATGAATGGCGGGAAGAAGCGGACCGGGAGCCTGTGCAGGAAGTGTCGGAGCTCATGGCAGACGGGTACCACGCCTGGGGGCAGTTCTATCAATCGTTCATGAGCAGTATCAAGGTCCAGGTGGAGGGTCAGGATTTCTCGGTTGGACAGGCTATCAATCTGCGTTCGCACCACGATGCTTCGGTTCGAAAAGAATCTCATGAGGCGCTGGTGGAAAAGTGGACCGAGCATGAGGGGCAGTTCGCGCAAATCCTGAATCATCTGGCCGGTTTCAGGTTAAACATGTATAAGAGCGTGGGGATCGAGGACGTACTCCATGTTCCTCTCGCCCAAAACCGGATGAAGGAAGAAACGCTGAATAGCATGTTTTCAGTCATGGAGAGATATAAAGAACCTTTTGGTGATTATCTGAACGTGAAAGCCCGGATGAATGGGGATGCCAAAATGAAGTCCTATCACTTTTGGTCCCCAATGAATCACGATCACCAAGGAATCGAATACGGAGAAGCCGCTGCGTTGATCGAGGAACAATTTCGTACGTTCGGGCCGGAAATGGGACGGTTCGCGGAGAAGGCTTTCCGTGAAGGCTGGATCGAAGCGGAAAATCGTCCTGGAAAGTCTGCGGTTCCCATTTGTGCAGGATTCCCGTTAACAGGGGAGTCCAGGGTGTTCCTCACGTTTCCTGGCACCTTCAAAGGGGTGTTGACTCTTGTGCATGAACTGGGTCATGCCTTTCATAACCATGCAATGAAATCAGTGAACGGGATGAACACATCCTATCCCATGAGCTTGGCCGAAACGGCGTCGACCTTCGCGGAGATGATCATCCTCGAAGCGGCCATGGAAAAAGCGGAATCTGAGGAAGAGAAACTGTTTATCCTCGATGAGAAATTGAAGAGAAGCGTCATGAACTTCATGAACCTACATGCACGGTTCATCTTTGAAAAGGACTTTCACGAAGAACGGAAAAAGGGGTTTGTCCCCGCAGCACGCTTGAACGAACTGATGAAGTCTGCCATGGTAGAGGGTTATGCAGGTTCCCTTGATGAGGTCCCGGTACACTCCTGGGTATGGACGCCCCACTTCTATAAAACAGAATCTCCTTTCTATAACTTTCCTTACATCTTTGGGTATTTACTTGCACTCAACTTCTTCGCCAGGGCGAAGGAAACGGGGAAAAGATTCGAGGAGCATTACATGGACCTCTTGCGGGATTCAGGCAGCATGTCGGCAGAAGACCTCGTCATGAAGCATTTGGGAGAAGACATTACCGAAGAAGCCTTTTGGGAAAAAGGGATGAGGTTGTGTGTAGAAGATAGCGAGGAGTTTGTGAGATTGGCAGCTTCCCTATGAAAAAGTTTCAGTTGCTGATAGCCCTCCCTTCTATTCTATTATTATGTGTTTCGCTGTTTTTCAATCTCGATTACTTACTTTATATATCCTTGGCCGGATTCTTACTGACAATGGTTATCAAGCAATTAAGGATGCGGAATCGGATGTATGAACTGGGGGATCCAGACCGGAATCTTGATCGGCATGAGGAAGGGATGAGGGTGATTCAGAAATTGATGTCAGCGGGGATGATTGAGAATAGCTTATAAATAAGGAGAGAGTTCATGGACAAGACCTTACATAACATAGCCAATCGATTAAACAAGCAGGATGGAAAAATGGTCATCGGCATTTCAGGCCATGGAGCTTCCGGTAAAACTACGTTTGCGAAGAAACTGTTGAGGATTTTGGAAGGTCAGGGAATCAATTACATCAACACTGATCCCTATATCGTCAATTCCGACGTCAGAAAACACACCTCCATCCAATATGAGTACAACAATGAAATCCATCGATCCAAGATGACCGCCTGCCATCCTGCGGCCCATCATCTATTCGCCCTCGACCGGGACGTCAAGATGGTGAAGGAGGGAATGGATTTCTACACCCTTGACGTCCCCTATGAACGAAGTCAGCTCATCTCGTCCAGAAATAACGTGACGATTGTAGAAGGGATGTCTGTTGCATTCAGCAATCCCGATCTTTACGACCTAAAGATTTACTTCTATACGGATGGTGAGACGGAGCTCGTGAGAAGGGGAATCCGCGATGTTTCCGAAAGAGGGATGGATGTGGAGTATTTACGAAAAACCCACGACGAGCGAAGAATTCAATATGAAGTCTTTATGCACCCGAAGCATGAGAATTTTGATGTGGTGGTGAGGAGTTCGGATGAGGGGTATTGGGTGGAAAAGGACATAGAGTAGGTGCAGTTCTAATTATGGTTTTTTAGCAAAATTGGTATTGAGTTAGTTAGATGACACATAAACCACAGGAGGTAAAATGGTGAAAAGACCATTAGGTGTATCAATCATTGGCTATTTTTATATTTTTGGTAGTATCGTATTATTGTTCACCGCTATTTTTTATCAGGCTGGTGCTGACACCATTGGCATTTCTGAACGGTTTGGAGTATCGTTCTTACCTGAACGAATCATGAGAGTATTTGTGGCGTTCTTTTCTCTGTTGATGGCTTATGGGTACATGAGGTTGAAGAAATGGGGTTTTTGGTTATTGATCACGTACTCGGTACTATTTGGATTCATCAGTTTCATATTATTAACGAATGAACCTCAACAGCCCTTTATAGGGAATTTTGTTTTTTCGGTCATCGTCTTGATTTATACGATTTATGTGAAAGAGGAATTTTTCAAGACTGCTCCGAGAAATCAGTCTATTTAAACAGGAGAGATACTATGAAAGATAAGAAAGGCACTAACATACTGATCTTCGTCGGTTGGTTATCGGTCATTTTGCCCTTCTTCACTCCCTCGATCCTTCACGGTTTCATCGCCTTTTGCGTGGGGCTGGTCTTAAAAAAGGACTACGAGAAAAAACAGTATGGAATGGTTTTCATGGTTTTAGGGATAATGAGCGAGATATTACCTCATGTGACAGGATCTCTATTGATTTGGTACTTGTACAAAACGAATTAAGTTCAATGGTTGAGAAAGATTGTTTTTGCAGGTGGAGTGAAAGTATTACAATTCAAAGTTGACTGAAAATTGAAACTTTCACGAAGGTCCATTCGTAAATGTAAGTGATACGAGGGGGAATGAATATGAAAAAATTCATAACACGAACGTCATTAGTAACGGCTGTGATACTTGCCATTGGCATTTGGATCGGGAGCATTCTGTTCTCTTTTTCTTACGGGGAATGGAGCTTTTTCATCGGTCTCGGAATTACCGTTGGACTTTTCTTTTTCAATAGTAGCGGTGGTGCTTTATCTAAAGGGGCCACCCTGGAAGCGAGTGAGGCAGGATGGAAGATTCAGAAGGACAATGAGTTGAAAGCAAATGTAGGTTCAGTGTTTTATGGAGCTGTCTTATTTACGCTGATCAGTTTTGTTATTATGATGGTTACTTATTTTTAATAAGATGCTCGACGACACGCAGAGCGTCTTTGATCATTGGATTTCAGATGAACGGATCACCGATAATCGTGTCAGTCCGTCAAACAAGACGATTTTGACCAGTCAACAAGGAACTGTGAGGTTAGTTATTCCCTTTGATAGGATTGGTGGAATAAGGGGGATGGGACCGAAGCATTGCAGGCAGTCATCGAATTTGCCTTTATACATATGAACGCTCATAAACTAAGCGCCGCCCATAATACGGATAATTCGGCATATGAACCGTGATTCTAGGTCAGTATAAGGACTGTGCGGTGTATGGGCTTCTGCAGGAAGAATATCTTGTACAGAGAGAAGGGTAGCCCCCCTTACAGCTCTCCTGATATCTGACCAGAATCCCCATGAGTCCTGACGAATTCATGGAAATGGAGTATTCCACTTCCAAGCCCTTCATCCTGTTACTCTGATGGTGGAGGTGCCGGTGCAGATTGATGAAAGATGGTCCCCCTATTCCTTCAGATGTTCGATTCCTAAGAGGCTATCGAGGGGATTTTGAAAATTGCTAAAGGATGAAGGGAACTGGGAGTGTGAATTTAGATCCTGCTGGTATATTATGCTGGAGAAGAAATGGTTCTGTTTCATTGGTAAAGGGGGGATATGCCTGATAATTGGTTTGTTATTAATGGCTACTATTTTATTAATAATTGGGTTTGTGACACCCATCGCTACAGGAACGACTTTGTTGGTGTCTGCGATTCTATTTGGTGTAGCATTGATGCTCTCGCTTAAGAAGGCGAAGAAGTCATAAAATTTTGCGGTTTTCAACTATCGAGATGTTGAGAACGAGTGTTTAGATCTGAAAAAATCAATAGAATCATTGCAATCGTGATATATTGGATTATCGTAGTAAGTGGGAACCATGATTTTATTAGCATCTTCGCTATTATGGCTGTTCCTATATTTTCATATCTGGTCACGATCGTTGACTGGTCAGCGCTTATGGACAAAATGGGAGCGATGGTGTTTCCCATAGTGACGCTCTTATTAAATTCGGTTACTCTGATAGTGTATAGGCAATGGATTAATAAAGAAAGAGGTGAAAACATGACTCCAAATGAAAACATGAAGATATGTGACAAAGGGCATACATATGTGAAAAAAAGCGATTGCCCAACCTGTCCTATTTGTGAGAAGGAACGAAAACCAGATACAGGATTTCTTTCCGTACTCTCCGCTCCAGCCAGAAGAGCGTTAGAAAACAATGGATTGACGTCTCTACAGACGTTATCCACATACAGTGAGAAAGAGATTCTCGCCTTTCATGGGATGGGACCGTCTTCTATACCGAAGCTTCGGAAGGTGTTGGGGGAGAGTGGGCTGTCGTTTAGGGAATAGGGAGAATGTAAATGAAGAAATAAATAGTGGTAGAAGGTCTTGAATATGAGCCACATAAAAAAGCTAAGAGCATTAGGTCCTGCTCTTAGCTTTTTCTTTTCGAATTCTTACCACTCAACATCATCGCATTCCCTAATACTTTTTTGTTTAATAAGATCTTCGGCATGTGCAAGACATCAGCCAGTTTGTCGCTATTCAGTTCAGACACGCCATGTTGCTTCAGGGCAGATAATAGCTCTTTTGCATCCCCGAATGTGTTCTCATCCATGAACAGGTCCATGAAGACGAATTCCCCTCCAGGTTTTAATACTCTTAGTGCCTCTTTGATTACGTCCGTTTTGTTACTGGTATCTTTTACCTCATGAAAGGTAAGGCAGCTGACAACGACATCAAATTCATCGTCTTGGAAAGGGAGATTCGAGGCACTTGCTTTCAGAAAATGGATACGATCCGAGACCCCTTCGATCTCTGCATTCTGCTCGCACTGGGCTTTTGAATATTCCCAGTTTCCTCCCCAATAATCGATTCCGGTTAATCGGGATGTGGGGAAAGTCTTTGCCAATTTTATAATCAGGGAGCCACTGCCTGTTCCGATATCTAGTATGTTTTCATCTCCACGGACTCTGGACACGATCAAATCATGGATCTTCGACTGATAATTTCCACCGAACGCTGCGAATTGGTAAACAGAATTGGAGAGGATAAAGGTTATATAAAGAAAGGGCAACGCGAGCATTCCTGACAGGAGGCGCAGGTATACAGGAATGGTGAATAATGTGACCAAGAGAAGCAGAAGTGAAATACCCCCGAAAATAAGTAGTTTGTACATTCGAATCCAGGTTTGACAGTTTGCTTTTGTATTCAATTGATTCTCCATCCTTACCATCTATTCTTTGTTATTATTATAGAGGAAAAGACATTCCAGCATGTGATTATTTTAGCAGAAATAGCTATGGTTATATGGTGCCATGTTATCCAACAGAAGAAGGTGAGCAAGTGGACATCAGGCATTTGAAATATTTTATAGAAGTAACGCGATTCAAGAGTTTCACCCGTGCGGCGGATCATTTGTTTGTGACCCAGCCGACGATCAGTAAGATGATCAGAAATTTAGAGGATGAGCTTGGGGTGGAGCTATTCGATCGTTCCCGGAAGCAGCTCGTGCTGACGGATGCGGGACGGGCGATTTTGAAGCAGGCACAGACAATCGATAAGGCATTCGAGAATGTCCAGCATGAACTCGATGACCTGATCGGTCTGCAACGGGGGCATCTCCGCATCGGACTGCCGCCGATCATGGACGCGGGACTGTTCATTAAGGTGCTGGGGGAATTCCATGCCCTGTACCCTGGTATCACTTTCCAGCTGATTGAGAATGGGACAAAGCGGATTGAAGAAGATATCCTCGCAGATCAGCTCGATGTGGGGGTAGGTGTCCTGCCAGCTGCAGAGGAGGACTTTCACCATTTTTCTTTTATGAAAGAAGAACTACGGATCGTGGTGCCGAGGACACATCGATTGGCCGGCAGGAAGCAGGTTAAATTGTTAGAGCTTGAGGACGAACAGCTCATTCTCTTTAATAAGGACTTTGCGTTGAATGACCGGATCCGCGGGGCTTGCAAAGAAGCAGGTTTTCTTCCGAAAGTGGTGTCTGAAAGTTCTCAATGGGACTTCATCGGGAAGATGATCGAAGCGGAACTCGGGATTTCAATCCTGCCGAACAGCGTGTATAAGCAGCTGAAGGAAGATCTCGTCGCTATCCGCGTCGTAAAGCCCGTCATCGAATGGGACCTCGCCATTATTTGGAGAAAAAATCAATACTTATCGTATGCCACAAAAGAGTGGCTGACCTTTACCCAGGAACGATTGATGGGGAGCATTTCTGACTAAGGAATGCTCTTTTTTTGTCGCCTATTTTGGAAAAGTGGATATTGATACCATTCAGATGTAAGCCATTGCATAGACAGCATCTATGATGATGATAAGGAACATTCATTTCACTTATCCTGCTTCAGGGCTTACACTTTGGGTATCAAACGTTTGAGAAACCATTTTACAACAGAAGGGACTTGTTCTTCATGGCAAAAACGAAGCATCCGAAAGAGAGTCTGGTCGTCAGCACGGACCAGGTGATGATCAATGATTTAAACAACTACAACACCCTGTTCGGAGGCGTGTTGATGAAGAAGCTCGATAACAATGCGACATTATCCGCGAGACGTCATGCACGGGTGAAGGAATGTGTGACCGCTTCAACGGATTCCATCGACTTCCTCTATCCGATCCATCAAAGTGATTCCGTTTGCGTCGAATCCTTCGTCTCGTATGTCGGGAATAAATCCATGGAAATCTTCTGCAAAGTGATTGCCGAAGATATGATCACAGGTGAAAGACGAATGGCGGCGACAGCTTTCCTGACCTTTGTAGCACTCGATGTAAATAAAAAGCCCGTCAAAGTACCGGAAATCGTTCCGGAAACAGAAGAAGAGAAATTTTTGTTCGAATCAGGAAAAGAACGGGCAGAAAGAAGACGGGTCCGCCGAAAGCAGAGTAAAATACTGAATGACATCATTGGACTCGAAAAACCTTGGAACTTGGGAGGGGAAGCATCATGACCACAATGCTTGCTGGAATGAACGAACTGCATGAAGCGAAAAAAGATGTGGAAGCACTCAAGCAGGATTACCCTGAACTGAATGAGCAGCTCATCCACGTCGCAAGCCTGACGAGACAATTACAGTTGAAGTACGGATACATGGGGTCACTACTCCGCGACAAGGAGCTGCCGGACTACGAACCGCAGTTTGTAAGAGGCTCGATCCTGTCCCTCTATCAGGAGGAAGTGCAGAAGCTGAAAGAACACCCGAATATCGTTCAGCTGAAAGAAATCATGAAAAAGCACCGACAAATCAGTGATTCGAAATTATTTTTATTGATCCTTGGCGCGAAGCCGGAACTGCTGCAGGGGTCGACGATTATAAAATAATGGAGCGAGAAGCCGGAAGAGGGGAGTCTTCCGGTTTTTGTTTTATATCGGAGATGAAGAATGGTGGGAAATAGTGATTATTCGGTAGAGTATTCAGGTACATTTCCGGATTGCAATCCACAAAAAAGATTGAGAAAGATTCCAATATTTGAAATAATTAGGATAACCGAAGGAATGGGGGATACTGATGTTATTTCTTGTTGGAGGCATGATCGACATCCTGAGTGGAGTCGGCATCGTATTTTTAATCCTGATCTCCTTTTTGATATTTACGATTTTAAGAAAAAAATAATTGGATCGACCGAAAGCCTAATCCAGTGGTCGGTTAACTCTGTACACGTTCGAAGTGAATGAAAACGCCCAGCGATTTTATGAAAAGAATGGTTTTGTGATCATCGGACGAGGCCAGGAGATTGAAGAGAATCTGTAGGGCTTTCAGTATGAGTGGCAAGGGGGATTCAGATGAAAAAATATCTTGGTCTTGTATCGATCTTTATCCTGATTGTGACCATCTTGATTTTACAATCCCTCGTTGGGAAAGACATCGGGTATCTGTGGGTGTGGATTATCGGGATAGGATATGGCTGTGCTGCCTTAGCTTCCTGGTTTAGTACGCCGGGGTTTTGGAGGATGACTTCTGCGGCGATTTTGGTGGTAGTTCCGGTAGGGTTTATCATTTTTATTGTGTTATTTGTTATTGGGTTGATGGGGGCCGGGTTTTAATTTCGAGAAGTGAACCCTTATTTGGTGACAATGATGTTGAGAAAGTCGCTATGTAAAGGAGGAAAACATAATTCAACCTAAAAAAGAAAAGCAAAAGAAGATACAAGACCTCTACCGGAAAAAAAGGCGTGAGGTTTCTCCAAATAACATCTGGACGATAATCCTGATTTTCTGTGTAATCCCAGTGCTGATCCTTCTTGTGACGAGCGCATTATTCGATCTTGGTGTACCGTTGCCGGATTTTTTCGGAAGATAATAAAGTATTGGTGAAAAAGGGGATAGACGGATGAAAAATCGTTGGATCGCAGCTGTATTGCTTTTGGTGATCGTCGCGGTGGGAGGGACTTATTTCTGGATAAGAGGGAATCCCCCAATGGAGATTGGCACGATTGGTCAAAATGAAGATGGGACAGCTGTCTTGGTTGAAGTAACCAATCATGGTTTCCGTGAAGCGAAAGTGGTGAAGGTCACAGTCAATAATGCTGATGCTCCTGAAAAAGTAAAGATGCAGGTCAGTAATCTTCTGAAAGGATACGTCATGATCGATGATATTGGTGATCAGCTTCCAATAGAAGTGAGCTTACAAAATATTGAGGATATATTCATCAAGGCGGGTCCAACTAATTCGGAACAATTGGAGAGTTTAGATGCTGGAACTGCGACTAAAGCCGATACCATTTATGCTGTGCATGTGTTTCATGACGAAGCAGTCAGTCGGGTGATGATCGAGTATCAGTACATTGGGATGACGTTTAATGAAACGGTTGAGATCCCTTTTTAACAAAAGAGGATTTTTTTAAATGGAAAATCCTTATGTAAAGAGGAAACGACCCTCTCAATCTTGAAAGTATAGATGATATGTAATTATAGGAGGGAATAAAAATGAATGCCAAACAAGTATTACTCTTGCAACTGGATGCCTGCCACGATCAAAATACCTGGTTTGTCTCATTGATCAATTCCATCAAGGATCTCACCGAGGAACAAGCAACGTGGAAGCCTAATGAAGCCACCAATTCCATCTCTGAAATCATCCATCATCTCATCTACTATAATCAACGCCATTTATATCGATTGAAAGGGATTGAGAATGAAGAGAGTACCAATGAGAGCACTTTTAAGAATAGGGATGGCCTCAGTTGGAGGGAAACGTCCGTACGGATTGATCAGTTGATGGCTGACTGGAAGAAGGCGGTTGAAGAGGCAGATGAGGTGAATTTGAATAATTGGGCTGAAATCATTGCCCACCTCACCATCCATACCACCTACCATGCAGGGCAAATTCTTTATATTAGAAAATTACAGGGTTCTTGGGATCCGCAAGCGGGAGTGAAGGGGTAACTCCTAAGAAAGAGGACTTGGTGGCAAGTCCTCTTTTATGTTGATCGTGCTGCGTCCCTTCTCCTCAACCAAAATGAAATCCCAATCGAAATCACGGAAAGAACAGCGATCATCCACACGACACCGGGCCAGTTAAATTGGTGGTAAAAGCTTCCGCTGACGGTACCGCCGACGCTTGATCCGGCGTAATAAGCGGATAAGTAGAGGGCCGAAGCCTGTGCTTTATCATGGACGACCAATCGTCCGACCCAACTGCTAGCGATGGAGTGGCCGGCGAAGAATCCGTACGTAAAGACGGCGATCCCGATAATTTTTACCCACAGATTCGGATGCAGGGTCGTCAACACCCCGGATAACATGATGATTAGCGACAGTGGCAGGATTCTTTTTTTTCCATACTGATCGGCGAGCATCCCCATCCAGGTCGAGCTGAAGGTACCGACGATATAGACGATGAAGATGAATCCGACGACGGTCGTACTGAGTGAATACGGTGGTGCGATCAGCTCGAAACCGATGTAATTGTAGAGGGATACGAATCCTCCCATCAATAGAAATCCGATGGTGAAGAGATACGTGAGTCCCGGTACTTTGAATTGGCTGAACAGGGATCCAGCCAATGATATCAACTGGAATGCCTGCGGTTTGAAATGGGCAGACGGCGGGATAAGCACCAGGAAGATGACGGTTGAAAGCAAGCTGATGATCCCGACTCCCATCAATGCGACATGCCAGTTGAAATGGTCGGTAAGGACGCCACTGATGATCCGACCGGACATTCCCCCGATGGAATTTCCGCTGATGTATAACCCCATGGCCATCCCGAGACTCTTCGCTTCGATTTCCTCACCCAAGTATGCCATGGCGACGGCAGGAAGCCCGGCGAGCGTTATCCCCTGCAAAATCCGGCCGACAACTAGCATATGGAAGCTTGATGCAAACCCTGTGCAAACGGCAAGAATGGAAGATGCCAGTAAAGAGAAGGTCATGACGGATTTTCTTCCATAGACGTCAGATAAGGAACCTGCAATTAATAGACTGATGGCAAGGGCAATCGTGGTGGAAGACTGGCTGAGACTTGAGGCGGCCGGTGATATCGCAAACTCCTTGGCGATATCCGGGAGCAGGGGCTGTGTTCCCCACAGGATGGCGAAGGTGCTGAATCCGCCTGCAAACAGGGCCAGATTTGCATTCTTGAAGGCAGGTGTTCCCCGTTTGATGTATTCCATGTAGCAAGACTCCTTTTATACTAATCCTCTTTAAACGTTTATCCTCATCATAGACCTCTTAAGGGAGCACTTGTAATAGTAAGGATTCAAGTGACCTTGATGACCTGGTAGGGAAACCGGAAATTTTCCTTCCATCAATACGGTATAAATTAAATTACAAAAATGTTAAAAACCCCCACTATCTGTTTAGTTCTCATCTTACGAGGTATATAACCAATGTACAAACGTACAACACCCACTACACTTAAGGAGGATTTTATTTATGGCAAACAGTAACAACAATAACAACAGTAACAACAACGGCAACAAAATGAGTTACGAAGAAGCTGGTCGTAAAGGCGGCGAACAAACGGCTAAAAACCATGACAAAGAATTCTACCAAGAGATCGGGGAAAAGGGTGGAGAAGCAACTTCAGAAAATCACGACAAGAAGTTCTATCAGGAAATTGGAGCGAAAGGCGGAAGCCAGTCCAGTAATTCAGGTAACTCGAATAACTCCAACAGTTCAAGCAATTCCAACAGTAATAAATAGCCACCGGATGGTATCAAGAAACTCAAGAAGACCTGTCGATCGACGACGGGTCTTTTTAAGTTGAATCTATGATGGTTCATTCATAAGAAGCACATGTTCCAATAAGGCTAGAGCGGAGTCGATATCATGATAACTTATCTGAGAGTCATGTTGAGTGATGATGAATGAGTTTAATTCCTTGGAGTAAGAAACCAGTAATACGTCAGAATCGTGTTCAGAAAATGAATGGGTGATATCACAATCGGAAAAGGTTTGGAGCGTCTGCAAAATGGTAAGCAGCTCACGATTTCTTGACATTATCATTAACTCCTTTCTTTAAAAAAGGCACGGAATTTGTCTGATTTTGGATGATTTTAACATATTAGCAAGATGCTTGTAAGGGAGAAAAGTCGTGTTTCTTACCTGTAAGTATGTATGAATGAAGATCCTTTCGTTGGTAGAGACTATAAGTGAATAATCTTCGTAAACTTTCTTTGCCCTCTTAACTTGAAGAGGGTCTTTTTTATAAAAATTCTTCAGCATAGGAGGTCGTGTATGCTAGAGCAATATGATCAAATAAGAGAAAAAGATGTAGCCCTTAACCATGAATACATCCATTATTGGCTGGAACATTGCTTTCTATCTCCACGATGGTGGTTTATAATAGTCCTCTTTATCCTATCCTGGGTCATCTTTTTTCGTTTAACGAAAAGAGAGGAGTGGCCGAGGCTTCTTTTTCTTGGATTGATCTGGATCATGGTTTCTGCAAATCTGGACGGGATTGGATTTGACCTTGGCTTATGGGGATACCCGGGACAGCTAATCCCCATACTTCCAAAAGCATACCTCTTTGACTATGCGTTGATTCCTGTCACGTATATGCTTTTGTATAAATATTTCCCTAAAGGAAAAACGTTTCTGTATGGGAATATTGTTCTTTCTGCAGGAGCATCGTTTATCGCAGAGCCAGTCTTCCAATGGTTACATATTTATAATATCTATCATTGGAAGATTGGGTGGTCCTTTTTCATCTATATCGTTCTTTCGTACTTGATCAGATGGGTGGTGGAGTTGGTGTTTAGAGGGGAGGGATAGGAGGCGTTTGGTGTGATTTGGTGAACATGTGAGGTGCTTCGATGATTCTTGTACATTTTGAAGCGTATGAGCGGGGATAGAAATCGGATTTTTGTGTAAATATCCCAAAACTTATATTGTGAAAATAATCACCATATAAGTTTTGGGAGGGACGAGAGGATTAAAACTGGCATTGTATACGAGTTTGATTCTTTCTACTTTTTTGATGACCTTTAGCATACTGGATGGGTGTATCTTGCTCTTTCCAATTGTCTTTACATATTCCTTTGCCATTAACCTGGCGTATGCGCTCTCGTTTCCTTACTTTCGGATTGGTTATCGAGAAAGCTAGTCAAGGGAAGGTTGCTTGTTGCAGGTAGGTAAGTATTTTGATGATCAGCAGGAGCTCGAGTAAATAGGTAGAGCTTCTTTTTTATATGGGATTGAGTTCACGGTCCTTTTTTGAAATAATTGGTAGTGGCATAGTTTAGGAGGTTGCGATGAACGATAATGAGTTTAGATCATTTCTTGATGCATTTTAGTAGATTGGAAGAATTCATCTATTGAGGTCCGTCCCTGATTAGGCGATTCGCTGATATATCTAAGATTTCGCCGATAAAATGAGAATTTCGCCGTTATATTGAAAATATCGCCGATAAAATTCGTTTTTCGCCGATAAATGGATTTGGAGGCTTATGGTGCAGCGGAATGACGGGGGGATTCTTGAATATTGGTCTATCTAGGATCGATTTTTCAAGTAATCGGTAGAAAATGATAAAAATAACGTAAGCTTTACAAAAGGAGTATATAACGTGGGGACAAATCATGGTGTAGAAACAGAAAAGAAAGTTGTTTTTACTATATTAGGAATCTTTTGTTTGTGTGTCGTGGCATTCATGATATATGTTGTCTATTGGGCTTTTTATGATATGAACAGGCTGCCGAAAGGGGAGTTCCTGACAGAAGAATCGTCCCCTGACGGGAAGTATACATTACGGGCTTATGTTACAATGGGGGAGCGACGACTGCCTATACTGTCAGAGGCGAGTTAGTATATAACGAAAAAGAGGACAAGACGAGAAATATCTATTGGAACTACCGGGAAGAGACGGCAGAAATTACGTGGACGGATGAGGATACGGTGGTGATCAATGAGGTGTCATTGGATGTTCCTGATGAGGAGTTTGATTTTCGTCATCAATAGAAGCGCAGGGATTCCGGAACGGAGATACATAATGTAATAAAGGATGATTCAAATGAAGAAATTTATCTATTCCATTTCAGTATTGTTGATAGGATTGGTGTTTACTATTTTCTTAGGGGGAAGTCTTTGGAGCGGAGACGGACCCATCACGAATGGGACGTTCAATTCAGCGATGACGGCATTGATTTTTGCTATTCTCTTTCTGTGTGCCACTATTGTGTTTTCGACCTTATTGATTATAGAGGAGATAAAGAAGATAAAATTTAAGGAGAGTTCATCTAAATAAAGATGGGCTTCTTTTTTTTAAGGCACTTTAAATAAGTGAAACGTTTTGGTCCGGTCATTAGTCTAACGGATAGAAAGTGGGTGAGAACAGTTGATTGAGAAAAAGGTCAAGAAAGCGAAAAGGGGAGATGAAAAAGCTTTTCAAGAGTTGATTCATCTTGAAAAGAACAAGCTTTATCGAATGGCATACATGTATGTGAAAAATGAGAATGATGCTCTTGATATTGTGCAGGATGCTATTTATAAAGCTTTTATATCCATTAAAAGCCTGAAAAATCCTCGGTATTTCTCAACTTGGTTATCAAGGATATTAATCAATTCAGCATTGGATTTTATTAAAAAGAATGAACGTATCATCCTGACGAATGAAGTGGATGTACTTCCTAAAGAGCAGAATCTTAGAATCGAAGAAAAAATGGATTTAGCAGTGGCGATGGAACGGCTGGATATTCAATATAAAACTGTCATTATTTTAAGATATTATCAAGACCTTACCATAAAGCAAATTGCCGAAATGTTACATTGCCCTGAAGGAACAATTAAGACACGATTGCATAGAGCCATTAATCTCTTGAAATCGGATTTAAGGGAGGGGTGTATCTGATGAAGGATCATTTAGGCGACAACGTAAAAGAAGAAATGGATAACATTCGAGTTCCTGAAGACAAATTGAATCATACAATCCAAGTGGCCATAGGGAGAGGGATGAAGGATCGAGGAGCCCTTAGAAAGAAGTGGATCTATTATAGCAGTGTCGCCGTCCTATTATTTGGGTTATTGATTGGTTCGGCTTTGGTATCGCCCGCCATGGCCAATGTCGTATCAAAGATTCCGTATCTTGGCAGCATTTTTGAATCCAAGGAAGATGTAGTGATGGGAATTTCAGAAGAACTAAGAGAAAAAGGATATCCTGTTAATGGTCTCGGTGTATCTTTTCCGGAGAAAGTGATTCGAATAGGAATTGCAGGCGATAAAGACTATTTTAATCGTGTAAAAACAGAGGTTGAAGAAGTGGCAATGGATTTTCTGCAATCGAGAAACTATGATGCTTATACAGTCAAAGTGAGTAGATATGAAGAGCCTGAGGTCCCACAAAAAGATAAAGAAACACAACAGATAAGTGAAGACTTCCAATTGATTGACAGTCGTGTCAGGGAAGAGCTTGGGAAACGAAACATAGAAGTATTGCAATTGGGACACTTGGCGAGACCTGAGAGCATTCAGATAGAGATCCCGAATAATACCGAAGCCACGAGCGATGAAATCAAAGAATTAGTGAGAGAGATATTGAGTGAAAATAATTTTCGTTCTATTCCAGTTGAGATAAAAAAGGTTAATATGAAGAAGAGAGAGCAGGAGAGTAGGTGGATGGAAATCCTGCAAACCGTCAGTGATGATCTATTAGGGAAGAAAGATTACAAAGTGAGGATGGTCGGATATTCCGTGTATCCGGAACCGGAGATTCAAGCGCATATCACTCTATCAAGTAAGGACGAAAATGCAAAGGATTTTGCCAAGCAGCTAGAAGACGTCATTGATGAATTTCTGAAATCCGATCAAATGAAATTGAGGATCAAGGGTGATCCCTATCATATCACGATCTACAGTAAGGACGATAAGGTTATCAACTGAAGCTCTTTGAAGGGGCTAAACTAATCCTCCTCTTTCTTGTAAGAAGGTGTTAAGTTCCTTGTTCAGGTTAGGAATAATGAAAATTGAGAATACTCATTGAAAGTGGGAAGGATACTTTTAAAAAATACCAGGAAAACATGAAGGTAGAGGGACGGACCTCAAAACCGACCTCTAAGAGTTAGTTTTCTTGGAAAATTGAGGTCCGTCCCTGATTGGGACTTCCCTTAGACTGAAATGAACGATACTCTGCACAGGGGCGGGAAATCGGGAAGTATTATGATGATCGGCAGGGGCTCAACTAAATAGGTAGAGCTTCTTTTTTATATGGGATTGAGTTCACGGTCCTTTTTTGAAATAATTGGTAGTGGTATAGTTTTAGAGGTTGCGATAACGATAATGAGGTTAGATCATTTCTTGATGCATTTTAGTAGATTGGAAGAATTCATCTATTGAGGTCCGTCCCTGATTTGGCGATTCGCTGATATATTTAAGATTTCGCCGATAAAATGTGAATTTCGCCGTTATATTGAAAATATCGCTGATAAAATTCGTTTTTCGCCGATAAATGGATTTGGAGGCTTATGATGCAGCGGGATAACGGGGTGTTTCCCGTATAATGGCCTATCTAGGATCGGTTTTTTCAAGTAAGCGGCCATTTTCACTGAGAAATCGATAGAAAATGATCAAAATCACGCAAGCTTTTCAAAAGGAGTACAAAACGTGGAGGCAAATACCGAATCAGTAGAAGCGTAGGGATCACTGGAACGGAGATACATAATGTTATAAAGCATGACGAAAATTTTTCAGACGAACTTTATATTGTGAATGAAGGAGAGAGCTCATGAAATTTGTTCTTGTATTTGGACCTCAAGCGGTTGGTAAAATGACAGTTGGACAAGAATTAGCTAAAATAACGGATTTGAAACTATTTCATAATCATATGACGATTGACTTGGTCAGTCATTTCTTTGACTACGGCACGAAAGAAGGAAAGAGATTAGTCAGTCTGTTTCGTCGTGAGATATTTGAAGAAGTATCAAAGAGTGATTTGTATGGAATGATTTTCACTTATGTCTGGGCATTTGATATGCAAGAGGACTGGGATTATGTTAATCAAGTTTCTCAGTTGTTCGAGTCCAGGGGAGGCACTGTTTACTTTGTCGAGCTTGAGGCAGATTTAGAAGAAAGACTTGAGCGAAATAAAAGTTCAAATAGACTTGAACATAAGCCATCAAAAAGGGATATCGAATGGTCTGAAGGTGATTTGAAGAAGTCGATGGAGGACTACAGATTGAATTCTTTAGAAGGTGAAATGAAATATTCAAACTATATAAAGATAAACAATACAAACTTGAGTGCGGAAGAAGTGGCAAAGATAATCAAGGAGAAATTTCACTTATAATATAGAAAAAACGCTTGGATGCCCAAACGTTTTTTTGATGTTAAATTCACTGCTAATATACTCCTACCAGTGAAGTTATGATTGAGTTCATTCCTTAGGTTTGAAATAATTAATTTTAAGTAAGTGGCCAGGATGAAAGCTGGTTGATAGAATAAACAAAATCGTAAGCATGGAGGCCAAAATGAAAACAGTCATAGCATTCAGCGGTGGAAAGGATTCCACCCTGGCATTATATGAAATTCAACAAAATCAGGAATACGAGATCGATTCATTGCTCGTGACGCTGACAGAAGGGTTCGAGCGGGTTTCGATTCATGGCGTCCGGTATGAGCTGTTGATGAGGCAGGCGGAGTCGCTCGGGATTCCGCTTCGTGAGGTCTGGATCCCTGAGGAGTGTTCGAATGAGTTGTATCAGGAGCGAATGGAGAGAGCAGTCTCAGATATGCTGGAGGACGGGATCACCCACATGGTCTTCGGGGATATTCATCTAAAGGATGTTCGAGAGTATCGAGAGAAGATGCTTTCGGGAACAGGGATCACTCCCGTTTTTCCTCTTTGGGATCGGTCTGTCGGGGAATTGAGCCGTGAATTTATTGACCTCGGGTTTCAAACCGTACTCACTTGTGTGGATATGGATCAATTGGATCGGTCCTTTGCAGGCAGGGTATATGATGAAGAATTTATACGGGATTATCCCGAAGAGACTCGTGATATTTGTGGTGAGAATGGGGAGTTTCATTCGTTTGTGTTTGATGGGCCAAATTTTGGGTTCTCGCTTGAGTATGTATTAGGGGAAGAGCGGATGGTACCTGATTATCTCACTAAAAAGGATCGGTTCTTATTCATAGATTTACTACCAGTTAAACCAATATAACTTTCTAGATCAATACGAATGATCAGGCTGTTTTTCAAACTGATTCAACGGTACAATGCGCATGGCGTGAGTAATTGAAATATCATCAAGTGCAGAATTCTTTATTTGGAAACCCGGCCAATGTGGATTTGGCCGGTTTTTTTAAAAAAGTGAGCAATCCTGTTTGTTGTAATAAAGACACTAAGTTATAGTGCTTTAAACTTAATCAATGAATGCAAAGGTTTACTTAAGATTATTAGTCCCAATGATCTCTACGTTAACCTTTGGTTTTATCGTCACTTGTTGATAGTCCTGTTTCCACGCTCCGGCATTCCAGGATTCAGGATGTTTCGTGGAGAGTTCTTTGGCGATTCCTAAAGCGTCACTATTGGCTTTGATTAAAAGATCGGTAAGTTCCTTTGCTTTTTTCGTGAGCTCCTTTGAAGCTATTGTATTTAAATTCTTGAGATCCTGAGAAGGTTTTTCTTCATAAAAGCTTTGTATCATTGCGTGTAGATTAGTGGTAATCGTGCATGTCACTTTTCCGTTTTCTTTCTTGACATCCATTTTTGTCTTGGCATTATTAATGGCAATGGTAAAAGGCTGACTTAATTCTTCTGATTTTATACTAAATATCGCTCTATTTTCCAATTCATTCCTTAATATGAGCAGCAGTGAAGTTTGGTTTGTTGTGAGTGTGTCACCAGTGAATTTATCACCGTTAAATAAAGCTGACCCTGCCAGCATCACCTTGTCCTGTTTATCTTTTTTAATATAGGGAAGAAAGACATCATTTGTCTTGTCTGCTATATCATTCCAAACGGTAAACGTTGTTTCTTTAGGAATAGATGTTCCTTTTGTCCCACCGGTAAGCAGATCATCCACCTCGAAAACAATGGGACTAGCTTCATGTTTCAAAGACAAGATTTCACTGCCCTTTCCTTCACTTATAACAATTCGCGAGGAGATATATCCCCTAGTGGATCGAAGAATAGGCTCTACTAATGAAGTGATGCCCTTGGTTTGGGCCAATTCTTCCCCGACAATAATGACAAATGCTTTTCCAACATCCATATTCCCGGATACTTTATTTTGAAGATCCACCGCAAGCTGGGTAACCGTTTCGTTCTCAGTTTCATAAAATTCATCCGTAACTTCAAACTTACCTCCACCGGCGCTGCGAATATTAATCGCCCTGACTGTCCCCAGAATATGATCGGACTCTTCAGCCTTGTCAAAACTGATCCCGTTCACTAGTCGGTTGTCGTTTAGCTGGTTTTGGTCCCAGCACCCTGCCAGAAGGAAGATAGCAATGAAAATGACCGGAATCTTTCTCAATAGGAAACCTCCTTTTCCCGTTTCTTTACTAGGTAAGAAAACAATAGCAACATGAATGGAATGGCGAATACGACTGCATAGCTCAAATATTCAACATATTTGGAATAGAGTTCTTGGGAGTCGGGGTTTTTCTTTGCGATCGTAAATAGGACAAAAATCAATGTGCTATTCATCAAAACCAGTTTATAAGGTTTGCCCTTAAAAAAAGGAAGACTTTTACTGCCCAGGTATATATATACGACAATCGATGCTGCCAGCGGAACAATCCATATCGATATAAAAAGTAAATCGACACGGTCTACCATTTGAAAATGAAGGGGCCGCAAAAAGTAGATAACGGGATATTTAATTTGTTTCAGGACTGATTCACTGAAAATCATGATGCATAGAATAACAAAATAAGAAGACAAACCTGTTACAAAGATATTGGCCCATGTGATTACTTTTAGGAATGAGGTTCCCTTCTTGGAGGCGAGGGGATATAAAAACAGGATCACCTCAAATCCTAAAATGGCTAACAGACAATCTTTGCTGCCGATGACAATTTCCTTTATGCCGGTGTTTCCTAAAGGGAGAATATGATGTAAGTCCACAGGCAAAAGAAAGGAAAAAAAAGAGATTCCAAATAAGAAAAGAAAAAGAATGGATATGAGCCCAAAGAATCTTGCGATAATTCGAATGTCACTTATGGCTAAGTACGTACAGGTAAGCATCATCAGCAATCCGATTACCCAATAGGGAGTGGCCGACAACAGATGTTCTTTTATGATGGACGTAAACCGAAGCAATACAAACGATGCAGTTACGATAAAGTAAAGATACGTGATCATATTTACAAAGTTTCCTACATATTTCCCCAGTAAAAATATTGTGATTTCGGCATAGTTTAAGCTCGGGAAACGCATCAATAACAGCCAAATAATAACTAGAAACAGTTGGAGAAACACTCCTGCCAAAAGTACCGACATCCAGCCGTCTCCTTTACTTGTACTTTGCAAGGTATTTGGCAGTGTAAGAATGGCGAATCCGACTTGAGTTTGGATCATAAGAAAAAATATCTGCAAGTTCGTTAGGGATCCTGTCTGTGACATTGACGATTCCACACTTTCGTTTCTGAATTACCTACGTTTGTTTTAAAGTGTTATTCCTCTTTTTGGTTTTGATAAATGAATCTTTAATTCCCTTGAAGTGTAAGGGGGCTAAGGGTTCCAAGTAAGGTTTTCCGAAAGACTCCAACCTGCATAGGTGTATCAGTAATACTGAAAGAGCAAGGACAATGCCTAAAAAGCCAAAAAAAGTGGCAGCGACCATTACGGGAAAAGCCATGATTCTGGCACCCGTCCCCATTTGGTTGACAGGTGCTACGAATGAGGCAATGGCAGTAAGTGCAATGACGACGATCATTGTGTTGGAAACAAAACCTGCTTCTACTATTGCGGTCCCGATGACCAAACCGCCGACAATCCCGATTGTTTGTGCGATTGGTGATGGGAGACGGATCGCCGCCTCCTTTAACAGTTCCAGCACAAGCTGCATAGCAATGGCTTCAAAGAATGGTGGCAGCGGGACGTATTCAATTTGAACTCTGATCGCATATTGAATCCCGATAGGCAGAACTTCTGAATGAAAGGAAACGACTGCAATATAAATGGCGGGTAAGCAGATGGCCACCAAAAAGCTGAATATACGTATGAGCCGGAAAAATGACCCGATGATCCATCTACTATTATAGTCATCAGGTGACTGATAAAAGCTGAAAAAGGTAATAGGAGAAACCAGTACATGTGGGGTTCCATCCACGATGACAAGTGATTTCCCTTCTAATAAATAGGATGCTGCCCGGTCGGGTCTTTCAGTTGATAATATTTGTGGGAATACAGAATAGCTGTTGTCTTCAATTAATTCTTCCAGTTCCCCCGCAGATTGAAGCTCCTTAACATCCACCGCTTCTATCCTTTTTATTAATACGTCTAATGGACCATGATCCACCAGATCCTCAATGTATACAATCGATGCTTTTGTATTTGTTTTAGTGCCCAACGTATAATTTTTAATTCGTATTGAAGGGTTTTTCACTCTTCGTCTGATTAAGAAGATGTTTTTATTGATATTCTCCGTAAAGCCATCATGGGATCCTTTAATGATGTGTTCATTTTCCGGTTCTTGAATGGCCCTATCATCACCGGCGGCAACGGGCATCAGAAGGGCGGAATTTACACCTTCTGATAACAGGGCACAGCTTCCCTCGAGGAGACCACTCACGGTCACTTCTAAATCGGTCGTTCTACTATACTCCGCATTTTTTATCACGGATTCCGGGCCAGTCTCCTCTTTGCATTCAAGAAGCGGCTCAATAATATTTCTTTCTATCAACTTTTTATCCACTAGGGAGTCTATAAAGACGAGTTTGCAAGGCTTATTTAAGAAAATGAGATCTCTCGTCTTCAAATCTTCTGCTTCATAGACGGCAGATCGAATGACCTCTACATTCTCTTCAATTTTTTTTGACAGCTTTTTAGAAGGACTCATATATTGTTCACCTGCCGCTCTGTTATGGTTTCTATTATTCTTGCCCCAAATGGTGTATTTTATGTTCGATAAAGAAGGGAGCAATTGGACAGACAATACCGTGCCAGGGGAATTCTCCCCTTGATCATTGCAAAGGGGAGAATGGAAAAGAATTTTCTGAACCTCTTTTTTTCTGTAGGAAGAGGTTTGATTCTAAGCATCAATTGTCCTTTTTCGTTGGTATCCTACTAAAGTGATTTCGCGTGCTTAAATAATTAGAAATGAAATAAATTCCTGTATAAATAGGAAATGAATAAATGTATTTCCATCCTGTATAAACGACAAAATCACTCCACACAAATACCGGCTCTGCTATAAATGAAACCAAAAAACCATACAGTATCCCTTTTTTAAGGAAACTTACGTTTGGTTTGATTTGAATGAAAACAATTGTTAATACAGGAATTAGTGTAATATCCCATGGTTTATAAGAAGGGGAGAAGGGAAGAACCTCATAATTGTAATGCCATAATCCTAATTGGACCCCGATGCTATCCAGCCAAATCGCGATAACCATGACAAAAAAGGCGATATATAATAATCTGTGGGTGCTCTCTTTTGGGCGGTATTTGGCCCATAAGATCCAAGGGATGATTGTCAGAAAAACTCCTATCCACCACTGCCACCCGAACACAATTTCTTCTCGCCATAATTCGAATTTTTCTATGTAAGTTTGATGCATGGTTTCATATATTTTATGGATTTTTTGTTCGGTGCTCATTTTTCCCTCCAGACCCCTTGGTGTATTAAAGAGTTAAATATTTGCCGGTCATACTCCAATAGATTAGAAATGGTAGTATTAAGTAGTATTAGAGAAAATAAGTGATTTATTCGTCGCGGTTTGTACTTAAGATTTATTCCTGGTTTGTCTGGGCTGGGGTTTCCTCATGATTGTATGGGCGGATGGTTCGGAGTCTGTTTCGGAAGAAGCTGTCCCTCAAGATGAAAGGTCCGTCCCTCAAGATGGAGGGACGGACCTCTATAGTACATCAATTCCGGATAAGGTAGTCGAATGCGCCAAGTGCGGCGTTCGCTCCTGATCCCATGGAAATGATGATTTGGTTGTATGGGCTGTCTGTGCAGTCTCCTGCGGCGAATACGCCAGGGACGTTTGTGGCACCATGTTTATCAACCACGATTTCACCGAATTTTGTGCGTTCTACAAGGCCACCGAGCCAGTCTGTGTTTGGAACGAGACCGATTTGGACAAACACTCCTTGCAGTTCGATGTGTTTCTCTTCGTGTGTATCACGATCGGTGTAGGTAATTCCGTTTACTTTATCCGTACCGGTGATTTCCTGGGTTTGGACGTTTGTCAGCACTGTGACGTTCGGCAGGCTGTGAAGACGCTTCTGAAGGACGTCATCCGCCTTCAGTTCAGGATTGAACTCAAGGACCGTAACATGCTTGACGATTCCTGCAAGGTCGATGGCTGCTTCGATTCCGGAGTTTCCTCCGCCGATGACAGCGACATCTTTGCCTTCGAACAGTGGTCCGTCACAATGAGGGCAGTACGCCACTCCTTTGTTCTTGAACTCCTGCTCACCAGGAACGCCGATGTTACGCCAGCGTGCACCTGTCGAGATGATCAGACTCTTACTTTTCAGGACAGCACCGTTTTCAAGCTCAAGCTCGACAAGATCTGTTTTCTCAAGGCGGCTTGCGCGCTGAAGGTTCATGACATCGATGCCGTAGTCTTTCACATGCTCTTCTAGGCTAGCCACAAGCTTCGGTCCTTCCGTGTGCTTCACACTGATGAAGTTCTCGATGCTCATTGTATCAAGGACCTGACCACCGAAGCGTTCTGCAACGATTCCCGTACGGATCCCTTTACGTGCAGCATAGATCGCCGCACTGGCTCCTGCAGGTCCGCCACCGACGACAAGGACGTCATAAGGATCTTTATCCGATAGCTCATCCGCACCGGGGCCTTCCACAATCTTAGAAAGAATTTCTTCCAAGGTCGTGCGTCCGCCGTTGAAGAATTCCGCATTCAGGTAGACAGCAGGGACGGCCATGACGTTCTTGCGTTCTACTTCTTCCTTGAAGGCAGCTCCGTCGATCATAGTGTGCGTGATGTTCGGGTTCAGGACACTCATGATGTTCAGTGCCTGCACCACGTCAGGACAGTTGTGACAACTTAGGCTGACATACGTTTCGAAGTGGTGTTCGCCTTTGACACTCTTGATCTGGTCAATGACGCTTTGATCCACTTTCGGCGCTCTGCCACTGACTTGAAGGAGAGCAAGGACCAAGGATGTGAATTCGTGTCCAAGGGGGATCCCGGCAAAAATGATGCCGGTCTCTTCACCAGGGCGATTCACGCTGAAGCTTGGTGTTCTTGTCAGTTCTGCTTTTTCAACACTAATGCGGGATGACATGGAAGAGAGCTCTTCAACAAGAGCCAGCATATCCTTCGAAATGGCATCGTCGCCTGCACTGACTTTCAGGACGATGTCGCCTTCCATCATCTGCAGGTATTGTTCTAATTGTGCTTTTATATCTGCTTCAAGCATGCTCAGCACTCCTTATAATTTACCAACTAGATCAAGGCTTGGCTTAAGTGTTTCAGAACCTTCCTGCCATTTAGCCGGGCAAACTTCGCCTGGGTTGTTGCGCACATATTGTGCCGCCTTGATTTTGCTAACTAGAATATCTGCATCGCGGCCGATTCCGCCTGCATTGATTTCAACTGCCTGGATGATACCATCCGGATCGATGATGAATGTTCCGCGGTCAGCAAGACCATCTTCTTCATTTAATACATCGAAACCGCGAGTGATGCGTTGAGATGGGTCACCGATCATGGCATATTTGATTTTACCGATTTTTTCAGAGCTGTCGTGCCAGCCTTTATGTGTAAAGTGAGTGTCCGTAGAAACTGAATATACTTCTACGCCAAGCTCTTTAAGCGTTTCATAGTTATTTTGAAGGTCTTCAAGTTCTGTCGGGCATACAAATGTGAAGTCTGCAGGGTAGAAGCAGAAAATGCTCCATTGACCTTTCAGGCTTTCGTCTGTAACAGTGATGAACTCACCATCTTTGAATGCTTCTGCTTTAAATGGTACGACTTGTGAACCGATTAATGACATAGTGTAAATTCCTCCTAGTGGTTTGTGTGATTGAGAATCATTAATAGATTATAATAATTCTAATTCGATATTTATTATTATATATTTGCGTTTTTTTGTCAAGGGAAAAGATTGAGGTTCTAATAGAAAGGAAGATGTAGTTGAATAAACGATTGCTTGTCCTGTTTACGATGCTTATCACCCTACTTCCCGTCCATATCTATGCGGCAGCACCATTTGTGATAGGGGAAGGAGATTCGGGTGATTATCAATACACGGTCATAAAAGGGGAAAACACATTCACCTGGAAAATCGGTTATCAAGGTCACTTGGTGACGATCGACGAGAACCAGGAAAATCAAGATCATCTGGACCGTTTTCGAACGGCTGTGAATGATCTGGACAGTCACAAATTCGGGCTCATTCTATCGATTTGCTACCTTATCATTGTCGGCATTACGACACTGGTCTTTTATAAAAAAACCAACCATATCCCCCGGGTAAGTGGGGTGATCATAGCCTGTTTGACTTTGGGTGCGGTGTATTATGGCATTACATCTTTTATAGGAATGAAGGCAGCTATAGAGGATGTGGGATATTATTACGTAACCTTGATTGAATCGTGAAAGCTGTACAATTGGTGGCACTGGTGGGGTGTGCAGCAGAGGCAGATTGGTCTGAAATAGGATCCAGTTGTTCAATTTTTCGGGAAAAGCAGGTGAAATTTAAGGGTTGAGTGGATGATTTTTAACTATATGAACCTTTTGTCGAAAAGACTCAGTTTTGTGTGGTGCAGGATTAGATTATTACTTGTCGAATTAGAGCATAAAGAGGAATGCTCACGAAAAATACATAAACAAAGGGGTGAAGATACATGTATTCTACCGAAACCCTGCCCCATTGGTTTTGGCTTCTTTATTACTCCCTCATGCTATTTACGATTGCATCAGCCTTCTTCTCGATAATAAAACAACGGGGTAGATGGTGGGCACTGCTCACCATCATTGTGACCCTTTCCATCCCGGTTGTAGGCTTGGTGAATGGAATTTATCGAGAGCAGAATCAGAATGAATTAGAGCAATGGCTGAGCCACCTGGGAACAGGGGAGTTATGGGCTTTATATCTTCTGTTCGGTTATATATATGTGATCGTTTGGTGGGGGTTATTGATTCGAAAAAGAGTTAGTAGACAAGGGAAGTTACCTCGGCAATTTAGGAGGGAATAGCATGACAAACATAATCAGATTCAACCTTTTCCTACTGGTATTGTATTTAATTCTTTTCTATTTTTCTATAAGCAGGATGAATCTGTTTGGAGATTTCACAACTTTCATTAATCTATCGACACTCCTCATCCTGCTGGGTTTAGGAATCTATTACCCCAGATTCAGTAAGGGGATTAATGAGGGAAAGGTAAGCAAGATAAAATTGATCTGGAATGCGTCGTTTCTGCTGCTGTTTGTTGGATTTCAAATGGTTACAGGAATGATTCATAGCAGCATCTTTTATATCATTGTGATGATCATGATGGTGTTGATGGTGATGAATGTTTGGAGAGTCCATGGTCGTACCTCAAATTAAAGCCAAGAGGTCAGTCCTATCGGTATTGATTGACTTTTTTATCGATCATCAATTACTTGTAAAATATAGATTGGTTAAAGGAGAAAAGCCACAAAAGCTGAAGATCAAGAAAAGGATCTTCAGCTTCTTTTCATATGTTTGTACTTACTGGTTTTTAGGTGCCCCTGGAGGATAATAGTACGGTGGTACCTTTAGCCATCCTCTTTTGCGCATAGCTGTTTTCAGTTCCATACCAAGCACCATTTTTTCAGCCTGAAATCGTGACCACATGAGACTAATATCATTCCGAATGCTTTGGCTCATGTTTGTGGCACACATCACAATATTAGAGGCAATTTTAATGGAGATAAAGTTAGCGATTTCATCATCTGTCATTTTGGCCCCTAAGGGAATACTGTTAGGGTCAGATTTAGGCCTTGTTTCTGACGTTTTCGATAGGGGTATGCCTTCTTCTACCATGAATTGTTGAAGTATATTCAATTGGTGTTCCCCAAGATTCTTTGATTTGTTAATGAGTTGGATTAATTCGTCGTCTGTCGTTGTATTTAATGAAGCTTCGAGGACAGGTACTTCTTCTGCCAAGGCAGTGAAATAGATCCAACATCCCATCGCTTCACCGATATGTGGAGGTGTCTTTGGTTCCGTATCAAAGGTTGTTCGTAAGTAATCAAAAGCGGTTTCAAAGAGATTCTGCATTTATTGTCATCCTTTTTTTACTACCATTATTTCCATTTATCATCCTTTTAATCTGTTGTTCTTCATTTAAGGGAATGATAAGGAACACCGGAAGCCAAAATTTGTCTAGGTGTTTAGAATGTAGCCAAGGTATCTGTCCCCTTGGCACCAGGGTTTACCGAATCAGAAAATCGGCAACCCTTAGGACATATGTCCTTTCACAAAAGTCCGTCCTCCTATTTAATAGAACAAAGAATAGGAGGATGAACGATGAAAGGTGCTTTATTTGCGCTGCTTGGTGGACTTTGTATCACGATGCAGGGAATCTTCAATGCAAGGATGAGTGACGCGATCGGCGGGTGGCATACGACTTCGATGGTACACCTTGTGGCCTTTACGATTGCGATGACGATATATATGAAAGTAAGAGATGGAAAAGGAAAGAGCTTCAGGCAGGTGCCGTTCCTGTATTTGATCGGGGGATCGTTCGGTGTGATCGTGGTGTTCTCGGAACTGACGGCGATTCACATGATCGGCCCGGCATCGGCCATTGCGATCCTTCTCGTTGCACAGATCGGGACGGCATTCCTCATTGAGTCACGGGGATGGTTCGGGGAGAAGAAGGTCCCGGTTACGCCGAGGCAGGCAGTCGGACTCTCGATGATGCTTGCAGGGGTCGTCCTTTTCCAATTGTAGAAGAAGGAGTCTAACGATGAAAGAAATACAAGGGGCTGCCCCCAATCATTATATAAAACAATTCGAGCTGGATGAGTTATTTCCGGCGGATTTCAGAAAGCATATCAAGATGTATTCTTTTGAAAAAGGGGACAATCTTTTTTCGACGGGGGAAGAGCTCCATGAACTGTACTTCCTCATGGAGGGGAAAATCAAGATATTCACCCATACACCTGAAGGAAAGCTGTTGATCAACCGATTCAAGCGTCCCCTTGCCCTGATCGGGGATGTGGAATATGCGAAGGGTACTGCGGTTCTCAATTCAGTGGAAGCCGTCACGGACGGGGTGTTCCTATCAGTTCCGTTCACGGATCTCTCAAGGCTTGAGAAGGACTATCCGGCGATCATGCGCTTTCTATTTGATACAGTTGCCCACAAGTTTTACACGGAATCACATATAACGAGCATGCATATGCTGTATCCCGTCGAAGTAAGATTAGCGAGCTATTTGCTATCCATTTCTGAAGCGGGCGAAGGGACCATGTTCCATCAGGAAATGCATACGTCCAATCTCATGGAGCTCGCCGAATGGATCGGTACCAGCTACCGTCACCTGAACCGGGTACTAAAGAAGATGGCAACCGAAGACCTCATCGAACGGGTCAACGGTTCCATCACCATCAAAGATCTTGAAAAACTCAGCATCCTTGCGAAAGGAAACATCTATGAATAGGGAGGGTCTAAAAATGATCGGAATCGGATTAGCCATCATGGCAGGAATCTTAATCAGTTTACAAAATGTATTCAATGCAAGAGTCAGTGAAAAAACAGGCCCATGGGCAACGACGAGCCTCGTCCTCGGCCTCGGCCTTGTATGTTCTCTGCCGGTATTTTATACAATGGAAGATAAAAGTCTGCTGGACTTCAGCGGGGTCAATCCTGTCTTTCTGTTCAGCGGGGTATTCGGAGTCGGGATCGTGTTCTTCCTGATGAGGGGAGTCACGTTGATCGGACCGGCGTATGCGATCTCGATCGCGCTTATTTCTCAAATCTCCATTGCCTTTATCGTTAATACAGGTGGATGGTTCGGGTTTGAACCGTCTGCACTTTCCTGGGAGAAGATTCTTGGGATCGGTTTGTTGATTGGCGGGGTGTTGGTTTATAAGTTGGAGAAGAGGACGGAAGAGAAACAGGAAGTTCGTCGTGAACGAGAGAGAGTGGGGGCTTGATTGTTCCCCCCTTGAAAAGAAGGTCTCTATCTCGAAAAGTCTTGACTCGTTACATCAAAAAAAACACGCCTCCTCCCAACAGGGAGGAGGCGTGTTCACTTTATCTCAAATCAAACCGATCCGCATCCATCACCTTTACCCAAGCGGCAACAAAGTCACGGACAAATTTCTCTTTGTTGTCATCCTGCGCATACACTTCAGCAAGAGCACGTAGCACGGAATTCGAACCGAACACTAGGTCAAAACGTGATGCCGTACGAACTACTTCCCCCGTTTGACGGTCGCGGCCTTCATACTGATTGAAGCCTGCCGGTTTCCACTCGATACCCATGTCCAGCAGCTTCACGAAGAAGTCGTTGGTCAATGCACCCAAGCGGTCTGTGAATACCCCATGACCTGTACCACCGTGGTTGGCACCAAGAACACGCATACCACCAAGAAGGACGGTCATTTCCGGCGCAGTCAGACCTAGTAGCTGTGATTTATCCACGAGCATTTCTTCCGGGCTGACAGCGTATTCCTGCTTCTGGTAGTTACGGAATCCGTCTGACACCGGTTCTAATACACCAAAGTTCTCAGCGTCGGTCTGCTCAGCCGTTGCATCGCCACGTCCAGGTGAGAAAGGAACGGTTACCTCGAAGCCGGCGTCACTAGCAGCTTTTTCGATGGCTGCGTTTCCTCCTAACACAATCAAATCAGCCAGGCTGACTTTTTTGTCCAGCTTGCTTTGAAGGTCTTCGTAAACACCCAGGACTTTTTCAAGCTGTTCCGGTTCGTTCACCTCCCAGTCTTTCTGAGGAGCGAGACGGATGCGTGCACCGTTCGCGCCTCCGCGCATATCGGAACCGCGGTAAGTGCTGGCTGAAGCCCAAGCGGTTTTTACCAGCTCGCTTACGGTTAATCCTGTGTTGAGGATCTTTTCTTTCAGAGAGGCGATTTCACCTGCAGATAGATCATAATCCACCGAAGGAACCGGATCCTGCCAGATCAACTCTTCATCCGGAACCTCTGGACCCCAGTATCTTGCTTTCGGCCCCATGTCGCGGTGAAGGAGTTTGAACCAGGCGCGGGAGAAGGCATCGGCAAACTCTTCCGGATTCTCATGGAAACGACGGGAAATTTTTTCATAGTCCGGGTCCGTACGTAACGCCATATCGGCGGTTGTCATCATCGTCTTCACTTTGATCGAAGGATCTTCGGCGTCAGGTGCCATATGCTCTTCCGTCATGCCGACCGGTGCCCATTGGGACGCGCCTGCCGCACTCTTCGTTTTCTCCCACTCATAGCCGAATAGGAGGTCGAAGTAACCATTGTCCCACTTCGTCGGATTCGTCGTCCAGGCACCATCGACACCGCTTGATATCGTGTCGCGGCCTTTTCCGCTCCCGTGTGAGCTGATCCAGCCGAATCCTTGTGTCTCAAGATCCGCAGCTTCAGGATCGTCACCGACAAGAGATGCGTCACCGGCTCCATGGGCCTTCCCGAATGTGTGGCCGCCTGCGATAAGGGCCACGGTTTCATAGTCGTTCATTCCCATTCGTCCGAACGTATCGCGGATATCACGGGCGCTTCCCAGTGGATCCGGTTCACCGTTTGGGCCTTCCGGATTCACGTAGATGAGACCCATCTGGACGGCAGCGAGTGGATTTTCAAGCTCACGGTCGCCGGAATAACGGTTGTCAGCAAGCCATTCCTTCTCATTTCCCCAATACACATCTTCCTCAGGATGCCAGATGTCTTCGCGTCCTGCACCGAATCCGAATGTCTTCAAGCCCATGGATTCAAGGGCTACGTTACCTGTCAGGACGAGCAAGTCCGCCCATGAAATTTTGTTTCCATACTTTTGCTTGATCGGCCATAACAGACGTCGGGCTTTATCAAGATTGACATTATCCGGCCAGCTATTGAGCGGGGCAAAGCGCTGTGAACCTGATGAACCGCCTCCGCGTCCGTCCGTCTCGCGGTATGTACCTGCTGCGTGCCAAGACATCCGGATGAAGAATGGGCCGTAGTGACCGTAGTCAGCCGGCCACCAGTCCTGGCTGTCTGTCATCAGGTTATGGAGATCCTGTTTCAGGGCATCGTAATCCAGCTTCGAGAATTCTTCCTTATAATTGAAGTCTTCCCCCATCGGGTTCGATTTTGTGTCATGCTGGCGAAGGATGTTCAAGTTCAACATGTTCGGCCACCAGTCTTTATTCGTCGTACCACCCGGGGCTGTCGTTGTCGTGATGGCGCTATCCTTGTGGTGGGTGACAGGGCACTGTCCTGCAGCTGCTGAGTGATCCTTTTGGTCTGGACGATTGTTGTTTTCCATTTACATTTCTCCTTTCAAGTTTGGGACACGGTTCGAATAAATCATTACCATTTGCTAGAGATGAAAAGTTAGATTATTATGATAATTCTTACTTATATTATAGTGGACCAGGAGTCTGATTCAAAGTGAGAAGTGTTAAATCGACGGATTTTTATGGAAAATGTATCAAGTAGAACGCTCCTTAAAGAATAAGAGGAAGTCGACGGGGAATAACATGAATGAAACAGATTGCGAATATGTCATATTGGAGAAGGGAAAGGAATCGGTTGGTCGGAACCTGTCCCTGGATCCCGCTTCCATGATAAAATATGTTGATAAAAATGAATGACGGTTAGGGTGTATGTATATGAGAGTGTTGTTGGTAGAGGATGATCGGACGATTGCGGCTGGTTTGGAGTATTCGTTGCGCCAGGAGGAATATGAGACAATTCTTTGTTATGATGCGGAGTCTGCCAAAGCGATGATTAATCGTCGGTTAGAGGAGATCGATTTATGCTTGTTTGATTTGTCGCTTCCTGATGGGAGCGGCTATGATTTGTGTGAGATGGTGAAGAAGCGGGACGATAAGCCAGTGATCTTTTTGACAGCGCTGGATGACGAAGTGAACGTCGTGATGGGGCTGGATATGGGAGCGGATGATTATATCACGAAGCCGTTCCGGGTCCGTGAGCTTCTATCCCGTATCCGATCGGTGCTCCGGCGGTATCAGAAACAGCCGTCACAGGCAAACGTGTGGATGGATATTGAGGATATCAGGATTAACACGTTGGAGGGCAAGGTGTATAAGAATGGTGATGAGGTAGTATTGACCGCTTTGGAATACCGGCTTCTCCTCATCTTTGCGAATCATGTCGGACAGGTGTTGACGAGGGCTCAGCTCCTCGATCGGATTTGGGATGTGGCCGGTGATTTTGTCAATGATAACACGTTGACTGTTTATATCAAGAGGCTCCGTGAGAAGTTAGAGGACCATCCGCAGCGACCAACGATCATCAAGACCGTTCGCGGTATGGGATATAAGGCAGGCGATTGAGATGTTGCGGAATCGGGAAGTTCAATGGTTTTTCATCAGCCATTTATTCATCAGTCTTGCGGTATCGGTATTGGCAGGTTTTCTTTATTCGATTCAGGTTGCATTGTTTGTGCTGGTAACATCCGGGTTGCTCGCTGGATATAGCTTTTTCTTTACAAGGTGGCGATACCGGGAAATTGGAAAGCTTTCGGGTTACTTGAGGAAGATCAGCAGCGGCGATTACAGCCTCGATGTCCGGGATAACCAAGAAGGGGAGCTCAGCATATTAAAGAATGATATCTATAAGGTGACCTTGATGCTGTCTGAGCATCGTTCATCTTTAGAGAAGGATAAACTCACTTTGACCAACGCCCTTTCAGATATCTCACATCAGTTGAAGACACCTTTGACCTCGATGATGGTGATGGCGGATCTCTTAAGTGACAGCACATTGGAAGAATCCAAGCGTGCAGAATTCACTCAACATATCCGGGTGCAATTGGAAAGGATCGAGTGGCTTGTCTCTTCGCTTCTGAAATTATCGAAAATCGATGCAGGGACCATCGCGTTTAAGAAAGACAAGGTGGCCGTACGGGATCTGATTCAGAGTGCGGTGCAGCCTGTCTTGATTCCAATGGATATTAAAGAGCAGGCATTGAACGTGAGCGGGGACGAATCGGTCACTTTCACCGGTGATCTTCGGTGGACGGCCGAAGCCCTCATCAATATCCTGAAAAATGCTGTGGAGCACACGGGAGATGGAGGGGTGATCTCCATTTCATATTTGGAGAATCCGCTTTATACTGAAATCACCATTGGGGATAATGGAGACGGGATTCCTAAAGAAGATCTCCCATACATATTCAGGCGTTTTTACAAAGGCAAGAATGCAAGCGAAGAGAGTGTCGGAATCGGTCTTGCCATGGCCTACAGCATCATCACCAGTCAGCAAGGGGATCTTGAGGTCCGAAGTGATAAAGGAAATGGTACCGTGTTTTCGATTAAATTTTATAAATAGGAAACAGTTATTCTTGCTCCCCGTCCCTTCTAAAGTGAATAGATTGTCACTTTCTTAGTCACTTTAAAGTCATATTGGACAGATATACTGGGGTCTACATCAACATTATGGAGGTACCAAATGAATATTTTACAAATCGAAAATCTGTCTAAGATATATGGCAAGGGGGAGACGGCGGTCAAGGCACTGGATGATATCTCATTCTCTGTGAGAAAAGGAGAATTTGTCGCCATCATCGGTCCTTCTGGATCGGGGAAATCTACCTTGCTTCACCTGCTTGGAGGAGTCGACCGTCCGACAAACGGGAAAGTGCTAATCGATCAAACCGATATTTATCAATTGGATGAAACCCAGCTGGCCGTTTTCAGAAGAAGGCAGATCGGGTTGATCTATCAGTTCTACAATCTGATCCCGATCTTGACGGTGGAAGAGAACATTACCCTCCCAATGCTATTGGATCAGCATAATGTAGATCAAAAGCAGTTGACTGATCTTGTGTCGACATTGGGTCTTCATGAAAGGCTGAATCATCTACCGAACCAATTATCCGGAGGACAGCAGCAGCGCGTATCCATCGGGAGAGCGCTGATCAGTAATCCCGCCATCATTCTCGCGGACGAGCCGACAGGAAATCTCGACAGCAAGAACTCTACCGAAATCATCGAACTGTTAAAGATGTTCAACAAAACCTATAACCAGACATTGATCATCATTACCCATGATGAACGGATTGCGCTGCAGGCTGATCGTGTGATCGAAATCGCAGATGGAAGGATCGCAAAGGATGAGGTGATCCGCCCGTGAATATCATCAACAAACTGACGTTAAGGCACCTGAAAGAAAACAAAAGAAGAACCCTTGTGACCATCACGGGCGTCATCATCTCGGTGTCGATGATCATGGCCGTTGCGACACTCGGTGTTTCATTCCTGGACATTATGAAAAGACAATCGATAGCCGACAATGGAGAATGGCATGTCCAATATCAAAATGTCAGCCCCGATCAAATCGAAGCGATAGCGAATGACGAAGATACGGGGAAGCTGCTCCTATCCAATGACTTGGGGTATGCAAAACTCGATGGGGCCAAGGTGGAAGATAAGCCCTACCTATTTATTAAAGAATATAATGAAGAAGGCTTGAAGCAGTTTCCGATCGAGTTGAGTAAAGGGCGCCTGCCTTCCGATGAACAGGAAGTGGTCATTTCCGAGCAAATCGCGAATGATGCCGGTGTTCAGTACGAGATCGGGGACCAGATCAAACTGGATATCGGGAGCCGGATGTTAGAGGGGGAAAGCAAGGCATTAGGACAGAATGACCCGCTCCAACGGGATGAAGAGGGCATTATAGAAAGGCTTGAAGTGAACTCCATAGAGACCTTCACTGTTACGGGCATCATAGAAAGTCCATCATGGGAACCGGCATGGTCTCCCGGTTATACGGTGGTCGGGTTTATCGATAAGAAATCCCTGAATAAGTCGGATTTGGTGAATGCGATTGTGGTACTGGATAAAGTGGACTCATCCGTATTTGAGCATGCTGGAAACCTGGCAAAAGAGAATGGAATCGAGAAAGTTGCTTTCAACGATGAACTGTTGCGCTACTACGGTGTCACGGACAATGACAACCTCCGCTTCACCCTGTTTTCCTTACTCGGGATCATCATGGCAGTCATCATCATAGGTTCGGTATCGCTCATATATAATGCATTCGCCATAAGTGTATCTGAACGTGCAAGACACTTAGGGATGCTTTCGAGTGTGGGGGCTACGAAGAAGCAGAAGAGAAATTCCGTCTTTTTCGAAGGGATGGTCATCGGAGTCATCAGCATTCCGCTTGGTCTATTGGCAGGGGCCATGGGGATCGGAGCTACCTTTTGGTTCATCAATACCTACATTGACGGGGCGTTGGGCATTTCGGAGAGGCTTCAGGTGGTCGTCACACCGTCAACGGTACTGGTTTCATGCCTGATTTCAGGTGTGACGATATTTATCTCTACGTATATGCCTGCAAGGAAAGCATCGAAGATTTCAGCGATCGATGCAATCCGGCAGTCGCAGGATATCAAATTGACTGGAAAGACGGTCAAAACGTCAAAGTTTGTCCGGAAGCTGTTCGGGGTGGAAGCGGAAATCGGATTGAAGAATCTGAAACGGAATAAACGACGTTACCATGCGACGATTTTTTCACTGGTGATTAGTATCATTCTCTTCTTATCGGTGTCTTTCTTTACAGATAATCTGAAGAAATCGGCAGTCATGTCCCAGGAGGGCACGAATTTCGATATTTCCGTATCCGCCAATACTGGGGATACAGATCAGTTGGAAGACTTGGTTCACCTGGAAAATGTCACAGCATACAGTATCCATAAAAGCCTGAACCCGACTGTGCTTATTGACAAAGACAAATTTCCTCAAGAATTGAAAGACATGATCAAAAGGGATAACATCTCCCTTGATAATGGACGTTATCAATACTATGTTAATTTACATGCATTGGATGAACAGAGCTTTACAGATTTTGCTAAAAAAGCAGGGGCAGATCTCGAGATGTTCGACGATCCCGAGAAGCCAACAGCCATCGTAATTGATCAGATTTCCTATTATGATCCAACGACGTCCAAGTTCATCGATGCCCAATCGATCGTAACTGAACCGGGAGACGTCCTCGATTTGATCTTCACAGACTATGCTACAGAGAAATCGAAACCTTTGGGATCGTTTACAATCGGGGCCATGACAGACAAAGTACCTATGGGGGTCCGTACCGCAATGATGGGGGGATTGGATGTAATCGTGCCGATGAAAACGATGGATGCCTTGATGGATGAAGAGATGAAAAAGGAAGTCCGCAGTCAATTATATATGAATAGTACTGATCCGATGGAAACCCAGAAAGCCCTTGAAGAAGTGGTGCCATCGAATCTGTATATTTACAATGTCTATCAAGATAGGCAGCAGGAAGAACAGCTCATCCTGTTCATGTCAGTCTTCACGTATGGGTTCATCGCACTGATTTCATTGATATCCATCGCGAACATTTTCAATACGATTTCAACGAGCATCTCCTTGAGAAAACGAGAGTTCGCCATGCTGAAATCTGTTGGGATGACCCCAAAAGGATTTAATAAAATGATCAACTATGAAAGCATCTTTTACGGAGTCAAGGCCTTGCTGTACGGGCTGCCGATCAGTATCGGTGTCATGTATCTGATCCACCGATCTGTCGGTGAGACCTTCGATTACGGGTTCGTGCTTCCGTGGTTCGATATCATATCCGTCATCGCAGCGATATTCATCATCGTCAGTTCGGCTATGCTTTATTCAATCGGAAAGGTTAAGAAGCAGAATATCATTGAAGGATTGAAGCAAGAGAATATATAAAAAAGAAAGAAGAGATGGGCTATTAGAGGCTCATCTCTTTTTTGCTTAAGTATACTTACTTGTCTTCGTTTCTCTTCTTTATAAAAACATAGGCAGTTTCAACCAAAAAAATCGAAAGAAGAAAAAAGAGGACGAATACTTCTGTTATTTCCATTACTCGAAAAGGACGTACGGCATTGTACAATGCGTCTGAAACATCAAACCCTTGGAGAATATCGAGACTTAGAGAAAAAGCCATTAAACATACCATCATTAAAAGGGCAATGCCCATGATTTTCATGCCGATCAACTCCTCCTACTAGGTTCTTCTCTTTGGACTAGAATCATTCAGTCATATCTTTGTTAATAATTACATAAAAACCCCTGATATGGTTAAAGTAATAAAAAATAAAAGAAGGGTGCCTGAATCTATGCCTTCGTTCTTTAAAGGTCGAAAACCAAAAAAGAACCACCAGTCGAATGCTGAAAATCAAGCTGCTGATCACTCGGTAGAACATATACAAGATTCATTGTCAGTCAACCTTGACATCATTAGACAGAAAACAGGAAACAGTTCAGACCTCGTCGTTCGTCATCTGAAAATGGGGAGAGATTCCGAAATTAAAACAGCAATTGTCTATATCGCAGGAATAGTAGACAATCGAACGATTCAAGAGTTCTTATTGCAAACCATGATGAAAGATGATGATAAAGAAAAATTGAATGAGCACGATGCATTAGAACTGATTTCTGAGGACATGATGACGGTTGGTAACGTGTTATCCCTTAATACATGGGAAGACCTGTTCTCATCTTTAATGGCAGGTGACACCCTGGTCCTGGTGGATGGTATTTCTAAGGCTTTGAGTGCAAGCACGAAAGGGGGAGAAAAACGCTCCATTTCGGAATCTAACACTCAAATGGTGGTCCGTGGTCCAAAAGGGGCGTTTACAGAGTCGATTGAGACCAATACAGCCATGGTAAGGCAAATCATTAAGACCCCTGATTTATGGATGGAGTCCGTGAAGGTTGGCCGTGTAACCAAGACCGATGTGACGCTTATGTACATACATGGCATTGCCAATGAAAAGGTTATTGAAGAAGTTCGTCAGCGAATAAACAAGATCGACATTGATAGTATTTTAGAATCAGGCTATATCGAGCAACTAATTGAAGATCAAACACTGTCTCCCTTTCCAACTATTTTCAACACTGAAAGACCTGATGTAGTGGCAGGGAATCTGATTGAAGGACGAATTGCCATTTTTGTCGATGGAACCCCTTTTGTACTGATTGCACCCGCTGTGTTTATACAATTTTTCCAATCGGCTGAGGATTATTACGCCCGTTTCGATATTGCAACATCGATTAGGCTTTTACGCATTTTGATGTTTATGATTTCGCTTATTGCACCTGCTGCCTTTGTCGCTGTCACCACCTTCCACCAGGAAATGGTGCCAACAACGCTCATTGTCGCCATTGCAGCTCAGAGGGAAGCTGTTCCTTTTCCTGCATTCGTGGAAGCTCTTCTGATGGAAGTAACGTTTGAAATCCTACGGGAAGCAGGAATTCGCCTGCCTAAAGCGATTGGTTCCGCTGTATCCATTGTCGGGGCACTTGTTATTGGACAAGCTGCCGTTCAGGCGAGTATTGTGTCACCAGCCATGGTCATTATTGTATCAATCACAGCGATTGCCAGTTTTGCGACACCTTCTTTTGATATGGCCATTTCAGCTCGATTAATCCGGTTTTTGTTTATGGTGGGTGCTGCAACATTTGGATTCTACGGAATTATTTTGATCCTCTTGATGATGGTCGTCCATCTATGCAGCTTACGTTCATTCGGTGTGCCCTACATGGCCCCGTTTGCTCCCTTTATACCTGTGAATAATGGAGATACGTTTGTAAGATTACCATGGTGGTCACTAAGACAGAGACCCCGCTTAATTAGTGCCAATACAGTTCGGGAAGGAAAGAATTCGCGTCCTCAGCCACCTGCATCCCGTGCAATGGTTAATCGGGATTTTAAAGAAGGTGACAACAATGAAGCATAAGTTGGTTTTCCTTATAATATTGGTGACAATGATCGTCTTGCTATCCGGGTGTTGGAGCAAAAAAGAGCTAACCGATCTTGCTATCGTGGCAGCTATTGGAGTAGATAAGACGGAAGACGGAAAATATGCCATAACCCTTCAAATTATTAATCCAGGGAACGTGGCTGGAGGCATTCGAGGGGGAGCTGGTGGGACTCAAAGCCCACCTGTTACCATCTATTCAGCTACTGGGAATAATTTAGTAGAAGCAAGCAGGAGTGCTTCAAGCAAAATTTCCAGAAGATTATATTATGCTCATGCCAACCTGGTGGTGGTTGGGGAGAACCTTGCAAGAGAAGAAGGTGTAGCTACATTAATCGATGCAATCGATCGAGATCATGAATTTAGAATCACTACAACCATGGTAATTGCCAATCAATCATCTGCAGAAGAACTCGTGAAAACATTAACACCCGTTGATAAAATCCCTGCGAATAAGGTGCTGAAAACATTAGAATTCTCCCAAAAGGTATGGGGAGAGACGATAAAGACGTCGATTCAAGACGTGATGAAAGGACTGCAATCCCCTGATGAAGCAACCGTGGTTTCAGGATATCGTCTTGTAGGAAATCCCAAGCATGCGAGCCAGTTAGAGAACATTCAAGAGAGTGAGCCTGAATCTACCCTTGAAGCCAGTGGAATCGGCATCATAAAAGAAGGAAAATTAGTGGATTGGTATGATGGAAAAACGGCAAGAGGAACCGTATGGATCAGAGATGAAATCCAAGGAACAGACATCAACATTGATTGGGAAGGAAAAAAGGAAGCCATCGCCTATCAAACTGTCCGTCAAAAAACAACCGTATCTGCGAAAGTGAAGAATGGAGAGCCCCATATCTCTATTCATACACGTGCGGAAGGAAGCATAGGGGAAATGAATGTACCTGTGGATATCACAGATGTCAAGGTTATTTCAAAGATAGAAAAAGAGCTGGAGAAAGAGGTTAAAAAAGAAATAAAAAATGCGATTGAACAGGCTCAAACAAATAAAGCAGATATCTTTGGATTTGGCGATGCCATCCGACGTTCCAGTCCGGGTGAGTGGAAGAAGCTTAAACCGATGTGGAACGATGTGTACTTTCCTGAATTAAAGGTGGATATTAAAGTGGAAGCCTATATCCGTCGTGCTGGATTACGAAACAAATCGTTTCTTTCAAGTTTAAATGATGATCAATAGTGAGGGAAAGGGGGTACCAGTAGAGTGGAGAAAGCCAAAATTAGTGCCAGTCAGCTCTTTGTCTTAATGGTTCTGTTTGAACTGGGGAGTGCTTTACTCGTCCCTCTTGCCATAGATGCAAAACAGGACGCCTGGTTAGCTATTCTGCTTGGAATGGTCGTCAGTTTCGTTCTTTTATTAGTCTATCATAAACTCTATTGGTATTATCCCGATCTTTTGCCTACCGAGTACATGCAAAAGATTCTCGGTAAAGTGTTGGGAACCGTGGTTGCCTTCCTCTATCTTTTTTTCTTTATGTATGATGCCTCGAGGGTTCTCCGTGACTTTGGCGAAATGCTGTTAACCTTTGCCTATCCGGAAACGCCTTTATTCATTGCCAATGCACTGTTAATGCTTGTCATTATTTATACGGTCCATAAAGGAATAGAGGTCATCGGGCGATCAGGAGAACTGCTTTTTATGCTTATGTTTCTCCTTTCGGTCGTTGGATTTATATTGATTGTGAGTTCTGGTCTAATCGACTTAACCAACTTACAGCCAGTTCTTGAAGAAGGGATTGCACCTGTCCTGAAAGTGGTTTTTACTCAAACCTTATATTTCCCGTTTACAGAAGCCATTGTATTTACGATGATTTTGCCGTACATGAATAATCCCAAGAAGGTAAAGCTTACGATGATATGTGCAACGGGGTTAAGTGGAATCAACCTCATACTTACGATGCTCATTAATATTAGTGTGCTTGGTGTGGGTCTGACTGCACGGTCACAATTTCCGCTTCTTAGTACGGTTCAGACCATCCAAGTAGCAGATTTTCTAGAACGACTGGATGTGTTTTTTATGCTTGCCTTAGTGATCGGGATTTTTTTTAAGATAAGCGTGTTGTTTTATGCAGCGGTCATAGGCTCAGCCAGCTTATTTAAGATTAAATCTCCTTCACGACTATCCTATCCTTTGGGCCTGGTCGTTTTATTTATGTCGATGACGATTGCGAGCAATTTTCAAGAGCATATCCATGAAGGGCTAAAGGTAGTGATGTTTGTCTTACATATGCCCCTCTTTGTGATCATTCCCATCCTTCTTCTTCTTATTGCGTTTTTGAAAAATAGAAAAAAGAATAGAGGGTAACAGTGTTATTCGCATCAGTACTCCGAGGGTGAAGGGGAACGAGGCGACGGTGAAAATGTTTGTTTGCGACCCACAATTAATCGAATGTTGATATAATCGAAAAAGGCTGTCCCCAAAGGATTATCTTTGGGGACAGCCTCTTTATTTCTATCGAATTTCTATAAAACAGGGAATGTCCTTTATTCATTGAGCCATGCAGCTAGTCCTTGTTAGATAATCTTTTTGGAGGATTCCATGTCTTCTTCAACTTCATTCTCAGTCAAATTTCGAATACCGAAATTGTTCGTGTATGGTGCCATGAAGCCGTATAAGAGGGAGAAGACAAATCCGCCAAGGTTGAAAATGGCCCAAGGTAAGAATTCGAAGTTGCTTACTCCAAGGGTGGTGGCCATGAAAACACCTGAAACTGTCCATGGCATCAATGCTTCTGTGATCGTTACAGAATCTTCCATGCTTCTGGATAGATTAACCGGATGCAGTTTTTTCTTTTTATAAACATCTCCGAAGATATCTTTGATTAGGAAGTATGTCACCAAGGCATTGGAGGTACAGTTGATGACGGCAAAGCCAGTGACAAGTGACGCAAAAATGACACTGCCTATTGACTTAAGATAAGAGATGATTTTTTCAAGGACGACATTCAGAGCCTGTGAAACCTCGATGGCTGCTGCAAAGAAAAAGGCACAAAACACAAAGAAAGTGGCATTATACATTGAATACAGGCCGCCGCGATTCAGAAGCCCCTGCATCGATTCTGAAATGACAGTAGGATCGAGGCCCGGGTTTGAAGCAGTCACCATTTCAACATTGAATCCTTCAACAGCTGCTGTGAACAGCTGAGCAACTGTAGCTTGTTGGAAAAAGAATGCGACGATCATTGCCGTCAGAGCAGAGCTGAACAAGACAATTAACGGACTTTTCTTCAACAGGGAGCCGGCAATGACGATGACAGCCGGCAAGAGGACAAGGACATTCAAGTTGAACAGTTGATCGATCCCTGAAAGCATTTCTTCGATGTTACTAAGTTGACCCGGTGTCGATTCAATGCTTAAACCAGCAAAATAAAAGACTATGATGGCGATGATGGATGAAGGGATTGATGTATACATCATATGCTGGATATGTTCGTACAAGTTGGAACCAGCGGCTAACGAGCTCATATTTGTCGTATCGGATAGTGGAGAAAGTTTGTCCCCGAAGTAAGCGCCGGAAACGACGGCACCAGCAGTTATAGCAAGGGAGACGTCCATCGTTTGGGCGATACTCATCAAGGCGACCCCGATCGTGCCGGCAGATCCCCAGGATGTCCCAACACATGTAGATACTATGGCGGTAACGATGAAAGCTAGTACATAGAGATAACCAGGATGAATGATTTCAAGACCATAATAGACGAAAAATGGTATTGTACCCGATAACATCCAAGTACCGATGATCAGTCCGATGCTAAATAGAATTAGGATAGCGGGCAGTGCGGTTTTGATTTTTTCCCCCATGACGGTAAGGATCTTTTCCCACTGATGCCCACACCAAATGGCGTATATGGAAAACACGACGCCTGCAAATATCAACATCAGCTCAGCTTGATATTTCAGAATTCCTATTCCTCCAATGAAAATGACAAGGGCTATCATGATCGGAATCAGGGCCATGCCAACGGATGGACGTCTTATACCCTCTTTACTCATTATGAATCATCTCCTCGAATTAAGATTTGGTAAGAGATATTGATTGGAATGCGTTTTCTAAATCACTGATCAGGGAATTAGGGCTTTCAAGACCGATAGAAAAACGAACCAAGCCCGTGCTGATCCCTGCTTTTTTAAGCTCATCTGCGTTGTGTGGTTTTATTGGTGAGTTGACTAAGCTCTCATAGCCGCCCCAACTTACTCCAATTTTGAATAGCGTCAACGAATTAATGAATGCAGCAACGTTTTCGAATCCTCCTTCCTTGAGTTCAATGCTAAGAACCCCTGAATACCCTTTCATTTGATGTTTCAAAAAAGGGTACTCTTCTTCTTTTATTAAACTTGGATGATAAATCTTAGCAATTTCGTCTTTCGTTTTTAAATAATCTATTACCATCAAAGCATTTTGCTGATGCTGCTGCATCCGAAGAGGCAATGTTCTTAATCCTCGAATGATGAGAGACGCATCGTGAGGAGAAAGGGTCGATCCATTTAACTGAAAGCCGAATTCAAAGATCCGATCAACAAGGGTGTGACTCCCGATGACAGCTCCGCCGGTTACATCACTATGTCCCCCGATGTACTTCGTCAAAGAATGGATGGAAAGATCGAATCCATGGGTCAACGGTTTTTGGAAAAGGGGGGTCGACCATGTATTATCGATAACTGTATAGATGCCGTACTTTTTCGCAAGCGCAGAGATACTTTCCAAGTGAATGACATTCATATTCATTGTCCCAGGGCTTTCCACGTAAATGACCCTTGTATTTGGTTGAATGTGTGATTCGACATCGTCAAACGTAGAGGTATGTGTGATGTTGAATTTATTGAAAAATGCGAGAAGCTGTTTGGTCGGTCCATAAATGTCATTGACGAAAAGAACATGATCCCCACTTTCCAGGAGAGAAAAGAAGACGGAACTAATTGCACCCATTCCTGATCCAAAGCACTTACACTTTTCTCCGCGCTCTAGTTTAGCTAGTTTCATTTCTAAAAGCTCGGTTGTCGGATTCACCCCGCGTGTATAAACATAGTTCTCCCTTTCTTTCGTTTGTGCTTGTGAAAACGCTTCAAAATTTTCGAACGCAAAAAGACTGGTCTGATAAATCGGAGGAGATACTGCTCCTTTATGTTCAGCAGGGTGATCGCCATATTGCGTGCAAATTTGAGTATCGTAATTATCCATTATGCCATCTGCCTTTCCTCTGTTGACTCTATTTGCTATTATATTATCATACTGTCAACCTGTATGAAAGGTTAGATTATTCAGAATTTAAAACGAGTACATTTTCTTACCAAACCTATCAATAGTATAATGAGGAAAATAGGTTATTCGTTGGGGTGAAGGAATGAAAGCCATAAAGAAAAAACGCTTATCAGAAATCGGAGCAGATGAAATTAAGAAATATATTGAGGATGAAGGATTAAAATACGGGGACCGCCTGCCTTCTGTGGCTGAGCTTGTAGATCTTTTGCAAATCGGCCGGTCTTCCTTGAGGGAAGCACTGCAACTCCTTGAATCCCAAGGGGTCATCGAGATATTGAATGGAAAAGGGACGTTCATCAGGGAGAGTAAACCATTTCAAATCCAAATGGCTTTCGAAGTAGAAGATAAAAAGAACTTTCTCCTTGAAACACTGGAGGTAAGGGAGGCACTCGAGAAAAAGGCCGTCGAACTGGCAGTGAAGGCAGCGAATGATGAAGATGTGGAGGAAATGACTTATCACCTTCAGCAATATGTCCAATTTCTCCAAACAGGACAACGACAGCTTGCAAACCAAGCCGATGCACGTTTCCATCAGGCCATTTACGCAGCTTCAAAAAACATGATGCTTGAAAGCATCATCGACTCCGTTTGGGATACATTTCACGAGTTCTGGAATGAGCCTTTTGGCATCGATGACATCTTTGATCAGAGCTACCCCTACCATGAAAAGCTGCTCCAGGGGATTCGTGAACGGAATTCTAAATCAGCTCTAGAGGCCTTTGATGAGATCATTCAGTCTGTGAAACAGTCCATATATAATATTAACTGATGGAAGGAAACTCGGTTTTGGCCGGGTTTTACTTTATGTTTCAAACATTAGGGTAGTGGTGAAAGGTTCAATGAAACTCTGAAAAGGGCGACCATCCTTCATTTGGCTGTCAAGTTATCAGGGAAGATGGAGCCATTTTAGTCGGGCAGATAAAAAAGTTAGTATGATGATGATTAATGGATTATTCCCACCATACGAAGATTATGGACTTTACTGTATAATGGAAGAATGAAAGATAATGGGGGACTACAATGAGTAAAGGGACGACATTAAGTGGACTGAAGGAAAAGGAGAGGGAAGCTAGACGGCAGTTGATCCTCAGTGCTGCGACTGAATTATTTAGCAGTCAACCTATTTCAAAGGTGGGAATTCGGGATATCGCGAAAAAGGCAGGAATTTCTCCGGCATTGATTTATCGTCATTTTAATGATCGGGATGAACTGTTTATTGAGGCTTTTTTTTTACAAAGCGAGAAGATTGCGTCTGCATTTGAACGATTGATACAGGAAGAGGAGCAAAGATCCACCCAAAAGGTGGGTGAGTTATATGTCACCTTTTTATTGGAGAATGATGAGTTCTTTCAAATGATGACACATTTCATGCTGGATCATGTCATGAGGGAAGAAGCGATGGAACCGTTCGACAAGAGTATGCGCAGATTGTTAGCTGCATTTGATGCTTCATTTGAAGGGATGGGGATTAAAGAGGACGTTCGTTTACATACACATGCCTTTTTCTCATCATTAAATGGGGTGTTGATTACATTTCGAAATTATCCGGGAAGAAGTGAGGAAGAGATACGGAAGCACATCTTTCGTCTCACCGAAATCATATGCTCAAAATTCAGAAAATAACGCCTGCTATCCTTTGGGGGAGCAGGCGTTATTTTGGGGATTAAGTAGCGACTTGGTCACCTTTCTTTAATACGGTTTTTAAGATTTTTCCGACAGCGTTTCGGGGGAGCTGGTCCACAAACACGACTTTCCTTGGTACTTTATAGGTAGCCAGCTGGGCTTTGCAGTGTTCCATGATTCCTTTTTCTGTAAGGTCACTTTCTGCAACTTTCACGACAAAGGCACAAGGAATCTCACCCCATCTTGCATCTGGCATTCCGACCACAGCCGATTCGATGATTTCATCATGATTCGAAAGGGCTTCTTCGACTTCAGCAGAGTATATATTTTCCCCGCCGCTAATAATCATATCTTTTAATCGATCGACGACATACAGAAAGCCTTCTTCGTCTAATCTGCCTATATCACCTGAACGGTACCAGCCATGTTGAAGGACCTTTGCGGTTTCTTCGTCATTTTGCCAATAGCCTTTAAATACTTGAGGACCACTACAAAGGATTTCTCCATCCTCACCTGCAGGAAGTTCTTCATCTGAATGAAGATCGACAATTTTAATTCCGCCGTGCATGACAGGTTTGCCCATTGAATCGTTCTTTGCTGGATTCAGTGATTCTTTCCAGAAGGTTACGGCTCCTGTATATTCAGTAATTCCATAAACCTGTTGCACGGAGATTCTAAGGCTTTTGCACGCATTGATCATGTTCAGAGGTACCGGCGATGCGCCGCATGTGATATTACGCAGGGTGGAGTAGTCTGTGTTAGCGTGTTTTAACGTTTTTAGCATGGCACCCAGCATGGCAGGAACACTCATCATGGTCGTAATTCTTTCTTCCTCAATCGTTTGCCATACTTTAATCGGATCAAAGTATTCCATTAGAACGGTCGTACATCCTGTATGTAGATTCGCTATAATTGGAGAGATTCCGCCTATGTGAAAAAAGGGCGCGACGGATAAGAAGCGATCCTGTTCCCACCAATCAACCGTGTGGGTCAGCCCGATGGACGAGGCGAAAAGGTTTGAATGGGTAAGAACAGCACCCTTTGGTTTCCCCGTTGTCCCAGACGTATACATAATAAGGATCGCGTCTTCGCTGTGGGAGGAATAGGCAGGTTCGATTGATGAAGATGTGTTCAATACTTCATCAAATGATGGGTCGTGAGGGCTTTCCCCACTGCAGATAAATAGTTCTGCCAACGAATCACTCTTAATCTCTTCTATTACTTTACTGAAAGTATCATCATATACAATGACTCTAGCACCACAATCATTTAAGATAAAGGCTGTTTCCTTTGCCTGAAGTCTCCAATTGATTGGGACTGTGATGACACCTATTTTTGCCGCGCCAAAGAAAGCAGCAACAAAATCCTCATGATTCTTGCAAATCAACGCTACCCGGTCACCTTGGTTCATACCTTGGACTTTCAGGTATTGGGCAAACTGATTAGCTCTGTCATTCATTTGTTGAAAGGTATATCTCCCTTTCTTACCGACAAAGGCTTCCTTGCTGCCCATTAAATAGGAACGATTCTGTAACCATTCTCCCACATTCATTTTCATTCTTGACACTCCTTTAAAATAGATTACTCAACAGCTTCCAGGATTTCTTCAGGAATCAGACCCGCTTCAGGGAATTCATTTAGGGCAATCCTCTGGTATAAATGGAATACGTCGGACCAAAGTTGTTCCCATTGACGTGCTGCAGAAATGGTTTCTTCATTAGGTGCATCGTATAAATTAATCGATAATAGATTCCTAAGTTTAAAACTGTATTGTTGAATGGTTTCCTGATCATGCCCATTTAATAGATTTGCGATCAATTCCTCAGGTGGATACCAATTTTCATTTTTCTTTAGATCTCTATAGACTTGTGAAAGCAGGACATTTCTTGGCCCTTCCCAAAGCTCATTCACCATCGCATCCCTGAATAGTCTCGGGATGGAAGAAAAGTCCTCAATCGCACCATGACCGCCAAAGATGGAGATCGCTGTCTTCAATGTCTCTACCGTTTCTTTAGCAGAATAAACCTTTTGAATAAGGATCAAAATACGAATATCAAGCTTTTTCTTATCTGAAGGGATAGGTGATTCTTCTAGAAGAAGATGCTCCTCAAAAATTTTAAACGCAGTTGCAGTGGATCGCTTTGCCGCTTCTTGTAATGACAAGAGCTGACCCTTGGCCATAGGGAATTCATCGATTTTTCGTCCGAAAACATCCCGGAATCGAGCGTAAAGTGATGCCTCGCGTGCCGCTCTCATCATGAAAGCTGCGCTCGCAAAACCGATATCAATTCGTGATAGGGTAAGAACAATCCCAACCGCGATGGAAACCCCTTTTTCAATGGGTCCAATCGGATACGCTACGGCTCCCTGATAGTCAATCTCAGCAGATGGAAGCTCACATGTGCCAAGCTTCCACTTTAATCGATTGAGTACATGTCCATTCCGTCTTTCCTTTTCTTTGTCACCCTCGAGCCAGGTTGGGACAATGAAAACACCCACATGGTCAGTGTTTTTCACTTTAGCCGACACAACGGAATAATCAGCGTGTACGGCTGAACAGAAAAATTTATTTCCATAAAGATTGTAGTGTTCACCATCCGGAACGGCCTCCAGTACATTGGCAGGTATATTCGAGCCGCCCTGGATCTCGGACATGAATTGGGCCCCTATGGCAAAGTCACCATTTCTTCCTTCTTTGCTATGCTCCAGAATTTTTACTACTTCTGGAGAAAGGTCATCCCGAAACCGTTCTAACAAGGCGATTAATCCATCGGTACATGCAAGGGGGCAAGCCACCCCGGCTTCACCATTATGGTGGATCAAAAATCTTTTCATGGCACGTTCCCGCTTACTCACCTTTTGAGAAAAGAGCCCGGCTGAAAAGACTTCCTTTTCCAGCTCATGCATTTCCTGTGGGCGGACAATGCGATCAATCCGATGATTGTGCGCATCAAAATGTCTCAGCCTAGGATGATTTTCAACTCGTGCATTTTCCTCCGTTAACGCTCTCCACTTTCCGGAAACAATATTTGAGAACGCTTTCAATTCTTGGTACCATTCATTCCATTCCTTATCACTATAACGCTGATAGACTTGGAGTAAAAAAGGATTTTCTAAAGCATTGAGGCTATTGCGGGACTCGAGAAAAGAGTCAAAAGAATAGGGATTGCTTGTTTTTGTAATCAATGGGACACACCTTCCTGAATTTTCTGAAAAATAACCTAAAATAAGTTTATCACATATTCATAGAAAATCAACGATGTTTTAATTTGTAAACACTGTTTACAAGCGGGAGAAGGGACTCTCTACTTCGAAGCATAAATGTATAATTGATGCAACCGTGTCCCGTCTCTACACACTAGCTCATTTATTCAAGGGAACTCCTCTCATAAATGTATATATATGAATCCTTTTACACACCATATTTTTGTAGTGATGTGGAGAGGAGGATATTAGATGGTTTTATTTTCTAATAAAAATAAAAAAATACAACAGAAGCAGGCCACTGGAAAAGATTCTTCCTCCATCCCCATCTCACCATCATTAGATAATAATATCAGGATAGTGAAACAGCTCTTAAATGAATCAGATGATTTGAAAGAGCAAGACATTCAACTCCCCTCAAAACAGGCAAAACTCTTATATATTGAAACGATAACTGATACGAATGTCATTCAGGAACAAATCTTATCGCCGATTCAACATCATTCTGATCATGCATCTGTTGATATTTTTCCTTCACGGGAAATGAACGAAAGAACAGATCTACATGAGGTAGCAAGCGATTTGTTACATGGCAGAACGGCACTCATTCTTGAAAACGAACGTTTCATTTATACTTTTGATACAAAATCTCAATACCTCCGTTCAATTGAAGAGCCGAATAATGAAAAGGTAATCCGAGGAGCTCATTATGGTTTTATAGAAAATGTAAATGTGAATATCAATTTGATACGTTCACGAATAGCCAATAAGAACCTTGTCATTAAGAATTTCATGATTGGGGATGAAGTAAAAACAAAAGTTTCAATTGTTTTTATGAAAAACATTGTCAATTCGAAACTGGTAAGTGAGGTAGAGACTCGTTTACAGTCGATTCATATGGATATTGTCACGTCACCAGGCTTTATAGAGGAATTTATAGAAGATTCTCCTTTTTCCCCATTTCCTCAGATGTTAACAACACAAAGGCCAGATCGCGTTGCGTATAATTTAATGGAAGGGAGAGTAGCCATCCTATCAGAAGGCAGTCCCAATGCCTTAATCCTGCCTATCACATTCTTCGGGTTCTTTCAATCTCCAGATGATTATAATAGCAGATGGTATGTAGGCTCATTTTATCGTCTGCTGCGTTTTATTAGTTTTGTAATGGCAATAACTTTACCTGCTATTTATATATCTATTGTTGCCTTTCATTTTGAGGTATTGCCAACGAAAATGTTAAAACCAATTAAAGAATCAATCGAATTAATTCCTTATCCGCCTCTCATTGAAGCAACAATTATGGAATTAACCATTGAGCTTATTCGGGAAGCAGGTGTTCGCTTGCCCTCATCGATTGGTCCAGTAATTGGGATTGTAGGTGGTTTAGTCATAGGGCAAGCGGCTGTTGAAGCCCATTTGGTATCTAATATTATGGTTATTATTGTGGCTATAACTGCGATTGCTTCATTTGTTGTACCTTCGAATGAGATGGTTACGACTCTAAGGTTGCTTCGTTTTCCATTAATGATAGTAGCGGCTAGCTTTGGGTTTTTAGGTATTATCCTCGGCTTGACTGTCATGCTCATGCACATGTGTACATTGCAATCATTTGGTACCCCCTATTTAGCGCCAATATCCGTAGGTAGGTGGACTGATTTTAAAGATACTTGGATCCGAGTACCGATTTGGAAAATGAATAGGCGCCCCAAAGATCCGCAGCCTCAGCAACTGGATCGTGAAAGTGATTCAAGAAGGTGGAAGAAAGAATGATTAAAGAAGAAGAAAAAATTTCTCTAACACAACTATTTGTTTTAACCATTCAATTACAGATTGGTACCGGTATTCTGGTATTACCCCATAATATCTATGAATACGCAAAAAAAGATTCTTGGATATCGATATTGATCGCTGGAGTTATCGTACAATTGGTCATTATTCTACTTTGGTGTTTAATGGCCCGTTATCCAGGACTTCATTTCTTTCAGATCACTCAAATCCTTCTTGGGAAATGGTTAGGCAACGGAATAAACCTATTTTATTTAGCTTTTTATATTATAACCAACGCCATTTTATTACTTAATATGAGTCATATCTTGAATAAGTGGGCATATCCCAAAACACCCAAGTGGGTAATACTTTTGTTATTTGTCGCAGTCTCAGTCTATATTGCCAGGCAAAGTTTAAAAGCGATCAGTCGTTTTTACCTGTTAGCCACTTTTTTGCATATCCTTTTTATAGTCATGATGCTCATCAACTTAAAGGATGGGAATATAGTCAATCTTCAACCTGTTGGACAGGAAGATTTTTCTTCGATTCTCCTAGGAGCAAAAACGACATTGCTGCCAATTTTAGGGTTTGGTGTTCTGATTGTTGCAAACCCATATGTCAAAGGTACTGAAAGAGCGATATTAAAAACTGTTTCTTTGGCAAGCTGGTATGTTATCTCGTTTTATTTGATTATTACCTTATCGACCATGATCTTTTTTTTACCAGAAGAAATAACATTTATTCCTGAACCATCACTCTATGTTCTTAAAACCATTTCATTTGAGGTTATTGAGCGAGTGGATTTGATTTTCTTGTCATTTTGGCTTGTTTCTACCATTACGACATTCGCAGGATATCTGTATTTAAGCTCCAAAAGCTTAGCCCAAACGTTCCAAACAAAAAAACATAGTCGTTTTGTTTTGTTTGCTGCTATTATTACATATTGCATTGCCATTTGGGAAAATGATCCAGACTTTTATAGAAAGTGGGAGCAATATTTAGAAAGCTTTGCTCTCATGACCTTAGTTTGTATTCCGATATTTCTACTACTACTATCGTTGATAAAACAAAGGAAAAGAGGGGGATACGAATGAAAAGGCAGCTCCTCTGGATTATTACTCTTTCATTATTTTTAACAGGTTGTTGGGATCAAGAGCTTTTAAAAGATACGAATTTAATCATGAGTGTCGGACTAGATTTATATGAAGAAGGAAAAGTTGAAGTTTCAATTACGTCTCTCACAGGAAACACTGAAACAGATCAACCTGCCGGAAGTGGAGGGGAACAAGTTGAAAAAAAATTGGTTTCAGAGGTTGGAGACACAGTTAGAAATGCTAGAGTAAATATCGACCGAAAGATACCTAAAACCTTAAATGCTTCTAAAAATGAAATTGTCTTAATGAGTGACGAAATGGCTGAACAAAATATATCTTCTTTCCTGGATCTATTTTATCGGGACCCATTAAGTGATTTATCAGCAAAATTCGCAATTGTTAAAGGTAGCGCAAAAAAAATGATAGAAGCTGTATCTCAAAAAGATCCATTAGTAGGCCCCTATCTATCAGAAATCATCAAGAGTCAGGAAAAGAAATTCATCATCTCAAAAGAAAATATTGGTTCCGTTGAATCTGAAATCAAATCTAAAGGAATGGGGACGATTTTTCCCTTGCTGGAATTAATTAATAATGAGCCCAATGTGATAGGGTCAGGAATCATTCATGACAATAAGCTTGTTGGGATATTGACTCCAGAGGAATCGTTTCTCAGTCTTATATTTACAGGTCAAAAACCTGAAGAAGCAGTTATTACACTTAAGGTCCTACAAGATTTAAAGCCCATGGTTAAAAACTATATGACATTAGTCATTCGGGATTCAAAAAGAGATATGGATGTGAAAGTGTCTAAGGATGGAACAATTGTTGTGGATTTAAAAACAGAGTTATTTGCTCATATTCAAGAGTTTGATCACGAAGAGAAGTTTCAGGAAGAAGATAGAAAGAAGTTTAGTAAGATCGCATCAAAGGAGCTTACGGAAAAAGCTAAAAAAACCATTCGGAAATTGCAAGAACACAACTGTGATTTGTACCGGATAGGACATCATCTAAAAGCAAATCATCCTGAACAGTGGAAGCAAGTAAATTGGGAACAAGCATATAAAAAGGTACAGTTCCATTCAAGCGTGAAGGTAGTCATTATGAACTCTGGTATATATGAGTAGTAAAACGGTTGTAAACCACTGGAAACAACCGTGTCTTTTTGTTTGGGCTATATTCTATATAAGGAAGGAATTTAGATAAGGCATCTTGAAAATTTACGTTATGCTATAAAATAATAGGATTCCTGTTTAATGTTATTGATTGAGAGGGGAGATAAATGTGGACTTTATTTTCGAAGATGACGCGTTGACCTGTGAAGTTGTAAAGTCGATTCATACAGGTGACGTCCAATCGTTAAAGCGACAGCTTGCTGAAAATCCAGGTTTGGTTACGGCGAGAATTATTGGAAGAGATAATGATGACAAATGCAATAGCGTGGGAATGTCTCGTACGTTGCTTCATGTTGTGACTGATTGGCCTGGTCACTTCCCCAATGGTGCGCCTACAGTGAACGTATTAATCGGTGCTGGTGCAGAGGTGAACGCTCGATTCACCGGTCCGCACACCGAAACGCCACTTCATTGGGCAGCGAGCAGTAATGACATTGAAGTGCTTGACGCTCTCCTCGATGCAGGTGCAGACATTGAGGCTACAGGAGCAGTCATCGGAGGCGGCACTCCGTTAGACGATGCGGTGGCATTTGGACAGTGGCATGCAGCACGCCGTCTAGTCGAGCGCGGGGCACAAACCAAGCTCTGGAATGAAGCTGCACTTGGGCTAATGGATCGCATCAACGAACGTTTTGAGGGCAGAAAATTACCTGCCTCCAATGAGATCACCGAGGCATTCTGGCTGGCGTGTCATGGCGGACAGTTGAAGGTTGCTCAGTACCTCCTGAAGCAGGGCGCGGATCTTAATTGGGTCGGTTATGACGATCTCACTCCACTCGATACCGCACGTCGCAGCAACACTTCCGAATTAGTTGAGTGGCTGGTTAGTCTCGGCGCCATATCCGCCAGTTAGCTAGAATAATAAGACTAAATAGACAAGGGGACAGGTCCGTTTTCCCATTAGGAGACAATATAAGTTTCTGGAATGATCTCATTCTCCAAATTTAAAAGATTCTCCTTTTAATAATAGAATAAAAGAGAAATGGGGGGGCGAAAGAATGTTTCATGAATGGAAAGCGATCATTGAAAAAGAGCTGTCGGGGAGGCAGGCTTATCGATATGCCGAAAGAATTGGACAATATCATCGGATCCAGGCATCACCTGGATACAGACAAGCGGCAAAGGAAGTAGTGCAGCTGCTCAAGAAGGATGGGGTGGAAGCGGAAGTAGTGTCCTATCCTGCCAAGTTCGGCGAGCGGTTCTTGTCCCATCATTCTTTTCACGAATGGGAATGTGAACATGCTGAACTTTGGATTGAAACACCTGAGCGCAAACGGATTGCACGGTTTGAAGAAGAAGAGATCTCTGTGATCCAACGAAGTGTCTCCACACCACCTGGAGGGATCCAGTCTGAACTCGTGGTGATTGAAGATGCAGAGAATGAAAGCAGCTATCAGGGCCTTGATCTTGAGGGGAAAATCGCACTGGTGAGGGGCAATCAGCTTATCGTTCATGCACTGGCAGTCGAGAAATACCACTGTGCCGGGCTCATATTCGATAACCTGGCAGAATTCATCCCCATTCGATCCCGTATGGATATGCCTGACACGAGGCAATATACCTCGTATTGGTGGCATACGGAGGAAGAAGCGAAGTCATTCGGGTTTGTCGTTTCCCCTAGAATAGGGGAAGAGCTCAGACATTTAGCGAAACATCAAACCGTCACAATGAAAGCTTCTGTTACATCTCACTTAAAAGAAGGACAGCTCGAAAATATCGAGTATGTCATTCCTGGTAAAAAAGAACAGGAGATCCTGCTCGTCAGTCATCTTTGTCATCCTTACCCAGGTGGACAGGACAATGCTTCAGGGCCGGGAACCTTAATGGAAGTGATGAGGACCTTAACCAGACTCATAAAAGAAGGAAAACTGCCAAAACCCGAGCTTGGCATCCGATTCCTGATGATGCCCGAAATGACAGGAACTGCCGCATATTTTCACCAACATCCGGATCGTATCCCTCTTACAGTTGCGGGATTGAACTTGGATATGGTGGGAGCTGATCAAACAAAAGGAGGAGGTCCCCTTTGTATAGAACAGCCCCCCATGGCTACCCCGACCTTCGTCGACCGGTATCTGTATTGCCTGGTGGAAGAAGTGGCAAACAATACAAGTAATTTTACCGGAACGTCTACCTATAGTACGGTGCATTATGTCAAAACGCGGTTTTCTGGAGGAAGCGATCACTATATCATCTCAGATCCAACGATCGGCATTCCGTGTCCGATGCTGATTCAATGGCCGGACAAGCATTATCACACGACGTCGGACTCTCCTAGTAATCTCGATGAAAACATGATGAAAGTAGTGGGAGCCGTTACCTCCCTATATGGCTATGGCTTAGCGACTGGGGAAGAATCAGAATGGCTCTCCTATACGTCCCATCACTTAGGAAAAATCGGAACGTATCTAAGTGAAGCGAAAGACTGGCTGGTGAAAGGGAATCGAACGAAGGAGGAGAGCCATCAAGCTTACGCACTCTTTTCTCAATATGAAGAACAATCTCTTGATCAACTAAGTACATATGCCAACCATAGAGGGTTTAGAAGGTTACAAGAGTATCTAAAGCAAATGAGAAACATGATTCAACGACAAGCGGATCTGATTTGGGAAATTGCCGAAACCGAAGCGATAGACAAACCAATTCGTGAGGAACAAGTAGATCAAGAGTGGATGAACTGCATCTACCGCAGAAACTACAAAGCCCCGATCCGATTATCGGATGAAATCAAAGGGCTCTCTTTAGAAAGACGATTGCACTGGCTGAACGTTATAGAACGGAAAGCACCGATGGGGTATGCTGACTTCATCTTTTACTGGATGGATGGAAGGCGGACCATAAAAGAGATAATGGATGTAACAAACTATGAAACTGGGCAATGGTATCCCGATTATGTTGAGGCATTGGTAGAGTTGTGCAGGGAGTTGAAGATGATTTCGGTAGTTAATTAAATCTTGCGGGCTTGCCTCCTGTACACAGAAAGAATCATATCACCAATTCAACATCATTCTAATCAAGCATTTGTGACTTTCCCTAGACATTTGAGAGCCAAATCTGCCTGACAAAACCATTCTGTAACATGGCCATTTTCTGCAACCCAATGGAAGGATCTGTTTAAGGTAATGACGAACTTATTGAATGTAAGTAGTACACCCCTTGGAAATATGGCGGTCATCTTTTTCTTATGTTTTAATATAAGTAATAGTCTTGACGTTACTATTAGTGAGTAAAGGGATTGATCTGTAATGGATGAGAAGGATTGTTTGATTTTACAATATCTTTATGATGAGAATAATTTCACGAGAGCAGCAGAACGTCTATATATGACACAACCGGCGCTGACGTATCGGTTAAGACAAATCGAAAAGGAATTTCAAGTGAATGTTTTCTCGAAGAATGGAAAGAACATTAAGATGACTCCAGCAGGTGAATATTTGGTATCCTACGCCAAAAAGCAGCTGATTGAATTACGAAAGACGCAAGAATTTCTATTAAATATGGGTAAAGAAGTAAAAGGTAGTTTAAAGGTAGGGGTTAATAGCCATTTTGGACTATATCACCTTCCTTCGATATTAAAGGATTTTGCTACAAGCTATTCCAATGTTCACTTGAATGTCGATACGGGGTTTAGTAAGGAAATGATGGGATTGCTTATCGATGGTAACATCGATGTTGCTGTTGTAAGGGGGGATTTTCATTGGTCAGATCGATCCTACCTGTTAAGCGAGGAAAACATATGTATCGTTTCGAAATACGAATTAAGGATTGAAGATCTCCCAACTTTGCCTTTCATAGACCGAAAAGAGCCATCTGTTTTATTCAAGTATAAAAATGCCCAACATACTATCCCTTATGAACAAAGTATTGACCACTGGTGGAGCGAACGGTATGAATCCCCTCCCAATACGACCATGCTTGTTGATAGTTATGAAACGTGTAAAGAAATGGTGAAAATGGATCTGGGTTTTTCGATCATGCCTCGAGCATTTATTTATGAACAAGATGAACTATTTTGTCATGATTTGATTTTTAAAAACGGTGAAAAAATGAAAAAACGAACATGGCTATACTATCGTGAAGCATCACTTCAATTAGCCGCAACCTCTATCTTCGTAGACTCAATTAAAAAGTTATATAGAAAAGACTAGAGGATTGACATTTTATCAATGTCGATCCTCTAGTCTTTTTTTGTTCATAAAGGATATTATATGCAAGCTGAAGAACCTGAGGCAACCTACTGATCATCTTCCATTCAGGAAGGGATTTTTTTAGGGACTTGTGATCTGATTCTTACGTGGATAATGATTCAGCAAGCATTTTCATAAAAACTTTAGAATGGTGATTTTTATCCAAAAATTTTTTTGGGGTCATCCCAAAAAACCTTGATTTCACTTATAGATAAAGGGGTTGTAAGATTAAAACAACACAAAGTTATAAAATTCAGAAAATGGAAGGGTTGAATAATTATGAGTAATACAGTGATTCAAGGGAAAAAAATCATCCAGGATGCTGTAGATTCCCTTGACCTTGAATTACGTGAATTATCGTTGAAAATCCATTCGAATCCGGAGATTAGTTTTCACGAATATCAAGCAATGAATTGGCTCATAGAGCCACTGGAAACAGCGGGTTTCATTATTGAAAAGGGTCTGGCAAGCTTAGAAACGTCTTTTCGAGCGACATGGGAAGGTCGAAAAGGGGGGCCGACGATTGCAATTCTTGCTGAATATGATGCATTACCAGGACTTGGACATGGATGCGGCCATAATATTATCGGTACCGCAGCAGTTGGAGCTGCTTTAGCGCTGAAGAATGCTCACGCAGATTTACCAGGTGAAATTGTCGTGATTGGTACTCCTGCTGAAGAAGAAGGTGGGGGGAAGATTCTCATGGTCGAGCAAGGTGTTTTTGACGAGGTGGATGTGGCGATGATGTGTCACCCTCATAGTAAGACAATGGTTTTACGGGGAGGACTGGCTTGTGTAGATGCTTCTTTTAAATTTTATGGGAAAGAAGCCCATGCTTCAGCTGCTCCAGAGAAAGGAATAAGTGCCCTCGATGCTGTCATCCAAACCTTCGTCGCGGTCAATTCGTTAAGACAGTTTTTCAAGGATGATGTTCGGATTCATGGCATTATTACGAAGGGAGGAGAGGCTACAAATGTGGTGCCTGCGTATTGTGAGGCAGAGTTTTTATTAAGAGCAGAGTCAATAAAAGCTTTAGAAGTGGTCCGGGAGAAAGTGTATGCCGCCGCACGTCATTCGACTGAAGCGGTCGGGGCACGAATGGAGATTGAAGAAGGCCTCATCTATGCGGAACGAAATAATAACCATGCGCTGGCGTCAGTATTCAAAGACAACTTAGAACAACTAGGAGAAGTCGTATGCGATCCGCCCAAAAGAGGGGGAATTGGGTCTTCGGATATCGGCAATGTCGGTCAGGTAACACCAACCATTCATCCGTATATTAAAATCACAGATTCAGCATCGACCCATACACCTGAATTTGTGGAAGCAGCAGCTTCAGAGCAAGGTATGGCAGGATTGAATAAAGCGGCAAAAGTATTGGCCATGACAGCCTATGATATTTGTGTGAATCAGGACAATTTACAGAAAATCAGAAGGGAATTTCAAGAATCAAAAAGAAATAAAGATTCGTAAATGGGGAAACATACCAGGGGAGGAAAACCATGAATACTAATCTTGAGAAAGAGTCGAATAAAGTGGAAAATAAAAAGTTCTTTAAAATGCCACACACATTTGTCATTATTATCTTTTTTATTTTATTTGCTGCAATCTTGACCTATTCATTACCTGCTGGAGAATTTGAGAGAGTTGAAGATGCTGACACGGGGCGAACATTAGTTGTGGAAAATACATTTAAACAAGTGGAGCAAAATCCTATCAGCTTATTTGAGATCCCTTTGGCGATTGTCAAAGGTCTGATAAGTGCCAGTGATGTCGTATTTTTCATCTTTATCATCGGCGGGGTGTTCCAGATTATCAATTCAACTGGAACTATCGAAGCCATTTCGACAAGAGTCGGAAAGACCTTTATCAATAAAGGAATTGTCATTGTTCCTATCTTCCTCACGCTCTTTTCAATCGGAGGATTTACAATGGGAATGTCGGCTGAAGTCATGGCTTTTGTTCCGATTGGAATCGCGATTGCGAGATCATTGGGGTACGACGCGATTACAGGAACAGCTATGGTGATGCTCGGGGCAGCTGTCGGATTTACTGCAGGGTTATTAAATCCGTTTAACGTTGGGATTGCCCAATCGATTGCTGAACTGCCAATGTTTTCAGGCTTATGGTTACGTGCGATATTATTAATCGTGTTGTTATGTGCAACAAGTCTCTATATCATCCGCTATGCGAAAAAAGTGAAAAAAGATCCAGCAGCAAGTATTGTCTATGAGTTAGAGCAGGAAGAAAAGGCTGAAGTCTTAGATTTATCCGTTTTACCAACAGTGAAAATAAGACACATCCTAACAATAGTGACAGTAGCGACCGGATTTGGTGTTTTGATATGGGGTGTATCAAGCCAAGGCTGGTGGATGGAAGAATTAGCTGCATTCTTCTTGAGTTTAGGAATCATTGTTGGATTCCTTTCTAAATTTGGTCCTAGTAAAATTGCGGCAGAGTTTGTCAAAGGGGCAAGTGCTATCACATTTGGTGCTTTCATTGTCGGAATTGCAAAAGGGGTTGTCGTGGTTTTAGAACAGGGATTTGTGATTGATTCGGTCGTTAACGGACTGGCATTAGCGATTGGCCATTTACCAGCGTCTATTCAAGTGCTTGGGATGTATACGTTCCAAAACATTTTAAACGTCTTCATTACATCAGGTACAGGACAAGCGGCAACAACGATGCCGGTATTAGTGCCATTATCAGATCTTATTCAAGTAACGAGACAAACAACCGTCCTTATATTCCAATTAGGTGATGGGTTATCCAATATCATGCTGCCAACCTCAGCTATGCTAATGGGAAGTTTGGCGGTCTCGAAAATCAAATACCAGAATTGGATCAAATTCATGTGGCCGTTATTTCTCATCTGGTTTGCGATTGGTGCGGTATTCGTATTGGTTGCAAATGGAATTGGTTATTCATAAGCGATATCATAATGTCAGATGATCGTGTACTCCTGCAAAAAGATAGAGTCTGAAAGTAGACTTCCGTTTTGCAGGAGTTTTGCTTTCCATTTTTTATTATTTGTAGGCAGGAGTGAAAACATTGGAATCTCTCGATTTAGTGAATTGGATTGATAAAGATGAATTGGACAAACATGTGAAAGTCCTTTCCGGGCTGGAACGATTAACAGGTGAACCGGGGGCAGAAGAGGCAGTCGATTATATCATTACCCAACTGGAACAGTATGGGGTACCGAATCATCGCTATCAATTCGACGGTTTTTTCAGCGATCCTGTCCATGGAGAAGTGGTTGTACATTCTGCAAACTCATTTCGCTTGAAAGCAAAAGCAAGATCCTTTAGTAAGCATTGTCCCGATGGAGTAAGAGCAGCCATTGTATACGATGAATCTAGTGAAAGAAATGCGGATAAAGCAGAGCGACCTCATTCATTCGCTCATTTGAAAGGGAAAATAGTGATTAGCTGGAACTATTATGAGGACTATGTAAAGGAAATTGAACAAGCGGGAGCAATCGGGTTGATTCATATTTGGCCATCCAAGGAAGAGGACATCCACGAAGAAACCGTTGGGACAGTATGGGGTACCCCCACTATTGAAAACAAGGGACAGCTGACAAAAATTCCAGTTGTCGGTGTTAATTATCAAGAAGGAACGAACCTTTTACAACATATGAAGCAGGAGGACGTTTCGGTCTCATTGATCACGATATTAAATGAAGGCGTGAAAAATGTCAGCTTACCTGTTGCTTCCATCGCAGGGGAAGAAGGACACTATCTATTAATTTCAGGTCACTATGATTCATGGCATAAAGGAGCGACGGATAATGCAGTTGCCAATGCGTTATTACTTGAATTAGCCCGGTTATTCAGTAAAGATGAAGTGAAAGTAAAACGGGGGATCAAATTAGCATGGTGGCCAGGTCACTCAAATGGAAGATATGCTGGTTCAGCTTGGTACTGTGATCATTTCTGGGAAGAACTGAATGAAAAGTGTGTGGCACATATTAATGTAGACTTTCCAGGTTCAAAAGGAAACGAAGTAATCATTCCTAGATCCACTTCTATGGAAGAGGAAGGGCTGTTAGAAGATATCATTGAGACTCATACAGGAGAAAAGTCCCGTCCATTCTCTTATCTCCCCCGTGGTGCAGATCAATCCTTCTGGGGAACAAATATACCAATCCATCTGATGCTTAAATATGAACCTATCAATGAGAATAAACAATACCAAACACCGGGGGGAAATTGGTGGTGGCACACAGAAGCTGATTTATATGACAAAGTGGATTTGGAACTCCTAGTACGGGATACAAAAATCCATACAGCACTTGTTTATGAACTGGCCGACATCCCTATATTACCTCTTCAGCTTACAGAATTTATAAAAAAGAGTAAAAACATTATGGAGGAGATTGATTCCCATTCTGATAAAGTATTTGATTTTTCTGCGCTTTACCATTCTTTAAATGGGTTGAAAGACAAAGTAATGGAGCTATTGGAGCATGAAATCAGGATCGAAGAAGAATACAATCAACTCCTGAAAGTAGTCGGCGGCACCTTAAATCGTTTGATGTATTCATACTCAAGTAAATATGAATACGATAACACCTTTCCATTTCAACCATTTCCAGGCTTGGCGAAAGTGAAAGATGTGTATCAAAAGGACATTACTCCTGAGACCCTTTTATTTACAAACACCTTTTTTGTACGGCAACGGAATCGGTTTGTTCAGGAAGTGAGGGTAATTAGTAAGGAGATCAATAGGTATTTGGATTCTTTGGATAAAACCATGGGTGTTATTACATCCTAATGGAAACTAGCTATATTAGAAATTAGGAAAACAGTTGGGCAGCTGCTGATCTACCTGATCCTTTCGGTTTTTTTCTTTATGCAGGGTTAAATGAATGTCAACAAACAGAGATCACAAGTCATATGAATTTTTGGCGTCATTATTCTATGATTTACATTTTTTGAACGAATAAAAGAAGGAAATAAGATAAAGTTGTCAAATCTATTCAAAAGTACGAAATATTATAGGAGGTCATTCCATTTGAGTATCCCTTTCGAAGTGAAAAGAAATTTTCAGGTTTCCAAAGAAGAAGCATATGCGAGTTTATTAGACCTTGAATCTGCCAAACAATGGATGCAAGGGTTAGTGGGAATAGAGAGGATGGATGAAGGGCCACTCCGTGAAGGTAGTGAGTGGAAAGAAACGAGGAAGATGTTCGGCAAAGAGGCTTCAGAACATTTTGAGGTAGTGGAGCTGAAAGAGCATGAGAAGATTGTGCTGCGATGCGATGGTACGAAGGGGACGACAGGCAAAGGAGAATTTGTATTTACCTATTTTCTGACTTCATCTGGTGATCAAACAGAAGTTACGTTACTTGGTGAAATCAGAGGACTGACCGGACTGTCGAAATTGTTCGGTAAATTAATGGCAGGTGTCTTTAAGAAGGCTTGCGCGAAGGATTTGGATTCATTGAGAGATTATTTGGAAAAAAATAAAGTGACAAGCTCCTGACAGTGCCAATCGGAAATGGTATAATAAGCATGAAAGTATCTTATCGTAAATATTTTTGTTTTCATACAAAAGATGAATGATTGTTTTCCGCTCCAATCAATTAGGAAAGTTATCGTTAAAAACTGTCTTTTTGGTATTTTTGATTTCGTACATTTTATTATAATGATAAAACCTTTTTAGGAAGTGGATTTTTATAGAGGCAGCTCTATTTTCGCCACACAATGTCAATTGACAATTGTGTGGTTTTTTCATGTGTAGAAAAGGGGGAGAAGAAATGAAAACGTGGCAATATGCATTGATTGTTTTTTTGGGTGGATGCTGTTATGGGATATTATCTACATTTGTCAAACTTGCTTATTCAGCAGGTTTTTCAGTAACAGAGGTAACAGGTGGCCAATATTTATTTGGAGCTTTGCTTACCTGGGTGCTGGTACTGTTTACAAAAAAGAAAAGAATACCTTTCAATCAAGCTTTCAAACTATTATTATCTGGAATTCCATTTGGACTGACAGGTGTGTTCTATTATCAGGCGCTGCAGACACTTAATGCTTCGCTTGCAATCATTTTTCTATTTCAATTTGTTTGGATTGGCACACTATTTGAGTGGATTTTATATAAAGAAAAACCAACTAAAGGTAAAATCATCTCAATTGGCATACTAATAATCGGCTCCATTTTAGCTGCTGGTGCAGTTGCAAAGAGTGAAGTTGTTCTATCCATGCAAGGAACAGCCTGGGGGTTACTTTCGGCATTGACGTTTACCACTTTTATAACACTCAGCAGTTCTGTCGGAAAAGATTCTCCACCCGTCTTGAAAAGTGCTTTCCTTTCCACAGGTGGTTTAATTGTCGTATTTTTAATATTTCCACCCACGTTTTTATTTGATTTACCTACCTTGACGGGTGTCGCACAGTATGGTTTATTGCTCGGCTTTTTTGGCGTTGCTTTACCACCTCTCTTATTTTCAATCGGCATGCCCCATGTCGGACCAGGACTTGGCACAATCTTAACTGCTTCTGAACTTCCAGTGGCTGTAACCATGTCCGCTCTAATATTAGCTGAAGTAGTCAGTTTTTCACAATGGATAGGAGTTATCATCATTTTATGTGGAATTGTGATCGGCAATTTAAAATTAAAAGGGAGAATGAAATCCATATCGTAATGGGAGATCAATGATAAAAGAATAAAAGAAAGGTCCGTCCCTCATTGCGGTAAAGTTTTACCGTGGTGAGGGACGGACCTTTTGTTTTCTTTTGATCTAAACGTATTGAACATGGAACCTGAATGGAGGATCAACTATGATTACGAGTAGGATTAATTCCCTTCCTTATAGACAAAGTAATCAAAATCAGCATGCAATTTCTGTCCGGAAGTGTCCTGGCATTGCATTCCGACGAAGGCTCCTGTAAAGAAGCCGCCTCCCTGGATGTAATCGTCTGATAGTTTGTGAGAATCCAGCTTAACAGGGATCTTTGTCCAGTTTTCTCCGTCAAAGGAGTAGGAATATTCATAGATGGCAGTGCTTACATTTACACGTAAGTAGACAGATCCGACGTCTTCCGGGATGACGATCGGGTCATCTTTCAGCAACTGGCTGAAGGTGAAGTTGTCACAGACGGTCAGATCGAGAATCCGGCCGTGTTCTTCATGCCAGGTGATTTGCAGGGCAGACCAGTTTTGCGTATTGTAGTAGTTTACTAGTCCGGCTGCCTGCTGGAAAGTGTCCGGATTAAAGGCGACCTTGGTTTCGGCAGTGAAGTTGAAATGCTGCCAACGTCTTGCGATATGTGCCTGTGTGAATTTAGAAGATAACGATTCTCTGCCATATAGACGGAGGTGTCCAGGATTATCCTTTAATGAAACGATGTCTTCACCCAATGGAATGCGCAGGGATTGGAAGTGAAGATTCAGAGAGTCACTATTAAAGTCATCCTTCTCCTCAATATCTCTTTCCCATGGAACTTCTTCAACAGCAGGTCCCTGGATTTCTACTGACGGCTGGTTGCCTCCTGTGACGTAAGGCCAATCATTCTTCCATTCAAGACGCTGGATGGCGGTTTCCCGACCGAGGGGGCAAAAACCGCGTGGGTCTAAGAGCGGTTGATTTTCCTGCGGCAGCGGGCGTCCTGTTAAATGGACAAGGAACCATTCATCCGTATGGGTCTGAACGATGGAAGCGTGTCCGGCTTTTTGCAGCGGGTTTCTTGGATACGGGAACGACGTGATTAATGGATTGTCAGGATGCACTTCATATGGTCCCCATAGGTCCTTCGAGCGGGCGATGGTGGCCTGATGATCGTATTTCGTTCCTCCTTCTGCTGTGAGAAGGTAGTAATAGCCGTTTATTTTGTACAGATGAGGTGCTTCCGTCAGCTTGATATCCGTGCCTTTGAAAATGATTTCTTTTTTGCCGATCAGCTTTCGTTCGCTCACACTGTATTCCTGCATGACGATGCCGTAGAAGTTGTGATTGCCGACGCGGTGATCCCAGAGCATATTGACGAGATACTTCCTGCCATCTTCATCATGAAATAATGAAGGGTCGAAGCCTGAGCTGTTCAAATGGATCGGTTCAGACCACTCGCCGTCAATGGTTTCGCAGGTAACGAGGTAATTATGGCTGTCCTTCCACTGTCCTTCGACAACTTTCACATCGGTGTAGATCAGCCAGAACCTGCCATCACGATAAGAAAGGGCAGGGGCCCAAATCCCGCCTGAATCGGGGTTGCCCAACATGTTCAATTGACTGATGCGGTTCAGGGGACGGGACACGAGTCGCCAATTTTTTAAGTCCTTTGAGTGGTAGATCCCGACTCCCGGGAACCATTCGAAGGTAGAAACGGCAATGTAATAATCCTCTCCTGCACGGCAAATACTTGGGTCAGGATTGAAGCCTGGTAAAATCGGGTTTTGAATCGTTGTCATTGTTCTACACCTCTCCTATAGAAAATAGATTTACACTTCCTGGATATCGATGGTCAAGAAGTTTTCACTTGCATAAGCAGCCACGCCCAGTGCAGTGGCATGAGTGGATAACTGTGAAAAATCGATGCTCAAATCTTTCTGATGCGTAAACAGAGTCTGACCTTGTTTCTTCTTTAATGGCTCTTCCAGCCATTTAGAGCACGATGCCAGGCGATTTCCGATGATGACTTGTTCAGGATTGAAGATATTGATGATGTTATTGATCCCGATTCCCAGGTATCCGCCGATTCCTTCGAATATACGAATGACATTTGCATCCCCGTTTTCAGCAAGTTCATTCAAGCTTTCAAGAGAAAGCGTCTGGCCGTTTTCGGGCTGGATGCCGTGCTCTGTGGCAGAATGGACGAGTGCTTTTTCCGAAGCATATAATTCCCAGCAGCCCTGGTTTCCGCATCGGCATTCCGGACCATCGACTTCAATGGTCATGTGGCCAAGTTCTCCGGAAAAACCGTTATTTCCTTTATAGAGTTGACCGTTTAAAATAAGGCCGACGCCGATTCCGATCCCGACACTGACATAAATGATATTGGTGGAATCTTTACCTGCACCGAACTTCTTCTCGCCGTAAGCCCCCGCGTTTGCTTCGTTCTCGATTTGAACGGCAACGTTATATTTGGCTTCCATTGTCTTTCTAAGGTTGATATTCTTCCAATTTAAATTTGGGGCGAGGAGAATCTCTCCGTCTGTGCTGACAGTTCCCGGCACTCCGATTCCGATTCCTACCAATCCATAGGGGCTTTCAGGCATTGACTCAATAAGAGAATCGACAATGGTAAACAGTTCGTCCTTTATTTCTTCATACGTTAAATCATGAAATTTAATCAGTTTTTCATTCCTGATGTTACCCTGCAGGTCCGTCAGGATTCCGAGAATATAGTTCACACCAATATCGACCCCGATGGAGTATCCGGCTAGATGGTTGAATAACAGCATGACGGGTCTTCTACCGCCGCTTGAGACTCCGGGACCGGACTCGAGGATCAGGTTTTCGTTAAGGAGCTCACTTACCTGGGAGGAGACCGTTCCTTTGTTCAGCCCTGTTTTATTGGCAATGTCTGCTCTTGAGATAGGGGTGAATTCCTGAATGGTTTGTAAGACTAATGACTTGTTGCCTTTTTTGACAACATGCTGATTGTAGGTTTGTGACATTTTCATTTGGAAGCTCCATTCTTTCTCAATTTTTCCTTTAGTGTACCATTTTCTAATTCTATTATAAACTTAGTTTATCCACTAGACAAACATTGTTTTCGGTGGTAATCTAAAATCAGTAACATATCTGGTTTCAAAAAAACGAATATTGGGGGTATTTAGTTTGAGAAATAAGAAAGCGGTTACAACAGTCTTCACTCTTTTTTCCTCTCTGTTACTGATCACCGGCTGTTCTGGTTCAGATGAGAAAGCCAATGGGTCCGGAGATGAGAAAACAATCGAGTTCATGCATCTTTGGCCTGAAGGAAGCTCGAAGCAGCACAATGAAATTGTAAGCGGAATCATCAAGGATTTTGAAAGTGATCATCCCGATGTGAAAGTGGACCTTGAGGTGCTGAGTAATGAACAGTATAAAGATAAGCTTAAAGTACTATCAACTTCGAATGAATTACCGGATGTGGGGATGACATGGGCTGCAGGATTCCTGGATCCGTATGTAAGCGGGGAGAAGTTTGCACCTTTAGATGATTTGCTTGAAGGGGATCTAAAGGACAAATTCGTCTCAGGCACGGCAGAAGCGTATGCGGTCGATGGAAGTACATACGGACTGCCCCTTGAATTGAACATTGCCACGGTTTTCTACAATAAAGCGATTTTCGATAAATATAACTTAGAAGCACCGAAAACATATGAAGAATTGGAAAATGTCGTGAAGACATTGAAGAAAAATGATGTAGCACCAATCGCTCTTGGAAACAAGGATCGCTGGACCGGATCGTTATGGTATATGTACCTGGCGGATCGGATAGGCGGGGGAGACGTTTTGACGAATGCGATCAACCGATCTGGTTCGTTCGAAGACCCTGCACTTGTTTCAGCTGCGGAAAAAGTACAGGATTTAGTTAGTATGGACGCTTTTGTCAAAGGATTCAATGGTCTCTCAGATGAAGAAGCGAAGAGCATGTTTATGAACGAACAGGCTGCCATGTACTTGATTGCGACATGGGATCTGCCAAACTACACAACCAATGAAGATGTTCCACAGGAATTCAGGGACTCTGTCGGATACTTCAACTTCCCGACGGTTGATGGAAATGGGGATATGAACAGCTTTGTCGGTGGTCCAGGGGTAGGGCTATTCGTTGCGGAAGACTCAGATGTGAAGGAAGAAGCGAAAGAATTTGCCTCCTTCTTCGTACAGGAATGGGGAGAGAAGTCGGTGACAGATGCCGGGGTCATTCCTGCCACGAAGGTCGATGCTGAATCATTGGATCTTCCGGATATGTATGTTGACGTATTGGATGATCTAAACAACGCCAGCAATATTACATTATTCGCAGACGTTCAAATGAGCGCAGATGTTGCACAGGTTCACTTGGATATGATCCAATCGCTCTTTGGTAAAGAAGTTACACCGGAGGAATTTGCAAAAGAACATGAAAAGGCACTTTCGGAAGAATAATAGAGTTTCTGATGATCAATTAAAGAAAAGGACATACCCATAAGCTGGATTGTCCTTTTCTATTTTTAAATATGGGGTTGAATGTTATGAATAAAGTAATGTCTAACAAGTGGATTATCGCCTGTTACGTTCTCCCTGCACTCCTTTTGATCGGTGTATTCATCTTCATCCCATTAATCCTGACTGCGTACTACGGTTTGATGGACTGGGATGGCATCGGGGAGATGGAGTTCATAGGGCTTGATAATTATATCCATGCGATTTCTGATGAGAAGTTCTGGGATAGTGCACTTCATTCCTTTTTACTTGCTGTATTTTCAACACTTAGTCTGATTATTTATCTGGCAATCTCGTTAATATTGGCATCAAAAATAAAAGGGGCCGATCTATTAAGGAAGATCTATTTGATTCCGATGCTCCTGTCATCCGTCGCTATCGCCCAGTTGTGGATCAAGGTTTTCAATCCGTCGAACGGGATGCTCAACAGCATACTGATGGCGATCGGGGTTGATGATCCGCCCGCGTGGCTTGCAGAGCCATCCGTTGTATTGTATGCCATCTTCATTCCGATTCTATGGCAATATGCGGGTTTTTACATCTTGATATACTATGCTGCCTTGAAGAATATCCCGGAATCCCTGGTGGAAGCGGCAAAAATCGATGGGGCGACACCTCTTCAAATTGCCTACAAAATCAAGCTGCCTTTAATAATGGGAGTCGTGAAAGTGACCATTGTGCTGGCGGTTGTTGGATCACTGAAATATTTTGATCTGATTTATGTCATGACCGGCGGTGGGCCGAATGGGGCAAGTGAGGTAATGGCTTCCTATATGTATAAACTGGCTTTTTCAAGTAATGACTTTGGATACGGAAGCGCTATCGGCTTCCTGCTGTTGATCATTACATTAATCGTGACCGTCATCGTCCGCAAAGTTACAGCGACTAAAGAAGAAATTCAATATTAAAGGGGGTAAGACTATGAAGCGTACGGGTTACTTTATTCTCTATCTTTGTTTAGCCATTGTCGCGGTCTTTCAGATATTCCCAGTCATTTGGCTGTTCCTGTTTTCATTAAAGGATAACCAGGATATCTTCTCGAAATCTCCTTTTTCTCTGCCTTCTGAATTCAGATGGGAGAATTATGCGAAGGTATGGGAAGGCGGAATCGGGATTTACTTTTGGAACAGTATCTGGATTACAGGTGTAGCGATCATCTTAACGGTATTATTTGCAAGCATGGCGACATTCGTCATCACCAGAATGCAGTGGAAGCTAAGTAAACTGGTATTGGGATTGTTTATGGTAGGGTTGATGATTCCGATTCATTCAGCCATCATCCCGCTATTCAGCATGTTCTTAAATGTAAATTTAATTGATAATCCATGGTCGATCGTCATTACGTATACGGCCTATAACCTGCCGATTACGATGATGATTTTGCTTGGCTTCTATTACACCTTGCCGCGGGAAATAGAAGAGGCCGCGATTATGGACGGATGTTCGGTTCATCGGATGTTTTTCAAAATCATCCTGCCGATGACGATCCCGATCATGTCGACGACAGTTATTATCAATATGATCTACAATTGGAATGAGTTTGTCTTTGTGAACACATTTATCAGCTCCGACGAATACAAAACCCTTACCGTCGGGATCCAGAATTTTATCGGACAATATATGACCGACTGGGGAGCCATTGGTGCCACGCTTATTATCAGTGTGCTGCCGATCCTGCTGGCATTCCTCTTCTTCAGTAATAAAGTTGTGGAAGGGATCTCTTCAAGTGCGGTAAAAGGATAAGCAATGAAAAAAATCACTTCTTCTTATATTCAATTGCCTCTGATTAACACTGTTGTTGATTCCTGCTTTGGAACTAGGAAAATCAACCATTCGTGTAAACGGAGTTCAATGATAAAGAGAAAAGTGATTTTTTTACGCTCTTTTCACAAAGATTGTTGTTTTGTAACATAAGATCTGCCAAGGGGAACCGCACCTCTTGAAAGCCAGCGTGGCTTAGTCGACAGGGGCTCGGAACGACCAATATCCGCCGGAGTCTGAGCAAGTTCCCCTCACCACCTAAACGCGATTGCGTGACAGAGTTCAGCAGTGACATAAGGCAATCGAATGAGGAGGATATCTACCATAAAAGCTAACATTGATCGCTCAACACTTAGAAAGTTGATTGAAACGGAAGGTGCTCGACTCCTGCGGGAATAGCGGGAAAGTTGGAGACCCCACAGGGCTTTAGCCCGAGGAGGCTCAACTCACGCCCCGCGGAAAGCGAGCATCCTGGAGTGGAAATCAACTAGCACTCGCTAATTGAAAAGCACCAAACTTACGAAAAAGAGCCTCTTATTATAACTGTTTCCTCTGGATCCGTTTGAATGCATGCAGACTGAGCCATGTGGTGATAAAGGCATAAGCGCTGCCGCCGAACATAAACGCAATAGCCGGTACCAAGTACATGATAAAGAAAAGGGAACCGAGACAAATCAGCATCAACAGCGTATGGAGCGGATGGATCAGCATGATCAGAAACGCTTGTTTGAGCAGTCGCCGCACGCTCAAATCGAAATGCACAAAGGCCGGTAACAGATAAAAGGAGAAGAATAGAAAGAGCAGCATAAAGGTGAATAGCGGAATATGGGTCCAAGTGAACAGTTCACGGAGATCCATTTGGATATACCAAATATCGAGGCCGATCAGGAGTGCGGTCGCAATGATGACGATTCCTAAGCGGTTGCTCTTCCAGAATTCTCTTTTGTAATAAGTCAAGAAGGCGCTGAATACCGGTTCCTCTGTATTTCCCCTTAACCAATCCCGTACAATCGCGAACATGGCCACCGTAGAAGGAAAGAAGCCGAACAGGATGCCTCCTGCCAAGGTAAAGAGTACCCATAAAATATTTATGAAAGCGAAACGCGTGATCCATTCAAAGATGCTGTAGATCGCACTGTTTAACGTGTTCATGGACATAACCACCTCCATCGATGAGTAAGTTGTATGCGCAATCATGAACTATTATACGGTATCGCGGCTTGTTTGACAGTAGTTTATAAAAACTTAGTTTATTCAATAGACAAACTAACACTATGTTGCTATAATGACGTTGTAAGCATTTACATTTATTAATATTGCAGGCGGCCAATCGGTTCGTCCGTATATAAAGAACCTGTTATAAAAGCTGATCACGTTTCGAGTGGCAGTATGGAAAATCCGATTCATTATCGCTCATCCGGATGGGCGGTGAGCCGGAAGTTGAAGCACTTCATTATAAAATTTTAGGAGGAACGATCAATGGCTTATTTTAAGAACATCGACAAAATTAACTACGAAGGTTCAACATCAACCAATCCATTTGCGTTTAAATTTTATAATCCAAAGGAAGAAATCGGTGGCAAAACAATGGAGGAAATCCTGCGTTTTGGTGTGGCTTACTGGCATACCTTCACGATGGACGGCTCCGATCCATTCGGAAGCGGTACAATGATCCGCTCATGGGACCAATATACGGGAATGGATTTGGCAAAGGCACGTGTAGAAGCGGCTTTCGAATTCTTTGAAAAGCTTGATGTACCATTCTTCTGTTTCCACGATGTCGATATTGCCCCGGAAGGAAGCAGCTTAAAAGAAACGAATCAAAATCTTGATACAATCGTAAGCATGATAAAGGACTACATGAAAGACAGCAAAACGAAATTACTTTGGAACACAGCGAACAATTTCACGCATCCCCGCTTTATCCATGGTGCTGCGACTTCCAATAGCGCAGACATCTTCGCCTACTCTGCAGCGAAAGTGAAGAAAGGATTGGAAGTCGGGAAGGAATTAGGGGCAGAAAACTATGTATTCTGGGGCGGACGTGAAGGTTACGAAACCCTTCTTAATACAGACATGAAGCTTGAGATGGATAATCTGGGACGCTTCCTTCATATGGCTGTTGATTATGCGAAGGAAATCGGCTTTGATGCACAATTCCTCATCGAGCCAAAACCGAAAGAGCCAACGACTCACCAGTATGATTTCGATGTGGCGACAGGCTTTGCGTTCCTTCAGAATTACGGACTGCAGGACCACTTCAAGTTCAATATCGAAGCGAATCACGCGACATTGGCGGGACATACATTCGAGCATGAACTGCGCTATGCACGTGTGAACAACATGCTCGGTTCAGTGGATGCCAACCAGGGCGATCCGTTACTTGGCTGGGATACAGACGAATTTCCGACAGACTTGTATTCTACCACTCTTGCAATGTATGAAATTCTTCAAAATGGAGGCCTTGGCCGCGGCGGATTGAACTTCGACGCGAAGGTGAGAAGAGGTTCTTTCGAGCCGGAGGATTTATTCCACGCACATATCGCCGGAATGGACAGTTTCGCAGTCGGGCTCAAGGTTGCTCAGAAGCTGATTGATGATAACGTACTTGATGGTGTGGTTGAAAATCGTTATAAGAGCTACACAGAAGGCATCGGTCTTGAAATCGTGGAAGGTAATTCAGACTTCCGAAAGCTTGAAGAGCATGCGCTGGGCTTAACCGAAGTGAAGCACCAATCAGGCCGGCTTGAGAAGATCAAGGCAACCATCAATCAATATCTACTGAAAGCATACGCTGGAGAATAAGGTTTAACGTAGAAGAGGTGTAGTGATGAAATACGTAATTGGTGTCGATCTGGGAACAAGTGCAGTGAAAATCCTGCTGGTGAATGAAACCGGGGAAGTCGTTCAGGAGATATCAAAGGATTACGCGCTAATCCAAGAAAGAACGGGTTACAGCGAACAGGACCCGAAAGCATGGGTGGATCAGACTGTTGCAGGACTGTCTGATCTCCTGCAAGGCTTTCAAGGCGATACGGAAGATATCGAAGGCATCAGCTTTTCCGGCCAAATGCATGGACTTGTACTCCTTGATGAGAACAATGAAGTGCTTCGCAATGCCATCCTCTGGAACGATACCCGGACGAGCGCCCAATGCAGACAGATATACGATGTCATCGGAGAAGAACGCTTGCTCTCGATTACGAAAAATCCTGCATTGGAAGGCTTTACGCTTCCAAAGCTCCTTTGGGTGAAGGAGCATGAGCCGGAAATCTATGAAAAGGCGAAAACCTTTGTGTTACCGAAAGATTATCTCCGCTACAAGTTGACGGGGAAGCTGCATATGGACTATTCCGATGCAGCAGGAACTCTGCTGTTGGATATCGGGGAAAAAGTATGGAGCAAAGAAATCTGCGACCTTCTGGGAATTGACCCCGCGCTTTGTCCGCGATTGGTCGATTCCTATGAGAAGACGGGCAGCATAAGCCCTGAAATCGCTGAATCGACTGGTCTATCCACTTCCACCCAAGTATTTGCAGGGGGAGCGGATAATGCGTGCGGCGCAATCGGCTCCGGAATATTAGAAGAAGGCAAGACTCTATGCAGCATCGGGACATCAGGGGTTGTGCTATCCTATGAATCCGGCAATGATAAGGATTTCGAGGGGAAGGTCCATTACTTTAATCACGGGGCCCCGGAAGCTTATTATACGATGGGCGTCACCCTTGCAGCAGGTTACAGCCTGAGCTGGTTCAGGAATGTGTTTGCCAAGGATGAGAGCTTTGAGGAATTGGTGAAGGAGGCAGGAACCGTGCCTCCCGGGTCTAACGGTTTGCTGTTTACACCGTATGTGGCGGGGGAACGGACCCCTCATGCAGATGCTGCGATTCGGGCGAGCTTTATCGGCATGGACAGCTCCCATGAACGGAAGGACTTTGTACGGGCAGTCATGGAAGGCATCACCTTTTCATTAAATGAATCCTTGGCGATCTTCCGAGGCAGCGGCAAGCAGATCGAGACGATTGTCTCCACTGGAGGCGGGACGAAGAATGAAGACTGGCTGCAGATGCAGGCGGATATCTTCAACGCCAGAATCGTGAAGCTCTCGAGTGAGCAGGGGCCGGGAATGGGAGCAGCGATGTTAGCGGCCTATGGATGCGGCTGGTTCGATTCCCTGAAGGAATGTGCCGATGAGTTTCTGAAAGTAGAGAAAGAGTTCATACCGAATGCGGACAACGCAGAGATGTATAAGGAATTGTTCAATCTCTATCAGGAAGTATACGGGCAAACAAAATCGTTAAATGAAAAACTGGTAAACTATCGAAAATAATACCGTCCGATGATAAGGCTGTTTCCGAAGAGAGATACCACTGCTTCTGGAGGCAGCCTTTCTCGTCTGAAGGGAAGGAGAGAGAAGCATTGAAATATAATCAGCTCGGTAACACGGATCTGAACATAAGTGAATTAAGTTTTGGGACATGGGCCATCGGGGGTGCCTGGGGCAAGCTGGATGACGGGGAAGCACTGAAGGCATTGGACAAGGCGATGGATGCAGGGGTGAACTTCTTTGATACGGCAGATGTATATGGGGACGGTCATAGTGAAGAACTGCTTGCAAAATCGGTTAAAGGGAAGGCATCGATCCAGATCGCGACGAAATTTTGCCGCAGTGCCGATATCCATGACCCTCGGACCTATTCAATGGAAAGCGTGGGGGCATTCTGCGAGAACAGCTTAAGAAGACTGGACAGGGAAGCAATCGATCTGTACCAGATTCATTGTCCGCCAATGGAAATTCTAAAGGATGGCAGCGTATTCGAGGTTCTGGAAAGGCTGAAGGAAGAAGGCAAAATCCGTTACTACGGTGTGAGCGTCGAAACAGTAGAAGAAGGCATCTTCTGTCTCGAGCATACAAAGGCAAGCTCCCTGCAGGTCATCTTCAATCTGTTAAGACAAAAACCATTGGAAAAGCTGTTTCCGATGGCGAAGAAAAAGAAGGTCGGGATCCTTGCACGTGTGCCGTTGGCAAGCGGACTATTAACAGGTAAGTTTACAAAAGACACGACATTCGAAAGGGAGGATCATCGCAGCTTCAACCGTAACGGGGAAGCGTTCAATGTCGGGGAAACCTTTGGCGGATTGGACTTCAAAAAAGGGGTCGAACTGAGCGATGAGCTGAACTGGATCGAAAAGGGGAGAGGCAACCGTACCAGAGCCGCGATTAAGTGGATCCTTCAGCAGGAAGAGGTGTCGAGTGTCATTCCGGGCTTCAGAAGTGTCAAGCAAGTGGAGGATAACCTTAAGGCACTGAATGCAAAGGAATTCATTCCCGAGGAACTGCTGACATTGAAAGATTTTTACGAAAAAGAGGTCCACTCCCATATTCGGGGAGCTTATTAATAGAACCTCCAGCCTTTAGCTGGAGGTTCCTTTATTTCTCAGTTGAAAATGTAAATACAGTGCGCTGATGATAGCGTTCATTCGGCTGCAGGGTGACGGGGGGCAGGCCATCATGATGGAGAGCGGCCGGCGGGTATTGTGTTTCGAAGCAGACGCCCAAATGCTTTCTCGACGTGCTTTCATGAAGCTCCAGTCCGTGTTGGAGATTATTCGCCGTGTACATGACCATGCCGGGTTGATCCGTATCGATGGTCAGCACGCGACCGCTCGTTTGTTCTTTCACTGTGACACTTTCTGACTTGCTGTGGTCAAACAGGAAGTAGTGATCGTAGCCATGACCGGCTATGTCGTTTTGTTCCGTCCGCGCCGTTATACCGTCACTCAGTCGGCGGCCCTTGCGGAAATCAAATGGGGTATCCCTAGCATCCACCACCGTACCAGTCGGGATCAACTCTTCATCGAGCTCAAGAAATTGATGGCTGTCGATTGCAACATGATGATGATGGATCGTCTCCTTTCCATTCCCGCTTAAATTAAAGTAAGCATGATTGGTTAAGGTAAGGGGAGTGGGCTGATCCGTCACTGCCTCATACTCGAGGACCAGTTCATTTTCATTTGTTAAAAGGTATGTGACAGACACATCGATCGTGCCGGGATATCCGCCCTCACCATCCTTACGGGAATATGAGAGAACCACCCCGACACTGTCCTCATCCTGGAAGGGTTCCGTGTCCCAGAGGACATGATGAAATCCATTTGAGCCTCCGTGCAAATGATTTTCTCCATCATTTGCTTCAAGCATATAGACATTCCCATCCAGTTCAAAGGCGGCGCCCTGGATCCGGCCGGCAACAGGGCCGATCAAGGCCCCGAAGAAATGAGGATTCGTCTCGTAATCCTCAACCTGTTTATATCCGATAATCACATTTTCAACCGTGCCGTCCTGATCAGGCACCATCACCCTTGTGATGATGCCCCCGTAGTTTAATAGACTGACAGCCATTCCATGATCGTTCCTTAAGGTATATTCCTTCCAATCCCTTTGAAGATCCTTTATATCGATTTTCATGTTTTCACCCCGTATGTATAGTATTCTCTTCATCTAGTAAAAGAAGCATCTGCCTTTCAACAGATGCCACATAATTCGAGTCTACATTGCCTTAGATTTTGTTGCAGAAGGCACTTTCCACAGGTCTTCCATTTGTTCAAGGGATTTTCCTTTGGTTTCAGGTACGAACTTCCAAACAAAGATGGCGGAAAGAACACTCATCAATCCGTATATCCCGTACGTCATCCCACCGCTGTATTCCATCATCATCGGATACGTGGAGGAGACGAGGTAATTAGCTGCCCACTGTGCTGCCACAGCGATGGCTACTGCCTGGCCGCGGATGCGGTTCGGGAAGATTTCTGAGATCAATACCCAGCAGATCGGACCCCAGGACATCATAAAGGATGCCGTGTACACAATGATAAAGATTAACGTGCTGATGCCGATGATATTCGAGAACGCAAGCCCCGCGACACCGAACATCCCGATCGCCATCCCGATTGAGCCGATGATCATCAATGGTTTGCGTCCCCAGCGGTCGACCGTCATGATCGCAATCACCGTAAAGACGACATTCACCAAGCCCATGACGATCGTCTGCATCATCGAAGCATCCTTTGCTGCCCCCATACTTTCAAAGATTCGGGGTGCATAATAAAGAGCCACATTAATCCCGACAAACTGTTGGAAAACGGAAAGCAGGATTCCGATGATAATGACGGTTTTCCCATAAGCAAAGGTGGAGAGCTTTTCAGTCGACACATTCACAGATTGCTTAATCTCCCGCAGAATCGACTTGGCAGACGCGGAGCCGTTGATTTTCGTCAAAATCTCCAATGCGCTTTCATCTTTGTTCTTAAGGGAGAGGTAACGAGGTGTTTCCGGTACAAAGAAAAGGAAAACGCAAAACAATATGGCCGGAATGGCTTCTGAAGCAAACATATATCTCCAGCCGACATCATTGATCCAATCCAGTGAATGCCCATTGGCAATTCCCCAGTTGACAAAATAAACGACAAGCATCCCGAATATGATCGCAAACTGATTAAATGAAACGAGGCGTCCACGAATCCCTGCCGGTGCGATTTCCCCGATATACATCGGTACGATGGCAGAAGCAAGGCCAACCCCGATTCCGCCGATGATCCGGTAAAGGTTAAAAGCAAGCAATAATCCCATCGTCGGTTCTCCTGCAGAGAAGAAGAGGAACTCCGGATAAGCAGATCCTAAAGCAGATAATAAGAAGAGGATCGAAGCAATGATCAGCGACTTCTTACGTCCGAATCGTGATGAAAAGTAGCCTGAGATCACCCCCCCGATGATACATCCGATCAGCGCACTGGAAATCGTAGCGCCGTGAATAAATGAGCTTAAGCCGAGGCCATCAATCAAATAAGCCTCAATCGATTTCTCAGCCCCTGATATGACAGCCGTATCGTACCCGAACAGAAGACCACCGAGCGTGGCCACTAACGTAATAGAAAAAATATAAAGTGAACTTTTTTGCTTTGTCATCATGTGTTGAGGCAGATCCCATTTCTTTCAACATGCTCGCGACAACGCTTACATTTTAGCGTTGAGAGTGATAAAGCGTTTACAAATACGAGCATAATAGAGGACACTGCCGTTATTCCCCCCTTGCCTTTTGTTTGATTAGTATAGTAATAGTTTCTTTATTATTCTGAATTATAGCAGACGAATAATAGTTTGTCTAATGGATGAACTAAGTATTTCGTACCTAATTAAAGTCCTACTCCCCGTCATTTTCGACAGACATGACGGGGAGTAATCTGGAGGACTACAGGAAAAAAAGTGATTATCTTGATGTAGTTGATGACTCAAAGAATGTTGTCTAGCAAAAATTCTGGAGATGTAAAGGATTCTCTTAACAAAAGAAATGGCGTACCTGGGACGCCATTTTTTCTTTAAAGATTGACCTTATTTCGCTGCCCATTATCAATAATTCGGTTGTTAGGTACGGAGGGAGTATTGAGGGTGGTATCCATACTGTCAGTGGTCAGTTCAATCACAGGACCGTTGTGCGGGATAGCTGAAACATCCCAAATCATTCCATCAAAATAGTTGAACTGTCCAGTAACTTTCATGATTCTGGTTGTTATGGATGTGGGTTGAATTTGGAGGTTTTTAAAGTGATTCCCACTGATTTCATATGGGATTGTAGAGCTGCTGGTCATGGTGATCATTTCAATACAATCATCCAGTGACAAGCTGAGAAATCGGTTCGCATTGATCCAGGCCAATCCAGTAGAGGGTCGGTTGGCGACCAGCTTTAAACCGATCTTCATTCCGGCTATTTTGATATTTTCAAAGTTAACGAAAGAGATTTCATGGCCTGCACCACCGGAGAATAGTGACAAGCCGATACCTTTGTGACTACTGTACCAGTTGACAATATTAATATCTCTTATTTGGGTCCGATGCCATGTATTGTAATATTTGTATTTCCCATTTAAGTAGATAACCTCTGAATTAAATGCCGGGTCATTGATAGCAATATATGCCCCTTCCAGTGAGGCGTTTTGTTGAATTTCCAATACCCGAAAGTTCCCCTCGACAATAAACTGCGTTCCATAATCAAACACTAATTTGACGCCTTGCTTAATAACGATTGGTGCTGTAATTAAATAATTTCTATTTCCCAACTTTACGGTCTTCCCGTTATTGTTTCTAGCATAGTCAATGGCAGCCTGTATTTTAAGAGAGTCATTCGCACCGCTGAAGCTTTCTACATAGATGTCTTCATTCATCATTTGTCCCTACTTTCTTGTGTTTAGTATTGTTCCATGAGGATCCACATAAATGTAATGCTTGTCTTCACATCTTATTCTCTGAAAATACTAATTGTTCCAAAAAATAGATGATAGTTTTCGTCCAGAATCAACCCTTGTTTTTAATTCCGTTGTCAACTACTTTTCATTTGCTTGATTTCCCTTTTGGATCAATCGTCACGTTTTATTTTATGTGGTTTAGGGAACATAGACCTATTCTTCAAGTAGCAGAACAGGTTGATCACAGTTACTTGGAAATGGAGGAAAATAATTCAAAAAAACCTCTTTCTAATGAACTGGAAATCTGTTAATATACATGCAAGCTGAAGTTCTTTATAATGAACAATTATCGATAAAATTCGATAAGAACCATTTAGGAGGTGAAGGTTTTGTCGTTAAAAGTCGATGAAATTAGTGTTGTTAGAGGTAATTCTATTAATGAGGATTCGTTCTTTATAGAAAACGATTCTTTGTCATCTGCTACACATCTCATGGTCCGAAGATTATTTGATATTGTTCTGGCTAGTGCTGGTTTAGTAGTAGCTTTTCCGCTTCTAGTTATTTTTTCTATAGCTATAAAATTGGATACGAAAGGTACGGTGTTTTATCGACAAGAGAGGGTAGGAGTTAAGGGGAAATACTTTAAGTTGCTAAAGCTCCGCACTATGGAAATGGATGCCGAGAAAGATGGACCAAGATGGGCAGGCATAAATGACCCACGGGTGACCAGAGTCGGCAAGTATCTCCGAAAGACAAGAATCGATGAGCTCCCACAGCTTATCAATGTGTTAAAAGGGGATATGAGTATGATCGGCCCAAGACCGGAACGCCCTGTCTTTACCGAGATTTTCAATCAGAAAACACCAGGATTTATCAAGCGGTTGGCCATCAAGCCTGGATTGACAGGATGGGCCCAGGTAAACGGGGGATATGATATTACCCCCGAAGAAAAGCTCGCTTACGATTTGGAGTATATTCGTAAGAGAAATTTCTTCCTCGATGTAAAAATACTACTTTTGACTTTCAAAGTCGTGATGACTGGTGAAGGTGCCAGATAAAATAATAGGAGGAACATTAATGAACGTAATGTATATGTCTTCCAGGCCACCATACCCTCCGCATAAAGGGGACCAGCTGATTGCGTGGGAACAAATCAAGCAACTAAAAGCAAATGGCTACCAAGTTCATCTGATTACATTTGTAAAATCAGAGCAAGAAGGGGAGTTCATTAGGGATAAACTTGCCCCTTACTGTAAGGAGGTCATCCTATTTCCTACTCATCCACTCCTAAACCTGCTCAGGTCGTTAAAAACGATTTATAACTTTAAACCGATTCAAGTCAACCTATTTTTTCATCCTAAAGTAAAAGAACGAGTGATGGATATTTATAAAAGGATTAACCCGGAAATTATTCACGTGCAGACTGCCAGGGTTGCCGAGTATTTCATCGATATTAATGTCCCGAAATGTATCGATATGATTGATGCTCTGTCACTGAATATGGAGCGGCGTGCCAAAACTGAAAGCAATTGGCTAAAGCCATTATTCCTGCTGGAGTCACAACTGATGAAACGATATGAGAAAGATATATTAAAGAAATTTGACCGGGCCATGATCGTTTCTGAAAGTGATAAAAAATACTTAAGTAACAAACATATTGTCGTAAATCCAAATGGAACCTCTATCACGAAACATCATCTGTCCCATTATCCTAACATCACAAAGGAAAAAATCATCCTCTTTCATGGAAACATGCAATACTATCCAAATGTCGAAGCTGTTGTTGACTTTGTAAAAGAGGTTTGGCCACATATTCATCAGGCATATCCGGAGTACCAATTTTATATTGTCGGAAAGGATCCGGTAAAGAAAGTGACAGCTTTGCATGGCAAAGATAATGTGGTGGTGACCGGGTTTGTTGAAGATATATGCAGTCGACTACTCCAGGCGCAAATTGGTATTTATCCAATGAAATCAGGTACAGGAATGCAGAACAAAATTGTGGAATCGATGGCGTGCGGACTTCCGACAATTGCTTCTCCTATAGCTTTGCAGGGGATTTCAGGAAGGCGGGGGGATGAGCTGATTTGCACGGGAAGTAAAGAAGGGATAATTGCAGCTGTTAAAGATCTGATTGAAAGTCCCGAATTACAAGAACATTATGCTGTGACCGGCCAAGCTTTTGTCCACAGCAATTACTCCTGGGAAAATAACTGTGCCAGGTTGATCCAAACCTGGAAGGATACCGTTATGCATAGAGATCCTGAAGCATCAGAAAAAATGGTACAAATGCTCGTTCATTAGTGAAAGAGGGTGTTTACATGCGGATTGTATTGTTATCAGGAGGCTCAGGGAAGCGGCTATGGCCGCTTTCCAATGATGCTAGGTCCAAGCAATTCCTGAAAGTCCTGAAAAATGAAAATGGAATGATGGAGTCAATGGTACAGCGTGTTTGGAGGCAGCTCAGGAAAGTTAACCTTGCAGATGAGGCGATTGTCACAACAAGTAGTTCTCAGGTGGAAATGCTCCATACCCAGCTCGGTTCGAATATTCCCGTGGTGGTCGAGCCAGAGCGGAAGGATACGTTTCCTGCAATCGCATTAGCAGCCGTATATCTTTATTCCGTGGAAGGATGCAGCCTCGATGAGGTCATAGGCGTACTGCCAGTTGATTCATTCGTGGAAGATCATTTTTTTGAAACCATAACCGAGCTTGAGCGTGCTCTGCACGAGAGTGGTGCTGATTTAGCTCTACTGGGGGTAACACCGACCTACCCGTCTGAAAAGTATGGGTATATCGTTCCGGGAAGTGAAACGCCAGGCGACTTTATTAATGTAAACAAGTTTTGTGAAAAGCCAAATGAGACCACGGCAAAAAAGCTGATCCATCAGCGGGCACTTTGGAATTGTGGAGTGTTTAGTTTCCGGCTGGGTTATATGATTCAACTGCTCAAACGTAAAAATATCCCTGTCCAGTATGATGCTTTACTGAAGTATTATGGTCAGCTCCAATCCAATAGCTTTGATTATGAAGTAGTCGAAAAGGCGAGGGATATTATCGCCATTCCATATTCAGGTTACTGGAAAGATCTTGGAACGTGGAACACCCTGACGGATGAAATGGAAACCCCCGTAATTGGAAATGGAGTCATAAGTAATGATGTAATGAAATCTTGTATCGTGAATGAATTGGAAATCCCCATCATATTGATTGGAGTGGAGGATATCGTGGTGGCTGCAAGCCCTGATGGATTGTTGGTGACGGATAAAAAGAGCAGCCACAAAATCAAGGAGTATGTTTCCCATTTCCAAGATGGTCCAATGTATGAAGAATACTGGTGGGGATGGAGCAGAGTTCTTGAGTATAGCAAAAAGGAAGGAGGGGCAGAAACACTTACGGAAAAAGTCCATTTGACCGCCGGCAGGAATTTAAATGATCAGGGTCAAGGGGAGCGGGAAGTGTGGACGGTAACGGAGGGGGAAGGAACACTGTTCTTGAATGATAAATTCTCAAAGGTCGGCACTGGAACCACTCTTACGATTCCATCAGGAAAATCCTATTCCTGGAAGGCGGGAAGTGATATGGAATTGATTGTCATCCGGAGCGGGGAACATCTAATGGAGTACCGAAGAAAAAACAGGTTTGACGTGGTCTCGAAGAAGCAAGTGTATTCGAAGTACTCATAGGCGGGGAATAGATATGAAGAGGCAGTATATATATATTGTAACCATCGTCCTGCTTGCGGCAACGGTCGTGCTGTTAATTGGCTCATTAACCAGGGAGACTATTGGAGAGCCTGGCCGTGTCAGGGTGGAAGCGTTTGGAGCGGAAGGAAATGATCAACAGGATGACTCTTCAGCCATCCAAGCTGCAATTGATTATAGCTACGAAAACGACAATCTGCCTGTCCAGTTACTTGGGAAGACCTACATACTGAAACGGGGATTGAAATTGAAAGAAGGAGTCACGCTCGAAATGGGCATAGCTACGAAACTTTTGGTTGAAGGAAATTTCAACGTATTGGAGGTAGAGCAAAAAACGTCGATTACGAATGGAACCATTGAAATTACCACTCCTGAATTCCGTGGTGCTGCGATTTATGTTAGTGGTAAAGAACAGGTCTGGACGACCAATCGAATTCATATTGAAAATGTAACGTTGTACAACTCCAGCGGTACTAATCGGGGAAAAGGAATCTTTTTTAATGCAGGATCATCTGGAGAATTTATCAGTTTTGTGAATGTTTCGGGAGTGAACGTAAGTGGATTTCACTCGGCGGTACTTTTAGAAGCTACATCGCCTGAGGGAGGAGAGGACTACAATTTCATAAATGGTAACAGGTTCGTCAATATGACATTGGATGACTGCATAGTCTGTATCCAGGTCAACAGCGCTGTTACCATTCCGAATGAGGCATCGGGGAATATGTTTAAAAATCTGCAGATCCAGCTGACAGAGCGAACGGACAAAGCAGTGATTCTATCTGGATCCAATAATATCATAGAGGGTATGGTGTGGGACGTTGCTTTCATGGAAGATCGTCAAGCCTTAATAGAATTGACCAAAGATTCGTCGGAAAATCTTTTGAAATTGAATCTATCGAAAGACAGGGTCGCAGATGAGGGGCGGGGTAACCAATTATCAGCTTTGGAAGAGTGACCGATTGGTATAGGATTTTCTAAGATAAATATCGGAAGGAAGGTTGCCATGAAAGTGTTAATAACTGGTGGGGCGGGCTTTATAGGATCGCATATTGTGGAAGAGCTATTAGATTCACAATACGAGGTTGTCGTGCTAGACAATCTAGTGACAGGGCATTTGAAAAATATTCCTTCACAAGTGCGTTTCTATCAGCAGGATATTCGAAGGAATATAGATGATCTTTTTGCCAAAGAGGAGCCGGATTATGTCATTCATCAGGCTGCGCAAGTTTCTGTAAGTCACTCTTTCATTGACCCTTTATATGACTGTGAAGAAAATATTGTTGGTACACTCAACATCTTACAAGCTTGTGTTCGTCATAATGTCAAAAAAGTTGTATTTGCATCTACCGCAGCCGTATATGGAAACCCGGTCTATCTTCCAGTTGATGAAGCCCACCCCCTGCAGCCGATATCCTTTTATGGGCTGACCAAAGGGCACGCGGAAAAGTGTATCCGAATTTTCGCAGAAACCCATCATCTTGACTATTCCATTTTACGTTACGCCAATGTTTATGGGCCAAGACAGGATGCACGGGGAGAAGCTGGAGTCATAGCCGTCTTTATCGAGAAATTAATCCGAGGAGAATCACCTATGATGTTTGGGGATGGAAAGCAGACCAGAGACTTCATCTTTGTCAAAGACGTAGCACGTGCAAATGTTGCCGCGTTAACTAACGGTAATCGAGAAACCCTTAATATAGGGACGGGTCAGGAAACATCAATACAAGAAATCATTGAGCAATTGGCAATCATTACGGGGATGCCTATCCAGCCTATTTTAAGACCAGAAAGAGATGGGGACATTCGCTCAAGTGTATTACAAAATGATCGAGCGCAATTAATGCTGCACTGGTTACCTTGCCATTCACTTCCAGAAGGACTATTAGAAACCGTTCGTTTCTATCAGCAAGAATCTCTTGCAGGTTTGAGGGGGTGAGTTCATGAGGGAACAGATGGATATTAAAGAATTCTTCCGTATATTCAAACGAAGGGTAGCGACCATTTTGATCACTACACTCTGCATTTCGCTATTGAGTGGCGCAGCTATTTTTTTCTTATTAAAGCCTACTTATGAAGCAAAAGAATATATCCTGATAGGAAATTTCAGTCATGATGGGGAGGTTTACACGGATACCCAAACCATTAACAGGCTAATTGCTTCAACCGTTGATTTTATTACCAGTCCGATTGTCTTGGAAAATGTACAGGATCATTTCCACCTTTCCCGGGAGGAGCTGGAGGACAGAATCACAGTAAAAAACAAGGCGGATTCCCAGATTATTTCTATTGTTATACGAGATACTGAATTGGAACGGTCCGGGGAGCTTGCTCACATTCTGGCCGCCACTTCAGTGGAAAAGATGAAGAGTTCTTTGGAAATGGAAGATATAACAATGCTCAATAAAAAAGAAGGATCAAACAAACCGGAAAAAGTGGGGAACCCAATCGTAAACCTAATGATAGGAACGATGGTGGGATTATTTTGTGGTATTGGATTGGCTTTGTTAAAAGACCACTGGGATGATTCCGTACAAAGTATAGTTCAAATTGAAGAGGAATTGGGTTTGCCAGTGTTAGGTGTAGTGGCATCCACTAAAGACGATCTTCCGAAAGTCTACCGAAAAAAGTTTAGAGAGCCGAAAGGAAATGTGGGAAAAGGAGGAGAAATCCATGCAAAGTCCCATTGAAGATATCATTTGTGGAAAGGACGAAAAAAAGAAGGGGATTATAAACTTTGATCAAATGAAGGTAATCAGTAGCAAAGTAGAGAAGCATCACCCTTCAGTGCTGATGGTTACTTCGATTCCTGCTGGAAAATCAGTAGGCATGATTACCGCAGAACTTGCGGCAGCTATTGCGCTTCAAGGGAAAAGAGTACTTCTTGTGGAAGGGGATTGGAAGAAACCTTCGCTCCATGAATGGTTCCATATGGAGCAACCTGATGGGATTCATCAAGAGCCGTTAAAAACCGTCTTCCCGACTTTTCTGCCTGGTCTGGATGTGGTTTTGGCGAACAATTCTTCCGGAAAGCCGATAGATATCTGGCTTTCACCCTCTTTTAGGCAGCATGTCGCGTCTTGGCAGGAGACCTATGATCGGGTTGTATTATCTGCTCCTTCTTTACATTCCGGTGTTGAAATGGAGCTGCTTGCTGAAGAGTGCAGGGAGGTGGTCCTGGTCCTTCAACGAAAGGATAAAACCGAAGATATAAGGAAAATCCAAGCCAAACTTGAAGCAGCAGGATGTAAAGTAATCGGTGTGGTTTACCAACAATGACTCATGACGAAGGGGTTACCATTCATGAGGGAGAATAGAAATTCCATTGTGAAGAATGTCTTTCATCTATTTTACAGTACCGCGCTATCTAGCATCATGAATGCAGCATCATTGATTGTTCTTGCCTCTTTTATCCACACAGATGATTATGGAAGATTTAGTGTGGTTCTCGCCTTTGCTATGATCATGGCTTATTTGTCGGAAGCTGGCTTAAACCAGATTGTCTTACGTGAAGGGGCGAAAAAAGAAGCCCCTATTTCTGAAATCATGGCCTCTTTTATTAAACTGCGCCTAGCATTGACACTGGCAACGATGGTGATTGGATTCCTTTTAATTCATTGGATTTACCAAAATGACACGGAATTGATTATACTATCCTACTCCCTGATTCTTCCGCTTGTAATCGGGATATCCATGCAGAGCATCAGTATTACCTATTTTCAGATGCTGGAGAAGATGCAATATTCCGGATTAATACGAATCATCTCCGCAGGGCTGCTTATTACCGTTATCATGGTCGGGAAATGGTTTTACATAGATCCCATGATCGTCTTTTTCCTATATGGATCATCCTATTTCTTGGCAGGGTGTTTTGGAATATACTTGACGGCGAAAAATCTGACATTTTCCTTCAAATCGTCATTTTATAAAGAGCTGCGCAAGAACTGGGTTCCCTTTATGGTGACCGGTTTATTGTTTATCCTTCTCCCTCATATCGGTCCAATTGTATTGGAACAGACACTGTCATGGAAAGAAGTCGGTTATTTCGCTGTTGCTTACAGGATCCCACAGGCTTTGCAACAAGTGCCTTTTATCATTGCCGGCGCATTTTATCCAGTCTTATTCCGTTTATTCCAGGCTGGTGATCATCTGGAGCATGTAAGGAAGAGCATCTCACAGGTGAAATTGATGGGGCTCGTTGGTATGCTGGCCGCCATACCTTTTTACCATCTTTCTGCTTTTGTCATCGCGCTTTTATTTGGGGAGAGATGGATGGAGGCTGCGTTTTTACTGAAAGTATTATCCTTGGTCATGGTTTTTCAGGGAGTCAGCATCGCTCTGGGGGATGGGTTGACGACTAGGGCGCTCCAGTCGAGAAGGATGATTATACAGGCTATTGCCGTGGCATCGGGGGTGCTTTTTTATACTGTATTCAGTCGATTTTACGGTTTGACAGGAGCAGCGACAGCCGGAGTTCTCATTGAATTGGTCCTGTTATTCGGATTATTGTTCTGGCATCCAGATCGGACTATCCTGTTCAAACGAGCAGTCTTCCCATATTTGAGTTCCTTTTTTCTCAGCCTTTTGGCGGTAGAATTATTCTTATCTTCTTTCCCGATCCTTGCTTTTTGTATTCATTTTATCCTTATTCTTTCCCTTGCAGGGCTGGACAAGGAATGGAGGAAGAAAAGCATGGGAATTTGGAGAAAGTCTCCTTTGTACCAAAAATGGAAGGTGAAATTCAGAAAGGAGGCACACGATGGGGTATCCTGATGCAACTAACTTACCGCGAAACAGCCTGATGCTGTTTCTATTGCTGTTTTCAGTTATGCTTGGCAAGTATCACATATACATAGGCTTCGCGTTCAAACCGTATATGATGTATTTAGTCATTCTCGTCTTGTTCCTTGCGGCTTTCTTTCGATTTCAAAAATTGCAGGTTTTTGAGGTGATGCTTCTTTTCTTCTATTTGGTGTATGTATTATCCGGAGCTTTTTCCCTGTATGCTACTTCCAGCCTAAGAGTTATGCTTGGGATTATTTTATATGTCATATTCTATATCCTTATGAAAGGAATCCTCGGCATGTTCAAGAAGAGGGAACTGGAAAACGGGATTGCGAATGCTGGGCTTCTATTTAATGGTGGGAGTCTTCTCCTTTATGTGTGGGGGTTGAAAAGCAATGGGTTTTCCTTACTTGGAGACGGAGTGATACGATATGGAGCTTGGTTTGACCGCGATTACCCCAGATTAATCGGCCTGATAGAGGACCCGAACTATTTCGTATTTTATAATACTCTTTTTTTTACTTTCTATCTATGTAAACGTGACTCGTGGAAAAATAATTTCGGGCTCTTTTTGTGCTTAATAACGAGTGTACTCACGTTTTCTAGAGGTGGATTGTTGATTCTTATGGTAATCTTCATGGTATATTTTATCCTGAACAAGCCTGCTAACCAATGGCGGTTAATTATTTCCACCTTTTCTTTCCTTAGCATTGCATGGGTGGCAAGCTACCTTCTGGGTTTCCGTGTCCTGGATATCCTTCAGAACAGGTTTCAGGACTTTTCCAATGATGGAGGAAGTGGAAGGCTTGAGTTATGGGGACGTGCGTGGGATTTCTTTACATCCAATCCTTTGTTCGGAATTGGAGCAAGCAACTTCGCCGATTATAACGCTTTTAAATACGGTGATCAACTTGTCGTTCACAATACATTCCTGGAAATCTTGACAGAATCGGGGCTTATCGGACTACTTATCTATGTCCTGTTTGTCTTCACCGTACTCTTTCAAATTTTCAAAGCCAATTTTCATAGGAAGCATCCATTTCTCTTTTTGACTTTCCTTGGCTTCATTTTTCAGATGATGTTTCTGTCTCTGATTTTTAATGACATGTTCTTACTATTTCTTGCAATCTTATCTACATACTGTTCCTATGAAAGAGAAAATGGCTTGAACAATGAAAACGTACATACCATAAAGGAGGCAGGGTAGAGATGAACGTATTGATGCTGACAGATAAATTGACCATGGGTGGAGCAGAAAATTATTTCATCAAGCTGGAAAACAAAATGACCGGCACTGGCTTCCGTTTTTATTCTGCTGCAGGTGGAGGAGAACTTACCGATAAAATTTCCAATAAACATAACTATATGGAATTATCCAGGGAAAATCACATTCTGAATTTATGGCGACTCACCTGGCATATCAATAAGCAGGAAATCGACGTCATCCATGCGAACAGCCTGCGGATGGTCTTGTATGCAGGATGTTTAAGGATGCTTGCCTGGAATCGAAAGATGAAAATTGTCTATACCAAGCATAATATTACTTCTCTTGAAAAATTCCCGAAATTATTTTCGTCCTTGATGAATCATTGTGTAACAGGCATCATTACGGTAAGTGAGTACGAGAAAAGAGTACTCGTACAATACGGGGTCAAGGAAGAAAAGATCACCACCGTTTACAATGGGGTTGATTTAGAAAAGTTCCCTTTCACGGAAAAGCCTCAGCCAGAGATATTTAAAGTTGGTATCCTGGCGAGGTTGTCTCCAGAAAAAAATCATAGCTTGTTCTTAGAAATTGTCGCTACTATGAAAGAGGAAAAAGATTTACAGTTTTATATCGCAGGCGACGGGCCAGAACGGGAGTCTATCCAGGAAAAGATTCAAAAGTTAGGAATCAACGATCGGGTAACATTACTCGGTGAAGTACAAGAACCCCATTCGTTTATCCAATCGATGGATGCACTCCTGCTTACCTCAGAGAGGGAGGTATTTCCCATGGTCATCCTAGAGGCAATGGCAACAGGCACTCCTGTGATAACCATTAACAAGGGAGGGATATCCGAAGCCATCGTAGACGGGGAAACGGGAATGATGGTAAACAGTCATAGCGTCAAAGCTTTTTGTGAAAAAATCTCCTCATTAAAATCCAATTGTGAACTAAGGAAGATGATCATTTCTGCTGCCCGTCAGAAAGTAGTAAGTAATTTCACCTCCACGAATATGGTTACGCACACTTTCAAACAGTATTAAATTACCATAATCAACAATCAAGCATAATAATGCTGGGGATAATGAAGAAGGTGGCCCTTTTAGCAACGATGTTATAAAGGTCATCCCATTAATGGGCACTAGATTTGAATATGAAGAGGCTGGGACAAAAGTTTTTTAGCCTAAGTCAAACCCGAACAAACCTGCTTCAAATGCAGATTTGTTCGGGTTTATTATTTATTTCTGAATCATTTGATTTTAGCTGTTTCCAGCGGTTGATTGGAGTGCAAGACGAAGACTCCTGCGGGAAGAGTAGCTTATGTGAGACCCCGCAGGCTTGCCGAGGAGGCTCACGGGCTACCCGCGGAAAGCGTAGTCTTGCACGGAAATCATTAGCGGTATAAAGAACCTAGACTTCTATTGTTCGTCTTTTTATCGTGGTTTTTTAGTTTTGTCCCAGCCTCATTTTTGACCATATTAATGAACGACTAACATGAAGCTTTTCTCCATTTGGTCCTATTAATCCTTAGATTTCGGCAATATATATTGATCAAAGCCAACAGACAGCCTGGATTTTCTCTTAGCTTTAATACGTTTATTTCATATTACTCATCTTCTCCCCGTAAGAAGGTAAGTAATCGTATGAGCCCAATTCCTTATTTCAATTTAATCCTTTCGCTCATAGTCTGCATAATCTCCCGTATTAAATAAAAAAAGCCAATTCAAAATAAGAGTTTTTTCATAAATTTCACTTAATTTTGCTTATGTTGTGAGTGGAAGGTTTAGAGGGAGTGGGAGTAATTACCTATACAGAGAAATATAAACCTTCGAAAAACCCCGATAGCCGATTGCTCTTTTTATTAGGAAAATAGTAAAAAGTGGTATGCACTATTTTCTGATTGAAGGGAGGTGAGGGGGTTTTTTGCATGATGGCAAAGTACGTTCTGTTACCATGATTGCCATTCCTGTAAATATCCCAAGCACGAGCAAAACAGGCTTTGGGCATACTCAGCACCTATGAGACTACTAGATATGTAAAATATTAAGTAATTGAAAAGGGTGAGAATATGAAGGGTTCATTGAAAAGAAGATTATCGGTCGTAATCATGTTTGTCCTACTTATTAGCAGTTTCGTTACACCAGCTGGTGCTCAATTATATCAGTCGAAACAGGGGCCAGTACAGTCTAAGGTAAAGGAAAAAGATCAGCTTTTTTCTGACTTGACAGAAGGAGAAGATAACCACCCGTTATATGGGCAGGATTCGACGACGATCAATCCAAATGAGAAGGTTCGTTTAATCGTTGAAGTAGAGGTTGATGAGAAAGCGAAATCAGCACCTGAACAGCTGGTTGAGCAAGTGAAGAATACGTTTATGAAGAAGAAAGGTGGCGACATTAAAGTCTTACATACGTATTCCACAGGATTCTATGGATTCAGTATGGAAATGACGAGGGAAGAAGCTATGAACTTGAAAGAAGCTGAAGGCGTAAAAGATATTCGCCTCGCTAAAACGTATGAACACATGGACGTAAAGAGCAATGAACTTGTCGAAGCCATGAATGTTTGGACAAAATATAATTACAGCGGTGACGGAATGGTCGTTGCGATTGTAGACTCAGGAATCGATTATCGTCATGAGGCCATGAAGCTTTCAGAGAAAGGGAAGAAGAAAGCCAAGTTTAATGAAGAGAACGTTCAAGCGGAACTTGATGACACAGAAGTAAATGATGTGTGGTATACAGACAAAGTACCGACAGGCTATGACTGGGCAGATAAAGATAATAATGTCATCCCGGCTAGTGATTCCCACGGAACACATGTGGCTGGAATTGTAGGGGCCTATGAAGAAACTCAGCAGAAGGCAGTCGGGGTATCTCCGGACGTTCAATTATTAGCTGAAAAAGTCTTCTCTGATACAAGAGGTTTTGCATACGATGATGACATCGTAGCTGGTATTTATCATGCGGTAGAGCTTGGGGCCGACGTTATCAACTTAAGCTTAGGTTCAGATGCAGGGATGGTTGACTCAAATGATCCTGTTCAACGTGCAATTGAATATGCGACAGAACAAGGGGTCTTAGTCGTTGCGGCTGCAGGTAATGCTTCCTATAGCACGAAGCAAAACTTACTGGAAAGATCTCTATTACCCTTAGCCAAAAATCCAGATATCGGACTTGTCGGTGACCCTGGGGTATCTCAATCTGCTCTTCAGGTTGCTTCTTCTGAAAATGACATGATGAGAATCGATGCGATCGAGCTAAACGATGGAAGTTTACTCGGGTATCAACTTCAGCCAAGTTCTATAAAGCTGATTGATTCTTTAGAGGCAGATAAAGAGTATGAATTGGTCTTTGTTGGTGATACCTCTAAAGAAGCTTTAGAAGGGATAGACCTACAAGGGAAAATCGCTATCGCAAAGTATGACCAAGCGTATAGTGTCTATTCATCAGCTCAATTCAATGTCAGTAGAGAAGGAGCAATTGCTCTTATTCTAATTCCAGCAAGTGAACAAGGACCTTATGCCACTGTACGTTTTTCTCCTTACACAATCCCGGCAGTGACAACGGACATTAACAAGTCTGTTCAGGTAGCAGAGAGGCTGCAAAACGGAGAAAAGATTACTGCCAAGTTATCACCCGAAGTACTTTGGGTGCAAAACCCTGTTAACGAGCCAATGTCAAATTTCTCCTCTTATGGTTCACCAACAGATCTAAGCTTTAAGCCGGAAATTACAGCTCCAGGTGGGAAAATAAGCTCTACTGTTCTAAACAATCAGTATGAAACGTGGAATGGAACGTCGATGGCGACTCCACATGTTGCGGGAGGGGCAGCACTGCTTCTGCAGAAATACTACCAGGAGTTGGGACTTCCGAAAAATGAAGAAACAGTATTGAAAGCTAAAACGGCTCTAATGAACACGTCTGAAATTTTAAAAGATCCGAATGGTGAAAATGTACCATATTCACCAAGACGCCAAGGGTCCGGGCTCATGAAAATTGAGCAGGCAGTGGAGACGCCTTATCTATTGAAGCAAACAGGGGCGCCGCTTGAGCAGGCAGCTTCTGTTGCACTGAAAGAAGTAGAAAACAACTTTAACTTTTCATTAACAGTAGATCCACTTGAAGGCAACGTATTCAGCGTATTTCAGGATGAAGAGGAAACGGATCCTGCCGATTCCGAAATTACCTTCCAAGTGAGCGATAAATCAATGGAAAATCTGAACTTTGAGACTAAGTTTTTAGAAGGATCCAACATCCGGGAACATGCTTCTCTGAAAATATTAAACTCAAGTTCAGAGGATAAGAATTTTACGTCCTCAATTGAATATTCGGAACTGTCCAATGACGAGGAAAAGAATGGAGTACAGTTTTCCGTTTCGAACAAGGTAAAAGTGAAAGCTGGAAAGTCGAAGAAAACAAATGTTTTCTTATCCGTGCCAAAAACAGCGGGTGTAGGTATTTATGAAGGATATATCACGTTTGTAAATGAAGAGGATGATTCGGAGAAATATCAAGTACCATTTGCTGTTAAAGTAGCAAAACCGACAGAATATGACGTATATGTTGATGTACTAAAAGATGGTACTGTGACGAAGGAATTCGATGTTAACGAAGATGGTAATGTCGACGAAAGCAACGAGTACCTTACTCTATCCAGCGAACGAGTAGTGAACGCATCCGTTAAAGTCAATGGGGAGAAAATAAGCGATCAAAACGGAACCACAATTTCAATGAAAGACAAAGACGTAGAATTAAACGTTTCGGTAGAACTTCCAGAGGAATTCCGAGACAATCAGTTCGTAGAAGGATTTGTAAGACTTGTACCTAAGAACGAGGAAACACCTTCTTTAACAATGCCTTATATGGGCTTCTACGGCAACTGGGATTCCATTGATAATATTGATGAAAGTCCAGTTAATGGAGACCCATACTTAGGTTATACAGTGTTATGGAATGACATGCTTCAGTATCCACTAGGCTTTGATTTGTATACCAATTCATTTGATCAAGAGAAGGTAGGCTATTCCCATAAATCGCTTCCGACTGGTATGTACCCTTCATTTACGGCGTTTCGAAATCTGAAGGAGATGTCACTAAAGGTTGAAGATGAACAAGGAAATGAGGTTGCTCATATCACGAATTTTAGTGAATATACGGAAGATGGAAGTCCTTTTTCCTTCAGGAAGAATATTATGAGCTATGGGGATTATTACTATGGCTTTGATGGATTGTTTTGGAGTGGAAAGGATGACGAAGGGAATAATCTCCCAGACGGTAATTATTACTATGTATACGAAAGTACATTAGATTATGAGGGAGCAGAATCTCAGCAAACCAAAATCCCGTTTAAGATCGATTCTGTTTCACCAGAGGTAGAGAATATAAAGGTAACCGATCAACCTGACGGGACATATAAAATTACCTGGGATGTGAAAGAAGAAAGTGACTATCTTGGAAGTATACTTTGGATAAATGATCATGATTCTATATATGATTTAATGGAAAGTGGTGAAAAAGAGTATATTACTGATGTTAAACCTGAGATTGTCATGATATTAGCAGTTGATAATTTCTATAATACAGGTTTCGGTTATGCAGGAAATGAGGAGTTACTGCATGCTGGACCATTCATCCAATGGTGGAATGTTTCCGGTACAAACGTAAACCAAAACAAGCCTGCCAGCATCACAGTCTTCGGTTATAACCGAATGGATTGGCATATAGAGATTTTAGACGCCGAAGGCAACGTGATAGAGTATGCGGATATTGAAAATGAACATTCCATTTATGGATTAAAGTGGAATCCGAGTTCTGAATACCCTGATGGAGAGTATTATGTAAAGGTAACTGGTACGGATGATAAAGGATTCTCGTTAACGTCAGAACCGGAGACCATAACCGTAAAACACTAAAGCTGGGACAAAAGTTTTTTATCCTAAGTCAAACCCGAACAAACCTGCTTCTAAGGCAGATTTGTTCGGGTTTATTATTTATTTCCGAATCATTTGATTTTAGCTGTTTCCAGCGGTTGATTGGAGTGCAAGACGAAGACTCCTGCGGGAAAGTAGCTTATGTGAACTTGTCCAGCTATAGGGCTTAGAGGCAAATGTCATAAGGCAGATCGTCCATGAAGGAAAAGAACGCCTTCAAGGCCGATCTGCCTTATGCCAACCGCCTCTGAGCGAAGCCCCTCCGCTTTTTTACCCGCAGGCTTGCCGAGGAGGCTCACGGGCTACCCGCGGAAAGCGTAGTCTTGCACGGAAATCATTAGCGGTATGAAGAACCTACACTTCTATTGTCCGTCTTTTTATCGTGGTTTTTTAGTTTTGTCCCAGCCTCATTTAACATGTAGTCAAGTTCTTCACTCGAGATTAAGATCCTCAACCACGAAAATACCACCACACATTTATCTTACATTACCCCAAATGACAAACAACAAAAATAAGTCTTTAGAACTATTTGAGCAAAACTTATTTGGTTATATAGAACTGAATCAAATGGACAGGTTCGTACGTGTTACAGCAGCAAAACCCCGATTTACAGTGTATTAGGCACCATGCTAACATTCAGAGTGAATAGTTAGATTATTCACAAAAGAATAAAAAAAGGAGTTGGCTATCGAAAAGTATTGGTAATAATTTACTAGTTGCATTGAGTTGTCATTCTGAAAGAGAAAAAACGGGAATTGTCGGTTTAGGTTGAAAAAAGGCTAAAGGGGGAAAATTTTAGTGAAGTCTACTACTTTAAAGGGAGTAGCGTCAGCTGCTTTGAGTGCAAGTTTATTGATGACTCCAATGAGTTCGATGGCAACGGGGTTAGATTACTTGAAAAAGGCTCCAAATGATCAAACGGGAATTTCGGATGTGGAAGGTGTATTGAAGGGCCTGACAGAGCAGCAAAGATTGCAGTTTGATAACTTATATTCGGATGAAGCATCTAAATTACGTATTTCATCCGATGTCAATCTAAATAATGAAGAAGACTTGGATATTATCGTTCAATTTCAAGTAGACCCTGCAGCTGTACAGGTCGCAAATGAGAAAGCAAAAGGAAAATCCGTTTCAGCGCTGCGACTGGAAGATGCTCAGGAAAAAGTGGAAAAGTCCCATAAAGAGTTTAAGGAAAAAATCAACCAATCAAAATCAGCAAAAAAGAGTAAGATTAAGAAGGAATATAAAAATGCGTTTAACGGAGTTTCGATGACACTTCCGGCAAAAGAGGTAATGGAACTCATCGAACTGCAAGAAGTTAAAGCTGTTTGGGTAGATCAAGAGATACAGCTGGACCTTCCGGTAGATGATAAAAAGACTATTTCTCCACAGATGAATGATAGTATTCCTTTCTTGGGAGTTGATGGACTTCATGATGAGGGAATCAATGGTGAAGGGATAAAAGTAGGAGTACTGGATACTGGTATTGATTATAATCACCCAGATTTAGAGGATGTGTACAAAGGCGGTTATGACTTTGTAGATAATGATGATGATCCAATGGAAGCTACTCATGAAGAGTGGAAAGGTCTGGATCCTGCTTCATGGCCGGAAACATGGAATGGCTCTCCATATTGGACATCTCATGGTACACATGTATCCGGCATTATTGCAGGGCAAGGTCAAAATGATTCTGGACATACCATCACAGGTGTTGCAAACGGAGTGGATTTACATGCTTATCGTGTGTTAGGACCATATGGATCGGGGTCTACTGGTTCTGTTCTGGCGGGTATTGATAAAGCGGTTCAAGATGGGATGGATATTATTAACCTGTCGCTTGGAGCTACAGTAAATGATCCTCTTTATCCAACATCTGTTGCATTAAATAATGCGATGATCGCAGGAACCGTAGCGCTGGTAGCTGCAGGAAATTCTGGTCCGAATGACTTTACAGTGGGTTCTCCTGGAACCTCACCACTAGCCATAACAGTGGGAGCCAGTGATGTTTCTATCAGCATTCCCACTGCAAAAGGCGAACTGGGGGAAGATTCATATAATCTTCAGTTAATGGCAAAGCATTTTGATGACAAAATAGCTGAATTGACAAATACATCCCTAGAGGTGGTGGATGCAGGTTTAGGTTATGCCGAGGATTTTAGTGGGAAAGATTTTTCTGGTAAATTAGCACTGATTGAACGCGGTTCACTTTCTTTTAATGAAAAAATTGCAAACGCAAAAAATGCAGGAGCGAGTGCAGTCATCATATGGAATAATGTTGACGGAGAGCTTTCCTACTATTTTGGTGAAGGTATTGATTACATACCTGCTTTCACTTTGACGAAGGAAGAAGGGCAAAGACTAAAAGAACTTTTAGCCGAAGAGAACCTGTTTACATTTAAGGAAATCAGTGAGATCAAAACTGAAGGAGATAAATTAGCGGACTTCAGTTCTCGTGGACCATCCTTAAAAACATACGATATTAAACCTGAAATTACAGCACCAGGTGTTAGTATCCTATCGACAGTGCCAGGTTATATTAACGATAAGGAAAATCCTTCAAATTACCAATATGCGTATGAAAGATTGTCTGGAACTTCCATGGCCACACCATATGCCGCTGGGGTTGCTGCCATGATCCTTCAAAACAACCCTGACTATTCACCATTTGATGTGAAAACGGCATTAATGAATACAGCAGACGATTTAAGTGAAGATTACAGTGTATTTGAAGTAGGTGCCGGCAGAGTTGACCCAACTAATGCTGTTCATTCTGAAGTGAAACTTCAAGTAATGGATGAAACGGTATCTTTAGATGAATCTTTTAATGAAATTGTCATTGATGATATCACAGGAGCCATTGCTTTTGGGTATCATTATAAACAAAAAGATTCATCAACGGCAGATGGCAGAACAGTAGAATTAGAGAATGATAGTGATGAAAAGAAAGATTTTAATGTAAATGTAGAACTATTGTCTTCTGATATTTCAGGTGCAAATAATGCAGAAACGAATGGCCTTGTCTTTACTGTAAATGACAAAGTCTCTGTAGAGGCTAACAGTAAGGTTGAAATGACACCAAGTATTGAAGTGCCGAAAGAAGCAGAGGCAGGAACATATGAAGGCTATATCCATTTTACAAATGCGGATAACGAACACGAGAAATATCAGATTCCTTTCTCCATAATCGTGGCTGATAGAGGAATAAATTATTCAGTCGACCGACCTGCGTTTGCTTCAGACGCCAGCATGTATCATGCACATATGAGCGTCCCTGCAACGTTCTTAAATGTTGGTTTGAGAAGTCCGATGGAAACCATGGATTTAGTCGTAAAAGATGGAGATACAGGTGAATATCTGGGCTATCTAGGCTGGATTAATACGGAATTCTTAAACGAACAGCTTGGTGTTGACTTTTTAGTACCATTTGTCTTCGGTAGTGGAGCATACTACCCATTTACAGGGGACGAAGAAAACCCAATAAGTGAGGAAATGGTGTTGGCGCCTGATGGGGCATATGAACTTGAAATCATCGGGACAAATGAAGAAGGAGAAATGTTTAAGCCATCAGATTATGTATTCATTGATAATCAAGTGCCGGAAATAACAATGGAAAAAGAGCCCGGCGTTTATGAAATTGAGTACAACAAGGATGATGAACAAGGGGTCACGTGGTTTAATGGAAAGATCTACGATTCAAACGTAGATGTTATGAAAGAAAAAGGATTAAAGGAAATAAGGAATAATCTGGATGGACAATTGAGTCCTGTTGACCAAGGATTGAATACGGTTGTGGGCTATGATAGTAAGGGCTGGGGCTTCCCGACTCATTATTTTACTCCTGAAGCGGACGGAAGCTTTAAGTTCGGTGTTACTCCAGAAGAAGTAGCTAACGGTCAATACGTTGACTTTGGTTTCTATGGATTTGATGCAGCCACAGCAGGAGATCAAGGGAAGGGTATGCATAAATATTACTTCATAGAAAAAGGCGAAAAATATGCTAAGGCTGATCTTGATAAGGACGAACTGTACTTGGGTGATGAAGTAACTGTGACTTTAACGATGAAAAATGTAGAGAAGCTAATTGGTGGAGAGTTTAAACTTAGTTACCAAAATTCATACTATGAGTTCGTTGATGCACAAGTAAACCCGGAATTTAAGAAATTCGCAGATGGAAAGAAATTAAGCACAAGAGTGGAAGTTGGCGAAATCAAACATGACCTTTGGGAGAATCAAATCCCTGTTAGTGCATTTTTAGAAGGGGATTCATTAGAAGGGGCAGATGGCGATATGCCTATTCTGGATGTTACCTTCAAGGTCACGAATGACGAGTTTTATGATTATATTTCTCCATTTAATTTTACAGAAGCTAAATATCATAAATCTGGAGAAGAGGAAGTTGTACAAGTTCCAGGCTTTATTACAGATCAGTTAGAAATAGTGCCTAAACACTCTGTTGTCTGGGGATATTTAGGACCTGAAGCATTCCTTCATGAAGAAGGGTGGGTAAATGTAGATTTACATGGTAAAGGTGTTAAAATTACTGCAACCTCACCTGATGGAACTAAATATGAAGGTGAGCTGATGGAATCATCTAAATCAATATTTGAAATTCACGGTATTCCAGCATCTGAAGAGACCTATAATGTAGTGGTGAAAGTACCAGGACACTTTGAATCCCACACGACAGTTACGGTAGGTGAAGAGGTGAATGGCGATGTATTGGGAGTAAAAGAAAGAATGTATCCGGGATTGCAATTAGCTGGAGATGTCGATGGAGATAATATAATTGACATTAATGACGCCATTATTTCAGTATTCTCTTATGGAAAAGAAGGCGTAGGAGTAAATAAAGGTGACATTAATCAAGATGGAAAAGTGGATGAAACGGATCTTCGTTTCATTGAAAAGAATTTCTTGGAAAAAGGACAAGGTGCTAAAAAGAACAAAAAGCCAAAAGAAAAGCATGGAAAAGTTACTTTGGAGAAATTATTCCGTTCCGTTGGATTGGAATTAAATCAATAGTAATGTAGAGAAGACTGAAAGGGCATTTTATAAGCCCTCTTTCAAGAGACTTATTATTGGAAGCTTTATAAGAGACTAAATCAAATTTTTTCACCTCCCTTTTTCCCTACATTGAATAAGGGAGGTTTTCTTTCGTTCTCATTTTCCATTTGAAGCAGCATGTGAATCAACTCCCTGGCATGTGGGAGTGATAGTTAGAAAAGTGTATAATGGTTACTAAATGGGCAATTACACTTTACCTTATTACAAAAGTGAATAAATGGTCTTAAAGGCAGAATGGGAGGGCTCGGATGATTGAGGGGAATATCATAAAGTTTTATCGTGAGAAAGCTAAATTAACACAAAAAGAGCTAGGTAGTGGAATTTGTTCTGTTACTCATTTAAGTAAAATTGAACGAGGGTTAACAGAGTATTCCTCTGAAACGATCCTGCACATTGCCGATCGTTTGGGTATTGATTTGGACAAGGAACTTGCGAAGCTTTACGAAATCAAAGAGCTTCTTGATCGCTGGCATGAAGTGATGATTAAAGAGGGGCTCCCAGAAGTCGAAGTTATCAAGAAAGAACTTGAAAATGCGCCGTTACTTCATATTTCCAACTATAAACATTTCTACAGTTTGCTCCAGATAAGATACGAACTCATTCATTATAATCTTGATAAAGCAAAGGAGATCATAAATGATGTCCGGAAAATCGAATTTCATTTATCCGATTATGAGAGGAACTTGCTTAAACAAATACTAGGGATGTATTACATAGCGAAAAGCGACTATGTCAAAGCAATCGATACGTTAAAAACAATCAAGCAAAATGAATACAATAATCCTGAATATTATTATCATCTTGCCGTTGCCTATCATAATCTTAACTCTCAAATTATGTGCTACCACTATGCAGAGAAAGCATTGATCTATTTTAAGAAAAGTAACAACTTTCTTAGAGTAATCGATACTGAAATGCTCATGCTAGTCCAACTCCAATTTGATCAGCACCATGATTTCAAAGAAACAGTAAAACAATATGAAGCGTTAATTGAAAGCTGTGTCACTTGTAATGCCATCAGAAGAAAATCGAAGCTTTTACATAATTTAGCGTTCCTCTATTATGTTAGAAAGAATTATCAAAAGGCAAGCGAGCTATATAAAGAATCATGCAGTATAAAGAATAAGAAGTCGAGTGAATACTTATTGTCTTTTGAAGGCTATATCCGCTGCTCGTTCGAGGCAGGTCTATTATCAAAGGCAAAATTGATACAGTTGACCAATGAGGGATTACGCATAGCGACGGAAATGCACCAGGAATTATTTATGATCCTGTTCAACCTTTTATTGTATTTAATCAAAGGAAGACAAGATCAGTATTTTCATTATTTATATACAGAAGGTCTGCCTTACTATAGAAAGTATGGATTTGCCTATTTAGTTCAACGCTCAGAGAAGGAACTATTTCATTATTTTTATAAAAAGAATGAAGTAGAGAAGGCTTTGGAACTGGCCTTTCTCTCATTTAATAAGGATGAAGGTGTTGACGGTGAGTCAAAGTGAACGAATGGGACTATACTGCTTACGATGTGAGAATAGAAGAGGAATATAGGTTATAGGGGATACAGATTCAATATTGATTGAAGGGTTGAAAAAGCAAACAGAAATCCTCATTAAAAGGAAATCATTCTCTACTCACCTTAAATGAGGTTGTTTGAAAACGTTCTTGTTTTTATTTATTTCTTTTAATGATACATGCTCAGAAAGTTGATTGTAGCGGAAGGTGCTCGACTCCTGCGGGAAAGTTGAGACCCCACAGGGCAAAGCCTGAGGAGGCTCAACTCACGCCCCGCGGAAAGCGAGCACCTGGAGCGGAAATCAACCATTACTCGCTTTTTCAAAAGCAACAAAGTTTAAAAAACAGGCTTTCATTAAGAATTGAATGGGGCATAGAGTTAGCTGATGAGCCTCTTCCCAAAAAACGATTGCCCTAGCAGTATTCCTCTGCTATGATTATCTTACTTATAAATGAAATGGAGGTTTTCCTGTTGACAGCATCAATCAGATTGCGTTTCCCGCTTTTCACTCGTTAATTGAATACGTTTGAAGGCTCTGCCTATGTTCAGAGCAATGGGATTGATCTGTCTATTTTTAAGGAAACCTGTATTTGTCGGTATTTTTAAAGAGGGGAGGAGTCTCCCCTCTTTTTTGTGTCTTTAAAAATAACGTATAGGCAAGGCTTGTTTTTATACTAAATAATAGAAATGAGTTGGTGGGAAATGAGTAAAGTAAATCAAAATCATAAGGAAGATTGGTTAAGGAATATCATTCTCTTTCTAAGCAGTCAGACGATCTCGTTATTCGGATCGTCCCTGGTGCAATACGCGATTATGTGGCATATCACGTTAACGACGGAGTCCGGGTTGATGATGACGTTGTTCATCATTTGCGGGTTTATTCCAACCTTTCTTTTGTCCCCGGTTGCGGGTGTCTGGGCGGATCGGTATAACCGGAAGCTGCTGATCGTTTTATCGGATGGACTTATCGCGGCTTCAACGTTGGTTCTCGCGATTCTCTTCTTAATGGGATACGATTCAATTTGGCTTCTGTTTGTCATGGCAGCGGTCCGGGCTCTTGGAACCGGGATTCAGACACCTGCTGTCGGCGCGATTTTGCCGCAGATTGTCCCGAAGGAGAAGCTGACGAAGGTGAACGGGGCAAATGGAAGCATTCAAGCTGTCATTATGTTCGTGTCCCCAATGGTCAGTGCGGCATTACTCGGGATGGCATCGATTGAAATCATCTTCTTCATCGATGTCATTACGGCAGCCATTGCAATCATCACACTGCTGGCCTTTTTAAAAATCTCGGTGCATGAGAAGGCAGCGGGCAAACAAACAACGAGCTACTTCAGTGACTTCAAGCAAGGCTTGCAATATGTCAACAGCCATGGGTTCCTGAAGAAGTTCTTCCTGTTTTTCTCCATCTTTTTTGTTCTGATGGCACCAGCGGCCTTTTTGACTCCGCTGCAGGTAACCAGGAGCTTCGGCGACGATATTTGGAGACTGACGGCCATCGAAATTGCCTTTTCCATCGGGATGATGGCAGGTGGAGCCATCATTGCTTCCTGGGGCGGGTTTAAAAATAAGATTGCGACGATGACTTTCGCAAGTCTGATTATGGGATTTTGCACCTTCGCCCTTGGTATCGTTCCGGTCTTTTGGTTCTATCTCGTATTCATGGCTTTATTCGGAGTGGCTATGCCGATTTTCAATACACCGACAATGGTGTTACTGCAGGAGAAAATCGAAGAGAATTACTTGGGAAGAGTCTTCGGTGTCATGGGTATGATCTCCACCTCGATGATGCCGATTGGAATGCTGATATTCGGACCCTTGGCAGATGTCATTGCCATTGAATGGCTTCTCATCGGAACGGGGGTATTGACCATCCTCCTTTCCATCATGTTGGGCCGCGACCAAGTGTTGATCGAAGCAGGGAAGCCTGCCCCTGCGCTTGAATAAATGTAATCTGTATCACCTGTTAAAAAGAGCTGTCATTGTGGCAGCTCTTTTTTCTGTCATGAAATAAAGGAACAGCAATATTTAGGGAGAATACTTATACTAAACAGGAGCATTCGATTTAGTTGTATTGCAAGACAGATGAAAAGAGAGGGGGACAGGGGCATGAGCAATAACCCAACACCAGAAAGTGAATTGCCTAAGATGAGTAAGCCCGCGAACCGTGAACTTCATAACGCAGGATTTTATCGCCTTGAGCAGTTTACCAGCGTGTCGGAATCCGATATTCTGAAGATTCATGGGGTAGGACCGAAAGCAGTTCGAATTCTGAATGAGGCTCTGAAAGAAAAAGGGCTGTCTTTTGCCAAAAAATCATAAACAGGTTTAATGAAAAAGTGGGATTCATATAAGTCATTTTAGTAATGATAAGATGGACAACCTATATAGTAAAGGAAGTGGATAGAATGGATTCACAAACGGTAATGCAAGAGCTGGAAGCGCTGGGCAAGGAACGATCGAAGAAAATGTACATATCCAATGGTGCCCACGAGCCGGTCTTTGGCGTCGCGACAGGTGCGATGAAACCAATCGCCAAGAAAATCAAGAAGGATCAGGCGTTGGCTGAGGAGCTTTATGCTACAGGGAACTACGACGCCATGTACTTTGCAGGCGTCATTGCCGATCCGAAGGCCATGACGGAGGCAGACTTTGACCGTTGGATCGACGGGGCGTACTTTTATATGCTGTCCGATTACGTGGTGGCGGTCACTTTGGCTGAAGCCGACATCGCCCAAGACGTTGCCGATAGGTGGATCGCAAGCGGGGAAGAGCTGAAGATGTCAGCGGGATGGAGCTGTTACTGCTGGCTGCTCGGGAATCGCAAGGACGAAGAGTTTTCGGAAACGAAGCTTGCGGGTATGCTTGAGAAAGTGAAAGAGACCATCCACGATGCGCCAGAACGTACGAAGTCCGCGATGTCTAATTTCGTCACTACAGTCGGAGTTTCATATGTACCTCTTCATGAACGGGCCCTCCAAACGGCAAAAGAGATTGGACCGGTGGAAATGAAGCGGGAGACGAAGAAGAACAGTATCCTGAAGGCTGCCGATGATATTCAGAAGCAAGTGGAGAAAGGGAAGATCGGGTTTAAGCGGAAGTATGTAAGGTGTTAATTGACTATGAAAATGATGGGGCGGTTCATATGCTTCAGTAGCAAATGAACCGTCTCTTTTGTGTTCTTTCATGAACGCAACAAGGGATTCGTCCCCCTGCGTCGAACTTTACTTATGAGATTAATAGGAAATGGAGTCGGTAAAATGAAATTTCTATGTGTGGGTTACTTCAGCCCTGACAAGATGGAGGCAAGGCCAAAGGAGGAAATTGACGCCATCATGGGGAAGTGTGAGCCTCATTTAAACAAATTTTACAAAAGTGGTCAAATGATGATGGATGCGGGTGTTGATCTGGATGTGAAACATCTAAGCAGGGTCGGTGGTAAAGTAAGAGTTACAGATGGGACTCCTGATGAAAGTAAAGAGAGAATCGGGAGTGTGTTCATGATCGAAGCAGAGGATATGGAAGACGCAGTCCGGGTAGCGTCCCTTCATCCGACGGTACAAGTGGATGAAGGCGAGGAGTTGGACTGGAGACTTGAGGTCCGGCCGGTTCACTACTTCAAGAACAGCGAGTTTTCAATAACGGAACGGTAATTGAGATATTACCACAATGGTAAAAACGTAAGATATGCCAGCTGATAAGTACATCACTGGGTTGAAACTACATTTCAAATTAACGGTGAATAATGTGATATTCCTCCCGGAGGACATGATGTTAAACGATTCGTGTGGAGGGAACGGATGGAAGCGATTTATACTCAAGCCTATATGAGTAGGGGGACCTGTCACCTTTGCGCTCATGAAATCCATTTCTAGGGGGAAAGCTTATGAACTTTGAATTAGATGAAGGAATCGAGGTCTTGGAGAGAACCCCGAAGACCCTTGAATGTTTTCTTGCCGGATTGTCGAAAGGATGGTTGGAGTGTGATGAAGGGGAAGGGACCTGGAATGCCATTCAAGTTGTAGAGCATTTAATCGAAGGAGAGAAACACAATTGGATACCGAGATTGAAGATGATCTTTCAAGAGGGGGAAAGTACGGTGTTTCCTGTTTTTGATCGTTTTTCACATTTAGAAGAGGGCACTTCCAAAAGTCTTGAAGAGAAGATATTGGTGTTTGCTTCGCTCAGAGCAACGAATGTGAATGAGTTGAAGGAGTTAGTGACTAATCACCGGTACTCCCTTGATGCGACAGGTATGCATCCTGCTTTCGGCAAGGTCAGTGCCCGTGAATTGATCTCCACTTGGGTTGTCCATGATTTAACCCATTTATCTCAAATTGTAAGGGTATTTTCCAATCGTTATATGGAAGATGTGGGACCTTGGAAAGAATATTTAGGGGTATTGAACATTACGAAGCCGTCTTAAACATAATTGGAGGGAACAACATGAACAAAAATATATCATTGATTCGATCAACACATTTAGCTGATGTTGATTATGCATATGCTGCAAGAGTACCTTCGGACATGGATCTCCTATTTTTGGCCGGAGCTTGTCCTCTTAACAAAGAAGGGGAAGTTCCTCATATCAATGATTACGAACTTCAAGCCAAACTGTGTTTGGAGAATATGAAGGAAGTACTGAAAGAGAGTGGTGCCTCCTTGAAAGACGTCGTATATACCCGGGTCCTAGTAGCATCTCAACATCAGTCTGATTTAGTAACAGCTTGGGAGGCGATAAGAAAAGAGTTTGGGGATCATGACGTGCCGAGTACGTTATCAGGAGTGACTGTACTGGGATACACACATCAATTGGTGGAAATCGAAGCGATTGCGGCAGTAGAAAAACGTACAAATGGTAAGGAGCAGGAAGTCGATTGAAATGTTCCATTATGGGACAGCTCCAGGCCACCCAGCCAATTACACAAACGGATTTGATCATTTCAGTATGGTGTATTGATGTCAACGACAGGAAACATTTCCGGAAATTAATAGGAAAGAAGAGTCTATAATGGGCTTATCTATTTTAAAAAATAATTTTCATGATTATCCTCCGAAATAAATCGGGGGAGTTTTTTATTTTTATCCCAAATTCCTTTTAACTTCCTTGTTGTGATAAATTCCCTCTTCATAAATTAAGATTCTACTTTTCTCGCAAAATATTTCGAACAGAATAGATTTCATCAGTATTTCACTTTATCCATTACCAGACTACCATTGTATTATTTCTGGTTAAGGATGAAATCAGTATTTATTATAACCGTAATATGCCGTGGCACCAGTCGAAAACAACGGATCGTGTATCTTTGGAATAAATCCTTAGTTTTAAAGAGAAACTAAATGTGAGCAAGCTTATTTAGGAGGTTTGTTTAGTGGATTTTCTTCATAAGGTCATTGGATTCCTTCCCGATTTCAACGTATACATCTACGCGCTACTAACGTTGATCGTACCCATTATCATCATGAAAATAAAGACCTTACTTATTGGTGCATTGAATCAACCTGACTCACCAAAACAGAAGGAATCACCCCTTATGATTTCAAGCGATTTATCTAATAATATATCGATGATCAATGAAATGCTGGGGGAAAATAATGATATCATAACACGAGAATTTTTCATTAATGATTCAAGGGCTTCGATCATTTTCACGAGAGGGTTAGTGGATACAACCATTATTAATAATAATATCTTAGACCCTCTTATGTTCAACGCTATAAATGACGAGAGGATCCCTTATTCCCTCAAAGAAATGCTTCCTGTGAGTGAATGCCATGAGGAATCGGACATTAGTATAATCACCTCCCATATTTTAAGAGGGGAAACAGCATTGCTTCATGAGAAATCTAATATGGCAATCATTTTAAAAACAAGTGAATCAAAAGATCGGAGTATTGAAGAACCTGTAACCGAGCAGGTGGTGAGAGGTCCTAGAAATGGTTTTAATGAAAATATAAATGAGAATCAAGCACTTCTAAGAAAAGCTGGTGTAAACAAGGATCTAAGGTTCATTAGCCTTCAGGTTGGAGAACGGTTTAAAAAGGAACTAGTCATCGCCTATATAGAGGGAATTGCCAATGAAACAATCATACAGAACGTTAAGGAAAAGATTGAATCTATTCACATCGATAATGTTCCAGAATCTGGATATATTGAAGGGTTAATTGAAGAGAGTACTTTCTCACTTTTCCCGCAAATTCAAAGCACGGAACGACCTGATCGAGTGATCGCTGCATTGGCAGAGGGGAGAGTCGGCATATTACTGGATGGTACCCCCTTTGTCTTGATTGCTCCAGTAACTATCAATATGTATCTGCAATCACCAGAAGACTATTATGATCGATGGATTCCTGGCTCTTTGATTCGGTTATTACGATATACGGCTGCTTTCATATCAGTCTTCACTCCGGCTTTATATATTTCCTTTGTCTCATTTCATCAAGGTTTAATTCCAACGAATCTTGCCATTTCCATTATCGGTTCTCGTGAGGGAGTCCCATTTCCAGTTCTCATTGAGGCTCTGTTAATGGAAGTTTCTATCGAAATATTAAGGGAGGCAGGGTTGCGTTTACCAAAACCTATCGGTCAAACCATTGGGATCGTCGGGGGGCTTGTGATTGGAGAAGCTGCGGTGCAAGCAGGTATTGTTAGTCCGGTTACAGTCATTGTTGTGGCCATAACGGCCATCTCTTCCTTTTCACTCCCACAATATACTTTAAGTATTTCATTACGAATATTAAGATTTATAGCCATGTTTTTAGGTGCTACTCTGGGACTCTACGGTGTAATCGTCTTTTTCCTTTTTTTCTGTATTCACCTTGTCCGTTTGAAAAGCTTTGGAATTCCTTTCCTCGGTCCAGCAGTACCGTACCAAGTCAGCGATTGGAAAGACTTTTTAATCAGGCTGCCGATCCAATCAATGAAAAAGAGACCCGAAATTCTGAAGCCTGGCGACAAAATGAGAAAAGGCTAGTCATGGACTTCACTTATTGAAAGGACTTGTAATGAATGAACTTGAATCAAAAGGAACGAATTAGTCCTACTCAAGCTATAATCCTCATCATTAACTATATTCTTGGAGTCGGAATATTAACGTTGCCAAGATCAGCTGCTGCTGAAGTAGGGACGCCTGATATCTGGATAACCATTATTATCAGCAGTATTTTTCCCATCATAGCAGGGATGGTCATTTTAACCCTTAATAACAGATATCCTCAAAAAACTTTTTTTCAGTATAGTAGAGAAATTGTCGGGAGAATACTCAGTGTCATCCTTGGGGTAACAATGAGTATTTATTTCATCACCCTCACCAGTTTTGAAGTCAGGGTAATGGCAGAAGTAATTGAAACCTATTTGCTCGAGGGGACTCCCATTCAAGTATTAATTGTATTGTTTCTTTGGCTTGCCTTTTATTTAAATACGGATGGAATTAATTCCATTGCACGTGTTTTCCAAGTTATTTTTCCCTTAACCGTCATCGTTTTCATCTTAATTGCCACAATGAGTTTGGGTTTATTTGAAATCAATCATTTACGCCCTGTTATGGGAGAAGGAATCCTCCCTGTGTTAAAGGGTGTTAAAACAACCTCTCTCTCATACATTGGAATTGAGTTAATGATTATTTTATCGGCCTATTTAACTGAACCCAAGAAAGGGAAAAAGATTGTCTTTATTGGAGTATTACTACCGACGATTTTTTACCTGATTACAGTCATTATTGTCATATGTGCGTTAACAATAGATGGGGTAAGCAATCTGACTTGGCCAACTATTTCTCTCATCAATTCGTTTGAATTTCCAGGCATATTTTTTGAACGCTTTGACTCGTTGTTTTTGATCGTATGGATTTTACAAATATTCGCTACAATTTCCATCACGCTTTACGTTGCCTCTCTTGGTATTTCACAATTGTTTAACAAGGATATAAAGATATTTCTGCTTGTTTTTCTTCCCATTGTATTGATTATCTCAATGGTTCCGAATGATATATACCAATTATTCGCATTAGGAGATATGCTCGGAAATGCTGCAATCCTTTTATTTGGTGTACTGCCAATCATTTTACTAGCAGTCTCTTTCTTAAGGAGGAAATTCAATTGAAGCATCTTACGTATCTTTTCATCTTCTTACTCACTGTTCTCATGTTAACAGGATGCTGGAGTTCTAAGGATATTGAAAAATTGGACCTTCTATTGGGCGTTGGGATAGATGAGGGTGAGAGTAATAGTCATGAGTATTCAGAGGAGGATTTAATTAATGTGACCTTTCAACTCGTGAATGTGTCCGGCAATCAATCTTCTAACACGTATTCAGGTGATGCAAAGCCTTTTGTCAATGTGAATGAAACAGGTGAATCATTACTTGAGACCGCACGGGAAGTCTTACTTAAACGAAAAAACACTTTAAACGGGCAACATCAAAGACTGGTTGTATTAAGCAGTAAAGTAGCCCAAAAAAGAAATATTAGAGAATTATTAGATTTCTTCATTCGTGACCCCGAAGCCAGAATGAGTTGCTTAATCATGGTTACAGATGGAATGTCTAAGGACATCATGAGCACGGAAACGAATGAAATTCCTTCGGTGCATATAAAAGAGATTTCAGATCATATTGAAAAATCGAATAAGTTAATCGAACCCATGACTTTTTCAAAAATCAACGCAACGATGGAGGCGAAATCTAGTTTTTTGTTACAAAATATAGAGAAGAGAAATAATGAAATCATCCTTACAGGCGCAGCTGTGATTAAAGGAGATACTCTCACTCAAATCGGGTTCTTAAATGAAGAAGAATTGGTAGGAATGAATTGGTTAACAGCTTTAACAGATGGAGGAATCGTAAAGGTAAGGGAAGAAGGCAGCAACAAACCGATTACGTATGAGCTGGAAACCGTCAAGCGTAAGGTTAAACCTCTACTAGAGAATGGACGAATGTCCTTTCAAGTTGATACAAAAGTAAGCGGGGACATATCTGAATTGATCACAGAAACAGATGAACTCACAAAGAAAGAGAATATAAAGGATTTAGAAAGAAAAATACAAGAAAAAATCAAAGAACAAATAAAAAATAGTTTAGAGAAAATCCAACAGGACTTGAAAGTAGACGTCATAGGATTTCGTGATTACGTGAGAATTCATCACCCAGACTATTGGAAAAGCCATAAAGATGATTGGGACAATACTTTCAGTCAAGCAAACATCGATTATCAAGTAGATGTCCAAATATCTACGTTGAATATGAATATAAGTGAATAATGAAAATGCATTTCGTATTTAGAATCAAGTTGAGCTTACACTTTAAAGTATGGTTTGTTTTGCACTGCTCTCTTCATTCTGTTCTGTCATCAACTCTTCAAGACTTTTGTCGGCATTTAATATACCGAATAAAAAGTTATGGAACATCCATAATAATTATTGGGCACACCACATTTTCAATGTTATCGGAAATGTGGTAAATTCCAGAGGCAGGAGAGGGAAAACATCCATGTTCCAAGATAACCTAGAGATTTTTATAAAGGAAAAGTTTAAGGGATTAAGTGATTTTTCCTTCCTTGAAATAAATGAGTATAAAATATTTTTTATATCATCTTTGGTTAAAAAAGAAGACGTAAATAATTACGTAATAGAACACTTGCTTGAAGAAAATTTAAATCAAGTCGTTAAGTTTCCCGTCACCAATATCGAAAAAGATTCCTCATCAGAAAAAGCACAAGAAAAAATTTTGAGAGGGAATATTATTGTCAGTAAAAAAAATGAACCATTCTTTTTATCGATTAGTCTCCCCTCAGACATAGGGCGAAGCATTGAATCGTCTGATCAAGAATTTTCCCTTTATACATCTTTAGAAAGTTTTACAGAACAACTTGAACTTAATCTTACTCTTGTTAGAAGATATCTACCCACAGCCGAATTGAAATCAGAGATATTTGAAGTGGGGAAAATATCAAAAAGCAAAATAGCACTATTGCAAATTGAAGGATTAGTCAATAAAGATGAGATTGAGTTTATGAAAGAGAAAATTAAGAACGTAGATGAAAAATTGATGATCAATTCTGCATTTTTGGGTCGTAGACTAGAAAACTCACCTTTTAGTAGTTTTCCGCAATACCAGGTTTCAGACAGACCAGACTTAGTCAGTCTTGCCCTTACTTCAGGAAAGATTGTTATAATCATTGACCAAAACCCGTTTGCTCTTATTGGTCCTGTTTCTTTTTTAGATTTCTTTGAATCCACAGAAGACTATATATATAATGCTCGAACCGCATTTCTAATTCGAATTCTTAGATTGACTGGCTATATATTGTCTATCATGCTTGTGCCTTTATATGTTGCAGTTACCACTCATGAATATGAAGCCCTTCCGCTTGAACTATTATTTATCATTATTGAGAGCAGATCCGATGTCCCTTTTACTCCTTTTTGGGAGTCGGTACTTATGCTTCTTACTTTAGAGATTTTAAAGGAAGCAAGTAAAAGAATGCCTGCGAAGACAGGAAACACACTCGGAGTAGTTGGAGGTATCATCATTGGGGATGCAGCCATCCAAGCGGGGATTGCAAGTAATGTACTTGTGGTAATAATAGGGATAACAGCAGTCTCTTCATTTGTTACTCCCAATTATTTAATGGGTGTTTCATCAAAAATTTTACGGTTATTATTTCTATTATTATCATTTCAATTTGGCTTATATGGAGTAATAATCGGTTTTTGTTTTTTGATTATCCATTTGAACTCAATTTATTCAATGAATAAACCGTACTTGATAGCAGATTCTTAAGAAAAGATTTTGGAGAGGGTTAATGATGAAATATCAATACTTTTTTAAACCTTTAAACCATACAAAGACTGCATCTCCTCCTATTAAGGGCTGGATTTTGGTTTTTGTCGTAAACCGTCTCCAAGTAGGGTACACAGTGTTATTATTACCAACTCAATTAGTACGTGGGGATCATTACTGGATTATCATCTTGGCGTTTATCATTTCACAGATAAACATGTATTTGATAAGTAAATGGATAAACACTAGTAATCATTCGGAATCCATAAAGCTTAAATCCTTGCTCCCCAAACCCATCCTTTACCCACTCGTTCTTATCGGTATACCAATGTTGCTTATCAAATTTTCAGTGATAATAATAGGGTATACAAAGATCATTCAAATTTATCTATTACCCGAACAAAGGCAATACGTAATATTGATTGTGTTATTAGCTGTTATTGCATATTTAACATCAAAAGGTGTTCATCAAATAACCAAGTTTGCTTTTTTTGCCTTTCTTTTTTCAGGTTGGATCATCTTTGCTTATATTCAATTTTTCTTTTCACCTAATGTATCATTCAGAGAATTATTTCCGTTAATCGGTGATTTTAATGCCGATAAAGATTTCCATAGTATCCTATATGTGTTATCTGCGTTTTCAGGTCCAGAGCTCCTTTTGTTTATGAAAAATCGGATAAAGGATGATGGAAAGATATATAAATATTTAACCATTGGGAACACTGTTACCTTTATAGAATATTCACTGTTATTTATACTAGCCGTTCTATTTTACGGTTCTGATTATTTGAATAAGGTAGAGTATCCTCTCGTAACCATGGCAAGGTACATTCACACTCCTTTCATTGACCGTCTTGAAATGTTTATTATTCCTTTCTTTTCATTTCCATTGATATTCTCATTATCACTTGTGAATTTTTATCTATATAAAGGGCTGCAGTATTCATTAAGGTTCAAGGAAAACAATATTACTTTTTTTTCCTTTCTCGTATTTATTGGTTGTATCATACTTTTTGTTCAAAGTAACTATTGGGTGGAAAGTTTCCAGGAGAGAGTATGGATTTCATGCTATATCTATATTACAGCCATTGCATATTTACTTCTTCCACTGGGATTTTTTATCATAAAAAGGATGAAAAAATCATGAGAAAATTATCGTGTATTATCATTTGCATACTAAGTGTTTTTTTGACATCTTGTGCTGATAATCCTAACAATATAGTAGAAGACATTGCACCCTCTATTTTGTACTACTTTGAAAAAGGTGAGAATGAAAAGTATCAAGTGTCAACGATGGTACCTCCAGTAAAGGATGAAAGAAGAGTGGTTTTATCCACAGAAGAGACTCTGTTAAAAGATGTCAAAAAAAAATTAAATTATCAATACTTTCGGGATGTGAAGGAAGGTCAATTAAGATTAGTCTTTTTTAATGAAGACCTAGCCAAAGATGAAGGAATTAGAGAAATTATAAATGTTCTTTATATGGATCCCGCTATCTCCGATCGACTTTTTTTAGGGATCGTTAAAGGTGATTTTATAAACCTTCTTTATCAAAATGAGTTAACGGATTACTTTCTTTTCAAAGAAATGAAACATAATGAAAAGGGGGGAATCATGACTGTAACGAACATGCACCAATATTTGAAAGCAGTTAATTCGGAGTTTGCTGATCCATATATACCCTATTATTCGATGGAAGGAGAAGATCTGCACTATAATGGGGTTGCTCTCATGAAAAACCATAAAATAGTGCAAAAATTAACTTTATTAGAATCAAGTTTATTTGAAATACTTTTAGATAATAAACAATATCAAGATGTTATTCCACTTGAAAAATTGCAAGTCAGTATCGGAATCGTCCATAATAAGCTGAAAATTATAATGAATGAATCAAATAAAACAGTTGATTTGAAAGTTGTACTTAACGGGATTATTAGCGAGAACCAGGGAGAAAGGGATTTATCTAACGTAAAAGAACAAAAAAAGTTAAAGAAGGAAATTACAAATGAAATTCATAAACAAACATTAGGTTTATTAAAATCTTTTCAAGACCAAAATATAGACCCACTGCAATTAGGGTTATTTACAAAAAGGGCATTTTCACAAACTTATCATGGAAATGAGTGGAAGGAAGCTTGGCCCCAATATAACATTAAATTAAAAATTGATTTAAATATAAAAGATTATGGAACTTACCAGCAAGAGGAAATGGAAGTAATTAACAAGGGGTAGCATCAAAAAATGGGCGTTGTCGGTAGGGAAATGCTGACTTTATTTGAGGAAAAGAACTAAGAAGAAGAGCGTTTCTTGTGAACAAGGGGTGGTATCCATTTTAAAACACTGCACCCCAAATGTTAGATGTGTCGAACATTTGGGGGCAGCTCAATTTCTGAAAAGCTCCGTTTGTTTAATCTGGTTAACTTTTTTCCATGACTGCAAAGTAATTTTCTTCATTATCGGCAAAGTTAAATACCCTACCAGAAGGCATATTTACAATTTCACCGACTTTGATATTTTTATTGGATAAATCGGTATATAATTCATCAAAGTTTTCCGAGAAAAACATTAACGATGGTGTACCAAGATTTAATCCAGGTGACATTTTAGCGACGAATTCCTTATTGTGCAGAATGATACTTGTTTCTGTGTCCTTTGTTGGAGCCATTTCAATCCATCTCATTCCTTGACCGTTATCTTCATCGGAAATTAGGCTAAACCCCACTTTTTCTGTCCAGAAGTTTAATGCCTCATCTTGGTTATTTACATACAACATAATTTGACCGACTTTACTAATCATTGATTCTTCCACTCCCTTGGAATAAGTAATTACCGAACTCCATGCTCTAACCATTACTATTGGTACAGGTTTGTCTCCGTGCCTGTGATATTCTTATTTCAACTTCTGAAGAACTTCTTCTAGGCGGTCCCAAGTTTCGGTGATTCCTTGCATCATTCCCATGTCCATAACGGTCTTGAGGGCATCTGCTGACGCATATACAGCGCGGTTGATCAGCTTGGTCTTACCGTCCAAATCGATGAATTCTAGTGTAATATCAGTCGATGGCATAGTATCATTCGTATTGCCTTCGGGATCGGAAAACGAATCGACGTAGATGATCTTTTCCGGTTCGATGATCTCCTTATAAACCCCTTTCCCCCAAGATTCCATACCGTAAAATTCACCTTGGTTTTGATCAACGCACTTCATGCAGTAATGCCAAACACCGCCCGACCGGAAATCCACGTTGCATACAGGAAGCTCCCAGCCTTTTGGTCCCCACCAGTGTTTGAGATGCTCGGGGTCTTTAAACATATTGAACACGAGGTCGCGCGGCGCATCGAATATTCGTTCCAGTACAAGTACTCGATTATTCTCCACCCTAGAAATCATAGTGTTATTAGACATTTCCATTCCTCCCAATATTTTTTGAATGAAACGATATTCCGTTTTTTATGATAAAAAAACAGAGGAACCTGCAATCATCCCGTAAAAAACCAGTATCTGAATTGTACTATTCTTCAAAGATGCCTTATTTCCTTTTTTAGTTTGGTCATTCTTGATGAGTTTCCGATCTTCTACAGAGTGAGAAGGTTTGCCATGACCTCATTCCTCCAATATCGTTTTTAACAACATTGTAGAATGACTACCTACTTGATGTTATTTATCATCCACTTCCTTTCTTTGTATTTTCTGCAGGTATTCGTCCAAGTGATCAAATCGTTCGTTCCAAATATGTTTATAGGACTCAACCCAAGAATCTAACTCTCTAAATGGCTGGGGTCTTAGCTTGTAATAGCGTCGATTGGCGATTGGCTGTACTTCGACGAGCCCTGATTCACTAAGTACTCTGAGATGTTTTGACACTTGTGGTTGGTTCATTCTAAGTTTGTCGGTGATTTCCCCTACTGTAAGAGGTCCGTCACGCAGAAGTTCAACAATTTTCAGCCGGTTTGGCTCGGCGAGAGCATTCAATATTGTTTTCATGTTTATAATATACCTTTAAAGGAATATACGTGTCAAGGAATATTTACTAAATATGTAAGGCATAAGAATAGAGGGAAAACAATCCATCCTTCATTAATGCCTTTTATTTACGTTCTCAAAGGACACATTATGAGAAAGGAGAGATATCGATGGAAAACGTAACGTATAGAGAATCATGGTTCGGTAATATAAAAGGCGATATTTTATCGGGATTAGTGGTTGCACTGGCTTTAATTCCGGAAGCGATCGCCTTTTCTATTATCGCTGGCGTGGATCCAATGGTTGGACTGTATGCTTCGTTCACAATGGCCATAACAATCGCATTTGTAGGTGGAAGACCAGGTATGATTTCGGCTGCAACGGGAGCCATGGCTTTGTTATTCATTGATTTGATTGCAGAGCATGGAATTCAATATTTATTGGCTGCTACAATATTAACGGGTATTATACAAATCCTTTTTGGTCTATTTAAATTAGCCAGGTATATGAAATTCATCCCTAGGTCTGTCATGGTTGGTTTCGTAAATGCATTAGCCATATTAATCTTCACTTCTCAGTTACAACATTTTGAAGGTGAAGGATGGATGATTTATTTGTTGGTGGGATTGACGCTTGTCATCATTTACATCTTTCCGTATTTAACAAGGGCTGTTCCTTCTACTTTGGTGGCGATAGTGGCTATAACTGCTTTAGCCATCTATATGAATGTCGGGGTTCGTCGGGTAGGGGATATGGGGGAAATCACTCAATCATTACCAGACTTCTTCGTCCCTAACATTCCCTTATCTTTAGAAACCTTGATGATAATAATTCCTTATTCCTTGGCTTTAGCTGTAGTCGGATTACTTGAGTCATTATTAACAGCTACAATTGTTGATGATATGACGGCCACAGCCAGTAATAAAAACCAAGAAAGTACAGGACAAGGAATTGCGAATATCGTTACAGGTTTTTTTGGAGGAATGGCAGGGTGTGCGATGATTGGTCAATCGGTCATCAATGTGAAGTCTGGTGGAAGAGGTAGATTATCCTCTTTCGTTGCTGGTGTATTTTTGATGTTTTTAATCGTGGTGCTTGGGGAAATTGTGGTCCAAATTCCGATGGCAGCTTTAGCAGGTGTCATGATCATGGTTTCCATTAGCACATTTGATTGGAACTCATTAAGAACCCTTCATTTAGTCCCACGAAGTGATGCTGCTGTGATGGTTATCACCGTATTAACTGTTATCCTGACCCATAATCTAGCTATCGGGGTTTTTACAGGAATTCTGCTAAGCGCAATCTTCTTTGTTTCTAAAATATCTCAAATCAGTGTTGAGAGTGAATTAAAAGGAACGAAAAGGGTATACCGAATAAATGGAGAACTTTTCTTTGCATCAGTTACAGATTTATTGACAAAATTCGATTATACAGAAGTGATAGATCGTGTTGAATTAGATCTCGCCAGGGCTCACATTTGGGATGACTCCGCAGTAGCCGCCATTGACAAAATTGTGTACAAGTTTGAAGAAAATAAAATAACCGTTAATGTAAAAGGGTTAAACGAAGATAGTACAGAATTAGTTAATAAGCTTGCGAATAAACTAGGCTCACATTAAGGGGGGAAAGTATGTATAAAAAAATCCTGTTGGCATCGGATGGTTCCGAGCATTCAAAACGTGCTGCTGAAAATGCCATCCACATAGCCAAATGCAGTCAAGGTTCTACAGTAGATGTTGTATACGTCGTTGATCATGACAGGGCAAAATCAGATGTATTGAAAAATTGGAATTCAAGTGAATTGGGAGATTCCCGAGTAGAGCGTTTGAAAACGGTTGAGAACATCGCAAAAGAAGCTGGAGTAACGTATAAGCTGACAATTTTGCATGGAGAACCTGGTCCGATTATTGTTGATTATATTAATAAGAACCAATTTGATATCGCAATTATTGGCAGCAGAGGGTTAAATGGCCTTCAAGAGTTCGTGTTGGGAAGTGTCAGTCATAAGGTAGCCAAACGTGCGAATTGCCCTGTTTTAATCGTGAAATAAGCAAAAGAGGCTGCATCGGTATTGGTGGAACAGATTCCACAGGGATAGTTCCCATGTCCGAGGGAGCCGGTGGACCTGTCTCTCTGGTTCCCTATGTGCGATGAAGTTACAATTTTCGACAAACGGTTCATATATCAGAATTCCGGATCATAAATTCCTTAAACCGGTTCATATATCTGAAAAGTGGTTCATAAAGAGTGAAAAACGGTTCATAAAAGGGGTGAGGAGGCGATAATCGGGGGTGTAGTCCTTTGAAAAATCCTCATGACGATCCTTTTGACATGAATATAGAGAAGTTTCATACGATTTGAAACAAAAATGAGCTATTTTAAATAAAATTTGAGTGTAGGAGTACAAGTCCCTGGCTGTGTCTGGCCAAGTAAAACTGACCCGCGGCAACCACCACGGGCCAGACACTATTTCTTAAGTTTTAGGAAACGTAAATCCTTCCCCAAACACATCTCTCACGTCATGAACAACGACAAAGGCTTTCTCATCAATTTGCTGGATCATCTTCTTTAAGAGGAACAGTTCCTGCTTATTGATCACCACATACAAGATATCCTTTGACTCTTTCGAATAGTGACCTTTTGCATTAATGACGGTAACCCCCCGGTCCATTTCGTCACTCACTTTTTCTGCGATGGCGGCGGTATGCTCGGAAATGATCGTGACAGCCTTTCTTGTATCAAAACCATCAATCAAGTAATCCAGGATCTTCGTACTGATATAGATGGATATTCCCGTGTACATCGTATTCTCTACCCCGATGACAAACGATGAACCAAGAACGACAATAATATCGAACACGAACATCGAGGTACTGACAGCCCAGCCGAAATGCTGGTTAAGCATGCGGGCAATGATGGTTGATCCTCCAGTGGTCCCCCCTGAACGCAACACAATCCCAAGCCCAAGACCGATGAATACACCGGCAAAGACCGTCCCAAGCATGATGTCGACGGAATGGCCCATGCCTTCTGTCAAATGGATAAAGAGGGAGCTAAAGAAGATCGCAAGCATGGTATACCATGTCACTCGTTTATTTAGCACTTTATAACCGATTGCTAAGAGGATTCCGTTCATCACAAAGTTCGAGATACCCGGTGACCATCCTAATACATAATAAAGGGTCATGGAAATACCCGTAACGCCGCCCTCCCCAAGCTCGTTCGGGATTGCAAATAAGTTAACCCCAAGGGCAAAGAAAAGGGACCCTATAATAATTAACGTAATTTCTTTCACAGTCGTATTCATTTCATCACTCCGTTCTATTTGAATACTAGGATACTATAGCACAGGGCAACTGCATGAGGAAGCACTGTTTTTTATTTTTTTGTTGCAAATGCAATAAAATTAAGGTAGATTTTAACTATATTATTTACTAAAAATAAGGAGTTCATTATGAAAGGAATTCTTCGTGAAATTGGGATGATTGCAAGGGCGCTGGATTCGATCAGTAATATAGAATTTAAGGAATATGACCTGACAAAAGGGCAGTATTTGTACCTTGTGCGCATATGTGAAAACCCGGGGATCATTCAAGAAAAGGTAGCTGAGATGATAAAAGTCGACCGGACAACAGCAGCTCGTGCGATAAAAAAACTTGAAATCAATGGTTTTATTGAAAAGAAAGAAGACAATCAGAACAAAAAAATTAAAAAGCTTTTTCCAATAGAGAAAGGGGAGTCGGTCTATCCTTTAATAAAAAGGGAAAATGATCATTCCGATCTCATGGCATTAGAGGGGTTTTCCGATAGTGAAGTGGAAACGATTTTCCACCTTCTTCAAAGAGTAAGGGCAAATGTCGAAAAAGACTGGGAATATGTCAAAAAGGGAAATAAGAGACAGTATTGAGGAGAGGAGCCGCATATGACGATCATGTTGAAAAAATGTACCCTTGAAGATGCACGCACCCTTCAAGAAATTAGTTATGACACATTTAATGAGACCTTTAAGCATCAGAATACACCGGAAAATATGGAGAACTATTTGGATAAGGCTTTTAACTTAAAACAAGTAGAAAAGGAATTATCCAATCTTTCTTCACATTTCTTTTTTGTGTACGTTCATCATGAAGTCGCCGGTTATTTAAAAGTGAATACCGATGAGGCACAGTCTGAAGAAATGGGGGATGAATCACTTGAAATTGAAAGGATTTATATAAAGAACACTTTTCAAAAACATGGACTTGGAAAACATCTGCTGCATAAGTCGATTGAAATGGCCAGGGAACATCACCTAAAGAAAATCTGGCTTGGCGTATGGGAAAAGAATGAAAACGCCATCGCCTTTTATAAGAAAATGGGGTTTGTTCAAACGGGAGCCCACTCTTTTTATATGGGGGATGAAGAGCAAACGGATTTGATTATGACCAAAACACTCCTATAACATTTCTGAAAGGTGGATCATTATGTATATTCCAAAGGACTTTAAAGTCACAGATGAAACGGTGACTTACGGGATCATAAACGAACACAGTTTTGCGACTCTTTTTTCTCAATACAATGGAAGGCCGGTTGCCACACATTTACCGCTGCTATTAAACAAGGAGAATACGTACTTATATGGCCACTTTGCCCGGCCGAACCCTCAGTGGAAAGAAATTGAAAATCAAACCGTCCTGGCTGTTTTCCATGGTCCTCATTGTTATATCTCCCCATCCTGGTACGAAACGAATAAAGCAGTCCCAACATGGAACTACGTGTCCGTTTATGTGTATGGAGAAGTCGAGCTTATAAAGGACGAAAATGAGCTGATCGGTTCCTTACATGTGATGGTATCGAAATATGAAGCTCCAGACAGTTCATACCGAATACAGGATGTAGACCCTAAGTTTCTCGCTGGTATGAGCAAGGGAGTTCAAGGGTTCAAAATCAAAATCAATCAGATCGAAGGAAAAGCGAAGTTAAGTCAAAACCATTCATTACAGCGACAAGAGCGGATTATCAATCATCTTCAACAAATTCCCAATACAGATGAGCAGCAGATTGCCTCATTAATGAAGGCAAATCTTAAGAAGTGATGGTTTACGGTTAGTGCATAAACCTGCGTATAGTAGATTTGAGAATGTGAAAAATTTTCCTGGAAGATTGATAGGGGGCTTCTATACATCTATGAAAAAAATATTTGGTCTGATGATCACGGGCGTTTGGGTAACTTTATTTTTCTACTTTTTTAACATGTTGATGCCTAGAGGTATTTTATACTTATTCATTTCGGTTCCGGTTATCTTGGTTACGTCCTTATTTATTTTAAGGAAGTCGGGCTTTGAGATGTAATGGTTTAGGAAAAAAGGGGCCAGACCCCAGGTACGCTGGCAAATCAGTGAATCAGTAGAAGAGGAATCATTCGAATCGGAGAAAATGAAAGGAATGAATGGAAGGAGATAGATGGAAACCTTCATTCAGAGGTAAAGCAGAGTTGGTTGAGTGTAACGATTCATCTTGCCAGCAGACAGAACGAATATTTGTGATTATATATAAAATAACCTCTCTCATACATTATAGAAGGGTGAGGATAGAAGAAAGGGAGGGTTAAGGTGGATAGAAGTAATCAGGTGGTTTGCGATAAACGATCGTATTCTAGAGACATTCAATCTCATCAACATGATTTTGGTCAATTTTTGTTTCCGTTGCAGGGTTCCTTAGACATCAAGACGAAGATGCAGGAAATCAACCTCACTTCAGATTATTGCTTTTATCTTCCGCCTCTGTATAGTCATGATTTTCGTTCAACTGATCGGAATGAATTCCTCACCCTGGATATTCCTGAGCATTTTTTACCGGGAGATACGGAAAGCATGTATGTCCGGTTGGATGAATCGTGGGCTTCGATTCGTTTTTTACTGTTAGAAGAGGCCGAGAATAAGAGAGGATCTTCGGATGCTCTAAAGGATTTAACCCGATATGTGACACATAAATTAAAATCAACTCCTTTTGCTTCAATTGAGTATATTCATCATCATTATAAGGAGTCCTTGAGCCTGGATACTTTAGCTGCTATCGAACATTATCATCCTGTTTATTATTCCGCATGGTTTAAACGGAAAACAGGTAAAAGCCCCAAGATGTATATCACGGAATTACGGCTGCAGGAAGCGAAGCAATTGTTGATGACGACCTCCTGGAGTATATCGGCTATAAGCGAAGAAATAGGCTTTGAAAACTCATCATCCTTTACCAGATGGTTTGTGAAGTGGGAAGGAACCACTCCCCAGACGTACAGAATGATTAAAAATGGATAAAAGGTCGCTTAAACCCGGTAAAGAGAAACGATACGCTTTCTTCTACAATGAGGGTAAGTTCTTTTTATTGGGGTGAATCGTATGCAAGAAAAGTTGGCTCCCTTTTTGGTTTTACTTGCCGCCATATTATGGGGTACCACCGGAACCGCTCAGGCACTCGCTCCAGAGGCTGCGCACCCGGTCGTGATTGGGGCTGTGCGTTTAGCTCTGGGTGGTATTCCTTTATTCATGATCGTTCTGTTACTGGGGAAGTTGAACCTTAGACATTGGCCCATCAAGGAAACGTTCCTGGCTGCCCTTTGCATGGCCTGTTATCAACCCCTCTTTTTCTCAGCCGTCACCATGACGGGAGTGGCCATTGGAACCGTGATCGCGATTGGCAGTGCGCCTATTTTATCGGGTATGATTGAATGGGTTTTTTTGAAAAAAAATCCTGGGAGGGTATGGTGGTACTCTACGATCCTATCTGTGATTGGATGCTTAATGATTTTTGTCAATAAAGAGGCCATGAATGTAGATCCATATGGAATCGTGATGGCTTTGGGGGCAGGATTATCCTTTGCAAGTTACACCTTTGTCAGTGGGAAATTAGTTGGGAGACATTCTCCCATCGTGATCGTGGCAGTCGTATTTTCCATCAGTGCCATCATCTTATCACCATTGTTATTCCTCTATGACATTTCGTGGATCACGGAGGGGAATGGTTTCGCCGTAAGCCTCCATCTTGGGATTGTCGCAACTGGATTTGCTTATTTTCTATTTGCAATAGGTCTTATTCACCTTCCTTCTTCCACGGCCGTTACCCTTTCATTAGGAGAACCCCTGACGGCTGCATTGTTGGGCGTATTCCTGATCGGTGAACACTTAGCTCTCACATCTTGGGTAGGTATCGGTTTATTGTTAATAGGGATTGGGATGTTGATTCTGAAGTCGGAAGAGGGGAGTATAGATGCTGATTTGTTTGTAAGTAAATAACGAAAGATCGTTAGAAGATATGGTGTAATTGGAGGGTGGAAGATGGTTAGTAGTTAAGGTGGGTCATGTCACTCTTAGTGATCATGAAAAGTAAACGGGTGTTACAGCTATTCTGCCACATCCTTGTTCACAGGAAAAAGGGGCCAGACTCCCGGTACGCTAAAGTGGTAGTGTATCAGGGGTCTGGCCATTTATTTAAGGGGATGTTTGAAATTCATTTCCTTACAGAGTTTCTTTAATTATGAAACTCCTTTGTTTCTGCCAGTTTGTTTGGAAACCACAAGAAACCAAATCATTGCTGGAATAAGGACAAGTGAAATAATTCCCCCACCTATCGAAAGGGCCGGATAACTTGAGAAAGCAACGATGACTCCTGATAGCACACCGCCGGCAGCACCGGATAAGGCTACGAAGACGTCCACCGTTCCTTGGGTTTTTGCCCGGGTAAAAGGATCTGTCGAGTCGACAAGAATGGCTGTGCCGCTGATCAATCCGAAGTTCCAGCCAAGCCCAAGAAGTCCGAGTGCAATGGCAAGAATCAGGATTGAATCGGTTGGTGCCATCGCTGCCAGGATTCCGGAAGCAAGAAGCGTAAGGGCAGATGCAAGAACCATGGGCATCCGCCCGACTTTATCAACAAGGACCCCGGTAACAAGTGAAGGAAGGTACATCGCACCGATGTGAATGCCGATAATTAGACCGATGGCCGATAGCCCATGTCCATGATGGCCCATGTGGACAGGAGTCATGGTCATGACGGCGACCATGACGATTTGAGTCAAGATCATTACTGTCGCCCCTAGGAAAATGCCCCGTTTGTTTCTTTCGGACGAAGTGATTACTTCGGTGGCAAAGCCGCCATCCTTTGTTTTCAGTGGTGTCGAAAGAGCTCTCGCCACCATATATGGGTCTGGGCGCATAAAGATAAAGATGACAATCCCGGCAAGGGTGTATGCAGCAAATGCCAGAATGAATGGTCCGCCCAGAGCTGGAATACCGATTGATTCGGCGAAACTGCCCATCACATCAACCAAGTTGGGACCGGCGACTGCACCGAATGTGGTCGAAACCATGGCAAAACTGACAGCAGTGGCTCTTTGTGAAGGTTTTGCCAAGTCTGTGCCTGCATAGCGCGTCTGCAAGTTAGTGGCAGTACCTGCTCCATAGATCAGGAGAGATAAGAAAAGAAGGATGATCGAATTGGATACAGCCGCAGCGACGGTCCCCATTGCACCGATCCCTCCGATAAAGAAACCGGCAGAAAGACCAATTCGTCTACCATACCGCTGGGACAGCCGTCCAACAAAGAGGGCAGCCCCGGCTGAACCGAGAGTGAACAGGGCAACCGGCATGCCGGAAAAGCTGTCCGCCCCCAGCATATCCTGAGCGAGAAGCGCACCTACCGTTATACCGGCAGCAAGCCCTGCGCCTCCAAAGATTTGAGCGATCATAATGATCATCAACGTACGTTTATATAGAGCCTGTTGGTGTTCGGAAGAGTCCCTACATCTTGTAATGGCTTCTTCATTATTTGTAAAACTAGAACTCTTTTTCATCTGTTATCCACCCTATTCATTAGTGAGAGGTTATTCAAATTGATAGATGATTCGTTTATCAATCTCTTATTCTCCTAAAGAAATTATAGGAGTCTACTCTTAGTATATACCATTGCAGGTATATTAGGAAGAAAAAAACAACCGGCTCCCGCCGGCTGTTTATCACTCTCATTAACTCTTCTGAGCATTCATCGCTTCCGATTCTTCCTTACTCGGACCATAAACTCCAGGTACCTTCAAACCAGCCTGTCTCATAAGGACCGTCAACTGTCCACGGTGATGGGCCTGGTGCTGAATAAGCAGGCGGAATACGGCCTGTACTGGCATATCCATCCCAAATAGATTCACCATTTCGTTCATTTTCTCATCGGAAACTTGTTCAGAAACGGCTTCTGAAAGACGTGAGCTTACGGTTTTATACGTTTCGCTGATTTCTGAGGCAGATGTTGGTGCTTCTTTCCGAAGATCCGGAACCTCAAAGGTAATTCCGAACTGAGCAGGGAAGTAATAAGTGGCTCCCGTGACGTGCCAGGCGACACTTCCAATGCTGTACAGATCAGGTGCAACTTCTTGCTTTAAAGACTCATCCGTCAGGGCATCCAGCACCTTTTGGGTTACGGCCGCTTCTTGTTTCCATTCTTGTACGAAACTACTTACTGTTGTGAACATGGCAATTCCTCCCTTAATGTAATCAACATCATTGTAGCATGTTGAATGATCATGACGCCTCTTTTAAGGACTGAAGTTTTTCGACAATTGAATACACCCAAACAAACCGCGACGGCTGAGCCATTCGCGGTTTTTCACACTAAAAACTAGATTACTCTGAAACGAGCAGTTTCGTATTACAACTGTTAAACTCCTCAATCCAATGAGGACTAACGTGCTGATCCGTGACAATATAATCGATCTTTTCAAGTGGGGCGATCCGGACGGTGACCTCTTTGCCGAATTTGGTGTGGTCCGCTGCCACATAGACTTCTTTCGAAAGCTCGATGATTTTCTTCCTCGTGACGGCTTCTTCAAGGTTATAATCCGATATGCCTCGCTCGGTCGTGATTCCACTCGCGCAAATAAAGGCTTTGACAATGTTTAACTCATCGAAATTAAAAATATAATCATAGGCGACGACGGAGCTTTCGTGTCTTCTGATTTTTCCGCCGATAATGATGAGTTCGACTTCGCTGTTGATGAGCTCCGTGATGACAGGCAGTGAATTGGTCACGACGGTCAGGTTTTTTCTGTTCTTGATGGCTTTCGCCAATTGGTAGGTCGTGGAGCCGCTGTCGATGTATATGCAATCTCCCTCTCGAATCTGTTCATTGCATAGCCGCGCGATGCTTTCCTTTTCCTCCAGGTGGCTGACCATTCGATCAGCCATCGCGGATTCCCCTGTGTCAGCTTCGACTAATTTGATCCCTCCATAAATCTTCTCGATCTCTCTATTTTCAGAAAGAATGTTTAAGTCTCTCCTAAGTGTATCAATGGATATGCCTAACTCTTCCGTAAGTTCTGAGTGTTTTAGTACCTTCTTTTCTTTCAATAAGTCCATGATTCTTTGACGTCTTTCCAGTGGAAACATAACCTCACCCATTCTGAATTGTTACTTGTAGTGTAAGGGTATTGCCGAAAACTTTCAATCATGAAACTGTAAAAATATGAAAACATCTCTGTTAATGTATGCAAAAGTTAATTAAAAGTTATGAAAGATATGCGCAACTTTTACATAATGTTTACACAAAACGTGACGTCTATTTACAGTGAATTTTTATACTGAGGTTGTGATTGAGGAGGTGACGCGTTTGCTTACATTACATGGAGTTCGCAAACAATTCGATAAAAAAGTCGTGTTAGAGGATATCACGATTGATATTAACCAAGGGGAAATCGTTTCGCTTCTGGGTCCGAGCGGAAGTGGGAAAACGACGCTGCTCAACATCATCCTGGGACTGACCAACATGGATGATGGAAAAATCTTATTCAACGGGAAGGACGTTTCACACGTCTCGATGAAAAAGCGCGGATTCAACATCGTTTTTCAGGATTATGCGTTATTTCCAAATTTGAACGCCTATCAAAATATCGTGTATGGCCTTAAAAATCAGAAAATGAAAATCTCAGAGGCAGAATTGCAGGACTACATAGACTTCCTGGAGCTTGAGCCCCATTTAGAAAAACGGATCGGCGAGTTGTCAGGCGGTCAGAAACAGAGAGTGGCCATTGCACGGACATTGGTGACCAGGCCGAAAGTGCTGTTACTCGATGAACCGCTCAGTGCACTGGATGGGGTGATCAAGGAGTCCATCAAGGATCGGATCAAGTCGATCGCGAAAGAATTGAAACTCACGACGATCCTCGTCACCCATGATCCCGAGGAGGCACTGACACTTTCCGATAAAATTCTCATTATTAATGAAGGAAAGGTCGCCCAGTATGGAACGCCTAAGGACATTATCCAACAGCCTCAAGATGAGTTCGTCCGGGAGTTTATATTGAGACAATTGCAAATTAAGCGAAACAATATTTATGCCCTGTTCGGTGATAGTCATGATTAAAGTGAAGCCGGAAATGAGGATCATCTTTTACGCGGCGTTAGGACTGTTTCTGATCTTTTTGGTCCTGCCTCTCATGTTCTTACTGATGAAGTCACTTGAAAGTGATCAGGGGTTTACGATTTCTACGTATCTCGTTGCCTTATCGAATGAGGACATTTTAACCGCGATCGGGAACAGCTTTAAAGTATCGGCCGTAACCGCATTGATCACAACGATCCTGGCCTTTGTGATGGCCTACTCGATCAATGCAACGAGAATTCATCCAGCCTTCAAGGGAGTGCTGAAAACGGGCATACTCCTGCCCATGCTGCTTCCGACCATTACATACGGGTTTGCCATTATGTACTCCTTTGGAAATCAGGGGCTGTTTTCGAAGCTGTTTGGCTCACCGCTCTTTGATATGTATGGCTTTAACGGGCTGCTCATCGGTTATGTCATCTACACATTGCCGCCTGCGTTTCTCGTCATTCATAATTCGTTTCAGTACATTGACAAGAAGTTCATCATCGTCTCGAAGCTGATGGGGGACAACACGCTTCGAAGCTTTATGAATTCGATTATCCGCCCGCTGTGGGGGACGCTCGGAGGGGCCTTTGTCCTTTCGTTCATTCTGAGCTTTACAGACTTCGGGATTCCCGCCTCCATCGGCGGAACGTATACGGTTGTTGCGACCCTCTTGTATCAGGTGATGCTCGGTTCGATCCCGGACTTCAACCAAGGGGCCGTGATCGCCGTGCTAATGCTGCTTCCGGCTGTCCTGGGGATTTTGCTTCTTCGTAATTTGGAGAAATTGAATTTTCATTATGACAGGGTGACGGACACGGAGCTGATGCGAAACCCATGGAGGGACACAGTACTTGGATCACTAGCCTTTCTAATTTTATCAGCTATGGTCGCGACGTTTGCCATTATGTTCATTGCTCCGTTCCTGAAGCAGTATCCATTCAATAATACATTTACCTGGGAGCATATCATCGACACGTTCAGCTCCAATGATTTAACGGGGGTCTATAAGAATTCCCTTTATGTTTCAGTACTGGCCGCGATCTTCGGAACCATAGTCGCCTATGGAGCTGCACTGATCAATGGGAGGACAGCCGTGAAAGGGAAGTCCGTCATGGACGGGATTGCCATGGTGACGAATACGGTTCCCGGGATGGTGCTGGGGCTGTCGTATCTGCTTCTATTCAATGGGACGGGCTTTAAAGGCACATTTCTGATATTGATCTTCTGTAATTTGATTCACTTTTTCACGACCCCGTATTTAATGGCGAAGCATTCTCTGTCGAAGATGAATCCAGGCTGGGAGACGACGGGGGAGCTTCTCGGGGACAGCTGGTTCAAAACCGTGCGCCGGGTCATCATTCCGAACTCGGCCACGACCATTCTTGAGATGGCGAGCTACTATTTCATCAATTCGATGGTCACCATCAGTGGAATTATCTTTCTGATTACGGCCGAAACGTCATTGGTCTCGAGTAAAATCCAGCAGCTTCAGCACTTTGCGAAATTTAACGAGATCTTTGTCCTGTCCCTGCTGATTTTCGGGACCAATCTGATCGTCAAGTTATTGTTTGGCTTTTTTCAAAAACGAGCATCACTTCAAACGTTTTGAAAGGTAGCGGCACATCATACCGGTCGCAAGCCTTGAAAATAAAAAATCAACTCAAAGGGAGAAATGAACATGCTAAACAAAATGAAAAAAAGGTTCCTACACTTAATGGTGGTTCTATGTGTTGCCACACTGGCAGCATGCGGCAGTTCGGCATCAGGAGAGGAAGAAAAAGTGGTGATCGCAACGAACGGGGATGATGAAGCGGTGGAAGCGATGGAAACGGCATTGATCGACGCAGGCTATGAAGGGAAATATGTCCTTCAATCCCTCGGAACATCTGAATTAGGCGGAAAGCTTTTAGTAGAAGGAGAGAAAACGGATGCTGATCTGATTACGATGAGCTCCTACTATATTGAAAGTGCTCAGAAAAAGTATGACATGTTTGCTGATTTGAAATTTGATCCGAAGGCATTGGAAGAGACTCCAGCCTACTATACTCCGATTCTATCAAATACAGGTTCAATTTTCGTGAACACGGAAATCTTGAAAAAAAAGGACTTAGAGATGCCAACGTCCATCAAGGATTTAGTGAAGCCGGAATATAAAGATCTCGTATCGATCCCGAACATTATGGATTCTTCTACAGGCTGGCTCCTCGTTCAATCCATCATGAGCGAATATGGTGAAGAGGAAGGAAAAGAGATTCTCCAACAATTGATTGCGAATGTCGGGCCGCATCTTGAAAGCTCTGGTTCCGGTCCAATCAAGAAGGTACAGGCAGGCGAGGTCGCCGTTGGATTCGGACTCCGTCACCAGGCAGTCGCAGCTAAGGAAAATGGAGAGCCCATCGACTTTGTCGACCCGACAGAAGGGAACTTCTCGTTAACAGAATCGGTGGCAGTTGTGAAAAAGGACGAAGCGACAACGGAGCTTGCTCAGGAAATGGCGAAGGTCATCATTGAAGACGGCCGAGAAGAGTTAATCGAGTCCTATCCAGTGGCGCTCTATGAAGGGGAAACTGTGTCTGGCAGCAATAAACCGGCTCATTCGAAGACATTCTCAGAGCCATTGACCGTCGATTTGTTGAAAAAACATCAGGAATTCTTTAAATCTGCAAAATAAGGATAGGGAGAGGAATAGAATGAATACGTATAAGCTATTAACACCAGGTCCTTTAACGACATCAAGCACAGTCAAAGAGAAGATGCTCATTGATCGATGCACGTGGGATCAAGACTATAAGGTGATCACTCAAAAAATACGATCCCAGCTCCTTGAACTGGCAGGGTGCAGAAACGAGGACTACACGGTTGTCCTCATGCAGGGAAGCGGCACATTCGCGGTGGAGTCCGTCATGATGAGCGCCATCTCTAAAGAGGATAAGCCACTCTTGATCACCAATGGTGCGTACGGCGAGCGGATTGTCAAAATGGCTGAGGCAATCGGAATGATATTCAGCCAATACAGTGTCGAGTATGATGAAGTCCCGAAGGAAGAAGAGATCCGGAGAATACTAGAGTCAGACCGGGACATTACCCATATCGTGATGGTTCATTGTGAAACAACCACCGGGATCCAGAATCCATTAGAGATGATCTCAACTGTATCGAGGGAATATGGGAAAACCCTCATCATAGATGCCATGAGCAGCTTCGGTGGAATCCCGATAAACGTCCCGGAGCTTGAGATTGATTACTTAATCAGCTCTGCGAATAAATGCATCCAGGGCGTACCCGGCTTCGGCTTCATCATTGCGAGACGCGATAAGCTGATGTCCTGCGCGGGAAACAGCAAAAGTCTGTCACTCGATTTATATGATCAGTGGAAAGGGATGGACGTGGACGGCAAATGGAGATTCACTTCCCCGACCCACGTCGTTGCAGCCTTTTCACAAGCAATCGATGAACTGCTGGAGGAAGGCGGTATTTCAGCGAGGTTTGAACGGTATCAAACGAATAATAGGAGTTTAAGAGAAAAGTTAAACCAAATCGGCTTTGAAACCTATATTTCAGACGATCTCCAATCGCCGATCATCACATCGTTTGTGTACCCGTCGGACGCATTTGAGTTCGAAGACTTCTATAGTAATGTAAAAGAAAGAGGCTATGTGATTTATCCTGGGAAGCTGACGGAAGTGAATACCTTTAGAATCGGCAACATCGGTGAAATCTATGAAGACGATATAGAAAATCTTTGCGGAGTTATCGCAGGATATATGGGAGATGAGACGAAATGAATCGACTAGAAGCGGTGATTTTTGACTGGGCAGGAACGACTGTAGACTATGGATGTTTTGCCCCTGTAAAGGTGTTCATGGATATTTTCAAGCAGGCAGGCATCGAGGTGACCATGGAGGAAGCGCGTGCACCGATGGGAATGCTGAAGATCGATCATATCAGGGAGATGCTCTCCATGCCGAGAATTTCCGGTCTTTGGGAAGAACAGCACGGCAGACCTTTTGGGGAAGAGGATGTAGAAGCTCTTCATTCAACCTTCGAAACCACTCTATTAAAGAATCTGGCAGACTATACGGATCCGATTCCACATGTCATTGACACAGTGGAAAACCTCAGAGATATGGGGCTGAAGATTGGTTCCACAACGGGCTATACAGGTTCCATGATGGAGATCGTCGTGCCACATGCAGAGAGGAAAGGGTATCGTCCGGATTTCTATATCACGGCGGACGACACCAACTCATTCGGACGACCGTTCCCTTATATGATTTTCCGGAACATGGAGGCTCTGCAGCTGACGGCCCCGTGGAAAGTCGTAAAAGTCGGGGACACGGCATCTGATATGAAAGAAGGCGTCAATGGGGGAGCCTGGACCGTGGGTGTGATCGAAGGAAGCTCCGAAATGGGGCTGACCCTGGAGGAATTCGAAAGGCTATCAGAGACGGAGAAAGACCAGGTACGGGCAAAAGCGGAACAGGTTTTTTATAAGAACGGAGCTGACTTTACCATCCGAACCATGAAGGAGCTGCCGGAGCTGATTGAGAGAATCAACGAAAAGATAGAACAAGGAAAGCGACCATATGAGCATGAACGAATTGAAGCGTGAGGGCGATATTAACAGCGGTTCCCTGCGTTCCCAGTGGAATGAGCAGTTATCCGGGCGAAGCACCCAACTCCTTGGGGAGGATGAACGGTCTTTTTTAAAGCAATCGATGTCGACTCCCTGTCTCGAGGCGGTGTCGGGTGCGGAAGGCTGTTATATCATGGATGTGAATGGAAAGAAGTATCTGGACTTCCACGGAAACAGCCTTCATCAGGTCGGCTACAAAAACCCGTATGTCGTGGAGGCTGTTAAAAAGCAGGTAGAGGAGCTGCCGTTTATCCCAAGGCGGTTCACAGCCGACATCACGATTCGAGCAGCCCAGGCACTCGTGAACAAGACGACGTCAAAGGATTACCGGGTCCTGTTTACGCCATCAGGAAGTGCAGCTGTTGGACTCGCTCTTAAAATTGCCCGCAAGGCGACAGGTCGCCATAAGGTCATCTCCATGTGGGAATCGTTTCATGGAGCAGGACTTGATACGATTTCAGTAGGCGGGGAATATGTGTTCAAGAAGGATATGGGCCCACTCATGCCCGGAGTACTGAAAGGGATTCCGTATAATGGCTACCGCAATCTCATAAACAGTGAATCTCCTGAAGAGATTGCGGCCTTTTGCCTCAGTTATCTGGAATACATGATTGAAAACGAAGGGGACATCGGTGCGATCTTACTCGAGCCGATCCGGGCAACTGATACGCATATCCCACCTCGGAGCTATTTTGAAGGACTACGGAGGATCTGTGATCAACATGGTATCCTCTTAATCTTTGATGAAATCCCGACCGCCCTGCACCGAAGCGGAACGTTCTACGTCCATCAGCAGTTCGGCGTGGAACCGGACCTTCTTGTATTAGGAAAAGGCCTGGGAGGAGGAATCATCCCGCAGGCTGCCGTACTTGCCAAAACGGAGTACGATTGTGCCGGGGATATCTCCCTCGGGCACTATACACACGAAAAGCCGGCACTCGGTAGCGCGGCCATCTTAGCCACAATCGACTATATCGACAATCATAAGCTCGGGGAGCGGTGCCAGGCACTTTCTGCGTTTGTGCGTGACGAGCTGAACAGGCTTGCTGAGCGTCATGAATGCATCGGGGACATACGGATTGTGGGACTCATGATATCGATTGAACTGGTGAAGGACCGGGGGTCGAAGGAGAGACATCCGGATTTAGCCGAGCGTGTGTTGTATTACTGTCTGGAACGAGGATTGTCGTTTAAGGTTTCGGGTGGGAATTGTATTACTTGGCATCCTCCTCTTGTTGTGACGGAGGAGGAGTTGGGATTTGCGGTGGAGATCCTTGATGAGGGGCTGAGTGAGTTGGTGTAAAGGATTGAATATTCATATTGGTGCTTGGCCCCGGTGGGTTATGTGGTATTTTCGGACCGGGGACATGCGCCATTTTTTGTGATCTTATGTTTGTACGTGGAAACACCGGGAAGGTTCCCGTGCTTTTTACATTAAGATGAAGCATTAGAACCGTCCCCGTGTTTCCCCGTGTTTCCAAAAGGGGGGCAGGTATCGTGGAAATGATCCATGGTATCTGTCTTTTTGTTTTTCTCACTTAGTACCAAAGACACAGGTGGTGCTTTAAAAGGTTTTGTTTATTGCCAATCGTGGTATAAAAGAACGATGGTAAAATTCCTTTTTTTGTAATAAACTCATTTCTAAATAGAATGAAGAAGAAAAGGGTGGTACTATATCAATAGAAATTGGAACGTTATAGCTTTATTAGTGGATTATTCTATAAGGGAGATGCCGATATGGGACTCTACAATGACTTGAGTTACATTCAAAGTGTGATTCATTCCCGATCGAGCGATATTCAGGAAAAGATTTCTCGATTGAGGGAAACAAAAAGCGGTATTCTGAATGAACAAAGTCAACTACTAAATGAAATTAAGCAAATCCAACAGCCGGAATTACATAATAATTGGATGGGTCCGAGGTCGGAAGAGTATCATGTGGAACGGGATTCTGCCCTTCAGGCGATGAGGCAAATTGGACATGAAAATTATGACGAATACGTCAGTTCCATAGAATCAAAGATTCATTCCTTGGAAGCGCAGCAAGGGGTTATTAGCTTCTACGGAAATCTGGCCAATGACGCAGAATATTTACTTTCCAAAGGTGAAGATTTTTATGAGCAGGTCTCCCATAAACTCAGTGACTTGAAAGGGAGGTTATTTTAGATGAATGTGAGCTCGGGATCTGGAGGCGGATCAACGCAGCAAATAAAGCTCAACCATAGTGAGGTCATGGCGAAACTGAATGAAGCGATCAACTCACTGGAACGGCTTCAGCTGAAGGCACCCGCACAGGAGCAGTTGGGACGGAACAAGCTGAATTATACAGATGCATGGATTCAGCGTGAACAGAACATTCAATTGTTATTGAAGGAATATATCGCCACAGTGGAAAAGAATATTGAAGATACAAAAGCAAATGTAGAAGCTTTAAAAGAACAGGATGAAGCCATAACAAGATCCTGATAGAAAGGCAGACGCGACCATTGAAAGTATATGAAGCCCCCACTTTACTCGACGCAATGTCATCACGTCGACATGAATACGAGACATTAAGAGATCAACTTGTAACACTTAAAAGCTCTTTTCAAGCCATTGTGGAACTTGACGATGAATTCCAGGGAAAGGGTGCCGATGCCATTAAAGGCTTCTACGGTGCTCAAATCGATGTCGTTGAGATTTGGATTCAACTTGTTGAAAGTAACATCGCTTTTTTCAATGGTATTCAGGGTGACGCAGAAGGGCGAAACCTTGGCAGGGAAACGGTGGAACTTCCATTCCTCGAGGAAGATCTTCATCAAAGCGAAAGGCGTTCAGGAGAAATGATTGCTGCACAGCAGCAGGAACTCCAAAGAATCCTCAATCGCATAAGCGACATCCAACCGCTGAATGTCTTTTCACGGGATCGATTCGATACCCATATGGAAGAAGCAAGGAGGCAGCGAGAGGATACACTTGACTCCGTCAATCGATTTGATGAAGAATTAAAAAGAGAATATCAACATTTAGAGGTCAGCGAACAGATACTCACAGGGCTGATGAGGGAATTAATGGAATCATCAAGGCAAGGAAATCATATATCACCGCTCTATTTCAACGCGGCAACCTATTACTCCAGTGATGCCTATCAACTGACAGACGACATCACTGCACAGACCGACTCTTATTTAACATTCAAGGAATCTCAAGAACAGGCAAGAGAGCCCAAACCGATCCCGGAAGAGGAAGTCAACGAAAATCCCATCACCGAATCCCTCAATAGTTTCAAGGAAATCGGACAGGATCTCTGGGCCGGGATGGAGAAAAGAAATGAAACCAAATTCGACTCCGTCTATGATTTTGGAAACTATATTACGGCTGGCGGCCTGGATGTAGGCAAGGGCTTCGTGAGTGGCCTGAATGAACGCGCTGAAGTAGCAACCGACTCAGGCTCTGACTTTATCAACTATTTGACGATGGGTGGAATGGACCTATTCAATGGAGCAGTTAATCCAGATGATTCCTACTCAAAGGAACATTGGTTGAACAGTTTCGGACTGGCTGCACTCCTTGTCGGCGGTGCTAAACCAGGGCTCAACGTGAGAGGCGGCACGAACATATCAACTCCTGCAGCTAAGACCGTTCCGAAAGTGTCGTTGAATCAAAGATGGGATCAGATCCGTTTGGGGATTGATGATCTTTGGAACCGGCCTATGATGGTTGCTGATAATGGAATGTTGGTTGGTGGAGAGCCTGGGTGGAGCAGGTTTTCTGTTGATAAGGCGGTTAAGGAGAGAGAGATAGGTACTGGTGATAGGGTTGGTACTAAGGGTACGGGTAAAGATGTAGAAATTCCTTCAATTAGAAATAATGAATTTAATATGTGGTTTGATAGCATATCAGTTGATGAATTTGACCAAATGTGGAGTGTACCTCATTTGAGAAGTAAGATAGAAGATAGGATTAGGCGGCCAGGAGGTTATCATGAGTGGCACCTTGTGGCAAGAACACCCAAATTTAAACGATGGGGTGTTAGTATGGACGATATAAAAGAAATGAGGTCCTTAACTAAAGATGTCGAATTTGTAAATCCTCCCGGACGTCATGGTAGGCGGGGGTCTACAAAAGCTCATAATGAAATTTTAAAAATTATTGATACTGCTCCCGATTATGAAAGCTTTGTTAAGAGGTTAAATGAATGGGCTAGTAATAGAATGAAAAATGGTGTTATGGATTTACCAGAAGGTCTAAGGAGGTAAAAAAATGAAAAACGATGTTTCTTTATGGTTGGGAAACTTTAGCGATTTTGATGAGCTAGAGAAATACACGGAAATAAAATATGATGAAGATGGTGATAGTATTCCTTCTGTATTTGAGAGAGATTTTAAATTGGGGTATTATGACAGAGACTTAATCGAAAAAGATTGGATACAAGATGCTGAAGATGATATAAAAGAGCTTCTAGTGGATTTTTCATATGATGATCAATTAATAAAGCAGTTTATGGATGTTACGTTAAATTCGAAATATAATACCATAATTTTAGTTTATAACTATAATTATGATACAGATGGAAGAGCTATAAATTCAATAAGCAAAAATGCATACAAACTAGATTTTATAGGTATAGCAGAGTATATAGATTAAACTTACTATTATACTGTTTAGAGTAAAGCACTTGAATGCCTAATAGGCAACAGGTGCTTTTGTCTTTTGCGAAAAATTTTTGTTCTGACAACATATTTAATGCTTGTATGAAAGTAATAACTCAAGTCTTCAGTAATGACTTTATCAACTACCCTACACTGGGTGGAATGGATCTTTTCAACGGAGCAGTTAATCCAGATGATTCCTACTCAAAGGAACATTGGTTGAACAGCTTTGGCCTGGCAGCACTTCTTGTCGGCGGGGCTAAACCTGGGTTGAAAGTCAAAGGTGGCACGAATATATCAACTCCTGCACCTAAGACCGTTCCGAAAGTTTCATTGACTCATAGATGGGATCAGATCCGGTTAGGGATTAATGATCTTTATAACCGGCCAATGATGGTTGCTGATAATGGGATGTTGATTGGTGGAGAGCCTGGGTGGAGTCGGTTTTCTGTTGATAAGGCGGTTAAGGAGAGAGAGATAGGTACTGGTGATAGGGTTGGTACTAAAGATACGGCTAAAGTTGATAAGGATGCTAGTGAGGTAGGCAAACATGTAGATGATGTGAAAATCCCTGAGAATATGAAGAAATGGGATTATCCACCTAGCAAAGAATTATTTAAGAAATATGAAGATGTATATAAGAATTCAGAATATTATGACCAAGATACAGGAGAAATTCATTGGCCTCCTAATGATGGATTTGTTATGGGAACTCAAAGAGCAGAAATATTACACTATGGAACGGTTTTGGATAGATACGGAAATCCATCCGGTTCCTTTTTAGCTCCTGAAAGCGATTCATTTCCAAGTAGAGCCTTAGCTCCGCATAGTGAAAAAGCACCTTATTATGTTTATGAGGTTATTGATGATTTTGAAGTAACAATAGGGAAGATTGCTCCTTGGTTCGATCAGCCAGGTGGAGGAACGTAAATCATTAAATATAAATCTAATGGTCGACCTTACTCTATAGAAGAACTAATAGAGCTTGGCTTTATTAAACAAACAAACCCATAAAGGAGTGTAAAATATGGACCTAGATGGTATATATCATTTAATTGAAACAGAATTTAAAGTTGTCAAAAAGGAAAAAGAACTTATTTGCGTCGCACCACTAAATGGAGAAGAATATCCTGAAACTATTGTTAAATTAACTCTAAATGAAGTGAATAATCATTATGAGCTTTTTGAAGTTGTTAGAGGAAAAGAATACAAAGTAGATGTATTTTCAGATAAATTTAAATCCGTAATAGCCTTATATTTTTTTTCAAAAAGCAAGTTAGAAGTAAGGAAACATAATGCTAATGGTCGAAATGAGATTGAAAGTGCAGCATCATTAAATGATATTCAAAAGATCTTAAGAACTTTTTCAGATGAACAATATTATTCGTTTTTTAACCTTAAGCCTAATAAGATAATTTTAGAAAAAAGCACAAAGGATAAGTATAATGTTTTATTCTTGGGTAAAAATGACTCTAAGATTTATATAGCTGAATCTAGAAACTTGAATAGTGCAGCGATTGTTCTATACAATTTTTCTTTTAAATTAAGACATTTTTATGATTCTATTACCAAGACTGAAGTGAAAAATGATCCTGACTTTATAGAAACTCTAAAAGTCTTATATCTTTTAGGATAAAGAATGCAAATGTATATTTAGGGGGACGACGGGACTGGAAATCACAGGGCGGTACCTTTAATTACTTAATATAGAACTAAGAAGCACAGGGACTGGTCTCGTGCTTCTTTTTAAATTGATAGGAAGCATCAGAACCATCCCATGCCTCTTAAGGCATGGACCTCTTTAACGATGCTCTGAACCCTGACGCTGTCTATTTTCAAAGGGAAATTGGTTAAACCGCTTTGGGCCTAGCAGCACTACTCGGCTATATCCGTGAAATTAGTCAGTGAGGTGAAAAGATGAATATTAGCATTGCAGCAAAAATCATGAACAAAGCAGGAGAACAGATAAAAATAGAACCTGAAAAGTTAGTTGAAATAAATCCTCCTTACGAAAACTATCACTACCTAAAAAAAGTAGGGGAAGAGTGGGAATTCGGCTTATTGTTGGTTGAAAGACAAGAAGTCCCTAGTGAAAAAGTGATAAAACTGTTCAAATCAGAAGAGGAGGCAGCAATGTATTTTTTAATGAATAGGTTATCTGCCTCCTACTTTGATAAAAGAATCCGTCCGTTTATGATGAACCATGAGGGATTTGACATTGGTGGTCCGGAATTTAATGAAAGAAAATTTCATGAAGCCATTTATCTAGTAGGGATTCCCCCAACTCTAATTTCTTTTAATGAAACAATCTCAAAAGCCAATAGAATAATAGTAGAGGCAGAAGATGAAAAATTTATAGTTAAGTATAGAGGGGAAGATGGAAAGACAATCAGCTCTACTTTACCTGTCAGTAAGAAAAGAGCCCTTTTCTTTGCTTTTAAGAAACTATTTCTATTTCATCTGTTTAATAAAGAAGTTAAAGATCTACTGATAGAACATGGAGAGGGAAATGATATTACCGATGAAGACATTAGTGTATTCTTAACTTGAAAATCTTTATAAATAAAACTTAAAGTAGTACTTAGATGAATAGAAAAAAGGTTACAATACTTGAATAAAAACACTTAAGGCATTAAAGGAAGAAAAAGCACGGGAACATTTCTCGTGCTTATTTTTATACTCTGGGGAAGCATCAGAACCTTCCACGGGCTATAGATAGTAGCTTTAAACAGAAATTCGATATATTGGAGGCGTAGAACAATGGTATATAACGAAACTAGACAGCTTAATAAAACCCTAAACTTTATTAAGGAAGCTGAAAGAGTGAAAACGAGGCTAGAGTTTGAAATTAAAGCCCACAAATTAGGTCAAGGTAAAGATGGGACGATAAGTCAACTTGAAAATTTCTATAAAGATATCGAATTAATGATTGAAAGCAAAAGTCATGTCCCATCATATCCAAGAGCTATTGCTGACTCCTGGGATTTTAATAGCGAACTTGGAAAACATTTATTAGAATTATATGAGGAGTATAAGAAGCTAAGATAACTACCTCTGAAAGAAACAATAAATAAACTTATGTGAATAGGCACGGGGACGGTTGGACGGTTCTCGTGCGTTTTTTACATTAATAAGAAGTACTAGAAGCTGTTGAAGGATGGGGAGAAGAAGGAGCCGTTCAATAAGGAGTTAGTCCGATGATTACACAATTAGAAGGATTAGGCTTGCTTGAGGAAATTAAATAGGAGGATAAACCATGAATAAAAAGAGGCAATAAGAATTATACATAAGGAGAAATTACAAGATTATAATATGAATGAATTAAGGGATAATAAAGAAAATGAAGTTGCGTTAAGGCATGAGAATGATAAATGGATTGTTTATGTAACAGATGAAAGAGCTAGCAAGATTACAAATTCACAAGATTCCTATGCAGATGAGGAAGAAGCATTAGATGATTTTATTGATAGATTAAGGGCTGATAAAATATTTAGGGAGTTATAAAGTTTTTACGCTTCAAAGCCTAGAAAATACATGAACTTGTATAATATTATCCGTGAGAATTTCGACTTGTGGTGGGGGTTAAATGGGGATGGTTCCGACTCCAATCTCTCTACATAAAGAATAGACACTCGCTTAGTAATATTAAGGGAGGAATAATACTTTGACTAGAATAGAGTATGAAAACTTTATAGCAATGCAAAACATAGATGCAAATAAATTAAATCTAGTAATTGGAGAAAAGAAGACAATTCCTTTTGTTACAGGTTGTTTTGAAGAAGATGGTGTATGGAAAATTTATATGGTAGGGGAACGTCAAGAATTTGATATTGTTCAAGAAGGGACAGAAGAGGAAATATTTAATGTTATGTACAGCATCACTAAAAGCAGAGTTAAACTCAGTAAGCATTAATTTCTTACCATAAAAATATAAGAAGGATTACAGTTCACAGTATATCAAGCTCTCTTTTATTTAGTGTGTAGATTCCAACTGCAAGATTAAGCAAACCCATAATAATAACAAGTGAATATGGAATACCTATAGATGTAGATTGGTTTATTAGATAGGTTATTCCTAAGGCTAGTACAAATGACAGAGGGAATGATATCCAAAACCTTTTCACATTAAAAGATATAAGACCAATGGAAATTACAAGTATAAGAAATAATGGAGAAAAATAAACCCACTCGGTAAAAGGAAGCGATGGTAACACCAATAAACAAATTGTAATTGCAAGAAGCATTAAATAAATTAATTTCAAGTAAATCCTCCTCGAAAGTTAATATCTACCATTACCTTTTTTCCATATTTGGAACCATATGAAACTATGAATGCACGGGGGTGGTTGTTGTGCTTCTTTTTACATTAAAAGGAAGCGTCAGAACCGTCTCCATGCTTCAGAATCAAAAAACGTCCAGAGTAAAAAAACTCTGGACGTTTTTGTGTGATAAATATCAGCTGCCTGTCTGCTGTTTGTCTTTTTCCACAGCTTTCAGTCGTTGACCTTCTTCTGCAGAAGTACTCTTCTCTTGATCGTTTCCATTCATAAGGTCACTGGTAGCACTTTTGAATTCTTTTAATGTACTTCCGAAAGCCCGACCGATTTCTGGGAGTTTGGAAGGTCCAAAGATGATCAACGCGATGACTAGTACAAGAATTAATCCTGGGATTCCGATATTTGTTAGCATAATTTCCGCCTCCTGTTGGGTTTATAGAATGGGCATGCCATGGCGTGCGAGCGCAGCTGCTTCTAAGTCTGACATTCCCTGAACTTCGGCAAAGGCCGATAGTGTGTCTGAAATTTTCGGTGCGTAGGCAGCGGGCGGTGCAGCATGGCCCATGAGCCTTCTGCGGGATGCATTTTTTCTGGCGAATGGTCCCCAGATTGCAAAGGTCATCCCGGGTGATTGAATATTGATGAAGAAGGTTCGGCCGTCTGTCGAGAACGTTGGCCCTGCAAGCTCGGAACTGTTCACTTTATTTTCTGCGAACACGTACGTTTCGCCTTCTGGTGTCATCCCGATGACACGATCGACTCCGCCGCCGTCTTCAGCAATCCATAGGTCTCCCCAGGGAGTGATGCAAATATTATCAGGCATTTCTAAATCATTTTGTGCAGTAGATTCATAGAATAGCTCCAGTGTGTTGGTGGCCGGGATATAGCGGTACACACGGCCCAAATCTTTATCCCCGGCGGATGTATCGTCAAACCAGAACACGCCGCCTTCAAAATAAGCCCCCTCGAGACGGCTGAAGGCAATGCATCCTTGTCTGCCTGCATCAAGGGTCGGTTTCTCTGGATTTACATCCTTCCATACAATCCCGAATTTCTGACCTGTATGGAACGAGCTGGTTTCGTCTTTGCTCATCTCTTCGAAGGCTGCCGCTTGAAGCTTTCCGCCTTTTTGCAGGGCACCGACCTTTTGACTGCGGTCGTTTGGAAGGTAGCGATACAAATAACTAGGACCGGCGTCTTCGGTTAAATAGACGATGCCTGTTGCCGGGTCAATGGCCGTGGCTTCATGGGAAAAGGCACCCATGTCGCGGATCGGGGTTTTCGAGATGTTGTTCTCAGGGTTGTTTGGATCTACTTCAAACACATAGCCATGGCCTTCTTCCAGCGTTTCTTCACACGTGAGCCATGTGCCCCACGGAGTCGCCCCGCCAGCGCAGTTACGGATGGTACCGGAAGAAGAGACATATTCTTTCCTTACTTGGCGGTCAGGGCCGACCACTAAGGAAGTGGTCCCACCCGATTCTTCACGGCGGTAAGGATTTTTCCCGATCACGGGGTATTGACTGTTTCCACTCAATTCATGATTTCTCACGAGAATGGTGGAGTTATGGGGGCCACTATAGGCGGCCATCCCATCGAACTTGGCAGGGACGGGTCTGCCATCGGATAATGCTTTGCCTTCCTCTGAAATGATCCGGTATTGGAAACCGCGGGGAAGGTCCATCACGCCGCCAGGGTCCTTAACAAGGGGACCATAGCCGCCAGTCGCTTTCCTGTTTTGGGATGTGCCGGCAAATGCTTTATTTCCACCGAAAGACATCAATCCAGTGCTACCCAGGGCAAGGGCAGCTGTACTGATCCCGCTTGCTTTCAGAAAGTCTCTTCTGTTCATATCGTGTTTATTCACGTTTTTTCACTCCTTAGAACTAAATTGTCTTGAACTGCATTGGAATCTGCTGATTGAGAAGCGCGTTTCTTATAAGCGATCGTTGAACATGTAATGCTGATTTCATATAAAAGGAGAAGCGGCAGGATGACGAGTACATCCGAAAGGAAATCCGGCGGCGTAATCAACACGGAAATGACAATCAGCAAAAAATAGGCGATCCTTCTAGATTTTTTCAATTTGGCTGGATCCAAAATGCCAAGTACCGTGAGAAAGACGATCACTAAAGGCATTTCAAATAACAATCCAAAAGGTAGAGTAAGGTGTAGCATAAATCGGAAGTATTTTTCCGCCGTGAACATTGTTTCAAATTGGCCGGCTGACAGGGAGGTTAAAAAATTCAGGACGATGGGAAATAGTAAAAAGTAACCGAACCCAATGCCGAATATGAACAAAAAGAACAAGGCTGGTATGAAGCGTAAGGTGACTTTTCTTTCTGTTGGACTCAGACCTGGAGCGACAAATCGCCAAATTTGATAGGCAGCGACAGGAATGGTTGCAGCCAGTGAGAAGACCGCGGCTATCATCAAGTACACCCATAAAATGTCACTCGGTCCGAGAATCGCAAGCTTCATGTCTAAATCCCTGATCAGCCACCCGTAGATCGGTTTCATAAAAGCGAGCCCCACTATAAGGAAACCAATAAAAGCGAGTACCGTTTTAATGGCCCGGCTCCTGAGCTCTTCCAAGTGTCCGATCAGCTGCAGGTTGCGATCTTTCATGGCCTCAGCCTCCTTGATGCTGAACTACGCTAGTTCATTTGCATGTGTTTGCCTTTTTGGGCTTGTTTTTTATGGGCCCGGGCGTGCGCTTCATGGCGATCATCTTCCACCTCAGAAGACGTCTGTTTCCCTTGGGGAACGGTGGACGTTGATATTTCCTTCAGTCCTTCTGAATCTTTTTCGTATACAAATGAAGCTCTGGTAGAAATATCTGCCCCGGGACTCGAGACGAATGGAACCACACGATAATCTGCTCTCCACTGGGTCGGCGTGACATGACAGCGGACATATCCGCGATAATCGTTGAAAAATTTAATATGTTCATTCTGCGCAAGAATACGGTCCGTGTCAGCGCGCTTGTCTGCCCCGTTTCCTCCTGATGTGATCGACGTGCCGACAAATTCAGCTCCAAGCATGTTGGAAGACGGATCATCAAAGTCTGCAAGGATATTGGAAGCCCAGTTCGCGTGTACATCACCTGTCAGGACAATCAAGTTATCCATGTTTTCGTTACGGGCAAATTCTGTGATGCGCTCCCTCGCAGGTGTGTAGCCATCCCAGCCATCCATGCTGTAACGAGGTTGATCAGGGCTTGGACCATAATTTCGTTTGGCAAAAAAGATTTGCTGGGCAAGTACATTCCAGTAGGCAGCCGATTTGCCAAGATGATCAAGAACCCATTGTTCCTGTTCGCCGCCTAACAATGTGCGTGAAGGATCCAGGGATTCTTCCGTCTGAGGAGAGCTTTTATCTCCATTCGCTTGATCAGAACGATACTGACGGGAATCGAGAACCATAAAATTAGCTAAGTTCCCGTATGAGAACTGACGGTAGAGCTGCATGTCTGTTCCATGAGGCATCGAAGATCTTCTTAATGGCATATGTTCATAGTAGGCTTGGTAAGCAGCAACACGCCGTTGCACGAACTCTTCCACAGACTGGCCTTTTTCAGGAATCATGTCAGCATAGTTGTTTTCCACTTCATGGTCATCCCATGTGACCACCCAAGGAAAAGCCGCATGAGCAGCCTGTAAATCCGCGTCTGACCGGTATTGGGCATGACGGTTCCGGTAGTCCTCCAAAGAACGGATTTCAGGACCTTTATGGTGTCGCACATTTCCTGTACCTGCTACATACTCATCAGGACCGTATTCATATATGTAGTCGCCAAGATGAAAAACGAGATCAAGGTCTTCTTTGGCCATGTGCTTATAGGCCGTATAATAGCCATGCTCATATTGCTGGCAGGAAGCAAAGGCGAAAGTCAGGCTTGCGACGTCTGCATTCCGGGCAGGAAGGGTTTTCGTTTTTCCGATCGGGCTATAATCCTTCCCGACTTTGAACCGGTAATAGTACACCGTACCTGCTTCCAGGTTCCCAACTTCTGAATGAACGGAGTGTGCGAGGGCAGGACTTGCCACTTCCGTACCGCGCTGAACAATACGACGGAAATGTTCATCTTTCGCAATTTCCCACTTTACTGGTATATTCCGATCAGGCATGCCGCCGCCGTTAAGGGGGTCGATGGCTAAACGTGTCCATAAAACAACACTGTCCGGTAGCGGGTCACCAGAAGCTACCCCAAGTAAAAACGGATAATCCTCCAACCCGGCTTCTTCTGCAGAAACAGAAAAACCCCCCATCGATTGAGCAATCACCACTCCTAAAGAAATGCCGGCGACTTTCCCCGCTCCTTGAAGGAAGCTGCGACGGTCGACCCCTTTATGTAAGGTCTCTTCATTCAGTTTTTGAATCCAATTTTCCATCGATTTCTCATTCGTCATGTGGATGTCTCCCTTCATGAATCTATTAAATCGAACAGTTCATATTATAGGAGACCATTTTTAAGGTGTTGTAAATGAATGTAAACAGAGGATAGAACAGGAGGGTAGTCATTCCTGGGAAAAAAGATCGGTTATTGTTTGAATATTTCATTAAACGGGAGATAGTTAGCAGATTTCACCAGTATTAAGTAGGCGGGAAGTCTCGGTTTTCTTAACATTGGTGAAAAGAAAACTATATATTAAAATGAATTTTATGATAATGGTTGAAGAGGGGGAAAGACAGGAGGGTGCTTAATTGAAGTGAAAAAATACTTGTAGATTACCAAATTAGATTATACTAAATCTATTAGTAGAGAATTGGAGGAGCATTATGAATAGGATAAGAAATTTAAAGACACTTATGGGACCTTTCCCTTATTTCAATGTAAATGATGCACCCCAATCCCCACATGAACTGTTTTTAGAATGGTTTCAATTAGCGGTTGATAAAGGCATTCGTGAACCTAACTCCATGACTCTTTCTACAATAGATAGCTGCGGCTTCCCGGATGCACGTGTACTTATTTTGAAAGATGTTGATGAAAAAGGCTGGTGTTTTGCATCGAGCTCACAAAGTAAAAAAGGGAAACAGATCGAGGCTAATCCCCATGTTGCGTTAACTTTTTACTGGTCACTCATCGGAAGACAAGTCAAGATATGTGGAAAAGCAATGAAAATGGAAAAAGACGAGAGCACCAAAGACTTTTTGAAGCGGGTTACAGTGGCACGTGCAGTTGCTCTCATGGGCAAACAAAGTACAATTTTAAAAGATCAGCATGAGTTGGAGGAGGCTTTAAGGAAGCAAACCCAAAGGATACGACTGAATCCAGATCTGGTAGATCCGTTTTGGACTTTCTATCGAGTGGAAGCAGATTCAGTGGAATTTTGGCAAGCTGATGAAGACCGTAAACATATTAGACTGCGTTATGAATTAGAGGGAGAAACATGGTTGAAGAATCGATTATATCCATAGTTATAGCCAGCCAATGGGGTTAAATGAGGACGGTTCCGACTCTACTTTTGCTGGTGCGGTGAAAAGTGTTTTTTAGAAAAAAATGCTAAGAATAATAATTTAACGTATTCTCTAAGGAATCTAGCAATTTATGCTATGTTCCTATTATTATGCACAAACTAACGAAAGCGCAGGGACGGACCTAGTGCTTTTTTTTTACATTAAGAGGAATCAGCATATGATCCCTTTCCATACGTTCAGGTTTTCAATCACTCCAAAAACGATTATAGAATAGAGAAAGAAAGATTGTGTAGCAGATCCTGTTCTATAAGATGATATGCTTTCGTTTTAACATGGGCAGTGAGATAATTTGAGAAACCAATAGCTGGAGGAGGAGTTATCAATGAAAAAAGTCATGAATGAACCTGAAGATCTGGTCGTGGAAATGTGCAATGGGATGGCCATGGCTCATCCGGAGCTCGAGTTTATGAAAAAGTATAAAGTCATGAAGAAAAAGGATTTGAATGAGAATAAGGTAACCTTGATCAGCGGCGGAGGAAGCGGACATGAGCCTGCACATGCGGGGCTTGTGGGGAAAGGGATGCTCGATGCTGCTGTGTGCGGTGATGTGTTTGCATCGCCTTCGCAGATTCAGGTCTATCAGGCGATTAAAGCGACAGCCGGTAAAAAGGGAGCCTTGCTTGTCATTAAGAATTACAGCGGGGATATCATGAATTTTAAAAGTGCGGCTCACTTGGCTTCAGAAGATGGCATCCCGGTGGAATATATCAAAGTCGATGATGATATTGCCGTGGAAGACAGCCTTTATACAGTGGGACGCCGCGGTGTTGCGGGAACTGTGTTGGTACATAAAATAGCCGGAGCGGCTGCTGAAGAGGGCAGGGACTTGATGGAAGTCAAAGCGGTGGCGGAGAAGGCGGCTGAAAATGTCCGCAGCATTGGCTTCGCACTGACATCCTGTACCGTCCCAGCCAGCGGATCTCCGACGTTCAAATTGGATGATGATGAAATCGAATATGGCGTCGGGATTCACGGAGAGCCGGGGACAAGACGAGAAAAAATCGCGTCCGCTGATGAATTGGCACAGCGTATGGTGAACGACCTTCTGAAGGATCTGAAAATGGAAGAGGGGGATTCTTCAGAAATCGCGCTCCTAGTAAACGGTTTTGGGGGTACGCCCTTGCAAGAACTCTACCTTTTCAACAATGCCGTTACCAGAATCTTGTCGGATAAAAAGATCTCGATCAACCGTGCCTTTGTCGGCAATTACATGACTAGCATCGATATGGCAGGCGTTTCCCTGACCGTAATGAAGCTCGACGAAGAGTTGAAAACATTGCTATCAAGCGTAAGTACTGCGCCTGCGTTCAGAGTGGACGGACCGGTTCCGGGTGTCGAGTACATCGACCTCGAGGAGGATGAGGAACCGAAGCCGGTATCATTTGAGGTGGAAACACAGGAAGAGAACGCTGTGATCAAGAATGATAGGGCAACACTTGAGAACATCATCTACCTCGTGGATAAAATGAGCGACATCATCATTAAGAATGAAGTACCTTTCTGTGAATTGGATTCACATGCCGGGGATGGAGATTTCGGAATGAGCGTTTCCAAAGGCTTCAAGCAATTAAAACGGGAGTGGAAAGACATTCTTAGTCAGGAGAATCTCACAATCGGCAGCTTCCTGGATGCAAGTTCCATGGTCATCATGGAGTATTGCGGCGGTGCTTCCGGTCCGATATGGGGTTCTGCATTCCGGGCTGCAGGTAAAGCGGCACAAGATCGAACGGAGCTAACCGTTGATGAATTCGCTGACATGCTGCAGGCGGCTGTGAAGGGAATCCAGGATACAGGCGAGAGATCCTTCGGCAGGGGAGCAGAGGTCGGCGACAAAACCCTCGTGGATGCACTCGTCCCTTGTGCGGATTCCTGGTCAGAAAGCGCCGCAAACGGTGATGACTTCAAGACAGCCTTTGAAAAAGGAGCAGCGGCCGCTGTAGAAGGAGCCGAGAAAACCAAGGACATCGTTGCCCGGATGGGACGTGCCGGTACAGTAGGGGAAAGAAGCCTCGGTCATCCGGATGCTGGTGCCTATGCGCTGGGGGTAATATTTACGGAGTTATCGGATAGTTTGAGGTAAAGAAAGAAGCAAGGGGAGTCCCTTGCTTCTTTTCTGCTTGGAAGCGAAGGGACGGTTCTCTTGCTTCTTTTTTGTGGGTTGGAAGCAGGAGTACCGTCCGTGTGCACACTTTTATTCAGAGCCCTTTTCCTTTGAAGTAATTAGATCTGCCACAAGGATATAACGCTCAGGCGATGCCCCGATAAAATGAAAGGGATAGCATGTGGAAACTGTTAATGTTGATTTAGGTTTTGGTACAATGACGGTTGAATCGTCCTTGTCCACAATACGTACTTTCTTTACCTTATACGTAAATTCACCCGCTGTGGTATGAACGATAAGCAGATCGCCTATACCAACATCTCCAAGTTTACGAAAGACTGTATCGCGATGCCCTGACAAAATAGAATTGTCCTTTTCACCAGGCAACACACTGCCTGCAAAATGTCCCACGCCTTTTTCCAGTTCATCTTCATCTGTTCCGTGATAGATTGGCAGCTTTGCCTCCAATTTTGGAATAATAAGCTCACCTATATTTTCTCCTTTTTCCGGACGTTTGGAGTAAAGGGACTTTTGTTGTCGTTCTTTAGGTTGTTCCTTCACACCCGTTTCTGCCTTATAGTCCCTTGCGTCGACTTGACCTGTTTGAGAGAGCCAATACCCCTTCAGAAACGTATAGGCATTCGTCCCTCCAAACCATAGACCAAATACAATAAACAAGACAGAAAGAAGAAGCAAGCGCATGCTTCTTCTCTTGTTGGGCTTTCTCATTGATTCATTCCTTTAACTCCGATGCGGCGGAATAAGAATACACCGGCTATGATGAAGGCAATCCCAACGAATGTTTTGCCGGCATAGTTGGAAGCTGTCGTTGGAAGCTCACCGCCTTTGACGGTTTTTGCCAGAGGTTTGGCTGTCTTGCTTTCTAATGCTTTTGGATTTTCTGTCACGATTTCCTCTGCCTGCATCATGTCTTTACCAGTTTCCTGGATAAGTCCGGAGTCAAACATGTCAGCGGTCAATAAGATATCGGCAAGAAACGCTCCTTGATGGTTGTATAGTTCAATCAACAAATCATACCCATCTGTGGTGTCCATCGTCATTAAAGATTCAATCGATACGGGTTGTTGATCACCGTCTTTTACAAGGTAATAATTCGTCTTCAATTCAAATAAATTAAGCATGTCATTCAAAATATCAAAGAGCTCTGCCGTTTGTTGAACTGACAGTTCTTCCGCCGTTTCAAAATTCTCAAATGCCATCATTCTTTCACTCAGCTCAATCATCTGATCGATTAAAGCAGGATCTTCAAAATCAAGTGTTTCAAGATGTGTAAACAGTTTCTCGAATTCTTCATCCGTCAGTCCAATCTCTGTGAACAAATCAAATAGTTCGTCTGAATTGTCATCCCCGTTCACATAGAAATCAACGGCAAGCTCAAGATCTTCAATATATTCATAGTTTTCGATAGAATCATCGTTGTCATTTAATAACTTCTCCAGTGCCTCTTTTGAATCAAGTCCATAATCATTCAGAAGGTTCTGAAGATTTTCCTCATTAATCAGAGTACCTTCCCAACCGTTTAAATAGAAGTCAACATATTCATGAAGATCTTCAGAGAAAATGATCCATGTTCCTTCTAGTACATCTTGTCCTTCTTCAAGGTCGCCATATTCAACAAGGAGTGCATTTAACTCCTCCCGGCTAAGGCTGAATTCATCTAACACGACCACAACAGCCTCCTCCGACAGAGGTGTACCAAGATCATCTATAGACTCAACATCTTCTAAATACCATTCTTTCCTTTCCATATAATCGATATAATCTTGCTTATTCCAGCCAATATCCTTTAAAAACGTTTCAAACTCTGGTTCATTCGGCTCAGTGGCATAAGTCATAACAGGTAAGACTCCAAAGCCAATGACAAGAGCCATAAACACTGAAACTAACTGCTTCATTCCTTGTCCCCCTAGGTTTTTTCTTTATAATTCTAGAATATTATAATTCTTGGGGTTCTATTTAGATATAGGTATTTTTTTCTAGGAATTAAGGAACGATTTCCTTGCTTCTTTTTTATTCTGAGGAAGTATCCCTCAAGGAACCGCTGCCGATTGCTGAGTAAAAAAATGATGGCATCCCTTTGGAACCAAATCCCATCTCAAACGTAAATAAAATAAAGACTCAAGAGCGGGAGGCAAAATCATGAGGCAGCTTTATATCAAGCGAAAGGTATTCAGTCTAAGTGGGAAATTCACGGTAAAGGATCAAGAGGAGAAGGACCGATATTATGTAGAGGGAAGGTCCCTTGGCTCGGTAGTTGGATTACTTCATATGACAGGGAAGCGAGGGGGAGAGCTCTCTTGCTTCCTTTTTCTTTGTTCACTGTTGGTGGATCCGACTATAATTTAATAGCATTTCCCCTTCATCCTTCTGTTTTGATAATCGGTATGTGGCATTAATGAAGAATAAGATGCAACATCAGAACCGTCACTGTGCATCCCATAAGTGCACTTCTGTATAGAAAAGACTAAGCAACCCTTAAATCGGGTTGCTTAGTCTTTTTATTATTGATATCTAACTTTGATGTAGTCATTATAAGTGTAGTAAGTACCTTGGTAAGTTACTTTCGTTTCACTGCTACATCCACCAGTTCTAGTGACTTTTTGTCTCTTATACCAAACATCTCCATACACTGCTGGGCGAGACCATCTGCTATAATCTGCATCAATATTGTAACCATACCCTGGTCCTGCAACGGAGACTCCTACAGATACACCGTATCCACTCCACCCTAAGGAATAACTCACAGATGCTGTACCGAAGAAGTATGAACTAACTCTTTCCCATGAACTAAACGCGGGATGGTAGTTAACGAACGTATTAGCTTTATAAAGATATTCAGCAACTGTTTCGTATCTATATTGGTATGCACAAGATAAAGTAGAGACATCACCTGATGATTTTGAATTCTTAAATTTACCTACTTCATTGCCTTCTGAAATAATATTCCCTTGGCTATCAGTAACGAAAGTATCCGGTAGCTTAGTAGTTTCTTGTACTAAGTTCCCATCTTCATCGACGTATGAATCAGTGACCTCTGGTGTGAATTTTACTTCTGGTACGTAAAAATTTTCGTTTCCTTTGTCTGTACCTTTTGCACTTGCTGAACTAAATGGTATCATGAAAGTGGAAACCAGTAGTAACAAAGTTACAATTGATAAATTAATCCTTTTCAATCTGTTCAACCACCTGGATGAAATTTATAATTCTACATAAATCTTACTATTCTTACAAATAACGTCAATAGAATATAACTAGAGTTATATTTTTATTTTTAGGAGGAGGAATAAATTTGAAAAAAAAATCAAGAATCTTTTATTTAGCAATAGGTCTATTTGTAGTATTGGCAGCGTCCATAGGTGGAATTGCATATAGTTTCAGCTTTGATAAAGGAAAGAGTAAGGAGGAAAATCCACTCTTAGAGGGGTATAACGGTTATATTAGTGAAAACGATATGAAAAGCCTAGAAAATCATGAAGAAGATTCATATATATATTCTTTATATTTAAATGATGGAAAAAACACGCTTGGTATTATGGAATTTTCAAAAGATAGTAAAAAGACTTCAGAAGTGAATATCCATGAAAATTTGTCCTTTGCGTTTCTTGATGGAAAGTATAATAACTATATTGGGATGCAGTTTAATAAATCCCCCGACTCAGTGGGATATTTTGAAGTGGTTCTTGATGATGATACACAAGAAAGATTCGACGTAAACACTCCAAAAGATAAAGAATACACGGATAGTTACATGGCCAAAGTTGATTATGACTTTAAAGAAATAAAAGCAGTTAAAGTTTATGATAATGATGGTAATGAGTTATATTCTAAGAAAATAAAAGATGTGAATTAATTTAGATGAACATAAGCAAGATTATGTATTGAATTCAAACGGACTCCACGAAATTGTGGGGTCCTATTTATATTTCCCGAAGGTCTATTCGAAGAACGAAAATATACCCATTCAAACATCAAAATATACAAATTGCCTTATAGGGGGCAATATAAAACAGGTCCTTCTTTTTATGAATTGTGTTTAATTATGGAACGGAGGGACATGTGAACTGTCTCAGTTGCAAAGTTAGACATTATTAGGAAGTGTCAGAACCGTCACCTTGCTTCCATGCTATTTGCTAAGTGTTAAAAACGAATGCATCATGTTGGAACCAAATCCCACCTCAAACGTAAATAAAATAAAGACTCAAGAGCGGGAGGCAAAATCATGAGGCAACTTTATATCAAACAAAAAGTATTCAGTCTTAGCGGGAAATTCACGGTAAAGGATCAAGAGGAGAAGGACCGATATTATGTGGAGGGAAGCTTTATGAAGGTTCCGAAGACTTTCTCCATAATGAACACAAGCAGGGATGAAGTGGCCCTTATTACGAAGAAGACGTTCAGCTTTTTACCGAAGTTTTTTGTTGAGGTGAATGGTCAAGAAGTATTGACAATCAAGAAGGAATTCTCCATTCTGAAAGCACGCTATACGATTGATGCGGCAGGCATTGAAGTGCAGGGGAATTGGTGGGATATGGATTTTCAAATATTGCAGCATGGCGAGGTTGTAGGCGAAGTGGGCAAGGAGTGGTTCACTTGGGGCGACAGTTACAGGGTGAAAGTAATGAATGAAGAAATGGAGACGATGATGATTGCTCTTGTTATTGCGATTGATTGTGTGAAGGCGGATGAAGCGGCTGCTTCTTCGGTTAACTGAGAGTGTAAGATGGAACAGCACGGGGACGTATTCGAGGCTTCATATGATGAAGCCTCGAATACGTCCCCATATAATTGATAGACTAACTTCACTAATCCCAGATAAATAGTAAGTGTTCTTTCAATAATTAAGTAAATAATAAGACTGCAATCCTTTTATAGGATATCAATTCATGTATAGGCGAAAAAACCCTAATAATACAACTAGGTATAGTAGAGCATATACCATTCTAAATTTAATTTTATTAGAATAAAATAAATATATATAGATAACTGTTAAAACTATAAAAACTAATAGATATATATTATCCGATATACCCTCACCGCCGATTTTTAAATTTTTATTTATCTAAACTTTCATTTATATGTCAAAGCCCAAATCATATCAAGAATAACACCTTTTCCTTTATTATTCGATTTCATGGCTATGTAATTAATATTTATGCCCAGTCTTTGAAATTAGATTTCATAGACAGTTATCCCTTTTCTTAAGCTTATTAATAGTTAATAGGTTTATATTCACCATACAATTTTTTCAGTTCCCCATATTAAATTTTTTCAACGAGAATGATTTTAACAAAATATACATTTTTTTCCTTTGTAATCAATCTTAAATAATCCTTAAATTTCATTCTTCCTTGTTTTAGGGTGGTTGTTGAAGGCTTGGGGGAAGAAAGGACCTGACAGCGCTCCCCTGAAGCACGGTGACGGTTCTGGCGCTTCCTAAAAATGTCTAACTTGCAACTGGGACAGTGAACCCGTCCCTCAGTCCAGTCTTGGCTAACGCCGATGTTGGTTGATGAGGGAAAATAGTAATTTTTTACTAAAATGTATAAAAATGTTGATAATTAAATGTTTTAGTAGGATAATAAGTTTGCTATTTGCGCAAATGGTGAATGTTATGTTTTAAGAGGATGGTTGGAAGATAAAAAGAACAAAGGTTTTCGGAGTGTTTTAGATTTCGAAGGGTTGGAATTTTAATATGTTTAATGGGTTATATCCTACTATAATAATCATTACTTTCTTTATTCTTTTTTTTGGTTACAAGTATTTAAAGGGGTATATATCCTTTCTCCATTCTTTTTATTGGTTCATTTTTTCTGTGTATGCTGCCAATCTAGTGGTTTTAACATTATTTCCTTTTCCATATCAGAAAGAATTAATTGAAATCATGATAGAGGATCATCTGGGGGTAGAGCATAACTTTATGCCTTTTAAAGCAATAGCAGATGCGATGCACTTTGGTGATCCTCTCATTGCTTTGAAACAAATTGGAGGCAATATCGTATTGTTTATCCCCTTGGGAGTGGCGTTACCCATTCTTTTCCCTGCTATTAAAAAAGGTAAGGTTATAGTCATAGGTTTTGTCATAAGTCTAAGTATTGAATTAATACAATTAATGGCTGGCTTTTTCCTAGGCTACAATTATAGAAGCTTTGATGTCGACGATTTAATGACCAATACGTTAGGTACTGTAATAGGATTGTTAGTATTTACTCTACTTTCTAACTTTCTTGGGAAATTTAACAAATATATTAAGTAAGCGGCGAAGGGGAATTATATTGTTTGAATATAATTCCCCTTCACCTATGAAAAGGAGAGTAGAAATGATCAAGATTGAGCGTATGAATAAGTCTTTTCAAAGAAAAACGTTATTCAAAGATTTTAACCTGGAAGTGGGATCAGGAGAATTTATCGGGATCATGGGGAAAAGCGGGCAAGGGAAAACAACGCTCTTAAATATGATGGGCACTCTCGAAAAACCGGATTCAGGGATGATTGAAATCATGGGGCATCGTTTGGATCATAAAAAGACGCAGAGATTCCTATTAAGAAATCATATAGGTTTTATCTTCCAGAACTATGCGTTAATCGATAATGCAACCGTAAATGAAAATTTAGAAATCGCCCTTAAACATAAGAAAATGACGAAACTACAGAAACGAGAGGCCATGACAAATGCTTTAATGGAAGTTGGTCTTAAAGACTATGAGAAAGAAAAGATCCATACCTTAAGTGGCGGTGAACAACAAAGGGTGGCAATGGCTCGGTTACTTCTGAAGGACCCGGACATAATATTAGCGGATGAACCAACTGGATCTTTGGATGTGGAGAATCGGGACAGGATTGTTTCTCTGTTCCAACAACTACATAACCGGGGAAAAACCATCATCATGGTCACGCATGATGAAGATTTGTCCCAAGTGTTTTCAAGAAAGATACAGCTGTAAAGGGGGAGCACCATGAAACGATTACTCTACTTCCTCCTGACAATCACTTTTCTACTAGTAAGCTTTCTATCTATGAAACAATTCGAATTCCTGCAATTCCAGTCGTTCAATCAACACAATACAAACGACGAAGCTTGGAATGTCATGATCAAAGAGGGTGATTCTCAGAAAGACAAAGATGAAAATTTCCAAATGCTTGAGGGAATCGCACTCAAATCAAAGGTGAACCTGCAAAGAGTTTCGTATGAAAAGAGTGAAAAAAACGAGGATAAAGTAGTATACTACGTCTATCTTTATGATGAAGAGAAATATTTTGAATCTATTCCTTTAACAGAGGGAGATTATTTAACCAAAGGCAGCGGTCCGGATGCATTTCTGTCCACCATACAGACCGGTGATAGAAACCAGATCGGTCAAATGGAAATCTTCCATAGTTTTGATCCGATTGAAATCAGGCCACTGGCAGCTGCTAAGAAAGCCCGGAATCTAACCGGAACTTACACCATCACTGGAGACCAAAAAGCTCAAGAGTTTAAACGAATAGCTGGTGAATACGGATTACCGGTCGAGATCTCCAAAGAACAAACGCAAGGTATTTTCACTGAATACCCTTATCAAAAGATGATGTATGTATGCGCTTTGGTTCTTTCCTTATTAATCATGCTTGCTCTGGTCTATGATGTGATGAATCATTTTAAAGCTGTGGCTGTGCGGCTTTTATTCGGAGATCACTTCTTCCATGTCGGAGTGTTCCTGGTAAGGAAATATAGCAAGGTTTTTTTAAGTTCATTGGTTTCCTCCATTTTAGGGTTTACATTCTTTTTATATTTTTACAATCAACTTCAACAATTTGTTTCCTTTTTATCTTTCTGGATGGAAAACGTATTAAACATGGTGTTGATTTTGACTTTATTGTTCATTGGGGCTTGGATAGGGACAAAATATATTAACATCTCGCACATGATAAAAAATAAAAAGCCAATAAAAATAGTGTTCTATATTAATATTCTTGTCAGGTTAGTATTATCTGTCTTTCTTATTTTAGGACTACAGCAGGGATTGAGCACTTTTCTCGAGTTGAAAAGCACCAACGCATCCCAACAAAAATGGTCTGTACTCAAAGATTACACCTACATGGGGGTTGTGGCGAATCCAGGTACGGAAGTCTTTAAATTTGAACAAGATATTGAAAAGGGCAGGAAATTTCGTGCACTGTATAAAGAATTAGAGTCTCAGGGAGCTTTTTATATTTCTCCATCCAATTACTATCTGGACGACCTATCGGATCCCCCGTTAAATCCGAATCCATGGGGTATGGAAGGGGAAAAAGTAGAAATAAACAGAAACTATCTAGATGTTAATCCAATAAAGGATACGAACGGCAATCCTATAACAATCCCTTCCCCGACTAAGAGTGAAATTCAAGTACTTGTGCCCGAAAAATTCAAAACATATCAAAAGGATATTGAACAGTCGATCGAACAAGACTATCAAGGCGTATATAATCTGATAGATCCCGCACCTGTAGAAGCGAAAATCATCTATGTAAAGAATGAGCAACCCTACTTTACTTATTCTACGCAAATGGCATCCAACCACCATTATGAGATTGATGACCCGATTGCTGTCATCGTAAACGCCGATTTCGATCCAATGTTTTTGGCTAATACTGTGGCCCGCGGGTATGGATACTATACGAAAGTACAGGAACATGATGACCCGTTCAAAGGGACTCAAAACACGTTAAAGAAGTATGAGTTTCATGACATCCTTCAACCAGTATCTGTAGCCTATTCCACTGTAGAGTTAAAAATGGCGAAAATGACGGAGGAGATTCAACTAACATCGCTCTATTCTTTACTCCTATTAATCTTGGCTTTTGTTCTGTTGTTTTTTTCTTCTATTTATTATTTAGAAATAAACAAACAGACACTGGCGATACAATGGATATTTGGATATTCCTTTTTTGAAAAGCATTATCTAGTCTATTTATCCATACTGGTGTTTTGGAATGTATCTCTTATGATTTCATTCTTTGCCGCTCATACACCTTCATTCATTACGGGAATCGCGTGTTCCCTTGCTTGTATAGATGTAGTGTTGATGACGATAGTAATCATGATAAAAGAAAGGAACGTAGCAAAGGATGTACTGATTGATCAATAACGAGAGAAAGGGAGAGACGAAATGGTTAATAGAAAATCCATAGTATTCATCTTAACGGCATCACTTTTATTCTTAGCTTCTGGAAGTGTGTACTACTACTTTACAATGGATAAGGAGGAACATACGAGTGTAAAGGAGAGCCCACCTTCTCCGGTACATCAATCGGCCAAGTCCAACGCCGTTACTCCTGAAGAACCCAGTGATCCTGTGCCTGTTCAAGAGAACAAGTATTATGTCATTTACATTCGTCAAGACAACGGTGCAGGATCATCCTTTGTGCCTGAAACACTTAATCCTGATTTCTCCAACACCTCTGATTTCAATGTCCGGATTTCGTTCGACGATGAAGGAAACATCATAAACGACGGAAAAATAATCGAAATTGATCATTTTGAAATCTCAGATGAAAACAAAGAAACGATAAAAAAGATATCCGGGGAAGACCACTATGATGAAGCATTGAAGGAAATTGAGGAAGGAGTGCTGGAAGCGAAGAAGGATCAAGAAGAGAGTAAATCTAGTGAATAAGTGAGAGTTGAGGGGACAGGCCCCGTGGCTCCTTTAAGAAGCTACGCAGTTTCAATCGGAAAATCAATATATTGGAAGCGTAGAACAATGGTATATAACGAACCTAGACAGATTAGTGAAGCACAGGGACGGATCTAGTGCTTCTTTTTACATTAAGAGGAAGCACTAGAAACGTCCCTGTGCTTCTGTGCTTCATACTGTATTATATACATAATAGTTAATTTGACTCGTTTTTCAGAAAAGTATCCTAGATATTACAAAAAAACTCAAAAAGTCCTAATCCTTTTTAAGGATAGTATTTCTAATGTGAAAATACTCCATGTGGAAAGAAATCAAATATATAAGGGGTGCTTATAAAACAGGTACTAAACTTGTATTTCATTATCAATTAGTTTGAATGAGAAAATATAACATAAATAGGAATATTACGCTGTATTGATATACAGGAAATTATCACCATGTAAAAAATGATAAAGTATATTCATGACGTTTTCCTTTTATGTAAAAAAATGTATTTATATCAAGGGTCCCGTCTACAATATTATTTTATTTTGGAGGAGATTTTTTATGAAGAAGGTAGTAGGTGAGGTATGTCTTACCGTTGCATTAGCTTCAACAGTTCCTTTCTATGCTAATGCCGCAAGTAGCGAGACAGTTGAAGAAGCGATTAGTGAAAATCAGATTAATATCCTCGTGGATCAACCTGAGCTAATGATTTACCAGTATAAAGAAGATGGTGTGATTTACGAGAATCACGAAAATATAAAAATTGAAGGTAATAAAGAAACTATTAATGTAGTAGTATATAAAATTGAAAATGATAATAGATATGAGATAGAGAATAATACAGTAATAGTTACGGAAGTTCAGGAAGATTTGTTAGAGGTCGAAGGTGAAGATGGCGAAAAAACTTTAATTGAAACTAAAGAAAATAAAAATGACATGATGACTCGTGCTGCTACGGGGGGATCATATATTGCGGACGTAAGATATAAAACATACTCAGATGGTTCAGCATATGCAATTATGAATGGTGAATCTCCTTATTACAAAAATACAAAAAAGAGTAATCCTAATTTCATTAGATTTCAAGGACATGCAAACGGATTGAAAAGTAAAGAAAAAGATTTAGTTACATTTGGAATTGCTTCTCTAGCAGATGATATTATTAAAGCTGTAAAAGCTGGAAAGGTTCTTAGCTTATCATTTGTTAAAAAACTTGTAAGCGGAGTTGTTAAAACTGGACCAATTGGTGCGGCATTAACATTATACTCTTATGGAAATGAGTGGTTAGGAGCTAGAGCAGACTACCGTAAGATTTAAGTTAGTTGTTTTAGAAAGGGGAATTACTGTGTGGAATATCATAATAACCTTACTAACTCTTTTGGGTATCATCCTAATTGTAGAGTTACCCATGCACCTTATGAAAATACGAAAAACTAAGGTTATAAGCTTTTTAACCTATTTAGCAATGGCTGTCATAGCGTTTGGAATAGGAACATTCTTTGATGGTGAATATTCAGATTTTGCTAGAATTCTTGCAATTTCATTCATCGGAGTTGCTTTTGTATCAATATTAAAAAAGTGAAGAAGTTTAAATATAATTGGTCATTTTCCCCCTTCTTTAATAGAGATGGAAACGATGATGATTGCTCTTGTTATGGTGATTGATTGTGTGAAGGCGGATGAAGCGGCAGCTTCTTCGGTTAACTGAGAGTGTAAAATGGAACAGCACGGGGACGTACTTGACGCTTCATAAGGTGAAGCATCAAGCACGTCCCCATATACTTTTTGAAATATTTATAAAATAAGGAAATCTAGGATTTACTTTCATCCCTTTTGATTAATAAAAATACTCCAGTCAAGAAAACGATGACAATCAATACATAGATGTACCACCCCATGGAATCAAATGTTCCATTGGAGATATATCTTGATGCTTCTTCAATGGCCTTTACAATGCAAAAGGTTAGGACGGAGAGACTGGATAGTAAAATACCGATACTTTTCATTTCCATAAAAATTTTCCTCTCTTTTCATTATATGAACGTAAACCTAATTATTTATCCTTTTAATCCTGAAGCAGGGGGCAATTTCTCGTGCTTCTTTTTTTCTCGTCATCCTGAGATATATTTCGATCCTTTAACTGATTAAAATAATAACCAATTCAGCAATCTCAGAATGATTTCATACAGTATGATCGATAAGATTGCTTGGATGACTAAACATCCGAGTAATAGACCTTTTTCCAGAATCCAATGGAATTTTGAGAGTTTGGAGTAAATGAATTAGCCTAACCCTATGGTGGTCTTCTGAAAAAAGTTACTCATTTTCTGAATGGGATTTTCCGGGTTTTCATAAATGGAGACTCTGTAGAAATCCACCATGGTGTTCCCTAATAATAAAATCAAAAAACCGAAACCAAGTTGTGTAAGTAAAATGGCAATCAATATATACTTCATGAATTCAATGATCATGGAGAGTGTTAAGAGCATGAGATTCTCCTTTTTATTTGGAAGCACGAGAACTTTTCCCCGTGCACATACACCAATCATACAAAAATATCCAAATTAAAGTCTAGTTATATACTAGCCTATTGTCTCACTGCTCTCGTACCGTCATTCCCTTTTTTTCGATACAACAGAGAGGTAAAAGGAGGTATTCTATGAAAATGATTCGTTTCTTATGCTTGCTGCTGGTGATTTTCTCAAGTCTCGGGATGGCAGGGATGTTCATGGAGGAGCGGATTGTTCCCATTACGGTTAATTATGGGGCGATTTTTCTGCTTTCTCTTGGGATTGTGGTGATGGCGAATAAGAGGAAGGTGTAAGGAGAGGAGGGGAAAAGGGATGGTTAACCATAGGGTGCCTGACACTCTTTGTGTTATAGACTTTCGCATCGAAGACCAGGCACCCATTTTTGAAGGAGCTGATTGAAGTGATATTATTTCCTTTGTCTCAAGGAAACATAAAGGACAGATGAAAGATATAAAATCGCTGCTACCATACCCATCTGATAAGATTGTTCAGGAGTTGAAGATGCTGTACTTACTACTATCACAATGAATAGTCCAAGGATAAACACGAATGCACCTGATAAAAAATCTTTAGTCAATTGATATCTTCCCCTTATTAAATGTTACTAATCAAAAGTATTGTAAGCGGGAGAAGCAATTTCTACGTTAGTTCCAAGCCAGCACTTATATATACTAAATCCAAGAGTATTATTTTTAGATTTCCATTCTAAGTGGCCGTATTCACCAGATGTATTTGGTGCAGTAACTAAGGCTTGTGAAACCACCTTCTCCATGTACCAAACCCATATCATACCTTACTTCAGATTCACCATCAATATTGATTCTACTAAGACCTGTATGTCTAACTTGGGTCTGTGGGGGAAATGTATGAAAAAGAGCAGACTTCTGTTCATCCCTTTTCCTTCCTCATTCGAACATAATGGTAGACTGACTGCCAAACCATTCTCCTAAAAGCTGAGTTCACCCTTTAACACCCAAGAAAGCACGGGGGAAGCATGGGGACGGTTCTCCCGCTTCTTTTTACAAGAAAAGGTCTCTCATGAGCTTTCTGTTACTTAAGGGCTGTGTGAAATTTCCCATTTATTGAAAAAACCTTGGTTCATAATAGAATGACCACAAAAACGATGGTACGATATTCTATGAATTGGAATTTTATAGGATGTTGAAAGATAAATAGAAAGGATCGATCATATGCACACTGAAATCCAGATTCAGTACACAGAGACGGAGAGGTCGCTCTCAAAGCTACGCCAGACGATTGACGCTTGGAATACGACTTATCCAAAGCAGGTTGGCGGGGCGAACGAACTGGAAGTTATCACCAAGCTGAATGAACTCAATGAGCAATGCCAGAAGATGCTTGAGAGCTATCAACAGCTTTTGATGGAAAACCAGTCGGCCACTCAACTTTCCGTAGAAGGCATGGAAGAAACCGATCGTACTCTTTCTTCTACCATGACCTTGAGCCGGTAAGGGAGGCACTCTATGAAAATACTGGATGTTGACGGCTTTCAAAATGGAATGAAGGAGATAGAGGAAACCCTGTCTTCCCAGAAAGATCAGGTACAACAGATTGAAAGAGCCGTTCAGGACGTGGTCAATTTGGACGATGCGTTTAAGGGGGAGGGCGGGAATGCGATCCGGGATTTCTACCGGAGTCACCACCTCTCCATGCTGGAACAGTATCAGGGGTTTTTATCCGACTATCAATCCGTCATTCGGGAGATGAAGGAGGCTCTTGATCACGTGGAGCCTTCACCTGACGGGTTCATGAGGCAGAGCTTCCTGGACAACGAAGTGGAAGAAGGTCTTCACCGTGCACGGCAGATAACGGTGGAACTGACGGGGGAAGCCAATGCCACAATCAGAAGTGTATCTGACATCGTATCGGTGCCAAGAATCCAGGACTGGTCGTTTTTACAGCAGGTGACCCATGCCCAGGAGGAAAAAGAACGCAGCCTCCAAAAGCTGCATGAGTTCGACCATACTCAAACCGCTTCACTATCTTCCCTTGAAGAACAGGTCCACTCCATGACGCAGAAAATCGCTCGGCTTGAAACTGTTTTTCAAAAAGGAAAGCTTGGTATAATAGAGAAGAAGGATCATCAGGAAGACTCATCGTTTCTATCCAAACTATCCGAGTTTACATCGGTTATGGCTAAAAATAAATTATCCGAGTTTCTTGGGACCGTGGAAGGAGCTCTTTTTGCGATTGTGGATATCGTCAGCGATCTCGTCGACACGCTCATCGCGCTGTTCACCGATCCCATTGGATTCTTCAAAGGCATCATTCATACCGTCCTTCACCCTATCGACACGGCAAAGTACATATGGAAGGACCTGAAACAATCCTTTGAAGAAGAAGTCGTCAACGGAGACGTGCGAAGCAGGGCAAGGTACTTTTCCTACGCGGGAACCTACATCGCCGCGACCATTTTCGGAACGAAAGGCGTAGACAAAGTCAGCAAGATGGGCAAAGTCGGCAAAATGAGCTCCAAGACCGACGTTCCCTACAACGTCATGACGACAGCCAAAATCAAATCCTTCATCCACAACGGAGTCAAAAGCACCTTTGGAAAAGTGGAGGACACCGCGCATCAGCTGCTTTCTTCCCGAACCGGAAAAAGGGCACTGGGATTGAATTCACTTTCCGGACATCTTCAAGAGCTATTCCGGAAGACCAAACATGTCTTGAATCCAGGGAAAGTGAAAACGGTGATGGAGAAGACGTATCAAAAGGTAGTGTCCGGTCCGGTTTCGAGGGTTGCTCAGTCCGGGGCTTTCTCCAGGATGGGGAAGGTGTTGTTGAATGAGGATGGGCATGTGGTATTTGGCAAAGGTAAGTTTCTAGGGAAAGAGTATAAAAATTATAATGCTGTGGAATATACAGGAGTAACAAAGGTTAATGGAGAGGTAAAAGATATTAGCAGAAGGGTTTTTCAAAGGGTTGATATTGATTACAAGCGAGTCGATCCTGATACTGGTATGACAAATTTCCAATTAATGAAAAAAGGAAGAGCGCCCATTTGGAAAGATGGAACGGTCATTGAACTTCACCATTTAATTCAAAGAGAGCCAGGATCTATGGTTGAAATCCCTGCAAGTATGCACGATGAATATAATAAAATTTTGCATGGTTTAGTAGAGAATGGTGGTAGTTTTAGAAACGACCCCATTTTAAGAAAGCAATACGACAATTTTAGAAGTAAATATTGGAGATGGAGAGCTAAGCAGATAGATTAAAGTGAATTGTAAAGGAGGAACCTGGAATGAATAAAGAGGAATTAACAAACTTTGTTAATGAGCATAAGGAACCAGATGACTTTACAGGCGGAGTAGATGAAATTCAAATTCATTCTATTGAAAATGAGCTAGGGGTGGAATTACCAAATAGTTTCAAGTGGTTTTTAACTACTTATGGTTCTGGTGGGCTATTTGGTGTTGATATTTTAGGAGTGGCTAAGTCAAATAGAACTCCTGTGGTTGTGAGTACTAAGAGATATAGAGAGTTAGGAATGGAAAAGGAACTAGTAGTTATTGAAGATGCTGGAGAATATGTTTATTGTCTTAATACGAGTGAAATGGAAAATAATGAGTGCCCGGTAATAGTGTGGAATAGGACAGGGGGGCTTGATGATTTCAATACGGCAAAGAATTTTTATGAGTTTTTATCACAAAGGTTACTGAACGCAAAAGAAGCATGGGAAGAAGATTTTTGAGATCAAGAATATAGAAAAAGAAATTTTAAAACGAAAGGGGAGCACGGGGACGGTTCTCCTGTTCTAGGAAGCATCAGAACCGTCCCCATGCTTCCTGCTTCCCCCATGCTTCCCAAAAAAGTGTCATATCTCTCTAAAACAGAGAGATATGACACTTTTTTTATTTCCACAACAATCCGACCTCCTTAAACAATCAAATATATAACACCATCACAAAAATGTAAGCGGTTTTATAGTAAAGCGCTTTCAAGGAAAATGAAGGTATAGAAAGGGAGGGGTTAAGGATATGAAGGCTTGGAAGAAGTTTATGACAGGTGCAGCGATATCCACGATGTTATTTGCTGGGGGCTGCAGTGGGGGATCTAGTGAGACTGGATCTGAGAGCAGTGGTGATAAGGTTGTTCTGGATTATTGGCATACGTATAGTGATCAGGAAGAAGTCATTCTTAATGAGAAGATTAAACCATTGTTTGAAAAAGAACATCCTGATATTGAGTTGAAGCTTACGAGGATGCCTTATGAAGGATTGAAACAGCAGGTGATTGCCGGGGTTTCCGGTGGGGAAGCACCTGATTTGATGCGTATGGATATTGTGTGGGTTTCTGAGTTTGCCAAGATGGGCGCCCTTCAGGAAGTAAGCGGTATGGAAGGGTTCGAGGAAGTGAAGAACAGTGTCTTTGAAGCTCCTATGGCTACGAATATCTATGACGGTAAGTACTATGGAGTACCGGTAAATACGAATACAAAAATAGCCATCTATAATAAAGACTTACTTGAAAAAGCTGGGTACTCAGAAGCGCCGAAAACGATGGATGAACTGAAGGATGCCGCGAAGAAAGCGGTGGATGCAGGAGCGAAAGGTGGAATTGGCATCGGAGGCAGCAACGCTTGGGGATTCCTTCCATACTTCTGGAGTCTTGGCGGTAAGATGACAAATGATGATTATACAAAATTCGATGGCTATTTAAATAGTAAAGAAAGCATTGCAGCGGTTGAAGAAATGGCAAATTGGCAGAAGGACGGGCTTCTTTCACCTACGATCCTTGGCGGAGAACCGGGCGCTTGGGACGGTATGAAAGAAGATCAGTATCTCATGCTGGATGACGGCCCTTGGTTCTACAGCATTCTTGGAAATGAAGAAGGAAGCAAGTTCAAACCGGAAGAAGAGACTGTGAGTGGTCTGATTCCTGAAGGTCCTGGTGGAAGCCGTTCTGTTATCGGCGGTGAGAACCTTGTTACATTTGCAGGTTCCGAGCATCCTAAGGAAGCATGGACGTTTGCGAAATGGATGTTGACGGAAGAGCCTCAGAAACTGATGGCGGAAGCGGGACTGATTCCTACGAATAAGAACGCTGCGAATGATCCAAGCGTGATTGAGAATCCGATTGTCGAGAAATATGTCAAACAGCTTGAAACAGCGCTACCTCGTACTCCGGTTGCTGAGTGGTCTGAAATTGAAACGGTCATCAACTTGAACTTCGAGAAAGTGATGCGCGGAGAGATGAAACCGAAAGAAGCAATGGATGATGCTGCGAAGAAAGCGGATGCCATTCTTCAACAGTAGTGTTGACAAGAGAAGGTACTCACCGATCTGGTGCAGTATCTTCTTTCATTAATAAAGACATAAGGAGGGAGCAAGGTGGAACCGAATCTAAATAATCATGACAGTGATCTTATTCTTTCTACAAAAAAACCATTTTCTGAGCGGTTCAAAAAAGGGGCAAAGCAGTGGCTGGAAGTCTCGCCGTTTCTTCTCATTGGGCTTGCAGGGGCAAGTATATTTGTCATATATCCTCTGATAAAGGGGATTGTCATGAGCTTTCAGGACTATAACATCATTCCCGGTGCGGAAAGTCCTTTTGTCGGTTTAGAGAATTATAAAAAGGCTTTTTCGGACCCGGCTTTTGCGTACGCCGTCAGGAATACATTTCTCAATACAGTCGTGACGGTCCCGATCAACTGGTTTTTAGGACTGTTTTTTGCTGTGTTGATCAATATTCAATTTGTTAAGTACAAGATTACGTTCAGGACGTTGTATTATCTTCCGATCATCACGTCATGGATCGTCGTTGCATTCCTTTTCCGTTATCTGTTTGCAGATGGCGAGGATGGGTTGATTAACTTTATGCTTGTGAACTTGGGAATCGTGGATGAGCCGATCAGTTGGCTGCAGAATCAGTGGACTGCGATGGTCGTCATCTGGCTGTTCCACATCTGGAAAACAGTGGGGTGGACAGTGGTCATCTATTTAGCAGCCCTCCAGGGGATTCCGAAGAATCTTTATGAAGCGGCAGCAATCGATGGGGCAAGCGGAATAAAGGCTTTCAGATTTGTCACCATACCGATGCTACGCCCGATTACGGCATTTGTCATCATTAATTTAATCATGGGCGCCTTTAACTTTTTCCCACAGGTGTATTTCATCACGAACGGTGGACCGATGGGGCAGACGGAAGTGCTCCAGAGCATGATATATAAACAGGCGTTCAGTAACTTTAACTTTGGATATTCTTCCGCACTGGGTGTGATGATGGGTCTGACGATCTTCCTGATTACATTCACGCAACAGAAGAAACTGAGCAATCAGAAATTCATGTAGATAGAAGAGGAGGGGAATTGTATGAATGGGAACTTTTTTAGTAAATTGGTTGTTTATCTGTTTCTCATTTTAGGGGTCGTCGTCTTTATCACGCCTTTCATCTATATGGTGATGACGACATTCATTAACGGGGCTTACTCACTTCCGAAGCCACAGGAAGTGTTCACGGCAGTCCCCAATTTTGAAAACTATGAAATTGTCTGGAACAAGAATAACTTCTTTCGTTATTTCTTAAATAGTTTGCTGGTAGCGGGTGTCGCCACGGTGGGAAGTGTTTTCCTTGGGGCGTTGACAGCTTATGCCTTTGTTCGGTTTACGTTTCCAGGAAAGGAACTGTTATTCAGGATCTTTTTATTCACGATGATGATTCCCCTTGTGCTTGCAATCGTTCCTCAATTTACCGTCATTAAAAACATTGGACTTGTTAACACATACTGGGGCTTATGGTTACTATACATTGGCGGTGGTGTGGTCGGTTCTACTTTCTTCCTGAGGGGGTTCTTTGAGACTGTACCGAAGGAATTGGAAGAATCCATTTTGATGGATGGGGGAGGGAATTGGACCATTTTCAGAAGGATTTATCTGCCTCTTTCAAAGCCTGCCCTTGGTACCATGGCGATTTTCTCTTTCTCGGGGACATGGGATGAGTACTTTGTTGCGTTGACGATCATCAAGGATGAAGCGATGAGAACGCTGCCGATTGCGCTTATGATGTTCCAGGGTAAATATGCGAGTAATTGGTCATGGATTTTCGCAGCTTCCTTGATTGCGATTCTGCCGGTGATCATCATTTATATTATCTTCCAGAAGAAGTTTGTACAAAGCGGACATTCAGAAGGAGCGGTCAAAGGATAACTCATAGAAGAGGAAGGGGGAGAAAAATGGGGAAAAAGAAAAGACTGGCCGTTCTGGCAAGCATGTCACTTACAGCAGCAATGCTTTTCGGCTGTGTGAATTCAAATTCTGAACCTGTCTTTCAAGCAAATACGATTCAGCAGGGGAAATGGGTGGATGAACTGATCACGGATAAAGCCGCCTATGAACCGGGGGAATCTGTGAAGCTTTCATTATCATTGAAGGAAAAAGTAAAAGAAGGAACATTACTGGTTCAGTATAAACATTTGGCAGAAACAGTGAAAGAGGAAAAAATCAATCTGAAAGAAGAAGAGATATCGTGGTCATGGAAACCGGAAGAAGATGACTATAAAGGATATATGGTGGAAGTGTATGTGACACAAGGGGATAAGGTCATTGATCACCAGAACATAGGTGTTGATGTATCCTCCGATTGGGCCAAGTTTCCGAGGTACGGGTATCTTGCCGATTTCTTCAACATGGAAGCTGATCAGCAGGAAAAAGTGATCGACCATTTAAATCGATTCCACATCAATGGGCTGCAATTTTACGACTGGCAGTACAAACATGAGAAGCCCCTGAAGATGCAAGATGGTGAACTTGCGGATACCTGGCCGGATATCGCCAACAGGGAAGTATCAAGGGATACAATCGAACGCTACATTTCCCTTGCCCATGAAAAAAATATGAAGGCGATGAATTATAATCTCTTGTTCGGCAGCTATGAAAATGCTGAGGATGAGGGAGTGAAAAAAGAGTGGGGCCTATTCAAGGATCCGGATGCGGAAGAGCAGGATCATCATCCCCTTCCTGATAATTGGGCGAGTGATATTTACCTGATGGATCCTTCCAATAAAGGATGGCAGGATTTCATCATAAACGAAGAAAAACAAGTGTTTAATCATCTGGATTTTGACGGATGGCACGTCGATCAGCTTGGTGACCGTGGTGTACTTTGGAATGGTGAAGGGAAGACGGTCGACCTTTCGACTACTTATGTACCATTCCTGAATGAAGCGAAAAAGGAACTGGATGTCGACCTGGTCATGAATGCCGTTTCGCAGTATGCACAAGGGTATATCGCTTCCCAGGCACCGGTGAGCTTCCTCTATTCGGAGCTTTGGGATGGTCATACTACGTATTCGAGTCTTAAAGGAGTCATTGATCAGAATAGTAAATACAGCAAAGGGAAGCTGAATACAGTCCTGGCTGCGTACATGAACTATGATTTATCTGACTCCATGGGAGAATTCAATACACCCGGTGTTTTGATGACGAATGCGGTCATCTTCGCTTCTGGAGGGTCTCACTTGGAGCTTGGTGAAAATATGCTTTCGAAAGAATATTTCCCTCATAAGAAATTAAGCATGAGTGATGAACTGAAAAGTGAATTGACAAGATATTATGACTTCCAGGTAGCCTATCAGAATCTTCTCCGTGATGGCGGGGAGGAAGCGGAAAAAGAAGTGAAGATAGAAGGCGATCTTACCATCTCCGATCAGCCGAAGCTCGGTTCCATCTGGTCATTTGCCAAAAAGAAAGAGGATAAAGAGCTTATTCATCTGATTAATTTCACTGATGCTTCCTCGCTGGAATGGCGGGATAATCAAGGATTACAGCCTGATCCTGAGGAAAAAAAGGATATCAAAGTGGAAGTGAAGGCTGGGGGGAAGGCAGATAAGATCTGGGTGGCAACACCTGATGACTATCAGGGTTCCCCTCTGGAGATTGATTTCAAGCAAAAAGGTGACTCGATTACGTTCACCGTCCCTTCCCTCAAGTATTGGGACATGGTCGTGATCGACTATAAATAGGACCTATTGCTCCAGTTAAGAAGGAGAGATATGATAGATAACAAGAATAGCGGAAAGAGGGATTAACAGATGATACAGCTTCTAAAGAAACGGCTGGCTTCCAAGGTCATTCTCACCATATTAGTCGTTTGTTTAATCCCTACGGTCTTTAATAGTGTGTTCTTCTACCAATCTGCCTCGGACGTCGTAAAAGAAAATGTAAGGGAATCGTCAAGGCAGATTGCGAGACAGGCAGCAGAATCCCTGTCCTTTATCTTCTCCAATGGGAGTGATATGTCAGATCTCATCTACAGTAATGAAAGAATACAGGAAATCGTGAAGGATGACTTGGACCAGCGCTCCTCAGCCACAGAAGAAGATCAAGAGTATATGACATCTTATTTGAATTCAAATATTTATACGAGTTCATTCGTGAGGATCATTTACGTATTGAAGGAAGACGGGATGAGCTGGGGGAGTGGGACATTTTCCCCTTATAAACTCTCAAAAGTGAATATTGATGGATTGGACTGGGCCAAGGAAGCGGTTCGAAGAGATGGAGAGCTGGTGTGGGGAGGACTTCAATATGACCGGTTCAGCGGAGCCGGGGAAAACACCGATCTTGTCCTTCCCATCACAAGGGTGTTGAAAGACTTTGATACGATGGAGAACATCGCCTATATCCAGGTCAGCCTGGACGGAAAGGCGGTATTGGATAAAATCAATCAAATCAAGCTTGGGAAGACCGGACACTTCTTTGTAGTGAATGAGCAGGCTGAAGTGGTGATCGATAACGATTTAGAGACTCTACATAAACCCGTTCAGAATAAGGAGATGCGGAAGTATATCCTTTCTGATAAACGGGAATTCGAATTCGAAGAGGATGATATCCCTTATTATGGCGTAACGGAACCAATCGGAAACGGCTGGTTGATTGTCGGAAGGGTACCAACTTCTGAAATCACGGGCGAACTCATTTCGATTCAGAAAATCATCATTGGTGCATCCATCCTATTTGGAATAGTGGCGATTCTCGTCGGGAGTTTCATCGCAAAGAAAGTGACCGATCCGGTTAAGATCTTGACGGAGCAAATGAAGCTTGTAGGCGAGGGGAACTTAAAGGTGCGTACGAGTGTGAATTCAAAGGATGAGATCGGAATGATGAGCTCAGAATTTAACCATATGATCAATCGGGTGGAAGATTTACTCGAGCAAGTGAAGGAAGAACAGCATCAGAAGCAGGAAGCCGTCCTTCGGGCCATCAAGCACAGAATCAATCCTCACTTCCTTTTTAACACATTGAGTACGATACGCTGGCTCGTCCAGTTCAAAGAGACGGAGAGAGCGAACACCGCCCTTACTGCATTATCGAAACTCCTGGAAGGGAATATGGGGAAGACCGGGAACTTTATATCCATAAAGGAAGAAGTGGAATTGGTTGAACAATTCATGGTCATCCTTCAAATCAGGTATGAGCAGAAGTTCCATTTGGTGACGGACTTTGAAGAGGGCGTTGAAGGTTGGGAGATTCCGAGGATGCTTCTGCAGCCGATCGTGGAGAATGCCATCTTTCACGGGATCGTACCAACAGGAACGGAAGGGACAGTGTGGATCACGGGTAAGAATATCCCCGGAGGAATTCAAATCGAAATCAGGGATGACGGAGTGGGTGTTGAACAGGATATGTTACAACGAGTGCAAAGGTCGTCCGTTGGAGACAACTCATACGTAGGAATCGGGTTAAGTCATGTAGCCGATTCCATCAGACTTTATTTCGGTCCGGATTCGAAGCTTGAAATCAGCAGCGGGGAAGGGACAGTGGTGAAGCTAGTATTGATGACGAAAACCGGGGGTGATCAAGGTGTATAACGTGATGATTGTGGATGATGAACCGATCATCCGCTTTGGCCTGAAATCCTCCATCGACTGGGAGGATAAGAATCTTCACTTGATCGGTGACTTTTCAAATGGAAAACAAGCGTTAGAGGCAATGGAGAGAACCGGCCATGTGGATATTCTCATAACCGATATAAAGATGCCTGTCATGGATGGCATTACGTTAATGAAGAAAGCGCTTCAAATGTATCCGAAGCTAAAGGTGGTCCTGGTCAGCAGCTACAATGAGTTCGAATATGTCAGGGAAGGCCTTACACACGGCGCGGTCGATTATATATTGAAACAGACACTTGAACCCGATCAATTCTCAAGGACCATCCATAAATGTATAGACAAGATACTCGAGGAGGAAAAAGTAACAGAAAAGCTCGATCATGCGGAACAGACCAATAAAATCAATGAAAGGCGGAGGACAGAACAATCGATCAAGAGGGTCCTCCTTCGAAAAATGCCGTACCAGGATTGTGAACAAAGGATTGAATCTCTTCCTATGCCCCAGCTTTTACTACTTGGGAGTATAAAGGAGCTTGATCGATTCGAAGATGAATTTGGTTTCCTTTATAAAAATTTGATCATCGAAGAAATTCAAGACCGCTTCTATAGAGAGACCGAAGACGGGTACTGCTTTCCGATAGGCGAAAATGAACTGATTTTCTTCTTGGGGAATACGGAAGAACCCCGGGATACCGTTAACAAGTTGAAGGAGAGGATTGAAAAGGAAACGTCCCTGAAACTGGTGTTCAGCTATGCAATGGTTTCAGATCCAGAAAAATTGGTCGAGGGATACCATCATGCCTCTCTGGCAGGCAAACAATATTTCTTCCAAAGTAACACTGAGATCTTTCCTTATGAAAGAGGAGTGAAAATGCTTCGGGAGCCCCTGAGTCTTGAAGAGGTAAAAGCTCAAATTCATGGGGAAGAATCACTTGAGAACTTCCTCGAGTCGAGGTTTGTACGCTGGAAGGAAGAGAACATGCACCCTGACAAAGTCAAGAAGGAAGCAGGGTATATCCTGAAGGCATTATATTGGAATAAGGTTGAAGTAAGCGTATTTATAGACCATATGTCAAACTTGGCTTCTTCAGAAACACTGGAGGAATTGACAGGGCTTTTCCATGAAGCGAAGAATGAATGTGACCACTTGCTGGAATCAAAAAGTAAGCACCCAAATACGGATAATGAGCTGCTGGATAAGGCCCTATCATATATCCATCACCATTTTACACAAGAAATGACTCTTCAGCACGTCGCAGATCATATCCATATCAGCCGCAATTACTTTAGCATTTTATTCAAGCGATTCATGGATATCAATTTCATCGATTACGTGATAGGACTCAGAATCAACAAGGCGAAAGAACTTCTCGGCCACACTTCACTGAAGGTATATGAAGTAGCAGGTGAATCAGGTTTCAATGATGTGAAATATTTCAGTAAATTATTCAAGAAAGTCACCGGCCTCTCCCCGGGGGATTACAGGACTGAGCATCATAAATAGATAGGGAAAGGGAATTCTCACATGATTCGATTCCGGACAACCATCATACTGATCTTATTGCTTATATTGAACGCTTGCGGAAATCAACATATCATCGACGAAACAAAGAAAGTGAAATTATCTGATGAAAACAGTGTGGAAGAATTAGAGATCTGGCATACCTACAGCGACGAAGAAACGAGAATCTTTGAAAGTGAGATCATTCCGTTATTCGAAGAGAAATATCCTGGGATCGATGTCAAATCCGTCAGGCAGCCACATAGCAAGCAGCTGATGTCAGCGCTTATTTCACGGGCCTCCGTCAATCGGACCCCTGATGTCGTCAGAATGGATATTACTTGGATTCCTAAATTTGTCCACCTGGATTTACTTTATCCAATAAGTGAATTTGATGACTTTGATTTGGTCAAGACAAGATTCCTTCAAAATCCCCTTGAGTCAAATCGATTCGGAAAGGATTATTACGGTTTACCCCTGAATACGAATGTGAAAGCAGCCATCTACAATAAAGAGGCGGTGGAGAGACTCGGACTGGATCATCTTCCTGAAACGATGGATGAATTGATTGAGATCGTAAAGGAAAACAATCTGAAAATCGGAATCAGTGACGTTTCTCCCTGGAACAGCCTCCCCTATTTTTACGGATTGGGTGGAAAGGTGATGAACGGGGATTATACGAAGGCAAGCGGCTACCTGGATAGCAAAGAGAGCATTTCAGCACTTAAAGAGTTGTTGGGGCTGTACCAAAACGGATACATTCCTCCCGAGGTGCTCAGTGGATATGCGGAGACGTGGCAGAATGTCAGTTCAGGGGATTATTTCATGATTGATGAGGGGCCGTGGTTCTACAGCGTAAGGTCAGAAAACGACTTGGCTCTTGTCAATCAAGAAACGGTTTCAGGCGTGTTTCCGAGTAATGGGGAAGAGCGTTCCATCCTCGGGGGAGAAAATGCGGTCATCACGAAAGGAACGAAACATCGGGAAGCATCATGGACGTTCGTTAAATGGATGACCACCGAAGAACCTCAAAGCCTTCTGTTAAAAGCAGGTTTACTCCCAACGAATAAACGGGTGGAAATATCGAATTTTGCAGAAGAGTACCCTTACTATAAAAGTTATATCGAAAGCATCGATGAAGCCTTCTTAAGGCCGCCGGTGCCGCAGTGGGAAGAAATCAACACCATCCTGACAAATACTTTCAGGAACATTTTCAGTGGGGAAGTAAGTGTAGAAGAAGGACTAAAGAAAGCGGCAGCTGATATAGACCGTCAGCTCTCATCATAGAAAGGAAGAGGGAAATGGAGAAAAAATGGTGGAAAGAAAGCGTCGTCTATCAAATTTATCCGAGAAGCTTCAATGACAGTAACGGAGACGGGATCGGTGATTTAAAAGGAATCATCAGCAAGCTGGATTACTTAAAAGAACTGGGAGTCGGTGTCATCTGGCTGTCCCCCGTCTATGAATCTCCCAATGATGATAATGGATATGATATCAGCGATTACAAAGCCATCATGGACGAATTCGGGACGATGGAAGATTGGGAAGAATTATTGGAAGGTCTCCACACCAGAGGGATGAAGCTGATGATGGATCTTGTAGTCAATCATTCGTCGGATGAACATTCATGGTTCATCGAATCCCGGAAATCGCAAGACAATCCTTACAGGGATTATTACATCTGGCGTCCCGGCAAGGACGGAAATGAACCAAACAACTGGACGTCTTTCTTTAGTGGATCGGCCTGGCAGTATGATGAGACCACGGATGAATATTTCCTGCACCTTTTCAGTAAAAAACAGCCGGACCTCAACTGGGAAAACCCTGTACTGAGAACTGAAATCTACGACATGATGAAATGGTGGCTGGATAAAGGGGTCGACGGATTCCGAATGGATGTCATCAACCTCATCTCCAAAGAGGACGGCCTCCCGAGTACACCAGGCGGAAAGAAATACGACTGGGGCGGGGATTATTTCATGAACGGCCCCCGTGTCCATGAGTATCTGCAGGAAATGAACAGGGAAGTACTCTCGAACTATGACATGATGACAGTCGGCGAATGTCCAGGGGCGTCCCCGGAGGATGCCGCCCGATATGCCAACGAAGAGGGTACGGAGCTAAACATGATCTTCACATTCGAACACATGGACCTGGATTCCGGACCGGGCGGTAAATGGGACGTGAAGGACTGGGCTCTGACCGATCTGAAGCAGGTGATGACCAAATGGCAGAAAGACCTCGAAGGCAGGGGCTGGAATAGTCTTTATCTCAATAATCATGATCAGCCAAGGATGGTCTCGAGGTTTGGGGACGATCAGGAATACCGCGTTGAATCTGCCAAGATGCTTGCTACGTTCCTTCATATGCTGCAGGGCACTCCTTACATCTATCAAGGGGAAGAGCTTGGGATGACGAACGTTGCATTCGACTCCCTTGAAGAGTACAACGATATTGAGATTCACAATATGTACCGTGAAAAAGTGACGGAGGGCGGAGAAGATCACAACACGATCATGGAAGCCATCTATCGTAAAGGGCGGGATAATGCAAGGACACCGATGCAGTGGGATGATAGTGAACATGCCGGCTTTACGACCGGGACTCCATGGCTGAAAGTCAATCCCAACTATAAGGAAATCAATGCAGAAAACGTGTTAAAGGATTCCGCATCCATTTATTATTACTACAGGGAATTGAACCGCCTTCGTAAAGAACATGAGATCATTGTTTATGGCACATACGACCTCATCCTTGATGACCATGAGCAACTCTACGCTTACACCCGGACGCTCGGGGAAGAAAAGCTTGTGATTCTGTGTAACTTCACGGGGGAAGATGCAGCCTTTACCTTGCCGGAAGGTCTTCACTTTGAATCTTCCTCTTTGCTGATTGGTAATTATGAAAGTAATGATAATCATCTTGAAAAAAATGGAAAATTAAAGCCTTATGAAGCGAGAGTTTATAAATTAAATTAACAACGCAGAAAAAAAGCAGCCGGCCAGGCTGCTTTTTTCAGTGAGAAAGTGTTTTATATACATGAATGAGTGTCATAAATTAAGCGCTTTCATTCTACCTATTCTTCTGGAGAGGTGTTGTCTTTACAATAGAAAGTAGAAGCAAAGGGGGAACAGATATGACAGTGAATAAAGTGATCAAGGTAGGTCTTATCGGACTCGGAGGAATGGCGGACGCCCACCGGAGGATGATTTCCGAGCTGGATCAACTCCAATTAAGCGCGTTGTGCGATGTGAACGATGAACTACTGCAAAAGGTGGGAGAGGAAGAGGGGATTGGAGGAGACAAGCGATTCAACGAGATGGAGTCGCTCATCCAGGACCCGACTGTGGATGCGGTGATTTCGATTGTGCCGAATGATTTGCATGCGAAAGTATTGGAGTTGTGCATCCGTCATCAAAAACCCATCATGGCAGAAAAGCCATTCACCTTGAATTTCAAGGAAGCGGAATATCTGGCGGACCTCTATGAGAAGACACCGATTCCGTGCATGGTCGGATTTTCTTACCGTTATATACCGGCCTTCAGATATGCCAAGAAACTCCTCAAAGAAAATAGGATCGGTACTCTCCGTCATATGGAGGTCCGCTATCTACAATCGTTCGGCTCACCGATCTTTGATGTCCCGTATTTATGGAGGTTCAATAAGGCGGTTACCGGGACGGGGGCGCTGGGTGATCTCGGTGCACATATGATCGACAGCGCAAGGTTCCTTGTCGGGGAATTCAAATCAGTATCTGCATTAATGAGAACCTTTGTCCCGGAACGCAGGAATCCGGCAACCGGTAATATGCATCAAGTGGAAGTGGACGATTATGCCAGCTTCCATGCCGTGCTGGAGCATGATGTGGTAGGGACGTTCCTGACGACAAGGAACGCAATCGGTTCGGGTAATCAGCATGAAGTGACATTGTACGGGGATATCGGGACGATACATGTCAATTGTGAAAAACCGGATGAAGTCCTGCTCAGTTTCGTTGATGCGAATGAGCTTCAAACAACGAAAGAGACCCTGGAGATTCCTCCAGGCTACAGGCGCCAGCAGCTCGAGGATTTCATCGCAATAGTGACCGGCCAGGGGCACGAAGAAATCCCTGACTTCCATGATGGCTATCAGAATCAAAAGGTGCTGGAGCGTATTATCGAATCAGCAGAAAAAGGTCAGTCCATAAACATAGACGAATAGAAAGGAGACGTTTATGAGTAATCAAAAAGTAAAGATTGCCGTCGCCGGTTCAGGTTCATTCGCAGATTTGTGGTATCTCCCAATTCTGAAACGGCATCCCTCCGTCATCCTGGAGGCGATCTGCAGTCAAAATGGAACAAATGCTGAAAGGCTTGCCGCTAAATACGGTATCCCATCCAGCCACCGGTCCTACGAGGAAATGCTGGAAGAAGACATCGACGGCGTCTGCATTGTGACCCCGAACTCCAGTCATCATGATCTTGCCTTGCTGGCTGCGGAAAAATGTATCCATGTTATGTGTGAAAAACCGTTAGCTATGGATACGAGAGAGGCAAAAGCGATGTGGGAAACGGCAGAACGAAACGGCATCATCCATAGAGTGAATTTCACGTATCGGGAGAACCCTGCCGTCCTCCGGTTAAAGGAACTGATAGAGGATGGATTGATAGGCAACGTATATGAAGGAAGGTTCGAGTATTCGGGTGATTACGGGTTATCAGGTCCACCGGGGTGGCGCGGCACGCATTCGTCGGGAGGAAGGGGCGGTGTGCTCGCTGACCTGGGTTCCCATCTCATCGATGCCGTCCACTATATCCTTGGAGAAGAAATCGAAGGAGTTTCGGCTTCCCTATCATGTTTGGAGGACGGCAGGATGGAAAGGTTGAGTGAGTCCGTAAATAAGGATCGCGCAGCGGATTCTGCCTTCTTTCATGCTTCGTTTCCATCAGGAGTCCAGGGATCCTTTTATACCAGCTGGGTTTCAATCCAGGGAAATCGGAACCAGACAATCGATTTGATTTTCAAAGGAGAGAAGGGGGCGTTGCAGCTTCTTTCCAGTGAACTGGGGATCAGACTCAGGTATGCACCATTAAAGGGGCATTGGCAGGATCTCAAATTGGAAAACACGGTGCCGTGGGATGATGAGGCCGTGCCTTCCGAAGAACGTTTCCGCCCATGGCGTCTAACCGATAAAAATGAAATATGGAAATGGGTGGACGCTATTCTCGACAAGAAAGAACGTGACCGACCGACATTCAGAGACGGCTATGTAGTCCAGCGGGTGATTGATTCCGTTCTCTTATCCAATACATTACGAAAAGAAGTAGACGTAAAAGAACTTGAAAAAATGGAGGAATGACAATGATCAACGTGACAATCTGGAATGAATATCGACATGAACAATCGAATCCGGCTGTACAGGAGATCTATCCTGACGGCATCCATCAAGCACTTGCAGGCTTCCTAGAGGAAGAGTTCGTAGTGAAGACGGCCACGCTTGATGAAGCGGAGCACGGATTGACAGACGACATCCTCAACGAAACCGATGTACTGATCTGGTGGGGACATATTGCCCATGATGAAGTAAGCGACAACATTGTAGAGAAAGTGAAGGAACGCATCCTCGATGGAATGGGATTCATCCCACTGCATTCAGCCCATAATTCGAAGGTCTTCAAGGTACTGATGGGGACCAGGACGGGAGAACTCAAGTGGAGGGAAGCCGATGACACAGAAAGACTGTGGGTCGTGGAGGAAGGTCATCCCATCGTGAATGGCATCCCGGAAGTCATCGAGCTCGAAAAAGAAGAAATGTACGGTGAACGCTTTGGCATACCTAAACCTGACGAACTCATCTTCATCAGCTGGTTCTCGGGAGGAGAAGTGTTCAGGAGCGGCTGTACATACCGGCGCGGCAGAGGGAAGATCTTCTACTTCAGGCCGGGACATGAGACGTATCCGACGTATTATCACAAGGATATACAGCGGGTGATTAGGAATGCTGTGTTGTGGGCGTGTCCTGAGCTGGGTTCTCCGGTTCTTAAGTTGGGGAATGTCCAGCCGCTCGAAAGCAGGTAAATACGTCAGGGGTAGACCCTGCCATTACACATGAGGAGGAAGGAAATGAAAATCAATCGAAAATTGAAACTGCCCCTTGCCGGCCTGGTTGCCATCAACCTTGCCCTGACATCATTCACGCTGCCCCAAGACGCTGAAGCCAAAGACAATCCAAAAGAGGCTGTACAAAAAGCCCAAAACAAAAAGAACCTTCCGTCAGAACCGATATCTGCTTTCCTGGTCGACAAATCGAGGTATAATCCCGGCGAACCAGTGAAGATGTCTCTCTTATTCAACACCGAAAAAGAGTGGAAAGGCGATCTCCATCTAGAAGTCTATCAACTCAATGAAAAGGTAGCAGAAGGCAGCAAGAAAATCCACGTAAAAAAAGGCCTGAAAGGGATTGAAGTGGATTGGACACCGCCGTCAGATGATTTCAAAGGATATCTAGTAAAAGCCTCCTTCGAGGGATCCGACCAAATCGTCACGGTAGCCATCGATGTTTCAAGTGACTGGACACAGTATCCCCGTTATGGTTACGCAACCGAATTCCCTCAAGAATCGACAGCCGAAAGTGAAAAGAAGATGAAGCAGCTGACCCAGGAGTATTACTTGAATGGTTTTCAATTCTATGATTGGATGTGGCGCCATGATGTGTCCGTCTACTCCAAGACCGACAGCGAAGGGAAACCGGTGCTTGATGAGGACGGAAACTTCATCCCGGAAGATATCGATAAAGATACCGCTTATGATGACCTGCTCGGACGCAAGCTTTATCCACTCACGGTGAAGCAGCAGATCGGTGCAGCGCAGAAATACAATGCGGCAGCCATGGCCTATCAAATGAACTATGCCGCAAGGGAAAACTATGAAGCTTTCGGGGTGAAGAAGGAATGGGGATTGTATAAGAAGAATGCGAGTTTCCCGAATCCCTCTTTAAGTGACCAGGAAGGATTTTATTTTGACTGGGTGAACCCGCCGACCGGACTCTACCTTCAGGACCCGGGGAATGCCGAATGGCAGGAATATATCAACCATGAGTTTGTGAGGGGCGTAAATGAATTCGGGTTCGACGGGATGCACCTCGATCAGTGGGGGTTCCATGACAACGATTATCTATATGACTATGAAGGCAATAAACGCCACTTCTCGAAAGATTATGATTCTCTCATCAACTCGGTGAAGGCCTCATTGAGCGAGAACAATGATTCCAAGAACTTTGTCACATTCAATATGGTCGGGGGCAACGAAGGATACAGTGACGTGCCGAGACCAGGTACACAGACTGACTTTGATTATAGCGAAATCTGGCAGGATAAAGATCACTACCGCGACTTACTGAAGGTAATAGAAGAAACTAGGGAAACGAACGATGGAAAGGCTGTCGTCATTGCCGGGTACATGAACTACAAGCAGGCGACGGGCGAGCATTACAACGTCGCAGATGTAGAGGGAGTGCCGAGGTCCGAACATTTCATTTCACGGATTCAGAAGATCCCTGGATGGGTCGGGGATTTCGGGATGAAAGATGAAGACCAAATCATCTGGAAGGTCGATGCACCTGAGTCCGGCACTTATACGCTGGACCTTAAGTATGGCCATGACAACGGAGAAAGCCCTGTCGGGAAAATCCAAGTGAATGATGCTCTCGTAAATAACGCGATTCCATTCAGTGAGAAGACCGGCTGGGGGAACCCGGTTGCGGAAACAAGCCTGACAGTCGATCTACAAGAAGGGGAAAATGAGATCCAGCTGTCATTGAATACAAATAATTTGTGGCTGAACGTAGACAGTCTCGTCCTTAAAAAAGCAGACTATGAGAAAGAGTATGAAGCAGAGGATGCTGAGCTGATCAGCAGTAAAGTGGATAAGCATGGTCACGTGTACAATTTTGAGACGGATGGTGATTTCATCGAATTCACCGTCGATGCCGCCAAAGCCGGAACGTATCCGGTCAGCTTCCAATACGGGGTGGAAAGCACAGCGATCAGCCGCCATCTGTATGTGAACGGGGAACTGGCGAGCGATTCCATTCAGCTCGATCCGACAGGCGGATGGGAATCGTTCCAATCTACGGAAGAGACCGAAGTCAAGCTCAAAGCGGGAGAGAACAAGATAAAACTGAAAGCCGACGGAGTCAATGATACAGGTGCTAAAATCGACTATCTCACCGTAGGGGAGGACCGTTATCAGGCAGAAAAAGCCGAAGTCGGCTGGGAACCATCACATGAGCCGCTCATAAAAGCGGATGACGACGGAGTGACGGACTTCAAACAGCAGGGAGACTTCATTTCCTTCTCGATGAATGCCGCAGAATCGAAAGAAACGGACATTTCCGTCAGGTATAAAAATCCTGGAGAAGGAACGAAACGCAGCATCTTCGTAAATGGAAAGAAAGCCGGCATCTTGTCGCTGCCTCCGACTTCAGAAGGTCAATGGGGAACAGCAGAAGCATCCATCTATCTGTACAGCGGGGAAAATAAGCTCTCCATTCAGATGGAAGGAAAAACAGAAGAAACAGGCATTTTAATTGATAAGGTTGAATCGGGAACCAATGTAATCGAAGCAGAAGAAGCGGAAATCGGGTGGCTTCCGGTCGTTTCAAGAACTAGCGAGGTATCGATTGATCCCGGCTATACGAATAACTTCGGAAACAAAGGTCAGCAGGTCGTATTCAACGTCAATAGTACGAAAGAAACCGATACACTCAGCTTCAAATACAGGACGGGGAACAACCCTCATATCAACATCTATGTGGACGGGGAGCTAATTCCATCCAACAATCAATATGTGGACGGCAAGACGGTTTCCGAGACAGTGTTCTCAAGCACCCCGGGAGGCTGGGACGGAGCCATGGTGGAGAAGACCATTAACGCCAAGGTACCTGCAGGAGAACATGAAGTCATCTTCGAAATGGCTTCAAATGGGGAATACATCAATCTCGACAGCATGACAGCAGGCGGCGTGGAGTATCAGGTGGAGGAAGCCAATTTTGCCCCGGAAGGCCACGGGATCACCACGACTATAGGACATATCTATGACTTCAAAGATGAAGGCGACTTCCTGAACTTTGCCATCGACGTACCGGAAGCCGGTGCTTATGATTTGAAATGGAGATATAAGAATGATTCAAATTCAAAAAGAGAGGCCCAACGTGCAGTCTTTGTGAACAAAGAGAAAGCAGGAGATGTCGTATTTTCATCTTCGAATGGCTGGGAAGATCTCGAGATGAAGGATATTCAACTGAAAGAAGGCCGGAACATCATCAGGATGGAAGTCCAGGATATAGATGATGACGGCGTCAAGCTGGATTATCTTCAAATAGGAAATAAACGGGTTCATGCAGAAACGGCAGACAGTTTATCCCCAATGCACATCTATAAGGATACACTGCTGAACTTCGGCCATACAGGCGATGAAGTGACCTTCGCCGTCGATGTCGCCGAAAAAGGGGAAACAAGTTTCATCTTCACGTATGCCAACGCCGGAAGCGACACAGAAAGGACCATCTATGTCGACGGCAAGCCAGTCCATGATGAGAACGGCAACCCCTACAAGGTCGTATTCAAAAGCACCGGCAATATCGATTCTTACAGCGAAGACGGATATGTCGTACTGCCTCAGCTAGCGGCAGGGGAGCATGAAATCACGCTGAAGCAGGAAGAAGGACAGCAAGGAACGATTCACCTGCGCCGCATGACCATCGGATTATTCGATGAACCTTCCGTCCGCCTGATGGACGCCGGCCTCGCCGCCATGGGAGCGACCCATATCGAAATCGGCACCGCAGAAAAATTCGAGGAAGGGCCAAACATGCTGGCTCACGAATACTATCCAAACCGCAGCAAGAAAATGAGCGGTTCACTCAAAGAATCAATGAAGGACTACTACAAATTCTTCGCCGCCTATGAAAACATTCTGTTCGACAGCACCCAGACAGATAAACAATTAAAAGTCGAGGCAGGCGGGGAAGAAGTCAACGTGAGTAACAACGGCGAGCAAAACAGCATCTGGTCTATCGTCAGGGATAACAAAGACAATAAAGGTTTTGAAGATTATGAGGTCGTTCACCTTATCAATCTATTAAACAACGATTCGAATTGGAGAAATGCAGCTGCTAAGCCTGAAACTCAAAAAGAGCTAACGGTCAGATACCCGATCGGCCAAACAGCAGAGGAACTCCCAGATCTGAAAGTCTATGCAGCAAGCCCTGACAAACGGGAAGGCATGATGGAGGAACTTGAGTACAGCTGGGATCAGGAAGAATTGGTCATTACTGTACCGAGCTTGGAGTATTGGGAGGTGCTTGTGATTGATCGTGATGGAGTAGAAGTGGATAAACCGTCTAAGATTAAGATCAAGAAGTAACACTATTGGTGGAATATTATAAAAGAAAGCAGCAGCTTACCGGTGTAAGCTGCTGCTTTCTCTATTTGGATGCCCGGGGAATTTAGAGACTTATTAACTTGAAATACTATCATTCTGCATTGAAAAATAATTATGTAGCAGCCGCTGTATCTCTAATGACTTCAGAAAGCGGATCTGCATTATAAGATTACCCAAGATGAATCACCTACGTATTGGATAAATAGGTCTATTTAGGGAGGTTAGAGTAAAGAACAAAAATAGAATCACAATTCTTCGCGAGGGTGTCGAGATTAAAAATTCATCCACTCCCTCTCATGTTGAAGTTTTTAAGATGACATTTCACTAACTTTCACTAGGTATAAATAACTAAAATAATCTAAATCAATGATTACCTTCTAATTATATGGTATTTTTTTAAGTGTTATAAATATGTAATATTGGATATTTTTAGTATAACCAGAAAGTAGGGGAGTAAATTGGAAATTAAAAGCATACGTATTAAAAACTTCAGGAAAATTCTTAATGAAGTTAATTTAGATATGAATGAAGAAGTATTAATAGTTGGAAAAAACAACACCGGAAAAACTTCGATTTTTGAGTTATTTAGAAAATTTCTAACATCAGGAGTGAACTTCCAATTTGAAGACTTTAACAATAACTCTGTTACAAAACAAAAAATAAATAAAATTTATGAGGACTATAGAATATTAAAAGAACATGAGGATGAACAACAAAGAAATGATTTAATTAATAGTTTAGATGTGGATTTTCCTCAAGTAATTTTAGATATTGTAATTTCCACAAGTGCAGAAGATAATTTAGCAATGATTAGGGATATACTTTTTGAGTTCGATAAAAATCATGAAATCATATTAAGTTGTAGGTTTGAGGTTACTAATGTACAAAACCTTATGAAAGGGTTTGAAGAATATAATGAAAAAGTACGAAATTCGGGAGGATTGCAAAGTTTAGAATTTTATGACTATTTAAAAAGAGAACTTCATAATTACTATTCAATAAACTACTACTCTACTAAGGAGCAAAGTGAGGGTGATTACCCTGTAGAATCTAATTTTGTTAAAAATCTATTCAATATTGGGATAATTAACGCACAAAGAGAAGTTGATGATACCTTAGAACATAGTAAGCAGAATATTTCTAATGCAGTATGGTATTTCTATCAGAATATAATTAAAGATGTTGAAGATATTCATCATGAAGATACCTATAGACAATCAATTACATATATAAGAGATAGTTTAAATGAAAGCTACAAAGACATTTTTAAACAATTAATTACAGAGGTCAATGAAAATATATTAAGTAGTAATTCTAAGCATCAAATAGAAATATCTTCCGAAATAAACATTAATGACATCCTTAAGAACAATTCTAAAGTTAAATACACATTAGAAGAACATGTCTTACCAGAAGCTTATAACGGGCTTGGGTACAGCAATATGCTTTTTATATTTATTCAAATAATCACTTATAAATACAAAGTTAATAAAGAAAACAAACTATTTAATTTATTATTTATTGAAGAACCTGAGTCCCATTTACACCCCCAAATGCAATCAACATTTTTGAGGAAAATCGAAGGTATATTAGAAAATGATAATAAGGTATATAGAGTTATTACAACTCATTCTTCATACATATTACAAAATGCAAATGTATTAAGCATTAGATACTTTCTTGATAATGGGGAAATTTCCTCTATTAAAAATCTAAGTTCATTTTTTCAGGATGAAAGATTTTCAAATTTAAAAACTTTTATTCAGCAGTATTTTAAAATTAATACTTGTGATCTTTTCTTTGCTGATAAAGCTTTACTAGTTGAGGGTAATGTGGAAAGGATGTTAATGCCGATTTTAATCGAGAAATTTGATAACGTGGAAGGTTCCAATTTATCAAAACAGCATTTAACTACTATAGAAGTAGGTGGAGCATATGCTCATCTATTTTATGAATTGTTAGATTTTTTGGAAATTAAATCACTTATTATAACAGATATTGATTCAGTAAGCGGGAGCCATAACAATAAGTGTAAATGCGATATATCTCAAGAAGCTAATGAGTTATCTGAATTAACTATTAAAACTTCAAATGCTGTAATCAAAAATTGGTTTGGTAAAACAGGGGAAAAATTTTATATTAAAGATTTAATAGATAATTATTATTCTAATGAAAATTTAATTAAAACTAGCGCTTCAGATGAAGAAAAGGAAGCAAGGATGATTACTTTTCAAACTCCGATTGAAGGAAAACTTCTATGGGGAAGAACGTTCGAAGAACAATTTATTATTGAAAATGGAGAAATACTTATAAGTTACATTGAAAAAGGTGATCTTAAGTCACTCAGTGAGCCAATTAGAAAAGCCGGACTTGATTTGCGAAATTTGAGTGTAGACATAATTTCAGAAAATGCTTTCGAAATTGTTTCCAAGATTGAGAAAACTAACTTTGCTCTTGAATTATTAGAATTTGAAGGTTGGTACCTACCTAAATATATTGTGGAGGGTTTTAAATGGCTCGAGAGGTAAATTATGAGATTAAACAATGTATTGAAGAGGATAATAATTTTATTCTCGAAGCTGGAGCTGGTGCAGGAAAAACTTATACCCTTATGCAAACTATCAAATTGTTACAAGAAAACTTTATTAGCTGGAAAGACAAAAAACAAAATATTCTATGTATCACTTTTACAAATGTAGCAAAGGAAGAGATCATTAGTAGACTGAAAAGTATGGACAGTATACAGGTTAAGACAATGCATGAGTTTTTATGGAGTTACATAAAGCAGTATCAAAAAGAATTAAAGAAAATAGTATATCAGTTAATACAAATAGAAAATGATAAAATTAGCGAAAAAATTTCACGCATTGAAAAATTGTTAGTTAATCCTAGATCAAATACTAATGTTAAGGAAAAAGAGAAGGAACTAGAACATTATAAGAATAAAAAGGAAAAATATAGTGATATAAACCTTACTGGATTAAATATTACATATCAAAATTTTAGGGCTATTCATAAGGGTATAATTAGCCATGATGATTTAATATTTATTACTGAACAGCTGCTTCAAAACGAAGTCTTTACGAAAATTTTTATAGATACTTTTACACATATATTTATTGATGAGTTTCAAGATACAGATAGTCGGATTCTTGCAAGACTGTTTGAAAGTCAAGAAGCATTTAAAGGAGATTCATATTTTTTAATCGGTTTGTTTGGAGATAATAAACAAAAAATTTATTCAAGCAAAAATTTTGAAATTGACTATGAAAGGTTTAATATCAAGGTAATATCTAAAATTGAAAATTTTAGAACCTGTGAAAAGATTATTAAAGCAAATAATCAACTTAGGGGAGATGGGTTTCTTCAAGAGCCAGGTAATACAGAAATAAAATTTGAAAGGTTAGATTTTATTTATAATAGTAGTAACGATTACTATTTGAAGGACTTTATTAAGGATGATATAAACTGCTATAAACGTTTATTCCTAAGTCATAATGAGATAGCAAGGGAAAACGGATTTGAAAATATCTCTTCAATCTTTAATGTAGCATACAACAGATTTGCTAACGATAAATTGTTAAAAGAAGATGATAGAGATTACTTTATTAAGTATGTTTTGGATGAAATAATGTTTATTTTGTACAGTTTTTATAATCAAAATTATAAGGCGATAATACAGAAATATAAATCCTATCATTTTACTGCAAATGACTTGGAAAATATACAAGATAAAATTAAAGAGTTGTTAAGGGAGGTGGATACCACCTCATTAGAAAAAGTTATGGAAACATTCAAAGAATTGAAGCTAATAAACGTGAAAGAATATGAAAAGATAATAAATTTTTATGAATCAGCTGACGAAAACCAAAACCCCTTTATTAGATCTTTATTAGAAATAAACATCAATGAATACTTAGCACTAAACCTACAAGTGAGAAAAATGACAGATACTGAAACGATGCATGGGGTAAAGGGAGAAGAATATAAAAAAGTGATAGTAAATATTAGAGAAGCACAAAAGTGGAGCACCTATGACTTTGATGGATTATTATTAAATGCAAACTTGGATAGACCTTCGATTTATAATGCTCATAAATTGTTTTATGTTGCTTGTACAAGAGCGAAATGTGCTTTAGTAATAAATTATATAGTTCAAGGTGAAAATGAAAATAAAAAAGAACTATTAAATAATATTAAAAAATTATTTGGCGAAGAAATAAACATAGTAGAATACTCGTGACTATATTTGCGAAATTTTAGTGCCGCCCCTGGTGCGTTAAAGTTTTATCGATTAGATGAGTTGAAGGATTGGTTTATACTTCCTGAAGAAGAAAGGTAACAAAAAAAGAGGGGGATGGATAGCGGATGGCTTCTTAAGGGCCAAATATCTCCCCTCGTTTTTAACATCGTTTACTTTTAACCGACTCAAACTGCCCAGCCACCGCCAAAATCTCCTCTTATAATCCAAAATATCATTCACCGAGTCTATTTTAATATTTGTGCGTTTTCCATCATTCAGCTGGATGTTTTTAATTGCCCCGTTAAACCTAGTCTGCATATCCATTTTCTGATGTTGTCATCCAATAACACATTGAAATAGCTTCTGTTGTCTCGATAGAAAACCCTTGATGGATCCACTACTTTTTTGAGAATCAGCTTTATCAGAACGCAACCTTCAATTTCTTCTTCGGTTGTTTCAATCTCCACATTTGAGTCTGCAGATACCTTTTCCTTATCTGCCTCATTCTCTGGATCAGTAGCAGAGGCATCTAAATTCTCACTAGAAGAGTTCAACGCTTTCTATAATTTGTCATTCACTTTTTCATTTACATACTGCTGCAGAGATTGTTTTACCAGATCCCTAAAATTATCAATGACTTTCTTCGTTTTCATCCCTTGGTACACGTCATTGATGACTACTTTGATGAACTCTTCAAAAGGTTCATCCCACTTTTGATGGAGGTATTGCTTAATTTCTCCTGTGTACTTGAGTTCGGAGGCAGTGTTAAGGACATTTGCGATATTGAAGCCATTCTTTCTAAACTTGGCTATTTTAAAGATATCTGCATCTTTTAAGTTCAGCATGTCAATGACAAAGAACGGTTTCTCATCGATCTTGTTTTGTTCTTCTAAATCTGTGAAGAACTTGTATTCAATGCCGTTCGTCAAGATGGCAAACTTTGCTTTTTTTGTTCCGAAGTATCTAAATAACTGTGAATTATGTTTGGTCAGGACTCGTCTACACTTTTCGCTTCAATAAAAATGACGGGTTCATTATTCTGCATGATGGCATAATCAATCTTCTCACCCTTTTTGATGTCCACGTCCGCTATGTATTCAGGCACCAACTCTTCGGGGTTGAAAATATCGTAGCCTAGAATTTGAATCAAGGGCATAATCAACGATGTTTTCGTCGCTTCTTCCGTATGGATATTTACTCTTATTCTTTCGATGCGGTTGGTTAGGTTCTTTATTTGCTGCTTGAATTCATCCAATATAGTTCACCTCTATAATGTTGGATTTTATTACCATAAACATATGTGCCAAAGCTTAAATTTATTAAGCTTTTATAATAATCTGCACTATAATGGAAGAAGACCATGGCGTTTGTATTGAGAATCTAGTAAAAGTACCTTTTTCATTTTTTAATAGGGTCAATTATTAAACTTAGAGAGAGACCAATCATATTAGTGAGGGGAGAGTCTATCATGACCAATTTCCAAAGAATAAACTCCAAAAGCAATGCCCACGCAGGAAGGGAATTCGAGGATATGGCATATAACTATTTTCGAGACCTGGGTTATAATGTGCAGAAATCCGTAAGTGTTCCGTGTGGGATAGAAGATATCAAAAAGAACCATGTCTTTGACTTGGGATGCGTGCATGAAGGAGAAAACTTGATAGTCGAATGTAAGTCGCACAAATGGACGAACGGAGGGAATGTGCCGAGTGCGAAGATGACGGTCTGGAATGAGGCGATGTACTATTTCCTGGCAGCACCAGAAGGCTACCGCAAAATATTCTTTGTGTTGAAGGATTATTGTGATAGAAGGGGAATGACGTTAGCGGAGTATTATAAGAAGACTCATCAACATCTCATTTCGAAGGATGTTGAGATTTGGGAGTACTGCACGGATACAGAAACCGTTGAAAAAATCCATTAACCTATAAAAATTCACCGAAAGCAGGGGAAACGAAATGGAAAGAATTCACCAGATCATCAATACATACAAAGGTTTGACGTTAGAACAGGTTATGACGAATTACAAAGAAGTTTTTGATGCGCAATACACAGAAACTAACCGTTGGCACAAGTCGTATGAACAGAGGGTCTCGGATGCCAATTGGGATGATGAACGAAAGGAAACCTTCATAAGGGTTTTCAGAAAAATCCGGGGAGATGAAAAGTTCACAGGTGAAGATGTTGGAGATCTAGACACCTTCACGGGAGCCATTGATACGATTGTGATGACGAACAATATGATTAATAATTTCAAATCAAACAAGCTGGACATGGTTGCGTTATTTAATGAGATGAAGGCTGAAGATGATTACCGCACCATTCGGGATGGTTTTGAAATGCCGGAAAAGCTGCGGGGCCATTTTGTACATCTATATTCGGTTGTGAAGAATATTCAGGATCCAAGTAATTATGTGGTGGCCTATAAATTCGAGCGCAGCATCAACCAGCTTATTTTTGGAAAAAGATCTGGGGATGCTTACATCGATCTTCTGGAGACGTACCGGAATTTTGATAAAGTTGGGGAAAAGGATGATTTGCGCTTTTATGTGTATACGGGTGTCATCCTGAAGTTGATCGTCAATGACCTCAATGAACTGAATCCGCCGCTTAAGCAGGCAGAGTTCAAAATGTTGAATAAGCTGATTTTCCAATTTGCCAGCCGCAGTGAATCGCTGAAGTTGAACTGCTCCCTTCTGTCATTCCAATCGTCCGGTTCCATTTCTTCATTAGAAACGAAACTTGAACGGGGTGGTTCCGTCATCGGCAGGATACGGACAGATGCCATTAATTTGAAGACATTGAGGCACTTAGATCAAGCAAGCTTATTTATCTGTGACCAGTCGAAAAAGGAAATCGAATGGATAGCGGAAATTGAACGGATTTACTTTAGGGAAGAAGAAGTGCCCACTCATGGGGAGAAAATCGATCTTCAAGCTTCCGGTTCTAAGGGCGAATTGGTCTGGCTAGAAATAGGCAAGGTAACAAAACTACCCCAGAGAAGGATGCTCGACCAAGTGAAGCCGGTCCATGAAACGAAAACGTCTAAGCTGCCTCAGCATGGGCTACATCTAGTATTTTCAGATCGTCACACGTTCCAAAGTGAGGACAAGCAGATTGATCCTGCGCCGGAAAAGGCTGCATCTTATATTGAAAATGAGGAACTAACCTTCAATCTCAATACGATTCTATTCGGGCCGCCAGGAACAGGGAAAACGTATCAAGTATCCACCCGTTCACTTGAAATTCTCTACAATAAGACCGCAGATGAAATGGACGGGATTAAGGTGAAAGAGGCGTATAAACAGTTTCAGCATAAAGGTCAAATCCGCTTTGTGACATTTCACCAATCGTATGCCTATGAGGATTTCATTGAAGGCTTGCGCTCGGATGGAAAAGCCTTCGTCCCGAAAGATGGAGTATTGAAACAAATCGTCATCGATGCCCTTCATGCCGGATTACCGAAGCCCCTGAATCAGTTGGATTACGACGGACGAAAAGCAAGGGTGATGAAGGCGCTCGAAACGAATGAGCGGTTCGACTTCCGCCTGGCCGACCGCTTTGTCATGATCATCGATGAAATCAACCGGGCGAATATCTCGAAAGTCTTCGGGGAACTAATCACGTTGCTTGAAGAAGATAAACGATTGAACACAGAGAATGAAACTCGGGTGAAGCTGCCATATTCAGGCGAAACATTCGTGCTGCCGCCAAACCTTTATTTGATTGGAACGATGAACACAGCCGACCAATCGATTGCACTGCTGGATACAGCCTTACGCAGAAGGTTCGGTTTTGAGGAAATCGGACCGCAGCCGTCACTGCTTGAACCGATTGATGACATCGACATGCCGACACTGCTTCATCGGATTAACCAGCGGATCGAGGTGCTCTACAGCCGCAACCATATGATCGGCCATGCCTACTTGATGAATGTCAGCACAGTGGATGAACTGATTGCAACGATGCAAAACAAGATCATCCCATTGCTTAAAGAGTACTTCTATGATGACTGGGAGAAGATTGGCCTCGTTCTCGGCGGAATCGGAAATAATGAAAATGATGCCTACATCGTCTACCAGGAGCAAGTCGATGTCCAAGCATTATTTAATCGTGCATCCACCTATACACCGGTAGATTTCCCACCCAAATACCGCGTCAAAGAAAACATCACGGTGGAAGATCTCAAAGGAATCTATGAATAATCATGAAAAATCTGACGTTAAGAGAAGCATATGATTGGCTTTATGTAGATGAATATTCGCCAAATGGAGTGACACTTGAAGAATGGGAAAACCTGCTTCACTTCATGGGAGAGAAATATAGCGGAGAGAATGTTCTTGAGCTCGGAATCAGGAAGCTGCGCTTCATCAACCTTGTCGGCATCATCCAATTGAAAACGGTGAGGATCGAAATCCTGCCGAAGATCTCTCTTCATCATCAGGACGAGTCTGTAAACCGGCGTGTTCTTCTCAATATGCTGAACATGACGAAACAGCTACCGGTGCAACTGCATGACCGCACGCTGAGTCAATTTGAAAAAGTGGACCTTTCACACCTCCTTGCCCATTTGTTTGTGACCGAATTGTACAAAGCATTGAAGCGCGGCATATACAGAGGATATGAACAGAAGCAGGGAAATCTCCCTCACTTAAAGGGAAGATTGATGATTTCACCACATCTTAGCAAAAATTCCAATCACTCGATCCATGCGTTTTGTGAATATGATAAGTTGTCACCGAATGTCAATTTGAATCAATTATTAAAAGCGGCCTTGAAAGTGGTACAACCGATTATTCAACAGAACACTATTAGAACCCAGTCCATGATGATTTATGAACTATTTGATGAAGTGGATGACCGAAGTAAAGATAAAAACATGCTGGAAAACATCCAAATAAATCGACAGAATCAGCACTATGAAGACGTATTACAGCTGGCTGTAGCCATCCTGCAATCCACATCCATGACGACCGGCTTCAATCAACAGGCTGCCTTTTCCTTTTTGTTCAAAATGAATGACCTGTTTGAAGGATATGTCGGTGAATGCCTTAAAAGGGTCATAGCTCCGACAGGATATAAGTTAGATCTGCAACACAAAGAGAAAAGGCTGCTAATCAATGTCCATTCAGGGAGAAGCAATATCTCCCTGAAGCCGGATTTTGTCATATCGAAAAACGAAGCTGACGGACCCATACCCATTCTCGTACTTGATACCAAATGGAAAAGCATCTTCCACGGTACCCAGATGACTTATAATCAAGCGGACCTGTATCAAATGTATGCCTACGTTACTGCATATAAGAGTGCAGAAAGATGTATTCTCCTGTATCCAAAAGTACAAGAGGAATTCACGCCGCCGAAGTGGCAGGTACCGGATGTTTTCCCGGAGAAGTATATTGAGATTGGGATGGTAAGGTTGAATCGGGTGGAGAATACGGTAGCGGATTTAGACGAGATTCTCACAATATATGTATGAAAACGTGGTAGGGGGAGATTAGATAGTAACATGTTTTGGAATCTGTACAATGACATGTGAAGTTAGATGTCTATAGAAAAGAAAGCAGCAGTTTACTAGCGCCGTAAGCTGCTGCTTTCTTTTTTAGCTTCCTTAATAACTTCCTTCACATCAGCTCCTCTGTAAACAGTCGTCCTTCTATTATGATCGGTAAAATAAATCTCCCCATATTCCTGTTCACGGGTAAAGCCGAGAATCATAAAGTTGTAGGTTTGCTTTTCTTTGAATAGAATCAATTCTTTTTTATTGGTGTAAATCCCCCCATATAAAAGTTAATCACTGGTCTTCTGAAGGCATATCCATATGTACATCTATAAGAAGCTGATCTATACTGATTTTTCCTTTTTTTAAAATTTTCGAAAGGGTTCTGCATGTAGGTGATCTTTCTCCATGCTCAATTCTTCCGACTCCTTTTTCAGATAGACCAATTGTCTCAGCAAACTCTGCCTGAGTCATTCCGAGTTCAAGTCTTCTCCGTTTTAAATGTTCTCCAACAAGGTCCTCAAAGGTCCTATCTTTGTTGTTTTCCAAAGGTTTCGCCCCTTTTTTACCCATTATCAAATCGAGGGAAAACGGCTACCGCGCACATATGGTCCTTTTATTCCTTAATATGTAAAAAAACATAAAGTTTTTTTTGACCCAAAACTACTTATAGGAATCTTTCCTTGTTGTTTCGCTAATAAATGATAGAAGTCCGCCTGGAAAATTAGCCAGAAAAGTGAATGGTTTTTACCTTTAATTCATTGACTCCCTATTAAAATGTTAAAATATAGATATATTACAAAAACAGGAGGTCATTAATATGCCGACCTATAACAAGTTAGTCCGAGATAAAATCCCCCAAATCATTCAAAGTGAAGGTAAGAAGTTTTCAGCCAAGGTACTGAACGATGAAGACTACATAAAGTATTTGAAAGTAAAGGCTTATGAGGAACTGGATGAGTTCTGTGCTGCTGAAACGGCTGGTGAAGCAGTGGAAGAGCTTGCTGATTTGTTGGAGGTTATCAGAGCTTTGGCGAAGCAGCATGGATCTTCTATAGAGCAAGTGGAAGCAGTACGGATAGAGAAGGCTGAGAAGCGTGGGGGATTTGAGAAGAAGGTGTTTCTGAATGGGGTAGAGGATTGATTCAATTTAATTTGTAACTTATTTAATATGTATGAAAAAATAATAACTGACTAAGCAAAGTGGAAACCGATGAACAGCTTTGAAGGAAACGAGGGGGCGGTTCTCTTACTTCTGATTGATTGTGTCGGGGGAGATGGGATATATCGTCTCGGCTAAGAACAATTAGAATACCATCAATTGAAATTTCACATTTTCTAAGATTTTTAACCAGTAGAGAATTATAAAAAATGCATCAGCTTATTGACTTGAGCTGATGCTTTCTCTCTTTGCTATCTTAATAACTTCTTTCACATCTGAACCCCTATAAACAGAAGTTCGTCTATTTTCATCAGTAAAATAAATTTCTCCGTATTCGTTTGCACGGGTAAATCCGATAATCATAAAATTGTACGTTTGCTTTTCTTTAAATAATATTAGTTCTTGTCTTTTAATGATAATCCCTCCAATTAATACTTTACAACAACCCCTTGATTTGTTCATAAATATAATCTTTACTTAACCACCAAGCTTGTTTGGTCATATAATCATCTGTAAAATTTTCTTTTTCATTTTCTGGCCGATTTATCCATTTAGCTGGACTGGGCAATTTCCTTGCGTTATTCATTAATTTCTTTTCAGGAATCCCTTTGACTACCACGTTTTTATAGTACTTTGTTTTATATTGAGCTACTTGGGCATCTGGACGAAGATGTAAGATAGCTTCAAGAGAAGGTTTAATGAAGTTATTTTTCACTTTAATTTCACCCTTGTCACTTTTTGAAAAAGTTAATTCAACCCCATTCTTTATTTTTCTTACTTCCGTTTCCCAAATATTCCTTACGGTCCCATCCAAATCGGTAATTGGCATATTCCAAAAGGTAGCGCCTTTAAAAATAATTTTCTCACGGTTAGCTTCGTAAGACTTTCCATCCTTTTTCTTTTTATTGAAATCATTAAAGACAAGGAGTAGAAATTTTTTTCTTTCTAAGAAATCATTTACTGAGGATTCTTCCCAAGACTCGTTAACTAGATTAATAAACGAAGGAATTCCCATGAATTTAAAATGTTCTTTTGGTTTACCATTCCTTAATGTAACCGTTTTTAAGCTAATATCTGCTTTTTTAATTTCTTCTGATGTAACTTCATCTGTAGTGGTTGGCAGATTTAGAATACCACGTATTATCATATTGTTAATATTTTTTTGTGGTTGGTTTTTTCCTATTTTGATTCCAAGTTTTTGTATTAATTCATTTTGGTTCATACCGTAATAGGGTTTGAACCTTGACAAAATTATTTCCTCCAAAGTTTTCGTTTTTAGTTCACTAACATCTTTCACAATACTTACGATTGCATCGGTGTGGTCTTTACCAATAATATGATTATTAATAAGTTCGTTAATGAATTTTGCTTTAAATGAATATGCTCTAGGTTTCGCAGGGACGTTTGAATTCTTTTGTTTTGTAAAAACTGCACTAGTTGTTGATTTTGTACAAGCTCCTAGATAGTTTGTAATCCCTTCAGATATTTGTTCAGCTTTACTGGAGTTTATGAGTTTGGATATTTTATTCCAGTCTTGCTTGATGATTTCTAAATCTTTTTCAGGGATTTTTATTACAGTATCTTTAGGGAAATTAAATTCTTCTAACTCTGTCATTGTAAGAAGGTTAGCATATGAAACTCGAAATTTTGTCTTATCCTCAATCATTTCTCCACTAGAAATCTTTTTCTTATCCGCTACATCACGTCTATAATATTGAATTAATTCAATTAGTTTATTCTTATGCCAGAATGAACTTTGTTCAAATGAATTACCAAATTCATTTTGGTAATTAATCTTATTTAAAACTAGTCTTTCCCCAGCAATGATTTTTGTGATTTTTTTCTTATTGATTATTTTTGTTTGTTTATCAATTGGAGTGACCTTTAATTCTACACCAGCTTCTGGAAAGTCTGGTTCTGCATTATTATCCGCAGGATGGTCAAACCAGATTTGTTCTATTACATTACCTGGATAAGATTTATTATTTATATTCAAGGTTCTTTTAACATCAATTTCTCCCAGGGACTTTCCAATCGCTTCCAATGCTCGTTTATGTACTTTCTCTTTGGTATTATAAACACTACTCAAACTAATCTACCTCTCTTACAAAATTAACAATAAATGTTATATATAGTATATCAATGATTCTAATAACGTGGTAGCTAAGCTTTGATAATCTTTATATAAGAATTAGTATTTGATTTTTCATGCTTTTTTTAAAGAATTCTCTCTTCTTACAACCATTTTTTGGGGAGAATAACTTCACGAACTGCATGATGAATTATAATAAATGATATTAAATAGGGGGAGAGTTACAAGAAAAAATCCAAAAGGGAAGACTATTTATATTATTACATCATTCTCGCTGAAGTGACCTGTAAGTATTGCTGCAGCGAAAGGAGCAGATATTAAAATACTCGCGGGTGCTTAATTGTATTTCAATCAGCCCGATGCCCTGATTAGTTAAATGTCGATCTACCCCATCAATAGTAGTTCGGTTAGGGAAGAGTAATAGTTAGTTTTCAGCGAAAAGCAAATCTATTGAAGCGGCTTATACCTTTCGTTAGTAGAACAGTTCAAATTAATATTTGCTATCTTCATTTACTACTCATCGATTTCTTCTAATTCTGGAAATAAAATATGGTCAATATGTTCTGAAGATGCAATATAAGAAGTTAAATTGAAAATCCTGTTAGCAATTGAATCATATGTCTCCTCATGGATAGAAAGAGGATTTTGATGTCTTTGGTCCCACACCTCATCAGTACCTGAGTATAATAACTTCAAATCTACTATAGGAACTTTACTTAATATATCCAATATATAATCAATGATATCTTCATAGAAAAATCCTAAGTGAGAGTCGTAACCCTCTTGTATAATACACAAAATTCATCCCAATAACTTTGATTCTTATAATCTTCAATACCGGTTATACCGCAGGGGATGGACATTATGTGTTCTAATATTTGTTGAATATAAATGTCATAGATATCATCCGAGTGTAAAGATAGGAGGGTAAGCACTTTTTTATTTGCTAGTTCAATTATTCTATTTGGAATTTCTTGTAAAATAGAATCCTCTTTTGCATATACAGCTTTTCGACTTATTCCCATTGAAAGTAAAGTAAGTTCTTTTATTGGCGTTCTTTCAAGAATAGTATAAGTCATTCTAAAAAGGTGATTTTGAAAAAGTTCATAAAAGTTTTCTTCATACATAAGGATAAAAGTGAGTTCTGCAAAAATATTATCAAAATAAATACCGTAGGATTGGTAACTAAGACCATATGACAGTTTCATTTTTTATGCTAAAAAAGTTCATCACATAATAACTCTAGTTTTTCTTCCATAAAATCATTTAAGAATTCATCTACTTTGTTTATCATATAAAATATTCACCACGTTTGTAGTGTATTAATTCTTCCAACCACTAAAAAAGCAGTTTATAACATTTTACCAAATATTACATATATTTGGCGTGTAATATTTATATGGGATATTGAATATGCAAAGTAACTATATCAATCCCTGTTAAATAATATTTATATACTAGCTATCAGACGTATTCAATATAATCAGCACTATATTGATTAACATTTTTTCTGTTATAATATATTTTTGTGGTAAGTTGATGGATGCCAATAAATTTTAAAATTCTCCAACAAAATAGTTGATCTTTTGTACAACTTTTAATATAATAAGAATAAGTGAAAAACCGAAAGGATGTTCGGTAATGATAAATGTAATAGAATTATTTGCCGGAGTTGGCGGCTTCCGAATCGGCCTTGAAGCTACAGGCGGTTTCGATGTTGTATGGGGGAACCAATGGGAGCCTTCCAAGAAGGCGCAGCATGCATTCGACTGTTATGCACGTCGATTTGAGGGTCAAGGTAAACACTCCAATGAAGATATCAGCAAGGTGGATGGAGAGACTTTCAAGAAACAGGATATCGACATGATTGTTGGTGGATTCCCTTGCCAGGATTATTCAGTGGCGAGGAGTCTGAATGGAGAAAAAGGGCTTCAAGGAAAGAAAGGGGTTCTCTTTTGGGAAATCACCCGGCTGATGAAGGAGACTAGTCCAAGATACGTCTTACTTGAAAATGTTGATCGATTACTGAAGTCACCTTCCAAACAACGTGGAAGGGATTTCTCCATCATGTTGGCAAGCCTCCGTGACTTGGGATATTTGGTGGAATGGAGAGTCATCAATGCGGCTGAATATGGACAAGCCCAGAGAAGAAGGAGGGTATTCATCTTTGCAACTAAGAATGAGACCCCTTATGTTGATAATAGAAGCGGTTTCGATGAAGCCCAGATGATTCATGAGGAAGGCTTCTTTGCGAAAGCATTCCCGGTGAAGGAAGGTATTTCTGAGAAGAAAAAGCCTCAATCCTTCATCATGAAGAAGGATCTTGTGGAGATTTCAGATGAATTTTCAATGAATTACTATAATGCCGGCATCATGAGGGACGATTTGGTCTATACAGAAGAAGTCACACCTGTTGAAGAATCACCGACTCCATTGAAGGATATCCTTCAATCAGATGTTGACGAAAGATATTATTTGTCAGAAGTGGCCGTTGAAAAATTCACATATCTAAAAGGTCCTAAAAGGATTGAAAGGACGTCAGCGACAGGGCATAAATACACTTTTTCCGAAGGTGGCATGTCTTTTCCTGAGCCATTGGACAAGCCTGGAAGAACGATGTTGACGAGCGAAGGCACTGTTAATCGCAGCACTCATGTGGTGGAAGATCCACAGACGAAAAGGCTGCGTATCCTGACACCTGTAGAGTGTGAACGCCTGAATGGATTCCCGGATGAATGGACGGAAGGGATGACTGACAGGATGAGATACTTCTGTATGGGGAATGCATTGGTCGTCGGTTTGATAGAGCGGATGGGTAAACGCATCTCGGAAATCGAGAAAGAAAATATCGAGGGGAATCAAGTTGAACTTGATTTGGTGTTTTCGGATACGGACTCACAATAAATAAAGGACTTTCCTGGATTGGTTCAGGAAAGTCCTTTATTTGTATTCCGCTTTTGCTTCATCGATGAAGTCACATATCTTCTGGATGGTACTTTCAAACTCCCCGCGTATCTCATGTTCCCAGAGGCGTAGGATATTCCAGCCTTTTTCTTTATAAAATTCGGTTATTTCCTTGTCGCGCTCTTGATTCCTGGTTAGTTTTTCCGTCCAGAACTCGACGTTGGATTTAGGTATCTTGCCATGGATCGGACAAAGATGCCAAAAGCAGGAGTCGATGAAAACCACTACTTTATACTTCTTTATGGCGATATCGGGTGTTCCTTTTAATGACCTTACATTTCTCCGGATCCTGTAGCCGCGGCTCCACAATTCTTCGGTCACCATGTTTTCCAATTTCGAGACAGCTTTGATGGACCCCATGATTTTGCTTCTTTCCTCTGTTGTTTTAGGGTTCTTCATATTACTAACTCCTTTTCATGGTATATGTTTATACTACCTAGCTTTTGGGAGAGATAAACATTGTCATACAATACAACGGTTACTACATAGAGATACTACTGAGCTCATAAAAAAAGCCACAAGAAGTGGCTTGCGGCTTACATTTTATGTTTATCAAATATTTTATGTATATACTCTTTATCCAGCCAATAGCCTTGATTAGGTCCATTGACCGTCAGGAAGCAATAAAACCCAATGCTAACACAACTCGCTGACAAAAAATATCCCACTGAAAGTACAACATGACTAAAAATCACTTTTTTAACTTGCTTTTTTTATGGTGGTAGCCAAATACCGCTAGAGGGATAGATATATTTAAAAATCATTTAATATACCTATCCATGAGTAGTAGCAGCATCCCCGTTATGTAAGGGTGCTTTTTGTTTGCAGTTAAGGTTTAGGCAACATGTTTAATTGAAAGTACTTTTCTTTGTGAGGATTTAATCTCTGCAGAGAAACACAATATCTAAATTGATCTACTATAGGCGGTATCATTAATGCTTCAGCATGTAAGTCGTTTTCGAGCACGTCAAAAAAATTTGTTTTGACCCCAGAATTTCCAGGAGGAGGAATGAGTTGACCTATTGAATTTTTATATTGATTAACTGCGACTACAGTTCCATACATGTAAACCATTTTAATGTAACCCATTAATAGATCCCTTGGCCTTTTTAGCCTGGAATTATAAGTATTAGGGCCATAATGAGAATAACGTTGCCAAATTTCATTTCCAAAATTGATTTCTTGTTCAAACATTAATATGGCTAGGGCCCTTAGTATAGACTTCTTTTCGTCTGTAAGATTCTCAGGGAAGTAACCACGCCAAATGGCCTCGCAATCCTCCAAAGTAACTGTACTCAGGAGTTCAGATAACAAGGTTTCGTGGGTGATTTTATACCAATTTCCTGTTATCCCTATAAAATCAAAGAATCCCTGGTGGTTTTTTGCTTGTTCTATGTATTCCGGCTTAATATAAGCCATTCTACCGGAGTAGTTCTGTTTATGATTAAATCCAAATTTCAAGCCATTTTCGTTAGACCATAAGAAAGTCGTCTCTGATGTAGTAACAATGCTTAATAAGCCACTTGCTAATTCTTTATAAATGGACATATGTATTCTATCCTCCATGTATTTTTTCTCTGAGTTCCATAATTGATTATACCTATAAACTGAGTTAATTTTCCATAAAAAGTTATAAATAACAATCTTTTGCTCCTTTTATAATATGGGTATATATTATCAATCAATTACTTTTATTGGTTGACAGGCAAGCGTAGGAGTTTGTATAATGAGCTTAATATATTGAGGTTGTTAACATCAAAAGTTATACATCAGTAAATTTGAAGGGGGCAACTAATGGAACTAATAAAATTAACTGATGATTTTACTGAATTATGGGAAAGAATCGGAAGAGACAAACGGGATATTGAAAAACGAATAATTAGACTTGTAGAAGATGAATTAATAGAGGCGCTGCGACCTAAGGATAATCAATTAATGATTTGGAAGTCATCCGAAGAGGGAAGAAAGTATTTCATAAATCATGTTGTAGATAAATTAGGGTACTATCCCCCGATGGAATCATTGGAATTGCTCTGGAGGTTTTATACTAAAAGGTTTACAAGACAACGCAATAAATACCTTGCATTGAAATTTGCATATGCGGTCGAAAAACGGTGTAAGCATTGTGATTCAGTTTCCGGCCCTTTCCATATAGATCACATTATCCCCTTGGCTAAAGGTGGGAAAGATGAAGCATCAAATTTACAATGCCTATGTAGGAAATGTAATTTAAAAAAAGGTAAAAAATTTGATTATAATAATTATGTATTTTTTGAAGATGGAGGGAATTGAAATGTCTAAAATATATTCTAAAAAAAGAGATGAGTTAGTCTCTTTAATTAATAATGTCATTAATCGAGAAGGCGTAAGTTGGAAATTGCCTATGGTCTCGATTAAGCAGCGTGGAGATTATTCTATGTTTACTACTGTGATTGCGGTAGATGCCTCTCATATACTATTTAGAAGAATTCCCAGAGATTATGATGACACCGAAGGGATTCAGCGAGCCTTAAAGGACAAAAAAGTAGATAATATTGAAAAATTGATGAGGGATGACCCTCGATTTACTTCTCCTAATGCTGTAGTGGCCAATTTGCTTTTGGAAGAAAGAGATTGGGGAGGCACTGTGGAAATAGATCATAATAATCCTAAAATCTACTACCTTACAATTAACTTGAAAGATATTAAGGAGAGGCTAGTTGAGGCAGATGTAGATGTAGAGGGTTTCCTCGTAAATGAAGATGGGGTGATGTTGGGTTATTTAATCGACGCACATCATAGAACTGAAGGTATGTATCAATCTGGAAAGATGAGTTTTGAGTTGCCGCTTACACTGTATTTAAAGCTACCGAAAGAAGACATGGCAAAAGTTTTTGTTGATATCAATCAGTATCAAGAGAAGCCTAGCCAGATTCATACTTTGGCAATGAGAGCCTTGTCTGGGACTCTTTCGAGTATAGAAGAAAAAGCAAATGATATTCTGAAAATGCTTAATACTGAATCGTGGTCAATTTTAAAAGATAGAATTAAAGATGTTGATAGCAAAAGGCCAAAAGGGATGCCTAAAACGTATGTGAATAGTAGCACTTTTCATTTACTTCTTTATCAACAAGTGTTAAAACATATCAAGGACAATCTTTCAGTCCTTAATCAAACCAAGCTACTAAATGATTATTTTAAAGCCTGGAGCGTTGTATTTGAAGAAGCATGGAATGATGAAAAGAAACATGTATTGGTAAAGTCGATGGGCTTTCAAATAATGATGCGCTTATTTTCCAAAATCCATTCGAATGCCGCAATTGAAAATCAGGGGGGGACTCCAGATTTCAAGACCTATAGAACTGTAATTGAAAGAGCTTTAGGCAATAACCAAAAGATTAAGATTGGTGAAGGTGATAACAAAATCGAGCTTCCAATAAATTGGTCAAGCGAATTTTATGGTGGTTATTCAAGTGGAAAAGGAATAAATAGTATAGTGAATGTCCTCACTCAACATATAACAAACAAACTTTATGTCTGACTTGGAAAATCCGGCGCAAATCCGATAAATTTAAGAGGTGAAATAATAAGAGCAATCTTAGAGAAAGGAGCCCTGATTGCTTTATATTTTGTTGGTTAGGGGGAGCTGATTAGAATGATGGGTTGATTTCTTCCGGGGAGGGGAAAATCTTTCTTTTAAATCTGTAGAAAGGATTGTCCGGTGACCAGTACTTATTGTTGACGACATTAACATCCTGACACTTGCCCTATTTCCAAGGTGTTTTGAATTAATTAATGGAAGGCAGGAAATCGGTACGTTCCTCATTTACCTGTTCTTTGTGGTGATTGGGATTCCGGCATCGATCCTACTCATTGTTCAAAATGTTCCGCTGCTGCTCGTATTTGTGTTCATTATTGTCGTCGTGAACCTTTCTGTGTCTTTGACTGCAGGAAAGCTATTAAAGTATGACCTTGAAGAGATCCTCCTAGCGAGCAATGCCGATGTGGGCGGGCCGACAACAGCTGCTGCGATGGTCATTGCGAAAGGTTGGAAGGATTTGATTGGGCCGATACTTGTGGTGGGGACGTTGGGGTATATTATTGGGAATTATATTGGGACGACTTTGGGGTTGTGGTTTTATGGTTTAATGTGATATTTCTTTTCTTAACTAAAAAGATCCACACCTTTGTATTAGAGAGACCTAATAATATGAGACTGAATAAAACACCTTCAAGTAGTAAATAATTCATTTACATTTGGAGGTGTTTTTTCTATGGGTAATAAAATGTCCTATCCAGAAGAAGTTAAGAAAGAAGTTGTCCGTTTAAAATTAGAAGGTAAACATTCAAATCAAGAGTTAATGGAGATGTTCGGGATTAAGAATCGATCTCAGATTAAGACCTGGGTGAAATGGTTCAAGAATGGTGAGGCCCATCGTTTTGCTCAACCTCTTGGTAAACAATATTCTTATGGGAAAGGTCCTAATGATGAAAGTGAACTAGCCCAGTTACGAAAGAAAGTTGCTTATTATGAAATGCGTGAGGAATTGTTGGGAAAGTACAGGGAAATCGAAAGGAAGTGGTCCCAGAAGTATTCGTACAGACCGTAGAGATGTTTAAACATAAATATACCGTTATTGCCCTTTGTGAATGCTTTGGAGTGGCAAAGGCTACTTATTATCGTTGGCGGGGAAAGTCATGGGGCCCATCAGAATTAGAGAAGAAAATCATTGATATTTGCGGGGATTTGAAATTTCGCATCGGGCACCGGATGGTTCGTGATCTCTTGCGTAAAGAGCACAAACTCAAAGTCAATCGGAACACTGTACAACGAATTATGCAGAAATTTAATATTCAGTGCCGTGTTAAACGGAAAAGACAAAACTATATAGCTGGGGAAAGTAAAATCGTGGTGCCGAATTACTTAAACAGAGAATTCCATGCATCTAAGCCAAGTGAAAAATGGGTTACAGATATTACCTATCTTCCTTATGGTGAGAAAATGTTATATTTATCAACGATTATGGACTTGTATAATAACGAAATTCTTGCTTACACCATTAGTGATAAACAAGATAAAGCTCTAGTGCTAGATACGTTAAAGAGAGCGTGTGAAGGTCGTGATGTATCTGGATGCATCCTTCACAGTGATCAAGGGTCTCAATATACATCGTATGATTTTCAGGAAGACGCAAAAAAAAGAGGCATTATCACAAGCATGTCCCGACGAGGAAACTGCTTTGATAATGCCGTCATCGAATCCTTCCACTCCTCTTTAAAGTCAGAAGAATTCAGCCCTCTGGATCGAGGGAAACTAACCAACCATACAGTACGAAAGAAAATAGAATCGTACATGTATTATTATAATTATTGTCGTCCTTTTACAAAATTAAACTGCCAGACTCCGGTAGAATTTAGAGTCATGGCAGCTTAGGTGTTTTATTTAGTCTTATTTGACTGTGTCACTCCAGTATTGAGGTTGTGGATTTTTTTTATATGGTGGTCAGTAATCTTATTTTCATTTATTCCCCATCAACTCTCTAACATCTCCTTGATTTCTTCTTCTGAAATAATCGGATTATCTTCCTCCAGTGCTTTTAATAATTGTTTTGCCTCATCAGGATCTATCACTTGGTAACCATTGTCGTTACGGAATTTTTCTACTTTCATTTATGGATACTTCCTTTCCTGGCTTAGATGTATGAATGCCGCGATTGAATTGCTTTTTTCATCTTGATTAATATTAGAAGTTTTATTTACATCACCAAATTTAAGTTATTTATTTTTTTTAAGTCATCTAATTTAAAGAAAAGCTTAGGAAGATGGCGTTTTGACATTTCAATCCTTGTTTGATTTAAGGTGTATTCGATCTGGGAAACAATGGAAATGTATTGTGGAGTGACTCTCATATTGTTGCTATAAGTCTTACTTTCATATGACTGTTAGAAATAATGAATTATAAGTAACGGTACAGGATTTTTGAACACTTAAATTCGAGATGAAAAAATTTGAGTTTAGTACTTGAAAGTCTTGATTATCAATTTGGTAGTCATTTAAAAAAATTTAAGGAAATTTCATTTTCTTATGAAATTAATGATTGAGTTAGAACTGCCAATTTGAAATAATTGGTATAAGTAAAATGGATTTAAACGGAAATAGTTTTGTTAGTTTAAAGCTGAAAAATTGTTTAGAATTTAAATTCTCGAGGAGGAAAAAATGAGCCAGTTTACATATGCTAGATTTGTTAGGACTCTTAAAGAGCCTGAACATGAATCATTAGACTATAAAATCATGAGTCATGCTTTTGATGATAAGGGGGCAACCGCAGAACTTGTAAAAGATATAATTGCAATGGCAAACAATGGATATAAAAGTAGCTTTCTTGTAATCGGTGTTTCGGATGATCGGAAAGGGTTTAAATCGGTTGAGAATAAAAAGCTAACAGAACTTAATATACAACGATTGTGTACTGACTGGATATTCCCTATTCCATATATAAAAGTGTTTGATGAAGTATGGAATCATAAAACAGTTGATGAAAAACAAAAAAATAAGCGTTTTGTCATCATTCAAATTGGACCAAATCCAAGACAGTGTTTCCGATTTAATAGAGAATATATTGATTGGAAAGAAAAATTCCATTTCAGGAAAAACGAGGTATGGGTTCGAAGAGGGTCATCTTCGGATACCGCCCACCCTGAAGAGATTAAAAGACTTCTAGAAGGTAAAGACTATAATGATAAGGAAGTCGTAAAAGAAGATGTGAATTATCTCGAAATTCCTAAATCAGAACTGCTTGGAACCCTCCGGAATGACTTGGCTGAGATTGTTTCAAAAAATGGAGGAAATCTTGAACCCATCCCATTTAGACGAGAAGATTTTGCCAAACTTGCAAAAATCAGCATTCCTTTTGGTAAGGAGCATATAAATCTATTTGTCTTGTTTGTAGAAGACGACATGAAAGAAAACGTGCATAAAATTTATTTCGAAACTGAAGAAAAAAAACTGCTACCAGAACATGACTTTTATCTTATTATTTCCACGTCTAGTAGTAAAAAAGCATTTGCGAATTCATTTTATCCAGAGCTACAGTTAAAAAAGAGCTGGGGTAACCTCTATGTTCCTGGTGGGATGGCTTACATGTCCTATGCTGTGCGTAGGGGAAACATGGGCAATTCAAGCAAATTAGTTCCAATTATTATCGATATGCATAAAATTACAACCAAATCCATTCTGGACAGACGTTTTTTAGAACTTTACTACTTTTTTAGTAATCCAGAACAAAGCAAAGAAGCAAGGGATATTTCTAGAGAGATGAACAGAACTTATTTTCGAAAGTAATACCATCCTTATCTATGGATGATAGTGCAAAGGAAGAGTAAAAGGATTGTTATTTTAATTCTACAAATTATTTCCGACTTAATTCTTCAGTTAAACAACCGCCTGTTGTTTTAATTGGAACACTTGCTACGTACAACGATTCTTATAACTAAATACAATTTATCAAAGCGAACACTTCTTATGGGGATCGTTCTGTTGTATTAGACTCATACTGTTCAAGAAAATATATTGTATTTTTAGCCTAAAATATACAGTTTTACTTTTTTGTCTATAAATACAATTAATTTAATGGCGAATACACCAAAGCAAGCAAAGGGATCTTGTAGCTGAAATATCCTTAGTTACAGAGGCCGTAAGTACTGTCACTTCGTCTAGCATTTTGTTGGTATTAAAAATATAGAAAGTAAGGGGTGATGAAAAGTGGATGAAAAATATCGAATTAATACAATAGTCAATTAAATAGACCAAGAGATAATCGATTCAAGTGTGAGTGATTCCAGTACAGAAAAAATACTGTGGTGATCACGCACAATCCTATAATTCCAAACAAGTAAACTTTTCTAAAGTAGGGCATGGATTCAAGGGTTAAGGAGCTCATAACATCCGTCATCAGACAGCTTGAATGTGAATGTTTTCATTTGCATATATGGTCCTCCTTTCTTATGGTCATTATTTTAAGTCTAGTTTACATAGATAAAAGTTCAAGTGTTTTCATGCCATTGAATTCTTATTTAATGGCGTATTCATTAAGTTCATATGCCCTCCTTCAAACATTCGGACCCCACCCGAATGTTTTTTTTATAAAAAATTTATCCATAGGGTATCCCTTTCACTCCCATCCCCCTATATAAAGGGTGAAACCAAAACGAATGAGGAGTGATTGTAATGAATGGATGGAGAAAGTTGGAGCAGGATGTGTTGGATAAGGAGACGTTTCATCACCCGGAGGATCTTCGCTTGTTGGTGTTGATTCTGTTGAATGCGACCCATCAAGGGGGAGTTCAGGTTGGCGGTGTGGTGCTTGGGGAGAGGCAGTATGTGCGTTCGCTCCGGAAGCTGCGGGAGGATCTGTGGTTCTACAATGGGAAGAAGATTGATGAGTATTCGCATTCGCGGATTCAGCGTTCGATTAAGCGGTTGGAGAAGTGTGGGTGGTTGAAGGCGGAGAAGTATGAGCATGGGTATGTGTTTACGCTCAGGCCGACGAAGGATTTCGCTTGCGTGGATTATTTGAAGTGGATGGGGATGTCTGTGAAAGAGGATGGGAGTGATGAATCTGGTGGTGACCAGCCTGATGATGGGGCTGGTTCCGGAATGTCTTCGTGCGGCGAAAAGGATGTGAATCAGGTGCGGAGAGAACCTGCAAACAGACTTAAGAACTTAGAGAAAGAAGAGATCTTAGAGAACAACAACATCAAAACCACTGCCACTAGAGACGCTAAGGATGTAGATAGGCTGCAGGCGCTGATCGGCCATTTCGTTGGCAGGAGGGGACGAGGCTTTCTGTTGACACCGATGGATTACGTGGCGATGGAGCGGATCAGCTTGAGCGAATTGTCTACGGATGAGCTGATTGTGTTTATGGATGAGCAGTTTGAGAAGCAGGAGAGCATCAACCCGAAACTGACGATCAACAGCCCGAGGTATTTGGAGAAGGCCCTTGAGGCGTACATCTCTCCCCGGGAATCGATTCAGCACATAGATGACCTGCTGGACGGGCTGGAGAAGATTGTGACGGAGGGATGACGTTCGGGGAGTTCAGGGAGCTGGTGAAGATGATCAAGGGGGCTTATCCTCAGCGGCTGCTCAGTCGTGAGACGGCGATGATCTGGTTTCGGCACCTGGAGAACTGTGATTATCACGTGGTGAAGAGGCGGATCGAAGCTCATATCAAGGTGAACCCGTACATGCCGACGATCTCTGAGCTGTATGAACAGTCGGTTGAGGAAACGACGATACTAGAAACCATGGAAGCGTGGGAAAAAGAAGGAGCGGTACGAATTGAGAATGAACGACGAAACGAGTGGACACGACCTGCACCACCCTGGGCACGATGAACAGCTGCTTCGCGAAGTGCATGAAGCGGAAAGCATGATCATTGGAGCGGTTCTTTTAGAGCCAGGTGTCTTGGATGAACTAACCCTGGAGGAGAAGCATTTCAGTCTGGTGAAGAACCGCCTTATTTTTAAAGCGATGAAGGGGCTTCAGAAGAAGAGGCTTGAGATCAATCTGGTCATGGTGGTGGAGGAGCTTGGGGATGACATTGAGAATGTCGGAGGGGTCCAGTTTCTCCTGGCCCTCGCCAACTACTGCCCGACGACGGTGAACATCGAGCAGTATGAACAGATCGTCCTGAAGTATTACGAACTGAGCCTCATCAAGAATTCGGCCCATCATTTCCTGAACGCCTACACCCCGGAATCCGCACAGGGCCTCTACAAAGCACTCATTGACATGCATACGAACACGAACACAGACGAAGAAACGAAGGACGAGATCATCATGGATCTCTATGAATCTCTTTACATGGAGAGGGACGGACTTCCCGGTGTATCGACGGGATTCGAGAGCCTGAATGCTCTGACGGGAGGGTGGAAGGAAGGGGAGCTTATTATCCTCGCTGCGCGACCATCCATGGGGAAAACCGCCTTCGCCATCCAGCTTGCTTGGGAATGCACCAGGGAGCAGGGAGTGAGCATGGTCTTTTCCCTTGAGATGAGCTCCAGGCAGATTATGCAGCGCCTCCTTTCAAGCCTCACGGATATCAACATGATGAAATGGCAGAATCCTTATAAGTATCTGACGAAGGACGAGATGCCGAGGATGCACGGAGCGATGAACGCCGTGTACAAAGCGAAGCTCGAACTCTCGCAGAATGGGATGATCACTCTGCCGGAGATCAGACAGCGAATCATGAATCTGAAGCGGGAGTACCCGACGGAGCCGTTTCTCGTGGTGATTGATTACCTGCAGCTGATCAATGTGAAGGAGCGGTTTGACCGGCATGATCTTGCGATTGGGCATATTACGAAGCAGCTGAAGGGGATGGCGAAGGAGTTTGGGATTCCGATCATACTGTTGTCCCAGTTATCGAGGGGAGTCGAGTCCCGGGATGACAAGCGTCCGAGGCTGTCGGATCTGCGTGACTCGGGGAATATCGAGCAGGATGCGGATGTGGTGTTGTTTCTGTACCGGGATGACTACTACTATCCGGATTCAAAGAACGGGCAGGAAGTTGAAGTGAAGATTGCGAAGAACCGGAATGGGCCGGTGGGGACGGTGAAGTTGGAGTTTGTGAGGGAATTTGGGCGGTTTCGGGGTGGATGGACGCATGGGGAGGATTCTGTTGCTTCGGTTTGAGTGAGCCGTGGGGACAGGTCACTTGGCTCAGAGTTTTATGATAAAAATGGGGAGGAATTGAGATGTTGGTGACGGAGTATACGAAGAACGTGTCAGAGTTTCAGATTGATAGTTTGAAGGTGTATGGGGTGGTGAAGGGATTGTTGGGTGATGACCGGGTGAGGCGTGAGGATGGGTATGTGTTTGTTAGTTATCGGGAGATGTGGGAGGGGTGTAAGGAGGCTGGGATTTTGTCAGGGGTTGATCAGGCGTTTGCGGTAATGATGGATATGCTGGGTGTGGTGGAGGCTGGGGGATTGATTGGGCGGGAGAGGGTTAGTGGGGGGAGTTGGGTGAAGAGTTAGGCTGGGTTTAAGGTTTGTCTTGATTGGTTTTGACAGCAGTATAAACAAAATGTATTTGCTATGCTGCCTGAAGGTCTAGCATAAAAGGCATTCTCCTCCTCAGAGAAGGATTTTCTGATCATTCAATAAATTCAAATGTTTAATACATCAAACGATATTTTGATTATTCAAAAATTTTTCGAATAGCTCAGAACCTTGTTCTACAGATAAATCTTCACTTTCAATTAAATAAATGCCTATCAATAAGCCAAAATTTTTTATAGCAGGATACTCTTCTTCCGTAAGATTAAGTTTATAAAAATCATTTTCCAAGAACATACACCAAATTTTTTGATCTTTAACTTTTAAGAAAATAGCTTCTAAATCTTTTTGATTTTTATAATATCCTACATGTAAATGATAACGATCATCAAAAATCAATTTGAAATTCAACTCCTAAAAATCATCACTTAATTTAGTGTCTAATGCTTTTGCAACATGTAATTCAATGTAGATTAATACCTTCTACAATTCATTTTCTTTTATACAATCCCCTAATAAAGTAATGTCCACTTAGTTAGTATAGCAGTTCATCATTTACGCTTCCCTTAAATGAACCTTAAATTTTAAGGATGGATGAAGTAATTGTGGTTGATGCACAGGTTAAATACATAAAAAAATTAAAGGATTTAATAAAAAAATTTTGCTAGTGGATTAATTGGTGGCACTGTTGATCCAGTTTCAACTAATACTATAGGAAATGTAGCTCGAAAATTATTCATTGAAGAATCTAATGTAAATAAGTCTTTTAATAATAGCGCTCCTATTATTATTGATATGAAGTAATTTTTTTGGTGGCGGTAAGAAGATGATTTCCTACGAGAGATATTGGATGAAGTGGTGGGACTAAACTAGCGCTTGGAATCCGTACATTTGAAGAGCAGACCAAAGTACCTGTCCCGTGGCTTTCTATGGTTAATAGGTGAAAGTGTTCACCTAGGGGCATATGAATTCCTTTGATGGGCCACAGGATCGCGATAACGGAAAACTGAGAAGGAAAAGAAGACTCCGGCAGCATACCGGAGTCTTCTTTTTTCCCTGCGTAGAAAGTAGGTCTCCTATTATTATGTGAGTCTACTTAATGGGCGCAGTTGATTTTCTTGTCACGGGAGTAAGCTCCAAGTCTAAGACCTTCCCCCCTCATCCGAAGCGGCTGAAAGTAACCGCTATTACCTATTCATAAACTTCTTCATTGCCGATTTCTTCGGATCAATCGTAAACCTATAAATCGGCAATTCCTGGTCAACTTCAGAAGGGACATAGTTAAAGCTTACATAACTGTCTACTGATTCTGGCTCAAGTGATAAGGATAATAGGTTTGTCTGAGGCTGTGCCGTCAAGAATACATAGCTGCCTTTCGGGAAAGTCACTTTCTCTTTTGATACCTTTGTTTCCACGTCCACAAGCTGCCTGTCTTCGTATTCTCCACGATTCTCCTTTTTCGTGACGGTAAAGGACTCGGCAGGCAGTTTTACATCCTTAGGCAACGTGAAGCCTTTTAATCCTTGGTTTTTGAGTTTTTCAGCTATTTCCTGCTGGTCTGGCATGAGCAGGTAGGCAGTCGGTCTTTCTCTTACTAATGTTGGTTCTGCATCAGTCGCGCTGAAATAGTTGACCGGAATGTCTTGAACCGTACCTGAGGCGATGTCTACCATTTCAAGGGTTTGATCGGCAAGCTCTTTATTTTCACTATCGATAATGATAGGATCATTGTCATTTGGAATCAGACCTTTTTTTACTAGATTCAGTCTTTCAGCTTTCACGACATTCTTAATTTGTCTTGCATGATCGGCGGTTTGCGTAAGTATTTTCTCATGTGTAGCAATTTGTGCATTCACTCGTCGGGCAAAGTCTTCACGGCCAATCCCGATCCCGCGGCTTTCTACAAGAAAGGAGAAGGAAGGAGCAAGTCCAAATGAATTGCGGCCTATCCTTGGTTCGGTTGAGCCTTCGACGATTTTGATTTCACCCTGATCATCTAAACCGGCCGTATAATAGGTTTCTCCTGAAATTCCTTTAGATTCCAAGTCTGCTAGAACAGGGTCTTGAAATAATCGATTGGACATGGTTCGAATTTTTTCAGGAATGTTTAAGTTGCGTCCGGATTGGATGAGAATATCATGATACTTCAAAGCACCTTCCTCGCCGACTTGACGAAAGGCACTGCTGTACACGGAATATTCATGGGCATCAATGACGACTTCAGGGGAGTATTTGTTGAATTCTTTATGAATCGCCTGTACCTCTGGTGATTCGAGTTTCATATGATCGCGGTTTCCATCAAGCCCGTTGGCAAGCTGTCTCTTAAAGGCGTAGGAGCCGTCCGGATTCACTCTTGGAACGACAATGACATTGATGTCATCGAGGACGTCCTCACCCAATTCACCCGTAAGCCGATTCGCGATCGCCAGTATGGCTTCACCGCTGGCAGGCTCGTTCCCATGAATTTGGCTTTGGACCCAAACAATTGGCTTTCTTGATAGGAGACCTGTATTGATGTGTTTATCCTTGGTGAAATAAAGGGCTGGGATGCTTCGTCCTTCCTGTGTTTTTCCAATGGTTTTGACGGTCAGATAAGGGCTTTTCTCTTGAAGCTGTTGTATGTAGGAGAGCATTTCTTCCTGAGAAGTAAAAGCTTCTCCCTCCCTAGAAAAGGCAGGTGTGTTGTCCGTTATCGGCAGTTCCGGATAGAGGTGCCGTACCTGATCAGGCTGACTGTATGTCTTCCCGTAGTAGGGAGTTTCTGCCTGTACAGAAGGCGCAAGTAAAAAAGTGGCGGCGAGGAGAGCAGGGAAAGAACGTTTCGTTAACAGTTTTTTCATAGTGGGTTTCCTCCTTTTCTATTCCATTAAATGATAGAGTAGAACGACGAAATAAGTCAAAAAATTCAGAATAGTAATTTCGGAGGAGTTCATTTCTTTTTCTATTAAAGGGGCAGTGAGCTAGGTTGTACGATCTACTTTTCTTCGGTTTACGAAACATTTTTTAATACACGTGTAGAAGAATTTTCCTAAAATGTTAGAGAATCCTTCTGGAAAAACAGTACTTTTGTTGGGAAGCATGGGGACGGTTCTGTTGCTTCGTTGTGAGGCAGCTCAAATTGGGTTGTTGATGACGGAGTATGCAAAGGGGAAAAGTGTAGTTTCAGAGTGAGAGTTTGAAGGTGTGTAGGGTGGTTGGGTTGCGACCGATCCAGGCGTAAGGATGGGGATGCGGTGATCTTGGTGAAGCATTAATTCTATCCATTATCTATAACTGGATTCTCGTTTAGTTAATAAAGTTACCTATAGAGTAGAATACTTGGTATTTTTCTTGTGCAGCTTTGGGAATTCAGCTAAATTAGCTTTCAATAGGTTTTATAAAAATTGGGTTGATTTTCATTATATATAAATTGGGAGTGAACATATTTCCATAGATTACTTATTAGTGCCTACATTACTTTAAAGTACGTACTATTCTTTTCTTTCATTCTGGTTCATGATTACATATGTCAGGCGATGACGAGGCATTGGTCAGTTTAGTTAGAGGTAGCGAATGCCTTATCCATTCAAATGACAAACTAATTTCCAGGAGGTTACAGTAATGAAAGATAGATATCAAGATAAACTTGGTTTTGGAACTGCACCGCTAGGTAATATGTTCCGTGATATACCGGAGGAAGAAGCTTTTGCAACAGTGAATGCTGCTTGGGAAAGCGGTATTCGTTATTTCGACTCAGCTCCATTTTACGGTGCTGGCTTAGCAGAAATGCGATTAGGGGAAGCTCTGTCCAACAGAAATCGTGATGATTACTTTTTAAGCACGAAAGTAGGACGTGTCATTTCAGATGAACTAGAAGACACTTCTGCACGTGATTTAGGTGAGAAAGGTGGACTTTTCGAATTTGGTCGTCAGAATAAGATCATCAATGATTATAGTGCAGATGGAACTAGACGCTCTATCGAGCAAAGCTTGAAGCGTTTGAGAACAGATCGTTTAGACTTTGTTTACATCCACGACATTGCACAAGATTTTTATGGTGATAATTGGCTTTCTCAATTCGAAATTGCCCGTAAAGGGGCATTCCGCGTGCTAACACAAATGCGTGAAGAAGGAGTCATTGAAGGATGGGGACTCGGAGTAAACCGTGTAGAACCCATTGAGCTTATGCTTGATTTAGAAGAAGCGAAGCCAGATATATCCTTGTTAGCTGGTCGTTACACATTATTAGACCACGAGCGTGCTTTACAACGAGTTATGCCTGCAGCTCAAAAACAGGGTATGGACATTGTGGTTGGTGGTCCTTACAGTTCAGGGGTTCTTGCTGGAGGTACCCACTTTGAATATCAAAAAGCTTCATCTGAAATCATTTCAAAAGTAGAGAAAATCAAAAGTATTACAGACCGTTACGAAATCAGCATTAAAGCTGCTGCTTTACAATTTTCACTTGCTAACCCGGCTGTTACTTCTGTTATTCCCGGCGCTAGTCGCCCAGAACGTATAGCAGAAGATAAAGCTGCGCTTAACACTGTGATCCCAGCATCGTTCTGGGAAGAAATGCAAGAACAACACCTGGTAGCACCTCATGCACCACTACCAACTACTATCAAAAAAGGAGAGTTATAAACGTGGCACATACAACTGCATCCGTTAAAATCCCAGCTTCACCCGATCAAGTTTGGCAACTAATGGGAGGTTTTGACTCGCTTCCAGACTGGTTACCTTATATTCCTAATAGTGAAGTTAGCGAAGGTGGGCGCATACGTCGGTTGGCTAATCCGGATGGAGAAGCGATTGTAGAGCGATTGGAAGAATTTAATAATAAGGAGCGTTACTATTCCTATTCAATTATTAAAGCACCATTTCCGATTACTGATTATTTGGCTACTCTTCACGTTAAAGAAGATACTGATGGTGAATCATCGTTGGTAGAATGGTCCGGAAGATTTACACCTGTGGATGTTAGTGAAAAGGAAGCAATCGATCTCTTTTACGGCATCTTTAAGGATGGTTTAGAATCATTAAAAAAACGTTTCTAAATTCTATTAGAAACTTGTAGATGTAAAAATAACAAAGCAGTTTTTTGAAGTTGATTATTAACTTCAAAAAACTGCTTATCTTATATGTGGAAGCATAGGGAAGCATGGGGACGGTTCTGCTGCTTCTTCTTGACGAAAAGGAAGCACGAGAACCGTCCCCTTGCTTCTATACCCTTGCTTCTACGAGATTCCTGCTTTCATTAGCATGCCGTCGAGTGGGCGGCCCATGATGTTTTCTAGCCAGTTGGATGTTTGGAGAAGTTTTGGGAGGTCGGTATTGGTTTGGATGCTCATGCCATGAAACATATTGACCATATCTTCCGTACACACATTCCCGACTGCTTTAGGTGCGAATGGGCATCCACCCATTCCGGCAATGGAAGAGTCAAATCGTCGAATGCCAGCTTGATAGCCTGCAAGCGTATTGGCTAATCCGAGTCCCCGCGTATTATGAAAGTGAAGACCTAGGGATAGATCGTGACCAAATCTATCTTTGCATGCCTGAACCACAGTCTTTACCTGGTTAGGGTTTGCCATGCCCGTTGTATCTGCTAGAGTAAGCTCTGTACAACCAGCTTTTAAGAATTCTTCTGCTACGAATAGTACTTTATCGAGAGGGACTTCTCCTTCGAATGGACAGCCGAATACAGTTCCCAGGACACCGGCTGTCTTTTTATCTGCTTGGACTCCTTCTTTGATGACGTCTGTTAGTTCAGTGACAGCCTGGTCAACCGTTCGTTTCGCATTGCGCAGATTGAATGTGTCGCTTGTTGTGGTGACAACGTGTAAATAATCGATATCTGTTTGAAGAGCCCGATTGAGACCTGATCGACTGAGCACCAGGCCGCCATATCGAATACCCTTATCCTTCGGGAGTTGGAGGAGAACTTCTTCTGCGTCAGCCATTTGGGGAACGACTTTAGGGTTCACAAATGAAACGGCTTCAATGTATGTTATTCCTGCTTCAATCAATCGATTAATCAGCTCTACTTTGTCTTGTGTTGAAACCAGTTTACACTCATTTTGCAGACCATCCCGTGGACCAACCTCACAAATCTCAATCATTTCTCTTCCTCCTCTTATTTCAACTATTTTTAATGTTTTCCAAATGCTTTAACACATGGTCACGACCTTGATAGATATGTTCGTGCATAGCGATTTTCGCCCGCTCTGGTTCCTTGTTTCTGATGGCTTGCAGAATCGTTTTGTGAACCTCTAATGATTGCTTAAGCTGGTAGTCGTTATACCAATAAAATGATCTGTACACAATCGGAACAACTACAACTTTTGATAGATGAAAATGGATATGAGCATTGTTCGCTGCTTGGATGATGACTTCGTGGAATCGTTGATTGACGGCTACGATTTCTTTAATACTATCCATATCTGACTGCACGTGTTCATCAATGACTTGTTCATAGACGATGTTCGCTGCTTCCATTTGTTCTATGTCTGCTTCCGTTCTGTAGATGGCTGCTTGACTGGCTGCATACCCCTCCAGAATGGTACGCAGATCATAAATTTGCCGGATGTCTTCTGTTGTGAAGTTCCTTACACTGACTCCCCGTTTTAACGGTACGACCAGACCATCTGCCTCCAGATGCTTAATGGCTTCCCGTATGGGGGTTCTGCTCAAGCTTAATTCCTTTGCGAGAAATTCTTCCCCTAATCTCATACCAGGTTCAAATTTCCCATCGATAATGGCTCCTTTGATGTATTCGTATGCATCCATAACAACACCTCACACTTATTGTATACAAACTTAAAAATAAATACAATATTTTCCCTTTGAAAGCGTTTTTTTATCGTTTTTTTAATATTATATTGACTTATTGTATACAAGAGTTTAAATTTGTATACAAGATTAAGAAAATTCAAACAGGGGGGGATGGAATTGACAGAACATACGCTACCCTTAGAAGGTTTGCGAGTCATCGAACTTGGAACATTGCTGGCAGGACCTTTCAGTGGAAGGTTGCTTGCTGACTTTGGAGCTGAAGTCATTAAAGTGGAACCACCCGGGAAAGCCGATCCGATGAGGAATTGGGGGAAATCAAAAGATGGAGTAGGTCTCTGGTGGCCGATCCAGTCCAGGAATAAAAAATCTGTGACCTTAAATCTAAGAGAAGAGAAGGGTCAGAATCTGCTGAAGGAGTTGGTCAAACAGGCAGACATCGTGATAGAGAATTTCAGACCGGGAACGATGGAAAAATGGAATCTTTCTTATGAAATCTTATCTGAAATCAATCCTAAATTGATCATGGTTCGGACTTCGGGATTTGGACAGACCGGCCCTTACAAGGACCGGGCAGGGTTCGGAAGTGTAGGGGAAGCGATGGGAGGCTTACGGAATGTAACAGGTTTCAAAGACCGTCCGCCATCTAGAATCGGGGTCTCGGTCGGGGATACGCTTACTGCTTTGTTTGCCACTATCGGATGCCTAGTGGCTGTCCATGAAAGAACGAAATCTGGGAAGGGTCAGGTGGTAGATACGGCTCTTTATGAATCAGTCTTTTCCATTATGGAAAGCTTGATCCCTGATTACTTGCTGGCAGGTTATATCCGGGAGAGGATGGGAAATATTTTGCCAGGTGTCGCTCCGTCTAATATTTATTTCACATTGGATAAAACATACATCGTCATTGGAGCCAACGCCGATGGAGTGTTTAAACGCTTATGTGAGGCGATGGGTCAACCTGAATTGAGTGAGGATCCGAAGTTTGCAACTCATCATGCAAGGGGTGAGAACATGAAACTCCTTGATTCTTTAATCGAAGAATGGACCAAATCCCTGAAAGCACAGGATGCCCTTCAGATATTGGAAGAGAAGGGGGTGCCATCAGGCTTGATCTACACAGCCAAGGAAATATTGGAAGACCCTCACTATAAAGAAAGAGAAATGATCATCAATGTGGATCACCCGGAGCTTGGTGAATTTCCGATGCCAGGCATTGTACCAAAACTGAGCCGTACTCCAGGTAAGGTGAAGGAGCCGGGTGCAGAAAGGATGGGTAAGCACAATGAAGAAATCTATATTCAGTTATTAGGATTGGAGGAAGAACATTTAAGAGAGTTAGAGAATGAGAATATCGTATAGGGGGTAGAAAGGTGGCTAAAACGTTATATGAAAAGGTTTGGAATAAGCATGTCGTGAAGGAAGAACGGGGTTTCCCATGCCTCTTGTACATCGACTTTCATTTATTGAATGAGGTGACTTCTCCCCAAGCTTTCGAAGGATTAAGGTTGAAGAACCGATCTGTGCGGAGACCGGATTTAACACTTGCGACGATGGATCATGCGATACCGACGACAAATCGCTCCGCCCCCTTTCAAGACAAACTGGCGAAAAAACAGGTAGAGGCTTTAGTGAATAATTGTAAACAATTTGGGATTAAGCTTTTCGATTTGCAAAGTGAATTCCAGGGGATTGTTCATGTTATCGCACCAGAGCTTGGACTGACCCAGCCCGGTCAAACGATTGTGTGTGGAGATAGTCATACGTCCACTCACGGTGCTTTTGGGGCGTTGGCCTTCGGAATTGGAACAAGTGAGGTCGAGCATGTGTTGGCTACTCAGACGTTAAAGCAGTATAAATCCAAGACGCTTGAAATTAATGTAAGCGGTTCCTTGCCGAGTGGAACGACCGCCAAAGACCTTATTCTCACTATTATAGGGAAATTCGGTCACGATTTCGCCACAGGGTATGTGATTGAATACCGAGGAGAAGCGATTCGCAGTCTTTCGATGGAAGAAAGAATGACTGTTTGTAATATGTCCATTGAAATGGGAGGGAGAGCAGGACTCATCCAACCGGATCAAAAAACGTTTGATTATCTAAAAGGAAAGAAATATACCCCGACTGACGGTGAGTGGGAAGAGGCTCTTACGGAATGGAAGGATCTTTATACAGATCCGGATGCTGTTTTTGACTTGTCGATTGAAATGGATGCTTCAGAGGTCGTACCTCAGGTGACATGGGGTACCAACCCCGGCCAGGTTACCGGTATCAACAGCCACATTCCTATGTTGGAACAGGTACCTGCAGAGCAACGAAAATCTTCAGAAAAAGCCATGAAATATATGGGGGTGAGTCCCGGGGTGCCGATTAGCTCCATTTCAATCAATAAAGTGTTTATCGGTTCGTGTACCAATAGTCGTATAGAAGATCTCCGAAAAGCTGCCCGCATTGTAAAGGGATATAAAGTAGCCCACTCTGTGACCGCATTAGTGGTCCCAGGATCTCAACAGGTGAAGCGACAAGCAGAACAGGAGGGCCTTGATTCCATCTTTATTCAAGCCGGCTTTCAATGGCGTGAATCAGGCTGCAGTATGTGTCTTGGGATGAACGATGATATTGTTCTCCCAGGTGAACGATGTGCCTCGACGTCTAACCGGAATTTTGAAGGGAGACAGGGTAGAAATGCCAGGACTCATTTAGTGAGCCCTGAAATGGCCGCAGCTGCTGCCATCAAGGGGCATTTTACCGATGTGCGAGCGTGGAAATCACAATCAAAAGAGCAGGTGAAGCCATGATGAAAGCCTTTACTGAAATGACGGGAAAAGTTGTCCCTCTGGATGCGATCAATGTGGATACAGATGCCATCCTTCCCAAACAGTTTCTGAAACGAATAGAACGAACAGGATTTGGAGAATTTCTTTTTTATGATTGGCGGTATGAAAATGGAAAAGAGGTTCAGGAGTTCGTTCTGAATCAGGACATGTACCGGGATGCGACAATCTTATTAACCAGAAAGAATTTTGGCTGCGGCTCTTCAAGAGAACATGCTCCGTGGGCACTCACTGATTTCGGAATACGAGTGATTATCGCTCCGTCTTTTGCAGACATTTTCTATAACAATGCGTTTAAAAATGGTCTGCTGCCGATTGTACTGGAAGGAGGGGAGGTCGAGAATCTATTCCGACATTCGGAGGACATACCGGGTTACAAGTTGACAGTTGACCTTGTCAATCAAACCGTTTCAGATGACAGTGGCTTCAACAGTATTTTCTCTGTTGAACCTTACCGTAAGGAACTGCTCCTAAAGGGACTGGATGAAATCGATTCTACTCTGGCATACCAAGAGATCATTGACTCCTTTGAAAAAAATCACAGCATACATTTTCGACTGAAATCTTAGTCTGGAAAAAGTGATTAAATTGAAAAAAGTGATAGGAGGAAAATCATGAAACCGAATCAAATCAAGGAACCGATCCGGAAGGTGTGGATCTGGGTAGGTTTAATATTGCTTGTTCTTGCGATTGTCCCTTGGTATTTTCCATCTGGTGCCGTTGAACCCATCATTCTTGGATTTCCGTTATGGGCTTTTATTTCTACTATTTTTTCCATCGTGCTGTGCGGTTACTTGAGCTGGTTATGTGTGAGTCAATGGAACATTGTTGAGGATGAAGAAGAGCAGATGAAAAGGGGAGAGTAGAATATGAATCTAACGTTTGCAGGATTGGATGGCATTATCATCCTGTCGGCATTTGCCATTATCATGCTGGTTATTGGGTATTTTTCTGGGAGAGGGGAAAAGGACTTACATCAAAGTTTGTCCGGATATTACTTAGCCGGGAGAAATTTAGGGTTTATTGCTTTGTTCTTTACCCTTTATGCCACTCAGTATAGTGGCAATACCATTGTAGGGTATGCTCCGTCTGCCTATCGAACAGGATTTTCCTGGCTTCAGTCGATTTCATTCATGACCATCATCATCGGTGTTTATCTATTATTCGCCCCCAGGCTCTATGTCATCGCCAAACGAAAGAACTTTGTCACACCGACAGATTGGATTCAACACCGATTTAACTCGAAGGCGGTCACACTTCTTAGCATTTTCCTCATGCTATGGGGACTTGGTAACTATTTGTTAGAACAACTGGTCGCCATCGGTCAGGCTGTATCCGGTATGACAGGGGGAACGATTCCTTATCAGATTGCGGTACTCGTATTTATTTTCGTGATGCTTGCGTATGAGTGGATGGGAGGAATGAAAGCGGTTGCCTTTACAGACGTCATGCAAGGCCTGATCCTGATGGTGGGGATCATTGTGTTCCTAATCGGGGGATTGTACCTCGTTGGAGGGAACTTTGGAGATGTGACTCGCTACATCAATGAGATGGAACCTGTTAAAACCGCGGTTCCTTCAACGGATGTTTCCATTAACTGGTTCAGTATGCTCCTGCTTGTCGGGTTAGGTGCAAGTATTTATCCACATGCCGTTCAGAGGATTTACTCTGCCCAGAGTGAGAAGACATTGAAGAAGTCCTTTTCACGGATGGCATGGATGCCGCCTATTACGACAGGTTTGGTATTCGTCATCGGTATTATAGGAATCATGCTTTATCCTGGTTTAGATACAGGGGGTTCTGAACAAATTGTGGGGTTGATGGCTAATGATATTGCTGCGATTAATCCATTCTTCTATTGGGTAATGATTATTTTCTTCGGTGGGATTGTCGCAGCCATTGTTTCTACTGCCGATTCCGTATTATTAAGTTTCTCTTCTATGCTGTCTAATGATGTGTATGGAAAGTTTATCAGTCCTGGTGCCTCAGAACATAGAAAGGTAATGGTCGGAAAAGTGGGCGGAATCATCGCCGTATTTCTGCTTCTATGGATCGCATGGAATCCACCAGGGACGTTATATGAAATCTTTGTCTTGAAATTTGAGCTATTGGTCCAAGTATTCCCTGCGTTTGTTCTTGGACTTTATTGGAAACGATTGGAGAAACGATCGGTGTTTTGGGGGATGTTGATTGGAGCCGTGCTTGCAGGGTTATTAACCTTCACTGGGCATAAAACAGTGTATGGAATTCATGGGGGAGTCATAGGGCTATCCTTGAACTTCCTGATTTGTGTGGCAGGATCTCTTCTCGTTCCCGTTTCGAAAAAGCGCATGGTTGTTGAGGATGAACCTTTGTCATTCAATGTGAAAGCATAACTGACCAATGAATGCATCTCATCCACAAATGAAAAGGACGGTCTTTCAGGAACCTTGGAAAATGCTTGCCTGTCTCCTCCTTGCCCAATTATTAGTGGCTTTTATTGGTCGAAGTGTGGGGCCGTTGGGTGTATTAATCGGGGAAGATCTGGAGTTAAGTAAGTCCCAAATTGGCATGTTGCCTGCCGCCCTTTTTTTGGGGCAGGCACTTGCTTCCATTCCAGTCGGATTCGTCGTCGATCAAACCGGTTCTAAAACCTTACTCCTTCTTATTTCTTTATGCGTAGGCAGCAGCTTCATCCTCATGACATTTTCCCATCAATTTGGGTTCGTCCTCCTCCTTGTCGTCATTGGCGGATTGGGGTATGGGGCGATGCATCCTGTTACAAACAAGGGAATCATTCACTGGTTCCAACAGACTCAACGTGGATTTGCCATGGGGATTAAGCAGACGGGCATCACGACAGGCTCAGCTCTTGCAGGACTGGTCCTGCTTCCGCTTTCCGCCATGTATGGGTGGAGGCATGTGGTCGCGGTTGCCTGTCTTCTGTTGATCATTGGGGGAGTCGTCTCTTTTACCCTTTATCATGATTCAATTAAAGAATCTACTAATCGAATAAATGAGAACCGCTCCTCATTTCTCCATTCCATGCAAAACATGATGAAGAATAAACCGTTGATGCTAGTCAGCATTAGTGCGATGGGATTGAGTGGTTCCCAATTATGCCTGGTCACTTATATTGTCATCTATTGCTATGAATACTTGCATATCTCCCTCTTTTTGTCAGGTGTACTTCTAGTCATTTCAGAAGTATGTGGATCCATCGGCAGAATCGTCTGGGGAGTCATCAGTGATAGGTTATTTAAAGGGAAACGTGTCATCATCCTGATGGTTATTTCGGGAATAGCCGGGATCTCAAGCATGACCCTGGCATTCCTGCCTCCCTTTACGGCATTTGAGGTGATGATCCCTGTCACGATGGTGTTTGGGTTTGCCATATCCGGTTTTAATGCAATCTGGATGAATGTGGCCAGTGAGGTTGTGGACACTAAGTTCTCTGGACTATCCAGTGGTTTTAGTATCACCCTTGGCTCCTTAGGAGTGATCACATTACCACCGCTTTTTGGTTTTATCGTCGATTTCTTCGGAAGTTTTACAGCTGGATGGTTCATGATTGTAGGCGTGATGATCATTGTGTTTGCATTGTTACTACTATTATTAAAAGAAATGAAAACAAGGATGGCCTACTAGAGGTGCGAGTTACAAATGAAAGGAGAAGGGAATAGTGGAATTTAATCCTGCTGAGTTAGAAGAGAAACAAGTATATAAGCTACTAAGTGGATCCGTTGTCCCAAGACCCATCGCATGGGTTTCAACCATATCCAAATCGGGTGAACTAAATTTGGCACCATTCAGCTTTTTTTCGGTTGCCTCTAGAAATCCTCCTATGCTCTCAATTTCCGTTGGGCCAGGTGTTGGAGAGAGGGAGGGAACCGAAAAGGATACGCTCGTCAATATTCGAGGACAAAAAGAATTCGTCATCAATGTCGTTCCCACATTCCTTGGAAACGAAATGCAAAAAAGTGCAGAAAACCTTCCCAGCAGCGTCAATGAGTTTGAAGCGGCAGGAGTCACACCCATTGACAGTGTCATCGTCCAACCAAAACGAGTAAAAGAAGCACCGATTCAAATGGAATGTAAGCTCGAACAAATCCTTGCACTTGGAAGTGACCACTTAATTATCGGTAGAATGGTCCGTTACCATATAGAAGATGATTACTATCTAGGAAACTACAAAATCAACTTGGATCGACTTCAACCACTCGGGAGACTTGCGGGAAATTATAGTGAAATGAGCTCGTTTTTTCATCTGCCAAGGTGAGAGGAAGCATGGGGACGGTTCTGTTGCGTTGTGTATTTTTAAGAAATGGTGCCTGACCCCTAGAAGGTCAGGCACCGTTTTTGGGTTTACTGGAAAGTCTAACAAAAGAAAAATCGAAGAAATGGAGTGTGGATCATGGTGAGAGGAAACGAAGAGTAGTAAAAGGTAATCGTCATAACTTTGTATCGAGGAATGACAATTAACCTTCAGATCGATTCTCAAGGGTGAAAATCCGTTTATCAATATCTGTGATTCTTGTATTCAGATAATGAAAGTCCGTTTCAGAACGTTGGTTGCCTATTTTTAACATATCAATGACATCTTTTGTTTGAGATGCTTCGATTCTATTAACCGTTTCCTTTATCTCTTTTAAATCACTTCCGAATTCCTTCAGGTTACGATCAAATTTCTTCAGGTTACGGTCGAATGCCTTCATGTTCTGTTGAATATCAGATAACATGTTCACGATTTGCTTGTCCATTTATCTCACCTCCTTCCTACTATTATAGTTGAAGTGAATCAATGATACTACCTTGATATTGTGTGAACTGGCAAGCGGAGGGGACAGGTACCTGAGTCCAGATATAGACGGAAGCAGGAGAACCGACCCCGTACTTCGTTTTTACATGTTACTAATAAGGGCAGGTTTCAAATCTTCAGCCAAAGAACTCTTAGTAAATTATGTTACTACATTATAAAGTCCTCCATATATATAGGAATAAAAGCAAACAGGGGTAGATTGCAATGGACATACACACTAACAGATTCAGATGGGTTATCTTTGCTTCCGTATTGTTTACTTACTTAATCATATCGAGTCAACGGACGGCTCCGGGTTTGATTACAGACAAATTAATGGCTGATTTTAGTGTGAGGGCTTCCACGATCGGATTGGTGGCAAGTATTCAGTTTTTTGTATACACTGGCTTACAAATTCCAATGGGTATTTTGGTTGATCGATATGGACCGAATCTTTTTCTTATTTCCGGTGCGGCACTTACTGGTATAGGTACAATCCTTTATAGTTTGGGCACACATGCCTTTATCCTATTTTTTGCCCGAATCCTAACGGGAATCGGGGATGCGACCATCTGGGTAAGTATGGTGTTAATACTGAGTCTGTGGTTTGGCAAGGGGGAATTCCCACGATTAATTGGTTTGGCCGGGATGACAGGAAGCCTGGGCTTCCTATTGGCGACCGTTCCTTTCTCTGCAGTGATCGTCTCGTTTGGATGGAGGGGATCATTTCTATCAACGGGGATTCTTTTGTGTGTATGGAGTTTTTTTCTTTTTTTGATACTTGTCAAAAAACCAAAACAGCCGTTACTTGTGAAAAGTACATTACAACATGAAAAAATACCAGTGTTACTGCGAAGAATTTTCTTAAATCGACAGGCCTGGGCATTATTCTTGTGTCACTTTGGGATTGTAGGAGGATATATAGGGTTTATCGGTTCATGGGCGGTTCCCTATGCAATGGATGTATATGGAATGACACGTATAGAAGCAAGCCAGGTCATTATGATCAGCCTAATTGGAGCACTAGTTGGAGCACCGCTTATAGGATGGGTTTCAAGCTATTTAGGAAAAATTAAACGGCCCTATGTTGTTTTTCATATCACGGTTTTAATGTGTTGGACTGCCTTTTTATTATTTAAAGGGCAACCGCCACTTTTCCTGGTGATAATCCTATTCTTTATCATAGGATTTGGATTCGGGGCAAATTCATTGACATTTGCCGCAGTTCGTAAATCTTTTCCTGTAACGGAATCCGGCAGCGTTTCAGGGTTTGCGAATACGGGTGGATTTCTAAGTGCCGTATTACTGCCCGGCGTTTTTGGCTCCATATTGGAAAGTGTTCAGTCGTCATCGGGCAGTATCAGTGATGGATACTTCTACGGTTTCTTCACCCCGATGATATTCTCAATGGTTGGCTTGATCGGTGTGATGTTTTTAAACGAGGAGCAGGGTGCAATTGGTAAGCAGGGGTAGGGCAGGGGTCTTGTCCGCCTCCCCGGCTTTATTTCCTGAGACAGAGTACTGTCTCTATGGAGTAATAAGCTCCTCGTCAAAGCCACGTTATTCATTAGTGCTAAAAATGGTGATTAAACCACCTTTAAGAATCTTTGTTGATTTTAGAAACCAAGGACGAGGCTGGGACAAAACTAAAAAACTACGAAGAAATAAAGGCGAACAATAGAAGTGTAGGTTCTTCATACCGCTAATGATTTCCGTGCAAGACTACGCTTTCCGCGGGTAGCCCGTGAGCCTCCTCGGCAAGCCTGCGGGGTCTCACATAAGCTACTTTTCCCGCAGGAGTCTTCGTCTTGCACTCCAATCAACCGCTGGAAACAGCTAAAATCAAATGTACCGAAAATAAATAATAAACCCGAACAAATCTGCTTACTAGCAAGCAGATTTGTTCGGGTTTTACTTAGACTAAGCACTTTTTCCCAGCCTCGTCCTTATTCCCTTTACATTCTAGCTTGGTATCGGATGCACCGAATAATCACTGACTACAGATTCAGAGCGGATCAGTCTTTCTTGAAGGGCAGCTCTGCTTATCTCTGCACCTATCCCGGTTTCTGATGGTACCTGAATATAGCCGTAGATGCCTTTATTGTTGATCTGGAATCTTTCTTACAATAGGGGTTTTGATGAACTGGGGGCCATTTTAAGGTTCATTACAATGTAATAGTTTTGGGACGTGTGTAGAAATATGTAAGATAATATTCGATTAAACTAAAAAAGGTTTGATAGAATGCCAGTAGGCAAAATCTATCAAACCTTTTATTAACATTTAACATTTAAGATACTCACCCCTATTTCACTTTTAACGATTTAGGTGTCTTTGAAAAAAGCGGGCACCCTCTAAATATCTATAATCATATTCCAACCTCCCCATATCTCTCTGTCTTTTTCCCACCCTCATTCTATGGTAGATTTAAAAGAATAATAGTTTTACTTTTCAAATAATAAGCATCGACCATGGAGGCACTATGTTTTTCTCACTTCGCAACCGATTATTTATGATTTTCACCTTGCTACTGACCTTTCCTTTTCTAGTTCTTTCGATTCTCATTCCCAACTGGTTTACGTCCATAATGGAAGAGCGTACGACGAGTTCGACGATTGAAATGATGGAGCAGTATTCGCTGTATATTGATTCAATCACGTCACAGGCAGAGGATTTAGGAAAACAGGTACTGGTGAACCCTACGACTCAGGAATGGATCAAGTCAGAGGAGGATGACAGGGAGGTAACAGATGCCGAACGTCTTCTGATGAAGAACCAGTTAAAGGCGGAGTTATCTTCAATGATGATCAACAATTCCAAGTCGATGTCCGTATCCGTTTACCTGAGCGATGGGACTGGGACCGCCGGGAATCTTCCTCCTCTAGAGAAAACAAATTGGTTCGATGAATTCTATAAAGACGATCAGCGTTGGCTTCGGTCTCATAATGATCTGATGGCGGAACAGGTTAACAGTTACCTTCTGCCACTCTTTGATATCAATACGCTTGATTTATCCGGGGTGATCAAGGTGAATTTTCCATCGTCCCTTCTTGAGAATGCATTAAGCAAGATCAAGCTGGGTGAGAACGGAAGAGTCTATCTACTGGACAGCCTCGGAAGAAATGTGCTGACGGGCAGCATTGATACACCGGAGAGGGTAGTAAAAGAAAGCTTAAAGACGATTAAGATGGAGCCCAAAAGCTCCGGATTAATAGAGGTCCCTTTTGAGAAGGAAGAGTATATGATTTTCTATCAGAAGGCAAGGGTAGGGGAATGGGTGCTGGTCAGTGAAATTACCAAGTCAGAATTGTTCTCTCAGATCAACGAGCTTCAAAGGAACCTCCTTTTGACGAGTGGGTGGATTTTCTTATTGACGATCATGGCGTCTTATCTCCTTTCTTCTACCATCGTAAAGCCTTTAGGGAAATTGACCGGTGCCATGAAGCTTGTTGAAAAGGGAGAATTTAAGAATGCGAAGCAATTGATTCCTTCCATTAAGACAGCAAATGATGAGATTGGTTATGTGGTGGATGTGTTCGGCCAGACGACCAACCGCCTCGACACCCTGATTGAAACGGAATATGAAGCCAATATACGCAGACGGGATGCGGAATACAAGGCGCTGCTCCTGCAAATCAATCCTCATTTCCTCAATAATACCCTGGAGACCATCGGTGGGCTCGCAGCTCAAGGGAAGAACAAAGAGGTGATTGATGTCACGATCCATTTAGGGAGAATCATGAGATATTCCCTCAATACGGAATCGGACATGGTGACCCTCGGGGAAGAAATGACCTATATACGGAGGTTTATGGAAATCCTGAAGCTGCGATATGAAGAGGCGCTCTCTGTTTCTATTGAGGAGGATCCTGCAGCCTCTACGCTCCCGATCATTAAGTTTGTCATCCAGCCACTCGTGGAGAATTCGGTTAAATATAGTTTCATAGAGAAAACGGAGGCCGTTCTTCGAATTTCGACGAAGAAAGTGAATGACTGGGTTGAGATTGTGATTGAGGACAATGGAATCGGAATCCCTGAGTCTATTGTAGAAGAATTGAAGCGTGACCTGGGTCGTCATGAATCGCGGCAGGTATTGGAAAGCAAAGGGCGCAGCATCGGGCTTAAAAATGTCCTGGGGCGTTTGAAACTATATTACGGAGAGAATTTTACCTATCACATTACATCAGAAAAGAATCTAGGCACAACTATTGTCTTACGAATAAAAAGTGGAGAGGGGGATCTTCATGCTGAAGGTGATTCTGGTCGATGATGAAATTCAAATCCGAAGAGGGTTGAAGTGGAAAGTGGACTGGGAAGAAGAAGGCTTTGTTATTGCCGGTGAAGCCTCCAATGGCAAGGAAGCGTTACAGGTTATCGAAGAGGTGATGCCTGATCTTGTCCTGACCGATGTCAGGATGCCGGTCTTGGATGGGATGCAGCTTGTGAAAGCGTTATCGGGTAAGTATCCTGATATCAAGGTGATCGTCCTGTCGGGATACTCGGATTTCGAGTATGTACGTTCCTCTTTGGTCGAAGGAGTGAAGGATTATCTGCTTAAGCCCGTTGATCCGGAGGAATTGACGGCTGCCCTCAGAAAGAGCAGGGGCGAGGTTGAAGCGGAGAAGCAGAGAAGAATGGAAACGGTCAGAATGAACCAATTCCACGCCGAGGAAATGAGAGAGCAGTATCTGCTTCATTTGGTGAAGGATGAATGGGCAGGGAAGAATATTTCCGGGGAGAGACTGAGTCAGCTGAAGCTTGATGTTCTGGCAGGTGAGGACACGGTCGTCCAGTTCATCACCGTAGAGATTCGAAGTAGTGACCCCGAACAGGTTAGGGATTTGTTTCTGCCCTTCAAGATGTTGTGCCGGGAATTATCCTACGAGCATGAAGGAATCATGTCCTTCTACGACACGAGCTATCAGAATATGATTCATTTCTTATGTCTACAACACTCGGGGGGAAATTCAATCCATACTTTTGTTCAGGAATTGCAACGGAATGTCAGCAGCTATCTGAATGTTGAAACGGTCACTGGGGTGGGAAAAGTAGTCACGGGTTTATCTCAATTAAAGAACGGATACATATCCTCCCTTCTCTCCTGGAGTCAAAGTTCCGCTGATGCCACGTCCCAATTCATTGACGGGACAACGAGTAAACAGACCGTGGAATTCACTGACGATGTGGAATGGAAGTTGTCAAACAGCATGGAGCAGGGCGATTATGAGACATTCAAGAAACATCTACTGACTACCCTTGCTGAATGCGACCGGCAATCGGTGATGTCTTATTCCTTTGCTGCTAGCCGGGTGCTCTTCATGCTTGGATCCATGGCAAGGAAATATGATCTGTATACCGATGACTTGAAAAAGAAGATGTGGAATTGTCAACTGGGTATATGGGAACTGACTTCCCGGGAGCGGGTCAAAGGAGAACTGCTAGAGTTAGCAAGAATGATTGCGGATAAGGTGAGTGAAACCCGTCATTCTTCTAATGGAATTGCCATCGTGGAAAATGTAAGGCGGTATATGGACAAGCATTACACCAATGAAATTTCACTCACCTCCCTTGCTGATCAATTCCATATCAACTCGGCCTATTTATCGGAGATGTTCAAAGAACTGGTAGGACAGAATTTCAGTGATTATCTCGTCAACCTTCGAATGGACAAAGCCCGTTCCCTGTTGATGGATGAACAGTTAAAGATCATCGAGATTGCCCATCTTGTCGGCTATTCCAATTCCGGCTATTTCAGCACTGTATTCAAGAAGCGATTTGGACAAAAGCCACTTGATTACCGGAAATCCATGACAGTGGATAAGGGGGAGGCACGATGAAGTATAAATTAACCGCCATCTATGTACTGGCTGCGCTACTCATGTTGGCAGCAGGGATCTACAGCATCTTCACTTTTACCTCATTCCAGGAAACCAGCAGAGATAAGGACGGAGAAATGATGGATGAACAAGCCAAGATCCACCTGACATTCTGGAGAAACAAGGGGACAGAACTTGAGAATCAGGCGTATGAAGAACTGGTGGCTGACTTTAATAAGGAGCATCCCACGATCGAAGTGGAGATGGTCCCTATCCCTTATGGGGATTATGAGTTGAAGCTTAGAACTGAGATGGCAGCAGGTGACCCACCTGATATTTTGACGATCGATACGCCGACTCTTGCCCTTTATGCAAGTGCGGGTGGTCTGCTGTCTTTGGATGATTATATGAGACAAGATGGTCATATTGAGGATCTCGCAACCCCTACGTTGAAGGGGATCACATACGAGGATGAAATCTATTTATCACCCATTGCAGAATCAAGTGTGGCTCTTTTTTATAACATCCATTTGTTTGAAAAAGCAGGGGTTCCCCTCCCTTCCAAAAATCCACATGACCCGTTGACTTGGGATGAGGTCCTCGAGGCAGCTAAGAAAATCTCTGCTTTAGCACCTGACATCACGGGAATAGACCCGGCCCAGGGATTTCCGGATGGGGAGTCGCCATCCTACTTCAAGATGCCTATCCTTTGGCAATTTGGAGGAGATGTACTGGATCCGGGCAATCAGACAGCGAGTGGATATTTGAACTCCCCTGCCTCATTGAAAGCCCTCCAGTTTTATAAGGATTTATATCAGAAACACGAGGTGGCAAATGTCGAACTCCCCGAGGAAGCATTGGAGACCGATAGGCTCGGTATGACGGTCCTCGGTTCCTGGATGGTGGAGAGTCTCAGTATGATGAACCCTGATTTCCGGCTGGGTGAGGATTTCGGGATTACCGCCCTGCCGAAAGGGAGCGAACAGGCGGTTCCAAACGGAGGGTGGTCCCTCGGAATTTCGTCTGAAACTGCCTATCCCGATGAAGCATGGGAGTTTATCCGATATGTCACAAGCTTTGAAGGTGCAAAGAAATATGTGGAGATCACCGGGGATGTTCCGGCTCGTTATTCTGTTGCAGAAGCCTTTCCCGAGTTCAATGAGTATCCGAAGAATATTTTCGTGGAACAGGCACAAAAGTACTCAAGGAATCGACCGATCACCCCAGCCTATCCTGTCGTGAGCGAGGCAGTCAAAGCGCTATTTGAAGACGTGGGAATCGGAGGGAAGGACATCAATGCTTCTGCAGAAGAGGCAGTCAACAAGATAAATGAAGAACTGAATGATTTGGACTAGAAACCTTTGGCAGCTGCCAGAGGTTTTTTTTGTGCAGAAAACTTCCAAAAAATTTAAACTGTTTCATCCGAAAATAGTAAACGTTTTCATTCTGGGATTCTAGTAAAGTGAACTCAACAGACATCCTCACCGAAATGGGCAGGGTCATTGTTTCTGAACAAAGTGATTTATAAAGGGGGTCAAAAGATTGCAAGAACTTGCGAAGGCAGATACACCAGTCATAACGGAAACAAAGAAAAATTCGAAACTCAAAACCAAGCTCCATTATATGAAGAAAAACTATATTCTCTATTTGTTTCTTGCACCAGCCATCATTCTTACGATCATTTTCAAGTATGTTCCCATGTATGGGGCATCCATTGCATTTAAGGATTTCAGTCCCATCAGGGGGATCAATGGAAGTGAATGGGTGGGATTCAAGCACTTTACGGACTTTTTATCGTCTCCGAATTTCATGGATATTCTGGTCAATACTCTGAAATTAAGTTCCTTCGAGCTTCTGATCGGGTTTCCGATCCCGATCATACTTGCGCTGATGTTGAATCAGCTCCGGAAAGCAGGGGTGAAGAAGAATATTCAACTCATCCTTTATGCACCACATTTTATCTCAGTCGTCGTCATCTCAGGGATGATCTTTCTCTTCCTATCACCTACGGGACCGATTAATGCGATGCTGTCGGTTTTTACGGATAAGCCGATTTCATTCATGTCTGATCCCGATGCCTTCAGAAGCATCTATATCTGGTCAGGGGTTTGGCAGGGCGCGGGGTGGGCCTCGATCATTTATGTGGCGGCACTCGCCAATGTGGATCCCCAGCTTCACGATGCAGCAACCGTGGATGGGGCGTCCCTGCTGCAACGCATCTGGCATATCGATCTTCCGACGCTGAAGCCTGTAATGGCGGTCCTGTTCATCCTGGCTGCAGGAGGCATCATGGCGATTGGATTTGAGAAAGCCTATCTGTTACAGACGTCTATGAACCTTCCAACCTCGGAAATCATTTCGACCTATGTATACAAGCGAGGGCTGCAGGCAGGTGACTATTCATTCGCCACGGCGGTAGGACTGTTCAATGCTGTCATCAATGTCATCTTATTGGTTTTCGTAAACCGTGTGGTCAAGAAATTAAACGAAGGCGAAGGTCTTTTATAGAAAGGGGGAAACGGGATGTACCAATACACCAGGAGTGACAAACTCATTCTTTTCATTAACAAAATCCTGCTTGGGGGAATTGTAATCATTGTTCTGTTCCCTTTGATATACGTTCTACTTTCCTCGGTTCTTGAGCCGAATGTTCTGGTGAAAAAAGGATTTCTCATCAGCGGTTCGGATTGGACGCTCGAGGGATATAAACGAATCTTCGAGGACGGTACCATCGTCAAAGGATTCATCAACTCGATTCTCTATTCTGTCGGATTTACGCTCATCACTGTGAGTGTCTGCATCTTTGCCGGCTATTCCCTCTCGGCTGAAGGGCTTGTCGGACGAAAGTTCATCATGGTGTTCTTTCTCATCACCATGTTCTTCAACGGAGGGTTAATCCCGACGTATATGGTGGTGAAGGACTTAGGGATGCTAAACACGATTTGGGCGATCATCCTTCCCAATGCCATCAACGTTTGGTTCATTATCCTGGCAAGAACGTATTTCAAATCGATTCCGAATGAATTGAAGGAAGCAGCAAGGATCGACGGGGCATCGGAGTTCAAGATTTTCTTGAATATCGTGTTTCCGTTGTCAAAGCCGATCATCTTTGTCATCGCGCTCTATGCGTTCATCGCACAATGGAATTCATATTTCGATGCGATGATCTACCTTGAAGACCGGGATTTATACCCGTTACAGCTCGTCCTGCGATCGATCCTTATCCAGAATGAGGTGCAGCCGGGAATGATCGCTGACCAGCAGGCGGCAGCGGAACTCCAAAGAATTTCAGAGATGATCAAGTATTCATCCATCGTATTAGCAAGCTTGCCGCTGATCATTATGTATCCATTCTTCCAGAAATACTTTGAAAAAGGTGTTATGGTGGGATCTTTAAAATAATCTATATTTTTATCAATGGGGGTTTAACAATGGGGAAAAAGACGAAGACAATGTCGGTACTTCTGATGTCAGGCATGCTGCTTGCAGCCGGGTGCAGCAACAACAGTGAAAGTGCTTCTTCTGAGAATTATGAACTGGAAAATGTGAAGTTTCCGTTAGAGGAGCAGGTGACGCTTAAGATGATGACATCCAGCTCACCACTTGCTCCGGATGATCCAAATGAAAAGCTGATCTTCAAAAGGCTCCAGGAAGAAACGGGAGTGAAGATCGACTGGACCAATTATACAGCGGGGGAAACCTTCAATGAAAAACGGAATCTGGCTGTCGCGAGCGGCGAGCTTCCAGACGCGATCATGAATGCGGGATACAGTGATTATGAGCTGTTGAAGCTTGCGAAGGATGGAGCGATCGTTCCTGTTGAGGATCTGATCGATGAGCATATACCCAACCTGAAAAAGGTCTTGGAAGATGCGCCTGAATATCGCTCGATGATGACGGCACCGGATGGACATATTTATTCCTTCCCTTGGATTGAAGAGCTGGGATCAGGGAAGGAAAGCATCCACTCCGTCGATGACTTCCCATGGATCAACGTCGAATGGCTGAATAAACTGGACCTTGAAATGCCGAAAACGACGGATGAACTGAAAGAAGTTCTCAGGGCATTCAAGACTCAGGATCCAAACGGGAACGGAGAGGCCGATGAAATCCCGATGTCCTTCATCATTAATCATGGAGGGGAAGATGTGTCCTTCTTGTTCGGTTCATTCGGACTCGGTGAGAACTGGGATCACACCGTCGTCACAAATGACGGGGAAGTGAAGCTGACGGCAGCCGACGAAGGGTATAAGGATGCCATCAATTATTTGAATGAATTATATAAAGAAGATTTGATTGACGTAGAAGCTTTTGAACAGGACTGGAACACCTACCTGTCGAAAGGGAAAGAAGGACGTTACGGCATGTATTTCACATGGGATAAAGCCAACATCACGGGTATGAACGATCAATACGACCTCATGCCTGCCCTTGAAGGACCTGATGGAACGAAGAATGTGGCGAGAACGAACGGCATGGGATTTGACCGGAATAAAATGGTCATCACGAGTGCTAACGAGAACCTTGAATTAACGGCGAAATGGATCGATCAATTCTATAACCCGCTTCAATCGGTTCAAAATAACTGGGGAACATACGGGGATGACAAACAGCAAAACATCTTCGAAATGGATAGTGCCAGTCATTCATTAAAACACCTTCCATTAGAAGGAACGGCTCCTGTTGAGCTCAGAGAAAAGACATCCGTCGGCGGTCCACTGGCAATCTTGGACGAATACTATGGAACCGTGACGACGAAACCGGATGATGCTGCCTGGAGACTGGGACTCATGAAGGATGTCATGGTACCGGATATGAAGGCAGAAAACATCTATCCAAAAGTATTCTTCTCCCTTGAGGAATTAGATAAGCTTTCAAAGATCGAGACCGATTTGCTTGCTTATGTGAAGCGTAAAAAGGCGGAATGGATCACCAACGGGAAAGCTGATGAAGAATGGGCGGATTACTTGAAAGAACTCGATCGCCTCGGGTTACAGGAATGGCTTAAAATCAAGCAGGATGGATATGACCGTAACCAATCATAATCAAATTCAGGCTGTACCTTGCTTAGGCGATCGTGCAGCCTTTCGAATGCAAAGGAGAATTCTTATGACGAATCATTATCAAGAAAAAACGAGCCTTTATTCAGAAACCTATCGTCCGCAATTTCATTTTTCCCCGAAGGAAAAGTGGCTGAATGATCCGAATGGGATGGTCTATTTCGAAGGGGAATATCATCTATTCTTTCAATATCATCCACAAGGAACCACGTGGGGACCGATGCACTGGGGGCATGCGGTTAGTCGTGATTTGATCCATTGGGAGGAGCTGCCGATTGCTCTTTATCCTGACGAGCATGGTGCTATTTTCTCTGGAAGCGCCGTGGTGGATTGGAAGAATACATCGGGCTTCTTTGAAAAGGGAAATGGGGGGCTGGTCGCCATTTATACAAGTGCGGACTCATATCCGGATTCCGATCGTCCAAGACAGAGGCAAAGTCTTGCCTATAGTCATGATCATGGCAGGACGTGGAAGAAATACGACGGGAATCCTGTCCTGTCAGATGAAGACATTACCGATTACCGGGACCCCAAAGTGTTTTGGCATGAGGAATCTGAACGTTGGGTCATGGTGCTGGCGACGGGTCAGACGATTACCATTTATACGTCCCCTAACTTGATCGACTGGGAGTTTGCCAGTGAATTCGGTCAGGACGAAGGGGCCCATTCCGGAGTATGGGAATGCCCGGATCTGTTTCCACTCATGGTCGACGGAAATCCCGATCATGTGAAATGGGTGATGCTCGTGAGCATCGGTGACAATCCCGATTTCAAAGAAGGTTCAAGGACCCAGTACTTTGTTGGGGACTTTGACGGCAAGACGTTTATAAACAATCAAGCTGCGGACACCATCCTCTGGCTTGATCACGGAAGGGACAATTATGCGGGAGTGAGCTGGTCCGATATCCCTGAAAAGGACGGAAGACGTATCTATCTTGGATGGATGAACAACTGGAGATATGCAAACCAGGTTCCGACTGAAACGTGGAGAGGAGCCATGACGTTGCCTAGAGAAATGACCTTGATTTCTACTACAGATGGAGTTCAGCTTTTACAAAAACCTGTATCCGAGATGAATAGAATCAGAAAAGAATCAAAGGTCAGCAAGGCAATAGTACTAACGGAAGAAGCATACTTAATGGAAGTGAATCATGAATTAATGGAAGTGAATCTCGTTGTAGCGTTGGATGAGGCAAAGGAATTCAGCTTGGCTATCCACCATTCATCCGATGAGAAAACCAGTATTCGGTACGATCGAATCACCCACTTGTTATCCGTCGATCGGACTCATTCAGGAGAAAACGGGTTTTCGGATTCGTTTCCCGGAATATCCGAATGCCTTGTGGAATTAATGGAAGATAAGCTTATCCTTCAGCTATTCTTGGACGCTTCTTCCTTGGAGGTATTCGCACAGGGAGGCCGGAGAGCATTAACCAGCCTGATTTTCCCACAGGGAACGAATCACACCCTTTCCCTCACTGCCCTTGGAGAGGGTGTCCAGGTTGAAGTACTCTCGGTTACGGAACTTTCATCTATCTGGGAAAAGGGAGTTTGAGATTATGAATGAACCATCGATCTTGTGCATCGGTGAACTGCTCATTGATTTCTTTTGTACCGATATCAATACAGACTTGGCTCAAGGACAACACTTCTCAAAGCAAGCGGGAGGGGCTCCTGCCAATGTGTGCGCCACCATTACCACCCTTGGGGGGCACGCCAGATTTCTGAGTAAGGTAGGAAATGACCCGTTCGGCCTTTTCTTGAAACAGACAATGAAGGATCTTACTATTGATGGATCTTCCATTCTTCTTGATCAGCATCATCCTACAACTCTTGCATTTGTATCATTGAAAGAAGATGGGGAAAGAGATTTCGTGTTTAATCGTGGGGCGGACGCTCATCTGAACAGTAAAGAGCTTCATGAAAGCAGCTGGAGAGAATCTTCAATCATACACTTTGGATCCGCCACTGCCTTACTGGAAGATCCCTTCATGTCCGCGTATGTATCCTTCATCCAAACGGTCAAAGAAGCAGGGAAATTCATCTCCTTTGATCCGAACTTTCGAAGCGATTTATGGAAAGGGAGAGAGAGGGACTTTATTGGATTGGCAGAGCATTGCATCAGTCAAGCTGACTTCGTCAAAGTAAGCGAAGAGGAATGTAAGATCATTTCGGGATTCTCCCATCTATCAGATGGAGTCGAACGTTTTCATAGACTGGGAGCAAATACCGTAGCCGTCACCATTGGGAAGGATGGAACACTGATTTCAAATGGAGAAGAATCGTGTATCGTCCCAAGCATTCCCGTTCATTCCATTGATTCAACGGGGGCAGGCGATGCATTTGTTGGGGCGACACTGCATCAATTCAATCACTATCAAGATCCGAAAGCCCTCCTGGAGGATTTCGCAGAATTAAAGAACGTCATTTCAATCAGCAATCGCGTGGGGGCAACTGTTTGTACAAAAATAGGGGCGATCAGCGCGATTAGGGAATTAGAGGGACGGACCTCTAAATGGTGATAGTTATACATTAGCACACTAAATTGGTGCCTGATGCCCAGCACGGTAAAGCTTTAGCATGTTGGGGGTCAGGCACCGTTTTTATACTTTTAATAGATAAGGAGATGATTCATATGTCAAATGATAATAGCGAAACTAAAAAACCGCTCTTATCAAAAAGAAATTTATTATTGCATAATTTAGAAAATTCAATATTCCGTATTGACAATGTATGCGATTACATTTATACTCCAAAGTGAAATACATGTTGTCAGTTATGATAAAAGACAAGTGAAATAAAGATGGATTCTTTTTATCAAAACTAACTGGTAATGACCTCCCTACCACTAAAACTTCTACTTAGGCAAGAAAACCAAAAAGTTCCCACTGAGTGTAACATCTTTAAACCTAATTCCTTTTGATGACAACAAGTAGACTTGACTTGAATGAATAAGGCGGGGCTCGTGTAAAAGGGCTTTTGTGCATCAACGAACGAGGGATCACGTTATGCTTTATCCCATCCGCATCTTTATGTCATTTCATTCCACTATGAAATGGATTTTCACACTAATTAACTGGTAATGATGTCATAACGTAACGATATTATTTCATAAGATGAAAGGGATAGAAGGGCTGAATAGGGATCCTCTAATAATTTCCTTGATTAAGAGAGTGAAAGGGAACATTTGTGGATGCTGTTCAAGTGAGATGAATGGTTTACAGAAAGTGGTAGGTTTTGAGGTTACGGTCACCTGATCACCCTATCCTGGTGAAAGGGGTTTGAAAAATACAATGTTAATAATGGAGGGGGAAAAGATCATGCCGAATATTTTATTGACCAGGATTGACAATCGTCTTGTGCATGGGCAGGTTGGTGTGACGTGGGTCAACCATCTTGGGGCGAATCTGATTGTTGTGGCGAATGATGAGGTGGCAGAGGATGAAGTGCAGCAAGATTTGATGGAGATGGTCGTTCCGGAAGCGATAGGGATCCGCTTTTTTTCGGTTCAGACAACCATTGATGTTATCCATGATGCATCGGATGACCAACATATTTTCTTAGTCGTCAAAACACCACAGGATGTAAATCGTCTTGTTAAAGGAGGTGTCCCGATCGATAAGGTGAATATCGGAAATATGCATTTCTCGGAAGGCAAAACGCAAGTGTTCTCTACTGTTTCTGTTGATGAATCTGATAAAGAAGCTTTCCGTGAATTGAAGGAACAGGGTGTGAAGCTTGAAGTGCGGCGTGTTCCTGATGAAAGGCCAGATGATATTTATACCATTTTATAAGGGAAGGTGTGATCTTGTTGGACCAGGAAATCTTGCTTCAGGCATTATTGATTGCCATATGGGCAGGTATCGCAGGGATTGATTTGTTTAATGGTTTGTTTCATATCCATCGCCCCATTGTAACGGGGGTCATTATTGGACTTATTCTTGGAGATTTGAAGACAGGTGTCATTACTGGTGCTGCCATTGAATTAGTATGGGCAGGAATGGTTCCACTTGCAGGGGCACAACCACCGAACGTGGTGATAGGGGGGATAATTGGAACGGCATTTGCTATCTTGACAGGCCAGGATCCACAGGTGGCCATTGGAATCGCTGTACCGTTTGCCGTTGCCGTCCAGGCTTGTATCACCTTGATGTTTACAGCGTTTTCACCTGTTATGCACAAAGCAGACCGATATGCAGAGGCTGCCAATACAAAAGGGATCGACAGAATTAACTACATGGGGATCCTTACCTTGTTCGTCTTTTACTTTGTTGTTGCCTTCCTTCCTATCTATTTTGGGGCGGAAGCGGCGAGAAATGTTGTCGAGACGATGCCGGAATGGCTGATCACAGGTCTTGGGACAGCGGGTGGCATGATGGCGGCAATCGGTTTTGCCATGCTCTTGAAAATCATGCTGAAAAAGCAGTATGTAGCTTATCTCATCGTAGGTTTCATCCTTGTCACGTATTTGGAAATGCCGATTATCGCAGTCGCACTGATTGGCCTGGCGATTGCTATGTATGACTTTTACAAGACATCCGGCGGCCAGGGAGCTGCTGTGAGAGGGGGAAGAGGTCGTGGCATCTGAACAAGCGGCTGTTGATCAACAGCATCAAGTACACGCTGAGGATACTGAATATTATGAAGATCATTCTGTTGAGCAGGTTATGACGAAGAAAGATCTCAATAAAATGGTGTGGCGTTCTTTGTTGCTCCAGGCGTCTTTCAACTACGAAAGGATGCAGGCAGCAGGCTGGCTTTATTCCATCCTTCCAGGGTTGAAAAAGATCCACAAGAATAAGCATGACCTTAGTAAGTCGATGAAGAGCCATATGGAATTCTTCAATACCCATCCTTTCCTGGTGAATATCATTATGGGAATTGTGCTTGCCATGGAAGAGAAGAAGCAGAATCGAAATACTATCAGGTCGATCCGTGTGGCTATGATGGGGCCGTTGGGAGGAATTGGGGATGCGCTGTTCTGGCTCACTCTCCTGCCGATTTGTATCGGAATCGGTGCGTCCCTTGGAGCAGACGGCAATCCGATGGGGGCTCTTGTGTTCCTTGTGATCTTCAACATCGTTCACTTTGCCCTGCGTTTCGGACTTATGCGATATGGATACAAAACGGGAACCAATGCCATTAGTTCCTTAAAAGAAAATACGAAAAAAGTTTCCCATGCGGCTTCTATCGTTGGATTGACCGTAGTGGGCGGACTGATCGCTTCTTTTGTCAACGTATCTGCCAATCTGGTCATTCATGCGGGAAAAGCAGAAATCGCGATCCAGGAAGATTTACTGGATAAGGTCATGCCTAATATTCTGCCTTTGGGCTATACCTTATTGATGTACTATTTATTGAAACGCGGTTTGTCACCGGTACTACTCATTTTGATTACGGTGATCATTGGCATTATTGGTGAAATACCATTCCCGTTCGGTACCATTCTGTAAGTGGGGGACAGGAGGAGAAATAATGAACGGTTTACTTGTATCAGGTCATGGACTCTTTGCATCTGGTCTTCGTTCTTCAGTGAAATTGATTGCAGGGGAGCAGTCGCACATAGAGTATGTGGATTTCCAAGAAATAGACTCGATGACAGATTTGGAAGATAAGCTGAAGTCGGCATTTGATAGATTGAAAGAGTGTGAAGGAGTGTTGGTTCTTTGTGACCTCGTTGGAGGCTCCCCTTTTAAAACGGCTGTTTCACTTACAAGGGAAAGGGATGACGCTATGATCATCGGAGGAGCCAATCTATCCATGATTTTGGAAACAGCGATCATGAAAGACACTGTTCCCATAGATGAATTAAAGGATAGAGCCTTGTCCTCAGGGAAAGAAGCCATCAAATGCTTCCAGAAGTCCGGACGCCTCAAACGTGATGGGGCAGGCATCTAAAGGCATTGCTTACAGCAATAGATCTCGGTCAGTCAATTGGGAAGGAATCTAGTTAACAATTGTGGAGGTGCAGGATGTTGTTTAGAAAAGCAAATAAGCGTAAAAGATTTGCCTCACTGTTATTGACACTCATGATGGTCCTATCGTTTATTCCGACTAATATAACGAAAGCTAGTGAAGATGCCGGTGGTCCTTCCATCGGGAAAGTAAGCGGGATAGATAAGAAAGGTAGTGATGTCTTCATTGAACTGTCAACCGGTGAAGGAATCAAAATGAGCTTTCTAAAAGAAAATGTGTTCAGGTTACATCTTGATCCCGACGGAAAATTCCCAGAATATCCGACGCCTAATAAACCGGATCATGAAACCAAAATCGTGGATAAAGATCAAGAGGAATACAACAAGGAGTATGGGGCAACACGCATAAGAATAAAGGAAGATTCCCATTTTTATCGAATCACGACGAAAGTATTGGAATTGAAGATTTCAAAAGCAGACTCTAAGATGAGCCTAATGGATAAAAAAAGAAACAAGATCCTTTGGAGCGAAAAAGAGCCACTTACTCTGGCAGAGGATCAAACGGTTCAGACATTGAACACCAAAGGAGAAGAATATTTCTATGGAGGAGGACAGCAGAACGGTTATTATTCTCATAAAAATACAAAAATCAACATTGCCATTGGCGGCGGTTGGGATGCGGGTTCTGCTTCAAGTCCCGTTCCCTTTTACTTGAGTACAGAAGGATACGGTGTGATGAGGAATACGTTTAAGCCTGGAGTCTATGATTTCTCCGAAACGGCCACCTTCTCGCATCAGGAAAACAGGTTTGATGCCTACTACTTCATAGATGATTCCATCCCGGAGATCATTGACGAATATACCGAACTGACCGGAAAAGCAGCATTGATGCCGGAGTATGCGTTTTACCTTGGGCATGCGGACTGCTTTAATGGGGTCCATAATGGCCATAAGGATAAGAGAACCCTTCTTGGCAAGGGGATGGACACATTGAATGAGTACGTGAACAAGGATATGCCGATAGGCTGGTTTTTGCCGAATGATGGATATGGATGTGGCTATAATGGCTTGGACAATCTGAATACCTTTGTGGATGAAGCAAATGATCAGAATGTTGAAGTCGGTCTCTGGACACAAAGTAACCTGTACCCTGATCCGAATCTCCCTGAAGACAGTCCATTGCAAAGGGATCTTGATGGCGAAGTTCAGGCAGGAGTAAGAGCCATCAAAACCGATGTTGCTTGGGTTGGGCAGGGCTATTCTATGGCCCTAAACGCCACGCGCCAGGCAGCAGAAGGAATCGAGAAGCAGGAGAATTCAGGTGGTGCACGTCCGTTTGTCATTAGTCTTGACGGCTGGGCAGGCACCCAGCGTTACGCTACCCTTTGGTCAGGCGACCAATATGGAGGCGAGTGGGAATATATCCGCATGCATATCCCCACTTATATCGGAGCAGGGTTGTCCGGTAATCCGAATGTCGGATCCGATATGGACGGTATTTTCGGAGGGGATCCTGTCATCCAGACAAGAGATTTTCAGTGGAAAGCCTTTTCACCTATCCAAATTGATATGGACGGCTGGGCATCTTCAGGAAATGATTACAGCAAATCAAAGAATCCATGGAATTATGGCGAACCTTACACATCAATTAACCGCATGTATTTAAAGCTGAAGTCTCAAATGATGCCGTATATTTACACCATTGCCGAGGAATCGACTTCGACATCGATGCCATCGGTCAGAGGGATGATGCTTGAGTATCCGGAAGATCCATTTACGTATGGCACTGAAACACAGTATCAGTATATGTGGGGTCCCAATTTATTGGTAGCTCCTGTATACAATGAAAAGGATCAGGAGGCGGGTGTACGCAACGGTATCTACCTGCCGGATAAGGAACAGATTTGGATTGACTATTTTACAGGGGAACAACATAAAGGTGGAGCCGTAGTCAATCATATCGATGCTCCATTATGGAAAACACCTGTATTCGTCAAGAATGGTGCGATCATCCCGATGGCTCCGGCCAATAACTCGATTAATGAGCTAGATGGTTCCGAGAATAGAATATTTGACATCTATCCATCAGGGAAATCAGAGTTTACCCTTTATGAAGATGACGGAAAGACAGTTGACTATAAATCCGGAAAGAATACAAAGACCAAAATTACATCCGTTGTTGCAAATGATAAAGCGAAAATCACCGTCCATAAAGCCAAAGGAAAGGGCTACGATGGGATGGTGAAAGATAGGGGAACAGAATTCCTCATCAACACCCGCAAACAGCCTGAATCCGTCACCGTAAAAGTCGGGGGCAAGAATGTGAAGCTGAAGAAAGCCGGGTCAGAGAAGGAATACAATCAGTCAGAAAATGTGTACTTCTATAATGAAAGTCCGAACTTGAATACCTATGCAACGGAAGGATCCGAGTTTGCCGAAACCAAGATTACAACGGCACCGAAACTTTATGTGAAGGTTGGGAAGACGGATATTACGAAGAAAGCCGTGCGACTTACTGTGAATGGGTTCGATAATACCCAAGTGAAGGAAATCATTGATGAAGAAGTCCCTGCTGAACCTGCAGGACTTGGAGCAGATGATGAAATGATCACGGATAAAAGCATTACCCTTCACTGGGATGAGGTCGAAGGAGAAAATATTTCCTATGATCTTAAAATTGGTGGAATGATCTATAGAAACGTGTTTGTGAAAAAAGAGGGAGAGAATCAGCCGTATTTCGAGCATGAAGATTTGGATTTCGATACGGAATACAGCTATCAAATCCGGGCAGTCAATTCCAAAGGTGCTTCGGAATGGAGTGACGAGGTCACTATTAAAACCAAGCTCGATCCGTTCCGGAATGTACCGGAAAACATGACCGCCACAGCTTCGAGTCATCAACCCGGAAGTGAAGCATCGAAAGCGGTGGATGGGGATGCAGGTACACAATGGCACACACAATGGTTCTCTGGGAATGTCCCTCCTCATACGTTTGAAATCGATATGAAGCTTGCGTATCAATTAAATCAGTTTGAGTATGTACCAAGGCCAGACGCAGGGAATGGTACAATCCTGAAATATGACCTTGAAGTCAGCCTTGACGGAAAAGCATATAAGAAGATAGTGACCGATGGAACGTTTGAGAGAAGCAAAGACATAAAGACCATTCCATTCAATGAGGATGTAACGGCACGTTATATCAAATTGACGATAAAGGATGCGGTCGGAGGGTTTGGTTCCGCCCAAGAATTCAGGCCATACAAAAAGGATAAAACGGAAGGGATGGTTGTAGGCGAAAACATCCCGAATGGTGCCATCGATGAGGAGGATCTCCTGTTCTTTGCGAGTTATATGGGCGTGGACAGTACAGATACATCCTGGGATCAGGTTTCAAAGGTAGACATTAATTATAATGAAGTGATCGACGCATACGATCTAATGTATGTAGCAGGTCAGCTGGGTGAGACAAAACTTGAGGACACCGGGCGTCCAGTGGCCGGAATGTTGAGCATTCGTCCCGATAAACAAGAACTAAAGGCAGGAGAAGAAGTGACAGTGGAGGTCATCGGTGCAGGGATGAAGGATATCAATGCATTTAATCTTGAGATGGAAATTGACCCGAACAAATATGAAATCATCACAAGTTGCGAATCCGAAGACGGCTGCGGGGATAGAGTTGCTGCTCCTACAGACGCCACGAAGGAAATGTTGAATTATTCCATTCTAGCAGGAATCGGTAACGATAAGCAAAGGGTCATGACCGCCTTTTCCAATAAAGGCTCACAAGCTACACTGGAAGGTACATCCACCCTCGCTGTCATTAAATTGAAAGCGAAGCAAGATGGGACGTTCGATGTTCCGATTACAAGATCATTGCTTGTGAATACTGACTTTGACACTATTGATCAGATAGGGGATGTCTTACAGCCCGGTGAAGAACCTGGAGAAGTCGAGCAGCCTGAAGAACCAGAGGAGCTGCTCCTGACAGCAAGGGATATGACCGTGACAGGCGAAGCAGATAAGATGCAGGATGGAGCGGCAGCGTTTCCCCGATTGATAGACGGAGAGATCAGCGAATCATCCCTTGCCGAATTGAAGTGGAGCATTACGGAAGCAGACGGAATTTCCCTGCCACTGACAGTCGACTTTACCTTCAATGACCCACAGGAGCTGTCAACATTTGAAGTCTTTAACAGACCGCTCTACACCAATGGGAAAATCAAAAAGCTTCGCGCAATTGGAACAGATGAAGAAGGGAATGAGTACGACCTCGGAACGAAGGAAGTACTCACCACCGATCAAAAGGTCACATTTGAATTAACAGAAGAAAGTACAAAGCTGAAAAAAGTGACCATTGTATTCGAAGAATCACATAGCGGTCCGCTCATGCTATCCGTTGCAGAAGTGCAATTCCGGACCAAAAACAGCGCTTACCAGGGAGAATAGCGAACAAAATAGTTTAGAATGAGGCTGGGACAAAAGTTTTTTATCCTAAGTCAAACCCGAACAAACCTGCTTCTTAGTGGGCAGATTTGTTCGGGTTTATTATTTATTTTCGAATCATTTGATTTTTGCTGTTTCCAGCGATTGATTGGAGTGCAAGACGAAGACTCCTGCGGGAAAATCAGCTTATGTGAGACCCCGCAGGCTTTTTCGAGAGGCTCACGGGCTACCCGCGGAAAGCGTAGTCCGGTTTACAGAAGTCCCCGTCTAAGCTCTTTAACTAACTTAGTTTTGCATAAATTCTCCAGCTTCACACACAATAAGAAAAATCGATGTAGGGGGGGTTTTATGAAGGTAAAAAGTGACGATAACAACAATCAAAATTGGGTTGAAATTCTTTCTGACTCAAATGACTTTGTCCATTACCATACATCAATAACAGATGGAGAACCATATTGGATTTCATATTATCGTACGCTTAGTTCTTCAGACATCTTACATCAAGATGTTCTTCCCTATTTACAGGATCAGATTTCATTAAAAGAGTTAATGAGAAAAATCCCGGTTCAAAAAAGTATTCTTACTAAGGATTCAGATGAAATTATCCAGAACATTATGAATGGATATATGGCTATTCAAATACATCCCCATAATGAAGATTGTTTATTAGTGAATATTGCAAACAGTAAATTTCGCGATATCGGCATGCCGACATTGGAATCCTCTGCAATAGGACCGCAGGCTGGGTTTATAGAGGAAATCGATACGAATATTAATCTTATCCGCAAAAGATTGCCTATACCAGAACTTATCGTCAAGGAATTGAAGGTCGGAAAATTATCGAATACGAAAGTAGCTGTCTTATATGTGAATGGGATTGCTGATAAGGAAAATGTAAACACCGTAATCCAAAGGATCAATGATATACAATATGATCATATTCAGGACAGTTCCTATGTCTCATCCATGATTGAGGACAATTCAAATTCCTTGTTTCCACAGTCAATTTCAACGGAAAGAGCAGATAGGGTGGCTGCTGGTCTTACTGAAGGAAAGATAATCATTGCGGTTGACGGATCTCCAAACCTGGTTATCCTCCCAGTAACTTTAATGGAATCCTTTATAGCCATGGAAGATTATAGCTATTCTTGGATTATTAGCAACTTTTTTCGGCTATTGCGAGTTTCTGCCATTTTCATCTCATTTTTTATCACTCCGATGTACGTGGCAATCATGACCTATCATTACGAACTGATTCCAGCTCGATTACTTGAGCCCCTTGTAGGGTCACGGGCAACGGTCCCCTTTCCTCCATTTATGGAGGCACTGTTTTTAGAGCTAATGATTGAAATGGTAAAGGAGGCAGGGATTCGTTTACCACTAAAAATTGGGCAATCACTTGGTGTTGTTGGTGGGATTGTCATTGGACAAGCCGTTGTGGAAGCCGGGTTAACCAGTAATGTATTGTTAATTATCGTGGGACTCGGAACATTAGCATCATACACATCTCCTGTGTATAAGTTTAGTAACACCATCCGTTTTATTAAGTTTCCGGTCATTTTTCTTGCTGCTTGGATGGGCTTATTAGGTGTCTTTCTATGCTTAATTTTTACATTGATCCATTTGCTAAGGTTGACGTCACTTGGACGACCTTATTTAAGCCAGTTTCCTTTACGGATCACTTCATTTCAAGATTTATGGATAAGACTCCCTTTTTCCATGCAAAAAGATAATCCAAAAACCTTACGACCACAACAAAAGAAAAAATTTGTAGACAGCAAGAAACATCCTGAGCCATTGAATGACTTTTATGAATAATTTTATAGGGTGATTACTTTTGAAAGTAGATCTAAGGCACCAAGTTTCTCCTTATTTAGTCTTCTTTATCATTTACAATTCCCAGGTCGGTGTTGGAATTTTAAGTTTTCAAAGAACGATTGCAGAGAAAGCAGGATATGATGCATGGATTAGTGTCTTAGCCGCAGGATGCTTGGTCCAGGCTTTCATTTGGGTTATGTTTAAACTTTTAGGAAAAGCAGATGGGGATATTATTGACGTACATACCGCTGCCTTCGGTAAGTTTCTTGGGAGATTCTTAAGTTTTTTCATTATCATTTACTACGGTTTAGCCAGCATTTCAGTCCTGCTTGCATACATCGAAATTATTCAAGTGTGGATGTTTCCAGCGTTACCATCCTGGGTTATCTCCACCTTGATTCTAATGTTAGTCTACTATTGTATTTCTGGAGGATTCCGCGTCGTTGTAGGCTTATCTTTCTTGTCTTTTATATTTCCGCAAGTATGGATAATGATATTGTATCTTTTTCCTTTGAAAATTGCTCAGTTTTCAAACCTGCTGCCAATGATGAATCACTCTTTAATGGACATGTTGGACTCTATTAAGAGCTCGGTGTACACCATAGCTGGTACAGAGGTGTTATTAATGTTCTATCCATTTATTAGAAACCCTGATAAATCCAAAAAGTTTGCACACCTTGGTGTCCTTTTTACTACAGTACTTTATACCATTTCTTGTATTGTTTCTTTCACATTTTATAGTGAAGATCAGTTAAAGACGACTATTTGGCCTGAGCTTTCGATTACCAAAATAATAAAGTTCTCTTATTTGGAACGATTTGAATACTTGTATATCTCTATGTATTCAGTCATTGTTACGGCATTGATTTCACTTTTGTTATGGTGCTCATGTCGAGGGTTAAAGAAAATTTTCAATATGAAACAGAAGTATGCATTACTGATTCTAAGCCTAGTAAGTGTATTGATTTGTCAATTATCAAACGAGACTGTCAAGGAGATAATTGATACTTCTGTCACTCAAATGAATCTATACATCTTTTACATCTATATCCCTTTGCTCCTGCTTTATTTTACTTTGCTTAAAAGGGGGAATCAAAGTGGTTAATCGTGCTGCCATTTCATTGTTCATTATTTTACTATTATCAGGTTGTTCCTTACTCCCCACCAATATTGTGAATGAGGTTGGTATGATACAAGGAGTCGGCTATGACTTGGCCGAAGAAGGAGGAGTAATGGGAACCGTGGTATTCCCAATTATTAAGAAAGACCAACCTTCCAATACTGAAATCAAATCCTCCATCGGACAATCCAGTAAAGAAATACGGACAAATATAAATAATGAATCACAAATTCGCTTAGTAAGCGGACAACTCAGGTTTGCTCTATATGGGAAGGAACTAGCAGAAAATGGTATAAATGATTTTATAGATACCCTAAACCGTGATCCATCTATCGGAAGTTTGGTACAATTGGCCATTGTTGATGGTAATACTAAAGAGTTATTAAACTTGAATAAATATAAAAAGGAGAATATCTCCATTTATCTTCAAGAATTGCTGGATCAAAACATGGAATCCGGGCAGCTTCCCCCCACCAATTTACAAACATTCTTATTTCAATTATTTCAAATAGGCCAGGATCCGTATTTACCTATGATAAAAAATGTAAATGGCAGTATTAAAATTACAGGAATGGCCATTTTTAATTATGATAAATATATTACTTCAATACCAATGGAAGATATTTATATATTCAAGTCATTAGTTGATAAAAACACAAGTGACGGTTTCCAAAGATTCACATTTGAAAATGGAGACAAAGTTGTTCTAGAAACTCTTTATTCAAATCCACAATATAAGGTCAAAATTGTGCAGGGTAGACCGGAGTTTACCATTAATCTTAAAATGAGAACAAAACTACAAGAATTTTCATCCTCTAAGAGAAAAAGGCAGTCTTTTAATAAACAGAAGTATCAAAAGGAGATAGAGCAACAAATAGAAAAAAAGGCTGACAAAATCATCACGCAACTAAAAGAGGAGAAAGTTGATCCACTAGGTTTAGGTGTAAAATATAAGGAACATTATCGTAAATTTAACAAAGAACAATGGGAAACGTATTATCCAAACGTAAATGTTTCTGTTAAGGTGAATTTGGAAATCCAACAAACAGGAACCATCGATTAATCAGTTTCTTCCCTTAAGAAATTGTGTTTAAGTGATCAAAATGTCTTGAAGAATTAGCTCAAGAGAAATCTTGCATTTCTTCAAGGCTGGGGGAATAAACTTACTAACTGAATAATCAATAAATGGTAAAAAAACAGCTGGCTTAGACGTGAGGGCCAGCTGTCTCTTTGCGTTTGATTGATAGAGTGAGGACAAAGGGTGCTCTGACTACATAAAAAAACCAATTTAAGCTTCCCTTAACCTTCCCTTAAGTTTCCTATAAGGGAAATATTGTATCCTCACTAAACAGACACGTTTGGTGCCCGCCCCCGGCACGGTAAAGCTTTAGCGGATGGGGGTCAGACACTGTTATGAAAAAAACGGTCAGAAGCTTTGAGGCTTTTCACCGTTTTTTATTGTATTAAAAGGGGGATTTGTATGCGTTGCTATTTCTAAAGAGAACTGCAATCTATTGCAAATGTCGCAGTTTATCCGGATTAGCAACCGTATAGATCGTCTGTATTTGATTGCCACTGAAGGTAAAGGAGTACACATATTGTAAGTGGTCATCAATTGTTAATATCAGTCCTGGAAGACTGTTGACAGATGTATAGTTGATAGTGAACTTGCCTGCATACAGTTTCATTAGGTTTTGGAGCAATTGAACGACTCTGTTAGCACCGAAAATAGGAAATTGTGCAGCTTTTACTTTGCCGCCGCCATCCGAGTACATAGCGACATCTTCGCTGACAAGGTCCAATAATTGATTTACGTTTCCATTTAGGATGGACTGTACAAACTCTTTGACTGTAGATTCGGCTATGGAAATCGAAGGCTGTTTCTTAAGGTCGTACTCCATGCTTTTTTTCGCACGGTGGAAAATTTGCCGGCAGTTCGCATTGCTTTTTCCAAGAATCTCAGCGATATCATCATAAGAGTATTGAAAAACTTCTCGAAGCAAAAAGACGGCTCGTTCTATCGCGTTTAGCTGTTGTAATAATAGTAAATAGGCTGTAGAGATGGATTCTTGTTGAAGGAAGGCATGGGTAGGATCGTTACGTGAATTCTCTCCTTCAAGCAATGGTTCCGGAAGCCACGGTCCGACATATACCTCACGTTTTTTGGCGGATGACCGTATTAGATCCAGACAGCGATTGGTGACGATCTTACATAGATACGCTTTTTTGTTTTCAATTTGTTCGCGGTTGGGAAGCTGATCAAAGGTTATAAACGCTTCTTGGACAATATCCTCTGAATCCATCACGCTGCCTAACATACGGTAGGCTAATGAAAAAAGCAAAGGTTGATAGGTTTGATAAAGTCCTTCCATACTCATCATTTGATTTCCTCTCTAGTGTTTAGTAAATGTGAAATGGCTCGCTTAGCGCTAGCTACGGATGCATCAACGAGAAGCTCGCCATGTGAAGCCCAGTCACCAGCAACATATAGCCCCTCAATTTCAGGGACAGCAGGGCCAGGATCTTCCGTTCTTTTCATATGAGGAAAATCGTGGACTACCGTCATTTTCGGTAGGAACTGTCTTATCACTAATTCATTCCGCCAGCCGGGTTGAACCACATCTAACATTTGTTCCAACTCAGCCTCATCCTTTGCTGCATCAGTTTGCGGCCCTTGATATTTAAAAAGCGATATCAGTTGTGTCCCATCATCACTCAAGATAGCTGGCCTTGGTTTACCTTCCCGTGATTGGTTGGTAAGGAAGATGGGCTGATCCAATCCATAGATGAATTGGTGTCTTGGCTTAGGCAGCTGGCGCAAACCAACATCCAGACAGGCAACCGTAACAGGAATCGATTGATTGTGCCACGTGTGAAGGGCGGTTTGATCTGCATGAGGAACTAGCTTGTGAGAAATAGAGGGTGGAGTAGTTAGTATGACATTCAATGCTTCTATTCTAGTACCATCTTGACATAAAATCGAGTGTACTTTTTGATCTTGATGTTCGATTACCCCCACCTTACGATCACTAACCAGTTCCACTCCCAGTTGGACAGCAAGTTCACGCAGTTCTTCTACAAGTGTCCCCCATCCTTTATCGAGATACAGGACCCCTTGAAGAGCACGCTGCAGTTGCTTTAAGGCAGGACCAGCAGCGTGTAATTCAGGTGCAAGAACATAAGTGGATGTTCGAAGCAGTGAATAGAACACGTTGCGCAACATGGGATCATGCAACTGAGTTTCAATCCAATCCCGGATACTGATTTGGTCCCAAGCACTTGTATCCATTTTCCCTAATTTAATGAACCATTTTGCCAATTCGACCTTTCCTGAAAAGCTTAGGAGCGGCGTTTGAAAAAAGGAGGAGGTGTTCGTTGGTAAAGGGACGATTTGTTCTTTCCACATCCCGTGAGCGTTAATAGAGGGTGAGCTTCCCTCAAGTCGTAACCCGAGTTCGCGGAAAGCTTCATACGCTTCCCCTTTATACAGTGCATGGCCGCCCAAGTTAAAATATAGCCCCTGCTTTTTATTGGTGATGGCTCTGCCTCCAAATCGCTTTTGCTGTTCCAATACAAGGGTTCGTTTTCCTGCTTTTGCTGCATAGACGGCAGCCGTTAATCCAGCGATTCCTCCACCTACAATAGCCACTTCATATTTTACCATCTTCATCATCCTTTTCGGTTATTTACTGATATAACGGATGAGGGAATGATTCTGTGACAAAATGGAGGAGAAAGGGAAGGATGGAAGCATGGGGACGGTTCTGGTGCTTCCTCTTAATGTGAAAAGAAGCACCAGAACCGTCCCAGTGCTTCCTCCTTCTGTTGAAAATCAGAATCTTATCAAGAATCTCAAAACCAAAGAAGGAAATAAGGAATCTTTGAAGAATAGTAAAAGCGGATACTGGTTTCTTACAGGCTGTTGATCCCATTCGTGCTTTTAGGTTCTTTTCCAGATATGTATTCTCTATCGCAATGGGTGATCCTTGGGTATTTTTCATCATAGGGTATATGTTGATTGCAGTGTCCAAGTTTTTCGCCGTAAAAACGAAATACCGTTTTATGATGTGATTCGAATCAAAATACTCTAATGTTCGGGAGGAAATGAAATGACCAGCAATACGTTGACTTCAAGGGTGGAGAATGATCGGGTACTTGTGCTTGAGCGAGATTTTGATGCGCCGCGTGAGCTAGTGTTTACTATGTTTAAAGACTCTGAACATCTCAAACAGTGGTGGGGACCAAGAGGCTGGGAGCTTCCCGTATGTAACGTGGATTTCCGGCCGGGAGGTGTGTGGCACTTCTGCATGAAGTGCGCTGATCAAAATCAAGGAGAATACTTCGGTATGGAATCCTGGGGAAAAGGAGTTTACAAGGAGATCATCGAGCCGGAGAAGATCATCTACGTCGATTCCTTCTCAGATCCGGAAGGCAATACGAATGAAGACATGCCATCGACTACTAATACATTGGAATTCATCGATTTGGGTGGCAGGACGAAGTTGATCAACCGTGCTGAATATGATTCGGCAGAGTCTCTCAAGACCGTTACCGACATGGGTGTGATAGAAGGCATCTCCGAAACGTGGGACCGCTTGGAGGAAGCCCTTCAGAAGTTGAAATAAAGAAGTTAAGGACGGACTGGTGACTGACCCCCAATACGGTAATGCTTTAGCGTTGGGAGGGTCAGGCACCGTTTTTAAAATGTCTTGAAGAATTAGCTCAATATCCATTAGAGAAATCTTGCATTTCTTCAAAACTGGAGGAACAAATTTACTAATTGAATGATCGATAAATAGTAAAAAAACAGCTGGCTTAGACGTGAGGGCCAGCTGTTTCTTTGCGTCTGATTGATAGAATGAGAACAAAGGGTATTTTTCATTATATCAGGTCACATATAAAATAATTTAAGGTTCCTTTAAGCTTTCCCATTAGGTAAATAATGTATACTCTATCTATGAACCTTCCAACGCTTAGCTTATACAGAGTGAGAAAAGTTCAGAGATATCATACATAGAGAGGAGAAGGGACTCATGAAACAAATTTGTAGAAACACATTACTATCGTTATTAGCACTGATGTTAGTATTTGGGACGGTTGGACCATCTGTTAGTGCTGCACCTATGACTTCGGAAGAAGAAGTGGAGGAGTTGGCGGCTGACCTTGAATTTTTGATGGAGGAAGCTGCTATCTTTGATGCAGAAGGTAGTGTCATAGGGTTTGATTTTGATAAATTAGAAGCAAAGTTTGGAAAGGTGAAAGAGTTTGATATGCTGGAACAAGAGATCAACTCTGCAAGTAGTGAAGATCTTAGACCGATAATGGCAGCTCAATCGATCCAGCCATTGGCCGCCAAGAAGACGTGGAAGGGCTGTATGATTGGTGCGTTGAAGGATCATTTCGGGGTGGCTATCATTGAAGTGGCGATGACAGGCGGGTTATGGGCTTATTTAGAGAAAAAGGCTTATAAAGAAGCTGCGAAATTATTAATCAAGATTGGCGTCGGTGGAAATGCCATTGGAATGGTCGCGTTCTTGACGTATTATTCTGCTAAGTGTCTGGAAGGTGTCGGTCCTTGGGCCAGCAAAACGGTTGAATCGGACCATTCCATATTAAACAGACACGTTTATACTATAGTGTAAGAAATCCATTACCTAGATAAGGATGATGATGATGGAGAAACCAAAAGAGAAACTATACTTCCTGGGATACTTTCTTGTATTCCCACTCCTATTTATCACGAGCTTCTTGTTATGGGGATTTGTGATACAAGGAAATGATCTATGGACCGTGTTAACAGATGCATTATCGATCATAGGAATTTATTATATCCTTACGAGTTTTATCTTTAGCTTTGTTATAAGAAAAGAAGTTAAGATGAAAAGATAATGAGATAAGGGTGCCCCCGACCGTGGTTGTCGGGGGCAGCATGATTATAGTTTAAGGAAGTACCTCCTACTTTAGCGAGGTCCGTCCCTCTTTCAATTCCATCTCAACGATTTCTTAAACCCACTAAACGCCTGCTGAGAGTACTCATCCCCAAACTTTCGAATGACTCCTTCAATGTTGTCTTTTTCCTGAATTAAGATTGGATGTATCTCCGTTGTATTGGCCACTTCATAGACGGAATGAAGAAAGTCGACCATTTCTCCTATTAAGAAGGCATTCCGACATTTCGCTAATTCCTGTATGACGATAGGTGTGTACTGAAAAGCTTCCTCTGAAGACATGTTTTCAATGATCTCATCAAAAGAATGGCTGAAATACCATTCATCCTGATCGAGTTTCTCCTGCCAATTATGGAATACTTTATGTAATGGTTTGATGGAATTCATCCCTTACTTATTAACGTTTCTTCAAAAATTCTTTAGCAAGTACATTATCAGCATCTAATGACAGCATCCTTTTCGCCGTATCATATGCTTCCTCTTCACTGACTACTTTGTCGGGGATATGATGCAAAAATAACAGATTGGATAAGTACCTGATATCTTGTTGATCTGTTAATTCCACACATCGTCTTGCATGATAAAGGGCAGCGTAATAAGCACCGTCCAGGTAACTTAGTGGAATCACCATCAATCTAAACGCCATCTCATGTAACTCAACGTTTTCCTCTTCGACTAGTAAACTCATAATGAATGCGTAATTCGTTATACTTGAATCCTTGAAGGCCATTTCCATCAGTTCTCCATCAAGTTCTGAATAGGAAAGTTCATTCGTCATTTCTTTTGCCTCTTCAAAATGTCCTTTTATGATGAACTCATTTAGTTTGTTTGTCATGTTCATTACCCACCAATTACTCCTTTTTATAAAATGGCCACTTATATTTTAAGGACCATTAACTAATTCATTGTACACGACTTCCTTAACCCCAACCTTAAAGCAACCTTAAATTAACCATAAATCTCAAAAACCGTTGCCAATTTCATGGTAAAATAGGATGAAAATTTGATTTTACAAGACTGGGAGTAAGGGTATGGCAGAGTTGATTTATATAGCAGAAGATGATGTGGAAATTAACCAATTGATCAGCCTTCATTTGCGGAATGAAGGGTATCGTGTAGAGCAGACTTATGATGGAGATGAAGTGATCCGTAAGTGCAGGGAGAAGCGACCGAGCCTTCTCATCCTGGACTTGATGATGCCGAAAGTAGACGGGTTTCAGGTGATCAAGGAAGTACGGAAAAGCTGTAAGGTGCCGATCATGCTGCTGACAGCGAGGGCGGATGATGCAGACAAAGTACTGGGATTCGGACTGGGGGCAGATGACTATGTGGTGAAGCCCTTCAGTATGGTTGAGCTCGTATCGAGAGTGAATGCCCAAATTCGAAGGTATACGGATTATAGTGTGGTGGAGGAAGAAGGGGTCATTCGAAATGGATCCCTTGAATATCACCCCATCAATCAAACGGTGACCAAAGATGGGGAGCGGCTCTTATTGACCCCGAAGGAGACGAAGCTGGTATCGATTTTCATGAAGAATGTGAACCGGTTGTATACGAAGGCTCAATTGTATGAGCTCGTTTGGAATACGGACTACATCGGTGACAGCAATACGATCATGGTTCATATCAGTCGAATCAGAGAACAAATTGAATTAGATCCTAAATCCCCGAACTATATCACGACAGTCAAAGGACTCGGTTATCGGATGGAGGACCATGAAGACTAATCCAATCCTCCTTAAAAAGCCCATATCTATCACCAAACAGTTTTTTATAAATTATGCTTTATTGTTTATCATTCTACTCGGAGTAGGGACGTTCACCCTGGTGGCAAACTTTGTGTATGTCGAGACCGTGTATGAGGACTTGGATCAGGAATTCCTTAAAGGGACGTATGAAGATGCGAAGAAACTGGGGATGAAAGCGGCATTCAAGAAGAATGAACTGCCGGATCATGCCTACCTTGAAATCGTCAGTCCCGATTATAAGGTGATCGATCAATTCAATAGCCCTCACAAGATCGGGTTTAACTATGGATTGAATGAATTTCTGAAGAATACCGATACGTATGATACGGATTTATATATACCTGAACAGGGTGAAGAGTATCTATTACTCTATTTTCCCGCAGATGACTATTTCCAAATGGATGATGTGTTCTTCTTCACCATCTTCTTTTTCATGGTGTGCTTGATCGTCATCCTGTATTGGTATGTGAAGAGAACATCCGTCCAGCTCATTCAGCCAATTCAAAAGCTTCTTAAGGGGATCGATTCGATTTCAACAGGAAACTATGGAGAGAAAATCGAGTTCGAGGCGAATCTAGAATTGAACCAGTTGAAGAATAACATTAACCAAATGGCGCAGACGATCGGCACGGAAATCGCATTAAAGGAAAGGTCCGAGAACTTGAGGAAACAGCTGATCCTGGATATTTCTCACGATCTGAAAACACCATTGACCAATATACAGGGGTACGCTGAAACGTTGACCAGCTTGACGAATCTGAGTCGAGCAGATCAGAAGAAGTATACCGATATCATCGTGTCCAACAGCAAGAGAGCAAACAGGCTCATCCATGACCTGTTCGACCTGTCGCATATGGATATAGACAGGGACTCGGTTTCGCTTAAGGAATATGATATGGCCGAATGGCTCCGTACCATGCTGTCTTCTTATGTAGAAGAGTTCGAAGAGAATGGGATGGAGTATCATCTGGATATTACAGAGGAAACTCTGATGGTGAAATTCGATCCTTCGAAGCTTGAGAGGGCGATTACGAACATTATCCATAATGGGATGGCGTACAGTGATGGATATCTGTTCATTTCACTAAAGGAGAAACAGAATCAGGCCGTGATGATCATTGAGGATAGGGGAATAGGGATACCCGCCGACTTCCATGACAAGATATTCGAACCGTTTGTGCGGATGGATGAATCCCGGAATGGTGAGACCGGGGGAACGGGTTTGGGACTTGCTATTGCGAAGAAAATCATCGAGCAAAGTGGTGGATCCATTGAATTGGATGGGAGTTATGACGACGGTTGCCGGTATGTGGTGAGGTTTGCGGATCATGGGGACGGTTCTGCAACTGCGTCCTGACCTGAAAGGAAGCACGAGAACCGTCCCCGCGCTTCCCCTTGACAACGAATAAAAATTTTATTATCGTAATAAACAACCTAATACGATTCACACATTCGTATAACTCCAATAATATGGTTTGGAGGTCTCTACCAGGAACCAATAAATCCTGATTACGAAGAAGATACTTTTATTTGTATTTTCTTCGTAATCAGGATTTTTTTTATTGAAAAATTGAGGAGGTACAACAATGAATTATTCTATTATGCCCAAAATTGAACTGCACTGCCATTTGGATGGAAGTGTCCGACCCGAGACGATTATTGATATCGCAAAGAGGGAGGGCATCCATATCCCTTCCTTTGATATAGAAGAGATGAAAGAAGAGCTCATTGCCCCATTAGACTGCGAATCATTGGATGAATACTTAGAGAAATTCTCGATCCCTAATGCCGTTATGCAGTCAAAAGAAAATTTAAAGAGAATTACCTTTGAGCTGTATGAAGATGCGGCAAAAGAAAATGTGAAATATATGGAGGTTCGGTTCGCCCCATTACTTCATACACGAAAGGGATTATCTATTGAAGAAATTATTGGAAGTGTGATAGAGGGAATGAAAGAAGCAGAAGGACAATTTGATATTAAAGGGAATATCATTTTGTCTTGTATGAGAACGATGTCGGCGGAAAGTGCCTTTGAGGTCGTCGAACAGGGTAAGATCTTCCTTGGAAAAGGAGTCGTCGCGATTGATTTATGTGCTTCTGAAGAGGAAGGGTTCTGCGGGAAGTTCATTGAACCCGTCGCACTGGCAAGAGAATATGGCTACAGAGTCACGATCCACGCCGGTGAAACGGGAATCGGAAAAAATGTGCTAGAGGCTGTTGAATGGTTGGGGGCAGAAAGAATCGGACACGGTGTGTATATTAAAGACTGTGAAGAAGCATATCAGATTGTAAAGGAAAAACAGATCGTGCTTGAAATCTGCCCAACGAGTAATGTTCAAACGAAAGCCGTAAACCAATTCCGTGATCACCCATTATACGATTTTCACAGGGACGGGATCATAATCACCATCAATACAGACAACAGAACGGTATCGGATACAACGATGACGAAGGAATGTGATTTAGTCTGGAATGAATTTGCGATGAGTGATGAGGATTATATGGAGATTTATATGAATAGTGTGGAGGCTGCTTTTGCGAGTGATGAGGTGAAGGTAGGTTTGAAGAAGGATTTGTTGTGAGCAATAGGGACAAGTTCCCTGGCCCCGTTTTGTATGAGAGCCACGGTACCTGTCCCCATGGCTAGGAATAAGAAGGATCAAAGAACAACCCAACGTTCTTTGATCCTTCTTTACTTTTAAAAAAAAATCGTTCTATTACGCACCTCTATAGTGTATGATACATAGTATAAACTATATAGTGTACGATACACAGTATAATTCAATCAAAGAGGTGAACATATGGATAAGTCACTGCTGACATCTCTGACGACGGAACTGCGGAGGGGGACATTGACCCTGGCAGTATTAAGTCAATTGCGGACACCGCAGTATGGATATTCACTTGTCCAATTACTGGAGAAAAGCGGAATTTCGATGGAGCAGAGTACACTCTATCCACTGCTGCGCCGTTTAGAGAAGCAAGAACTGGTCACAAGCAGCTGGGACCGGTCGGAAAGCAGGCCAAGGAGATATTATGTGCTGAGCGAATACGGCACTGAGATCCTGGGACAGTTACAGACCGAATGGGAAAAGATGTCTGGGGAATTGGCCATTTTATTAAAAGGGGATGAGGAAGGATGAAGCTTGTTGAACTCTATATTCAGGAAGTGATGAGAAGGCTGCCGGAGAAGAATCGGGAGGATATTGCCCTTGAATTGAATTCTACGATTGAAGACATGCTGCCGGAGGATTATACAGAGGATGATGTACGGGAGGTACTGACTTCACTCGGGAATCCTGCTGTTCTTGCCTCGAACTATCAAGACCGGCCGATGCACCTGATCGGGCCAAGATATTATGATCTGTATATGACGCTCTTGAAGATCATTCTTCCGATTTCTGCTGCTATTACGTTCATCGTGTTAGCCGTATCATCTGTGTTGAGCTACTCAGGGGAATCAAGTCCGATTGAGATATTTCTGTCCATCGCAGGAAATGGGGTTGTCGAAGTCATAGGAACAGGAATGCAGGTCTTCTTTTGGCTGACCCTCACCTTTGCCATCATCGAACGGACCGTTTCCTCGGACAGTCAGCTTCCAATCACCATGAAAGGAACAGAGTGGACGCCTGATGACTTGAAAGACATCCCCTATATCCCGAAAGAAAAACGAATTTCCAAGCTGGAGATTTTCGGAGGTCTGATTTGGACGGTCATCTGGTCAACCTGTTACTTTAAAGCTTCAAGTATCGTCGGATTGTATGAAAAGAGTGACAACGAAAGAATGTTCACTCCTTTCTTTGATGGGGATGTGCTCATCGGGTATTGGCCGTTGGTCGTATTCCTAATTGGCTTGGAACTTCTCCTGCTGCTTAGAAAATGGAAAGCGGGGGTCTGGACCAGGAAGCTTGCGATCGTGAATGCAGTATATCAGTTCATTCCTGTTCTAGCTTTTATGTTTGTTTTCAGGAACATGGAGGTGCTGAATGCAGATTTCATAGATAGGGTACAGGAACTGTTCGACGCCTCTTTCAATTTTCAGTGGCTTTACCTGACCGTATCGGTTGGCTTATTGGTCACTGCGGTGATCAACAGCTATGATGGGTTTAAAAAAGCTTATAAATGAATGGGACGCATGGAAGCATGGAAGCATGGGGACGGTTCTGCTGCTTCATCTATACGAAAAGGAAGCACGAGAACCGTCCCAGTGCTTCCAGTGCTTCTTCACTAATACCTCTTTTGTGAAAATATAACTGCTCCAACTAGAAATATCAAAGGAATCAAAGCAAAGGGGTACCTAATAAATTTATAAAATAAAAAATATACCATACTAAGCCAAAAAAGCAGGACAAAAATATTAGAATATAGGCTGAGTTTCCAAATCTCCATAGTCTTTGTTCCATATTTAATTCTAAGTATATTTAAGTAGCCGAGTAACACCAAGGTTATTCCTCCATTAAAAAACCAAAAAGCTGGTTCTTCTATTACTTTGAAAAAAACTGGCGTTCCTATAAATTGCAAAATACCTGTAGCAATTATTAAATACGAGTTGTAAAAATCAAACTTTCTAATGGTCAATTTTTCATTCTCCTATATGTAATTGTATTTCGCATCACCATCAACTAAACAGTGGAGGCTTTTTTTCTATTCATTTATTTTATCACTCATTTTTATAAAAAGTATAAAATATATCTCTTTTTGAAGCATGGGGACGGTTCTGCTGCTTCATCTTTACAAAAAGGAAGCACGAGAACCGTCCCAGTGCTTCTCCAACGTTAATGAAAACTCAAAATGAAAAAGCCTAATTTCTCAATTTAAGTGACGAAATCAGGCTTTTTTCAATACTCCATTAATGCAACTTGCCTAAATGAACCGAGCTAGTAGGCGGACCGTCTCGGTATTAAGGGGTGAATAGCTTCCATTGCCCCTCGGAAACAACTTCAACGGCCCCATCGGTCACTTTGATGGCAGTATGATCGTCAATCGCGTACCCTGCTACTGAGACTCCGGCGGCCCACTTTTCTGCATTGGCCAGGGTATTGTCCGGTAACATCTCGTGGTCTAGGTGAGGAAACAACGCAAAATCCACCAGACCCAGTGCTTTATCTCCCCCTGTGGGCGGACGCCAGCCTACGAATTCTTCGCCGATATTCGGGGCCATCACCATGCTTCCTGCGCTCATTCCCACATAGACTGCATCCAGTGATGGTAAAAGGTCTGCAAGCCCCGATTGCCGCATCCAGTGGTACAGGTAGAGCGCGTCGCCTCCAGACACAAGAAGGACGTCCGTCTCCCGGACAAGAGGCACCCAGCGGTCTTCGTCGATGCTTGGCAGCGCTGTGAGCTCTAGAACGCCGACAGACTTCCAGCCCAGGTCGACCATGGGATTCTCGGAATTCCCGCTGATGAACTGCCAGGCTTTGTCTCCAGGACCGACCCAGGGGTGTCCGTACATCGCGGTGGGAATGCACAGAGCGTTGGAGTCGGCGATCGGCTTGTCCAGCATATCAACCAGCGCTTTGTGGATAGTCGAGTTATTGACACCCGCGGAAGTTAGCAGAAGTTTCATTCCCAACGTTCTTGAGGACTTGGAATCCTCTAAATAATTATGCGACATATGTTTTTCCTCCTTAGGGTACGAACTTTTTCGCGTAAACCTTTAATTCCTAACTACCATATCCTGAAAGGTCGTGCATAGAAATAACTTCTTGGATGGTTAAATATCTCCTATTCATTTTATCATGTTCCCTTCATATGTTTTTGTGTATTTACGATAAATACAAAGGAGAGGAGAACTTTGGATATAAGGATTTTCTATCGCATACTTCAAATTATTAGTATTATCGGTATTTTAATAATTTCTTATTTTTGGGTGTGGGATGAACAACTGGTAAAAGTTATTACTTTTTTTGTTATGATAGTAGTCATAACACTCCTTGTTTACTATTTTTTTAATAAAAAGTTCAAACGGGATAATAAAGATGAATAAAGGCTTCTTTTGCTAATGGGGGCGATATCTGAAGAATGGGTGGTTGGTGGGTTATTAGGTACGGGAATTATGGATAATTATTGATGTGTTGGAGCTTCACTTTCAGGAAATTTATACTGTAATCGGGCGCGATTCTTGAGTAATAAAAAGCCAAATTTCTCAATTCTTATGCTGAGAAATTTGGCTTTTTATATCCTTAACATTGTAACCGCCACGATAGCGACTAATAATGTTTTTGAGAAGTGTTGGCAAGGAGATCCGTGAACAATCATCTCTCGAGTGAGAGTTCCGAAAACCTTCCGATGTAATGAATGGGATTCTTGTCTTATTATTTATTTGATTCTAACGCTTCATAAATAGCTGTTACCACACTTCCGTATCTTCCTGTTGCGAAAAGGTCACCGAAAAATTGATTAGAGTTATCAGCAGGATTCACAAGCGGCGAATGCTTTTTATTAGTGAGCAGGACGATTCCTAAGTCCTGTTCAGGGTCAATAATTGTTACCGTTCCTGTCCAGCCTGTATGGCCGTATGCACTTTCGCTTGCGTATTTGCTGAACATCCAGTCCATGCTGTCATCGCCGTTTAATCTCCAGCCGAGACCGTATGTTGAGTTCATCTCAGAAGGCGCAACGAATTCTTCTATGGTTTCATTATCAAAGAGTGATTCATTACCATAACCGCCACCGTTCAGCATGACCTGCAATAGAACTGCGAGATCACTAGTTGTCGAGAATAAGCCGGCATGTCCTGAAACACCTTCCATTGAATAAAATGCTTTCTCATCATGCACTTCTCCTTGAAGCGTGTACGTTCGGATGTTCGGGAAGTTAATAACTCCATCACGTGTGTTACCTAATAGCTCGGTTGCCGCAAAGTCTTTTGACTTGAAGCCTTTTTGCAGCGGATTAAATACCGTATCTTTTAACTTCAAAGGCTTGTACAATTCATTTTCAACGTATTCATCAAGTTTTTGGCCAGTGATTTTTTCCACAATGGTGCCAAGCAGCATATAGTCAACATCACTGTAGACATTTTTTGTCCCAGGCTCATATGTTAGGGGGGTGTTATTAATGTTTTCAATCGTTTTTTCGCGATCCTGAGAATAAAGCTCTTTTGACACGGCGGGATTATGGTATTGCGGGTCTGGTGTAAATCCAGCAGTGTGATGAAGTACATCAATGATCCGCATCGTATCTTTGCCTTTAATCACGTCTACTTCTGTATCTTTAAAATCAGGTATGTAATCCTGAACTTTTGCATGAATATCAAGCTTTCCCTCGCTCGCAAGTTTCTGGAGGGCAAAATTCACTGCATACATCTTAGTATTTGAAGCAAGATCAAACAGGGTGTCGTTTTCCATTTTCAAAAACTTCTTAAGCGGTGTATGTCCGTCAAACTTTTGCCTATAGCCGTAACTTTCATTCTTCACGATTTTCCCGTCTTTTATGACAATCAGGGCTGCTCCAGGAAAACCGGCGGCCACTTCTTTTTCAATCAACTGATCCACTTTTTCAAGTTTTTTAGAGGAAAATCCGACTTCCTCCGGCATTTTTGCTTTTGTTAAAACAGGATACTCAACGTGTGCTTGAGGTGATGCTTTTTCATTTGATTCTGCAAAAGAAGCAGAAGGTGCAAGTAGTGAGATAGCCAGAACAGAAATTAGTGCACAGCTTGTCCAATTTTTCATCATGTTTCTCCTTTGAAATCATATTTTTATAGCTTATTAAATTAAACAACCAATTTGTTGACCAGGCAGTGTAAGCTTTAGTAGATAAGAGGTGATCCTCCAATTTTTTTCTGCGTTTATTCCGACTAAGAATCCAAGGTAAGAAAACAGACCAGATTGTATAACAGTTTATATAATAGCTAATTATGAATCTGCTACAATCCAGTCTGCTTGAACAATCGTTTTTGTAATACCGGTTATTAATCTGATGCTACAAGGGCAGGATCAGTGGAATGAAGATGCTTGCGATTCTGCGTAAAAACAGTTTAAAAGGTTTTGTATTCTTTTTATCAATCTCGCATTATAATAATGTTTTCCGAGTTTTGTTAGCTAGAATCTATAGTTTTCTCTATTATTCTTCCCAGTAGCGACGGGCACCTGAGAATTCTTCAATATATCCGGGAGTGTTCAAAGGGATAATTTCGACGTTCTTAGATGCGTTAGGAGCATGAATCATCAGACCGTCACCGATATACATGGAGACGTGATGAACGGATCCAGTTCCGTTGTTGCTTGCAAAGAATAATAGGTCGCCGGGTTGAATTTCATCCTTGTTGACTTCTTTACCACTCTGAGATTGGGGAGAAGAATCCCGTGGAAGCGTGATGCCAAAAGCCTTGTGAATCGAGTAGGTGAATCCTGAGCAATCGAACCCGAATCCGGATACACCGGCCCACAAATAGCGTAGACCAAGGAACTTCTTCGCTGTTTCAAGTAAACCTTCTTGTGTTGCCTTTGGGATATCTGCTTCTGATTGATAAATCGCAACATCCTCTTTCTTCATAAATTTGTTTCCATCATTAGGAGTTGCGACCATGACGACATCCCCATGCTCTTTCAGCACAGGCAGGCGGGTATTAAAGCTAATTTCCATAAATGAATTTTTTAGCTCTTTACCGTCATATAACCACGCTGTAGGACTGGTTACCATCATAAACGGAGAATTGGTGAAATTGTCTAAGCGCTTTTCCAATGTCAATTGTTCCTTTGGCATCCAGCCCGGATAACCTAAAGGATTGCGTGGAGTAGGCTGACCGTCTATCGCCACTTGCACCCAGTCACCGTCCTCTTGTAAGATTGTGACTTTCGTTCCATAGACGGCTTGTGTTTCAAGCTTCCCTGTCAGCCAGCGCCGAACCTCGCTGTCCTCCATATTGGCTGACCATTGCCACGGATCAACTGGATTGCTTAAAGAAGGGGCATCAATATCTCTGACAAGGTGCCTTCCATTCGTTGTCCATTGGGTCGATACGGATACATCGACATAGGCGGTCTTACCTGGTTTAAATGTTTCAGGGGCTTTTGCGGATACTTGGAATGCCAATGTTGTTAATAGTAGCGTGGCCGTAATAAAACCCAGCACCCATCTTTTTGTCTTTTTCATGATAAAACTCCTCTCATATTTTTATTTTCACGAAGACACATTAAGTGATCTTCGGTGTAGCCCGAGGCCTGGTAGGGATGTTAAATGGACCTCATCCCCGATAAATTCGATTCCATCAAAATCCTGGTTAGCTAACCAGAGCGGTGCATCCAAGTCGATTTTTTGAATGTTTGGATGAGCTGTCGCAATATGGGCGGCTGCAAGTACAGAAATAGAAGATTCCATCATACTGCCGATCATGCAAGGGATGTTCGCTCTTTCCGCCATATCGGCAATTTGCATTGCTCTTCTGATTCCGCCCGTTTTCATTAGCTTAATATTCAGAAAGTCCACCGCATCTTCTTTTATCAGGCGCCAGGCATCCTGTGGAGAAAATAGACTTTCATCTGCCATGATCGGTGTATTGACATGCTGTCTGATAAATTTCAATCCATCAATATCACTGGCATGAACCGGCTGTTCAATTAATTCCAATCTCGTATCAGCCTGTTCTAAAGCTTGAATGATCGAGACAGCCTGCCGTGGCGTCCAGCCTTGGTTGGCATCCACACGAATCGAAACGCCTTTTCCCACTTCTTCTCGGATGGACATGATTCGTTCTACGTCCTTGATCCAGTCTTTTCCGACTTTAATTTTCAAGGTAGAAAAACCATCCTTGATGATTTGGCGCGCATCCTCACGCATTTCTTCCACCGTTCCAACACTAACGGTCATATCGTTTGTCAACCTATTCGTTCTTCCGCCAAGATATTGGTAGAGTGGTAGATGAAGATGCTGGCATAAGGCATCATACAGCGCAATTTCCAATGCAGCTTTTGCGCTCGTATTCGCCACACAAGAGCGTTCGATCATGAGTGAAAGCTGATGGATATTTCTGATGTCCTGTCCCAATAATAGCGGGGTAAGCACCGTCTTCAAGATTGTTTCAATGCTTTCTTTTGATTCTCCCGTAATGGCGAGTGTCGGTGCAGCAGCTCCAACTCCGATGAGTCCATCCTCCAATCGGACATAGACAAAGACGTTCTCAACTTCCGTGGCGGTCCTAAGCGCTGTTTTAAATGGCTTTTTTAAAGGCAATGATTCTGATTGTACTTGAATGGATTGAATATTCATCGTTATGCTCCTTTCTTATAAGGCAGATAAAATGCTGCTTGCCAAAATACCGAAATACGTCCCTAGTAAACTTCCAAATACACCCATCAAAATACCAACAGGGATGAGTGAACGATGGTAGGTGCCTGCAAGGATGGGAGCAGATGCGACGCCCCCAATATTCGCTAAAGAGGCAATTCCCATTGTAAAAAGGTCAAGCTTGAATAATTTAGCCAAAATGACCATGATCAAGCCATGGAAGAACAGAATCATAAAGCCCGAAATGATATAAATAGGTGCTTGGAATAACTGTGAGAAATCGGCATGAGAGGCAATCAGTGCAATGACAATATAGAGCATCACTTTTGAAAGCTCAAAAGAGCCGGGAACACGTCCGATTTTTGTCATCGCTAATATTAACCCAACAGCTGATGCGATGATGATCGTCCACGTGGTCGCATTAACAGCAGCACCTAACACAGGTAACATGCCGCCTATCTTTGTTGACATAGCGGAAATGAATAATCCCAAACCTATGAAAGAGAGTAATTCTACAAATCCAAAGCTTTTTGCTTCCGTTTCTTCTGAGGTAGCTGCTAGTTCAGTTGTAATCCCCTTCATGTAGCTGGTATCTGTTTTCGTCCACTTATTGAAAACGGCTGAAAATGGAACGAGCCAGAACATGAACATGACCCAGAACGAGTAATTCACGGTATCCATAATGAGTGCATAGCCGAAAATATTTTCCGGAACTTCGAGGATCCCTTGCAAAATCACCATATTCGCAGATCCGCCGGTCCAGCTTGCCGTCAAGGCCGCAAAAGCTTTCCATGTTCCTTCTGCGTAGAAACCTTTTAATAGAGCATACGTAATCGTGAATCCTGCCACGATACTCAGTGATGCTGCTAAGAAAGTTAAGATCATTTTCGGCCCTAAGCGTATGATTTTCCGCAAATCACATTGCAGAAGCATTAACATCAGCATTGCAGGTAAGAGCAACCCCCTGACCGTACTGTAAGTTGTTTCGACAGAGTCACTTGTCGAAAAGACATCAAACGTTTTTAAGAGCGCACAACCAATGTAAATCAGCACAATTCCAGGTACATATTTGAAAAATTTTCCCCCAATCTGTTTTTCTGCAAGAGCAATAATGGCAACAAATGCTATTAACAAGCTAATATAAATCACGCCATCTTGAATCATTTTGTTTCCCCCTTTTTAAAATGTTAAAAATAAAAAATCCAGCTATTAGAAAGGGAATACCTTTCTAATAGCTGGATTTAATCTACAAAAATAGAAAAAGCAGCATTAAGTTTCAATGATTTTCATGTATTTGATATGCGCGTTTTTGAAGGCTACGGCCAAAGCCTTTTGGGATGCACCAAAATAACGTGTCTCAATTTCATTTATGACTCTATCCATATTCATCATTGATTGTCCGAAGAATAATTGCTTCACAAAGGATGAAGTCAAAGAAAGGGTACTTGAACAATCGGTATCAACGATCAAATGAGTCGTCCTATCGATGACCAATCCGATATAAAAAGCATTATATTGCTGCATAATCGGATTATTGGATGTGGTCTTTGAGTCCCCAATAATATAAATAGTATCCTTACTGTACACTTTATTTCCTCCTGCGAAATCAAGTATTCCGTTCGATATTCAATCCGAAAAGGAAGGAATGGGTAACGGCATATGCTTCCGCTCACAAATAATATAATACTGCACTCATATACATTTGACAACACAATTTTGAACATTTTGTGAATATACATTTTCTGGTCCCTTTTTGGTGCCAGGTAACGTTTCTGGACATTGTCCATATTAACCGTTGGGTCGATATTGTCTTCGTTGAACTTCGACAAGTTTTTTGGCCAGGTCTCAGGGTAGTTGTTGCAGACCGCAAAGTAGAATGATAGAAAGTTACGAATACGAGCGGGTCATTCTATGTTCCTGAACCTATTGGACAGGTATTTCTCAATCTCAATAGACTTTCTGACGTTGAAGAAGACGGCACTACCAACCGCCACTGGGGTATCCTCAACTCTCATTCTGGATCGGGTCGATTAAACCTCTTTTGTATTGATTTTTCGAATCGCCTTTTCTGATCCCAGGGAAAAGGGGGCCTTTAATTTGGGGAAACGTAAATATATAGCTATTCTTTTCTTTTATGAAATCCAGCTAATTTCCCCATGTGAAGTAGCTAGGTTTTTAAGGTGGATGTACAAAATAAAACTTAGAGTATATGAAAATTTTATTAATATTCTTATGATTATCTTGAAAACGAACCTTCCAGAATTGGGCGCTATCCTGGAACAAGGATTGCGCTCATTTTCCATTTTAGGGCTAGTTAATAAAATAAGGAGTTGAATAAACGCTGTACTGGTTGAAGCAAATTAATTAGGCTAGAACAGGTTTATTATTTCTTTCCTAGAGATTAATAGGGTTTTTTATTACAATTAAAGTTGACTAAATCAACAGGGGATGAAAAAATAATGTACAAATTGATTACTACATTAATTGTAGTTGCAACAATGCTAACAGCTTGTAACAGTAATGGAGCAGATAAAAATAACCAAACTAAAGAAAGTGTCAACCATGAAGAATGGAGTTCATTTCCTGAATATAAAAATATTATTGAGCAAATTAATAATAAAGATTATAGCTTTCAAACTGTAACAGATAACGAAGGTGAACGGGTTCTTCTTCTCATTGATAAGAACGGTGTAGAACAATACAAAACCATATTTATCAAAAACACCAGTCGACTTAAGATAATTAAAATAAATGAAGGTCAAATTTTTAATGAAATCTTGGATGAATAATATAAAGTTTCCAAGGTTTTATATTAGAATTAATATGGATTAGGGTTAAATGTGAGGCTTTAAAAATGTGTCAGAGTGTAAGATCGAGTATAAATTTAATTGTTTAGCAAACGAGCGCGATTATTTAACATCGCGCTTTTTTTGCGGAATAAAATCATTGTAAGGATTAAATATTTTTGAAATAATTGGTATTAAGTTAAAGGGCAGGATAACGAAGTTGAGAAACTTTTTTCTTTCTATTTCGTATGTAAAGGGAGCGTCCGTAAGATACATAAAAATTTGTTAAGGGTGGTATAAAAATGCCAGTAATTCTAACAAGTATTTTTTCAGCTATAATAATTTTTGTTACTGTTTTTTTTATGATTAAAGTATTAAGTATAGCTTATCAAAGAAAGGAAATTTCGATTTTAAAATACAGAGTTCTAGCAACTTCTTTTATAGTAGTAAGTGTGTTAATTGCTTCGATCCTACCTTTTGGTTATCAAAAAATATTTGAAATAATCCTCTAATCATTTAATACCAATACTCGTTTATATACCAATTATTGAATATGAGAAAAGAAATACACTTAAATTCAAGGAGGCTTATCCGGAATAAGGATGAGCTTCTTTTTTGTTTAAAGTTTTTCTTGAGTAAACTGCTCGATATTGAAATAATTGGTATTAAGTTAAAGAGCAGGTTACTTGAAGAACAACGATGTTCATCTTATATCCAAGTAATGGCGTGGGGTACTACTGAAAATGAATAATATTTAGGGAGAGGTTTATTGTGGTAGAAGTAAGTGATTTTCCTATACTTGAAACTAATAGGTTGATTTTAAGACAAGTAACACAAGATGATGCAAACAGCCTTCTAAAGTATTTGTCCGATAAAGACGTAATGAAGTACGTTGGTTTAGAACCATTTAAGTCCATTGATGACGCATTGGATGAGATTTCGTGGTATAAATCAATATTCGAAAAGAGAACAGGAATAAGATGGGGGATTACGTTGAAGGATCAAGGGGAGGTAATTGGTAGTTGTGGATTTCTTAACTTGGTTCCACAGCATTATCGTTCTGAAATTGGTGTTGAGTTAAGTGGAGAACACTGGGGGAAAGGAATAGCAAGTGAGGCTTTTGAAGCTGTTATTAGATATGGATTTGAACAGATGAATTTACAACGGATAGAAGCGTTAATAGAACCTCCTAATAAACAGTCACAAAAATTAGCTGAAAAACAAGGGTTTTTTAGAGAAGGACTTTTGAGAAATTATGAGTTTACCTGCGGAAAATTTGATAATTTATATATGTATTCATTGTTAAAGCAAGACTTCAATATAAAACAATAATTTTAAATTGTGAGTTATTACACTTAAACTAACGGGGGTTTATCATTCCATTGAAGTGATCACGAAAAAAGCAGTGACCTGCCATTTTACAATCGCTGATGCGCAACAATTCTCTACACATTATATCCCTGCCGATCATCCAATGATCAAAACTCTACAATCAGCTTATCAATCACAGGGGATGAGCCTACACTTTTAACATCGGGCGGGGGAACATATGCAGCGTTAATGAAAAATGCAATGGCTTACGGTGCTCTTTTCCCTGGTAAGGTAGATAGCTCTCACCAAGTTGATGAATTTATAGAAATCGATGATTTAATCAAAGTGACAGCTATCTATGCCAAAGCATTATATGAACTAAGCTACTTATAAAGTCAAAGGCAAGGTTTGTCGTTTGGCCAATAGGTCAACCAGAAAAATAATATGTACCCTATAGAGTAGACGCTTAAAATGATCTGCCCTATAGGGTACATTATTTGTCATGATGAAGGAATAAAAGCTGGATGAGCCGAATAAGTCATAGTGATCATGGTTTTGTTGTATTCTCAAAATAAAAGAATGGAGTATTTCATTGAGAATATTCTTTCGTTATATGGCCGACAGTCGAGAATGAAGGTTATTTTATGCGTATGAATGGCTTTTTTCGAGGATTATTGTTGTCGTCACCCGAAAATTTCTGATTACCCTGCCATGTTGGAGAGAATTAGAGGTTGGTGAGAAAGGTATGTCCAATATGGAAGGGACCACTTGGATTTGGTTTTTACCTTTTTAGGACCGATTAATTTATACTAGATTCAGATTTCTTGTCTTTTAACTTTGAAAGATTACACTAAACAGTGAGGAGATTGATTGTATGCAAGTTGTAAGCAAAATGTTTTTAGAACAACTCGACATGCATTGCCATGAGAATGATTGGTTTGCATCCATGGATCAGGCGCTTCATGGAGTCATCGCAGCTGAGGCAGCATGGACAAGTTCGGAAATCAGCAATTCGATTTGGCAGATTGTCAACCACTTGATATTTTGGAATGAAGACGTAATCCATCGAATTAAGGGCACAGAGAATCCGCATAAGGCAGAAGACAATGAAGAAACCTTTGGAAATCCAGGGGATCCAGAAGACGAAATTGGGTGGGCCCAGACAGTGCAGCGCTTTAATGACGTCATGAATAAATTAAAAACGGTCATTGCGGACCTTGACGATGAAAAGTTAAAAGCTCCGTATGCAGCTAACAGGTACTCTATTGAGCGTTTACTCAGCAATATCATGATGCACGATACGTATCATCTCGGTCAAATTGTTCTGTTGCGAAAGTTGCAATCCTCTTGGGGTGGCGTTGATTGGTCCTAAAGCACTATAATTCTGCAACATTCCTCGCCCAGCCGTAGAAGCAGCATTGACGGTGTGAAGCCCTTTTCCTTCTCTATGGTGAAGCGGTTGATTTTCCTACTTTATGGATGGCTAACGGGTGTGTTAGTCAAAAAAATTAGAACGTATTTACAGAGCGATCTTTCACATATTTCATTGTTCAACAGTCGGGCGCATTTCTTAAATAAGAAGGCGCCTTTTTGCATACACAACATTTAGGATATAGTTTAATGAGGTGTAAAAAAAAGATTGTGAAGTCCGGTACATAAAGTAAAAGGGGCTTTAATGGAATGGAAGAAAGTCTCCCGAAGATAGAAAAGCTCAGAGCAGTAATGATATGCTCCCCTTAAAGTAGACAGGTCAAAAAATCTAACTTGTTAATCTTAGGGGGCATATCAAAACTCTGAGCTTTTTTGCGTACTAATTACCGTGGGAATTAACCTTTGAATCGTTATCTAGCTTGTTACAATAAGATTTCTCCACAATAACTGAACTACTTAACACTTTTCTATAAAGCCAATTACGCTAATCTCTCATGCTTCCGATCTAATCGATAACTCAAGAAAGTCAACAGACTCGCACAAAGCGCAACTACACCACCGACAAGTGACACATTCATCAATGGCCCTTGATGGTAGACAAGGCCTCCGAGTGCCGATCCCATGGCGATACCGACATTGCTTGCAACGGGCATCAAGGAAGCGGCGAGTCCTGTCGCTTTTGGTTGATACACACCGGCAAGGTCAATCAAGTATAGCTGGGTTGAGGTGGTTAGCAGGATCGCCATCAAGGACATCAGGCCAATGTTGATTAAGCCGATGATAAAATGGCCGGTCGTAAAGTACAATCCAATCAGGACAAATGCCTGGATAAGGAAAACGAATCTGAGGCGTCCGATGGCATTGTGACTGGCAATCTTTCCGGCCAGTATGTTACTAAATATCGAGATGAATCCGTAGGCAAACAGGATTAAGCTAATGGAGTTGCCTGGTGCTCCCATCATGTCCAGAATCGGGACAAGATACGTAAAGACCGCATAGGTTGCACCGAATCCCAGAGCTGGAATGAAGAAAGCCATCAAGATCCGTGGATGAGTCAATAAAGAAAACTGATCACGCATGGAACTGCGGTATTGACTGAGCTTACTGGGCAAATTCATAAAAGATGCCAAAAAGGCAACCACTCCAAGAATCGTCGTCAAAAGGAATGTGGCATGCCAGTCATACCACTCCGCGATGACGGTGCCGATGGGAACTCCGATCACGTTTGCCAGAGTGAATCCACCGAAAACGAAGGAAATGGCCACTCCGCGTTTTGTCACTGGAATTGCTTCGCTCGCAATGGTCATGGCAAGGGAAATCGAAACGCCTGTGACGATGGCTGTCAGCATTCGGAGTACCAGGAGCATGATGTAACTTGTCGAAATCACGCACAAAGCATTAAGAATGATAAATGACCCTATCAAAAACAACATCCATTTGCGCTTTGGAAAATGGCTTGTTGCGGACATGACGATCGGGGTGGCGATGGCAAAGGTAATGGCAAACGCTGATACAAGCGTACCTGCCGTTGCGTTCGTTATATGAAGGCTTGAGGAAATCTCCGTTAAGATCCCGACGATGACAAATTCGCTTGTCCCGAGAACAAATGTCAGTAACGAAAGTGTGAAGATGAGAAACCAATGTTGTTTGGATAATACAGTCTCTTGCATAAGTACCTCTTTTCTAAGATGAATATACATAAGTATTTGTTTTGGCAAACAATTTAATCATCATACCATACATTTTTTTAATGAAGCATCCCTCACAGTAAAAACAAAACACAAATAAGGCAGGACTCAACGATGTTGTCCTGCCACGTGTAATCATCCGGATTGATGTATTTTCTTCTACTCAAGTGCCAGGGGGAAAGGGTTTTGCTGTGTCCCTCTGTTTCAAGGACGCTCCAACACTTTCACAAGCATTTCATGAACCACTTCATGATCACGCACATCATGCAAACGATACTCCTCACCCGGCAGCGAATACCACTCCTCAGCCCCAACATATGTCACTGCAAGAGTCAGCACGCCATCATTATCGCAGGTGGTGACAAGTTCAAGCTCACCGCTGATCACGCCGACCTCAGAGGTCATGACACCATGGGTTGCGATAAAAATCGTTGATATCTTATCCATATGTATTCCTCCACTCTTGTGTTTGGTATGAACAATGCCCGTACGAGCCAGTCGTACGGGCATTGCTGTTATTCCAATCAGTAAACGCAGCTGTTCAGCATGCCCTGAAGTGCGGTTTTCTCTGAAGATTGCAGGCTTAAACCCCATTTGTACTTGGTACTGATCCACCACTTAGAGTACCCACAGTCTGCGCCGGAACGCGGTGGCTGCCACGTCGATGGATCCTGGTCGCCTTTGGAGCGGTTGGAGCTGGCACTCACCGCAATTAGTTGCGGGCCGCTCAGGTCATTGGCGAAGTCTTCGCGCTTCTGTGTCGACCAACTGCTGGCACCGGAACGCCATGCTTCAGCAAGGGGGACGACGTGATCGATGTCAAGGTCGGACGGATCGTAAAATGTGACGCCATCGTAGTAGCTGTACCATTTGCCGGACGTGACAGGGCAGCTGCCGCTGTAGTAATCGGCGTCACGCTGGAGCACTAACTGGCGGGTGTCGCAGCCACTTCCCTGCCCGATCCAGTGTGGAAATTTGTCCCGGGAGTAGCCGGTCATGGAGCCTTCGGACTTCACAGTTAACGAATTCAACTGGGACTGGGCCGTAGACTTAGACGGTGTACCGGGTGGAAACGCAAAGGCGGTCGGCAGGAATAAAGCGAACGATAGAACCAGTGCAAAAACAAACAACATCGATTTCTTCAACATGGAAATGCCTCCTGTATGTAATTTTATATATCAACCCCTTATTCTTAGAGAATGAGAGATTAATAGTAAGACAAAGTTGGCAATCAAAGTGAAATATGGCACGGTCACGATTCAGAGCGTTTAGGGACTGTTTATAAGCAAGATTGGTTGAAATAGTTTTCAGTGGGGATTGGCAATTAGTTGAATATGCCTCTACTTGCAATGATAGTGTACGGAGTAATTATTTCTCAAGTTAATTTCTTGTAAAGAATCTGTCGGAAAATGTTAATAAATGTAGTCATCAAAGCAGATGTTGGAATGGTGCTTGGGTATGAATGATGGTTAATTCTAAGTTCGATAGCGGTGTCAATTTTAAGTATGATGGTACTGTTCAAAAAAGACAATGGGGCATAAGTACATATTTGTTAGGGAAGGTACTTCTGGTTTTATACTAGGTGAAATTTTCTGCAATCGGGTCACCAAATTGAAGATCAATCCAGAGTTGATAAATGGCTAGACCATATTATTTCTTTTGTCTATATTCGGAAGTGAGAAAAGAGCCACCCCCATATTTTTTAAAAGGATTGGCTCTTTTACTTTTTTAGTTCTACTATCAATTTATATTACTTTGCAATTAATCGGAATTAGTTTTCTTCTGGGTTGGGATCATTTTCGTCTATTCCATCACCGTCTGGATCTTCAAACGGCTCTTCTATGTCTTCTTCAAGCTCTTCTGCAGGATTTTCTCCTGGGTCTGGATCTTGCTCTTCTTCGGGTGCCGGATTCGTTTCTGGTTGTTGATCTTGATCTCCATTTTGTTCTGTTTCAGGAGGTGGTGGGTCCTGATCCCCAAAGTTACATCCAACTAACATAGCAGAAATGAACATACTTGTTAGCAAGAGAAGCCACTTTTTATTCACATTCATTCTCCTTTCTAAATTTAAATTAGACCTTTCAGATCTATAGTTATTGTTTCCCCGAAGTATGAAATTATTATGAGAACTTTATCTAAAAAGGAGTTTACTTGAAAAATCTCTATTGGGATAAAATTGAGTTATACAAAAATTAGATTTGGTGAATTAAGAAAACCAAAAATAAAGATACCCCCAAATTAATATTTGAAGGTATCCATTTTAGAAAGGAGCATGAGCTAATTGCTTCCCGTTTATTAGTTTGTTCATTTGGTTTGAATGTATTCCCGTAGTTTAAAATTAAATCGCTGACTCCAAAGTCTGTTAAACTCTATCAGGATAACATAACCAAAACGTAAATAAAGTTTGTAAAAACCCCACCACCTTCTCTAACTTTGGTGTTTTATCGTTATTTGTCATTTTTGAATGACTATAGATCATGGAAGAATCCATGTTTCAGCTTCCGACGAAGTAGTTGGATTTGCGATATACAAATATGTGCGGTTTGGAACTATAGATGGAGGAGCGGTATTCTTTAGTTTTATTGCCTTAACCTATTTTTTAATTGGCTAAATTGGGGAGACCACGATAGCGGTGGAGAGAAAGATGAATTAGACAAACATATTGAAACCCAAAGTGATTTTAGCTGGTTTAATTCTATTCATATCTGAAGGTGTATCTAATTTGAATGATATTTTAGAATTACCCTTTACTGATTGTAGTTGGACTTACTTTTGTTACACTTCCGATTATAGAATTCATATTTGCAAAGAAGTTTAAATAATATGATACTACCTCAAAGAGTTAAATCGTTTTTCAATTAAAGAGGGCAAAAAGCTGACGTTTGAGTAGCAGATTATTCTATATTCCGTTATTGGACTGTTATAGAAATAATGGAAATATACGCCAGGAATTTTTAAAAAAAGGAGGAGTTGACGTATTATTTTAGAAACGTTCTTTGGTATCATAATTATCTTGATCGTATTTGGACTATGCATTTTAATGGTTTATTGGGGTGTCAATCAAATCTATAGATATTCAGAAAAGTCAAAAAATAAAGATGATAGCGAAATGATAAAGGAAATAAACTCTTTAAAACAACGAGTGGAATTGCTCGAAAAAAAATTAGATGAAAACGGGTAATAGCTTGCCCGGACATTCGCTTTCTTTAGGATTATTGGGGTCTGACCCTCAACACGTTCTTTATGCCATTAAAAGGGGGCTTATCGAGAACACGGTAAGCTCATTTTTTGTGAAAACTTATTTTGAGTATGATGATTATATTTGAAAAAATTAAAAGGTTAGGAGTGAAGATGTGAACAATTTTATTAAAGCGTTAACTCATGTAAACAAATTAGTTTATGAACCCAATCAATTAAACGTAAAATCGATTCAAGAAGAAAAACAAAATTCACATTACGGAGCTGGTACATTTCAATTAGCTTCATGCTCAGTTCGATTTAGAGTCGCAAAAAAAACACCTAATAAGGTAGGGCAGTTTGTTGCTTTTTGGGAAAAAGATGAAAATGATAAAAATCAACCATATACATATGAAAAGGCACCCGATTTGTTGGTTATTAATACCTTTTTGAGTAATGATGAATGGGGACAATTTATTTTCCCGAAAGACATTCTTGCCAAACAAAATATTCTTAAAACGAGTGCTACAAAAGGGAAAATGGCCATGAGAGTTTACCCTAGTTGGGATACCCCAACTAGCAAACAAGCGATAAAAACTCAAAAATGGCAGTTACCCTATTTTGTTGATCTGAGTGATACAACTAAATTACCCATAAAAAAAATAGTAGAACTGTATTCGCAGTAAATTAGTAGGTTTAAATTTATTACCAGATAACTTAAATTTCTCCCATTTAAAAGGGCTTACCCGAGAACACGGTAAGCTTTTTTATTGTGAAAATTTGACTTGAGTAGGATAATGGGATTTGAAATAATTGGTATTGATTTGAAGAACATATGGGGGACAGATGATGGATAATCAATATTTTGTAGATTGGGGTACATTGGCATTGATAAATGCTGCACTTGCACAAGGGAAAAATAGGAAGGGGTTAAACTGGTTTCTGCTTTCACTTGTAATGGGTCCTTTGGCGACGTTAATTTTGTTATTTGTTGAAAAGAGGGAACGGTAGCATATTAATGTGGGCTCTCGCTTCTTCAACTATTGAGCGCGTTTTATTGAAAAGGTTTAACTCTCTTTTTGTTGGATCTTAAAATAAATAAAATGACTATCCGAATTTCATAGAGGAGGAAGGATCGTGAATAATAACAGTGCATTGATTATAGTGGATGTTCAGAAAGCATTTGATGACCCAAAATGGGGAGAACGAAATAATGTAAATGCAGAAGAGAATATTAGTGAAATACTAAAGGTTTGGAGGGCGAAAGGAGGACAAGTCATTCATATTCAACACAAGTCTGATCATCCGGATTCTGTATTTTATCCCGACAATAAAGGTTTCACCATAAAGGAATTGGTTAGTCCTCTTGAAGAAGAAGTGGTTATTACCAAGAAAGTGAATAGTAGTTTTATTGGCACCAATTTAGAAGAACTTTTAAATGCAAATCATATTAAAACGGTGATAATAACAGGATTAACCACTCCTCATTGCGTCTCAACAACTACGAGAATGAGCGGGAATTTTGGTTTTGAAACATACCTTATATCCGATGCCACAGCGGCATTTGGAATGGAAGATCAAGATGGAAATTATTATGATCCGGAAATTATACATAATGTGTCTTTGGCTACCTTGAATGATGAATTCGCCACCATACTTTCAACAGAACAATTGCTAACTATGTTGAGTTAATATTTTATCCCTTAATGCTTTAATTGAAGAGGTAAAAGGTCTAATTATAAATCGGGAAGCCAAATGGTTAGGGCGATCAATAGTGGCAATGACAGCTATTCTTGCAAAGAATGGAGTGACCATTAATGGAAGAAGATTGGACGAGTAAGGCGATCATAACTCCAATAGTCAAGTATGAGTATGTGAGGTTTGATATCCATAATAAAATGGCGGCACTGGACGGTTCTCTCGCTTCAAAATATAAAATTCTTAACAAGAAGTACTTGTAACGTCCTGGTACTTCTCCAAAAGAAGAAATCTTCGTTGGCAGAAGTGAGGATTTAAACGTTGTAGAGTTGTGTGGTAGATTGTTTGTGTAATTGGAGTAACGGTTACACATATAAGAAAGGAATCCTTTTTAATGGAAGGGGTTCCGTTTGGGGAGAGAAAATTCCAAATAGCTTTAAAAATAGCAGGCAAATTCACAATTGAATTGGACCTGCTTTATTTGTTTGGAGGCTAACTAAATATACAGGAGTTGTAAAGATTATGAAGCAAAATAAGTATGATGATGAAAAATTTTTTTCTGCATATAAAAATATGGAACGTTCAGTCAAAGGACTCGAAAGCGCGGGAGAATGGCACGTATTAAAAGAGCTTTTACCCGAACTCCAAAATAAAAGTGTGCTTGATTTGGGATGCGGTTTTGGCTGGCATTGTCGTTATGCTCGTGAACAGCAAGCAAGGTCTGTTATTGGAGTAGATATATCTGAAAAAATGCTTCAACAAGCTCGTGAAATGACTAATGATTCCTTCATTTCATACTATAAGATGCCTATTGAAGACATTGATTTTTCTAAATCGCAATTTGATGTTGTGATCAGTTCATTGGCTTTTCACTATATAGAGTCCTTTGAAACCATCTGTAAAAAGATCTATGACTGTCTAAAGCCAGGTGGTTCTTTTATATTTTCCGTTGAACATCCAATGTTCACTTCTCGAAATGAACAGGATTGGTATTATGATGACAAAGGGAATCGTTTGCATTGGGCAATTGACAATTATCAATTAGAAGGATTACGTGAAACAACGTTCCTAACTGAAAATGTTATAAAATATCATCGTACATTTTCAACTTATGTCAACGACTTACTTATTGCAGGTTTTAACCTAAGGAAAATTAAAGAACCGATTCCCTCTAACGAAATGTTAGAAAGTATGCCTGAAATGAAAGACGAACTCCGTAGACCTATGTTCTTGATAATCTCAGCTGAAAAGTAAATGCGTATCATCGCTCCTACGAAATGTAAGGGCTATTTTCATCTTCCACTAAAGGGTGCTTTAATGGAACAAGACGATAAAAAGATGAAGAGGCTGGGACAAAAGATTTTTATCCTAAGTCAAACCCGATCAAACCTGTTTCTAATGCAGATTTGTTCGGGTTTATTATTTATTTTCGAAACTTGATTTTAGCTGTTTCCAGCGGTTGATTGGAGTGCAAGACGAAGACTCCTGCGGGAAGAGTAGCTTATGTGAGACCCCGCAGGCTTGCCGAGGAGGCTAACGGGCTACCCGCGGAAAGCGTAGTCTTGCACGGAAATCATTAGCGGTATGAAGAACCTACACTTCTATTGTTCGTCTTTTTATCGTGGTTTATTAGTTTTGTCCCAGCTCTTCTATGTCCATATAATTCTCTGAACCTTAAAAGGGGATTCTTCTTATTATAGCCGAATCTCGAGCAACCAAATAGTTGCTTATACTTTACAGGCAACTATTAAGTTGCATATAATGAATATATGACTTGGGACAAAGATACTATATTCAAGGCACTTGGCGACTCGACTAGGCGACTTATCCTAGATGAGCTTTCCGACCGCAACGCTCTGACGTTGTATGAACTTACGGCACGCCTCGTTATGAAACACAACCTTTCCATTTCCCGACAAGCGATCACTAAACACCTTAATCTATTGGAAGATGCAGGACTCGTCATTTCAGAACGGAAGGGAAAATATCGAGTACTTATGTTTAACAAAGAACCACTTAATGACTTATTGAAAGGATGGGTAGACTAATTTATCACAAATCGGCAGAAGAGAATCTGCCATCGCTACGATTAAAGGAGGCAATTATGATGAAAATTATTATTACCAGTATATTCGTTCAAGATCAAGAAAAAGCATTAGCGTTTTATACGAACACGCTGGACTTTGTGAAAAAGCATGACGTTCCCACAGGAGCACACAGGTGGATTACGCTTGTTTCACCTGATGAACAAGACGGGACCGAGCTTTTACTTGAACCAAATGAGCACCCGGCTGCGAAAGAGTATCAAGAGAAATTATTCGCAGACGGCATCCCTGTAACTATGTTTGGGGTTTCGGATATTCGCAAAGAGCACAAGCGATTAGTAGAAAAAGGTGTAACGTTTACGATGGAGCCGACCGCAATGGGCGACATCACAATAGCTGTCTTCGACGATACATGTGGAAACCTTATTCAGATGATTGAACAGAAGTCTTAAAATCGTGGCCATCCCTCTACGTGCTGTATTCAGCGTGAAGGGGGATGGCCATTTTCTTTCAATAGGGATTGGCCAGTTGAAAAAATATCGGTTTATTCTATGAGATATTGGGGATTCTTCTTAATAGTAACGAAAGAGGAGTGGACCTATGGAGTTAGATGGCAGTAAATTAAAAGACAGGGCTATGGCCGCAATGAGTAAGTTAAAAGACAATATGAAGGGGACGTACTATTCTATCGCTGAAATCCCTTCATCTTCCGTACAGGAGCTGGCGGATTTTATTCAGATACACCCTGACACACATGAAATCAGGAAGAACCTGCTCGGCAACACCTATTCCTTTTTCAGACTAAAAATGAACAACTATCAGTTCTACTTAGAGACCACCGATGAACGCATTTTACAACTGGATGGTTCTTTAAATGGAAAGGGATTGGTTTCCTATCGATCCTATCGGGATTCTGGTGAAAAACATTCACCAGTGAAATTGAGTTAAGAATAGGAAAATGGGCTTTCTTTTAGAAGAGAGCCTGTTTTTTCGTACGGGGGGTCTTCTGACATCGTTTAATGGGGAAAAACTTTACATGCTTGAGTGGTTTCTGCCGAAATAAGAGCCTACAAAGGACAATTGGAATTCTCAATACATACAGTTGAAAACACTAGGTCCGTCCCCGCGCTTCTCGAATAGCAACTACGGTATCGAATTTTTGAAGCTATTTGAATATGATGGCATTACGAAAAAAGGTTTACGAAGTGTTGTTCGTTAACAAATACCCGAATTTTCCTATACGGTGACTTTTCATTGTTATCATGAACTGTGACAAGGTGTTTTTGGTTAGGAAGGAATTTGTAACTTTTTAATAGAATTATTATGAAGATGATAAGATAATAAATCTTTACACATAAGGAGATAAAACGATGGAAAAAAACAAATTACTAAGAATGGACAATGTCGGCATCGTTGTAGAATCCCTTGATGAAGCAATCTCTTTCTTCGAGGAGATTGGCTTGATCCTCGAAGGGCGAGCCACTGTCGAAGGTGAATGGGCTGGTCGAGTAACAGGATTGGGTTCTCAGTGCGTAGAGATTGCTATGATGGTTACCCCAGATGGCCACAGCCGAATTGAACTTTCGCGTTTTCTCAACCCACCTACTATATCAGATCACCGGACTGCTCCTGTAAATGCCCTCGGTTATCTACGCGCCATGTTCACCGTGGAAGACATTGACGAAATGGTATCCAGACTCACTAAGCATGGTGCTCAGCTCGTTGGCGAAGTGGTTCAGTACGAGGACTCGTATCGGCTCTGCTACATTCGTGGAACCGAAGGACTTCTAATCGGTTTGGCGGAACAACTCGGTAACAAATAAGGTTAGTGACGAATTGAGCCTTTACTGTTGGAAAGGAATTGGTTTCCTATCGAGCATATTGGATTCTGATGATATACATTCACCAATTAAATTGAGTTAAGAATAGGAAAACGGGCTTTCTTTTAGAAGAGAGCCCGTTTTTTTGTACTGGGAGTCTGTCAGCGTAAAGGGGAAAAGTGTAACATGCTTGAGCGGTTTCTGCTGTAATTTGAGCTTACAAAGGACAATTGGAATTCTCAATACATACAGATGAAAACGTTAGGTCCGTCCCCGCGCTTCCCTGATAAATAATAGAGTACCGGGGGAGAGGTAAGTTTTTGGTACTCACAAAAAAGAAAATTCGACACGCCGGCATGAATATCGAATTTCTCGCATGATTAATCTGAAAGCCGCACGATTATTCCGAGAGCCGCATGATTATTCCGAAACTAGCACGATTATTTTAATTCCCGCATGATTCTTGATAATACTCCTTTTCCAGGGTGTGGATTGAATGTTTGAAAAATGCTATTTAGATCAAAAACTGTATGGAAAAAGTCCCTTGGCTTGTCATGGGACGTTTATTTCTTACGTAATAGGAAAAAGCGCTCATCGGTAACCTTGTCCAACATTGGTTCCTGACCCCAAGCACGTTAAATTTTAGCGTACCGGCGGTCAGGCACCCGTATTTTCCGTACTTTATTCGAGTGTACTTATATTCAGATATTTAGTGGTATATTCCTTTGAAATAGTAAAAAATATTATTTTTATATATTTTCTTAATATAGCATTGTGGTTGATAAAAATGTCTGGTAATGTTTAGTTGCTTCAAATTTTTTACATATATCAAAGGTTATGTTCACGAAGTTGAGCCGTATTGATTGGGGGAAGTTAGACAATGTACAATGAAATCTTAGAAAGCGGGCAGTACCGGAAATTCGTTACTGGCAATAAATTAAATGAGAAGGATCCTTTAGCTTGTTTAACTGGAGGATCACGCGATGAACCGGTTGTAGGATGGTGTCATTAATGAGAACCTTTATGTATATCTTTTGTTTGATGGTTTGGGGGTTAAATTTTATTGCAGTGAAAATCCAGGGTACTCCTGTTAGTCTGGAGGTTTCATTGACATACAGATTGTTCGGAGCTGCACTTCTTTTCATTATTTTAGCTATTTTCACGCGACCAAAAGGATTTCCTAAAAGGAAAGATCTTTTTCCAATCATCACGTTTGGAATCTGTAATTTTGCACTAAGTTATTTGTTTTTGTATTATGGAACCATTTGGAGTAATGCAGCATTAGTTACCTTGATTTTTTCACTTAAAACGGTCCTGACACCAATCTCATTAAAGATATTCCTGAAAGAAAAGCTGGAACCACGGATCTTGATTGGTGGGATTATCGGATTGATGGGTGTTGTGGTCATGGTCTATCCTATCCTGGCTCATGACTTTGCGATTAATTACATAAAAGGAATCTGTATCGCACTACTGGGAACGATGTTAACCTCCATTGGTGATGCAAGTTCAGCACGTAATGCGAAACATAACCTAAATCCAGTCTATTCAAACAGTTTGGGGGGGGCAGTAGCAGCCGTGCAATTACTTATTATTTCGATATTTCAAGGACAGGAATTTTATTTACCTACTACCCCTTCATATTTAGGAGCTCTTCTATATCTTACAGTGGTCGCTTCATTTGCGGCCTGGATGTTCTATCTGAATTTAGTCAAACAAATTGGAGCAGCTTTAAGTAGCTACATGGTGGCATTGTTCCCGGCAATAGGTGGGGTTGCTTCAGTGCTTATTGGGGAATCGGAACCTTCTATTTACCTGGTGTTCGGGTGTTTATTAGGATGTTTAGGGGCTGCCGTAGCACTCAACTTCTTTCAATACATTACTAGACTTGGGATGAATAAAAGAGTCGCTGAAGGCGGTACACGATGAAGTAAACGAGGGCATGCGGATGGTTCTTTTGCTTGCTCTGGACTTTCTCGGAGATGCAAATAAGGAATTGCGGAGGACGTTGCCTTTAAGGCAGCGTTCTTTTTTGGGCTGGGGTCAGCATAAAAATGCCCCAGGCAGATAGATACATGTATTCAGAAAAGAATATCAGTGAATAAATAAGAAAATTCGACACGGCGGCATGATTATCGGTTTTTCTCGCATGATTTATCTGAAATCCGCACGGTTATTCCGGTAACCGCATGATTATTCCAAAACCCGCACGATAAAATTAATTCCCGCATGAATCTAGGTCATAGCCCTTTCCAAAGGTATGGATGATTGGATGGAACGTTCGAAAAATGCTATGTAGATCAAAAAATGTATAGAAAACGGCCCTTGGGTTGCCATGGGACGTTTTTTTCTGACATATTAGGAATAAGCGCCTATCGGTGAGGTGCAAGGAGTTCCCTCATCCAAAGGTCCTGATTTTTGTCGAATGTTCGTGCTAAATGGAAAGGATTTCCGATAAGGATGTCGAAGAATTAGATTAGACGCTTTTTTCTTAAAGGAGACCTTGTATGTTAGAGACTGTCCATCATTTAATTTTGCATGTGGTATTTATTCTCTTCACGATTCTTCTTTTTCAAATGGTTACGAGTGAATCGGACAGCGGAACAAAAGGGTTTACCCTTAAGTTCTTTCTCATGATTCTCGCTATTTTAGTGTTTACCATGATCTTCCCCGTTGTTTACTCAAGCGGATATGTGTACGATTTCAAAGTGATTCCCATCATCCTTGCCTTTATCTATGGCGGGAAGAGAATGGGGTTCAGTGCGTTCACCGCCATGCTGTTGATTGGTTTATTTACCAACCATGTAATGACCTTTTTGATCGTGAATTATTTAATCTATGGTGTGTTGCTGATCCCTTTATCGAAATGGTATAAAAGGTTGACTTGGAAGAACAAGATGCTCCTGATTTCGGTCTTTTATTTCTTCATTCCGGTTACAAGATCCCTTTATTTAATCCAAAAAATGAATTAGGGCAGCTTCCGCTTGTCGCAAGCTCTACCCTGATCATATGGATCACGCTGATCCTGACCATTTATCTGATTGAAAACCGACTGGAACAAAACAGGATTAAAAAAGAGCTCATGAAAGCTGAAAAGTTTAATATAGTCAGCCAATTGGCGGCTTCCGTTGCCCACGAAATCCGAAATCCCATGACGACCGTAAGAGGGTTCATGCAGCTCCTACAAAGAGAAACGTTAACTAATAAACAAAAGGGCTTTATCGACATATCCATACAGGAATTAGATCACGCACAAGACGTCATCAATCAATATCTTTCCCTTGCCAAGCCGCAAACGGAGGAATACGAGGTGTTCAGTTTGACCGACACCATGAATGAATCCATTGACGTGATGTCTACTTATGCTGTCATGAACAGCATTCAAATCAATCGAAATATTGAAAATGATCTGATGATCAAAGGGATAAAGATTGAGGTGAAGCAAGTATTGCTCAATCTTTTGAAAAATGCCATCGAGGCAGTAAAAGAAAATGGAGAAATCACGGCGGCAGCCAATGTACATAAAGACGGAAGAATTATGATCGTCATTCAAGATAATGGAGTGGGAATACCTCCGGAACAACTCAAAGTATTGGGCAGACCCTATTATTCGACCAAGGAAAAAGGGACGGGACTTGGACTCACGGTCTGCTATCAAATTGTCAAACGGATGAAGGGTGAAATACAGGTGGAGAGTGAGCAGGGTGAGGGGACAATGTTTCGGATTTTTTTGCCTGGGAATCCATAAGAGAGCACCGGATTAATGTGGTTGAGGAATGAAAGCTTGTATTGACTGTTAGGATTATTCGTTGAAAAGACGGAACAAGCGATAAAACAAATTTGGGTAGAATTGAGTGAACCTCATTTTCATTCTTTTCTGAGGAAGTGAAGGATGCCAGACCTCTTTTGACTTTCGGTAGTAAGATTACGTAAAACAAAAGTGAAAATATTACGATGAATGATCACTATTATAATGATACATATCTTTTATCAGAGGTGTTTTTTTGTTATTAGATATTGCATTTATGTTCATTATTGTACTATTATCAACTATTACTTTCTCCCTCTACAATAATCAACAAACTTTACTAAAAGAGCCATATATAAATATCCGGTACCCCAAAGAAGGGATCACCGGATATTATTGATATTATTGATTTGTACTTATCTAAAGGAGGGGTAATCAATGCATCATCATTTCATGAGCTATTTCCTCGCCGCTAATGTCAGAAGGGTAATAAGTTGGCCAGTTAACGACTTCCTCCAGCAACGCTTCCCGGTCATCTCCCCAATACAAGTGATAGTGATGTGAATCGGTTGGGGCAATACTGTGATCACTAAACTGGATATAGTTTGGCATCTTTCCTTCCTCCTCGTCAGCAAGCTTGAAGATATAGCGCACTCCACGATTTCCCGCTTCATAGTTTAGAATTTCATACCCGTCATAGGTATAGCTTCCAGACGATTTTTTTCCATCTTCATAGAAGGTGAACGTATCCTCATCAATAATGATACGCTCGACGCCTGTTTTGTATCCTATTGTATAGTAATCTTTATACTCTTCGGCAGTCTTATCTCCGTCTTCTGCTTTGTGAGCAAATACTTCATCGAGGGTACCATCCAGTAAATAAGGGTAAACTGACTGCCAGTCACCTTCCCAGTCAGATAACTCACGATCTTTAACTTGATCATCTTCAAAGTAACCATCATAAATCTTCTGCGCTTCTTCATCTAATTCATGGCTGTGTTCATGGTCTTCCGGTTCTATAGCAGGTGCTTGTTCCAATGCTGTATGCAACTGTGTCAGGTTATGTCTCATCAGTGTAAAATAGTCTTCATCATTTTCAATATCTTCATCTGTTAGTACAGACAGGTTATGAAGTCTGAGTGTTTCTGCACCTATTTCATCCCTTACGACTCCAGCTATTTTCGTCGTGATGTTCTGTTCAAAAAAGACATACTTTAATCCATATTCTTTAGCTGTCTCTACAATTGTCTGGAGTTCTTTCTGAGACGGTTCCTGTGTCGGGCTCAATCCGGAAACAGCAATCTGATGTACACCATAAGCTTCTTCCCAATAGCCATAGGCGGCATGAGAGACGATAAAGTGATTGCCTGATGTTGCTTCCAGTTCAGTGGCAAACTCCTGATCAAGAGCTTCAAGGTCAGCCTTGAGTGTTTCAAAGTTTTCATTAAATAGTGCCTCTTCTTCAGGCTTCAATTCTACTAATACATTCTTAATGTTCTCTGCTAATTCAATGGAGCGGATTGGATCCAGCCATACGTGAGGATCATGATCTCCGTGGTCATGATCCTCTCCATGATCGTGGTCATGTGCTCCCTCATTAAGCTCAATCCCTTCGGCTGCTTCAACAACTGTCACATCTTCAGCCTCTACAGCCTCAGCGATTTTTTCAGCATACGCCTCCAGCCCCGCGCCATTCATAATAAATGCATTTGCTTCAGCAATGGCCATTACGTCTTTAGAAGTGGGCTCGTATGTATGTGAGTCCGATCCGGGAGGTAAAAGTGATTCAACTTCAGCTTCTTCACCTGCAATCCGTTCTGCAAAAAACTGCAGGGGATATACCGTAGTGAAAATTTTCACCGGATCAGTTGAAGACGCTTCCTGTTCCTCACTGTTATTCTCATTTTCTTCTCCGCATGCAGCAAGGGAGAGGACAATTAATAAACTAAATAAAGCCAACCATTTTTTCCCCATTTGTATCCTCCTCATTATTTCTTTAAATAATATATCGTAACTATTACGATTTGTAAATAGTAATGGTTCTGATTTATGAGTAACAGTAATAATTTTAGTTGATTAAAAACGCCAAACTAATATATTAGATTGGCGTTTGGCATATTTCTACAGCTTGACGGTTAATTGTTGATCTTTTGAAACACTAAGAAAATCTTAAGAATTGCATAATGTGTTTATTAAGATTTGATTGGTATGATTCTCTTAGTACAAAATACTTAAGAGGTGATAAATGTTGAAAATACATTTAGGAGTGAATTTCCGTGAACATATTAGTTTGTGATGATGATATAGCAATTGTCGATGCGATAGAAATCTATTTAGAAAATGAAGGTTATCAAATATTTAAAGCTTTTAATGGAATAGAAGCCATAGAAGTAATTAGGGATTATGAGATACATCTTATTATTATGGATATTATGATGCCAAAGATGGATGGGATCAGAGCTACCATGAAGATTAGGGAAGAAAATAATATTCCCTTGATTATGCTTTCTGCCAAGTCAGAGGATTCGGATAAAATTATCGGGTTGAATTTAGGGGCTGATGACTATATTACAAAGCCGTTTAATCCTTTGGAATTGATTGCAAGGATTAAATCGCAACTGAGAAGATATACAACCTTTGGAGGTCTTGAAACGAAGAGCCATGTATATAAGACGGGGGGACTTATGATCGATGATGAAAGTAAAACGATCACAGTCGATGGGGAGGAAGTCCATCTTACCCCCGTACAGTATAAGATAGTAAAGCTTCTGATTTCAAACGCTGGTAGAGTTTTCTCCATTGAGGAAATCTATGAGAAGGTATGGAATGAAGCAGCCCATAGTCCAGAAAATACTGTAACTGTTCATATAAGAAAAATCAGAGAGAAAATAGAAATTAATCCAAAGGAGCCAAAATATTTGAAGGTGGTGTGGGGAGTTGGATATAAAGTTGAAAAAATATAGTCATTCCATCATAACAAAAATAGTTGTTTTTATTATTGCAATTTTATGTGTTACGGGTATTATAAAATCATTTGTAGAGGTAGAAATCGTAAATGATGGAGACTTTAGCAGTGTAGTTGACAACGATTATTTGGAAAGTCGGGCGTTTATTCAGGAAAGTGAATATCTCATTGATAACCTCACAACCTTAGTAGAGGTATATAAAAATGAGGAATATATTAAAAGTGGTGAATCAATTGATGAGAGTGAATGGAAAAATGAAGAAGAAAACTTATTTTTAGATTTTCAACACCAATCTAGAAGTTATAATCCTGAGTTAAGCAGAGAAGAGAATGATAAAACATTCAAACAAGAATATGCTGATAAAATTTCTCAGGCAAAGGATATGATGATTAAGGAGGATCTAAAAGAATTTCACTTGCTTATGCAAAAGCTAGAAGATTATGAAGCACCGTTGTTTTATGCCAGTGATGGCAAAAATATGTTTACAAACACAACGATGACAGATAAAGAACAGTTTGAAAGCTATCCTTCTTATATGATATTTGAAGATTATAAACGCGAATTTTTTCCAAATAAAGTGAAACAAAATGAATACTTATATCGGATAATAAATCACCTAGAAGATTTGGATCCAGAAAATAGGGTTATTTATATTGCTTTTACAGAAGAATTCTTAAATTCTCAAGTAAAAGAATGGGAAAGCAATAAAGCCATAGCTACAAAAAACTTATATAATATAGCAGGATTTTTGTTAGGTTTTATGCTTTCATTTGTCTATCTTGTACTTGTGACAGGAAGAAAATCATTTAAGGATCAAGAGGTACACCTTCATACATCAGATAAATTATATAATGATTTAAATATAGTGATTTGTATATTGCTTATATTGCTTTGGGGCGCATGGGTGGATGAAGTGTCTAATAAAATTGATTTATTTTTCTTTCCTATAACGTTTCCCGTTGCTACAGTAGGATTGCTGCTGATACTGTCACTCGTGAAACATTATAAAAATAAAACACTCATCAAACATACATTAATCTTCAGAGTGATCTATAGGTTAGTTAAATTTGTAGGTGATGTATATAGAAGCGGAAGTATCGGTGTAAAGACGGTACTAATCGTAATTGGCTATCCGATATTGGTTGCTTTAACGTTCTTCATGTTCCCGATAACCATTGGTATAGCAGCCTGGTTTGCCTATAAAAAAATCAAGTCCTTTAAAGCTTTAAAGGACGGGGTAGAGATAATAAAGGATGGAAATATACATCATCGGATCGAAGTGGATGGCCAAGGGGAGTTTGAAGCACTCGCTTCTAATATTAACAGCATCACTGATGGTTTGAAAAATGCAGTGGAGAGTGAACTCAAAAGTGAGCGGTTAAAAACGGAGCTGATCACCAATGTGTCACATGATATAAGAACTCCTTTAACATCTATTATCACTTATGTTGATCTGTTGAAAAATGAAAAGGACTCATCAAAGACAGAAGATTATATTGAAGTATTAGATCAAAAATCCAAAAGGCTAAAAATATTAACAGATGATTTATTTGAAGCAGCTAAGGCCTCTAGCGGAAATATACCAGTGGCTTTTGAGAAAATTGATATAGTGTCCTTAATTACTCAGGGGCTAGGGGAAGTAAATGACAAAATAGTATCCAATGCTTTAGATTTTAAAATGAATCATCCTAAAGACAAGATCTATGTTACAGCAGATGGTAAATTATTGTGGAGGTCCATTGAGAACTTATTATCTAATATATTTAATTATGCTCTCGAGGGATCAAGAGTATATATAGATATTGAGGATTTAGGCAATGAAATACTTCTCACTTTCAAAAACATCTCAGCTACTGAGTTAAATATTTCAGCAGACGAATTAATGGAGCGTTTTAAAAGAGGTGATGAATCCAGAACGAGTCAAGGCAGTGGGTTAGGATTATCGATTGCGGGGAACTTAATTGAAATACAAAGAGGAAAATTCAATATACATGTTGACGGAGATTTGTTTAAGGCTAGGATCTATCTACCTAAGCATAAATTTAGTAATGAGTGAAGATAAAGGCACTTGGTTGTGTTTTTGATGTATCATTTGGGGGATTAGATTGATTTGATTCAATCAATGCTTTCAACATTTAAATATCCTCTTTAGTAGCATAGTGCTTATCAGATTTCAGCAAATAACCTAACTGACGTGATTTCCTCTTTTTCAAATGCTTCTCAATCTATGGGTGAAATAACAATTTACCCAACTAACTAAACAGATGAAAAACGCCAAGGATCCTTGATATGGAAGGAACCCTGGCGTTTTTTGTTCTTATATACGTTACCTAGAAAATTCCCAATAACGACAAAACGAATGACATTTTAGCTGTCTAAAAGCTAAGGAGGTCAATCACTCACTTCTATTCAATTGTAGGGCCATTTAATGAACTTGTACATATCATTATTTCGTAATTGATGTATATTCTTTATGCTTTTGTATAAGGGTAAAATACATTGATTTAACCACAGAAGTTGCCTGACGGGAAATCGATAGCCATTTAATGTAGCAATTGGGCTTTATGGTTCAATAAACGCTTGCAAGATTCAAAAGTATTAAATATTATCGAGATCTTCAGCATTCTGGCGCTATCCTTGAATGAAAGGGGGAGTGCTCTTTTACTTTTAGATGGCCAGATTCTTGGTGCGAAAGTTCCTGACTCAAATGAAATGTGGTCACACGATTTCGGTAAAGGTCAGGCAGTATTAAAGTTTAATACTGAAGGGATATGTCGAGAAGTAGAATAGCGTGGTTATAAGCTCGTCTAATGGACGTGAGACTTTACCGTAAAAGTCCAGCTGACGAAAAGCTACCCGATGGGGTATAAAACATTAAAAATTGTTAGTAGTCAATTATGTTTTTGTTGACGAACATATGTTCTGTGATATAAAGTATATTTATGGGTAATAATGGTTGGCGGTTACTGCCAATTGGAAATTACTTAAGCATTGTAAAGATAATCAAAACTAAGGAGCTGTTGAATGATGTCAATTAGTTTGAACCCGTATTTGATTTTTGACGGTAACACGAGAGAAGCGGTCCATTTTTACGAGAAAGCGCTTGGCGGGAAAGTGATGGGAATCATGACGTTTGGAGATATGCCGGCGGACCCGGATCATCCGTTGACAGATGATATGAAGGATCGAGTTATGCATGCACACTTGAAAGTTGGCGACACGGATCTCATGTTCTCCGACACGTTCGCAGGCATGCCTTATCAACCAGGCGATTCGATTCAGATTGCCCTCCATCCCAAAGAAGAGGAAAAAGCTAGAGAAATCTTCGCGGCTTTGGAAGACGGCGGACAAGTCATTATGCCCCTTCAGAAGACGGATTGGAGCCCCTTGTACGGGCAAGTAAAGGACAAGTTCGGCGTTACTTTCCAAGTGAATGTCCCAGGAGAGCAACCGCAGTAACTTTACCATTCTCCACATCCATTGGTTCAATGAAAGCACCGGAAGTAGACCAATCATCTGTAATCCTCCTTTGCTTCCGATTAGTTAACCATCTCGGTTTATAGCAAACACTCAATTAACATTGTTGTCAGTATCGCATGACTCCTTTGTTCTAGTGAGCTGCCCCGCCACGTTGTCACTTTGACGTGGCGCAAGGGACAGTCCTTTTTTGAATCGAATATCCAGTGCTTACTTAGGCTTCCTTAACAACCTCTTGTCCACGAACATTCCAAGTGAATGCGAATAGAATGGTTGCCAGTAAACATGAACCCACTAGAAGCATAAATCCTGCGTCCCATCCAGCTCCTTCTACTATGAATCCCATGAGTGCATTGGCCATTACGGCACCACCCAAGTATCCGAAGAGTCCTGTAAGTCCGGCTGCAGTACCAGCGGCTTTCTTTGGTACATAATCCAGTGCTTGTAAGCCTATCAACATGACGGGACCATAAATGAGGAAACCGATCGCGATTAATGCCATGTTGTCAATCAGAGGGTTTCCAGCAGGGTTTAACCAATAAACCATCACAGCAACTAATACCCCCAGCATAAACACGAATCCAGCAGGTCCACGGCGACCCTTGAACATTTTGTCAGAAAGATAACCACAAAGTAATGTACCGGGAATTCCTGCCCATTCATAGAGGAAGTAGGCGACACTTGATGATTCCATGTCAAATCCTTTTTCTTCGCTTAGGTATGTGGGAGCCCAGTCAAGAACCCCGTAACGGACAAAGTAAACAAATACATTGGCAATTGCGATGATCCAAACCCATTTATTGTTAAGAACATATTTAAATAGGATTTCTTTGGTTGTTAATTCTTTTTCAAGTGATACTTTTGATTTAGTAGGATAGTCATCACGATATTCCTCAATGGGTGGGAGTCCAACTGATTGAGGTGTGTCGCGAATAAGCATGAATGCAGCCCCGGCCACAACAAGGGCTACCAGGGCAGGAAGAATAAATACTCCTTCATAACCTGAGTAAATCGCCCCGAAGTAAGTCCCAATAATGGAAACGCCGGCAATGGCGAGTGGTGCCATCAATCCTCCACCTACATTATGAGCAACATTCCAAATAGCTGTTTTTCCACCCCGTTCACTTACACTGAACCAGTGGACAAGTGTACGTCCCGATGGAGGCCAGCCCATTCCTTGGAACCATCCATTCAAAAATAACATAACAAACATGATGGTCACCGAAGAAGTAAAGAATGGGATTAATCCCATAGCTAAACTAATCAAGGCTGACAGGACCAACCCTGCAGTCAAGAAATACCTGGCGTTACTCCTGTCTGAAACGGTCCCCATGATAAATTTACTGATCCCATATGAAATGGAAATCGCAGATAATGCAAGTCCAAGTTCTCCTTTTGAAAAACCTTCTTCTGTCAGATATGGCATGGCTAAAGAAAAGTTTTTACGAATTAAATAATAGGCCGCATAGCCGATGAAAATACCTATGAATACTTGTAATCTTAGTTTCTTGTATTCAGCATCGACCTTTTCTACCGGCAGTCTTTCAATGGATGGTGCCGGTTTAAATAATTTCAGCATCCAATTCCTCCTTCTATAGATCGTATTTCAGGACGGCAAAATAAAAAGACCCGCACACTTAAACATACTTTTCAAACGAAAAGCATTCAAGTAGCGCGAGTCTCTGATTCTCCTGCCCTATTTTTAACTTGTATAAAAAGATACATGAATATGAAAGCGGTGTCAATAAAGAATTGGAAATTACTAGATTAGCTGTTTATAGAGATATGAGATATGTAATCTGACCCTCTTTAATTTATATTCTCTCACCGAAAAAAGGAAGGCATTCATAGAGAGTATTTGAAAGGATCATATACTTCTTCATAAGGGCTATTTGTTTCCATTGGGGGAAATAGTAAATATTTTTTGTGCTACAAAATGAGTTAGATTCGGTTATAATAAGATAATAGAGTGATTTTTAAAAATATTACAAATGTTTATAAGGGGGAAGGCAATGTCGATGATTCATTCTGAGTTACTGACAGGTTTACTGATCAACCTCCTTGTCATTATCATCATTATTTTACTTGTAAACTTTAATTATCTTTCCAAGAATAAAGTACATAAGTTTCACATTAAACCTCTCTCGATTTATATGGTCAGTTCGCTTCTTATTTTTCTCAGTCTCGTTTTGTCCGTTCAATTGGATGATGGATTTGTCTATGATTTACGATTCATCCCTTTTCTATTAGGGGGAATATACGGTGGGAACCGGGTCTACCTTGGGTTGCTGTCACGATGATCGCGATTCGAGTGCCGCTTTTAGGTTCTGGATTGGTGATTACAATTATTATGGCGGTTCTCTTCACGTTTGTGATTTTATCTATGCGTCCGAGATTGGAGAACAAAGCATGGAAGACGAGGGTATACTGGTATACGTTATTTTCGTTAGGTTATTCGGTTCTTTCATTATGGATTCCATCCATGATCTTTGATTTTGGTCAAACGAGCTCGTTATTTATCTATTCGGCTGTCCTGTGCGGATCGACCTTCTTTGTTTTTTACTTATGTGAAATCATCAGGACAATCTATGTTCTTCAATTGGAAGCGATTAAATATGAGAAAATGCAGGTGGTCAGTCACTTGGCTGCGAGCATGAGTCATGAAGTACGAAACCCTTTGACAACCGTAAAGGGATTTCTTCAGCTGATCAATGAAGACCCTTCCAATGTAACCTCCAATAGCGAACTTTCGAAGGTCGCTGTCAGCGAAATTGACCGTGCCACGGAGGTGATCAACCAATATTTAAACTATGCCAGGCCCCACCCGGAGCTGGAAATGGAAGTAGAGATACGGGATGAGATCAACCGATCGAAAGAAATCATCATGCCACTTGCGATCAAGAAAGGAATCGACCTAAAGGCGAGCACCTTACATAACCAGTCGATTATAGGTGACCCCAACAAGCTGCAGCAGGTCCTCATCAACGTGATGAAAAATGGACTTGAGGCAATGGATGCAGGTGGTACGTTACGAATCTTCAGCTATCTTGAAGATGGCAAGGTGTTCATTGTCATAAACGATACGGGAATTGGGATGACAAAGGAACAACTCATGCGACTTGGGGAACCTTACTTTTCAATGAAAGGCAAGAATGGAACGGGTCTTGGAATGATGACCGTCTTTCAATTGGTTAAAAGAATGAAAGGGACCATCAAAGTCTTAAGCAAGATCAACAATGGAACCTCGGTCATCCTTTCCTTTCCTGTATATAAAGGAGAAGGAAAGCACAATAACCTTCACCAACCATCAGAAGTCCGTCCCTCACTGCGTTAGTAGGAAGAGGGACGGACCTTGTTATAGTACGGTGGGAAATGTTATCCTACATCTCATCAAGAAACGGATACGGGCCCTTTACGATGAAGATTTCATCCGTCGAGGGCTCTTTTTATTGCAATCAATGGATTGAAACTTTGGGTAAAGGATTCTCAACCGGTACTGATCCCAATATTAATTCAGTAGAATATAGTAACCCAACTATTTGGAGATATTAAGTTGATAGTTTAATAGATGTATTTTTTTTTCGATAAATGGAAATTATAGAGATGAAATAGAAAGGAGGTATTAGGGTGGAAACAAGTATGAGCTTGGAAGAAGTAAAGAACCATATCACAGAACTTATTGAAAATGAAGAACAACCACTCCGTAAGAAACAAGTAAAGAAGTCAAATCCAGAACTGATGAAAAATGCTTTGTATTATTTTCCTAGTTGGGATATGGCAGTAGAACAGAGCGTAGGGTCTTAACCATCAAAATGTACATATCATTTTTTCGTAATTGATGTATATTCTTTATGTTTCTGTGTAAATGTAAAATACTTGATTTAACCACAGAGGTTGCCTGACGGGAAAGGGCGGTTTTTGTGGTTTTAAATTTATATATAATCGACAGCCTTTTAATGTAGCTACTGGGCTTTATGGTTCAATAAATGCGAGCAAGATTCAAAAGTGTTAATTTATCGAGATCTTCAGCATTCTGGCGCTATCCTTGAATGAAAGGGTAGTGCTCTTTTCCTTTTAGGTGGCTAAATTCTTGGTGCGAAATGTTCCTGACTCAAATGGAATGTGGTCACACAATTTCGGTGAAAGTCACGTTTTAGAGTTTGAAAACGGAAGGATTATGTCGAGGAGGCGAATGAGGAGGTAACGCTCCAAAAGGCACCTCCTGCGTCTAATCGCACAGAATTGCGTGGTTATAAGCTCGGCTAATAGACGTGAGAATTTACTGTAACAGCCGGATGATGAAAACGTATCCGATGGGGTGGAAAACGTTAAATTGTTAGTATTCAATGTTTTTATTTACGAACATACGTTCTGTTATATAGAGTATATTTATGGGTAATAATGGTTGGTAGTTACTTGTGATTGGGAAATACTGTAATAATAATCAGAACTAAGGAGCTGTTGAATGATATCAATTAGTTTGAACCCGTATTTGATTTTTGACGGTAATACGAGAGAAGCGGTCCATTTTTACGAGAAAGCGCTTGGCGGGAAAGTGATGGGAATCATGACGTTTGGAGATATGCCGGCGGACCCGGATCATCCGTTGACAGATGATATGAAGGATCGAGTTATGCATGCACACTTGAAAGTTGGCGACACGGATCTCATGTTCTCCGACACGTTCGCAGGCATGTCTTATCAGCCAGGCGATACGATTCAGATTGCCCTCCATCCCAAAGAAGAGGCAAGAGCTAGAGAAATCTTCGTGGCTTTGGAAGAAGGCGGACAAGTCATTATGCCCCTTCAGAAGACGGATTGGAGCCCCTTGTACGGGCAAGTAAAGGACAGGTTCGACGTTACTTTCCAAGTGAATATCCCAGGAGATCAACTGCAATGATAGCAAACAGACTTCCGCACCACCAACAAACAAAGCCTCCTGTTCGCGAATGGACAGGAGGCTTACTCCGTGAAGGAATATAATTGATAGGTATGTGATCATTATGGGTGAGAAAAAGTATACGACATACTTGTTTGAAGTGTTAGCTGAGGAAAACCGTAGAAAGATTATTGATCTTTTTTAATGACACGACCCAGGTCTGTAGGGGAATTAGTGGAGCTTACACAATTAAGCCAACCAGGCGTTTCCAAGCATCTTAGAAAATTACATGAAGCTGAGCTGGTTACGATTAGTAAAGAATCACAAAAACGTATATACCACTTGAATGCAAAGCCCCTTGCAGAAATTGATAACTGGTTGGACCCTTATAGAAATTACTGGTCAGACAGATTAGATGCTCTAGAACAATTTTTGGATGAGGAGGAGTAATGTTATGTTAGCGGTTGTAGAGAAGATTGAGGGTGGCTATATAGCCAAGTATAATCGTCCACTAAATCATTCACTTGAAAAGGTTTGGGTAGCATTAACTGAAAATAATAAATTAGAAAAATGGATGCCTAACCTTCATGTAGAAGACCTGAGAAAAGGTGGGGCGATAACATTCAATATGAACGATGGGACAGGTGATTCTTTTAACATTAAAATAATAGACTTCAAAGAACATAGCTTCCTGCAGTACGAATGGGGGGAAGGTTGGGTACGCTTTGAATTATATCCAAAGGATAATGGTTGTTTATTAATATTAAAGGAATATATTCCGACCCTAAGTGATCATACTTCAAAAGATTTAGCCGGATGGCATGTATGTCTCGATGTATTTAGTGCTTTACTGGAGGATCAATATATGGACTTTCCAAAAGGCGAATGGGAAAAATGGCACGAGAATTACGCAAGAGTAATCAATCAGTTAGAGTGAATTCAATATTCAACAAGAGGGCGCGTTTATAGAGCAACGCGTCTTTTTTTGTAGTATAGGGTTTGATTGTTGAACAAGAGAAGGAATTTTTCATTAGAACTCGAATCTTAAAAAGAAACGTTATATTGGTCTACTTATTACAAACAGTTTTTGAGTAATTTCTAAAGAGGCTACAATCATAAAATGAGGGGAGAAGAATGGATGATCAGTGATAATAATGTGTCTATGATGCCCGCTGTCCCAATATTACGGAGCTTCGACGAACAGAAAGCAAAAGCGTTTTATGTTGATTGGCTCGGATTCAACATTGATGAGGAGCATCGGTTTGATGAAGGAATGCCGCTATATTTGATGCTTTCCAGGGACGGGTGCATCCTTCATGTGTCAGAGCATGCAGGCGATTGCCAGCCGGGTGGAGCGATCCGTATCGAAACGACTAGGTTGAACGACTATTATGAGGAGTTACTCGCTAGCTGTTCAGGAAAATCAAGGCCTCGTATGGAGGAAGTACCTAGGGGGTTTATGGAAATGTGCCTCAAAGACCCATTTGGCAACCGGATTATTTTCTGTGAGCCACTCTAGGGATAGGAGGAGGGGACGCAATATGTCGATCAATGATAAAGAATTTTCGATAGTTATTATTCCGGATACACAAGTTTTATCCTGGAAACAGCCATCCATCTTTCAGAACATGACGAAATGGATTAAAAATCATGCTGAGGAATTGAATCTGCAAATGATTCTCCATGTCGGAGATGTTGTCGACAGTGGAGCGAGGGAAGAAGAACAGTTCAAGGTTGCGGAGAAGGCGTTTGAGGAAATATATAACGCCAATCTACCGATCCTTATGGCAGCAGGTAATCACGACTATGATAATTTGCTTTCCAAAGATCGTAGCTTGACGATGTTTAATCGCTATTTCGGGATACACCGGTATGATGAATGTTCGTGGTTCAGAGGGACATTTGAAGAAGGGCAGATAGAAAATTGCTATGTGACATTGGACATTGGAGGCAGAAAATTTCTCTTCCTGTCGCTTGAGTTTGGACCGAGAGATGAAGTACTTAAATGGGCAGACAAGATTTTGACGTCACATCGTAATCATACAGCTATCATTATAACCCATTGTTATATGTATATGTACGGAAACCGAACAAAAAGGGGAGATCAGCATAATCCAAAAGATTATCCAGGAGCTACCGGAGCAAATGATGGGGAAGATCTGTGGCAAAAGTCATTTAAGAAACATAGCAATCTGCTTGCTGTGTTCTCCGGTCATCAAATAACCGAGAACGTAAGCTACAGAACTGATTTAGGGGAACAGGGAAATCTGGTTTTTCAATCATTTCAGAACTGGCAATGTGCGGAAAATTGTGGCGAAGGTCGTATCCGAATTTTAAAAATTCGCCCGTCTGACAATGAAATGAGATTGTGCGTTTTCAACACTTATAAGGGGGAATACGAGGATAATGAGGGGTACCAGGTTGCTGTCCCATTTAATCAAAGATTTGTTGACAATCTCTGTTATCCGAAAGTATTTTAAATCCTTAGGTCATCAATGTCTCAATTAAGGGATTGAGACATTGATTTATTCAATAAAAGGGTGTTTCTGGAGTAACGAAAAGAGCCCATTTCTCAATTTAACGCTGAGAAATTGGGCTTTTTAACATATTTATAAAGTTTACCAATAGCAGTGGAAGATTAGAAGAGGGAAAACGTATCCGTTGGGAATGTGGGGTGTACGGTGTTTCTGCCTAGCTTGAAGTAAAACAATTGGAAGAAAACAAAAGAATTCTCATCAAATTTGACGATGACACTAATGTGCAACACCATGGTTGCGCCTAGGTGTTAATATGTGCTACACTTTGGTTGCACTTATGAAAAGGAGGAGTAGTAATGGATAATGATCAAATTGAAAGAGAGATTTTTATTAACGCACCTATCCAAACAGTATGGGAGTTAATTAGTCAACCGGCATGGTGGGTGGGTGATGCACCTGGTCCGGACAAGGTTCAGATAGATGGATCACGTGTGGTGGCAGACACGAAGTACGGACAATTCCCGGTGTTGATTGAACAATCAGAACCGCCAAATTACCTTGCATGTCGGTGGGCAAGTTCATTTCCCGGAGAGGAACCAAAAGGAGAAAACTCTACGCTAGTTGAATTTAAGTTGACTTCAAAAGATGGGGGAACTTTACTTAGAGTAGTTGAAAGCGGATTTTCACACCTTGCAGTATCCAAACAAGAGCAGAGGAAGTTCTTTAAAGGGAATGTTCATGGCTGGGAGATGCAAATGGAAGTACTGCGGAAGCGTGCTGAGCAATAAATTGGCAACTACAGATAGTAGTAATTTCGAAAATGTCTTGATCGCCTTAGCAGACCCCACACGTCGAGAGTTACTTGACCTAATCGCTTTAAGGGGACAAGCTACAGCAACAACATTAGCAACTATGGTAACTGTATCTCGTCAGGCAGTGGTTAAACACCTAACAATCTTAAAAGATGCTAGGCTTGTATCCAGCAATCGTGTTGGGCGGGAAGTCAGATATAACGTTTGTCCAGAGCAACTGTCTTCAACAATAGAGTGGATGGCAAATCTTGCTGCGGATTGGGATAGAAAGTTAGAATGGATTAAGCGTATAGCAGAAGAATAATAAATGAAAGTTAAATAACCTATTTAAGGCAAGTTTTGATCAATCTGTGTAATAAACTATGCAATTGAATAAAGAAAGATCGAGTTATTTTACATAACTCGCTCTTTTTATTTCGTTTATCAAGGTTTTATTATTGGAAATTTAAGATTATTTTACAAAAAATGGAACTAGCTTCCCCCAGTTCCATGCAAAATCTAATTACTTCTTTACTGATTTACTTTTTTGAATGAACCCACCATAAATGACTAAATGGATCTACAAAACCTGCCATGTAGCCACCATCTTCATCTTCCATGACTTCCATAATTGATGTTGCTCCTGCTTTGATTGCCTTCACATAAGTGTCCTCAACGTTTTCAACATATATATACATTTGTATAGGGACTAAACCGTCATTCATTAAATCTCCACATACTCCTGGACCACAACTTCCATCATGTGATGTATCAGCAAAATAAATGGTGCTTTCACCGATTTTCATTTCTGCATGGATTACGCCATCTGTATCTTCTAACTTGTTAACATTTACTACTTCTGATCGAAAAACCTTCTCGGTAAATTCAATAAATTGTGATGCACTTAGTACCATGAAATAAGGTACGATTGTTTGAGTCACTTGATGATTTTGCATAGGTATTCGCTCCTTTTGAATTAGATTTATCGTAAGGTGATTTTCAATTTCACCTTATATTTTTATAGTACAATATTAATGCAAATGCTAAGGTTTAGTATCTTCACCTCTGAAATTAATGTACTCTATAATAGAAACCCGTCATGAGGTTTAATTATCAATTGTAGACTTAAATGAAGGAGGTTTTTCATGAAAGGTATTGAGATTGCCAAGAAATTGAATATAAGCACCAGTGCATTAAGGCATTATGAATCATGGGGGCTGATTCCTGCGGTCGAAAGAGCAGAAAATGGATACCGAATTTATAACAATGAGCATGAGGCCTATTTTCAATGTATTCGTACTCTATTACCTGGCTTTGGTATGGATTTGGTTAAAGAAGTTATGCCACTTATCAGAAATGGGAAAGCCTTAGAGGCATTATGGCTAATTAATAAGGCACAAGTAGGTCTCCATACGGAAAAGGAAACCGTACAAAGAACAGTAGAAATACTTGATTTAAAAGAGTTAATGGAAATTCCTAAATACTATAACAAAAATTTTTTTACAATTGGAGAAGTAGCAAGAGAAGCGAATGTATCTGCCTCAGCGATTCGCCATTGGGAAAAGGAAGGATTAATAAATCCTGAGCGGCATAAAGAGAGTGGATTCCGTATATATAGTCCATCAGATATTCGAAGGGTACTGATTATCCGAACTGTCCAAAGAGTAGCTTATTCGTTGGATATTGTTCGTGAAGTATTGTCAGATCTCGAAAAAAATAACGTTGCTCAGGCTAAGGAAATGGCTTTAAAGTCACTGGAATACATTGATTATGCATTAATAGAGCAAGTACGAGGAATAGCATCTGTACAGAATCTTTTGGATATTGTCATACAAGGAGAGAGAGAAGGAGTAAGGTAGGTACCATGCGTGGAACTACTTAAAATCAATTACCTACAAATAAAAAAATCAACACATAAGTTAAGCAAAACCCGACGAAAAGAAAGCCGATTTTTCCTACGCTAAGGAATCATCGGCCTATATTTTTATAGGATTCAAAGCTACAGTAATCGATCAATGGACTATCGAGCAATTAATAAGTACTTGTCCAGTACTCCAATCACCAACTTTTCCTTAAGTATTTGGAATAATTGTAATTGCGATGGTCCGAACTGGGGGTTCTTTTTTGTTGCCCTTACTCTGGGCATGGTAGTATTTAGTCATTAATTCGTTTAATTCGTTTTGAAATTGTATAAAGTGTTCCTCATCTATCTTTAATTCCACTACAGAAAAAGTAGCACCGTCCTCTTGACTGTTTTGTTCACCTAATTTCTTAAGGTAATTTTGATACTGTGTCATAAGCGATAACTGGTAATAGGAAATATAGTCTAACTTTTCCTTACTCGATAATTCTTTCCATTCACTTCCGTCAATTTTGGCCTCTTCTTCATTTATAGCATAATATTTCTCAGAAACAGACTTTACCTTTTTTTCTTTAATCACACGGGCAATACCAGAATCAACCAAAGTTTGTAGATGTCTATATAGAGTGGCTTGAGGTACATCATTAAGGGTTTTAACCATTTCTAAGGGTGTTAACCCATTTTCTCTATTTCTCATTAACGCTTGGCAAATTTTAATTCTTACCGGATGCATCAATATTTCAATTTTAGTACTCATCCTATCACCTTTTTATTAGTTAAATTTAATTCTCATTATAAATAATGAGAATAATGATTGCAACATATCCACACTTGAATTATCATTATTAATAATGATAATGAGTTTTGGGAAGGGATGATGGGAATGCAACTACATTATGGATTAAATGACCTTAAAGACGTTGATTTTATGGCTCTTCTGCCCATAATATTGCCGATTATTGTAGTGGGTACGCTTTTGATTTTAATTGCATTAATTGATTTGTATCTACATAGAAAGACGAGAAAAAATGTGCTTATATGGACGCTAATTATTCTTTTTGCTAATACACTTGGACCTATTCTGTACTTTGTTATAGGGAGAAAGGATAGTGGAAATCTTGAAATTAGAGATTAGAAATGTAACAAAATCATTTAAAGGGAAAATGGCAGTCAATAATTTCTCAATGGAACTACAATCGGGGGAATGTGTCGGCTTAATTGGACCCAATGGAGCAGGCAAATCCACATTAATAAAAATGATTTCAGATATTATGAATCCAAATGCAGGTGAAGTCTTATTGAACGGAAAAAAAATATCAAAAATGAAAAGAGAAATTGGTTACCTACCACAGTATCCTAATTTTTTTCATTGGATGACAGCAAGAGAAAACCTTACGTTTATGGGGCAACTTTCGGGATTGAAAAAAGAAGTATTAACAAACTCGATACCGGAAATTCTGACAAACGTTGGACTTAGGGACGAAGGAAACTCAAAGGTTGGTACATTTTCTGGTGGAATGAAACAACGACTCGGTATTGCACAGTCATTACTACATAAACCCTCGCTTATTGTCATGGATGAACCGGTATCCGCACTAGATCCAATCGGTCGAAGGGAAGTATTAAACCTGATTGAAGAAATAAGAAAAGATACAACCATTTTATTATCAACCCATATATTAAGCGATGCGGAAGAAATCTGTGAACGATTTGTCATTATAAAAGATGGAACAAAAATAGAAGATACAACGATTACTGAGCTTTTAAACCGCAATAGCGAAGATAAGTTAATCGTTGAAATCACAGCGAAGGATCAAAAATGGATTGACGTTGTTAAAAAATTGCCTTATGTGAAGGACGTAGAAGTTATTGGACTTAAGGTTAAAGTAAAGGTTGAAAATCTCGAAATAAACAAAAATTTATTACCCAAAATGCACTTGAACATAAAGTAAACATCGTTAAATTTGAAATGAATAACGATACTTTGGAAGAAATATTCTTAAAATTGGTGGTGCAGAAATGAATACCTTAATTGTACTGATAAAAAAAGAATATGTTCAAATGTTACGTGATTATAAGGTGATTTGGCTACCAGTTGTTTTTGTATTTTTAGGGGCAACTCAGCCGGTAGTAACTCATTACTTACCATCAATTCTAGAAGCATTAGGCGGTGGTCAGGGAATTACCATTGATCCAAGTATGACAGCACAAAAAGGAGGCGAAGTACTAGCAGGTACTTTAGGATCTCAGTTTGATCAGCTTGGGCTAATGATTCTTGCGATTTCAATGATGGGTATCATTCAAACAGATAAAGCCAACGGTATGCTAGCCTTTATTTTAACAAGGCCCGTTACCGTTACCTCTTATATAGGTGGAAAAATGGTATCAAATTATTTGATGGCAGCCTTTAGTGTAACGATGGGATACTTTACTTCTTACCTATATGTAAAATATCTTTTTACTGCTGTTCCATTTTCACACATGATAACTGGATTATTTTTTTATCTAGTATGGGTTCTTTTTATCGTATCTTTCACAACAATGATAAGTGCTATTTTTCACAGTCAAGGTATTATCGCTTTAATTTCAATTATTTTTCTCATAGGTTGTAGGATTTTCGTCGGTTTGAGTCCAATAATGGATCAAGTAAACCCAGCCAGTATGAGTAAGCATGCAATGGAAACGCTAATCACGGGAAACGTAAATACAAGCGCAATAGGCAATGTACTACTAACAATCGTTTGGATTTTGTTGGCACTCTTCGTTACGAATTATTGGATTGCTTATAAAAAGTTTAATCATGAATAAAAATATCTTATTATTTCATTAAATCAGCTAGCCTTCCATTTTGCTTGTTATGGAAGGTTTTGTATTAATTGGATAGATTTCTAGGGTATATTTCGGAAAACTGCTTTGCTTGTTAAAATCGCAAGGATCCATTTTCTGCGAATGCTACCTCTCAAAAGAGATGGGCTTTTTGTCTAAAAGGTTATTTGAATCGACTCGTTTTATGCTAAAATACCCAGAAATTCACAACTCCTGCAACCACAAATACTCCGGCCTCTTTGAATCAAAGGAGAGGTTTTAATAATCGTCAAAGTAAAAGAATTATTACCTTACTCAGAATCTTTCGATTTAGACAACTTTTCTTTATCAATTGTGCCTGGTGGTTCTTCTAACCATTCATTCTTAATCATTAAATTTGCACCATCTTTTGCATACTGTCCTATTTCCACCGATAGTCTCTCATAATTAAAAACTAAATCACTTCTCTGACTTGCAGCAGCTGCTGTGGAATAATTACCCACTCCAAATGCGCTTAAAAAACTCATAAGAAATAGTGCTAATTTATCTGAAAAAGGAGGTGTCGTCTCATTTGTAATAGCTACATCTGAAGACATAGGAGATTGTATATTATTATCTAGTAGTTTTTTTGAAAAAATCTCAATATGCTTTTTTGAAATATCGCTTCCTCGCAACATCCATTTTTGAACATCCTCACGCGGCGAGGTTTGAGCAAAACTTAATGCGAGCTTTGTTCCAAGTAAGTTGGTTTTAATGTTCATAAATAAATATGATATCTCAATAGCATTTAAAGGGCGTTCCTTATTAAAAAAGGAAAAACCATTGAAATAGGATTTATTGTCGACAAAATCATTTCTAGTTGGATATTCAATATAAGGTGCTTTAACAATTAGACCCTTAATGAGAGCAGCATCCGTGCATGCGTCAAACAATTTTGTAGTCTCATGTAATCCTTCAATAAAATAAGTTCTAATGTCTTTGCGAGAACTCATTGCAATAAATCCACTATAGGCAAGTAACCCTGATTTTGACATAAGGTCTAAGAAAGTTAACATGAATTCATCCGAATATAACCTAGGTGCATTTAAATTAACGTCCTTTTCAATATTGAATCCAACAGGTATGGCCAGTCCTTCATCGTTAAAAATTTGAGTCATTTTCTCAATATGTGTTTTTGTAAGGGTTCTTGCATATCCAACAAGCGGACGTATTTCACTATCCTTTGCATGGACCAAAAAATATTCTAAGATGCAGTGAGCCATGGTGTCGTTCATATAAGCAGACCAAAGTGTGGCAATTTCAGCTGAAGTTAATTTGATTTTGTCTGTTGACATGTTAATCCTCCGTTGGGAATGGTTAAGTAAATATATTCTTTACATATAGGAAGAATATTATTAGAAGGAGGTTTACATTAAATCCTGTTTTTAAACAGGTATTTTATATTTCAGAAGGAATACTGAAAGGATTGTCGTATTTTTTTATTTTCCAATATATCAGTGAGCTGGTCCATTCGGATCGAAACCTAAACTAGCCCCGACTCCTAAATATGTACATGACACCGTGCCGATGCCTCCAATGATGAAATAATTCCATTCCATATGTACCTAAAAAAAGATTCTCATGTTGACTGGAAATGCAGTAGCAACCTGAGAATCTTTCCTATTCAGGAATCACTCACATTTAGCACCCATTTGGGCTTTTTGCATATGAAATTGGCCGAACATCATCGCCATATCTTCACGGATGATTTGTCCCATGATTGTGCTGCATGCAACTAAACCTGAAGCGATATTAGCTGATAACCTTGCAGCAACGGCGTGGTCAAATCGGCAAGTTTCAATAGCTTTGCTGTAATAATTTTGGCGTTTTTTTCATGAACATGGGCTCCGTCATAAAAATTACTGTCGTTACCATTATATTTTATCGGTTAGTCATAGTCCTCATATGTGAGTTCACACTTGTAATACAAGTATACGGAAAATTTAGAATATTACAATTAAATATTGAAAAAATAAAGAATGGTAGTATACTTGTATTACAAGTTTAGGGTAAGCGCTTTCGTTTGTAGACTTAATTGAATGATTATAAGAGGTGAAAAAAATGAAAGAAAAAAGTAGAGTTTTATAGTGATGGAATAACGTTAAAAGGAAGCTACTAAATACCAGATCAATTTAATGAAAGTAAACAAAATCCTGCTGTCATCATTAACTCAGGATATCAAATCTTTAATGAATTCTATCCAAAGTTATTCGCTGTAAAGCTAACACTAAAAGGGTTCCTTTACTGGGGTTTTGATTATCGTGGTTTTGCAGATATTGAAGAAGAGAAAGGAGGAGTCGTATTAGAGGGGCAAGTCAGAGATATTCAACAGGGAATCATATTGAATAGACATTTATTCGTGTAAACTCTAATCATGCAAAGGAGTAGAAGCTGTCGATGAAAAAATTTCTCTTCCTATTTCTTATCTACATAGCAGTTTTTATACCCGCAGGGTGTCAATTTGAATCATCAGACGCCCTTACCAAAAAGAATCAATCTAACACCTTCGAAAAAATAGACAAACCATTTCAAGTAGCCTCTATACAGTTCAATCCAATACTCAATAAAAGAGAACAAAACGTTAAAGAATTATTAAAAATAACCGAAGATGCTTTAAAGAATGGTGCTAAGCTTGTGGTTGCTCCTGAAATGGCTACAACTGGCTACGATTATGAAAACCGAGAAGCAATTCGTTCATTCGTGGATACCATTCCTGGTAAAACAACAGATGCCTTTGCCAAGCTTGCGAAAAAATATAATGCCTATCTTGTATTCGGAATGGCGGAAGTAGAGAAAAAAACAGGATTGTATTATAATTCAGCTGCTTTGGTAGGGCCAGAAGGATATATAGGGAAATATAGGAAAATGCAAATGTGGGAAACGGAAATGCATTGGGCTGCCTGGGGCGATCTAGGTGTACCTGTATTTGATACTCAGATTGGGAAAATTGCAATCAATATTTGTATGGATTCAGCCTATTATGAGACTGCTAGATTAGCTGGCATTAAAGGAACGGATATCTTAGCCTTTCCTACTAATTCTTCAGCACAGACCATTTCTGCTCTTCCTGCGAGAGCACAGCAGAATGGTATATATGTTATCAGTGCCAACCGCTCGAATACGGAGAATGGATTCCATATGATTGGAGGAAGTGCGATATGGTCTCCTGAAGGAAAGAAGCTCGCTGAAGCTCCTGTCCTAATGAATGAAAGTGAAGATATGGATGAACCAACTATTACTTATGCGACTATTGATCCGAGACTTTTTGATAATAAGAATAAAGATGCACTAAATGAAAGAAGACCAGAACTATACAAGGAAATTGTTCATTATGTTGCACCATGGGACTATACTAAAAATACTACTTCCCATGAGGTTGTGGCAGCAGCTCTTCAATATGAACCTATCATTGGAGATAAAGAAAAAAATAAAGAAAAAATTAAAAAGTTGATAGAGCAAGCAAAAAAAGAAGATAACGATTTAAACTTAGTCGTACTTCCTGAACTCTCATTAACGGGACCTGTTGATGGAAAAAGAAAAAAGGAAGTAGAATTTCTTGCTGAGGATTCCAAAGGGGATACGGCTATGTTTATGAGTAATCTAGCTAAAGAATATCAACTGTCTATTGTGTATGGGTTTATTGAAAAGAAGGAAAACGCCTTCTATAATTCTGCCATTCTTATGTCATCTAATGGCGAGACAGTAGGGAAATATCAAAAAACACATCTTAATAAATCCGATAGAAAATGGGCTAAACCTGGCTCTTTGTTACCAGTCTTTGAGACTCGAAAATTAGGGAAAATAGGTGTTCTATTAGGTGAAGATGCTCGATATCCAGAGGCATCAGGTGTGTTAGCGGTCAAACGTGCTGATATCATAGCAATACCCTCTGCGTGGCATGGACAATATGGAGGGGAGATGGAAATCAATAAAGAAATCTCAGTTAATAAATATCCAAAAGGTTCAATGGCTACGTGGGATGCAGTTGCGATAGGAGCACAAGCTTACACGGTTATAGCAAACTATATTGGTACAGAAAAAGGTTACTTAGGAAGAAGTAGTTTATACACCCTTGATCCTTTATATGGACTGGATCAACCAGTTGTAGCTTCAAAGGAGAAAGAAGAAGCTTTGGTTGTTAAATTTAAAACTTTACAATCTGACGCTTGGTTTAATCAAGAACGTTTAATCCACTCACGAAGAACGACATACTTTGCACCACTAGTACATGAATGAAAATTTTGGAGTGGAGATCGTTTTGTAATTTAGATCCTTCAATTCTCTTTATCTCTTAACACACGGTGAGCGCGTTACGTATATGGGACATATGTATGAAGCAAGATGGTGGACCCTTGGGAATACTCCCGGAATTTCGGAAGCATGGCTATTAGTGAAATAAGAGTTTCGTAACTTAGTAACTGCACATAATATTTTCCAGAAGCAATCCCGTTTTAGAGATTTGTGCCTGCCGAAACTGGCAGGCACAAATCTTAATAAGCAGAAAGTGATAAAAATTAATAAGCAGAAAGTGATAAAAATTAATAAGCATGAGGTGTTCGATACTACTTGACGGTAATAGCAAGATTAGCTTGAATATATAATCACGTGATATTATCATGTTGCATGGGGTTATTACGAAGAAGGGGGGGAACTGTTTAATGGATGGGAATAAGTTCCACGGGGGCTTCCGTTCTACCCTGGCTACCGTAATCATATATCGATATGAAAAAGGGTCAACCAGAAATATCTGATTGACCCTATAATACGATCAGGCCCTTTAACAGAAGATAGTAGAATATTATATTTTAAGCCTTCCAGCTATTCTAGATATTGGAGAAAAACTCACTTACCTTATTATTTCGAATTTCAAGCAGTTCTAACAAGAAGTGTCACAGCCGGCTCTCCAAATATCGATAGTCTTTTTCACGAAAACTTCAAGTCCACTATCATGTAAATCAACCGACTTTTTTATGCGTATACACCCTTTTCCATAATCCAACCCGGTCAGAAACGCATTAGCACTCTCGATTTTTCCAATGTTTCCTACGTAAAGACTTACATAAGATTTTTGAGCATTCAAATGAAATAATTTGAATGCATCACTGCCATAACAAAGCATTTTGTATTGGATGTCCTCCTCAAGCTCAGGCGCATTTTTAAAAATAAATTGTCGTACCATTAATAACTTCTCTTTTCTCCAGTCATCGTCGAGTAGTTCAAAATATTCCTTTGGGGTTTTAGCTTCGTATTGCATTTTTTAGCCTCCAAAAAAAATATTTTCAATCATCTTATAAACTAATTTCAAGCAAAAATAGCCATTAAGTTAATAAGCATATTAAATGCCGAGAATGAGAGGGAAACTGTTTTGAAAAATAGGATAATTTACTGAAATTTAAAATGAAATTGAGTATCTGCAACATATAAACTAAAATTTGGGGGCATTTCCATTAGTTTATTGAATATGGAGAATTTATAGTTAATTACAAGGATAAAAAAACATTGTCATTACAATCATCAAGATGATTGATTTCCTGTATCAACGATTAAAGAATGATCTTTATCACTGACGGCGGCATAAAAAATGTTATTGATTTTGTGAATTCCTTTATTCGTTAATTCTTCCTGAAGCCATTTTTCATCTTTCTGAATCAAATTTAAATTTTTTTGCTGGATTTTTCCCTCAACAATCACTGCAATAGGAAGTCCTCGATAATCTGTTTCAATATTTAAGTGGCTGGGTGTCAAATTAACAACAGCTTGGTTAGGCAATATACTAAGATCTCCATTAGGTTCAAGAATCACGTAGTCGATATCCTGTATGTTCGGGTATCCTGCTGATCGAATAGCCGACAATAATTCTACGAGAGAAAAGCGTGTTCTTCGTAATTCCGTTTTTGAAATTTTTCCATGTTTGATCAACACACTCGGATTGCCGATGAATAGTCTGTTCAACCAGCGAAAAAGGCTTAACTTAGATAATAAGATATACATGAGGACTATAAGGAAAATCCCTATAACAGTCTGTCCTAATCCATCTGCTTTGATCGGTCTAACGGACAACGTGACGATAAACACAATGGCAGCAAGGTCAGGCGGCGTCAACTGAGCCAAAACCGTTTTACCCATACAACGCATAGCCAGAATCACTAGACCAAAAAGTAATATTAACGTCCAAATAAAACTGAACATGCTATCACCCTCATTATTTTTCTCAAAGTATACAAATTCTATATTTGTCATATAAAATTGAATCCATACTTAATTTAAGTATATTCAATTTTGAAGAGATAACGGAAACGATGAAAGTACATAGGCAATTGCAAAATTATACAGGGTTAAGGGACCTCATAAATTAAAAGTCATTCCATATTATCTTCTAAATAAAGGGTGGAAATTAATTGAATTTTTAAGAACAAAATCTTTGTTCAACTGTCTTTCTAACTTATCAATATCCCCTCCACCTTTTACAAATAATTCTATTTTTTCAGCTACCAATTTACCCGCTTTATCATCTAAATCATCAAAAGGAAGGAACGACTTTATGTTTATCCTTTCTGGGGTGTTATCTTCACGAAAACCTTGTCCTGGAATCTGATCCCATAAGTTTTCCCAATCATCCAACAACCCAATCTCATTTAAAAAGAACTTTTGTAAACCACATAACCAAGCGGTGCAACTGGTATTTCTTTTTTGACATCCAATCCCATCTTTTAAATGTTGGCACCCAAAACAACAAGAATTCCCACTATTAATGCAGACTTCACAAATATAATGAGAACCAACGGATTGAAGTACCTTCAATCCATGCTGTATAAGATCCTGTTTTTTTATTTCCATTGTCAATATTCTCGCTCCATTCTTAAATCTTTCAAATGAAGATGTTCAATGGGTCAATATACGAAACCTTTCATTTGAATTTTCACTAAAAAATATGGTCAATGTAGAAATAAAAAGTATCCTGAGTTCTTTCTAAATCCTTCATATGTACCAATTCAAAAGTATAGTTCGCCTTTTCTTTCCTAATTTCACAATATCCTGTTGTATAAATATACAGAATCTGATATAAATCACGATTATAAATAACTTTATCTCCTATTTTCATAAAAATCACCTCTAAAATTTATTCTGACATTAGTTAGGAAACAGAGTAAATTCATATAGTGGTATATTCAAATAATCAGATATACATGTTATGATTATTATAAATGGAGAAATGGCGCTATGCAACATAGATGGTTTTTTACTGGAAGATTTAATAGCTATACGTTACAAAGTTTTCAAAAAGACCTTCTGTCTGGTCTAGTTGTTGGGGTAATTGCTATTCCTTTAGGGATGGCGTTTGCGATTGCTTCTGGAGTTAAACCGGAATACAAATATAAACGTCCATCGTTGCAGGTATATTAATTTCACTATTTGGTGGGGCAAAATTACTAATGAATCTTTTTTATCAAGTATCATAAAGAGTTTTTCAAAACATGGAATTGTATTGATATCAGGTATCAAGCCGCAACCTAAGAGTGTTAAGACAGGTTTATATGAGTACCTGGGGAAAGAACATTTTTTTGACCATACGGGTAGTGCAATAAATATTACAATCGAACATCTAAATAAGGACAAGTGTCTCGGATGCAAACATATTGCCATTAGGGGAATGTAAAGCCCTTTCTAGCGCCCGGGAGAGCAATGGACAAAAAGGGGAGTCGTTACGACATCTTAATTGTATCTAGAAAGAGAGGGAACTAATTTGAATTTAGAAATGCAACAATTTAAAGCTGATTTCTTTAAAGCTCTTGCTCATCCATTAAGGATAAAAATTCTTGAACTTTTAGCTGAAGGAGACAAAAATGTAAATGAAATTCAAAACCTAGTGGGAAGTGAAGGATCTGCTGTGTCCCAGCAATTAACCGTTTTAAGAGCTAAAAATATCGTTACAGGTACCAAAGATGCTAACAGGGTTATCTATTCGTTGCGAGATCCAATGATTATTGACCTACTAAGTGTCGCTCGTGAAATATTCAATAATCACCTTATTGATACGATAACAATGTTAGATAAAATCAAAGATACAGATAATGGAGAGTAGAGTAAAAGTAAAGAAGGAATATAAAATGGCTATTATTGTTCTGTGCAAACGTTGTAAAGGCAAGGGGAAAATGCAAACGAAGATTCCTTTTATTAAAGTAAAGTGCTCTATTTGTAATGGAACAGGTAAAATTAAGGACTTTAAAAATTAAGCAACCTTGATTAGTTATATAACATAATGAATAGTGAAGATTAACAAATGGAGGAAATAAAAGTATGTCTAATTGGCCGAATTGCCCAAAATGTAATTCTGAATACACTTATGAAGATGGAAACCTCTTTGTCTGTCCAGAATGTGCTCACGAGTGGTCTAAAGAATTAGAAACAGAGGAAAGTGAAAGTAAAAAGAGTTTCAAAGATGCTAATGGAAATGTCTTAATCGATGGTGACTCCGTAACAATAATCAAAGACCTTAAAGTAAAAGGAAGTTCATCTGTCTTAAAAATAGGTACAAAAGTAAAAAATATTCGTTTAGTTGATGGAGATCATGATATTGATTGCAAAATTGATGGATTTGGAGCTATGAAATTAAAATCTGAATTTGTAAAAAAGGTATAAGTAAGGTCGTTTGTAGAGCCGAAATCATTTCATTTATCAACATAATTAAAAATATTGCACATAAATAGCAAAGCCTGTTAGAACTCAAATACAAGTTCTAACAGGCTTTTAATAATCCTAATAAATAGGATGGTTCTTCCAAAACAAAATGTGATAGAAACTTTTCCGTTTCAGATTTTCACTAGCATAGTGTAAACTCAATCGACAAAAGTAACAAAAAAGTAACAAAAGTCGTCGTTATTTGTAACTAATAAGTAACCCTTTTCTTTTCCTATGACTCTATCATTAAACGTAACTTAGAAAACAGAAAGGTGATAGACATGGGTAGACGAGGGATAAAAGAAAATGGATCAAACCCATTGAATTGGCGGGTTAGTGGAAGTGACCGTGATTTTACTCATACTTTCCACCTGTTGTGGGAGAAATGTTGACGGTCCAGTCTACTTTAGAGTCCATTACAGGAATTCATAGTGAATTGATTCGTGTTCCTTACGAGTCCGAGCATATATGAAGCTGGATTATTTGGACGCAGTGAAGATAGAAGGCTTTAGATTACGGGATTGGAATGTAGTTAGTGAGGAGTATGTTCAAAGTGTCATGTCACGACTAGCTTCCTTTCCGTATGAGAACCAGTCGATGGGCACTCATTTAGAGCCTCTCCTTCAAAAACTGTCCAATCAAGGCTATAGTATGAAGGCATTAACAGAACAGATTGAACCGATGACGTATTAAGGAGGGAGAAAAGTATCAATGAAGTTAAAGTGGAAGATTGCAATTAGTATATTAGTTGTATTAACTGTAATATCCGGAGTCTTTTTATATTTTGTATTTTCTAAGATAGGTGCGTTTTTTGATGATACCTATCATCCTATTGAAACGAGTATCAAGAATGAACTACATGAGAAAACAGTTGAAGGTGACGTGGACGTTGATCAAGCCATTCATATCCTGTTAATGGGTGTAGATGAGCGGGAGAACGATAAAGGGAGGCCAGACGTGTTGATGGTTGCAGAACTGAACCCTAAGACCAATCAAACAAAGATCGTGAGTCTGCCAAGGGATACGAAAGTGAAGATCCCAGGTATGAATAAAACGACGAAACTTAACCATTCCTATACCTATGGAGACGTACCGTTGACGGTTCAAACCGTACAGAAACTATTGGATATTTCCGTTGACTACTATGCCAAAGTGAACATGAACGGATTTGAAGAAATCATAAGAGAATTAGGACCCCTCAAGGTTCAAAACAAACGAGAATTTACGTATGATGGCCATCATTTCCCGGAAGGAAATATAGAACTGGATCAAGATGAAGTATTACCCTATGTTCGAATGAGAAAAGACGATCCACTAGGGGGCGAGGGACGGAATATCCGCCAACGTCAGGTGATCGAAGCGGGAATCGGAAAAATCATCGGTGAGAAGGATTTTGTAGAGGCACTAGGATTTCTTGAGAAAATATCGCCATATCTACAATGGAATATTCAAGGGAAAGATTTGAAAACATTGTATACGAATTATCTGCCTTCTTTAAAGGCTATTAAACAGGAAGAACTGCCAGGCGAGGGTAGCCTTGAGGAAGACGGTCTCTGGTATTTCAGAGCTGAAGAACCGACTTCCGTATTTCAATAAGCAGGAATCAATTGAGAATCCCATGGCTAAAGCCACTTTAAAAGCATATAAAGCCCTTTTACATAGCTCTACATGCTTTGATGACGATAATAATCCATCAGAAGGTGTTTTTCACTCCTATACTTATAATCAATTTGAAACGAGCTACTATTCCAAAACAAACCAAACGAATAAAGCACTAGAAATCGCGCATATTTAATTCATTCAGGAAGAATAGTTAGCCATTTCCTGAGCCAACAATTCCCGTATTCCACAATAATAAGAGGGATATCTCGCAACTTTGAGATATCCCTTGTAAAGACATAAGGCTATTGAATGTTTAGTTCTTTCAAAATATCTTCCAATCTTTTTCCTTTATAAACCTTTTTCGCTTTCGGCGCTTTTTGTATATCTGGGTTTTGCGATAAGTAGTTTTCCTGTACAAACTGCATATCCTTCTCATCTACCATACCATCAAAATTGATGTCCGCGCTCCGTTCGTACGATCCCCAATATTTTTGGATTGCTACTGCATCCTTAATATCAATCACATTATCATTATTTACATCTCCACCCATTACCGATGCATAGAAAATGTAGGTCATACGGCCAACCGATTCGCCATGATGCATATCATTTAAATCACTTACTGTTACATGCCGGTCAAAGTGGCCTGGTATTTTCACTGTTATGTCATATGCTTGATCTGTTGTTGGAAGATTTTTTAGAAAATAACGAGCACTGCTGTTAAACTCGCCCGTATACTTTTTCCTGTCTTCTCCAACTGCTTGAATAGTCATACCAGCTTTAGAAAAATCCTTAGTGTAGTCTAACCAAGTGCCCCATTTATCTAAGAAGCCATCTGCAAGAATGCCTCCTTCAAGCTGAGATACGGTTGGAACGATATTCACTCCTTGTCCAAATCCTTGAATGGATACCGGTTCTTGATTTAATGAGAATGCTTTTGCATTTACTACATCAATATTTTGAATCCACTTGATATAGCTGCTTGGATGTTCGTTTACTTTAAATGTTACATCGATTAACGGCATAGAGTTTGGAATAGGCTGTACTGCTTCGCCTGTTATCTCGGTGTTTAAAGTGATATTGCTTTGACTACCTTCAGTAGTAACATCTCCTGCTGTTAGGTCAGCTTTCAGGTTATGTGACCCCGCAAATGCAGTAAATTCTTTATTTAAAGCTACATTTGTCATCTCATATGTGCCAGAAGGGAATGATAATGTAAACTCTCCACCTGTTAAATCTTCAATATGATGTGCACTTAGCGTTACAGTTACAGATTCTCCGTATTTTGCATCGTTTTTGTTAGAAACAAGCTTTGCATATGGCAGACCTTGATTCACGAGTGTGTATGTGAAATCAGGATGGTTCTGCATTCCGTTCATAGCATAATCGAATGTTTGAAGTGTAACCTTTGTAACATCTTTTCCTTCAAGCAGTCCAGCTTTAAATTCGAAATTACCATTCTTATCAATTGAAAGAGGTGTTGATGCGTATTGCGTTTGATTTATCAGATTAATTGCATTATTACTCTTATTGTCTATAGTCTTGGAAGATTGATCCCAATCAAACCCATTCCGTTTCATCGTGTCTACATGCTTGTCGTATAGGTTGCCTTTAATCGTCATGCCTTCTTCATTTACCTCATATACCCCGCCTAATTGCTTCATGTTTACTTCAGGAGGAGTATTTTCAATGAAAAATGTATCCGACTTTTTGAACGTTTTGCTTTCTCTATTCGTAGCAACAATTTCTACTTCATATTTTCCTGGACCAGCAAGCTTTTTTGCATAGGCAACAGGGTTATCCGGGTTTCCTGTAAATGGGAAATATAAACCGACAAATCCAAATTCAATCCCATAAAGATTATGTTCTGGGAAGAAACCTTGCCATGAATCCATTATACCTAGTGCTTGGCCTGTTTTCGCGTCTTTCAATATAATATCGACAGTTTCCATGGCACTGTTAAGTGAAAATAGGATTGGAGTATAACCCATATAGCCATGGTTATAATCACGTCTTGTTGTGAAGGATTTAAAATATGCATCTACTTCATTAACGCCTTCCTCCATATATTTCAATCCAAATGGGATTTGATATTCTTCCTCAGGATTTTCTTTATTTGTAAAATAGATGTACCCTTCATAATTGCCGAGCTCTGCCCCAGATGGAATTTGAATAGATGGTTTTAGCTTACGCGTTTTGTTTGGCTTTGCAGTGATCGTTTCTGGTACATCCAGCGTCACTTTATTTTTCGCTGCATCCTTTGCACTTGGAACGTTTTGATTGAATTTCACTTGTACATCAAATGTTTTACTTTGGTTACTTGTATTGGTAATGGTTAGTTTTCGATTATCGGTTATCTTTCGTTCTTTCATAACCTGGGGTCCGAAGCTTAATGCACCTGTAACGTCAGATATGGTAATGTCTTTATCACCCTTAATGCTTGGAGTTTGATCATGAACTTTCACCTGTACATCAGAGTGAACGGCTTCATACACATCAATTCTTCCAGCACCAACTTCAAACACACTGTAATCCTTCTGCATTGAGTCAGCCGTGTTCATTAATGCAGCTTTTACGTCATCCGGCTTGTAATCCTTGTGTGATTGTAAGAGTAGAGCTGCCGCTCCTGCTACATGTGGTGCAGCCATGGAAGTACCAGAGAATCTTTGATAGGCATATTGATAATCATTAAGATGCTCTTCTCCATGTACGTAAGCAGGTACACTCGAATACACAGCTACTCCTGGCGCGGTGACTTCGGGCTTAATATCATAAATTCTATTGGAAGGACCGCGGGAGCTGAAGTCAGCCAATGTATCTCCGTTCGTCTTTAGCTCACCAATTGTATCGAGTGTGAATGTAGTGCTGTCTTGCTTGACCAGCTCTACTAGTTGCAAGCCTTGCTCATTCGTCAGTGAAAAAGTAGGAATAAATTTAAAGCTTTCTCCTAGATAATAAGGGATTTGACCTTCTTCAGGATTATCGTTATACAACAATACTGCTTTTGCTCCATGATTTTTAGCATTCATAACCTTTTCGTTTAAACTAATATTACCACGGGCGATCAGTGCAATTTTGCCATTAACATCTTTTCCCCAGTAATCGTATACAGAGCCCAGCCCTACGTTTACGATGGAAAGTGCTTCATCTTTCAGTGTAGTTAAATCATCGTTGTAGTTTTTTGCGAGTAATCGTAAATTGGTTAACGAAAGATTGTCTCTAGATGATACCGTTCCTTCTGCTGTTGGAATAGTAATAGAATAATCACTTGCACCCACTGTCAAAGCTAATGCTGAAGTTCCTGGAGAGCCTAGAGTATACAAATCGCTACCTGAGTTTCCAGCAGCTATAACAGCAACAGTTCCTGCCTGCACAGCGTTATTAATAGCAATAGAGGACGGATCAAGTGGATTATTAGATGGGCTTCCTAATGAGAGGTTAATAACATCCATACCGTCTTCTACTGCTTGATCGATCCCTGCTATAATTGTACTTAATGAGCCTGAACCGTATGGGCCTAGCACCTTATAGGCATATAGTTCCACCCCTGGTGCAACCCCAGTTACTGCATAATCAGCCTCATTTTTTCCTTGTCCAGCGATGGTACCAGACACATGAGTTCCATGGTCAGTATAGTATGTTGATCCGTTCAAAGGGTGTATTTCAAGCTCTCCGGACTTTATCCAATCTTCGTATGTTGTTTCCATCGGATCCATATCATTATTGAAAAAATCGTATCCACCCTTATATGCATCTTTTAAATCAGGGTGTGTATAATCAATGCCGGTGTCAATAACGCCAACTTTTATGCCTTTTCCGGTAATGCCTTCTTCATGAAGCTTTGTTGCACCGATATGGGAAATGCTATCTAGAGCAGGGGAGGCACTTTTGGTTTGTTCATTATTTTCTGTAACGGGTGGTTCCACTGTTACTTGCTTATCTTCCCAAATGGCATTTACGCCATCCATGGAGAGAATCGTTTGTACTTCATGAGCCGGTACTGTCATCGAAACACCGTTAAAGGCATGACGATATTCTCTTTTGATATTTAGGCTAGGGATAGATTTTTTTGCCTTTCCTATTTTCCCCTTGAAATCCTGATGAGATTGCTCTACTTTTTTGTTAGCCTCGCTTAGAGATAGTGTTTTTCCATTTTCAGCACTCTTTTTTACTCCTAATTTAACAGGCTCTTGGGCGAATTGAACAATGATGTTTACTTCTTTTTTACTTACTGTGTCGAGAGTAGGAGAGAGATATTTGTTTTCTTCCCCAAATTCCTGGCTGTTATGGATTCGGTCTCTGTCTTCCTTCGTAACATGCTGTAGATAGAGTTCTACGTTTGTAATATTGCTTTGATCAGCAGGTTCTCCAAAAGCCGGAAGAGTACTAGAAAATATCAAGCTAACCGCTATAAAACTTGTAGATACTACTTTAGATAGAAATAGAGATTTCTTATTCAATTTCGGATCAACCCTTTCTCTAAAAAAAGAATTTGTAAATATGCTCCATATCTAGTAGTTTCATAGGTGCTGAGAATACCCAAAGCTAGTTTTGCTAGTCACACATGCTTTGATATTTACAGGAATGGCAATTATGGTGACAGAACATGTTTGGCCATCAAAAAACCCCATCAACTCCTTTCATTCGGAAAAAAAGTGCGTACCACTTTTTATTATTTTCCTAATAAATAGAGCAATCGGCAATCGGGGTTTTGGGAAGGTTTATATTCCTTGATATATAGGTCTTATATCCTACTTTTTCTGGAGCTATCATCCAGAATATAAGCGAAATTAAGTGGAATTATGAAACACTTGTTATGAGTGCTCAAGGAAGCAGATTAAACAAAAATTGGCTGGCGTGAGTCCGGTTCAGTACCGTCTTCACACCAGCCAAATAGCTGTTTAAAATAAACTCTAACTTTTGGTGGTCACACCACATCATAGAAAAACCTCTGCAAATGACTTTTTCTAATGTGAGAGGCTGGAGGATTTATACGAATATATTGTTAAGGTTATTCGTATCAATTTGATCAAAAATTATTCTAAATCTAAATGAATGATAGATTGGTTGATGAGATCTGTTAAGGTTTCAATTCCTTTTGGTAACAAATGGACACCGTCTCCTGCAAAATATTCTGGGTGGTCAATTGCTTCGGAATGCCAATCAATCAACGTAACATTCTCATACTCTTGAGATTTTTTATATAATGCTTGATTCACTTTGCCTTCCCATGAGCGCGGAACACGTGTATTGACTAAATAAATATGAGCCTGCGAGAAAGCGCTGAGTAATGTGTCCATTTGATGGTTAGTAAAATAACCATTTGTTCCTAGTTGAATGATGACTGCTTTATCCGGATGATTAAAATCGGCATAACCAGGGGCTAATTTGATAGTTTGTGAAACTTGTCTTCCAATTTTCGCATCAATCGTTATGTCAGGAAATAGTTTTTGCAAGTTTGGAGCAATATCTATCATAACAGAATCTCCAATGGCCAGTATTCCCGTATACGGTTGATTTAGAGGTATATCACTTTTCTCCTTTTGGGGTGTTTCTTTGATCTGTTCGGTTCCTGGTGAAGGATGCTCAGTGCTTTCCTTATTCGTATCGGTATTTTTACTGCCAGAAGGCGCTTCACCACTTATTTTTACTTTATCTGGATATGACACCATTACATCCTTTTGTTCTTCACCTTTTACCATACCCGTGATCCCGGTAATAAACACCAATAGGACTAAAGGGGTGAGCCCCGATACTATCTTTCTGCCAAAAGAAAAGCTTCTCCACTTTATCCTATTGATGACAAAGTACCTCCGAAAACATGATCGGAATCCATGTTTTCGAATCGGCATTTCAATAATACGATAAGACAGTTCCGCAATGATGAATGTAACAGCTAGCTGCAAACCGACACGCCAGTATGCAGGATTTCCTATTTCATAAACGGGAGTGCTCAACACGATCACTGGGTAATGCCATAAGTAGATTCCGTAAGATCTTGTACCTATCCAGCATAGAGGTTTCCAGGCGAGTAATTTCCCTAATAGGCTTGCCGGATGACAAACACAAGCGATCAGGATCGCAGCATTCATACAAATCAGGAACATGCCTCCCCTGTACAAAAACACCTGATATTCATCTACAAATAATACGCAAGAAATGAAGATGACCAATGAAATGATACTTGTTATATTCAGTGTATTGTGAAGCTTGACTGAAAGCTTTTTGGACGAGAGTCTCTTCATTGGCCAAACAAGAGCCAACCAGCATCCAATCAACAGTTCAAATGAACGGGTATCGGTCCCGTAGTAAGCACGACTGGGATCGGTCCCGGGTTCATAGAGCAGAGACATTAACATGGCAGAACAGATTGCACCGCTAAAGACATAAATCGCAAACTTGCTTTGCTTATTAAATATGTATAGACCAATTGCCAACACAATCGGCCAAATGATATAAAATTGCTCCTCTATTGCTAACGACCATAAATTCTTCAACGGTGAAGGGGAGCCAAAACTATCAAAATATGAAACTTCATGAAAGATAAACCACCAATTACTTGTATAAAAAATAGAAGAGATTGCATCTCCTCTTACTGTATGAAGAAGTTCTCTGTTAAATAACGTCACCCAAATGATAGTAAGCAAAATCATGACATAGGCTGCCGGAAGTAGACGCTTCATACGTCCAATCCAAAAATCACGCAAATTAATTGTAAATCGCTGCCCTTGTGCCGGCAACATGATCGACGTGATTAAGTATCCTGATAAAACGAAAAAGATATTTACTCCGAGGAACCCTCCCCTAGCCCAACTGAAGTTAAAATGATAAGCAATAACAAATAGTACAGCTAGAGCTCTAAGTCCATCCAATCCATGGATATAACGGTGATTTGGTTTTTTGCCTGACATAATTTATTCCTCCAATAATCTATACTGCTCCTCAAGGTTGTCATGATATTTAAAATTATGGTTGAGGAGCAAAAATCATCTCCATGAATAGACGTGAACACCCAATCATTTAGTTTCATAAAAAGATAAAGAAATAATAATAAAATACATTATTTTCTATTCAACATAGTTTGCTTAAAGAGATAGAATAGGATGGTCTAATTGTCAAACCCAGAATTTTTTTTAATGGTGGACTGAATTCTCAAATATGCGAATGAAACTTTTTAATGACGTTTCTTCGTCTAAACTTCGAATAGCTTATAAAAATAAAGTATTTTGCAAAAAGGGGCTCTTTGAACTAATGAAGAAAAAAGATGTGAATGAACTATTCGTCACCTGTATGAATGATCACAAAGAGGATTTTTATCGTTTGGCGTTCAGTTATGTAAAAAATCAAGAGGATGCCTTGGATATCGTCCAGGAATCAATAAAAAAAGCACTTCTGTCTATCGATACCATTCAAAAATCAGGATCGATTAAAAGTTGGTTTTATAAAATTGTCGTTCGCACGTCGATTGATTTTTTAAGAAAACAAAAGAAAATCACCCTTGTGGATGATCAAATGATTGAATTTTTAAGTCAGGGAAAAGTAGATGCATACCATGACATTGACCTTTACAATACTTTGGATGAATTACCCACTCAGTACAAAACCGTTATTATTCTTCGCTTCTTTGAAGATTTAAAATTGGAGGAAATAGCGGAAATAATGGATGAAAATGTTAATACAGTGAAATCACGACTTTACAGGGGATTAAAACTATTACGGATCATCATTGCCGAGGGGGAATTAGTATAATGGACAAGAAATTGGAAGCTTTGAGAAAAGAATATAAGAATACACCTATCCCAGATGAATTGGATTTCATCGTGAAAAAAGCCCTCAAGCAAAAAAAGAAAAGAAATGTGAACATGATGAAGCGTCTTATTGGGGTCGGAGCAGCGGCTCTGATATTCATCACAGGGGTCAATGCGAGTCCAAGCCTTGCAAATACATTATCAGGAGTACCTATTTTTGGCTCGCTCGTTAAGGTGATAACTTTTACAGAATTTAAAGTTGATGAGGGAACTTCCAAAACGGAAATAAAAGTACCTGTCATTACGAATATGGAAAATAAAACATTAGAATCCACCTTGAACAAAAAATACCTGGAAGAAAGTAAAAAACTATACAAAGATTTTATGGCGGAAATGGAATCAGTAAAGGAGAATGGCGGAGGTCATCTGGGTGTAGAAAGCGGATATGATATCAAAACTGACAATGATCAAATTCTTGCTATAGGCAGATATGTTGTAAGCACGGTGAATTCTTACTCCGAATATACCTATGATACGATCGACAAGAAGAATGAACTTTTGATAACCTTGCCAAGTTTATTTAAGAATGATAGTTATCTTAACCTGATAAACGAAAATATTAAGGAACAGATGAGGAGACAAATGGAAGCAAACCCCGACAAATTTTATTGGCTGGATGGTGAATTGGGCTTTAAAACCATTGCCAAAGATCAAAGCTTTTATATTAACGATAAAGGAAAACTTGTTATCGTATTCAATAAATACGAAGTCGCACCAGGGTATATGGGTGTTTGTGAATTTACCATTCCGACCGATGTGATTTCCAATGTATTAGCCAGTAAAGAATATATCAAATAGCAGAAATATAACAAAAAATCAGGTGTCGCTCACCTGATTTTTGTTAGTTAGATTTTCTTGAAAACCATGTTAACAACAGGAATCGGTCGCCATTCTTGACTTGGCGATGGCCCTGTTTTCATTGGGTGCTTCTGTTTAAACAGGAGCAAAAGCTGAAGACTACTAATAGGTTTCACTCTTTATTTTTTATGACTTTTTGCGAGTTAGGTCTTGATAATGTAATAAAGTTCGTACAAAATCCTGTATAAAAATTAAAGGGTATTTTTATTCAACAAACGGGCAATTATTTTGATTAAGAATCTACATAAAACCCCATTTATAGTCAGATTTATATAATTAGAAATATAAAAATTCAAACCTGCCTTTTCTAGTGTAGAATAGGTGGAAGGTTTTGAAGATTATTTGTATTTTTTATGCTTACATGTAGTTCATTCATATCGTTAACAGCAGCATAAAAGACATCCTTTACATCGAAAATATTTTTTCTTTCTAACTCCTCATAAAGCCAGGATTCATTTAAATTCCTTGAATTTAGGGCCTTTTCATAAATCTCTCCTTCAATAACTACTGGTACATCAATTCCCTTATTAAGTACATTCGGTTTTGGTAGAATATGTTCGACGCGTGCAACTTCCTTTTCAGGATACAATTTAACGGATAAATTTCCATTTGCTTCAACTATAGCTAATTCAACACCCTGTACATTAAAAATTTTTTGTTCTCTTAACATCTGTAAAATGGTATCAATAGGATACTGTATTTTTTTCATTTTGCTCACTAAAAATTGTCCTTGATAAATAACCATTGTAGGTTCAAATGTTAACAAACGGCCTATTTTACGATTTTTGATTTTCCAAGTTGCAACTAATTTCTGTAGTAAAGCTATTGCAATAACGGCAATCGCTGTATATATATGATTAATCTTTGGGTCTGCAATATCAGCGCCAACTACAGCACCCAAAGTTAAAATGACTAAAAAATCAAACACCGGCAATTCACCTATGGAGCGTTTCCCCATATAAAGTGTTGCAAATAGTGCCAGTGGCAAAATGGTGACAATTCGTCCTAAAATTTTTATTATTTGTAATGTATATTCCATCATATCACCTCATATAGGGAACTTTACATTTTAATATGACACAAATATTTATTATTTATTTACATGTCGAAGAAATATAAAAAAAGCTGTAAAAAAATCTTTATCCCTATAACTTAATTTTTCCACATTTATTTTCTAATATCTCCAAAAGCGAAATGAGGGATATTAAAGTAAATGAAATAAAGCTCTAAGTTATTCATTATAGGGCGCTTTAATTAAAGAAGAACCAAAGGTTATTAGTATCAATTTTATCCATTTTTTTACAAATTTACAGTTGTGTAGTTTTATAAAATAGATGAACGGTTCATATTGTGAAAGAAGAATATAACTTAAAATGTAATTCATGCACAATAAAATATTAACTTAAGAAAAAGTTAAGAATTCCCCCATTATTTTTTTAAGAAATTTCATTTAAACTATCACATAAGTTTATTGACAATTGGAAGTTTTTTTATGAGTAAATATACAATACTCGTAGTGGATGAAGAGAAGGAAATGAGGAATCTCATTGCCGTTATATATAATTTATCCAAAGAGTATTATTATGGAGAAAATAATAGAAAATAAATGAACGCCCTAAATTATTCAATTAGCTGCCACGAATGTTACTATCATGATGATGAAGCGTCCCTACCAAAAAAACGAATTTTTGTCGGTTGGAAAGGCTTGATGGATATTTACTGAATATCACTTTACATAGGAGTGAAATAAATGAAACGTTTATCAATTTTAATAGCAGATGATGAAGAGGAAATTGCAAATCTGATTGCCATCCATTTAGAAAAAGAAGGATACCATGTGATTAAAGCATCGGATGGACAAAAGGCTGTTCGTGTTGTCGAGACTCAGGTCATTGATTTGCTGATTTTGGATATCATGATGCCGAAAATGGATGGATATGAAGTCACCCGCCGCATTCGGGAACAACATAATATGCCAATCATATTTTTGAGTGCCAAAACATCTGATTTCGATAAAGTACAGGGCCTGGTAATTGGGGCAGATGATTATATGACTAAACCTTTCACCCCGATAGAATTGGTGGCTCGTGTAAATGCTCAGCTCCGCCGTTTTTTGAAGCTAAACCAACCTAAAACCGGTACAGAAAATAAAGCCTACGTGGAAACTGGTGGATTAGTTATTTCTCCTGATCAACGTAAAGTTATTCTATATGGTGAAAATATCGAACTTACGCCGAAAGAGTTTGATATTTTGTACTTACTAGCCAGTCACCCAGGGAAAGTTTTTAGTGTGGAAAATATTTTTCAGCAGGTATGGGGCGATGCATACTTTGAAGGTGGGAATACCGTAATGGTCCATATTCGTACATTACGAAAAAAACTTGATGAGGATAAACGGAAAAATAAATTTATAAAAACCGTATGGGGCGTGGGGTATACATTTAATGGGTAATATTCTACGAGGCTTTCGTTCTAAAATGATAATGTTGTTAGGCTTAAGCATGTTGTTGTCTAGCGCCATAACATACTTACTCTTTAAAGGACTCCAATTGTATTATTATTCAAATGTTAATTATGGAGATACACTAGCTTATTTTCGCAATATCATAGGAAATTTTGGTGACCTTAACGTCTTTTTACTAGTATTTACCCTGCTTTCGATATTCTTTTTCTTTTTACTTACAAAACCCTATTCTGCTTATTTCAATGAGATTTCAAAAGGAATTCATTATCTCGCTCAGGGTGACTTTAAGCATCGAGTTCAAATATTGTCAAATGATGAATTTAGTGATCTTGCACAAAGCATTAATCTGGCAAGTGAAAAATTGGAACAAGCCATAGAAAGAGGTGACTTTTCGGAAAGTAGTAAAGAGCAGTTAGTCGTAAATTTAGCTCATGATCTACGTACACCGCTCACCTCCGTTTTAGGTTATTTAGATTTAATCCTTAAAGATGAGAATTTAACGAAAGAACAAGTCAGACATTTTTTAACGATTGCCTTTACAAAATCTCAGCGTTTAGAAAGACTTATTGATGAATTATTTGAAATAACGCGAATGAACTATGGCATATTGCCAATTAAAAAAGATCATATAAATTTAAGTGACCTCCTTAATCAATTAAAGGAAGAATTGTATCCTGTCTTCGAGAAGAATGATTTGATTGCCAGAGTGAATGTGACTCCGCATTTACCTGTATTGGGTGATGGAGAGCTATTAGCACGTGTGTTTGAAAATCTACTTACCAATTCGAATCGCTATGGTAACGATGGCCAGTTTGTGGATATTAACGGCTATATTGATTCTGGGAAAGTGGTTGTTCAGGTTGTGAATTATGGAGATCCCATTCCTCAGGATGAATTGCCCTATCTCTTTGATATGTTTTATACCGGTGACAAAGCACGAACTCATCAAGGAGGTGGCACCGGGATCGGCCTGTTCATTGCCAAGAATATTGTGGAGCAGCATGATGGGACCATTACTGCCGAAAGCAGTATATTACGTACCAGTTTTGAAGTGCGCTTACCGGAGGATAGTGGAAAAAAAGATCAAGTATAAAGTCCGAGAAAAGGATTTAAGAAAAATTTAAAATTTACCCCACTCTTTTTTTAAATAGTTTTCCCTACACTTATAAGCAAATAAGATTAAGGAGGAAACTGATTAATGAAGAAGTGGGGCTTTTTATTATTTTTATTATTTTGCCTAGGGTTAACTTTCGTAAATATGGAACCTCTTTCTGATCCAAAAGTAAAAATACAACACTATGACCAACCTAAAATTGATATAGCAGAGGGTGTAAGAGTTAATAGAGATATCAAAAAAAATGAAATTTCAGAAGATCAAATCTATCAAGGAGATCTGCTTTTGGTCAATAGTGAATATCCTGTTCACCAAGAGAGTATTAAATCGGATATTGTCAATTTATCTGCAAACTATGAATTGGCACAAGGTTACGTGTTGTTAGGCAGTGACATTCATTTGTCAGAGGATGTTGCACATGAATTCTCAGAGATGGTTGCAGCTGCTGAAAAAGATGGCCTTCAATATTTCGCCATTACAAGCGGCTTTCGAGACTTTGGTGAGCAAAGTGTCCTTTATCAAGATATGGGTTCTGCCTATGCCTTGCCACCTGGCTATAGTGAACACAATCTGGGCTTATCCCTTGATGTAGGATCTACTCAAATGAAAATGGCTGATGCACCAGAAGGAAAGTGGATAGAAGAAAACGCTTGGAAATACGGGTTTATTTTACGTTATCCAGAGGATAAAACGGACATAACAGGAATTCAATATGAGCCATGGCACATCCGCTATGTTGGTTTCCCTCATAGCGCGATAATGAAAGAAAAGAACTTCGTTTTAGAAGAATATATGGAATACCTAAAAGAAAAAAAAACCATTTCATCTAGTTTAAATGGGGAAAACTATGAGATTTCTTATTATCCTGTTACTAAAAATACGACCATACATGTGCCTGCCAATCATCGTTATGAAATTTCAGGTAACAATATCGATGGTGTGATTGTGACGGTGTTTCCTGATTCGGAATGAAACTAACGAAATTAATGAAAGGCATTATGGTACATGACTAAAAAAACAGCACTTATTTTTACAACTATTCTTTTTCTTCCATTTTTGGGCGCCTATCTATGGTTTTATGGGGGCTTTGGGCGCTTTTTGCTTATGCTCATGTTTGGAATGGCTGCTTTTGATAGTATCTGGCCAGCCACGGCTCTCTATCTTTTGACCAGTCTGTTTTTTGTGGCTAATATTTATCAGCTTTGCCGTGGGCTTTTTTACAAATGGTTTGTTTGGTTGGAAGGCATCATGTATTTTCTAAGCAGCATGATTTTTATTCTTTTCAAGACTTATGGCGATGGCATTACCGGGGTTAATCTGCAGTGGCAGGCGGTCTTCTGGAATAATACTATAGAAACTTTGGCCAATATCCTGATTTTTATTCCTATTGGTTGGATGCTTTATCTGCTGTTGCGAGGTTTCTGGCGGACAATGTTCGTGGGGGTGGCATTGGTCCTGCTGATTGAGCTCTCTCAATATGTTTTTCGCCTAGGTATCACGGATGTTGTGGATGTGATGACCAACATGACGGGGATTCTGGTAGGTTTTCTAATCATTGCTTTAATCCGACTCTTTGGTGTCAAATTTTATGACAGAGGGATATATTGGGCTTTTAGACGACAAGGTTACAGGCAAGACTAAAACGCGTCTCTTTGACGCTTTTTTAGTTTAAGGCGAACATGACCATGTTTATGTAAGGGGACGTCCAGAATTTGACGAAACCAAAGCTGGACAATTGTCAAAAAGTAGAGAAATCAATATCAAATGAAATTGTAGCTGTGCAAATACGGTTAGATACTGTCAAAAAAGGTTTTGATGTCTCTAAAGAAAGTCGAAGCAGAAACAAAAGCTAATGCCGAAGCTGAAAAGAAGGCAGATGCTTTTATGAAGTAACCAAATCCTAATTTCTCACTTACACTACCGAGAAATTAGGATTTTTTATATTTGGATTTCCCCTAATATTGTAAATCCGCATTTACGTGTTACTCCTCCTTATGGGGAAAACGAAAAATGCTTGAAAGCCTATTGACATAAAAATTTAAAATGTTATATATTTATAACATGAAGTTATATATTTCTAACATAAGGAGGGCTTACTTTGAAAATTAAATTTATCGTTTTAGGGGTTATTTCATTAGGTATTGTGGTAGGTATGCTTATTCAAATTTTCAATATATTGGGGGCTAATGAATATTTATCAGCAGCTTTATTGTTGATTGGTTTAATAAGCTTTGTTGGTTATATTTCATTGATAATGAAAAAGTTATTCCCTGAATTCAAACATGGTTTACCCTCTGATGATGAAAGATCGAAAAAGGTGAGATACTATTCGGCTGGTAGGGCATACTTCTTCTCCTTATATATATGGATTGCTTTACTCGCTTTCCGAAAATACTTGGATAGTGACGACACCTTAATTTTTGGGATATTAGGGATGGTATTGTCTTTATCCTTATCATGGCTTATTACAAAGAATAAGAAAGGCCTCGAATGAATGAAAACGAATATCAAGGAATACAGAGCCAAATACAATATGACTCAATTAGAACTTGCAAAAGCAGTCGGAGTAAGAAGAGAGACAATCAGCTTTCTGGAAAAAGGAGAATATAACCCTTCCTTAAAGCTCGCCATAAAAATTGCTCGTCAATTTCATGTAAGTATCGAAGAAGTATTTATCTTCGAGAATAGTGACTTTGACTAAAAGAAAGGAGGTGAAGGAGATGTTTGTTTATCTGTATCATAAAATGAATAAAACTCAACAAAAATCCACGATTGCAGTAACGGTTACTTTATTGGTAGCTGGTGTTACTTTGCTTTTCGTGTAATTACAGCAAACAGGCAGGGGAATACCTCTCAATATGTATCAAACAGATGTGAAGTTTGGAGGTAATACCCTGTTTGCTTGATAGTACAAAGGCGAATGGTTTAGCCGATTTGTAAGCCACTAACTTAAACTAGGTTGGTGGGATCATCATTAAAACTTTTAACCAACTATATGTAAATGGACAAATGCTTTATTCAAGAATCGGGCACTTGTCTTGAAAATCTGTGCAGAATGGGAAATCAAAATCGTTCTTCCATATAGGGCTTTATCCTCGCATATGGCTATCAGCCCTATCCTTTGACCATTGATCTAAATAATAGAACAATGACAGTGTATCTGCACAGCGACTTTTGATTGGGTACTACATATCTATTAATTAATATGATTAGCGCTTTCGATAAGATGCTTTATATTATTAAGCTGAAAAGCTCCATATATTCTTTTTTGGGATGTAAGTTCATTTATAAAAAACTGTTGTAATTGCTCACTATTTGTAAACCTCTTAACTATGCTGTTATCCGACCAATCGTGTAGCTCTTTTTCATCGTGATTAAAGAATACCAAGAGGTTTACCCACGTTTCAATATCTTGACTTTTTAAATAATTCGATAGGATGACAGCTGTCTGTTGAACTTGACTTATAGGATTTTCATAAGTCTTTAAAGTTAATGCTCCCGACTCATCTTTATCAAATATAAGCGATTCCTCTTTTTCACTGTCTAATAAATCTGCTAAAAAAGAAAATTTGCGGCTGCCCCCTCTTGTCAATCCCATTACTATGTGGCCTTTCCAGTTTATTGTTTCTATTACATATATACCGGTTGATAAAAGTACAAGGTGATCGATCTGCCGGCTATTACCGTTTATTTCTGGTATAAAAATGTTCGGCATAATTATCATTTCATCTGGTGATATGATTTGATTACTAATCAGATCCGATTTGAAGTTTTCTAGTATTTGATGGGTGATGATTTCCCCTTGGTTTCTATAATTTTTCCGTATATCTTCATTTTCTATCATCAACATCTCTATTTTTCGTTTGTAGGTTTCGGACAAACGAATAACCTTCTCATCGAATTTGGCTGCTGACGTTTCCATAGAAGCTTTTTGTAATTCTTTAATAGCCGCTAACTCTTCGTAATGGTTGTTTCTCATATCTTTTTGTTTAGCCTTTTCCTTTTTTACTTTATAAGCTAACCAAGCGACAGAAACAGCAAGTAAAGTAGAAATTAACCAGGTCATTTATTTTCTCCTTAATTTTAATTTTATGGTCCATCAACGAATTGAGGTGCTGGAAACATCGCATTGTTGTATATCTCATTTATGGTGAATTCCGATTCCCAGTATAAGCCGGTAGATATATGTAAGCCTTACAGTCTATACAAAACTTAAATTCTATTATAGGACAAAATTTTTCAATTTTGGAAGATTAGACGGAATTTTCTTAAAATAGATGAAAAGTCGTATGAAGTAAGACTTGATTAGTAGATGAGTGAGAAATGCCGACAATTTTCTTAATTTCGTTTCTGATTCTGACAAGTAATGAAACGATTTCTTGATGATCTAGAATTTCACGCCGTACGCGTCGTCCAACACCTATAAAACAACAATCTTTGCGAAAACCTAAAAAAAGACAAATTAAAAAAGTCGATTCCTTATGGTCCAGGGAGTCGGCTTTTAAATTTATCTGTCCGCTGTTTTAAAGGAGTAAATAGTTGGGATAAACAATACAATTCTACATTGACAAGAAATAGACACCTGTAATATATTTATTACAGGTACACGTGTAAGAAACATATTACAGGTGTGTGTACCTTAATAATCTTTGTTCAGGACTGGAACTTTTGATGAAGGAGGGAATGGGATATTCATGCCTTATACTTATGGATGAAAATAAAGAATTGTCATCATTATTACCTTCTGGAGATGATTTTATTAAAATGCTGGAGGCTTTGTCTAACCCACATCGGTTACAGATCATTGCTCTATTGAAGGGCAGACGGATCTATGTCAGCCAGCTTGCACGTGAGATGGAAATGAGTCGTCCACTGCTTTATATGCACCTCAAACGGTTGGAGAATGCTGGGTTAGTCGCAAGCAACTTAGAGTTATCAGAGGATGGAAAGGCAATGAATTATTACGAAATCACACCATTTTATTTGCAGATAACTCCAGAAAACATAGCCGAAGTTACAAAAACATTAACCATTAAAAAATCTAAAAGTGAGGGGAAAAGAAAATGACCATGGATTATGCAGGAATGCTATTTGCCTTTGGAATGATTTTATTATTTACTGTGGTAGGAGTCGTTATCGTAACACAATTTTTCAAGAATTCACGGGCAAAGTCAATGAATAGTCGTGAAATCGCCAGAGATGAGGAATATCGCAAGCTTGCCGAAGAATCTATCTTGGTACAAAAGAAAATGTCCGAAGATTTAACTGACCTCCGTGAACGTGTAGCTTCTATGGAAAAAATGATTCGAGAAGTAGAATGAATCGAAGAATCTAAATCATCTATCTAATGTAGCTGGCTACATGATCTTTTTAATTGGCTCTTTTCGCAAAGATTGTTGTTTTCTAGCATAGAATCTGCCAGGGCTCTGTCAACCAGTTTATGCTGGATGGTGAGGGGAACTCCTCCGCTTGCAGCTAGCGTTCGGCCGAGCCTCCTCAGCTTAAGCTTAGCTGAACGGGGTCTTGGCACGCCAAAATCCGCCGGAGTCTGCGCAGTTCCCCTCACCATCTTTAACAGAATTTTCATGACAGAGCTTCAAGGTATGCAAGAAAAAAACTTCTTTCTAAAGGTAAATCAATCTCTACTTACCTTAAATGAGATTGTTTGCTAAATTCTTGTTTTAATTGTTTTCCATTAAGGATTCATGCTCAGAAAGTTGATTGGAGCGGAAGGATGCTCGACTCCTGCGGGAATAGCTGGACAGGTGAGACCCCGCAGGCGCAGCCGAGGAGGCTCACCGCCAGCCCCGCGGAAAGCGAGCATCCTGGAGCGGAAATCAACTATTACTTTCTCCTCTACAATAGCAACCAACTATACAAAAAGAGCCTTTTAATTACAGGGGGAACATAATTGAGATTATTTTTTGATTTATTAGTGATTCTTGTCATTCTATTATCCATCGTTGGAGTACTAACATGGTTTGGGAAGAGAAAATCGAAAAAGTTAAGTATGAAGGGGAAAAATGGGTGGCTCATCGCTCATATCATCTCGGTAATTATATATTTCAGCGGCATGTTTGGCACGCTCCTATTAGCACTTTCTACAACCTTTATAACAGACCAAGATCTTATCTATGCTGCACACTTATTTATCCAATTTTTTGATTGGTTTTTAATTATTCCTGGTGCGTTTACTTCTCTTATTACAGGAGTTTGGTTAGCTGTACGAACCCATTGGGGAATGACGAAGCATTATTGGGTGATGGCGAAATGGATCGGAAATATTGTAGCGGTAACGTTTGGTGGTAATTTCATGAGAATGTGGATACATGATAATTTTAAACCAATATTCTCTAGTTCACTTCATCCTTTACAAAACCCTCTATATCTTGAAAATCGAGAAATGTTATTTATAGGAACAGCGATCAGTTTTTCAATCTTGCTTTTCTTGGCTGTCATTTCATATTTAAAACCATGGGGAAAAAGGAAAGATCAGAAGAAGGCAAAATTACAAAGTTAACAATCTTTTGCTTTCTAATAAAGGATTGTGCACATGACATGGCATAATTCAACAAGAACAGTTACTAAGTTATTCAATTACCGGACACTTTTCTGTAACAAAGAAAAGTGTCTTTATTAAATAGCGCCTGATAGTGAAGTGTAGAAAGCCCAATATCTCATTATACACTGAGAAATTGGGCTATTAATTTATATAGGGGTAACCATTTATCGCGAACTATGATTTATAACTGAATCTATAATTTGATCCCAGTCTTCACTATGAATCTCATGCCCTGATCCATCAAGAGGCACTAATTCAGCATGGGGAATGGATTTCGTTAGAGCGAGACCATGCTCGTATGGTAGAGCTGGATCTTCTGTACCATGAATAATGAGCACTGGGACACTGATTTCCCCCATCCTATCGTAGTACTCGCCTCCGCCTTGCAGCATAGCATGATTAAATCTGCTCGATAGCTGTTTGGCACGATCTGCTTCTCTTTCCGCAAGTCTATATATTCTTTCCTGCTCAAAAGGTTTGGAACCAGCTAAAGTTTTCCATCCATCCGCAAGATAGGGAATGACTGCTTCTCGGTTCGACCAATCTATGGAAGCACTTTTCGCATGGTGATCCAGTATGCTCTGATCCATTGGAGGCAATTTTTCCATCTCAGTCCCAAACACACTAGATGCAATAAGCGTAAGCGTAAATATGCGTTCTGGATATCTTAGGGCAAGAATCTGGCCAATCATACCACCCAAAGAAATACCGACGATATGAGCCTGCGCTATGGAATATGCATCCAGGACTCCAACCGCATCGTCAGCCATGTCCGTTATGGTATAGTTGGAAGTACCGGACTCATAAATCGTCGATCGTCCCAAATCCCGATGGTCGTACCGAATAACAAACCTTCCTTGATCAGCGATGCGGAGACAGAAGTCCTCATCCCACCAGTCTAAAGAAGACATCGCTCCCATGATTAAAAGCATAGCAGGGTCCTTTGGATTTCCAAAACTTTCAGAACATATCTCTACATTATTTATTTTCAGTATCTTTTCACTCATGTTTTTTACCTCCGTATTATTTATTATCTAAATCGCCGTTACTAAGGCGCAGAAACAATAAACTCTTTCCGGAGCATGATTGGCCTGCACCTTTAATTATCGCAGTCGAACCCACTTGATAATCATGACGAGGCCTCCTTTTGAATGTAATTTAACAAGGGATTCATCCCTATATTTATTAATATATCATAGGGGAATCACCTCTTATACCAAAATTTTCTTGCGTTTTTTAAATCTCATTTTCTGCTATACACCTATTTCTTTTCATTTTAGGTAGTTGAAAAGAAATGTTTAACCGTGAGTACCTATAGAACTATGACATTGTAACATCACTGGCGCATAAGTACTTTAACAACAATTATTTCACTTTAATGATTTACATTGATGTTCTTTAAGTTGGTAAGAAAAGCAGAATCTTTATAACTGTATAATTGAGATGCTAGAAGGTTCCTTCCAAGGCGGCTGATTGAAGCTCCTCAGTTGTCTCATTATCGTGCCATTAAATTGAATAAGCTTTTGGATTACGCGGTAGTTATTATAGGTGTTATAGTAAAAATATATCTGTTATAGAGTAAGGGGACATATTGTTTTGAATGCAAAATGTATTAAATACTATGAGTTCGGTAGCCCGAAAGATGTGTTAAAAGTTGAAAATAAAAGCATAAATCCACCCAAAGATAGAGAAGTCCTTGTTCGAATGTTAGCACGACCTATTAACCCTTCTGACTTAATACCGATTAGAGGAGCATATTCACATCGAATATCTTTACCGAATATTCCTGGTTATGAAGGAGTGGGTATTGTAGAAGAAGTAGGTCCATTAGTTTCAAAACATCTTCTTGGGAAACGTGTTTTACCTTTACGTGGTGAAGGTACTTGGCAGGAATTTGTTATATCCCCAGCAGATTTTACAGTTGCTATACCTGATTCGATAGATGATTTTACGGCATCACAAATGTATATCAATCCAATTACAGCGTGGGTGACTTGTACAGAAATTCTAGAATTAAGACCGAATGATGTTTTGTTGGTTAATGCGTGCGGTTCTTCTATCGGGCGTATTTATGCTCAATTATCCAAGATATTAGGTTTTCGATTAATAGCAGTCACTAGAAACAATAAATATACTGAGGAATTGCTTCATCTCGGTGCAACTGATGTCATTGATACATCTAAAAACCCACTATTTGAAACGGTTATGGAGTTAACTAATGGGGTGGGTGCTGATTTTGCTATTGATTCTGTTGGAGGATCATCAGGGAACGAATTGGCTTTTTGTGTACACTCTAATGGTCATTTTTTAACCATCGGCCTTTTATCTGGGATACAAGTAAATTGGGCAGATATTGTAAATAAAGCAAAAGTTAATGCTAATATGTTTCATTTAAGGAATTGGAATAAAAATGTCTCAGTAAATAAATGGCAAGAATCCTTCAGTCGTCTAATAAGCCTAATTGAAAGAAAAGAGTTACGTTTAATGAGTATAGATTTAACGGATGACTTGCAGAATGTTAAAAATGCTATCGATGTTGTTGAATTTTCTAAAGAGATCAAAGGGAAAGTATTATTAACAAGCTATTGAATTAATTCTTCTTTAATTAACGTGCGTGTTAAGCTGGCTATATTCTTGTATAAGAGAAGGAAATATTAGAAAGTGAACCGAAGTTATAAGTTATTCAATGAACAGGGAGTTAGTTATACGAGATCATTAGGAGGAATTACAGTGTTAAAAACAAATCAAAAAATCGTTCCGCATTTATGGTATGAAAAGGAAGCAAAAGAAGCAGCTGAGTTCTACGCTTCGATATTCCCGGACTCAAAAATTACGGATTTGACAACGATCCACGACACACCTTCAGGCGACTCCGATATTGTCTCTTTTGAGCTTTGGGGGCAGAAGTTCATGGCAATCAGTGCAGGACCTTTGTTCAAGTTCAATCCATCGGCGTCTTTCATTGTGAATTTTGATCCATCGCGAGAAAAGGACGCGAAAGAGAAAATAAATGAGGTCTGGGACAAATTGTCCGAAGGTGGCACAGCGTTAATGCCATTTGATAAGTATCCTTTCAGTGAAAAGTATGGCTGGATTCAAGATAAGTATGGTTTGTCCTGGCAATTGATCCTTACCAATCCAGAAGGGGAAGAGCGACCTACAATAATGCCCTCATTAATGTTTGTCGGCGATAAATGCGGCAACGCGGAAGAGGCGATTAATTTTTATTTATCAGTATTTGAGAACGCAAAGCAGGGACTTATCGCCCGTTACCCTGAAGGCATGGAACCAGACAAAGAAGGAACAATCATGTTTTCTGATTTTATGCTTGAAAATCAGTGGTTAACCGCAATGGATAGCGCGCATGAGCACAAATTCGGTTTTAACGAGGCACTCTCATTTATGGTGTACTGCGACACACAAGAAGAGATTGATTACTACTGGGAAAAGCTTTCTGCGGTTCCTGAAGCCGAGCAATGCGGCTGGTTGAAAGATAAGTATGGCGTATCCTGGCAGATTGTGCCGAGTGAGATGGATGAGCTGATGGGCAAGGGCACACCGGAGCAACTTGAGAGAGTAACGAAGGCATTTCTTAATATGAAGAAATTTGATCTAGGGGAATTACAGAAAGCATACGAGGGAAAATGAGGCGAAATGCACAAATGAAACTAATTTCCCTTGATTAATGATAATTTTACATCAGAATATTATGGACTATCAGGCGCTTATCCAGCACAAGGAAGCGTCTTTTTTAATGGTATTAAGAAGGGTTTGTGCTAATAAAATAGAAAATAATAGTAGCTTAATTAAAATATAGGATAATCAAATAGATCGTTATGCCAATGAGAGAACCAATCAATGCTCTATATGCTTCAAAGATTTGAGTTTTTAAAAACCGACCTGAAACATTCACAAAGAATAGAGGGATAACCTATGAATATTATTCGTGCAAGTGAAGCAGAAAGAAATATAAGAAATGAGATGAGTACAATCTTTGTAGACGGATTCTATCAATGGCTGAATTATTTTTCAAAGGATAAGGCTAAACTTTACAAGACATTTGCACATATGTTTAACGAAGAAGTCTTCTATACGGCTTTAGTTGACGATCATATTGCGGCTATAGCGGCCTTCACTACAAACAATATACCTTCTGTAAGATTGAAATATAGTGAATTTAGAAAGCATCTCGGCTTATTCATGGGTAGTATTGCTTATGTTATTCTCAAAAATGAATTTGAGAAAAAGCAATATCCCTTTCAAATAACTGAAAATATGGGTGCAATAGAGTTTGTGGCAACGTCGGAAAATTATAGAGGGCAGGGTGTGGCGACCGAACTGCTAAAATCTGTAATAAATTCAACTTCATACCACGAATATATCTTAGAGGTAGCAGATACCAACTTAAGTGCCATCAAGCTTTATGAAAAACTGGGTTTTGCAGAGTTCATGCGTATACCTCAAAAGCACAGTGAAAAAAGTGGTGTCAATGATCTTGTCTATATGAAGCATGTGAAGGTGAAGGAAGTTGAGGCCTGAGAGCCTATCTTCTGATGATTGAATGTGTGATTACAGGTTCCATGTTTTGTATCAGTTTCAGATAACTGTACTTTTGTAAAAAGATCAGAAAAAATCATTGCCTTACTCCGTAAAAACAGGAAAGCGTTTTTCTTCAAGGAAAGGGCCAATTTGTGGAATATGGAAAGGAATTAAAGGAAAATAATTTGAAGTTTTAAGTTATACAATGAACAAGAGGCTTTCATATTTATAGGTAGATGAAATACAAAAGGGAAACATGGGGGGAGCATATATGTTAAGGAGCCAACTTATTTCTGAACTAGCAAATAAGATATTAAGTTTAAGAATAAACCATCCCTTTCGTGTTGGAGTTAGTGGCATAACAGCATCAGGAAAAACAACTCTCGCTAATGAGCTCGCGAAGGAACTTCTTGGCAGAAATAAGAAGGTTATTAGAACAAGCATAGATAATTTTCATAATCCAAGAGATATTCGTTACAGAAAAGGGAAGGAATCAGCTCTTGGCTATTACGAGGATGCCCATGACTACGAGTCCTTTAAGCAAAGACTTTTAATTCCTTTAGGACCGGACGGAAATCTTCATTACCAAACCATCTCTTTAGATTTAGCAAAGGATGAGTTTGTTAATTCAGAAATAAAAGTAGCAACCAAGGATATGGTTTTAATTGTAGATGGGACCTTTCTATTCAAGAAGGATTTGTGTAACCTATATGATTATAAAATCTTCATTAATACTGACTTTGAATTAGCAAGAAAAAGAGGTGCTAAACGGGAAGAACGAGCTTTTGGAAGCTATGAAGAAGCCGAAAAAATGTTCATTAAAAGATATCATGCAGCTTCGAAACTCTATTTAGATCAACATTCACCTCAATTGAATGCGGATGTAGTCATTAACAATAATAATATAAATGATCCAGATTTTGTTTAGAAAAAAACCTTTTCTTCTATCGCTACAGGAGGTGTTAGCTGAAGAAGAAGTTCATGTTGGTTGGTAATATGTAATTTTTACAAAAAAAAGGGGTCGGTCGTCTGAACCGAGCCCTAAAATGAGATTCACTTGGAAAGAAAGAAACACTTAGGATATTTCCTAATACTATCTTATGTTTTCTTTATTTGTTTGCTTGTGTGTATGCGGATATAGACTGATTCTACGTAACAACTGCAAATTTAAATACTAAATTGTTGTATCTTTATTGTTGTTTTCTAACATAGGATCTGCCAGGGCTCTGTCAAGCAGTTTGTGCTGGATGGTGAGGGGAACTGCCCCGTGGAAAGCAAGTACCACTCGCTGCAATCAACCACTACTCGCTTTTTCAAAAGCAACAAAGTTCACGAAAACAGCCTTAATATAAGATTAATACTACAGAACTATAGAATTTGATACAAAGATATAAAGTTTCCTAAAATAATATAAATAACCCCATTTAGAAATAGTACAAATGGGGTTATGCAAAACGTTTTAAACCTGTTGGCTACAGCTTGTCCAAATCCCATGACTTATTCCGGAGGTTAAACCGCCATCGATGACATAGGATTGTCCAGTGATAAAAGATGCTTCATCAGAGCATAAGAAATGTACAAGTGCTGCAACCTCTTCAGCTTTCCCAAACCTCCCAAGAGGTGTAATAACGTTATTAACAGCGCGCTGAGAAGAAGCATTTTCTTGTTGAATCATCGGAGTCTCAATGGTTCCAGGGCAAATACAGTTCACTCGTACATTTAGAGGTGCCATTTCTAATGCCGCGGTCTTTGTCAATCCAATAACTGCATATTTAGATGCAACATAAGGTCCATATGTTAAAACACCTTGTAATCCAGCAACAGAGGCTGAGTTGATAATAACTCCACCATGTTGCAAATATTTTGCGGAATGCTTTATTCCAAACATTACACCTAATGTGTTAATGGAAAATGCTGTTTCAAAAACAGATGAATCTTCCTCTGCCATTACTTTTCCACCTGACCCGATACCTGCATTATTAAATAATATGTCTATTTTCCCGTACTTTTGATACGTAGTTTCGATCAGTTCTTGAACCTGTTTTTCGATAGAGACATCCGTTGGAATATAAGTTGCACCTATTTGTTCAGCAATGTCTGAACTCTCCTTGATATCTCCAATGATAACAGTAGCACCAGCTTCCACAAATCTTTTCGCAGTAGCTAGGCCAATACCTGATCCCCCACCTGTAATAATGGCAACTTTTCCTTGTAAAGAAAACATATTGTTACCTCCTAGAAATAATACGAACTATATTATAATAGGTTAAAATTGGGTTACATCTACAGGTACAGTCCCGGTTGTCTGGCAATATTGATGGTACATATTAATTGCTGCTTCTGCATTTAAAATATAAAGTGTTTGACCTTGTTCATCTAGGATTTCTAAAGCACCGTCAATGATTACAAACGTAACAACTTCACCGAATTCTGGATAATTAATGGGTGTATGAGTTGAACAGGCTGGTTCATATACTACGTCTCCAGGTCCGGAAATCCATTTGTCTTCTTTATATCCCCATTTTCCACTTACTGTATATACAATTACCGTACCATGATGTCTATGTGAAGGAACTGGTGAGCCATCAGCAGGATATCTAACTAGAACGACAAATTGACCAGTAATGGGATTAACTTTACAAACCTTCATCTCCATAGAACCCATGCCTGTTGGAATCCAAGGCAGTGAATCTGAATTTACATAATTTGCGTCAAGTACATTGTTCTTAGTAACCTTTGTCATTTTCTTCTCTCCTTTGAATGATTTTGACCACTTTAAATGGTATTACAGCTATAGTAATCTTTGATTCTTACTGATTTCTTACAGAAAATTATTTATTTTCAAAATAATCAGCGTAGTGTATCAAGGAGCTTACTAATAAAAAAGCGAGAGGCTGGGACAAAACTAAAAAACCACGATAAAAAGACGAACAATAGAAGTGTAGGTTCTTCATACCGCTAATGATTTCCGTGCAAGACTACGCTTTCCGCGGGTAGCCCGTGAGCCTCCTCGGCAAGCCTGCGGGATCTCACATAAGCTACTCTTCCCGCAGGAGTCTTCGTCTTGCACTCCAATCAACCGCTGGAAACAGCTAAAATCAAGTTTCGAAAATAAATAATAAACCCGAACAAATCTGCACACTAAGAAGCAGATTTGTTCGGGTTTGACTTAGGCTAAAAAACTTTTGTCCCAGCCTCTCGTCAAATAAAACCATGATTTCATAATTGCTTTATACAGTAAAAGAATAGTGAGAGAAGAGGTTATTCAATTTCGAGCGGACATCTATCCCGAGCTCATTTTCAACAAATTTTATGTTTCTAGCTGCCACATTTTTTGCTTGTAGGAATAAATGGTTATTAAGCAATTTTTTTATATATTCAATATATAATTGTTCTTGATAAGGATCCTCAAGTAATATTTTCTCGTAGTATTCAATCCCTTTTTCATTATCTGAAGATTCCCAATGAAAATCAGCTATTTTTCTTAACAAGTGAATATATTCTGTTCTGAGTTTTTCTCGTTCTTGCTCCAAAAAGGGCTCATATGGATACTCTTCGAAAAAATGTCCCTTATACAACTTTTCGGCAGAGAGGAGGGTTCTCATTTGCATGGATTGATTAGAGAGGTTAACACTAACTAGCAGCTCTTGAAAATGATCGACATCTAAATAAAGGTTTTTATGATTAAAAATATAGTGGTTATCTATTTGACTAATATATTTCGAATCTTTACCAGATTGCAATTTCGGTTCTAGTGATTTTCTTAATATGGATAAGGCAACATAAAAATGATTATTTATAGTGTCAATTGAACTTTCAGGAAATATATTATCTAGTAAAATGTCTTTTTGTATTTTTTTTCCCCTGTTTACAATCAATAATTTTAGAAGTTGCAAACTTGCTTTTCGTTTAATATGCACTGGTTTTCCATCATAAATAATGTTGAATTTGCCAAATACATTTATGGATAAAGATGATTTACATTTGGATACAGGATCATTTATTATGATTTTCCGTGTGGATTCCTTTCTTTGATTTTTGAAATTTGAGTAATTTTTTTCATTACTAATGGAAATCAATTCTTTTCTTTTTTCACTAGCTTTCCTCAAATCACCTTGTAGCTCAAAAAGATGAATTTGATTATCAATCGTTAAACAGCGGTAATATGAAAAATATTCAAAGGAAGTGTATGCTTTATTTAAATAATATTCTGCTTTTTCCAAGTTATTTGTAGTTAATAGACTTTGACCTAATTGGAGGTAGGATCCACCTAGATCAAGGTCATTGCCAAATTTCTCAGCTTTTTCAACACCTATATTTGCTGTAGATATTGCTCTGGAATAATCTTTCTTTAAGAGTAATAATCTACTCAAAGAATAGTAGTAATAAACGCTTCTGGCATCATCCTCTTTAGTGCTGTCCAGCAAGACTTTCATTTGTTTTAATAATTGGTCCGCATTCTCCATTTGATTTTGAAAGATTGAGATTTCAGCAACCTTCCATAAAGCATATATTTGACAGTGAATAATTTGAAACTTTTCAGATAAAAATAATCCGTCTTTTGCATACTTTTCAGCTTCTAATTGATTTCCTAAGCATAATGATATTTCAGAAAGACCTAATAGATTCAAAATGGTAATAACGTTGATACTCCTGCCCTCACTGTATTCCAATGATGATTGAAAAAGGGTTTTCGCTTGATCAAATTCTCCTTTTTGCCGATAAATAGAAGCTAAAAAATAATAAAGGTGACATAATTGATGATGATTGTTTGTATTTTCTAAAACAGTTATATATTTTTCAATCGGTAATACTAGTTGGTCCAAAATGGATAATGGGATTGAACGAAAGAGAAACACAGTGTCAAAAGGTATAGAGTAATGTGAATAGGTATAAGCACTTTCTAACCAATTAGAGATAAGAACAAAAAATTGGTCCGGATTATATCTTTTCTCAAGCATTCTAATTAATCGTGTGGCTTTGTAGTAGTTTTTCCCAGAAACAAAGTGTGCAAAGGATGAAAAAAATTGGGACTTATTTTTATACACTTCGGCTAACTTAAGATGATACTCTTCGATAGGTAAATGAGACTCATTAAGTGAATATATTAATTCCTCATACAAAAAAGTTCGAAATAATGGATGATAACGAATTGACCTTTGTTCATCCGCATATACAAATAAATTCCAATTCATCAGATATTCAACATACTCTTTTGCATTATTAATATCAAGGTACAAATTTATTGTTGATTCGTCCAAATCATTAAGAAGAGAAGTTTGGTACATAAAATTTTTCAATTCTGGTGTAAGGGTTTTCATTAGTTCGGAATGAAAATAGTTTCTTATTTCTTCTGTTAAGGAAAAGTTTGCTATCAAATTCTTCCTTTCTTCTTCTGACAAATTCACTATGGATTGAAGGATTAGTTGAATGCCAGTAACCCAACCTTTTGTATGGTGATGAATCATGTTAAGCTCAAAATCCGTTAATTGAATACCATGTTGAGTTCTAATGAATTCATCTGTTTCTTTGATAGTGAAAGCTAACTGGTCTTTAGAAATTTCAATATGCTTTCGACGTACTTTTAACTTAACCGGAATTGCATTTGGTTGAGTGTGTCCAATGAAAAAGAACGTAATTGAAGGGGAAGAATATTGTAACAGTTCTGTTAGAAGGGTTTGTACCTCCATATTCTGTTCTAGAATATGGTAATTGTCCAATACAATAAATAATGGATCTACTCTATTTGAAATAGTAGATAAAAAAGAGTGGAATTCTTCTTCAAATTCTTTAACATCTGATTGGGAAGAATGCACTTGGTTGTCGGTAATCTTCATTAAACCTCTATGTAAATAACTAAGAAAATGAAGGGGGGATTGATCAGTTTCATCCAGATTGTACCAAATTGTTGGGGTGTTTTTCTCTTTAACAAACTCTGAAATCAGAGTAGTTTTTCCATAACCAGCATCTGCAGCAATAGAAAAAAAAGAATAATGAATATGCATATCAAGAAAAGTGTGTAAACGCTTGCGCGAATAAAAAGAAGAGTTAATGGGTACTGACAATTTATGTTCAAATATTCTTGTCATTTATTTTGCAGTTCCTTTCTATTCAAGTCTAATTGACCTGATTAACAGGATTATATAAATTAAAGAAATCCATTTATCAGGCGAGAGACTTTAGGATGAAAAAATACGCATTATATTAAATTATAATTTTTTTCTGATTATTCAGCAAGGTCTCATTCAATTTTGATGAAATTGGATTGTTGGAACCTAGTTAGGGTGAAGAGAGGGGTATTTATTATTCGATTTTAGAGTGTAACTATTAATTAGAAAAAATCACTCCATTAGAAATGGGTGATTTTTTCATGAAGAACTATTCAAATTCCTTCATCCTAATCGATAAAGAAATGTTGATTTTTTTATTTTGCATCTGAAAGCATATCCATCTTTATCGTTGGTGAGAATGATGTGTCTGGTCTTGCAAAAATTGAAAATAGAGATGCACTAATCATTAAAAGGAATGCAGTGCATAGAATGGTATAATTGAAACCAAGTAAGTCATTATTTCCGGCAGACTGTATAAGAAAACCACAAATGAGAGGACCAATGATTCCTGATAGATTCTGGAAGCTGGTTCCTATGCTTACCATCAGTCCGCGACGTTTAGGAAGTAAGCTTATCATAATGACTGGGCCAACATTAAGAAGGGTAGTAGTCAATCCCATCGACAAACCTATAATCCCTATCACTAGTACAGGGTTCTGAGTGAAAATTAAAGAAAATAGTAGAAATGCACTGATAATTTGAAGGGATGCCGAAAACAGTACACGTGATTTTCGGATATTGTTCGATTTTTTAAATAAAAAATCAGACCATGAAGAAGCGCTAACCGTCACAATCATATTAATGATTCCTATTATAAGAATCGCTATACCCATTTCCGTCTCGGATAGGTGGACGACTTTAACCATGTATGCTGGTAACCATACCATGATCCAAACTACTAACCAAAAACTTGAAAATAGTGCAAATAACGTAAAAATCAATGTTGGAGATAATAAAATTTGTTTAAATTCTTTCCATTCAAATGGACCAAGTTCTTCTTTGCTTTCAGTCGGTTCGATTTTTTCAGTAGCTTTTTCTTTCATAATCAACCAAAATAGGAACAAAACTAAACTTACTACACCAAGTAGAACAAAAGTTATTCTCCACCCAAACGATTGGTTTAATTGAACTAATACAGGTGTCATGATCAAGGCACCAATTATCCCACCAGCATTACAAATCGATATGGCCATTGCACGTGATGATGGAGGGAAGTATCTACTAATATGACTAATGGCTACTGGGCCGAATGGTCCTTCAAAAACTCCTAATAATAATCGATAGAGTAAGAGAAAAGGAAAACTCATGATGAAATAAGTACCGAACTGTAATATCGTCCAAGCAAAAAGGAGAATTCCAATCATTTTTTTTGTCCCAATTTTATCCGACCATGCCCCACCAATTATTCCTGAGAAAGCAAAGAACCAAAAGAAAATACTGCCTAAAAGACCATATTGAACATATGAAAGATTAAAATCCTCAATAATGTGAAGCGAGGCAACACTTGTCCCGTTTTTATCTGCAAAGTTAATAATAGTAGCAAAGAGTAATAAAACGATTATAATCCAGCGATTCATAGAAAACACTTCCTCATTATTTGTGTTTTTCCGATTACTTAAAGCTTCCTGCAACAAATACTCAAAGAATTAACTGCTGATTAATAACGATAGTGGCCCTTAGAAGTTCTAGCAAAAGATTACCTCAGTTAAGTCATTAAGACGTTAATCATTTTGTATACTAAATTGAATCTTTTCAATGCTTCCTGAAAAAGCGAAGTCTCCTTTATCTGCATAGCTTTCACTAACAGGTAAATAGGCATCCCTACCTACGTCCAATCCTTCTAAAGCAATCATAAAAGGTAATGTCTTATCCATTTTTATTCCACCGACTGATTCATCATTAATGAATAACTCGCCAATACCTTGTAATAGTCCAGTTTTCAAAAAATTAAATTGTATCGTGGACTTCCCAGAAGGTACTTCAATAGATGATTGGATTTTGTAAACATTTCCCACATAATTATATTCATAGAATAGATAGTTATTTTGAATATAAAGAGTATAACCACTGTATTGATTTCCATGTGCAAGTAATACGCCTTCTCCTGTTTCAGATCTCTCAATTGGCACTTTTATGGTATAGGATCGATTATAAATTGGTGGAGTGGCAAGATTATGTCCCATTCCAGGAAAGTAGGTAAATTCATTGCGCGATCGCACTTTATCGTCTGGTGAAACATATGCAAACAGCTCAATCGTTTTATCAATTAGTGGAAGGGCATGATATTTTTTGGCCTCACGCTCCCATATTTGTTGTAACTCAATTAACTTCTGAGGGAACTCTGTAGAAAGATCATGGTTCTGAGAAAAATCTTCTTCTGTATTAAATAAGCACCATGTATCTTCTTCAAATGGGGTACCTTTTGTATGGAATGAGATAGCTTTCCATCCGTCATGCCATATAGCACGCTGAGCTCCCATTAAAAAATATTGAGTTTCCCGTTTCGTTTTTATTGTCGGATTTTCAAAGGTATATTGCATACTAGTTCCATGTAACGGGATTTGCTTAACACCTTTAATTTCTTCAGGAACTTGAATCCCTGCTATATCAAGAACCGTTGGAGTTACATCAATGACATGGTGAAATTGCTTACGGATTGATCCAGAATCTTGAATGATTTGTGGGTAATGAAATATTAAGGGAACATGGATACCGCCATCAAAGGTTGTCTGTTTATACATCTTAAATGGGGTATTACTAACTTGTGCCCAACCACGTGGGTAGTTTGGCTGTGAATCAGGTCCGCCAATATCATCAATACGATCTAATAGACTTTCAGAAGAGGTTGGGATGCCGTTAAAGTATGAGGTCTGTTCAATAATTCCATTAAACTCGCCCTCTTGACTAGCACCGTTATCTGAAAGAAATACAATCATCGTATTATCTAATTTTCCAATTGTTTTTAGGAAGGTAATCAATCTTCCAATCTGTTCATCTGTGTGAGTGAGAAAACCAGCGTATGTCTCTTGAAATCTTTCGAAAAGCCGTTTTTCATCCGAAGTAAGAGTTTCCCAATCTTTCACTCCTGGATTGCGTTCCGATAGGGTTGTGTCTGGTGGACAGATCCCTAATTGTATTTGTTTCGCAAGTCTGTCTTTCCTAATTTGGTCCCATCCGGCTGAATATGTTCCTTTATATTGATCAATATATTTTTGCGGAACCTGGTGTGGGGAATGCTGGGCACCAAATGCAAAATAAAGAAAGAAAGGTTTATCAGGAAAAATGGATGCGTGATCAGAGATAAAATTCATTCCATGATCGACTAAGTCTTCTGAAAGATGATAGTCATCTGTTTTTGATGCTTCAATAAAATGATTATCATAGACCAAACTAGGCGTGTATTGATCAGTCATGCCTTCTAAGAATCCATAATACCGGTCATAACCTTTACCTAATGGCCAATTGTCAAATGGTCCAGCAGGTGTTTCTTCGTACATTGGGGTTAAGTGCCATTTTCCGATTGCATATGTACTATAATCATTTTCTTTAAGAATCTCAGCTATTGTTCCTGCTGCTGGACTAATCTTTCCACGGGAACTTGGTACCTCTGGGCCAAGATCGAAATTAGAAAGCAGGCCCATACCAACCGAGTGATTATTCCTCCCCGTTAATAGACTGGCTCTAGTTGGTGAACAAAGAGGGGTCACATGGAAATTGGTATAGCTTAATCCATTTTGAGCCAAACTATCAAGATTTGGAGTGCTTATTTCAGATCCATAGCATCCTAAATCTGAATAGCCCATGTCGTCAAGTACAATATAAACAATATTAGGTTTCATCATGATCACTCCTATAAATAAGAAATATTTTGTAATTTCATTTTAGAATTCATATCTTACTAGATTCTTACTGATTTTTTATTATTCTTAAAATTCAATCGATTCCATTGTTGTAATGAATGTCTAACTTTATCAGTGAATTTTAATAAGGAAGGTTTTTAGTAAGAAATCAGTAATAATCCCCTAATACAATAAAAATTAGTCAAGCTCATCTTTTGTAATATGGGTGAGGAGAAAATCATTTTTAGGGGGATTATATATGAATTTACTTAGTGCTTTGAAAGAAACAGTAAGATTATGTGGAGATCATTCTGCTTACGTTTTTCAGGGAGAAAAAACGTCATATAAGGAATATTTTGAGTTAGTTACAGAGTTTGCTAGTGGATTAAATCAAATGGGTGTGAAAAAAGGAGACCATGTAGCTTTAGTTTTAGGAAATTCTCCAGAATTCATGATCGGATTGTACGGAGCATTAAAAGCAGGAGCCACTGTCATACCTATCAACCCTAATTTCACCTCAGATGAGATTACTTATATCATTCAAAATGGGGATGTTAAAGCGATCATTTGTCTCGATTCTCTCGTTCCATTATTGAAGAAAATAGAACAAAACTTGTCTTTTGTAAACAACATCATTGTGTGCCCAACATCTGAAGAACGATTATCTGTCTGCTCATTTGAACTGAAAATGAACACGTTTCTTGATGTATTGGATGCTGGAGTGAATGAGTCTCCAGCTATTTCGATTAATGACGACGATACAGCTGTTATTCTTTACACTTCTGGTACCACCGGGAAGCCAAAGGGAGCCATGCTTACTCATTACAATTTATATAGTAATGCACGTGATGTAGTTTCATTCTTGCAATATTCAAAGAATGATAAGGTGATAGCGTGTCTCCCGATGTTTCATGTTTTCTGTTTGACCGTTGTCATTAATGCCTCGATAGTATGCGGATCAACCATCCTTATATCAACCAAGTTTAATCCACAAGAAGTATTCCAAGTATCAAATCAGTATGGAGCTACAGTCTTTGCAGGAGTTCCAACTATGTACAATTTTTTACTTCATTTTGAAAAAGGGAATCCATTGGACTTTAAGAATATGCGCCTTTGTGTATCAGGAGGAGCTTCAATGCCAGTTTCATTATTGGAAAAATTTGAGGAAAAGTTCAATGTGAAAATATCTGAGGGATATGGTCTATCAGAAGCATCGCCAGTAACTTGTTTTAATCCACTTCATCGACCTAGAAAAGCAGGCTCTATTGGCACTACTATAATGAATGTTGAAAGTAAGGTAGTAAACAAATTTGGAGAAGAGGTTCCAGTTGGAGAAATAGGCGAGCTAATCATTAAAGGACCTAATGTTATGAAAGGGTATTATAAAATGCCGGATGAAACGAAAATCGCCATTCGTGGAGGCTGGTTATATACTGGTGATTTAGCAAGAATGGATAATGAAGGCTATTTCTACATAGTAGACCGGATTAAAGACCTGATAATTGTCGGTGGTTACAACGTGTATCCACGAGAGGTTGAGGAAGTCCTATACAAACATTCAGATATTGTAGAAGCAGTAGTAATTGGGGAGCATGACGAAACATTTGGCGAAGTGGTGAAAGCTTTTGTAGTTGCGAAAAAATCCAATCTCTCACCAGAAGAGCTCCTGATGTATTGTAAAGAACATTTAGTAAAATATAAAATACCAAAAAGCATAGAGTTTTTAGAAGAACTACCGAAGAATTCTACTGGTAAAATAGTAAGACGTGTTTTAAGACAACCGATTATATCAAGAAACAATTGAAATTAGTAACTTAGTGTATGGCGGTTTTTGTGGTTTTTATTTACCTTTATTGGAATTTATAGTTCAATAAACGCGAGGAGGATTCAACAGTCTTAATATGATCGAGTCCTACGGCAATTGGGCACTTTTCTTTAACAAGAAGAGTGTCTTTTTTTATGATTTGTTCAATATTCTGGAGAAAGAAATGAAATTAGGTGGTTCAACTTAATTGACGACAGAAAAGGAACAGATTTTAGTAAGGACTTCTAAGTTATTGATGAAAACAATAGTTATACAATAAACAAGTATGGAGAGATGGTTAAATACACTGGTTTTAATGAAATTATAAAATGGGTACGTTAGTCCTCAGCGCTATTTAAAATAGGGCAGGTTAGCAGAATTAGCAAAAACCATATGCAGTATTAAAAGGTGGTTTTTATGATAATTTTGGATTGAAAACAGACAAGATGCAGGCATACAAGAAAGCCTGCGTTTATACATAAACTTCCTAGCGACATTCAGCCCCTGTATTAGTTTTTTATCATGTATCTAGAGTGTCTTTAATAAAATGATCATATAAGCATCTGTTAAATGCCTGGATTAAATGGGTATTTTCATGATTCATCATGATTGATTAAGCATTTAATTCCATGGTCGATATTAGCTATTACATGCACATTCTTCTCTAGTTACATTCTTGGAGTGGGAGTGTTACTGCCCGTTAATACGGGATAGAATTCATTCTATTATATGGGCGAGAGAGAATTCATGGAGGAGAGGATGACGATCTTTTTCCAAAAGAAACAAGATAAATCCCCAATAGGCTGGATAAAAAAAGAATTAAAGAATAGGACAAGAATCCAAAAAACTGTCATCTTATCAGAGGAAGAGAAGAAGATCCTCGAACAAATTAGGGTAGAGACAAAGAAATGGAATATAAATAATGTGACAAGAACAAAAGCCTATTTGGATTTTTACCGGCAGTATCCAGAAATTCATTGGGCATTTTTGGGGCATATGGTTTCCAGGAATGGCGGCTGGAATATGACCGATTTAAAAGGGGAGCTTCTATCCAGGTTACTGTCGGACAGAGAAAAACAATCTTTTTTTGCCTTTTTGGAAAGAGGGAATTGGCTTATTTTTCAAGATGCCTACCCTCAATTTTTGATTTACCGTGAAAGCCTGAGAAGGAACAAACCGTTATTTTTCCTATTTCCTTTCCTTAATATTTCTGTCTTTGTGGAAACGGTCTGGAGCTGCTTTTGGAGAGAGCCGCATCCATCCATTCTCACAACAGCCCTTATTATTAATGAACAAAGCTATTTAGAAAAAAGGGTGATTCAGAATCCGCGATATAAACACGAGGTTTTTAATAAGCTCGAATTTAAGCTTCAGGAGCTGTTGTCCTTCAATCAAATCCTTTTCCCATACAAAAAGGATGGGGTGATCCACTTGAAGGGACAGACTCTAAACCAATTTAAATCTTTACGTGAACGAATTTTATTAGGGAAGAGGCTGTATGATGTCCTGTTCATGAACAAGGATGTGCTTGCCTACACGGAACTGTGGGCGAATCGCCATCCACATACTGGTTCAAGGAAGGATTATTGGCCGGATATTTTTAACCATATCCACGAAGGGCTACCGGGCGAGAAATATCAATTTCAATTAAAATCGTGCAAACTGCGGCCAGGAGGAAGACGAATCTATAGCCCTACCCTTGAAAACTCCTGGAAAAATGTCAGTCATGAAGATGCTGAGATAGGGGACTGGTATGAAGGCTTACACGTATTCGATTATTTCATAGACTTACAAGATGTCATTAATGGGGAGATTCAACATGCATACTGTAAAACACTTGAAAGACTCGAGCTCGCAGCCCTCGCAAAAAAGGCAGTTGCAAATTGGAATTAGAGGGTATATACCAGCGATGCTATTGGCCTCGTTATTAGGAACCTATTTAGATCTTTATTTCATTGGAAATCATTTTTATTCCTTTCCGTTACGTCCGCTACCTTCCATTTTTTCCATTAATATTTTATTCACATTGGCTGTTCTTCCCATCACCATGATGGTTCTGCTAATAATCTTACAAAGATTAAAAGGCTGGCTAAAAGGAATGTTCGTTTTATGCATCAGTGTAGCTATGGCGGCTATGGAGAAAATGGCAGAGGCTATGGGGATGTTTGTTCATGCCGAGCACTGGAATCACCTGTATACATTTGTTGGATATTGCCTATTTATTGGATTGATAGCTACTTTTCATGAATGGATGAAATTTAGGACCAAATAATTGAAATGAAAAGAGGCTGGGACAAAAGAGTTTTAGTCTAAGTAAAACCCGAACCAATCCGCTTCTTAGTTGGCAGATTGGTTCGTGTTTATTATTTATTTTGGGTTCATTTGATTTTAGCAGTCTCCAGCGGTTGATTGGAGTGCAAGACGAAGACTCCTGCGGGAAGAGAGAGTAGCTTAAGTGAGACCCCGCAGGCTTGCCGAGGAGGCTCACGGGCTACCCGCGGAAAGCGTAGTCTTGCACGGAAATCATTAGCGGTATGAAGTACCTACACTTTCTATTGTTCGTCTTTATTTCGTGATTTTTAGTTTTGTCCCAGCCTCTTTTCATTAATCAAATTAATAATCCAGAAAAATAGAAGAGAAAAGGTGGGTAACTTGTCTTTCATTTATAAGTCAAAAATTCGTTTTTATTAAGGGGAGTTAACACTCTTTTTACAAATTGGTGAAGCTCCAATAGTTCGACAAATTTTTAAAACTCACTTGTTATAATGGCATTGATTTAAGAGGAAGGGGGATGAAATATTCTAAATTTATTCAGATGAAAAACGATTTGAAAGCAAAAGAAAGTTCTGATTGTTGGATCTGCACTTAGCAGCAAGAATAACATCCATCTTCAAAAATATTCAAGTTAAAATGATAGGAGGAGGAATCATGGCGGAGATATTACTTTATGTTGGTACATATCTAACTGTTACTCTTGCTCTTTGCTGGCTGATTACAATCGCGTTTAATCTGTTTATAAAATAAATTCATTCCCCCAAAACGGTCATTAACATTTATTTTCTGCAAATCTATGTCTCTCTTTGTAAGTACATGGCATATAAATAACTTTTCCAATTAGCATTGTTTCGTTTACTGAAAATCGGGGTGGTATACCCAGTTATCTTACATTCCAGGGAGGGAATTGATGTGTGGGTTTTAACACTTTTTCTACAGGACAGGATCAAAATGTTTGAGTATGAGAATAAGGATGAAGCCAGAATAGAGTTTGACAAAGCAGATGGATGCAAGATCCTTTCTGAGATCATCCATTATACGGACTTTGAGAATAGAGGCAAGTTAAAATCCCCTTGGTTAAATAAAGAAAATAAAAAATTGTATTGAAGAATAATTGGAGCTTTGGATAAGGAAGGGGCTGTCCAAAAAGTCAGTAGCTACTGCTTTTGGGTGCCCCTCTTTAAATTATCGGTCAAAGTATAACGGACGGGATCAAGGTCCCAAGGGTGAGAGCGGTTAGTATTTTTGGTTCCAATAATCTCGAAGAAAAGAGTTAGCATAAAGCATGCTGCTTAACATCATACTATAAACAAAACCTTTAAACGGAGGATCATGTTGTGGAGAAAAAAATGTTAAGCGTACTCATTTCCTTATGCCTGATCTGCTTCCCTTTCTTATTCAGGGGTTCTATGATGAAGCAGAACTTAATCGTTTTCTTTTCAAAGGGCGTGGTGTCCACTCTAGTTGATACATATGTTGTGGCAGAGAAACGTGTTGCCTATCCAATTCGCCCCTTTCCAGGAGTGTTTAGGACAAACATTGTTTTTGATATGTTGTTTTTTCCATTGTTGAGTGTGATCTGGGTTAAACAAACGTATAATGACGGTTTATGGAAGATCATTTTGAAAAGTTTGACCTGGAGTGTTCCCATGAGCATAACTCAATGGTTCCTTGTGAAATACACAAAGTTAATCCAATGGAAAAAATGGTCGCCATTTCATACTTTTGGTTCTGTAAGTTTCACATTATTTATCATCAGAGGGCTTGTATCCGTCGTTAAAAGATTGGATCAAGCTAAGAGTACTTAAAATTAAAACGTCAACTAAAGGTTTGGTCATATGAAAAAGACTCAAAAATTAGAAGTGGTGTTATGGAGCATAGCATTTCCAGGCTTTGGGCAGTTGTTGAATGGTCATGTCATGAAAGGGTTCTTATTTGTTTTGTTAGAATTTATCATTAATAGCATGAGTACATTTAATCTGTCTATCATGTATAGCTTTCTTGGCAGAATTGAGGAAGCCGGAGAAGTGATCCATTATCAGTGGATCATGTTTTATCCATGTGTTTACATGTATGCGATGTATGATGCCTACAAATTTTCAGATGGAGAGAATCCTCCGTTATCGTTTATTCCATTTGCCTTCGCTGCCTACTTTGTCACGGTTGGAATTATGTATTCCCCCCAACCAATCCTCTCCGTTCACTTTGGTCCGATTTGGCTGCCGATGCTTGCGCTAATTCCGGGACTGGCGGCAGGGTTTATCATTCGGGCAATTTTGTTGAGGTTTACCTCATTTTCATAACCGGATAAGCTATATTCTTTAGTAGACATCACTGAAGGACTTAATCGTCATATTTGATCGATACACTAATCTTACTGCCCTGCACCCACAATAAAAAAACAACTTTCAGAGCCGATCCCATTGGATAAACTGGGTGGGTTAACAGAGAGCAAACTATACTACCATTTTGATTCATTAGCCAAACAAGGTTTAAGAGAAACCGTTGAAATCATTAAAGAAGAACATCGACCAGACAAGCAAGTGTTTGGTATCACAGCTAAAGCCCGTGAAGAATTACCCAAAAAAATCTACAAGTTATTTGAAGATGCAGACGATATCCGCAATATGGTGGTAGGATTGACCAATATCAACTATGTAGATCGGGGAAGAGTAATTGAAATACTAGAACTAAAATTGGAAAGTTCAAAGGCACGTTGGGAATAAGGGTGGTGATGGGGGTGTTGGATGGAAAGAGGGAGCGGCGTGGGGATAGATATGGGTTTTTGAGTTATGGTTGTTCTATTCTTTTGAATTGTTATATTGATTGAAATGCTCAGTTGTCCCTCCTGAACTTTAGGAGGATTTTTTTATTTGGACAGGTCCTGGTCATAATCTTTGTATAATTTCGCATAAGGATGATTATGTTGCGCAATTAGAGGGGCATCTTCTTTAATAAGTTATTGTGGAAAATGGAAATCGAGATATTAGTATTAAGTTAAAAGGAAGGACCTTTATCAAAAACGGCTCGACAGAATTTTTAAAGAGTCAAGTTTTATTATTATGAACTTGATTTGGGGAGGGTTAAATGGAACCGAAAATAAATGTCAAAAGTTCAACACATTTTTCCTGGTTGTCACGCTGGCCACAGTGGGCAGGGTATGCAGCGACTCTATGGTCCCTACTATACGGGTTACTCGGGCTGTACTGGTTATTAGGTGGAAGCGGATTTCCTTTCGGTAAAAACGATCCACGGGCAGAAATGATGGGATCCTTTTTATTAAATCTTAATGTGGATGTCGGGGGTTCAGTCATCGCCCTAGCTGGATTGGTAGGAACAGCAGTAGCTCTAGCGATGGTAAATACATGGGGACGTCGTTTTCCTCGTATTATAGTACTCTCCTATGCGTGGATAATGAGTGGGACGCTTATATTCGTAGTTCCAGATTCGCGAATTGTGCAGAACTTTGCTTATTTGTTTTTGCTTCACTTTGATCTGCTGGACTGGAGAGTTGTTAACCAAGTTCTTTGTATATTAGGTGGGTTCATTTGGATAGCAGCTGCAATAGCATACTTTCGTCATACACGGGATGCCTGCGGTAATTGTGGGAGGAATGACGATAACGAAGGATCATCAGCAAAAGCTGCAGAATGGGGAAAGTGGTTTACCTATTTAGCTGTTGTTATGGCATTGCCATACGGTATTGTCCGGTGGGCGTGGGCAATAGGCATTCCTTTGGGAACGAACAACTCATCAATGGTTGGGAATATAGACATTATCTTAACTGAAGCTATACTGGGAGGTTTATGTATTGTCGGCGGAATTCTGACCCTTGGCCTTATTCAGAAATGGGGAGTGATTTTTCCACGGTGGTGTTTATTTCTAGCAGGTAAACAAATTCCAATATGGATATGTTTGGTACCTGCTACTTTGATGTCTGCTATGATCACAATCACGGCTTTAAAGCTCAGTCCACAAATCATATTTATGATGATTGATGGTTCAATTACAAGTGAGAATTGGGGACATTTTGTTCCTTTTTTATCCTGGCTACCATGGGGAATTTCCTTAGGGCTGGCAACTCTAGCTTATTATCTAAAAAGACGAGGAAGATGCAAGCATTGTGGTAAACTTTAACTCCTCATTTTAATGGTTGTTAAATAACATGAGTGGAGAAGTTAGAATTCTATTAAAGGTAGCATTTCTGGAGCAAGAAATTTTGGAGAGTAACCGATTCCCGTATTACTCTAATGTAGCATGGACCTGAAAATTCACTTTTAATTCAGGATAATATTTTCCTCTCCAGTTTTTTAATTCACGATAAGGAACCTGATGACGAAAATGCTGGCCAAATCCGAAAACGTCTGTGTTGTTTCTTTGCGTTTTTTCAAGAATATCGTAAAATCGCTTTTCGATTACCTCTTCAAGTTCCGTAATTATCTGTTTATTCGTCATGTCTTCTTTTCTTTCTAAAATGTCTATTTTCAAGTGTAAATCACTTGACATCATTGGTTTATGATTTTCCATTGATTTATTATTTTTGATTGAGCTGTTTGTGACGATAATATCAGCATCTTTTATACTCTCTAGACTGCCTTTTTCATTAATGTTCCGAAACAAATTTATTAGTTGACTTTCATCAGGGCTGATCGATTCTATTATTTTTCCTTTCTTCATAATCGCTGCACCTTCGTAAGTTAATACTGTATCTTTTCCGGAATGAACAACTGGGACGGCTATATCTTTCGTATATGAAAACAAGCTTCGATATACTTCCCAAATTGGGGTACTAAAGATTGCTGGTGCCCAGCCGGCTCCTTTATTAAAATAGTCATAGATGGAGGTAGAATGGGCACCTAATTTATCGTTAATGCTAGATAACACATTCTCTACATTGTCCTCTGTAATGGCTATCAGCGCTCTTGACGGAATCTCTTCTGATTTCATTAAGAACTTTATAAGTTCCTTAAATCTCTGTTGGTTATCTGCCAAATTGTTTTGAATGACAATTAATCTTATTTGTGAGTAATCAACGGCATCTTCTGAATTTGTGCGAATTTGTTCAAGTACACTTGCCATGTTTTCGCCTTTACTTGTTACCGTTCTTGATATTTGGTTGTCATCTTTTAGTATGGGAATCTGCAAAGTCAATTTATAATCTTCATTCACTTCCTTGGAAATGCCCATTACTAAAGGAAGGAAGCGTTTATTTATATCTTTAATATCCCAACACCCACATAAGAAAATCGATGACATGAAAACGATCAATAATTTATAGCATTTGTTATTTTTCATTTTCTAAAAAGCCTCTTTTCGATAAGATACCAATGATAAAAATGGTAAGTGGAATAATAATCATAGAATAGGCTTGGGCACCTAGGCTCCATAGAAAGTATTTTTCAACCAAAGATCGGTTTGGAACCAATAAAGCCAAAACAAATGAGATTACAGAAAAAGTAATAATCCAATAAGAGGACTTCACTCTATGATATTTAAATATTTTTCCCATGACTTGTCCGATCATCCAGAGCATTACGGAATTCGCCAATATCACTAAACCAACTAACGATATACCGAAGAACATTGTTTGTCGGTTGAATGAAAACCAGCTAATGTCTACTGAATCCATTGCTTCCAAAAAAGGGTCGCTCAGCGTAACAGCCGTTTCTTGTCCAAATATAAAAAGCGGTATATACACTACCGATAGAAAAATCAGCGTTGTACTAACGCTTGCTAAAAATATTTGACGGAATGTTACTTTTGTAGAGGAAGAGGTAAATCCTAAAAATAAAAATGATGAAAATCCCAGTAGATAGAAAAATATTTTATCTAACAAGAACTTGGCAGGGGAATTCCAACCAGGCGTAACGTTATGTAAATCAAAATTTACAACAGATGAAAAAATGTTAAATACTACTATCGGAATAACAAACAAGAAAATAAAAGCCGAAGAACGCAAGATGGTCCCTAAACCTTTAATAGCTGCATATACCGAAATGAAAAATAACAGTAATAATATCGACCAATAAGGGGTCCTGGGCAAAAATATCGAAATAATAACTTCCGTGTGCATTCTCATGTTGAACGCAACTATCGAAATTAGATTTAGTACAAAAGGGGAAAGAAAAATGATGGCCACCCATCTCCCTTTTGTTAAATAAATATCAATGACATCACTCTCGGGAAAATAATTTAATCCTTTAATGTAAATCCAAAGTAGTATCAATTGCAGGCAACCTAAGCATATAACCACTTCCCAATGAGCCGTTTTCGTTAATGTGTAAACAAGGTCGGGATAGATTAAATAGCCAAAACTTAAATGTATGATTACGAAAACCGCTCCAATTTGTATCCGCTGTGTCACTTTGTTTCTCCTTTTTGTTCAATATGAAAGGTTGTATAAGGAATGTCGTTGGATGTTAAACTTGCCAAATATATGATTGTGAAAGTGAACCCTGTACATACACCTAAAATACCGAAAAGTGATGCCAAAATTAGAATGGGGTATTTTAGCAAGCGTATGTACAAGGAGTTTTGCACTCCAATCACTGCCGAACTTGCAATGACCACAGCTGTGATCACGATAACCAATAGATTACTGACTAATTTGGCCTCAACCATCGCCTGCCCGAGAATAATTCCTCCTACCATTGTAATAGTGGGACCTACGCTTTTAGGAAGTCTCACTATTGCTTCTAGTATTAAATCCACAATAACCACCATTGCGATCGTTTCAAGAAATGCCGACAATGGAATACCTTCCCTGCTCTTGGCGACAAACAGAGCTAGATCGGTTCTAAATACTTCAGGGTTAACTGAGACCAAAGAAACATATAAAGCGGGAAGTAAGAGCGTAGCCACAATTCCTATGACTCTAAAGATTCTAATCATAAAGGACAGTATAAAAGGAAAATTGCGATCGTTTATACTGATGATCATATCGCTAAGTAGATTGGGAAAAATAAGCGCGAAGGGACAAGCATCTAAAAAAATCACGACTCTGTTCTTTTTTAAGGAGTGTATAGCTTGAATCGGGAGTTCAGTGGTGAACAGATGACTGACAGGACTAAACCTACGTCGTCCAAATTGTTTATTAAGATCATCAATGGTTTCAATGTCAGATTTTATTTGATGTAACTGCTGGTTGACTTTTTCAATAATGGAATTTGGTACTCTTCCTTCAATATAGAGCATGGATAGCTTCCGCTTTTCGAGTTCTCCCACTTGATAGGAAACATGACAAAGGCGTTCAGTGCACAGCCTTTTTCGTATCATTCCAACGTTAATACTAATATCCTCTCCAAATGCATCCATTGAGGCATGAATAGGACTTTCATTTTTAGGCTCATCAATGCTACTACTAAGATTTGGGGCAATCGGGTCTATAATAGCATTCTCTTCCCCATCATTTGAAACGATGATTAGTTTGCCTTCTAATGCGGCTTTAATTAATTGTTCTGTATCAACGTTAATCTGGTCACTGAGGTTTGTTAAAAGGGCTTTTACAGAAGTAGACGAAGCAGCCATTTGTTGAATATATAATTTCGACTTAGTTAAATCCACTAGCGTATTAAATCCAATAAGATAGATTGCGGATTCCTCAACTAATTCTTCTTCCACAAAAAAATCATCGTGATTGGAAAACTTGGTTTTTATTTCATTTACTATATGCCTCATTCATTTGCCCCTTAGAAAATTGTAATCTAAAAAAATTGTTTGCAATAAGTGGCGTTTTTATACAATAAATGAAGAATAGTTAACGAAAGGGAAGTGTCGTAGTAATTGTAGAAAGAAACTGGAATGGTTATAAAGTCTTGATCATTTTCTAATGGATATATCATATTTATACAACCTGGATCTTAGAACGAATGTTGACAAGTTCCATTATATTGGATAGAAAAAGCTGTCTTCTCGACAGCTTTTTCTATTTGTATCGTATTCAATTTAATCAATAATTATAAATTTGGGGCAATCATAGGGGCTATTTATCCTGCTTTCTTAATAACCCTTGTAAATCAAAGCACCTTTTTGGGTAAATGTTGGGAAGATTAGAAAAATAAAGGAAATTGCAAATAAAACTCTGAATTGTAACATTCAATAGAAAGGCCGGAAGTAAAAGAAATGCAGTTTCAGAGATTAGTAGAAAATAATTATCATTAGCCTCTAGTGTATCTTTTTTATTGCTCTGATTCATCGTACATGACGTGCTTTTGGCTATTTATGTGGATTTTGAAAGGAGGTGAATTCTATTGAAATGGGACAGCTTTGGTTAACCATCCAGTATCATCTAGATGCCATTTTCTGACTGGAGGAACAGGACTTACAAATCTAGAATTAATGGAGGGGAATTATGAGAGGAAGAAAAAGCAAAGCAAAATGGTTGTCTATTGTTCTTACCCTGGTCATGTGTGTTCCATTAATATTTCCACCAACAGCAGGAGCAGCAAATTCCACTCAATCGGCATTATCAAATGATAACCCCTATACTTCAGTAAAAGACAGCGCACAAATCAGCCCGCAATCCAAGATTACATCTAAATTGCAAGATCAATTCAAGAAGGAAAAGCACGTCACATACTTAGTGAAGTTCAAGGAGCAGGTAGACACTAAGTCCGTTGCAAAGAAAGCGACTGAGAAAGCTCAGAAGGAGAAGTTATCCACAAACAGTAAAAAACTATTAAAACGAAACATGGTCGTTTCTGAGCTGCGTTCTACCGCACTTGAAACCCAGGCAGAAGTGAAAAAATACTTAAATAAACAGAAAAAATCCGGTGATGTCAAAGAATTTAACGATTTCTATGTGGTCAACGGCATGGCTGTTACGAGTACAAAAGGAGTAATGGAAAAGATCGCTGATTTCCCTGAAGTCGAAAAAATACTTCCAAATGAAACACGTCAGCTTATTCAGCCGGCTAAAGCGGAAACTTCTTCTATAGGCGTTATACCAAAAGGAAAAGAAGCTGGAAATAATACGTCCAGCATTGGATGGAACATCGACCATATCGGTGCTCCTGCTGTCTGGGGAATGGGAATCGACGGAGCAGGTACTGTTGTAGCTTCCATCGATACCGGTGTTCAATGGAATCATCCAGCATTGAAAGAAAAATACCGGGGGTTTGATCCACAAAATCCTGAATCCCCAAACCATGAATTCAGCTGGTTTGATGCGACTGCAGGACAAGGTGCTCCTTACGATGATCAAGGTCACGGCACACATGTAACCGGGACAATGGTTGGGTCTGAACCTGATGGCAGTAATCAAATCGGCGTAGCTCCGGGAGCCAAGTGGATTGCGGTAAAAGCCTTTACTGCCGACGGAGGAACCGATGTTGATCTACTGGAGGCAGGAGAATGGATTCTCGCTCCAAAAGACGCTGAAGGAAATCCGCACCCTGAAATGGCTCCCGATGTTGTCAACAACTCATGGGGCGGCGGGCCTGGCATGGATGAATGGTATCGTGAAATGGTTGCAGCCTGGAGAGCCGCTGAAATTTTCCCGGAATTTTCTGCGGGAAACACGACTCAATACAACCCAGGTGGTCCCGGTTCCATAGCAAATCCTGCGAACTATCCGGAATCATTTGCCACAGGGGCAACTGATATTAATGACAAGCTCGGCAATTTCTCTCTTCAAGGTCCTTCTCCATACGAAGAAGTAAAGCCTGAAATCTCTGCGCCAGGAGTGAATATCCGTTCTTCAGTACCTGGAAGCAATTATGAAGGCGGATGGAATGGCACCTCCATGGCAGGGCCGCACGTATCCGCAGTGGTCGCATTAATGAAGCAAGCGAATGCGAGCATGACAGTGGATGAAATCGAAGATATTTTAATCTCCACTGCTGTCCCGTTAACAGATGATACTTTCCCTGAATCGCCAAACAACGGCTATGGACATGGATTGGTAAATGCCTTTGATGCTGTTTCCTCGATCACTTCAGGATTAGGCAAAATCAAAGGACAGGTTTTAAAGGGTGGGGAGGACGAAGAAGCCCCAACATTCGATCATACTGCTCCAGCAGATACCTATACAAATAGGAAACTGCCCTTAACCATTGATGTCCAGGATAATATCAGTATCTCTTCCGTTACTCTGCAATATGTCAATCAGTCCGGGGACTGGGCAGATGCAGAGGCAGAACGTACTTCAGGCTCATTGAATGACGGTACGTATACAGCCTCCATTCCTGGTGAGGAGATTGCAGAACCATCGGTATCTTATCGCTTTCAAATCGTAGACTTCGGTGGCAACGAGGTGACGACAGAAACGTATGAAGTAAGTGTTAAGCCTGGGATTACCTTGGGCTATTTCCAGGACTTTGAGGCTGAGCCTGTCGACTGGTATTCATATGGTGTAAACGATTCATGGCAATGGGGTAAACCATCCGTGGGACTACACGCTTTCTCAGGTGAGAAAGTGTATGGAACAAATCTTTGGGGATTTTATGATAATGATGCAAACATGACATTAGCTATGCCCCCTATTGATTTACCTGAAGATAGTCCGGCTTACTTACAGTTTATGAGCTGGCACTGGTTATACACGAACCAAGATTTTGGTACTGTGTTTGTGTCCACAGACGAGGAAAACTGGACACAGTTGCTGCGTTTCAGCAATAGCAATTTAACATGGGAAGCAGAAGAAATCGATTTATCCGAATACGCTGGTGAGCGAATTTACATCGGCTTCAACGTCACTACGAATGATGCTCTCCAACGAAACGGATGGTATTTAGATGATGTTGCATTATCTGCAGAGTCTATAAAAGGGGAAGGATCTAACAAAGCCCAAATAGGAGTTCAACCTGATAAACCGGAAGAAGCGGCAGTAAAAGATAAAAAAGTAGATCCTGACAAGATTCAACCTGTCAGCACTCCTGTAAAAGAAGAAACAAAGGAAGCGGGTATCAATCCCAATGCACTTCCTCTTAACGCACAAGTAACAGTTGTAGAAACTGGCAGAACCGTCAACACACTTCTTAACGGACAATACGAATTAACGCACGCTGCCGGAACCTATACAGTCAAAGCGGAAAGCTATGGCTATCATTCAACTGAACAGAGAGTCGAAATTCCAGAGGATGGAGAAGTGGTAGCAAACTTCACCCTCGAAGAAAAGGATTATGGTACTCTTTCTGGTACAGTAACCAACAGTTCTAATGGAGAACCTGTAGCAAATGCTACTTTACTCCTTATGGAAGACGCTTCCGTGGCACCTGTTACAACAGATGGAAATGGTAACTTCTCAATTACTGCATATGAAGGAGATTATACACTAAGAGCGATGGCAGCTTCCTTCTATAGTGAAAATGTGGAGGTTAATATCGAAGGCAGTACAGATACGGAGTTCAATCTGGAGCTGCGTCCATTCATCGGCTATCCTGGGGAAATCGGTTATGATGATGGAACAGCTGAAGATGCTCGCGCATTCTATGAGGCCGGAGATGGCTGGGCTGTAAAAATGTCCTTGCCTGAAGGAAAAGAAAAAGCACTAGTCACTGGAGGTTTGTTCCGATTCTGGGAAACGGATTGGCCAAGACCTGGTGGTACTGATTTCAAGGTAGCTGTCTATGATGCTTCTGGTGCGGACGGGGCTCCTGGTCAAAAAATAGCTGGGCCATTCGACGCTACTGCATTAAGAAATGGTGAATGGACGAATGTCGATCTTTCTAAGTACGGAGTAGTTGTTGAGAAAGACTTCTATTTGGTATATATCCAAGCTGACCCTTATCCAGACTCGCCAGGATTGGCTACGGATAATAATGGACAGTATGCTGCCCGCGGCTGGCAAATGGTAGATGGAGCCTGGACTCCGGCACGTGAAGAGCTCGGTAACTTCATGATCCGTGCCATCGTCAATTATGAAGTGAATGCTCCGGTCATTACTTCACCAAAAGACAACTCATTCACGAAGCATGAAACCGTTACATTAGAAGGTACATCAGCTCCGAACATAACCGTTCATCTGTTCAATGGTAATGATGAAGTGGCAACGGCTGAAACCACAGAAGATGGTACTTTCTCTGCAGATCTTTCCTTACAAACTGGTGAAAATACGATCACAGCCAAGGCATCCACAGAAGCAGGCATAACCGGTCCATCAGAGCCCGTTACCATAACCCTTGACCAAGTAAAACCTGAATTGGTAATTACCTCACCTGATGAGGGGGTAAAGACAAATCGTGAGGCCATTACTGTAGAAGGAACGATTTCTGAAGAGAATCTTTCTTGGGTGAAAGTAAACGGCCAAAAAGCCAGTGTAAGTGACGGCCAGTTCACCCACAGACTATTACTGAATGAAGGCGAAAATGTCATCCAAGTTGTAGCAAAAGACAAAGCAGGTAACAAGAAAAAACAGCGAGTAACAGTCTATGCCAAATTTGGTGACATTGCGATTGACAACCTCAAGCCTTCAAAAGATAAGGAATTGAAAAAAGGTGAATCGGTTAAAATTGAATTTGACAGTGAACCGGGGCTGGATGCAACATTCGTCATTCAAATGCCTCTGACAAATGCAAGAGCCCAAGTGTCAAACGCAAATGAGCTGCCGATGATGGAAATCTCAGAAGGACATTATGTCGGATACTATACCGCCACTTCAAATGTAAAAGCACCTGGAGCAGTCATTGAAGTGAAGGTGTCTGATGATTATGGAAATGTAACCACAAAGCGTGCAGAAGGAAAATTATATATTAACTCCAAGAAATAACTGGTGATAAGAAGAAGAGTTGATTCGTCAACTCTTCTTCTTTATGTTGTGCTTGCATCTCAGCTGATCCTTAAGCGGGTTGTTGGGGTTAGATCCTGTAACGGTCGGACCCTATTTTCTGTATACACCACACACTTGGTAATAAAATAATCCAACTATCCTTTGTCTCAACCGTGCGAACTTTACCGTAGTAAAAATCTAATTATAAAAATATTTTAAAAACTTTCTAAAAACCATTGTAAAACGCTTTCAATTTTCTTATAATTGAAAACAATCAACAACTAAACCGATTTAGTAAACCGATTTACTCATTTAAAGATTACGACAACAAAAAGAAAAAAGAATATAACCAAAATTTTTTCCTTTGTTACTAAACCGATTTAGTAAAAAGGGTATGGAGAAGGATTTATGAAAAGAATAACGATTTCAGATGTGGCACAGCATGCCGAAGTATCAAAAAGCACCGTCTCTCAATATATGAATAAACGATTCGACTACATGGCGCCGAAAACGAAGGAGCGCATCCGGATGGCGATCGAGGAATTGGGCTATCAGCCGAATATCGTGGCCAGAAGTTTGAAGCAGAAGTCGACGTCCACCATTGGCGTGATCGTGGCGAATATTTTACACACCTTTTCAACACAGACGATCAGGGCAGTGGAGGACATTTGCAATGAGCAGGGATTCCATATCATTGTCTGTAATGCAGATGACAATCCTGAAAAGGAACGTGAATATATCGAGATGTTGAGAGCGAAGCAAGTAGACGGTCTCATCATCTTTCCGACGGGCGGAAACATCGAGTTGTATCAAAGGATGGTAAAGGAAAAGTATCCTCTCGTATTTGTCGACCGGATCGTGGAAGGTCTCGAAACGTCATCGATCATGCTTGATAATGAAAGCGCTATTAAAATGGCCGTCAATCATTTTGCTGAAAAGGGATACGAACGGATCGGCATTATGACCACTTCCTTGCATCGACATGTGACTCCCCGTGTGGAACGGATCAATGGATTCAGAAGAGCGCTGCAAGAGAAGGGAATTCCTATTCGAGAAGAATATATCAAGTCTATGGAAATTGAATTCATACAGGATGGTCTCCATGACATGCTTTCAGCCGATGAACCGCCACGGGCATTGATTGCCGGGAACGACCTGACGTTGATCGAGATCTTAAGGTATATAAAGACAAATCATATCCGTGTGCCGGAAGAGTTGGCTTTGATCGGGATAGACGATGTATCATTTGCAAGTTTGTTTACGCCGGAATTGACAACGATTGCTCAACCGACGTTCGAGATGGGGAAACAGGCTGCAGAATTATTATTGAACAAAATAAAAGACCCGGACTTTATCGAGGAAAAGCATATTTATCGATTCCGACCGGAGCTGATGATTCGGCAGTCTTGCTGAAAATGTGGAAGAAAGAGGGGATGGCACCATGACCATGAAAGATGTAATCACCATTGGAGATGCCATGATTACGATGAATCCGACATCAAAAGGACCTATGAGATTCGTTCATTCATTTGAACGGAATGTAGGGGGGGCGGAATTGAATGTCGCCATCGGATGTGCGCGGCTGGGGTTGGATACCGGCTGGATCAGCCGATTGGGGAATGATGAATTCGGCCGTTATATCCAGCATTTTGTGAGGGGGGAAGGAATCGATACTTCCCAGCTGAAGCTGGTAGAGGGATATCCGACTTCCGTCAATTTCAAAGAAGTGCTGGAGGATGGGGCGGGCCGGACGTTTTACTACCGGTTGAATTCTCCTACGCTGACCCTTACGCCTGATAGTTTGGAAGAATCCTATATTGCCAATGCGAGAGTCTTACATATAACGGGAGTATTTCCAGCGATCGATGAAAAAAATGTGGCGATCATCAAGCATGCGGTCACGCTCGCGAAACGGAATGGCATCCTCGTTTCCTTCGATCCAAATATCCGATTGAAATTGTGGAGCAGAGAGAGGGCGAAGGAAGTGCTATTAGACATCCTTCCATTCGTGGATATCCTGCTGACGGGAACGGATGAAGCCGAGCTCCTGTTTGATACAAAGGATGAGAAGGAAATCATCGAAAAGTCGAAATTGCTCGGAGTCTCCTATGTCGCCTTGAAAAAAGGTGAGGAAGGTTCAGTGGGCTACCACAATGGTGAAATCATTCAATCAGCTCCTGTCACAGCCAGGAAAGTAGTCGACACAGTGGGTGCGGGAGACGGCTTCGATGCTGGCTTTCTATATGGGGTCCTGCAGCAATGGCCATTAAAGAAGATACTGATGTTTGCAAACACAATCGGTTCCATGGTGGTCAGTGTTTCAGGTGATAATGAAGGGCTTCCTTATCTGGAAGATGTGCTGGTCCAGCTGGGGGAGAAAGAATTTATCGAACGCTGATTCACTGGATTCCCATGCCGGAGAGAAGAAAGGGGAACACACTCGATGATGAAGAGGATGATCGAAACGATTCTGGATGAGAATGCACTTGTGCTAGCGGGGGTCGACAAGAAAGAAACCGATGAGCTGCTCAAGAAGATCAAGGAAGCAACGCGCATCTTTTTGTATGGTGAAGGACGTTCCGGGTTGATTGGCAAAGCATTTGCGATGAGGTTGATGCACTGTGGATACAACGTATATGTTATTGGCGAGACGATCACGCCGAGCATCGACAAAGGTGATCTTTTTTTGGGAATCAGTGCATCGGGCACTTCCCCTTCGCTCATACATCATTTTTCGAAAGCGGAAGAAGTTGGTGCGGCTACCTTTGTAGTAACCGCTTCTACCGAACATGGACTGCTTTCGGATGGAACAGTTGTGATTCCGGCAGCGACGAAACGCCGGCGCAAGGAAGAACCTGAAACTATTCAGCCGCTTGGAAGCCAATTCGACCAAAGCGCACACCTGCTGCTGGATGCCATCATTCTTGTCCTTCTTGAAGGAAGGGATCATAACGACGAACTGTTGCAAAGACATGCGAATGTAGAGTAGTAATCCAAATTTAGGATGGTGGTGAGAACATGGGGGAAGTGAACCTATCACATGAAGAGCTGCGGGAATTGGCTGCCGCTAAACTTGTCGGGGCAGGACTGGATTCACAACATGCCGGGGTTGTTGCCGATGTCCTGGTTCATGCCGACCTCCGAGGCGTCAGTTCCCACGGGGTACTGAGAACCGAACACTATGTCAGAAGGCTGCATGAAGGGGGACTGAATAAGAACCCTTCGTTCTCGTTTGAACAGACCGGACCTTGTTCAGGAATTTTCAATGGGGATGACGGTCTAGGTCATGTCGTGGCAAAAAGCGCGATGGAAGAGGCAATCAAACTCGCGAAGCAAAGTGGGATCGGAATGATCACCGTCACAAACAGCAGCCATTGCGGGGCATTATCCTATTTTGTCCAGCAGGCAGCCGCAGAAGGGCTGATCGGTGTCGCGATGACGCATACCGATAAGATCGTTGTCCCGTTTGGAGGAGCGGAGCCCTTTCTGGGAACGAATCCGATCGCGTATGGATTCCCGGCAAAGAACCACAAGCCTATCATTTTGGATATGGCGACGAGCAATGTCGCTCTTGGAAAAATCCTTTACGCAAAGGAAGCAGGGAGGGACATCCCTGAAGGCTGGGGTGTGGATGAACAGGGAAGTGCCACGACGGACCCCAATAATGTAAGCGCATTAACCCCATTTGCAGGTCCAAAAGGATATGGACTCGGCATGGTGGTGGATATCTTCTCAGGATTATTAGCCGGTGCAGCCTTTGGTCCCCATATTTCAAAAATGTATGGCGACTACAACCAGCATCGGAAACTGGGGCACTATGTCTGCGCGATCAATCCTACCTTTTTTACCAATAAAGATGAATTCCTTGGCTCGATGGACGAGATGATCGATGAACTTCATGGGATCAAGCCCGCTGAAGGTTTCGAGCAGGTATTCGTACCAGGGGAACCGGAACAGATTAAGGAAGAGAAACATCTGAGAGAAGGGGTACTGATAACCGAAACCGTTTATCAGTATCTGCAATCAGGAGAGTGACGCTTTACCTTGAAAGGGGTGATTTAGGAGAGGGGTATTTTCTTCAGGAAGATCAAACTCTTTAACGCATGTTCAAGGCGAAAATGAAAAAACAAGGGGGAAATGAAAATGAAAAAATTCAAATGGGTTGCGATGATCACAGCGATCATGCTGCTTCTTTCAGCTTGTGGATCGGAATCATCTTCAGGCAGCGGAGGAGAAAAAATAAAATGGAAATTCGGACATCTGGCGGATGAGAATCATATCTGGCATAAAACAGCTTTGGAGTTCGCTGATTTAGTCAAAGAAAAGACGGATGGCCAAATTGAAATAACGATCTATCCTAGTAATCAGTTGGGCGGGGAAACCGATACGATCAACAGCATCAAAGCGGGAACGGCGGACCTGGTCATTTCAGGTGAAACGATGGCGAACTGGTCACCGAAAGCTGCCTTGATGGCGGTACCATACGCATTCAGAGATGCAGACCACCTTCAAAAAGTGGTAGAGGGAGACATCGGTAAGGAGATTGAAGAAGAGATCAAAGATAAAGTCGGTCTGACACCTCTTTATTACCATACACGTGCACCTCGTAATTTAACGTCCAAAGAACCGATCAGCACGCCTGACGATTTGAAAGGATTCAGCATGCGCGTTCCGAACGTCCCATTATTCCTTGATGCATGGAAAGCGGCAGGAGCGAAACCGCAGGTCATGGACTTCAATGAAGTATTCACCGGCTTACAGCAAAATGTGATCGATGGTCAGGAAAATCCTGTTGACCTTATCCACAGCGGCGGATTATATGAAGTGCAAGACTATGTGAATGAAACAGAGCATGTGTATTCATGGATTTATATCCTTGTAGGAAACAAGCAATTTGAAAAATTGAGCGATGAAAACAAGAAAGCGGTTCAAGAAGCGGCCAAGGAAGCTCAAGTATTCGGAAAAGACCTTTTTGATAAAGAAATCACAGAATATGAGAAGAAGCTGAAAGATGAAGGCATGAAATTCAATGAAGTCGATCAGGATGCTTTCCGTGAGGCGATGAAGCCGGCGATCAAAGAGAGCTTGACCGACGAACAGTACAAATTATATGAAGACATCCTGGAAGCGGAATAAACCATGTAAGGCATATGTGAAGCATATGCCTTCTTTATAGAAAGGAGTGGGGGAGAATGAAGGGGACAAACATCCTTACACGGACATTGGAAGCGGCGACGATCTTATCGTTTCTCGGTGTCATCGTAGTAGTGCTGATACAAATCCTTTCCCGGTATTTGCCATACACAGCCGTTTGGACAGAAGAACTCACGAGATTTCTGTTTATCTATGCAATTTCCTTCGGGGCGCCGCTTGCACTGAAGAATAAAGAATTCATCAGCGTGGATATCTTAACGGGGTTATTGCCTAAAAAAATTCAAGAAATATACGAAGCGTTCATTTATTTAGTCGTTGTCGTTCTTTCCTTTGTCATTGCCTATCATGGATATACGTTCATTTCTGTCGGAAAAGGGCAGACATCAGCGACAATGGCCGTGGATATGTCCGTCATACATGCAAGCATTACGATATCCTTTGTGTTCATCGCCATCTATGCATTCATGCATGTCATGAATGCATTCTTAAGTCCGAAAGAAAGGAGTGAAAGCTGATGTTAGCAGCCATTTTATTTATTTCATTTTTAATTCTTATCTTTATCAGTGTGCCCATCGCATTCAGCTTAGGGATCTCTTCCATCATTTATCTGCTTATCGCCGATATCCCTCTTTCCATCGTCCCTCAAAAAATGTTTGCAGGGCTGAATTCCTTCGTACTGCTGTGCATACCTGGATTCATTTTGGCAGGAAACTTGATGAATGCAGGCGGGATCACAGAGCGCATCATCGGCTTTACGAATAATTTCGTCGGTCATATCAGAGGAGGGCTGGGTCTTGCGAATGTCGGTTCTTCCATGGGGTTTGCTGGTATTTCGGGTACCGCCCTCGCAGATACGGCGAGTATAGGGGCCGTGATGATCCCGGCGATGAAAAAAGAGGGGTACGATGCGGACTTCTCAGCAGCCGTCACCTCGTCATCATCGACTGTGGGTCCGATCATTCCGCCGTCATTGCCGATGATCATTGTGGGAACTCTCGCGAGTGTATCGATCGGGGATCTGTTCTTGGCCGGTGCCGTTCCTGGTGTACTGCTGGGATTAAGTTTGATGCTCGTCACGTATGTCATTTCGGTGAAACGGAAATATCCGAAAGGTGAACGACAGCCGATCGGTGTGATCGCTAAATCGTTTACAGGTGCTTTCTGGGCATTATTAATGACCTTTGTTATTTTATTTGGGATTCTGGGAGGCTATTTTACGCCAACAGAAGCTTCCATCGTAGCCGTCGTCTATGCGTTAGTGGTCGGGATGTTCGTCTATAAGGAATTGAAATTGAAAGATCTTCCCAAGATCCTACTGGATTCCATGGTCAGCACAGCCTCCATCATGTTCCTGGTCGGCTTTGCCAATCTGTTCGGATGGATCTTGGTGAGTGAGCAGATTCCGGTTCTCGTTGCAGATGGGATCCTCGGTATTTCGGACAATCCGATTGTGGTCATTCTCTTAATCAACTTGTTGCTGCTGTTTGTCGGAACATTCATGGAAACCATCGCAGCGCTGGTCATATTATTCCCAGTCTTGTTACCTGTGGCATCGAGTGTCGGAATGGATCCGGTTCATTTCGGCGTGATGATGGTGCTGAATCTGGTCATTGGATTATCCACCCCGCCAGTCGGTGTGTGCTTATTCGTTGCCTCGAGTATCGGGAAGGTATCCATAGGGAAAACGTCAAAGGCATTGCTGCCCTTCTTGGGAGCGAGTCTCGTCGTGCTCTTACTGGTCGCCTTCATTCCTGAAATCACTCTATTCCTGCCTGGTTTATTCAAATAGATTACTGGAAAGAAAAGGAGTTGCTTATTCATGAAAGCCGTTCAAGTAACCGGACCACATCAGTTGAGCATTGTGGAAAGAGAGAAGCCTGTCATCACCCATGAACAAGATGTTTTAATCAAAGTGAAAATGGTCGGCATCTGCGGATCGGACATTCATATTTATCACGGTACCAACCCCCTTGCCACCTTACCGAGAGTCATCGGACATGAAGTCACAGGGATCGTGGAGGCTGTCGGGGGTAAAGTAGACACGCTTTCTGTCGGGGATAAGGTAGTCCTTGAACCGATCGAGTCCTGCGGTCAATGTTATGCGTGCCGGTCAGGCAGGGGAAATGTGTGCAGTAACCTGGAAGTTTACGGAGTCCACCGTGACGGAGGCATGCAGGAATACATGGTCATTCCGCAAAAGCTGGTTCATAAAGTGAAAGAAGAACTGGACTATAAAGAATCGGTCCTGGTCGAACCGTTTACCATCGGGGCACAGGCGAATTGGCGTGGTGATGTCAGGGATGGGGACACAGTCTTCATCATGGGCGCCGGACCGATCGGGCTATGCTGTCTTAAAGTCGCGAAAACAAAAGGCGCAACAGTGATCATCAGTGATTTAAATGAAAGTCGCCTCGCTTTTGCCAAAGAGTGGGGGGCGGATCATACGATTGATGCTTCCCGGGTCCATGTCATAGAAGAAGTCATGGAGCTGACGAAACAGGAGGGAGCAAACGTGGTCATCGATGCCGTCTGTATCCCGCAAACCTTTGAACAAGCCATCGAAGCAGCATCAGCAGCAGGACGGGTCGTGGTCCTCGGGTTCGCTGAAAGGCCATCCCAAATCACGCAGTTGCCGATCACGAAAAAGGAAGTGACGATCACCGGGTCAAGACTTCAGACGAATCAATTTCCGGTAGTCATCGAGATGTTCAATGACAGGACAATCGATACGAGGGGAATGGTGACGCAGGAATTCCCGGTAGACCGAATTGAAGAAGCGATCCGCCTAATCGAGACATCACCAGAAGACGTACGGAAGGTGGTCATTTCATTCGGGTGATGCAAAGACTCTAAAAGAAGGAAGGAAAGATGCGCTATGATCAAAAAAATCGACATACTGAATCGAATGATGGAGTCCGGAGTAGTGGCAGTGGTGCGTGCAGAAAATAAGAGAGACGCTGAACGGATATCGGATGCCTGCATTCAGGGCGGGATCAAGGCCATCGAAGTCACCTTCACAGTCCCGGGGGCTGAAGAGGTGATCCGCTCTCTGAAAAGCACGTTTAGAACAGAAGAACTCATCCTCGGGGCTGGAAGTGTCCTCGATAGCGAGACAGCAAGAATTGCCCTATTGGCGGGAGCAGAATATATTGTCAGTCCCTGCTTTGATAAAGAAACGGCAAAGCTGTGCAATCGGTATGGGATTCCGTACATGCCGGGCTGCATGACGATTACAGAAATGAAGACCGCTATGGAATATGGTGCCGATGTCGTGAAATTGTTCCCGGGGAATACGTTCGCTCCTTCCATCATTTCATCCATTAGGGGGCCGATTCCTCAAATCTCTGTGATGCCTACAGGAGGGGTCAACCTCCAAAATGCGGCAGAGTGGATCAAAAGCGGGGCGGTTGCCATAGGAATAGGAAGTGACTTGACCAAGCCTGCGTCCCTTGGAAACTATGATGAAGTGACAAAACTGGCAACACAATATTGTGAGATTGTGAGAGAAGCAAGAGCGGCAAAAATGTATACATAAGAAGAGGAGGTTCTATCGATGAAGATGACATTCAGATGGTATGGAGAAGGAAATGATAGTATTTCCCTCCAGCAAATCAAACAGATTCCTGGTGTGGAAGGGATCGTCTTGGCGCTCCATGATGTCCCTGCCGGGGAAGAGTGGCCCTTAGACAAAATAGAGGAAGTCAGGAAACAGGCTGAACAATTCGGTTTGAACATTGATGTTGTGGAAAGTGTAAACGTTCATGAAGATATAAAGCTTGGCTTGCCTTCCCGCGACCAATACATTGAAAACTATAAACGGACGATCGAGAAATTGGCCGCTGCCGGTGTAAAAGTAATCTGCTATAATTTCATGCCGGTATTTGACTGGACAAGAACCGAATTATTTAAGGAAATGGAAGATGGTTCAACGGCCCTATTCTTCGAAAAAGCAAAAGTGGAAGATATGGATCCATTCGAATTGGTCGATAAGATCTCCAGTAACTCAGCCTTCACTATGCCTGGATGGGAGCCTGAAAGATTGTCGAAACTGAAGGAATTATTTGAAGCCTATAAACAAGTCACAGAAGAAGACTTATTTCATCACCTCGAATATTTTCTAAAAGAAATCATACCGGTTGCCGAGGAAAACAATATCAAAATGGGAATCCACCCAGATGATCCACCTTTCTCCATATTTGGATTGCCAAGGATTATAACAAATAAGCAAAATATCAAGAGAGTCCTTTCCCTTGTGGACAGTCCTTCCAATGGAGTGACCCTATGCAGCGGATCCCTCGGTGCGAACCCTGATAATGATGTAGCGGAAATGGTAAGAGAGTTCTCCGATCGAATTCCATTTGCTCATATCCGTAATGTAAAGGTATATGAAAATGGAGATTTCATAGAGACTTCCCACAGATCGAAGGATGGGACTGTCGATATCCTTGAAATCATGACAGCCTACCATGAAAAAGGATTTACAGGATATGCAAGACCCGACCATGGCAGACATATTTGGGGAGAAGAGTGCAGACCTGGATATGGTCTTTATGATCGAGGGCTTGGCATCATGTACTTATGGGGAATATGGGATTCACTAGAACGTGCGGGGAGGAATGCATAATGCTACCTCAACATGAAAGCTTGAAAGGTAAAGTGGCAGCAGTTACGGGAGGCAGCGGGGTACTCTGCCGTTCGATGGCTCTTGAACTCGCCAGGCAGGGAGTGAAGGTCGCGATCCTTAATCGGACAGCAGAGAAAGGAGAAGCAGTGGCCAAGGAAATCAGAGAGTCAGGCGGTGAAGCCATAGCCATCTCTTGTAATGTACTTGATGCTGAAAATGTGAAGGAAGCGGAAAAGGTTATCATCGAAGAATTGGGCATTTGTGATATCTTAATCAATGGAGCAGGCGGTAATGACCCTCGTGGTACCACTTCTAATGAAACATTAAACGTGGAAGACTTGGACACAGAAGGAATCAAAACGTTCTTTGACCTTTCTCCAGAAGGATTTGGATTTGTCTTTGACCTTAATATCCTCGGTACGCTGATTCCGACCCAGGTATTCGCGAAAAATATGGTGAATCGGAAAGGTGCCGTCATTATTAACATGTCCTCCATGAGCTCACCGTCTCCCATGACGAAAGTACCCGCCTATAGCGCAGCGAAAGCAGCGATCGATAACTTTACCAAATGGCTCGCGGTTCACATGGCGGACTCTGGAATTCGCATCAACGCCATCGCTCCCGGCTTCTTTTTGACCGAGCAAAACAAGGCATTATTAACCCATGAAGACGGCAGTTTAACAGAGAGATCAACCAAGATCCTTTCTCAAACCCCCATGCGCAGATTCGGTACTCCCGAGGACTTACTGGGTACGTTACTATGGCTTGTAGATGAGGACACGGCAGGGTTTATAACAGGTATTACGGTTCCTGTTGATGGTGGATTTATGTCTTATTCGGGGGTTTAGTGGTGTTAGAAATCCATTCGTTACTAAAATATTTATGAACTTAAAAACAAGAGTGAACCGGAGTTTAATTCAATTCCGTTCACTCTTGTTTTTTATGTAATTGAGGAATTTTGATAAGGGATATATTTTTATCTGAATATTAAAAGTTATCTAAAAATAATATTGAACTGGGATACAGTATGTCATATAATGAAAGTGCAAAGGAGAGATAACATGAAAAAAATATCAAATACTCTTATAAGAGAAAACGCCTTCGCTGAATTAAGAAGAATGATTCTCTCTCAAGAAATTAAGCCGGGTGAAAAGCTGAATGAAAAGGAGGTAGCAGAACAATTAGGTGTTAGTAGAACCCCTGTCAGAGAAGCATTTCATAAATTAGAATTGGAAGGATTAGTGGAAATCTTCCCAAGACGTTATTGCTTGGTTAAAGGTGTGACTCACGGCTGTATTCGTGAAATTCACCTGATTAGGTCCCAGTTAGAGCCTATGGCTGCTTACCATGCTGTTGACCATTTGTCGGATGAGGATATTGATCAATTAAGTAGTTTAATAGAAAAAACAAAAGAACTTATGGTTGAAGGCAATGCTCAAAAAATCATGGAACTGAATGATCAATTTCACAGGACCATCAATGAAGCATCGAACCTTTCTAGAATCGTATCAATATTGAATAACATGCAAGATTACATTGTATCTTTCAGATATTCTTTCATTTCAAGACCGGAACTCGCACAAAGGTCAATAGACGAACACGAAGAAATATTGTTTGCATTGAGAAAGAGAGATAAAGAATTGGTGAAAAAGTTAGTAACGCAACATTTAGAGGGCATCTCGGAATATGAAGATGTGATCTTGGAAGATTTAAAACCGGTCCCTAATTAATCAAGTGAAATTCACGAAAAAGGAGTGTGTTTCTATGATAAGAAAAAAATTGGAGTTAAGATGGATGGTTTCTATTCTGTTCACAATGGCTATTTTGTTGTCGGCATGCAGCAATGAAGCTGGAAAAGCGGGAGAAGATAAGCCAATTACTTTAAGCTTTGCTTATGAATTACCAGAGGACCACCCTTGGGGACATGGTGCTACGAAATTCAAAGAGATAGTAGAGGAAAGAACGAATGGGGAAGTGAAAGTAGAGGTTCATGGAAATGGGTCTCTTGCAGCATCCGGTAGAGAGATACAAGAAGGTGTGAAAATTGGAACAATCGATATAGGTATTTCATCTACACCGCTATCTCAAATGAATCCATATCTGGATTTGTTCTCATTGCCCTACATTTTCGGTAGTCGTGAACAAGCATGGGAAGTATTAGATGGACCTGTTGGAGATGAGGTAGGGAAAAAGTTAAGCGAGCACAATTTAACCTTCTTAGCTTATTGGGAAGATGGGTTTAGACAGATAACCAATAATGTCCGACCAATATCAGAAATTGATGATTTCAAAGGATTGAAGATTAGGGTACCTGAAAGCGATGTCAGACTTGAAACATTTAAAGCTTTAGGGTCGAGCCCTTTACCGATGGCATGGTCTGAAGTATTTACAGCTTTACAACAAGGATCCATCGATGGTCAAGAAAATCCTTTATCCGTTGTGAACAGCTCCTCTTTCTATGACGTTCAGAAATATTTAACGATTTCTAATCACGTTTATTCCCCGGCGACACTATTTATCAATTCTTCTAAATGGGATTCACTAACAAAAGATCAACAGGACATCATACTCGAAGCTGCTGGTGAAGGAAGAGATTTGAATCGTAAAATGAACCAAGAACAAGACGAGGAAATGGTAAAAGGGTTAGAAGAGAAAGGGATGGAAGTAACAGTGATTGAAGACGTCAAACCATTCCAGGAAGCTACCAAACCAGTATGGGATCAAGTATCAAAAGAGATTGGCGGAAATTCAAAAGAACTAATAGATGATATTACTAAGACACAGTAAAGGGTTGGTGTTACATGAAGAAAGTACGCCACTATATACATCTTTCTGTTAAAAGCATAAACATTCTGGTCATGTTTTTCATGTTTTTAATCTTGCTAATACAGGTCTTAACGAGAAAGTTTTTTAATTATCCTTTATCCTGGCCGGAAGAATTATCATTGATCACAATGATTTGGATTACTTTTTTTGGAGCGTATCAATGCACAATTGAGGGAAATCACTTGAAAATGGATTTCCTGGAAAGTAAAATCCCTGAAAAAATCAAGCCTTATCTTTTGATCATTTCTAAAGGATTCGTCATCTGGTTTTTATTCATCACTTGTTACTGGGGATGGACCTTTATTCAAAAGGCTGGAAATATAAAAATGCCGGTATCCGGTCTTCCTATGGGTCTTCCGTATTGTATTATTTGGATTAGTTTTCTTCTAATGTTATGTGAGTTTGTGATTCAAATAATCTTCCATATTAAAGAAATATCAAACCCGAAAAGCGATAAAGAGGAGGGTGAAGAATGCTCCCACTCTTAATGTTACTATTAATTCTCCTTTTTCTTGCTATAGGGGTTCCAATTGCATTCACACTTGGTCTAACAGCTGTAATCTTCATTATGTACTACTCGGACATCACGTTAGAACTGATTATTCAACAACTTTATTTAGGTACAAATAGCTTTCCGCTTTTGGCCATTCCCTTATTTATGTTGGCCGGGGCATTAATGAATCACGGTGGAATATCGGTGAGGTTGATTAATTTTGCTCTCGCCATTATTGGAATGGTAAGAGGCGGTTTAGGAATGGTCAATGTTGTGGCGTCGGTCTTCTTCGGTGCGATAACCGGAACTGCAGCTGGAGCGAGTGCCGCAGTAGGACAAATCATGATCCCAGCCATGAAAGAAAAGGGGTATTCACCAAGTTTCGCCGCAGCGGTAACCTCTGCAGGATCATCACTTGGCATTATCATTCCTCCTAGTGTACCAATGATTCTGTACGGCTCTATCTCTGGATTATCCGTTGCGAGCTTGTTTTTAACAGGCGTTCCTATTGGCATTGCGATTGCGATAGGTTACATGATTGTCGTCTATATCATATCTACTAAGAAGAAGTATGATTTTAAAGAAAATCCGTTTTCCTGGAACCTGGTATTTAAAACCTTTATCAGTGCCCTACCTGCATTACTCGTCCCAGTGGCCATAATGGGTGGCATCTTAACGGGATTCGCAACCCCCACTGAGTCGGCTGCTATTGCTGTACTATGTGGAATCATTGCAGGATTAATTTATAAACAATTAACATGGTCAAGCTTTATTAAAGCTTTAAATGAAAGTGTCGTCAATACGGCACTGGTGATGCTGATAGTAGCGACAGCCAAGATACTCGGATTTTCATTTTCATCTCTTGGAATCGGGCGAATGATGCTGGAACCGATTATGGGCTTCACAGATAACACGATCATGTTGATGTTAATTGCCAGTCTGATTCTATTCATTGGTGGATTCATATTTGATGGAACCGTCATGGTCCTTGTCATTGTGCCCCTGTTCTTACCTTTGGTTCAAGCCACATCCATTGATCCTATGCAATTTGCTATGGTGGTTATCATCGTTTGGGCAATCGGACAGCAAACACCCCCTGTTGCCAGCGGGCTTTACATAACAACCGCAATAGCAAAGGTCAGTATGCTTCAGGTAAGCAGGTACAATGTCTGGTTTATACTCGTTCTATTTATAGCCTTAATCGGAATGATTTTCTTCCCGGATGTAATGTTATATATTCCAAGATTAATGATTTAATCATTTCTAATAAAAAGGAGAATGCTAAATGAATTTTACAAATGTCGTTCAAGTGATTGATACCCACACATACGGAGAACCTACAAGGGTCATTAATGGGGGATTATTAAAGTTAAAAGGGAATACAGTGGCAGAGCAACGGGATTATATGGTTGAGCACTACCAATGGTTCAGAAACTCACTGATTCAAGAGCCAAGGGGTCACCGTGATATGTTCGGGGCAGTATTACTGCCTCCATTACAAGAAGGAGTGGACTTTGGCGTTATTTACATGGATAACGCGAACTTCTTGAATATGTGTGGTCATGCAACAATCGGAGTGGCAACGGCAATTGTGGAAACGGGACTAGTAGAAGTGAAAGGTGATGAGACAGAACTTGTTCTTGAAACCCCTGCTGGTCTGGTTTATCCGCGTGTGAAGGTTGAGAACAATCGAGTCACTTCTGTAACATTTAAAAATGTTCCCGGGTTCCTTGAAAAGCAGGATGTTGTCATAAACGCAGGAGAACTTGGTGAGATCAAAGTAGATATCAGTTTCGGAGGCAACTATTTTGCCTGGGTAGACATTGACCAATTAGGAGAGACAATTCATGTGTCCAATGGATCGAAATTAAAAGCAATGGCAAAAATCATTAAGGAAGAAGTAAATAAAGTGGTAAAAGTCCAACATCCAACGAAACCATATATCAATCATATCGATATTGTAACGTTCTTTGGAAAACCTACCATTCCAGAAGCAACCTATAAAAATGTTCACGTCTTTAGTGAAAATCAAGCTGACCGTTCACCAGGTGGCACTGGGACAACAGCAATGGTTTCAAGAATGATTGGAAGAGGCGAACTGGAAGTGGGGCAGGAAATTGTATGTGAAGGGTTTGTTGGCGGAAAGTTCTACGGAAAAGCGATTGAAAAAGTCGCTCTCGGAAAAAAAGAAGCGTATTTAACGGAAGTGAAGGGATCAGCCTTCATCACAGGGTTTAATAATATCTTAATTGATTCTAATGATCCGTTTAAGCATGGGTTTATGGTGGATTGAGTAAATAAAATGTGTATTCAGTTGTACTGATGTTTCAATAAGGAAAGCCGGTAATCATGGCGATTACCGGCTTTCCTTATTGTTTGAACATTGGCAAGGAAGGTTCCTATGCTTCCAAAGCAAGAGAGCACCCCTATACTTTGTTCGCATTACTGGTAGTTGATAATGGCAGGGCTCGGGTCCATTTTCAACACATTCTCGGGCTTCATGACTGGCTCATCTTTATCAAAAAAGATTTTGAATGCCCCATTCTGTCTCGTTTCGATTCATTACGTAAGTACTTCCGGTACGGGCCATGCTTGTCCACAGATGCTCCACATCCGTCAAAGTTTATTTTATTTGTAAGGACGGCACCGGGGAATTGGTGGACGAGGATTATCCGGGAGGTTGTTCTTTTCTGTAAGCTCCGATACATACTCGACTGCTTTCTGGCTTTCCAATTGTGTTTCTTTGATTGTCCAATCGAATTGGAATTTTTGTAAATATAATAATATAGATGTCGTATTTAAAAGGATGTGAAGCGCATGAGAGAGTTTTCGAATAATCGTTTTTTAAAACTAAGAAAAAAGAAATCATATTTTAATCCTGTCCCCATTGAAGTGGATCATTTGTTTGCTCCTGCTTCTTGTCAAAATTTATATCCATTTAAAACATTCAATTGTGAGGGACCACCAGGGCCAAGAGGTCCACGCGGATTTCGTGGCCCAGCCGGTCCTCAGGGAGATCCCGGTCCAGCGGGCCCACAAGGGGAACAGGGGATCCAGGGAGAACCAGGTCCGGCCGGCCCCCAGGGAGAGCAGGGTCTCCAAGGTCCACAAGGGGAAATCGGTCCAGCCGGTCCGCAGGGAGATCCTGGTCCAGCGGGCCCACAAGGGGAACAGGGGATCCAAGGAGAAACAGGTCCCACCGGCCCCCAGGGAGAGCAGGGTCTCCAAGGTCCGCAGGGTGAAATCGGTCCAGCCGGTCCTCAGGGAGATCCCGGTCCAGCGGGCCCACAAGGGGAACAGGGGATCCAGAGAGAACCAGGTCCGGCCGGCCCCCAGGGAGAGCAGGGTCTCCAAGGTCCGCAGGGTGAAATCGGTCCAGCCGGTCCTCAGGGAGATCCCGGTCCAGCGGGCCCACAAGGGGAACAGGGGATCCAGGGAGAACCAGGTCCGACCGGCCCCCAGGGAGAGCAGGGTCTCCAAGGTCCACAAGGGGAAATCGGTCCAGCCGGTCCGCAGGGAGATCCTGGTCCAGCGGGCCCACAAGGGGAACAGGGGATACAAGGAGAAACAGGTCCCACCGGCCCCCAGGGAGAGCAGGGTCTCCAAGGTGAAATCGGTCCAGCTGGTCCTCAGGGAGATCCCGGTCCAGCGGGCCCACAAGGGGAACAGGGGATCCAGGGAGAACCAGGTCCGACCGGCCCTCAGGGAGAGCAGGGTCTCCAAGGTCCGCAAGGTGAAATCGGTCCAGCTGGTCCTCAGGGAGATCCCGGTCCTGCGGGTCCTCAAGGGGAACAGGGGATCCAGGGAGAACCAGGTCCGACCGGCCCTCAGGGAGAGCAGGGTCTCCAAGGTCCGCAAGGTGAAATCGGTCCAGCTGGTCCTCAGGGAGATCCCGGTCCAGCGGGCCCACAAGGGGAACAGGGGATCCAGGGAGAACCAGGCCCTGCATTTGCCCAAGAAGGGTTTTCTGCAACGTCCAGTGCTCTGGGGGTATCTTCCACCCAACAAATTTCACAATGGTCAGTCAACTCTCCCTACTACAGCAATGTTAACTTCGACGCACCACAGGGGATTTATACGGTCCCTTCAGCTGGAAGGTATGCCATATATGCCACGCTCAATTATCAAACAACCGCAGCACTCTCAATCAGCCTGGGCTCGAACGTCAATCCTGCTTTTATCATCCGGAGGATCAATGATAATACAGATTTGGTCTCAGGATTATTCCCGATCTTAAATGTCAATGTCGTTCTTGTTTTGACATTACGGGCAGTACTGGGAAGTGGAACGGTTACATTGGCAGGAGATGTGGAATTAAATGCAGGGGACGAAATAGGTTTGTTTTATGAGGCGAATGGATTGAACATTTCTTTGAACATAGGGGGAGGAACAGGAGGAATGGTCTGGTCGGTTCATAAAATAGCTGAGCCCTAAAATTCATGAAATAAAGCTTATAATCTTGTAGTCTTCCAGGCATTTTTCAGGGTAGAGCGGGATAGTTCCCACGTTACTTTATGCATAAATATAGAGAGCGAATTTTGGGACATGCTCCCCGCCCAGTAATACTTTAACGTGCTGGGATCATATCCAGATTTCGAGCCAGTAGGACCTATCCCGGTGGTTCCATGTACATCACCAACTTTGATTTGATTATCTTTATCATAAATTTTTGTATGGAAGTATGGTGGGGATCAGGGGCACGACATTCCATAACCTATCTCAGGGATTACATTGTATGGGAGTACACGGCGGATCTCATGCTTCCAAAGCAAGAGAACCGCCCCTGTGCACTGCTTCCCACTATTGATAGTTGATGATCGCAGGGCTCGGATCCATTTTCAACACATCCTCGGGATTCATCACTGGCTCATCTTTATCATAAAAGATCTTGAATGCCCCATACTGATTCGGTTCATCACGTATGTACTTCCCGTACAGGGCCTGCTTGTCCGCGGATGTTCCCCAGCCGTCAAAGTTTATGGCGACTTCGACGTTGTCTGTCGGTTGGATCGAATCTTTATTCGTCAGTACGGCACCGGTGAACTGGTGTACGAGGACGAATTTATCCGGAAGGTCATTCTTTTCTGTGAGCTCTGAGACATACTCGACAGCCTTCTGGATTTCCTTACCATCCACTTGTCCGAGATCCTCTCCGGGTTTCTCCCCCTCAGCTACGTGGAATTCCGTATCGATAGCCAGGTGAACATGAGGATGTTTAAGCCACTTCTTGACCATTTCCACCTGCTCCATGACCGTGTCCGTTCCGAGCTGAATATCGAGCAGTACCAGTGCATCATGCTTTTCTGCAAGCTCCACATACTTTTCAATATTTTCCTCTGACGTCATGCGCACATAGTCGCCATCAGGACCTGGCTCACTCTGGGCCATTGTCGTGATCAACTCGATCGTCGGGACCGCCGGCCGGTCGGGATCAGCGTCGGAGTAAGCCTGCGTCTGTTCCTTCAGCTTCTTCATGTACTCCTCAGGCTCCAACTCTCCCAGAATCCCCATATTTTCAGAATCTGGCGTTCCGTAATAGGCGACTAACCGATAATCCTTCAATGGTCCGTCGGATATGTCTTTTACTCCGTCGGCAAGCGTCTCACCCGCAGGAACCGTACGCTCGGGATTTCCGCCCAGCGCGGCCTGCATTTCAGGGATTTCCTGTTGTTCCTTTTCTGATAGGCTTTTATCCAAGGAAACAGCATCTTGAGACGGTTCCAACGGTTTGAAGGGTTGTTCGTCTTTTTCTGATTCTTCGTTATCCGTTTTTTCCTTTTTGGATTCGTTTTGATTGGAAGACGGTGCTTTCTCCTTACTCTCCTCTGTGGTCGAAGGATCAGCACAACCTCCCAAAATAAGTAAGCCAGCTGCAAGTAGCATCCATAATTTTTTCATTGCCTCACACATCCTTTTATATAGAAGAATATGGAGGACTTTAACACATTTTCCTGTAGATGAAACCTATGTAAAGAAATTGATAGAAATTCTTAATGAGACAGGTCGCTTGTCCTTGAAGAATAACTTCCATATTTATAAAAAAGAAAAATAAGAATTTGTCTTGAGTATGATTCTTCAATTTGAAATAATTGGTACTAAGATAAGTTAGTCATATGAAAATTGAGCAAATAGAATCCAAACAAAACTAATAAGCTATTAATAAACCGATTTGATCTGGAAATCTATTTCTTGGTATTTTCTTTCATTCTTTAATGGAAAGGGTTGCTGGTTTTGTAGCTGCAACAAAGGGGGAATTCTAATTAAAAAGCTTTGGATTTTATTTATTATTAGTTTACCGATATTTGTTGTCTCATATGTTTATTCGTTTTTTATTTCAAGTAAAATCGCATATTTACCACATTCAGAATGTAAGCCTGAATTCATTTTCACACCACAAGATGTTCAATATTGCAGTGATATTTATGCAATTGATGTCTTTTTAATAGCCTTACAGACAAACCCGATTTCATATATATGTTTATTATCAGGGATTTACATCTTCAGCTTTTTTGCAAATATCATTTTTACAAACTTAAAGAACAGGATATAAGAGAGTCTCCTTGCTTATGAGGGAAGAAAGGGGGAGGTATTATCTAATTTACCAAATTCTATTAAACGACCAAACTATAAGAATGATACTCGTTACTCCCCAAGCTGTCGTTCCCGCGATCAACCAAATGATCGATTGGATAGTTGATTTATTCTTACCTTCCAGCTTTCTTTTAATAAAAGCGAGTACTGCAAATCCGATTATGAAGAAACTAACACTCATCCAAAGAAATAAGTCCAATCTCGATTCTCCTTTTTTCTTGAATTATTATCCAACAGCATAAGCAAAGAACTGCTTGCACAATTGCAAAACAATAGTATTGTAGAAGTTATTTTATCGGGGACTGATCTCAATGACCTTAACTCATTGCATACTCCATACAACGTTCCGCAAACTCCAATACATCATCCGAAATCGGGTATAGGCCGGTATCCTCTACAGGCTGTTTTCGTACTTCCCAGAATTTATCCATCAACTCTTTATCTCCTTGGAACATATCATTTGATAGTTCCAGTAACCTGGTCCCGGTTTGAAAGCCTTCTTCTGAATCCGCCTTGACATTGTGTTTGATGCACAATTCCATTCGCCGGATTAATGAAATATATTGCTGGGTTGTTTCGTCGTTGTTACTAAGGTTTGGAACGGACTTTTGTAAGAGGACCTGTTCATTTTCTTGGAAATAATCCATCCACTTCTTTGAGCTGTGTGGTGAACGGCGGACCAGTTCGGAGACGCGTTCCCAGGGTAAAGATTCTTCCAGATCCATCATATGAATTAATGAAGTCGTATTGGAGATGCTTGTTTGAAGTGTCGAGAGTTGTTCTTGCAGGTAATTGTAGTGTGAGACTAGAACTTGTTTGAAAGATAGTTTATCTAATATATTGCGAATATCCTCCAAGGGGAGTGAAAGAGATTTTAGGATGATGATTTTCTCTAATGTAAATAAGTCATCTTCTGAATAATAACGTTTTCCGCTTGCATCCTTGAAACTTGGTGTAAGGAGATCAATCTGATCGTAATAGCGAAGTGTGCGAATCGATATATTCCGCTCTTTGGCTACCTCCCCGGTGGTCCATCTTTTCATTCCATTCCCTCCCGAAAAAAATGCTTGCAGGTGACGTAACGTCACCTCCTATGGTTGGATTATACCATATATAGGAAGAGGGAAGATGAATGGAAAAGAGTCAAATGAACTGGAGAGGACAGGACCCGTGGGGTTGGAAAGAATTCGTATTATTGATGTTACTTGAATTTGGTTTGGTGATCGGATGTATTAAATTCGTGGTTAAGCCCCTATGTTCTGGGTGGCTTGACAATGAACTGTATGCCGGAACGTTAATGGGGCTAACCATAGCCATTATTCTCCTTTTAGGTGTTTATCTGATTGCACTACGTCCAAAACAGCTTTCCTGGAGCGAAGTAGGGGTCAAACCATACAATGTGAAAGATTGGAAAATCATAATCATCTATTCTGTCATCTTACTAGTTGGTGCCGTAATCATCGTCGTTTTGACCAGTTTCATAGGCAATTCGTGGGAGAACAGCAAAACAGAGGCCATGAAGCAAAATGCAACGTTCTTTACGATACTGATCGCCTTTATCTCTGCTGCAATCATCTCACCGGTATACGAAGAGATTTTTTATCGGGGTTTCTTATATCGCTGGTTGCGTACACGCATAGGATTGACTGGAGCTCTCGTACTTAGCTCGCTCATCTTTACCATTATCCACATCCCGACATACAACGTCATGCCGGTAAATTTCTTTAGCGGGATCCTTTTTGCTCTAGCGTATGAACGTACCAATTCCATCTGGCCATCGGTTTTGATCCACGGTTTGACGAATGGGATAATGGTTTTGCTGGCAAGTTTGGGGTAACTACAAAGAAACGCCAACTTATATAAAGGGAGAGTGCCCACATGTTCAACGATTTTAATTTTGAAACGATTTATCGTGAACGGAGTGTTTCTACACCACTAGTCGTCATGATGTGTGGTGTGGCCGGTTCCGGGAAAACGACATTCTCACAACAATTAGAAAAAAACGGCTTTGTGCGTCTTTCCATTGATGAAGAAATATGGGCGACTCATGGTCGTTACGGGATTGATTTCCCTATGGAAAAGATGGAGGAATACAAGAAAGAGGCAGAAAGTAAATTGCGCAATGTCTTATTGAAGCTCATTCACGATAAACAACAGGTGGTCATTGACTTCAGTTTTTGGGACCGTGCAAGAAGGGAGCAATATAAACAACTCATCGAAAAGTCCGGTGGCAAATGGAAGCTGATTTATATAAACGTTTCTCCTGATGATTTGCGTGAACGGCTTAAAATAAGGAACAAGCGGTTTGATGCCAATGCGTTCCCGATTACAGAAGAATTGTTAGCTTCCTATCTTAAGGGTTTTGAAATTCCTGATGGTGAGGGGGAAATGGTTGTTGAAAATTAGACTTTGCTGATACAGCAGACAGTGTTCAACGAAAGTAAGGAAATGGGATCCTGCAATAATATACTATAAGAAAGCTCAAAGACAGATGTATGATTACATGAGATCACTTGGAAAGGGGTTTCTCTATGAATTTTACATCTTTTTTAATTTACTGCATTATTATTACTTTTACTCCCGGCCCCACAAATATTGTTATATTATCCACCGCACATAATTTAGGGACGAAAAAGGCCATGCAATTTACGTATGGTGCTACGATTGCTTTCGGACTGCTGCTGGTTATTTCAGCTATATTGAATACTGTCCTTCTGACGATTCTCCCTAAAATCCTCATTGTGATGAAGATAGTTGGAAGTTGTTATATGTTCTATTTGGCTTATCAAATATACAAGATGGACACATCGAAGCCTACTGTACATCAATCGGGTACTTTTATGTCCGGCTTCCTTATGCAATTTTTAAATCCAAAGGTAGTACTGTTTACCATGACCGTCATTCCGAGTTTCATTTTGCCATTCTATATCTCAAAACCTGCGGTGACAGCAGGGGTTATCGTGATAACGGTTATTGGATTTATGGCCTTTACGACTTGGGTGCTCTTCGGTACCATTTTCAAAAAATTCTTACTGAGGTACAATAAGGCTGCTAATGTAATCATGGCGTTATTTTTAGCCTATTCTGCCTTCATGCTATGGATATAGGCGAGTGAAGAGGTGAAAAAATTGGAGAAATTCATTTATAAAAAAAGGGCAGACATTACCGCATTGTCAGCAAGTATTAATGAATTTTCATATAAAAAGCACGCCCATGAAGAGTATGCCATAGGTGTAACAATTCGTGGCATCCAGCGCTACAACTTGGATGGCAGCTTGCAACTCTCCTATCAGAACGGGGTGATGCTTTTTAACCCGGAACAGGCACATGACGGAATGGCCAATGATGAGTCCGGCCTTGATTACGTGATGTTATATATTAAGCCGCAATTGCTTTTAGAAGCCCTTGAGAAGAAGGATATGATACGTTTTCCTTCTCCGATTGTATATGATGATAGACTGAAACAAAGCATTTTAAATCTCGCTCATGGGATATTAGCTGATAAAGACGATGCGTTTTGTAGTGAACTATTTTTATCTCTAACGGATAGTCTCATTAAAACCGATCTTTCTACAGAAATGAAGAAAGATAACACCTTAATAAAAAAAGCGAAAGATATCCTTCATGCCCATTTGGCAAGTGGGCTTAAACTGGATGATATATCTAAAGAGCTCGGTTTATCGAAATATCAGTTCATCAGACTATTCAAGGCACATACAGGAATTTCCCCGTATCAGTACTATCTTAACGTCAAAATAGAACATGCTAAGCAAATGATAGAGAAAAGTGGAGATATTTATTCAGCAGTAGCTGAATGCGGATTTGTAGATTTAACGCATTTAAACAAACACTTTAAAAATGTATATGGTACAACGGCATTTGAATATAGTTCCTATCTAAATTGAGTGAGGAACCCAAGAGACATTCCTTTTGGTACCTTGCCTTGCTAAAGGATTACGCTATGACTCAGTTGAGATGACTGGGTTTTCTTTATGTGAAAAACGCAGAAACCGGTGGACCAAGGTACCTGTCCCTGTGGTTCAAAGGCGAAAAGAGAGGAAGTCCTGATAACTTCCTCTCTTTTCGCCATCATTATCTAATCCCTCATATACTCATTCACCAACTCATAACACCGATCCTTCGTCGACTCATATAAAGAGATGAGTAAAGCCACATTTTCAAACGTACCACCTTCATACTTCAGTCTTTCTTTCTCAGCTTTTTCTTCTTTCTGTTCGATCCATTTTAATTGTTCCGCTTTTAACTCCTTCATGACCTCTGGAGAAAGCTCTTTTTTCAGAAGTGAATAAATCTCATTTAATGCATTGTCATATTTGTCGTAAGATACTCCATAATAGTTTTTCATCGCGTTTGTGACACCTTTATCTGAATCCTTTTTATACGGCATTGCATCCATCTCTTTTTGGATGTTGTCCAGTTTGTTCAGATATTCTTTTCTTCCCCCTACTTTTGATATGGCAGTCGGATCTTCCTCCTGAATACTGTCTACCTGGACGTTGCTATCTTCCATTGATGATTCTTCCGATTGATTCTCCTCGTTGTTATCGGATTCCACTGTGCTTTCTGTAGATGAATCATTGGATTGAGAAGAATCATCTGTACTTGCTGGAATCGTATCAGACTCAGATTGATTAGATGCATCCTCTTCAGGTGAATGGCTACATGCAGACATGAAGACGAATAACATGGTTAAAAAGGATACCACAATAAACATTTTCGATTTCTTCATTTTTACAGCTCCAATTCCTTGTATAAAATGTACTATATGGTTTATTTTAACATATCTGGAAATAACCTTCTAACCTGTTTGGATTCGATTGTTCTGCTCCGCGGGGACGGTTCTTATGATGCTTTCTCCATAAATATGAAAGTTTTATTTATGAAATGGTTTATAACAATAAAAATCAATAGGTGTGGAATTTACCATGGTACCTGTCCCTGTGGTTCTTCGAATAACTCCATCCTTGTAGGAAAAGCTAATCCAGAACACACCTTTATCCCTCTTCAGTCTGAGAAGAGGGTTTTTGGCGATGAAAAGGTCGAAAGGATGGAATGTGTAATGGATTGGGATTGGATTTGGAAAGCGATTCTTATTGTTGTGGCGGGGACCTTATTGTTACGAGTCGCCGGGAGGAAGTCGATTTCCCAGATGACGCTTGCACAGACGGTCATTATGATCGGAATCGGGTCATTATTAATTCAACCGGTAGCTGGAAAGAATATCTGGACCACGATAGGTGTCGGGCTTGTCCTTGTCTTAACGCTGATGGTCATGGAATATTTGCAGGTGAAATCAGATCGTGTAGAACAAATGATCACAGGAAAATCAAAGCTTCTCATGGAAAATGGCATATTGATTGAAAAGAACTTTAAGAAGCTACGAATGACGGTTGATCAACTTGAAATGAAATTAAGGCAGCAGGGAGTCAGTAAACTTTCGGATGTGAAATGGGCGACGCTTGAGCCGAATGGACAAGTCGGGGTGGAATTGATGCCCCAGGCGAAGCCGGTGACGAAGAAAGATTTCGAACAACTCCAGGCCGAAGTGCAGAGACTGATCAATATGCTCGATGTCCCACCCACAGCAAAGAGGCCAGTCAGTCAGGAGGTGGGAGGGGAAGATATATTTAAAGAGATCAAGCAGAAGTCTTCCGTTAATCCTCCACCAAAACACCTTGAGTAGTAAAAGTAAGAATCTTCGAATGGAGGAAGGAATCTCATGAAAGCAGTCACGTATCAAGGAAAGAATTCTGTAGCCGTAAAGAAAGTGGACGACCCGCGGATACAAGATTCACAAGACGTCGTTGTCAACATTACATCCACAGCCATCTGTGGATCCGATTTGCATCTTTACCAAGGGAATTTCCCACTTCCGATCGGGTACGTCATTGGACATGAGCCGATGGGGATCGTGGAGGAAGTCGGAAAAGATGTGACCAAAGTGAAAAAGGGAGACCGTGTCATCGTCCCTTTCACTGTGGCGTGCGGGACATGTCACTATTGTGAGCATCACTTGGAAAGTCAATGTGATCATTCGAACCCCCATTATGACTCTGGAGGACTGTTCGGATACTCTGAGAAGTTCGGTAATTATCCCGGGGGACAAGCGGAATATCTCCGGGTTCCATACGGGAACTACACCCCTTTTTTAGTACCGGAGGATTGTGAACTGGAGGATGAGCAGCTTCTCTTATTATCCGATGTTTTGCCGACAGCTTACTGGAGTGTAGAGAATGCCGGTGTGAAAAAAGGGGACACGGTCATTGTTCTCGGATGCGGACCGGTCGGATTGATGGCCCAGCAGTTTGCCTGGAAAAAAGGTGCTGAGAGAGTCATAGCCGTCGATTATTTCGATTATCGCTTACGTCACTCGAAGAAGATGAACCATACGGAGACCTTTGATTTCACCCAATACGATGACATGGGAGAAACATTGAAGGAGTTGACCAATGGCGGAGCAGATGTGGTGATCGATTGTGTCGGGATGGATGGGAAGAAGTCGCCTCTTGAATACGTGGAGCAGAAATTGAAGTTGCAGGGAGGAACGATCGGACCGATACAGATCGCCACCAAAGCAGTCAGGAAGTGCGGAACGGTTCAACTGACCGGGGTATATGGCGGGCTTTATAACATGTTCCCCCTAGGTGCATTCTTTGCCCGTAATGTTACGTTGAAAATGGGACAGGCACCTGCGAGAGCCTATATGGCCCCTCTATATGAACAAATCGTCAAAGGGGAAATCGACTCCACTTCCATCATCACACATATACTTAAGCTTGAGGAAGCGGCAAAAGGGTATCAACTATTTAACCAGAAAGAAGACGACTGCATCAAAGTCATATTGAAGCCTTAACGGTAAGAAGGAGGGATTTAGTGTCCCTCCTTCTTTTTGTTCACGGGACACTATGAGCTTACATAAAGTGGAAGAGTGTTGTAAAAGAGAGATTGACAGAGGGGATGAGACTGTGTTTTACCATATTAAAGAGCTTCAGTATGAGGCAAAACCATGCAAGCCAAACCCGGCTTATGCAAACCAGCTGCAAGAAATTCTTGGTGGACAATACGGGGAAATTTCAGTTATGATGCAATATTTATTCCAGGGATTCAACGGACGTGCGGACAAAAAATTCCGTGATTTGTGCCTGGACATCGGGACGGAGGAAATCGCCCATGTGGAATTACTGGCCACCCTCATTGCCCGCCTGCTGGATGGTGCCCCCGTATCTGAACAGGAAGCGATGTATAAGAGTAATCCGGTTCTCGCGGCAGCGATGGGGGGAATGAATCCACAGCATGTGATTGTGAGCGGGTTGGGTGCGATGCCGGTGGATAGTGTGGGAAATCGCTGGACAGCGTCATATATCGGTGCAAGCGGGAACCTCCTGGCCGATTTCCGTGCCAACTTAACGGCAGAATCAATGGGCCGGTTGCAGGCAGTGAGACTGTATGAACTGAGTGATGACCCGGGTGTCCGTGATACGCTTTCCTTCTTGATCGCCCGTGACACGGCTCATCAGAATCAATGGGCTGCAGCCATCGCGGAACTTGAGGAGCGTGAAGGGGATATTGTCGTACCGACGACGTTCCCGAGGGAGCTTGAGAAGCAAGCGGTTTCTTACGATCTTTATAATCTATCCAGAGGGGAAGCGAGTGCCGAAGGACGATGGGCGAGCGGCCCGAGCATGGACGGGAAAGCGAATTTCCAATATATCAGTGAGCCTGGTCCATTCGGATCGAAACCTAAACTAGCCCCGGCTCCTAAATATGTACATGATACCGTTCCGATGCCCCCAATGATGAAATAACTAAAAAGATTCTCAAGATACTGGAATGTCACAGCAGCATGAGAATCTTTCCAATTCAGTGATTACTCACAATGTTCATTTTTGTTTTTGTGAAGGGGTGGAGGGATCAACCATCCCTTTTCTTTGTTTAACTTAAGTACTTTAGCACCCATCTGCGCTTTTTGCATATGAAATTGGCCGAACATCATCGCCACATCTTCACGGATGCTTTGTCCTATGATTGTGCTACATGCAACTAAGCCTGAAGCGATATTAGCAGATAACCCTGCTGCAACGGCAGGATCCGGCATGCGGGCACCTGTCGGAATATCATCAAGGCAGGCATGTGGAGGCTCTGGAGGTGTTGGAGGCAATCCAATCCCATTTTCCTTCAGAAGTTTTTCTACTTGCTTGATTTCTTCTTGCCCACCCTCGATGCTGTCCTTCAGTAACTTTTTCAGATCATCATCTCCGGCATGGTTAAGCTGCATCTGATATCCTGCAACAGTGGCTTTAGCCGTCAACAAATAGTTCCACGATCCAAATACTTCACCATAATGCAATGGTTCTTCCTGTGGATTCCCGCTTAAAATACCCATAATCATCCTCCTGATTGTCATATTGTGCCGCCTTTCAAAGTGAATGTTTCGAGCACAATGAGTATTTTCTCACTAATTAGATGGAAGTATGTATGTGATTTTTTACATTTTTTGTATATTTTAAAGAGGGAACGGTTCTCATGCTGTAGAAAAGTCCATACATCGCACAGCATCGGAAATCTGACTTCGGAAATAGTAAGCTGACGAGAACGAAAATTCATGATCATTCCTATATCTTTATGAGTCATCTGTTGGTAAAATTAGGATATCACTTAAACTAATCATCGTTTTTCATTATGTATAATTGAGCAAGGAATTCACGGCTAACAGGAGGTCTCGCCATGATTGATATCAAAACTGACTATATATTTAAAACGATCAAACCGATCAACAAGGGCTGGTCGAGTGATAAGAAATATTTTATTGAAACGGTGTCGGGTGAAAGACTGCTGCTTCGGACAGCGGACCGTTCAGAATATGAGAGAAAGAAGAGCGAGTTTGAAGCGATGAAGCGTTTGGCTGAAACGGGAGTACCCATGTCGAAGCCGCTGGAGTTTGGTACGTGTGACGATGGCGATGGGGTGTATACTCTTTTTACGTGGTGTGACGGGGAAGACGCGGCGGATATGCTGCCTAAGTTGACCAATACGGAGCAATACGTGCTCGGGCTGAATTCGGGTCGTTATCTCCGGGAAATCCACTCGATTCCTGCGCCAGCTGATCATGAGAAGTGGGAAACGAGGTTCAATCGCAAAGCGGACAGCAAGATCAAGCAGTACCAGGACTGTCCGGTGAAAATCGAAAACGGCGATCGAATCATTAAGTACATAGAGTCAAACAGGCATCTCCTGCGAGGACGGCCGCAAACGTTTCATCACGGGGATTATCACGTGGGGAATATGGTCATATCGCAAGAAGCAGAACTTTCCATCATCGATTTCAACCGGCATGACTTCGGTGATCCGTGGGAAGAGTTCAACCGCATCGTGTGGAGTGCTTCTGTCAGTCCTCATTTTGCGACAGGGCAGCTCAACGGCTATTTCAACGGACGGCCGCCGGAGGAGTTCTTCAAGCTCATGCTCTTTTACATAAGCAGCAATATGCTGTCGTCGGTTCCATGGGCCATGGCGTTCGGGGAAGAGGAAGTGGCCGTCATGAAGGAGCAGGCGAAGGAAGTGCAGGGCTGGTTTGACGGCATGGATAATCCAGTGCCGACATGGTATTTGGAAGACTTTTATATTCAGTACATCCATCAGACACCATACAAATTAAAGTCTCCTTTCGATTTCTCTTTTATAGAAGAATATGGGGAGGTCTTCAAGGTGTATGACGATCAGGACTCCGGAAATATCTGCTTCGGGGTAAAAAATGGCGACCAGAAAATGTTTATAAAATTCGCCGGGGCCAAGACAGCGCGATTTGAAGGCAAACCGGAAGAGGCGGTCGCAGAGTTGAAGGATGCCGTAAAGGTTTATGAAGATTTGGCACATCCCCATTTGGTCAAATTGCTTCGTTCGGAAGAAATCGGCGGTGGATTTGCCGCCATATTTGAATGGACAGACGGAGAATGCATGGGGAAGATGTATCCCCTGTCCAGGGAGAAATTTATGCAGATGCCGGACAGCACAAAAATGGACGTATTCCATGACATCCTCGACTTCCACATTCATGTGATGGATCAGGGGCATGTGGCCATTGATTTTTATGATGGCAGTATTCTGTATGATTTTTCAAAAGATGAGACCCTGATTTGCGATATCGACCTCTATTCCAAACGCCCCTATATCAATAAAGTGGGCAGGATGTGGGGATCCTCCCGATTCATGTCACCGGAGGAATTCGAACAAAGGGCTGTGATCGATGAAATCACGAATGTGTATCTGATCGGAGCCACCGCCTTTGCGCTGTTTGGTGGGGAGAAAGACCGGTCCATCGATAAATGGCGACTGAGTGAGAAGTTATATAGAGTGGCCTTGAAAGCTGTGAGCGATGATCGTGAGAAGCGTCAGCAGTCGCTGGTGGAGTTTAAGAAGGAGTGGATCAGGGACGATCTTGGAATATAGGTCCGTCCCTGTTGTTTTCCCGTTAAGGTGTTATGAAAATTCACCGAATGTCTCAATTGAAAGGGACGGACCTCCGCCTTTTTCAGGTGTGTTCCCCGACATGATGCAGCTCAGTCACCACTTTTTGTAGGAAATCAACAGCTTGTTTCACTCAACCACCATTCAATGGGTGGTTCTTTTTTTAGGCTGTTTTCCCATAAATTGGTGCTTTCAATTATAGAACAGGAAATGTTTAAGAAGTATTGAATAAAGGGAAAAAAGCCGTCAATTAATGACTATTTTGTAGGAGTGATTTTTCTTTTTCGCTGAATAACCAGAGCAACTATTACAATTAAAAACCAAAGTAAAAACACACAAGCATAATAGGGGTAGGAAGACGAATTAAAGGCATAAATAGTTTTGTCAAATATTGAGGGGTCTTTCTTAAATTCAATTGCGTAGCTTCCTACAATTCCACTAAAGAATGAAAAAAATAAAAAACCCAATGAACTTATAACAAGGTGAATGATGTAAATAAGTTTTTCCATTTGGTTTACCCTCCATTAAATAACTCATCTTCCTCTTTGGTGTAATTTTACACTGAAGAGGGAGATTGTCAATTATCATTAATGCTTTCATAACTAAAACCACAAACTTTACGAAAATAGTTTTTTTACAAAAATCACCCTCCCCATTCCAAAAAACTTCCCACCCTGTACACACATTGTTAATAGTTTCGTAATATTTTCCCTCTAACATGAAATCAACAGAAAGGTTCAACAGTGCAAAATCAATAGAGGAGGAAATTACATGCTAGAACATAATAATCAAAATGAAGAAATGAACTATACGGAAACAAACGATACAGAAGTCATTCAAAAAGAAGAGATGCAACGGACTCCAAAGCCGAAAAAGCCGTTTAAAGGAAGAGGGTTTCTATCCACGTTGGGTGCCGGGATCATCGGTTCGGTCCTGACAATGACGGTATTGCCTCAAACCGATTACTATCAGAACCTCGCTCAGTCGGGCATCGAACAATCAGCAGGTGACAACGGGCAGATAGAGACTTCGGGAGATTCAGGAATCAATCCTACAACGGTTTCAACGGGTAGCGGCGATGTGACAAATATTGTGGAAGATGCCTCTGAATCGATCGTCGGAATCGTCAATTATCAGCAGCAGAATGGCATGGGTGCTTCACAAGAAGCTCAAGCAGGGACAGGTTCAGGGGTTCTCTTCAAGAAAGAAGGGGACAGTGCATATATCATCACCAACAACCATGTCATCGAAGGGGCTTCCAAGATTGAAGTGTCTCTCTATGATGGTGAAAAGACCGATGCGGAGCTGATCGGAGCAGATCCACTGACGGATCTTGCCGTATTGAAGATCGATGGGAAATATGCGGACAATCTGTTGGAAGTGGGGGATTCCAGTGCATTGCGTGCTGGTGAACAGGTGATAGCGATCGGGAACCCACTCGGTCTCGATTTATCAAGGACGGTTACACAAGGGATTGTCAGCGCCGTCGATCGTACCATTCCAGTACAGACATCTGCTGGTGAATCTGAATTGAATGTCATCCAAACAGACGCGGCCATCAATCCGGGTAACAGTGGAGGGGCACTCTTGAATTCAAAGGGAGAGTTGATCGGGATCAACAGCGCGAAGATCTCGAACTCCGGTGTAGAAGGGCTCGGGTTTGCCATTCCAAGTAAGGATTTCCTGCCGGTCGTCGATGAAATCATCGAAACGGGGAAAGTGGAGCGACCGTATATTGGGATCGGAATGACGAATCTTGCCGATGTTCCGCGCCATTACCTGCCGGATCTGCCTAATGAAGTAGAAGGAGGTGTAGTCGTCGCGAGTATCGATCAAACATCAGCGGCAGCTGAAGCCGGTGTTAAAGAGGGTGATGTCATTACGGAGCTGAACGGAAATGCAGTAGCGGATGTGGCCGACTTGAGAAGGCAGTTGTACGGTGACCTGAAAGTAGGGGATAAGATCGACCTGACCATCTTCCGGGACGGTAAAGAAATGAAGGTCAGTCTGACTCTTACTAGTAATGCAATGATGAATGGATAAAGTTGTGGTCTGGAGAGTGCCTGGTACAAAGTGAGTGGAATGTACCAGGCACAGATCAAGTGAAATGTACCAGGTACAGGTCAAGTGAAATGTACCAGGCACAGAACAAGTGAAATGTACCAGGTACAAATCAAGTGAAATGTACCAGGTACAGATCAAGTGAAATGTACCAGGTACAGAACAAGTGAAATGTACCAGGCACAGAACAAGTGAAATGTACCAGGCACAGAACAAGTGGAATGTACCAGGCACAGAACAAGTGGAATGTACCAGGTACAGATCAAGTGAAATGTACCAGGTACAGATCAAGTGGAATGTACCAGGCACAGAACAAGTGAAATGTACCAGGTACAGATCAAGTGAAATGTACCAGGTACAAATCGACCAAACTGTACCTGGCACCAGAAACAACAATCGAAAAGAATACAAATAATTAAAGATAAAGGAGTACGGGTGAGTGGATAAAAAGAAGCGTTCGATCACATTATGGAGTGTAATAGGAGGCGTTGTCGTCGTCGGCACGATGCTTGTTATGTTCGGCTTTTCGAAGGATGAAGTGGTGGCAAAGGTGGGGGACAAGTCGATCAGTAAAGAGGACTTGTATACGACGCTTGTGGACCAGTATGGGGATGCAGCCCTGGATACTCTGATTGCCGAGAAGATTGTGGAGCTTGAGAGTGACGAGAAAAAGATCACAGTCAAGGACAGTGAGATCGAGGAGGAACTGGAGTCGCTCAAAGATTCCTATGGGGGCGAAGAGGCATTTAATGAGGCATTGGCCTCAAGTGGAGCGAGTCTTGATAGTGTCAAAAAGAATGTCCAATCGTTTTTGTTAACTGAAAAGTTGCTGAAGGACAGAGTCTCGATTTCGGATGATCAGATAAAGGAATATTTTGAAGCGAATAAAGAATCGTTTGCACAACAAGAGCAGGTAGAGGCAAGCCATATTCTTGTAGAAGATGAGGAAACGGCAAAGGAAGTGAAGAACAAGCTTGATGACGGTGGAGATTTCGCGGAGCTTGCCAAAGAATACTCTACTGATACGTCCAATGCCGAGTCAGGCGGAGAGCTAGGTTTTTTTGCAAAAGGTGAAATGGTGACGGAATTTGATGATAAGGCGTTTGCCATGAAGAAGGGTGAAATCAGTGAGCCAGTGAAGACGGAATTTGGCTATCATATCATCAAGGTGACGGATAAAAAAGAAGCGAAAGATGCGGTTCTTGATGATCATAAAGAGGAAATAAAGGATATTCTGTTTGATCAGGCACTTCAAACGGAGTATGGGACTTGGCTTGAGGAACAGAAAGAGGAGTACCAAATCGAAAATTTATTGAAAAGTTAATGATCCGGCAACTGTTTGTTCATACATTGGTCATAACTTCTGGAGAAAATGACAGGGCATGGGATTGAATCTTGACTTCATCGTCAGCTACATAGATGGGTTCGATCCCTGCAAAACCAATAAAGGAGGAAATAAAAATGAATAAGAAAACACTAACGTATGTACTGACAGGTGCCTTATCTATCGGGATCCTCGGGGCTATTCCAGCCTTTGCTGCCGAGGAGGATACGGCGAAGACGAACGAATCGGCGGTTGTAAGCGGAAAGTCGGAGTTTGGCGGACATCGTGGCGGTGGGCATGGGAAGTTCCATCTGAATGAGGAACAGTTGAAGGAAAAAGCAGAAGAACTTGGAATCGACAGCACCGATAAGGATACACGAGAACTTGCCAAAGAGATCATGGGTGCTGAACTCGAAAAAAGAGCAAAAGAATGGGGCATTGAAACCGAAGGAAAAGATCACCGTGCCGTCATGGAAGAAATCCGGCAAGCGGAACTGAACGAAAAAGCGAAAGAGCTGGGCATTTCCACTGATGGAAAAGACCAGGAAGAGCTCTCTAAAGCGGTAAGGGAAGCACTAGTTAAACAAAAAGCTAAAGAACTTGGAGTGGAAACTGAAGGCAAGGATCTGGATGAACTTGCAGATGAAGTCAGGGAAGCAGCACTTCTGAAGCAGGCAAAAGATCTTGGAATTGAAACAGAAGGAAAAGAGCATCATGAATTGAAAGAAGAGATATTCGAAGCGTCTATTCTAAAAGCTGCTAAAGAACTGGGAGTTGAAACAGAAGGCAAAACGTCGAAGCAACTGATGGAAGAGATCATGACCAATCATGCCGACGAAGCGAAGAAATTGGATTTCTTCCCTTTCAATAAAGAAAAGGGTTTCTTTTTCCACAAGGGCGGTAAGGGCCATCATGGTGGTCCAGGCCATGGAAAAGGTCCTCATGGATCTGCGCCTGAGACAGAACAGAGTGAGGAACCGGCAGCCGAATCTCCAAGTGACACATTATAAGGATTGGAATCCCCGCCAAGTGAGCGGGGGTTTTTCGTTAGGAGGAAACAATAGAATGAATCAGTCAAAACGGCTATACTTTAGATAGGGAGCCATGGGGACAGGTACCTTGGCACAGTCTTGGATAGGAGCCACGGTACCTGTCCCCATGGTTCTAGAAAGAAGTCGGGAAAGGAGCGATGTTGATGAACGTGCTGGTAGTAGAAGACAATAAGAGTGTCACGTCGATGCTTGAGATGTTTTTTATAAAAGAAGGGATTCAAGGAGAATTTGTCCACGACGGGGCTGATGGGTACCGGCGTTATAAGGAAGGTGAGTGGGATCTGGTCATCCTGGACTGGATGCTGCCGGGGATGGATGGCGTCACCATATGCAGAAAGATCAGGGAGGATGGGTCCAAGGTCCCGGTCATCATGCTGACGGCGAAAGACAGTGAATCGGATCAAGTGCTCGGGCTCGAACTCGGAGCCGACGATTATGTAACAAAGCCCTTCTCGCCCCTTGCCCTGATGGCAAGGATACGGGCTGTTACGCGGCGGTATCAAGGGGAGAAAAACAGTGGGGCAGGAACTCAGGATGTTTCGACGACAGACTTTCAAATCAGTAAGGAAACCCGTGAAGTCATTCTGAAAGGCGTTCCCCTTACGAATCTGACACCGAAAGAATTTGAATTGCTCTATTACCTATCACGACATCCGCGTCAAGTGTTCTCGAGGGAGCAGCTTCTCGAGCGGGTATGGGGATATGATTTCTACGGGGATGAGCGGACGGTCGATGTGCATATCAAGCGGCTACGCAACAAAATCGGCAGCAAGGAAAAGCCGTATCTACATACGGTCTGGGGAGTAGGATATAAATTCGATGAGACGGCGGCCGGGGATGAAATTTAGGTATCTTTATCAGCTGCTTCTCAGTCATACAAGCGTACTCATCATCGCCTTCATGATACTCGGTCTCCTGTTTTCCCAGTATGTCGAGAATCTTGTCTACGAAAATAAGGTCACGGAACTCAGGTCATATGGGGAGAAAATTTTATCAGACCTTGAAAGACCAAGCCCGAGAAGACCTCTCTATCTGGAGGAGTACAGCAGCTTGCTTCATGCCCGGAACATCGATGTGATCACGTTCAATCGCCAGGGGGAGGTATCATTCTCAAGGGGAGGGGTGTACCCGCGGATTGAGCTCTCCAAAGAAGAGTGGCAAAAAATCGAACGCGGTGAAACCGTCCCCCTGAAAAAAGATTTCGGCCGGTTTGACCAGGCTGTATCACTCGTCATCATGCCCCGGATCATCAATGATCAGCTGGCTGGCGGATTGATCCTGATTGCCCCGATCAGCGGCTCGAGGGAAATGCTGAGTGAGATCAATAAATATCTTCTATATATCGTGCTCCTGTCACTGGCGATTTCACTCTTGATCAGCTTGTTCTTATCAAAGCTCCATGTGAAAAGGATTCAGCGGATCAGGGATGCCACTTCCCGTGTGTCATCCGGTTATTACGATGTTCACGTCCCAAGCTCCAACTTCGATGAAATCGGCGATCTTGCCGAAGACTTTAATGAAATGGTCACGAAACTCCGGGCATCCAAAGAGGAAATCGACAGCCTGGAGAACCGGAGAAGGCAATTCATGGCGGATGTATCACACGAACTGAGAACACCGCTGACCACGATTCGCGGTGTCATCGAAGGAATCAGGAACGACATGATCCCCGAAGAACAGAAAGAGAAGAGCTTCGGTCTCGTAAGCGAGGAAACGAGACGGTTGATCAGATTGGTGAATGAAAACTTGGACTACGAAAAAATCCGTTCCAACCAGGTAGCGATCACGAAAGTAACCTTACCTTTACTGGATATCTTCGAAGTCATCAAGGAACAGCTCGACTTGCAGGCTGAAGAAAAGGGGAACGAAATTAGGGTGGTTGCAGATTCCGGAGCCACGGTACATGCGGATTATGATAGGCTCATCCAAATTCTGATCAACATCACGAAAAACAGCATTCAATTCACCTCTGGAGGAACGATCACGTTAAGGGGCTCCTCTTCCGGGACAGAAACCTTCATAGAAATCGAAGACACCGGAATAGGTATGGATCCCGAAGAAATCCAATCGATTTGGCGCAGGTTTTATAAAGCGGACCTGTCCAGGACGAATAATCCCTACGGTGAATTCGGTATCGGACTCTCCATCGTGAAGCAATTGGTGCTCATGCATGAGGGGACGATTGATGTTTTTAGTGAGAAAGGGAAGGGGACGAAGTTTGTGATTCGGCTGCCGTTGTAGGTAGTGGTGCTTGTTTCGACCAAGGGGATAGGTACCATGGCCATTTTCGTCATGATTGACTAAACAAGGGAAATAAAAAAACCGCATGGACTCCAACAATCAATCCATGCGGTTTTCATATGTTGTAAGATTAGTTCAGCTCTTCAAGAAATGCTTTTTTAAACACATCCAGAAGATATTCCAGTGTGATTGGATCACTATACGTGATCGCTTTCGTATCTAATTCTATGACTCTATTGTTTTGAACGGCAGGGATGTTCTTCCATGTCTGAGTTTCCAAAAATGAACCGTCACCGTCCTGGTTTTTACTAAGGACGATATAATCTCCCGCAAACTCCGGAAGGACTTCTGTACTTAGTGCAAAGTAGCCTGGTTCTAATGCATTTTCTTTCACTTTTTCAGGCATTTCCAGTTTCATTGTTTGATATAATAATTCGGTGCCGCGAGCCCAGTTATTCCCAAATACATAAGCTGACTTCGTATCGTATTCAAAGACCGATACAGTGGCATCCTCACCGATTTTTCCTTTAATCTCTTTCCCTGCTTCTTCCGCACGGGTAGTGAAATCTTCAACCCAATCTTTGGCTTCCTGCTCTTTATTAAGGAGCTTACCGATTTCGATTTGCTGTTCCAAGTAATCCAATTTCCCCCACGTGTAGGCAACCGTAGGAGCGATTTCACTCATTTTATCAATGTTTTTCGAGTGGGAACCCACTATGATAAGATCTGGATCCAGCTCAACGATTTTCTCGATGTTTTCTTCAGATACTACTTCAATTCCCTCCAGCTTCTCTTGAAACAGGGGATTCATATTCGTCCATTCATCGACGCCGACAATTTTTCCTTCCAAGGCAAGCACGTTTGGAGCGTTCGAAAGCGCCACAATACGGGTAGGATTCGCAGGTACCTCAACAGGACCGGTTTCTGATTGATATGTAATGGTTTCTGATGCTGTTTTCTGATTCGCATTCTCTTCCTTTTGTTCAGTCATTGCCGTCTCGGTGCTGCCACAAGCCTGAAGAATAAAGATTGCCAAGAGCAGAAACGGGATGAGTATTTTTTTCAAGTTGTTTTCCTTCTTTCTAATTAATATTGATAATCATTCTCATTATAGTACTAAATATACAGAGAACGATTATCATTGTCAATAAAATTTATCAGTGATTCTAAAGTTTGGATTTGGATGATGGCTTTAATGGGAGGGGGCTTTTTTAAAAAGGATCATTAACGGTTTGGTTTATTGGTACATCTGGGTTAACGTGGAGCTCCTTTTGGATTTTTTATGATATCATTACAAAATATGGATAGATTTTTCTATGTTAAGGCGGTGAAATAAATTGATTGATCAATTAAAAAAACTAGTGGAGCATTCAACGGAGGACGAAGTGAAATCCCTGCTATTCCACATGCTATTACGAATCAATATGGCGGAAGAGACAGAGCAAGCCCAGCTGGTGAAAGATTTGAAGAACACCTATCGTGGTTTTGTGGAGTTTAAAAGAAGTCAGGCTGAGACGGAAAAGACCTATCGAGCCGTCCATATCCTATTCGGAGATTCTACTTCCGGTAGTTTGAAAATAGCGTTAAAAGAAAGGGACGAGAGAGAGGTAAAGGTGCTCTCTTTTTCAGATGTGTTCTCCATCGGTCCGGTTTGGAAACTGCATGAAGAACGGGGGCTTCGACACCGGTATGAATGGCTCAATAATCACATTCTGTTTGAAGGTGATGATCTAACGGAACACCATGAAAGGTTCAATGAAACGATCTCGAAGATTGAGGCGATTCCTGACCATATCCCCATTACGATTTGGGCCGGGGGAAATGCTCACGAACAAACTGCAATGCGGTATGTTCTGTATCTATTAAAAGAAAAGCAAAACGATTTATTTATCATGAATACTACCCATTCTCATACCTTGCGCACCGGAGAACTTTCACCAGAAAAAGTAGGGATGCTGTATGGAAAAAACTCTGCTCCATTGAATAAAGAACAAAGATTAGCATACGAAGAAGAGTGGCAAGAGCTGTCTGCCACACAGGAAATTCTGAGAATATGGGAGAATGGCGAAATAAAAAGGGTCCGTGAAGATTATTATGATCAGTACATCATCCATACAGCTGAAAAATTACATAAAGAGCTGGAGAATCATGGGTTCATGAAATCAGCGCGACTTATAGGTGAAGTGCTGGGACATGTGGATCAATATATCGATGACGGATATTTTGAGTATCGAGTAAGGCATTTAATCATGAATGGCGTATTTGAGATCGAAGGGGTTCCGAAAGCGATGAGGTTTTATAGTGTGAAACTTAAATAGAAGGGGCGGTCTTTCACGCCCATAACTAATCCTGAAGCTTCTTATCCAGCTTGTCAGAAATGCATTGCAGGATCCGGTTCTTCTCTTGCTGGATCTTCAGGAATTTCATCAAGAACCAGATGATGAATACAATGGGGGCCAGGTAAAACAAAAGGGTCAATAGCGGGAAAATGCTAAACAGGACATGATTGGACATGGATGGGTCTCCTCTCGGTTATTGGATAATTATAACATAAACGTAGATACATGCTTTTTTATAGTCTGAGATTTTCCTTTTTTGAAAGAGGAGGAGAAAGATTGAAACAGAGCTACAGATTCTATTGTCACTTTCTTATAGTAATAGCGTCAGACCTTTTCCACATCCACCCGTCAATCGCCACACAATTAACATAAATCACCTAATCCACTAACCGGACCTTCCTGTTATAGTTATAGTACAATGGATGGAAGTAGAAATATGTCTATTAATCTAGCGATGGTAGGGGAAATCAATCATGACACTGAAAAAGATAAAGAGCATCCTGTTTATGCTGCTTGGTTCGATATCCCTGGTGTTCGGGATTGCCGGCACTGTACTTCCGGTTCTGCCGGGTGGCCCGTTTTACTTATTTGCCGCGTATTGCTTTGCGAAAAGCTCCAAGCGGATTGATCGTTGGTTTAAGAGCACAGTTATATATGATAAATATGTTCTGGCCTTCCTTCAAAAGAAGGGGATGACCCGGAAAGAGAAGATCAGGATCAACGTGACGGCTGATTTCTTTATTCTCCTCTCAGTAGTGTTCGTCGATATCCTGTTCGTTCGGATCATCTTAATTGGGCTCGCTTTATATAAACATTATTATTTTATAAAAAAAATCGAGACGATATATCCGAAGTCATATCAGGTGGAAAAGAGCCAGTGAGTAATGAACCAAGGAGTTACTAGAGACAATGCTGAAGAGTTATCAATTAAAAAGTGATTTCAGAGGGTTCAAAAAGGGAGCAGATTTCTATTTAATTGCTGAATCTGAGTATATTGGCATCAAGGAGTTTGTTTTACGAACGAAAGACTTATCCACAAGAATGATTATCTCTGAAAGGGAAATGGAGAAATATTTTATTCCTTTGAAATGATACTGTAAAAGATTCGTCGATGAGACGAGTCTTTTTTAATGACAAGATAAAGAACATTCGACAACCTGGCATGATTATGAACGAAAGTGGCATGATTAATGGAAATCCGGCACGATTTTTCTAAAACCGGCATGATTACTTCAAATCCGGCATGAATGTCCTCGAAACCGGCATGATTAGTAAGCGAAGGTTATCTTCACTCCATGATTCAACCCCAAGACCGGCCTGAGCACCCATGTAATATCGATTTTCCAGCTAAAACAGACAATCTTAGGGTTCTTCCATCGGAAAGTTTAAAATATCGATAAGTTTGAGGGGATATGCAAAGGAATTGCATCTGTGCTCCTTAAATGCAGCCAAGCCCCTTTGCCCTTTTTGTGAATAGGTATTGCCCAACACTATAACATTTGAAATAATTGACATTAATCATACATAAAGAGTAGTGAGGGGGAAACCAAATGATGTATTTTTTTCTTTTCGTCGGAATTCTAGTCCTTTACTTTGGCATTAGAATTTGGATTGGTTCCAGGAAGATGGAGTTTTATGGAGATAGCATCAAGAATACGTCCCGAAATTCCAGGGATGAAGCATACGAAAAGTCCGCCCGGCATACCCAACAAGCCATGAATTCGAATCACCATTCAGGTGGAAGTCCCAATGTTTAAGGGGAATGGGAAGTTTCATTTAAAAAGAATCATGATTCTTCTTGTAAACTTGATCACAGTGCTTTCATTGTTAGGATGTGCGGATGATGGAACGGGAATCATTGAAAGTGAGAAAGCTGAAGCCATTGCCATGGAACAATTTGAAAAAGATGTAGAGGAACATAATGAATCAAGCTTTAAAAAAATCAGTATGGATGACGTTGAACTCCTTTCAAAAGAAACCCATTTCAGTAGTGATTCAAAGGCCTGGGAAATAACGTTTAATTATAAGGATGGGCTCACTAGGGAAGGCTCAGTAACCAACTCGATTGCTCATTACAGTGTAGGGACAGGGGGAGAAATCATTAAAAAGTCAAATTCATTCAAATGAAAGACGCAAGGACCACGCATCTTTTGAATGGTTTTTGCGTTCATTTTTTATAAGAAAGGGGTCGGCATCAAGAAAATTCGACACGGAGGACCAATATGTGAATAAGAGGCTTAATAAATCAGATCCCAGCATGATTAATCTGAAACCGGAATGATTATTTCAAATCCAGCACGATTATAGCCCAAACCAGCACGATTATAGATCTCCCTGTAAAAGAGAAGCTGGTTCACATACTAAAATAAGATTCAACTAGATATTTATCCTGCCCATAGAAGGAATCCCCTCCCAAAAACAAGTATATATATGTCAATGGACTAAAAAAATTGCATAAACAGGATGTGAACGATGTTGAATAAATGGATCCTCCCAACTCTGATTGGAATCATGGCCGCAATCTACATATTCATCATTCCCCAAGAGCCATTAGCATTGAAAATCGTCTTTAAGCTGATTCCGATGCTACTCATCATTCTCTACGCATTCCGTCAGCTGCCCTTCAAACCAGTTCCGGCCATGCGCCTCATCATCATCGGCCTGTTTTTCTGCATGTTGGGCGATGGGTTTATTGCCGTGTCATTTGTTGCCGGGCTTGGAGCCTTCCTGGTGGGACACGTCTTCTATTTGATGGGCTTTATCAAAATGCCCCGTCTAAACATGACGCACCTCGCCGCCTTACTGCCGATTGGGTTGTATTCCTTCATCATCGGCCGACAACTGATTACCGCGCTCCAAACTGAAGGAAATGATGGGCTCGTGATCCCGGTTATTGCCTATATGCTGGTTATTTCCCTGATGGCACTAACCGCCATCCTGACCGAAAACCTATGGGCAACTGCCGGTAGCATCCTGTTTGTCATCTCGGACTCCATCCTGTCATGGAATATGTTCGTTTCAGCCATCCCTTATTCGGATGTCCTGATCATGACAACCTACTACTCGGCGCAGTTCTTGATTGCCAAAAGCCTCGCAAGCTTAAAGAAGTCAGTCGGGCATGAAGAGGGAAGAAGTATGAATATGTAAACAGCGTTTGCGCCTGTCGAGAGGTCTCGCCAGGCGTGTTTTTTTGACAAATTGTAAAAAAATCCAAACTTTCTCTATATAAGAAACGTCTTATTTAGTGAAGATACATACAAAGCAGGTGAGTGTTTGAAAACCGGAATTATTTCTAAATCCGAGAAAGATCGACTACTAGAGAAAGCCATGACGGAATACGGAAATGATGTTTATTATATTGTTTATTCCTATGTGAAGGAGCACAGCCTGGCTGAAGATCTGACACAAGAGATATTCATCAAGTTTTATCAAAAGATGGGTACCTTTCGCGAGGATTCCTCTCTCAAAACATGGATCATCAGCGTGGCTGTCAATCATTGCAAAGATTATTTAAGACGGTGGGATACACGTATGGTCAGTATAACGAATAAAATCAATGACATGGTCAAAGGAAAGATGGGCGCGCCGGAACAAACCGTGATCGAGAAGGAAAAGAATTCAGAGCTGATCCAAAGCGTGTTGTCCCTTCCCATCAAGTATCGGGAGGTCATCTTTCTATATTATTTTGAAGAAATGAAGCTATCTGAAATCGGGGCCTGTATGGATTTGAACACCAATACCGTGAAGACACGGTTGACAAGAGGGAAAGCGCTACTCGGTTCAACGATTAAACGGAACGAGGTGTATAACAATGGATGAGCTTAAACGTTTGCGTGGTCTGATGAAAGAAGAAACGTTCAAAGGGCATGGATTTACCAATAAAATGAGGGAAAATATTTTAAACGAGATTCATTCTAAGCGGCCAAAATCGTTCACCTTCAATAATAAACCAGTCCTGGCTCCGTTGATGTCCTTTTTATTCGTTGCGGCATGCCTTTCTTTATTCGTTTATTTCGGTGGGACCCAATTGGGACTCATTGACGGAAATAATGCTAGTGCACCTTTTTACCAATACGAGGCCAAAGATCGTCCCGAATCCCTCGGAGATGAATTCAAGTTTCTCACAAAGGCTCCATTTGAAGTAGAGAAGGTCACGACGGAAACAGGTGAGGATCCTTCAGGAAAAATAGAATTGGTGACCTTGACGGGAAAGGAAAGACAAACGATCAAACTGACGTTTCAATCCATTGAAGCAGAAACCAATCTAACCTTGTCTCAGGATGAAGTGAAAGTCGGTCAATCCAAAGGTAGCTATTATGAGTCTGAAGGTCCGGCAAAGGTCAGCCACCTGACATGGATTGAAGGGGATACCATCAAATACGAAATGGAATATTTTCCAGGGGGATCTGACGTCACTTTGTCCAAAAAGGATATGATTAAGATGGCTGAGTCGTTTCGTTAATCAAAGAAAAGGATGACAGATCCCAAATCCATCATCCTTTTCCCCTTAATATGTTCCATACACAACCTTAACGATGTTTCCGTACTTGTTATAGGTCACTTCTTTCCACTGATCCCCACCGTTTGCACTTCGATACATGATGATGGAATAGCTGCCTGAAGTTCTCCGATAATACTCCATCCAGGTGACTCCCCCTTGGCCGCCGCCATCTTCTATGACCTTTGTACTGTCATTCTCGGCTGCGAATGTCTGCGTCACCCCTACGGCAGCACCAGCAGAAAGAACCAGTGAACACGCAACCACATACTTTACTGAACATTGAAGGAAACCTAACACTATTGCCATCCCCTTTTGTTAATAAATGTAATTGTGTAGTCAATCATACTACAAATATCATTATCTGGATTAGGTCTAATTCTCTATTAATCGGGAGTGATGACCACTGAATAGGACGATAGCTTTATGATTCTAGTTGAGATATAAATATTTTAATAATTCAATTTCACTTAGTTGTGTGAAATTGGTGTCATTGAAGTGATGAATAAAGGATTGTGTGATTTTGAATATTTTGAAATAATTGGTATTTAGTTGAAAGACAGTTGTTGAGAATTCATTGAATTGAGGTGGAGTTGTGTCTAAATCCTTTTGGCAACCGTTAATTGCCGCAATTGGAACGATGGTATTGCTATACGTAATTGGTTTTATAGGAAATATAGATTTCCTTGTGTTCAAAATTTCACTCTCAAACACTGAAATTGCTTTATTACCAATCGCTATCGGGATAGTAGTGGCAATTGTTAGTGACCGGATTGTTAAATCCAGGTCTCTAGAATAGGGGGAATCATCGGGACGGTTCTACTGCTTCGGAAGCAAAAGAACCGTCCAGCCGGCGTATTATGTCCTAATATTTCCTTCAAAGCGAACGGAAGGGGATAGAGGCTATGGGGGAATGGCAGAAAAAATGGTGGATTAAGCCTCTCAACAGAAGGGATTCTTAGGCATAGAAAGTGCAAGCGATAATGAGTTGGGAATTAGGAGTCTTTAGATGCAATAAAGAGTTGGAAAGTTCCAGAATAAGAAATGCTCTTTTTCTTTATGAAAGGGCCAGATTTGTGAGGAAAGTTTTCAATACAATTTAAGATTTATACTAAATATAGGGTCAAAATGGTGAAGAATTTTTCGTCTGCATTCTTATTTAGGAAGCAGTAGTCTTGACAGATAAATATATTTAAGGATATTGTAGATATAATAAATCTATAATAGAGGTGTTAACATGAAATTTTCAAAAGCGACTAATTATGCTTTACACACCATGCTTTCTCTCGTTACTGCTTCTTCGATTGAACCTATAGGTGTCCAGAAACTGGCAGAATCCCAAGGTGTTTCAACAACGTATCTGTCTAAAATTTTAACCAAACTCGTAAAAGCAGGAATGATTGAATCAATTTCCGGAGCTCATGGAGGTTATCGATTATCTCGTCTAAAAGATGATATTACATTTTTAGATATCATTCACGCCATAGAAGGTACAGCTTCCTTATTTGAATGTGATTTTGTTCATGGAGATGAATGCTTAATTCAAGCCGAAATGAAAGAAGCAGAAGAAAAGATGAAGCAACATTTAAAAGAAGTTAACTTAGTGGACATAGCTCAAAAGCAAATGGGAATTTAACATAAGTCATTTTTTTAGTTTGCTTTAAAGATGAATATTTTCGTTTAATAATAGATTTAATGTATCTTTGATGTATTTTGGGGTGGATGATGAATTATTCTACACTCTTAAGAGCACCATCAATCTATATACCTTTAATTCTTTAAAAATGGAATCTTTTGTTTAATTACAGATATAATATATCTATATTATCTATTTAGGTGGTGTAATTTATGATTTATGAATGTGCGATTATTGGAGGAGGCCCTGCAGGGTTGAATGCAGCCCTTGTACTCGGGAGAGCAAGACGAAGTGTAGCATTGATTGATAATAATCAGCCTAGAAATGCTGTGACGCATGCCACTCACGGTTTCATTACAAGAGATGGTATAACACCGTCCGAATTCCGTCGTATTGCTTATAGAGAATTGTTGAATTATCCTTCTGTCAATCATCTACAAACTGAGATAGTTTCAGTCAACAAAACAGCTATGGGATATGAAGTAGTCGATATATCGGGAATTTGTATTCGGACAAAAAAATTAATTGTGGCAACAGGGGTAAAAGAGATTTTTCCTCACATCGAGGGCTTTTATTCGTTCTATGGAAAAAGTTTGTTTAATTGTCCTTATTGTGATGGATGGGAACTGCAGGATCAGCCGATTTTCGTTGTTTCTGAAAATCCATCTATCTTCCATATGGCGAAACTGCTCTTCAATTGGAGTAAAGATTTGGTTGTTTGTACAAATGGTCTTACACTTTTATCGGAAGAGCAAAAAAAGCAACTGCAATCAAAAGGGATTACTATGATAGAGAAACCCATTCTAGCCTTTACCGGACAAAACGGTAGATTGGAACATATTCGCTTTACAGATGGAACTAGCACTGCGAGAACTGGAGGCTTTGTCATGCCACAATTTGTTCAAAGCGCACCGTTCAGAGAGCAGTTGGGGTATGAAATGACAAAGTCGGGTGGGATCAAAACAGATGAATCAGGAAGAACCTCAATACCTGGTTTGTATTCTGCTGGAGATGCTTCCTATGTAAAACCATCTCAAGTGGTTTTTGCAGCAGCTGATGGGAGCCGTATTGCTATGACCGTTAATATGGATTTAACAGAAGAAGAGTTTGAATGACATCCAAACCTTTTAAAGATTGTTTTAGTCTATGTATTTCCTTAGTTGTTAGCTCACTATTTTGTTTTTTCTAAGATCGTATATTGAAAATTCATTTCCTTGGACTTCTTGCTAATGAACATTATCGATATGATGAAAAAGTTCTTTACAATAGGCTCTTTTCGTAAAGTTTGTTGCTATTTTAATGAAGAAAGTAGTAGTTGATTTCCGCTACAGGATGCTCGCTTTCCGCGGGGCTGGCGGTGAGCCTCCTCGGCTCCGCCTCCGGGGTCTCACCTGTCCAGCTATTCCCGCAGGAGTCGAGCATCCTTCCGCTCCAATCAACTATCTGAGCATGTATCCTTAATAGAAATCAATAAAAACAAGAATTTTAGCAAACAACCTTATTTAAGGTGAGTACAGATTGATTTCCCTTTTATTAAAAAAGAATTATTTTTTCTAGTTACATTGTTTTCTTGCACACCTTTAAGCTCTGTCACAAAAATTCTCTTAAAGATGGTGAGGGGAACTGCGCAGACTCCGGCGGATTTTGGGCGTGCCGAGACCCCGTTCGGCCAAGCTGAGGAGGCTCGACCAAACGCTAGCTGCAAGCGGGACAGTTCCCCACACCATCTAGCATACGCTAATGGACAGAGCCTTGCAGAGCTTATGTTAAAAAGCAACAATCTTTGAGAAAAGAGCCTTACAATAACATTGAGAAAAAGGAGAAAGAAATGAATCGTTTTGCAATATATTTGCTAGCTTTAGGAGCCTTTGGAGTTGGAACCGCAGAATTTGTTGTTTCTGGTATTTTAGAGATGATTTCAGAGGATTTAGGCGTATCAATCTCAATGACTGGGCAATTAGTTACCATATATGCTTTATCCCATGCAATAGGTGCGCTAGTGCTTGTTATGCTGACTGCAAAATACGAAAGAAAAAAAGTGTTAATGTATTCAATGCTTATTTTTGTTTTTGGAAATATCATTGCGTTTTTTAGTTTTAATTTCGGTATACTTATGTTTTCACGCATTGTCTTGGCAATGAGTGGAGGTTTGTATTTTGTTGTGGCAACCAATTATGCTGCACAACTTGCTCAGCCCACAAAGCGGGGTAGTGCAATTGCAACGGTTATTACCGGTTTTACCGTTTCTTTAATCTTAGGTGTACCGATTGGGACATTAATTGCTGCTTATATGGATTGGCGTTATATCTTTCTGTTTATTGCTGTCGTTACACTGTTCAATTTAGTGCTTCTAAATAAGTTCATTCCAAAATTAGCTGGAAATAAACAGATTTCTTTAAAGCAGCAATTGTTATTAATTCTAGACAAACAAATCATAACCGGTTTATTAACAACGGTATTTTGGATTCTTGGCTATACAATGGTATTTACTTACATTGCACCACTTTTAAGTAGTTTAGCTGGTTTCTCTATAGAAGATATTAGTACAGCTCTTTTAGTGCTTGGTTTGTTTGCTTTCATAGGCTCACGTGTCGGCGGATATGCCGTTGATAGATGGGGACCTGTTCGCACTATCTCTGTCAGTTTAATCGTTCACTCAATAATCTTAATGATATTCACGTCTATATCTACATCAACGATAGGTATTCTTTTTGCCATTATGATCTGGGGAACATCTGCATGGTTAACCACTCCTGCAAACCAATTTTATTTAATTTCTTTGAAACCGCAGTCATCAGAAATTGTTTTAAGTTTCAATACTGCTCTAATGAATATTGGTATGACATTAGGCGCTGGCTTAGGAGGAGTGGTAATTGAATATACATCTGTCTTGAATTTAGGGTGGATTGCGGGATTAACAGTATTACTAGCGTTATTAACTGCATCTATTTCGTTTGGATTGGATAAAAGGAGAAAAGAAAACTTTGTGAATAGTTGATTTATAAATACCTAGAATAGTGTTGATTAATAATAACCTTTTCTTATTCAACAACGAGTGCGAGAGTTAAATAAGTAAGATCTAGCTTCAACAGCCTTTTGATCTTCAAAAATCGGGCGCGTTTATCGAATGACGCGTCTTTTCGTTTATCGGGCCCAATTCTTGTATAATAGAAGGAAATATTAGAATTCGGTGAAGTGGTATGGCTGTACATAATCGTGTGCTTCCACCACCTAAAATAAAAGCAAAATCAATTTATATTTAATTATCACTATTAATAAGGTAATTGAGTCTTGCGATTTTGATCATCTGACCCATAAAAGGAAATATCGATTATTTAGCTAAAGACAAGTCTATTTTTAATAATTCTATATTTATATATAACTGTTACAAATATTTTTTTCAGGAGGTTTAAAAAATGCAACAGCGTACAGTTGGTATTTTACTATTTAACGATGTAGAAGTATTAGATTTTGCAGGACCATTTGAAGTTTTTTCTGTAGCGACTTTACCTAATTCAAATGAAAAGCCGTTTATTGTTAAAACAATATCTGAAAATGGAGACTTAGTTACTGCAAGGAATGGTTTGAAAGTTTTTCCTGATTTTAGTTTCGCTAACCATCCTTCATTAGATATTGTGATTATTCCTGGGGGGTATGGTGCTGAACAGATTGAAATAAACAATCCTAGTATCATTGAATGGATTAAAGCCCAGCAATCAAGAACAGAGTTTCTGACTTCAGTCTGTACTGGTGCGCTTCTTCTTGCAAAAGCAGGAATTCTTGATGGAAGAAAAGCGACAACGCATTGGATGGATATTGATAGATTAAAACATGAATTTCCTAAAGTATCAGTCCAGCGTGATGTTAAATTTGTCGATGAAGGATCAATTATAACATCTGGAGGAATATCAGCAGGGATTAATATGTCGTTTCACCTGATATCTCGACTGCACGGAAAAGATGTAGCTTTAGAGACAGCAAAACGAATGGAGTATGAAATTAAGTTGTAACTTTCCATTAACGAGTGAAAGAGGGACGATACTTCTGTGTGGTTAGGTTCTTTTGTTTAACGATCTTCCGAAATAGGAGAGCGATTCTGGAATAAGAAAAGGAATTATTCGAGAGTAAAACGAAGCTTTAAGTTATTCATTTAACGTGGAGTTAGTTGTACAAGTTTATTAGATGTTATTAAAATGAGGTGTCATCAATGATATTAGTGAGTTCTTGTTTAGCAGGATTGGAAGTAAGATATAACGGTACTCATTGTCTAGATCATAAGATTAGTAAACTAATAGAAGAGAATAAGGCAATACCTGTATGCCCGGAATTACTTGGTGGATTTTCAACCCCCAGAGAACCTGCTGAAATAGTAGGTGGTAACGGGGAAGATGTATTGGATGGGAAAGCTAAAGTAGTCGAGAAGTCAGGTAGAGACGTTACGGAACTGTACATAAGAGGGGCTTATGCTACTTTAAAAAAGGCCAAAGAGGTTCATGCAAATGTAGTTGTTCTTAAAGAGTATAGCCCATCGTGTGGAAGTTCAATGATTTTTAATGGTGAATTTAAAAGTAAGAAAATTGTTGGAAATGGAGTCACGACTGCATTACTCAAAAGAAACGGATTACAAGTAAGTTCTGAAGAACAGTTTTTTCTATAATCTCATGAGTTAGATCGAGTTATTTTCCATTATAGGGCGCTTTAATGAAAATTCAAAAACCCAGAACCACACTTGGTTCTGGGTTTTTACTGTTTAAATACAGTGCTAAATGCTGTGCCAATTTCTCTGTTATTTCCATAACTAATTAAGGTGTAATTTGAGTTTTTCCCTCCAAAAACGGAACCGCTTATATGGGACAGGTAATTTCCTTAGCCTGCCTTTTGATTTGATTTATCCTTTTCATTCGTTTTCCAATTATTCATTTGGATGTCATATTCTTTTCCAAGCTGCTTGACCAATCCATAGCACATGACAAGCACGACGAATGTAAGCGGAAGTGAACTTACGATGATTGCTGTCTGCAGTCCTGACAGGCCGCCGGACGCCATCAGAACAAGGGTGGATGCGACCAGGATAATTCCCCATACCATCTTCACACCGTTAGGAGGGTTTAATTTCCCACCTGTTGTGAGCATTCCAAGAACAAAGGTTGCGGAGTCGGCTGATGTGACGAAGAAAGTTGTGATAAGTGCCACAGTCAACACCGATAGAAGCGCACCAAACGGAAGATGTTGATAAATAAAGAATAGAGCCGTTTCTAGGCTTTGTCCTGAAACATCCAAGCCCTCCACCATCTCGAGGTTAATTCCTGTTCCGCCGAATACAGTGAACCATAAGGCACATACAAGGGATGGGACTAATAGGACCGCGATCGTGAACTCACGGATGGTACGTCCTTTGGACACACGTGCAATGAACATTCCCACAAACGGAGTCCAGGAAATCCACCAAGCCCAATAGAACACACTCCAGCCTTGGGTCCACGCAGCTTCATCCGCATTGAAAGGAGACAAGCGCAAGCCCATTTGAACGACATTTTGCAAATAGCTACCCATGGTGGTGGTAAACATGTTCATCAAGAATAACGTTGGACCAAGTATGAGCATGACAATAAACAATAAAACAGCTAACGACATATTGATATTACTTAATAACTTGATTCCTTTCGAAATGCCTGTAGTCGCTGAAACAATGAAAAGTACAGTGATGATCATCATGATGATGAACTGGACAAAAAAGTTGTTCGGAATTCCAATCAGATACTCCAGTCCAGCATTGATCTGTTGAGATCCCAATCCTAATGATGCCGCAACGCCAAATAATGTCGCAAACACGGCGACAACATCAATTGTCTTACCGATTGGGCCTTTCACCTTTTCACCAATTACAGGATGAAGAGTCGCGCTCATTAATCCAGGAGCCCCTCTGTTAAACTTCTGATAGGCCAGTGCCAATGCAACGATGGCATAAATCGCCCAGGCATGCAGTCCCCAATGAAGCCAGGTATATCGCATTCCCATAATTCCCGATTGGGCCGTCCCGCCTTCTCCTGCAGGTGGCGAGGAAAAGTGAGAAATTGGTTCAGAGACTCCGTAAAATAACAAACCGATCCCCATTCCGGCCGAAAATAGCATAGCAAACCAAGTCGGTCTGCTGAATTCGGGTTGTGAATCTTGTTTTCCTAATTTGATTTTTCCATATTTACTGAAAATCATAAACACGGCAAATATTAGAAAAAAGGTGGCGACCAGCTGATAAAACCAGCCGAATTTCTCAAGTACGAATCCCTTTGCTACGTCCATTGCAGATCCCAATTGTTCAGGTATCAATACCCCTATCAGGACAAAAACCACTGCAATTCCTACCGAGATCCTAAAAACGGACCTGTCCATTTGCATCAATCCTTTACTACTTTAATAGATAATCTTTAGTACCCAGTACAAATATCCATTAAATCATAGTTTGAATAAATAGAAAAAGACCTGACGCTTTCATATTTCGTCAAATTTCGCGATTTTCAACATAGAGATCAGTTCATCCATGTTAGGTATACAATTACTAGGGGATGGTTGTGAATGCTCCCTCATTCTCCTCCTTGAAGCTCATTCACTGGCACAAACCAGCATCCTTCTGCCTCCAAGGTCTCTAAGATCTCCTCAATGACCTTTCGTACTTTTCTGTATTGATCATAGGTGTGTTCTTAAATGAACTGTTCGAAATGGTGCATAAAAACCCTATTGAGCAAGGTAGTGAACTCGTCTAAAGATTTGTTGAACATGGATAGCAAAAGAGAGAGCTTCTATTTTTGTTCCGCAATATGGCCAGCGTGAAATAAAATCTGTAACGAAATTCAACTTCAAGAGTGCTTAATCTGGAACAAAATAAGCTTCTTTATTGTGAAATTAATCATTGAGTTACAGGTGATATTTTGAAATAATTGGTATTGACTTAAAGGTCTGTTTTATCAAAGAAGTTGACGGGGGGATTTTGTTGAAGATTTTACGATATGTTCTATCAATAGTTACTTTATCATTTGCTATCTTTGGACTGATTACAAACAATTTTCAGTTTAACCATATTATGATTTTTCTCTTAGGTCTAACAATGTTGGTTATGGGTATAGAAGAAATTCAAAAAGAACGAAAAGCAAATGGATTGTTACTTGTTGGTGTATTTTTATTTTCATTATTTGTATCAATTAAAGGCTTTTTACTAAGCTAACGGAGGAAAAAACAGGATGTAGTTTATTCGAGAAACTCTAATATCGAGGTGTTTTATTTTGCAGAAATGCGATAAATGTAATACTCAATTTAGCTGGAGTGAAATCTATACTTCTTTTGTATGGATATACAAACCAATAGAGTGTAATAACTGTAGAACGGAACACAGAATAACCATTTTGGGGAGGTTTTCATTTGTTTTTTGCACAATTGTACCTTCACTGATTTTTTTTAATTTCCTATCCCCTTTTGAAAATTTTATTCTAACTTTTGTAATAGGGATATACATTCTCTTGGTTGGTTCGTTGTTAACACCATTTCTTGTTAAGTATAAGGGGGTATTGTGAGATTATTCACTTAAGCCAAGGGGGCGATCGAACAACTGAACTCCAGATTTTCGTATTATTGAGCATGACTGATAATCGCCCCTACATTGTTATTGATTGTGTACATAAAATATTCCAGGAGTAGATAGTAGGATGCGAAGATAACAACAGTGAGTTCCTTCTTCATTTTAAAATGTAGTAAAGGATTGAGGTGAATAAATGACAATCAAAGGGCTTAATCATTTTCTATTTTCAGTTGCAGATTTAGAAACGTCCATTAAATTTTATCAAAAAGTATTTGATGCAAAATTATTAGTAATGGGTAGAAAAACGGCTTACTTGGATGTACAGGGTATGTGGTTTGCCCTTAATGTAGAGAAAGACATCCCCCGCAATGAAATACACCAATCCTACACCCATATTGCCTTTTCCATTGAAGAAAAGGATTTTGATAGTATGTACGACAAACTAAAGAAATTAAATGTAAATATCTTGTCAGGTCGTCCAAGAGATGAAAGAGATAAAAAGTCCATCTATTTTACTGACCCGGATGGCCATAAATTTGAATTTCATACAGGTACATTACAAGACAGATTGGATTACTATAGAGAAGAGAAGGCACATATGAAGTTTTTTGATTAAAAGGGTATCCAGGATAGAAGGGCGATTACTACATAACAGTGATCTGCTCGAATGCTACAGTTTATCAGCCACCCTTTTTACTTAGATAAACGGGCGGTTAAACGGAATAAGTTTGTGAAGGAGTTAATAGTTTGAATAATTTTGCCCTGATGTGTATCTTGCTTCTACTAGGTGTAATAATTGAATTTATCGGAACGAAATTCATTAAATATGCTAATAAAAGAAGAACTTTTTCATTTATTGTGTGGGGTGTTCTATTAATCACCTTCATTGTACTATGGTTTCTGGAAAATTCTTAATTCTAACCTAGATTAATAAGTAAACAGATCTTATTAGAGAAGGTGAAAAATGTTAGGTAAAATTAAAGCAATACCTGAGAAAGTGGCATTTACAATAGGCTTAGCTTTAATATTATTTAGTCCATTATGTATATTTTTCTTGTCACTTTTATTCCCTTTAGGCAATGGGACAAAGATGATTATAGGAAGCGTTGTTTATTTTTTTGCCATATTATTGATACTAAGTGCGGCTGATCAAAGACATTCTAGAATTGGTAAGTAAATGTGAGGATTATACAATGCAAGAAAGGCCGTGAAGTTATTTGAAAAGTTATAAAGCCATGCTATTTGATTTAGATGATACCTTACTTGATAGGGATCAGGCAGTAGATAAAATGTTTTCGGTTATTTTAGAAAAGTGTTATGAGGATGTTCCTCATCCAGCAAAAATCGAAATGTTGCATAGGTTCAAAGAATACGATAAAGGGAGCTATGGAGATAACAATAAAATAAACGTTTTGGAATCATTATTTGATGTGTTCCCACCGCATAATAGATTACCGCGCCATGACATTCAAGATTTTTGGAATCATCATTTCCCTCATTGTTTTTCTATAAATCAGCATACTTTGAATATCGTAAATACCATAAAGCAGCACGTTAAAGTTGCCATTATAACCAACGGCTCCACTCAGAGACAAAAAGCTAAAATAATGAACACTCGTTTAGAAAGTTGTTTTGATACAATCATTATTTCTGAAGAAGTGGGATTTAGTAAACCAGACAAACGCATATTTGAATTAGCGTTGCATAAGCTGAATGTGCAACCGGAAGATGCATTATTCGTAGGAGATGACTTAGAAAAGGATATTGCCGGCTGTCAACATTCACATATTAAGGGGATATGGTTCAATCCTAACAGGATCAAGAATGATAGCGATATCAAACCATATACCGAGATCGATTCTTTTGATAGATTAATAAGCTATATTACATAGAGTCATTCGTCTACTAAACAATAAGAAAAAAGGGGATTAAATATGTTTGGTTTACTTAATCTTGGGAGCCTCTTGCTTGGGCTGATTGCTTGGATACTCCCTATTTTGAATCTTACCCGGGATAAAAAACAGAATATAAATTGGGTTGTTCTTTCCATGATCAGTATCTGTGCTTGTGGTATTTCCCTATGTTTCCAGATTTTTTATACCTACTATAAAGTAACGGTTGAAGATTGGAGTGCTCTTATGGACACAATGTATGCCGTGGCTTATGTCTCAGCAATTCTTCTCACCGTTACGATTCTACTAAATGTCATCACTCTGAAAGTTTATCGTGGCAGAGCAGTAGAGTAGGATAGTTTTTTCATTATTATGGCATGACCCCAAGCACGGTGAAGCTTTAACCTGCCGGGGTTTTGGCCATGATATTGGGACAATGTTATAAATCGAACTTTAATGGAGGCAAATAAACGATGAGTACGTTTGTTTACATGGTGAGACACGGTGAGTCACCAAAGGAAGGAAATGAAAGAACAAGAGGATTAACTCAAAAAGGTCATTTGGATGCAAAACGGGTAACTGACATATTGAAAGATGAGAAGATTGACGCAGTTGTTTCAAGCCCCTATTTACGTTCCATCTTAACTGTCGAAAAGTTGGCTGAACAAATAGGTCAAGAAGTTTTAGTATATGAAGATTTAAAAGAGAGGATCTTTTCTTCTGAAGATAATCGAGTTTCTGATAAGGAATTGGTTCCACTGTTGAAGAAGTCATTCGTGGATTCAAATTTCGCTCCAGAGGGAGGAGAATCAAATGCTGATTGTCAAAAAAGGGCAACTAACGTTTTAAAAGAACTATTAGAAACTTTTAGAGATAAACATATCGTAATAGGATCACACGGGGCTGTTATGACCTTGATGATGGGATATTTCGATAATAACTATGACTTGGATTTTTCACATAGCACATCCAAACCTGATATTTATAGAATGGAATTCATAGAAAAGGAGTTAGTGGATGTTCGAAGACTGTGGGGTGTATAATCATTTTATTGTGGTGCTAGTTGTTCAATATTTACTTATTCATACTGATACACTAGAAGAAGGTGTGAGAATTAACAAAATTGAAAGAGGTATCTCTCAAAGAAGTTTAGTTAAACTTTCATGCAATTCAACATAAAAAAACCATCTTCAAAATATTATAAGTGATGGTTTTTTAAGATATTATATTTGAGATTTTTCCAACAATAAATCCGAATATTATTCCAGGAAAAACAAACAACATTGGGAGCCATATAGGACCCAATAACACGCCAAATATCGTTAAGTCAGGGGAGAAAATTAATCCAACAGTTACAAAAAACGCAGTGAACACATACGGAAGGAAAGAGTAAGGAGCTTTGTCTCCTCCTGCGTCTTTAACTGCATCCCACATAGAAAAAAAGTACAAGCAGGGATAAAACATCAACCACGGATAATTCGCATATTTTATTGCATTGGCAATTTCTCCGTGAAAACTCATAAGTATAATCTGATTGAAATTGGATTGTATATTAATCAGAAATTCAAGTATTAATAAAACGGTTCCTTTAAAATACTTTCCGTTTATATACTGTCCGAATCCGGGGAGTGCAATGCTCCATAATAATTTTTCAAATATATTCTTATTCACTCAATAAACCCCATCAATTGTACTTACTAGACTTCTTTTGCAATTTCTTTTCTATTAGGAGCAAGTGGGGGTTGTTCCAACCATTTATTTTGTACCATAATATTATACCATTTCTTTGTTACCATAAGATTTTTGAGAATAGTACCCTCATAAGCGGTCACAAGGTCTGTACGCATGGCTGATGCTAGTCCTGCCCCATGATAGTTTTGTGCAGCTTGAAATAAGAAACCGATATGATACATCATTAACTTATCGGAAAATGGAGAGTCCGTTGAAGTTGTCACTTCTGTTTCCCAAGATTTCGGAACTGGTAAGTTATCTGTTTGCATTATTCTTGAAAATGTTTTTATTTGACCATCAGCCGTGTTCTGGGAATCCGTTAAGAACTTTCTTACTTCTTTTATTTGAGCGACTTGACTGAATGCAATAGAAAGAGTTTTAGCCATAATGCTTTTTTTAAGGTTGAAAGAAATACTAATGATTTCTGTCGCTGCTAACTTTCTACCTTTTCGGAAAAATCCATCAGTGAAATCTTGGCTGGAAATAAATTCAGGGTTTTTAGCTGGATAAAATAAAGGATCTCTCTGAAAACTTCCCTTCTCAAGCAATAACTCAATTGTTTGATGATACATTTTTTTTGCATCGTTATTGCAGGAGTCATAAAATTCTCTTAAGTCTTTTCTAACAGAAACAGCTAATGAAGTACTGTGCCCTAACAAACCATGTAATGTCATGATATGTAAATAATTCAGGCAAAATATATCCGTGAACAATCTCTGTTTACTTTTAAAAAGGTCAGACTCAGTAAATCCAATTGGAACTGGAAACCCCTCGTTCTCAATAAAGGTTACTATTTGTTTCTTTTGTTTCCCAAACGTCTTAATAGCATCCTCAAAAATAGCCTTAATTGACTCGTCTTCAATAATGGAGACCATATATCTATTTACAATATCAACGGCTGTGCCATTTACATACTCTCCCCAAAGTGTTCCTATTTCGGAAGATGTGAGTTTAAATTTATTCTCATCCACATTATCACCTCATGGATACTATTTACCAATTCAGCAAGTAGTATGAATTTATGTGAGAGATAAGAGAACGTTTCGCTTAATTTTCTAAGAAGAACTTTATGAAGAAGTGTGAAAATCACTAGAAAGGTGAATTCTAATCAATAATAAGCGGCAAGAACCGAAATTAGTCGCGGTTCTCTTTTATTTAGGAAGATTTTCGGTGGATGGGGAATAGTGTCTGAGGGGAGAAATACCATGAAAAAAGCATGAATAAAGATAGATATCTTATAGAGTTTGCTCTTCAGAAAAATCTTTTGATGAGAATACATATCCACTTGGGGCTATTAGAGTGGATGAAAATCAGTACATCATTTCAAAAGGGCATAATAGATTACATCCGGAACGAGATGCGACTGCCCACGCTGAAATTGACGCTATCCGTAAGGCCGGCAAGTCAATATGTAATGCTAAAAATAATCGTGAACGTTTACAATAGAAAAGCTATCATTCCAGAGTAGGGGGCTTATCTGCATTAGGATAAGTTTCTTTTTTATGGGAATTAATTATTGAGTTTCTATCATTGATTTGAAATAATTGGAATTAAGTAATAGCTTCAACAACCATTATAGTTCCTGAGGGTGAGAACAGTGAAAGAGAAAATAAAAGACACTGATTATTTTAGTCTATACGCCTTATGTGACGGAGTCTATGCAGCTATCGCTAAGCCGGGAAAAGGTGCTTGGAGTAATGCCGGTATTGTTGACCTGGGTGAGGAATTGCTGGTGTTCGATTCACTTGCCACTCCTTCCGCTGGCTATGAGTTGAGGAAGCAGGCTGAAGAGATGACTGGGAAAAAAGTGAAGTACCTGATCAACAGTCATTATCACGGAGATCATATATTTGGAAATCAAGCATTTTCAGATACAACGATTATTTCCACTTCTCTAACAAGGGAATGGCTTGAAGAGAAAAATAAAATTGTAGATTTGCAGACAGAAATAGAAGAAACGGAAGGCTATTTGAATAAGCTAAAAGGTCAAATCGTGATAACTACAGATAGAGTCTTGAAAGCCAGTCTCACTAATCAATATAAGGAAATGGCAGCCATTCTAAAAGACTTACCTACTATGAAGCTCGTGCTCCCAACCGTTCTTTTTGAAGAAAAGATGGTGATTGAAGGCTCAAAAAGAAAGGTTGAACTGCACTGTTTTGGAGGAGGCCATACCCCCAGTGACACATTTCTGTACTTACCCCAAGAGAAGGTTGGGTTTATGGGTGATCTGGTAACAGTTGATTTACATTTACCGATTTATGATACGGAAGAATTTTGTGCCATTCTAAAAAAGGTGAAGCTACAGGATATTGAAATTGTCGTACCTGGTCATGGATCTCCAGGGGGGAATGAATTGGTGTGTACTCTAGAGAAGTATCTGTCCTTTTTGATTGAAAAAACTAAAGAAGCAGTGAAAAATGGTGTGCCATTCGAAGTCTTTGTTTCTAGCTTAGAAATACCTGACGAGTATGCCGAATGGAAAGGGGTTAATGGGATAAGAGGTAATCTATCTAAAGTGTATGCGTTTTATGCGGGGTAATTATCCTGGTTATCCAGGAAGTGGTGGTGAGGATGTAACCCATGCTACTTTTTTCATCAACTTGGAAGCCTCAGAACCTTCACTGGAAATCCAGTAAATAGAAAGGAAGTATTTATATGAATGACATTAAATTTCTTATTACTTTCAAAGGTGACCTAAACAATTATTCATTAGAACAGCTAAGGTATATATCAGAAGAACAGGTGTGGTCAATTGGACAGATGTATGACCATTTAATTGTTGTTGGCCATGAGTATCTTGATAGTATGGAAGAATGTGCTGCATTGAATGAGGAACAACCCCTTGGGAAAACAAAATTTGGTGAGCAATTATTTGAGAACGGAGGTTTTCCACCTATTAAAATAAGGTTACCAGATGAACTAAATGCTCCACCAAATAATTCAGACAGCAAGGAAGAACTAATTAGCAGGATGGAACAATTAATCCAACGATTGACTTATTGGGAAACGAAAGTGGATTATATACACCCAGAAAATAAAGTTGAACATGGAGGATTCGGCTGGCTGAATGCAAAGGAATGGTTTGATTTGGTCGGAATGCATTTTCGTCATCATTTACGTCAAAAAGATGAGTTGGAAAGGTACTTAGTATAGGTGGAAATTAAGGAAACTATTTGATATACCAAATGAAATAAAGGAGAGAAGAGTATGAGTAAATCATTTATTGAACAAGTACATTATATTAGAATTCCTGTAAAAGATTTAGAACTGTCTGCACAATGGTATAGAGATATATTAGGGCTCCAGTTAGTAAACATTACTGAGGGACTTGCGGTTATAAAAGTAAATGAAGGATCTTTCTTACTTATCTTAGTTCCTACTGAAGATGAAACATTTGCACATTTTACAATTGATAATGAACCAGAATTTAGCATTGGCTTTACAAGCCCGGAATTATCTAAATTTCATCAATATTTAATGGATAATCAAGTTAAGGTCGAGGATATAAAAGAAGATAATGGTCATGCCTTTTTCCACTTTTATGACCCAAGTGGTAATAAACTTCAAGTACACTGGTGAGATTAGACCAGCTTCATGAGTTGGGCCGATTGTGGAGAATACTCATGAGCAACAACTGCAAAGTGGAGTGACGTTTGAATAGGGAGAATAAATTCTATCGAATCAGATGAGTCTCTCGATTCTTTTATCATCTCTATGTTTAATAGAGTCCTTCAAAGTCAACAAGATACCAATATCTGTAGGGGAACCCTATTCTCGGAAGCAGATTATAGGCAAAAGGAAGCGTGAGACACATCCATCCTTTTTAAAAAAACAAGTAAAAGGAGTGAAAAACAATGAATTTAGGAACTCCTATTGCCATCGGAAATACAGCAAAAGTGTATCACTGTGAAAACAAGGTTTTCAAAGTTTTTAATGACTCATTACCAGATCAGGAATCTACTAATGAAGCTTATAAGCAAAAGTATGCTTATTCGTGTGGACTCTCTGTGCCGGAAATAGTTGATGTAACAAAAATAGATGGTAAACAAGTAATCATAATGGAACACATAAAAGGGAGAACTATAGGGGATTTTCTAACAGATAACATGGAAAAAACGGAATATTATATGAACATTTCGGTTGATATACAAATGAAAATACATAAAATCAAAGCTGATTCTATTGAACCTATGTCTGAAAAATTAAGTAGACAAATAGAAATTGCACCAGGATTGGATATTAAACTTAAATCTACCTTAATTAAAAAACTGGATTCAATGACCTTCGACGAAAAGCTCTGTCATGGGGATTTTCATTTATTCAACTTAATTCTGTCAGATCATAACGTCACCATTATCGACTGGGTTGATTCTAGTGCAGGGGATATACGTGCTGACGTATATCGAACGTATCTTTTGTATTCCCAGTTTTCAGTGGAATTGGCTGATATGTATATGCGTCTATATTGTGAGAAGAGCGGTTTGTCTAAAGATGAAATTTATCAATGGGCGCCAATTATAGCCGCGGCGAGATTGTCTGAGTGTGTTTCATCAGAAAAACCAAAGCATCTTCTGGAGATTGTCAATCAGTATTGTCCTATTTAACAACTTTGGCTGTACTTTTGAAAGCAAATTTGAATATGTTAGGACTGCTAAAAGAATCGATCTCAATTTTTCAGTAATATATTATTCTAAGAAAGCGCCGGGACAGATCTAGTCATTCATTTTTGCAATACTTTAGAAGCATTAGAACCATCCCGACGCTTCCCCTGTTGTCTATCTTTAAACTAAAAACACAGACCAAAGAAATTTTCTTTGGTCTGTGTCTTCTTATTAAGTCTCGTCTTTAGAAGTGATATAAGTTTTTACCTTTGGCGGCTCAAAGGCATAAAATTGATCTAATAAACGGGATGGGTTAGAATCTGACATTGCTATGGACAGATATTTTTCATTTAGGAAGTGCTCTTTTGTCATATGTTTAAACAAAGCTAATAGTGGATCAAAAAAATGATTAATATTCAAAAGACCACAAGGCTTTTGATGAAGCCCTAATTGTGACCAAGTAAAAATCTCGAAGTATTCCTCCATTGTTCCTGGACCACCTGGTAATGCAATAAATCCATCAGCCAAATCGGACATTTTGGTTTTTCTTTCATGCATAGAATCTACAACGATGAGTTCAGTTAGACGTTTATGTGCTATTTCTTTCTTTTCTAGAAAGCTGGGCATAACACCAATTACATTTCCGCCTTCTTCTATTACAGTATCCGCAATGGCTCCCATCAGTCCTACACGTGCCCCACCATAAACGAGGGTAATATCCCTTTTAACAAATTCTTTTCCTAGATTTTTTGCCCCCAATATATAAGATTCTGAAGCACCAGGGCTAGATCCTCAGAATACAGCTAATTTTTTCATCTTATGCCTCCTTAAATCACCACGAATATTATACAAAATTTAGAATTGTTTGTTAAACTATAGCTATGTAATGTGATCCACACTTTTGTTTAAATGTTGAGCAAGCAGAACAGTCTTTGACCAAGATTAAAAATCTTAAAGCTGAAAATTACTATTGCTATCATGGTGGGAAATTCACTTTATAATTATTTCTACATGCAAGCCAGGTTTTACATTCTCTATAATATATTAGATCTTCAGAAATCTTAGGATTATATTTAATAAGTAGTTAAATTCAATGAAGTGATGTAATCAAAATGGTACAACCCAGTTTTCATCCCTTTTCTAATCTTAGAAAACCAAATAGGAAGGAGTCGTTTAAATGGATTTACGTTATCCGATTGGAAAGTTTAATTATGAAGGTGAGCCTACAATCGAAGTATTAGAGAAGTGGATAATAGAGATTGAAGAACTTCCATTTCAATTAACAGAAGCTGTGAAGGGTTTAAAAGGTGAACAGTTAGATACACCTTACCGTTCTGAAGGGTGGACCATTCGTCAAGTAATCCATCACATTGCCGACAGTCATTTAAATAGCTACACTCGTTTTAAGTTAGCCCTCACAGAAAACAATCCCACCATTAAACTTTATGAAGAAGGGAAATGGGCTGAGCTCCCTGATTCAGAGTTACCAATAGACATTTCATTAAAACTTATAGAAGCGTTACACAGTAGATGGGTTTGTCTGTTACGTTCTATGAAAGCAGTTGATCTAGGGAAGACTTTCCAACACCCAGAATCAGGTGTTGTTAAGTTAGGTATTAATATTGGGATCTACGCTTGGCACGGGCGACATCATGTTGCGCATATCACTTCGCTTCGAGATCGATTAGGTTGGTAATGTGATAATATTCTGCAGTAACGTTTGCTAAAAGAATAGTTAGGGCGCACTCATCGAATTACGCGTCTTTTCGTTTATCGGGCCAGATTGAGTAAGTCAGAGTGGAAGAAAACCATGAAGTAAGGGGTGACGATTGTCCGTTAACATACTCATGTGTAAGAAAGTATAAGGTGGTGCAAGAACTATGAGTGACAAATGGCTAGAATGGGCAAAAAGGATTCAAGCATTATCTCAATCAGGGCTGACCTTTTCAAAGGATGTTTACGATATTGAGAGATATGAAGAATTACGAACGATCAGTGCGGAGATCATGGAGGAATACACGGATTTAGAAATGATAAAAATAAGGGAATTATTTACGAACGAATCAGGTTATCAGACACCGAAAGTTGATGTGCGCGGTGTCGTATTTAAGGATAACAAAATTCTAATGGTAAGAGAGAAAATTGATGATAAATGGTCTTTGCCAGGTGGATTTTGTGATGTAGGTTTGTCTCCAAGTGAAAACATCGTAAAAGAAATAAGAGAAGAATCTGGATATGATGTAACTCCTGTAAAATTACTTGCACTGCTCGATATGAACAAGCATCCCCATCCCTCGCAACCGTATCATTACTATAAAATATTTCTTCAATGTGAGGTGACTGGTGGAAAGGAAAGGAGTGGAATCGAAACAAAAGGAGTTCATTTTTTTGAACAAGGGAATTTGCCGGAGCTATCAATCGGAAGGAATACAGAAACTCAGATTAACATGCTATTTGAATTCTTAAGAGATCCTAGTAAAGAAACCGTATATGATTAATGATCATGAAGTTAAAGGGCGGCAGTTTAATGAGATATTGACCATAGAATTTGAAAAGAATAAGAGAAGCCCAAAAGGACATCTCTTATTTAAAATTCATCTTTTAATGAAGAATTTACAACGTCCAAGAAAAATTCAGGGGCTGATTGAAACTCTAAGCCATTGAAATCCTCATCGGGCATAAACTTTTTTAATATCGGTAAACTTTCATTCAGGTCATTTGTCCTTTGGCCAATGACTGAGTCAGTCAACAATTTGAACCCTAAATCTGAATATAATTTTATTGCTCTATAACTGGTAGGATGTGTGTGTAAAAACACTGGGTATTCCCCTTGAGATAAGGTATGCATGACATATGATAATAAACTGCGCCCAATACCTTTTCCCTCATAATGTTTGTTTACCTTGAACCAATGAACGGTCCAGACCTTGTTATACGCTTTCCATAAAAAGCAGGTTCCTATAGGCGTATCACTCTCATCACATACAAATAAACACCTTTTAAAGAATAAGTCACCAAATGGTAAATAAACTTGATTGAAAAATTCCGTCATGAAATTATGGTATTGAGTAGCTAAATCTATTGTATCAAAGGGCATTCTCTTCCATATATCTACTTCATCTATTCTACAAAAACGAACGTGAAAGCCTTCAGGTATTTTAGTTGTAGCAGAGGTATCTAATTTATTACATATCATAAATAAATTATAATCTGGTATTTCTTCTCTCATTTGAAACCTCCATTAATTATTATTTTTTAGAGTATATTTCAAATGAGTAGAAGCGTAATCTCTCAAAATTCATAAATAATCCTCCTTAATCAAAGCACAAGTGCATTATATATACTTATTATATTTGTGGTCAAATTCATGTAAAGAGAACATTAATTGTAGATATTCAAGTAAATAATGATCAGTTTGTAAATTTTATTAGGTGGTGTGGTGAATTCATGAACATTACAGAAAAATTTGGTGATGTTCCTCAAATCGAAACGGAACGTCTCATCCTTAGAAAAATCACATTAGATGATGCAGAAGATATGTATGTATATGCTTCGAATGAAGAAGTAACGGATTATGTAACTTGGGATACTCATTCTTCGTTGACAGATACAAAGAAATTTATAAATAGGTTTTTATCTCAATACGATGCTCCATGGGGGATTGAGCTTAAGGAGAATGGTCAATTGATTGGAACCGTTCACTTTGTTTGGTGGCAGCCGGAACACAATAGTGCTGAAATTGGATATGTTCTATCTAAAGAATACTGGGGCAAAGGTTTAATTACCGAAGCAGCAAATGCAGTCATATCTTTTGGATTCGAACATATGGATTTAGTCCGTATTCAGGCGAGATGCTTTTTAGAAAACAAGGGTTCAGAGCGTGTTATGGAAAAGTTAGGTATGTCTTTTGAAGGGATAAGTAGAAAAGTAATGTATGTTAAAGGGGAACATAAAGACTTGAAGGTGTATTCCATATTAAAATTTTGCGAATAGAGATTGAAGGGAGGATTACAAACTTGAACAAGTACGGGCAAGATTTATTTAAGGGCTCTGCAGGATATTATTCGAAATACAGACCTATGTATCCATCTGCTTTAATAAGATTTCTGGTTGAAACGTTCTCTTTAAATGGGGAGCAGAACCTCCTTGATTTAGGCTGTGGTACAGGGCAGCTTACCATAAGGTTTTCAGATTGGTGTCATAAAATAGTCGGTATAGATGTTGAACCGGAAATGATTGAAGAAGCTACGCGTATTCACCAGGAAGTAAGAATTGGTCAGATTCAATGGTTCAATGGAACCTTGGAACAGTACAACACTGAGAATCATGAGCATTTTTCTCTCGTGACGATAGCCAAGGCTTTTCATTGGATGGACAGACCAAACGTATTAGAGGAATTATTTGATATGATTTCCCCTGGTGGCGGGGTAGCGATCATTGATAATTATGAGCCCAATAAAACGTTGAAACCTTGGCAAATAAGGTTTAATGAAGTGATCGAAAAATGGTATGGAAAAGATCGAAAAGCTGGAAATTCAACCTATACTCATCCTGTTACCAGTCATGAAGAAGTCATATCCCAATCTAAATTTAACCTTGAAGTTCACACTTTACCGACATACGAAACCACTTGGACTATTGAGTCATTATTAGGGAACCTTTATTCAACATCCTATGGGTCTAAGCGTTTTATTGGAAGTGACGTCTCATTATTTGAACGTGAAGTGAAAGAGGCCATGCTCGATATTTGTGAATCTGGAGAATATAGAGAAGAATCAACGTCATCAGTGAAGATTGGGAGAAAAGTATTATGAAAAATATGGAAATTCCTGCAGGGTAAACACATATGAAAAGAGAATGTTTACTATATCTGAATGCGGGAGGGAATTTTAAATGAGCGAAAAATTATTAAGGGTTGGTACTACCTATATTCCAGTAACGAATGTGGATCTTTCATCTGAATGGTACATAAATAAATTGGATGCAGAATTAAGCTATAAAGATGAAGATAAAGCCATCTTGAATCTTGCAAACCAAAGTATTTTTCTTGTTAAATCAAAAGAAAATCAAAGTGCTAATTTCATAGATGTTTATGGAGAGGAACGCTTTTCTTTAACATTTGAAGTGAATGGTTTAGAAGCTTTAGAAACCATGCATAGGGATTTTATAGGTAATGGGATTCGGGTTGGCAATATAGAAAACAGAGGACACTCTGGAAGGAATTTTGTTTTTTATGATTTAGATGGAAATAAGTTTGATGTGTGGAGTGAACTTAGTCCAATTTTCCGGGAGAAATATTACATTTCACAGTGATCAGGAACGATTATTTCTTGTCCAAGGAGTGGCTAAGAAAAGCTGAAGATCATGCAGTTGATCTTTAGCTTTTCTTTATTCTGTTAAAGGCGTTTGTATAATGGAAGAAACGAGATCCATCCATCTAGCACAATAAGGAGCTTATGCCGCCCCAGGTAAATTAAATAATCAAGTGTAAAACATGTTGGGGTCCTTTAGGTCCCTCGTACATTTGTTTTTTATCTACGAAACCACATTTCAGGTAGAGATTTATGGCAGCAGTGTTCCTTTTGTTAACCCCAAGAACCACTTCATTGATATCAGGCAGAACGTTTTTCACAAAAGAAGGAAGGAGTTTTAATCCTTGTTTTGCCAGTCCTTTTCCTTGAAACTTCGAATCAATTGAAAAAGATGTTAAGATTCTGGCCTTTGGATTGTCACTATACTTAAGAACCTTTTCCCCATCTTCTAGTGCAAAATATCCGACTGGTTCATTATTACTCATGATTAATAAATGAATAGAAGTTTTGGAGACTTTCGGATGATTGATTTTTTCTAAAGGGAGACTAGTAAATTCTAGTTGATCTTCAGGCAAGTAAAAGTTGGACAATTGAGGTGTGTATTGTTCATTAAACTCAACTAGTTTAACTGTAGGGGTTATAGCATTTGACTTCATGATTTTCATCTCCAAAAAATATAATATTTTCCATTATAGGATATCGTGAGAGGCTATACAAGCTATATACTGTGTACTTCATAAGGGGTGATCACGCAGAATGTTAAAATCTGAGATTACAAATAGAATCATATCGTTAAAATAGAAAATTGTGTATTGCTATAGCTAAAGATTGGGAAAGGAATCCCTCCTTTTACCACTCGTATAGTAATCTCTCAATTGTCAATGAGGTGTTTAATGAAAAAGCAGATTGCAATTATATTAGGAGTATCTGTACTGTTGATCTCGTTGCTATTTTATATTGGCCCATTTGAACAATCCTTAATGATGCAGATGATATTTTTATTCTCCACTACTGTCATGTCCTATGCTTCGTTCAAAAACGGACATGCAAAGCCTTTCGTCGTTTTGTCCATTTGTTCCCTGGTTTCTCTTAGCTCGATATTGTTGATGTTAGTCTAGAGGTTACGGAAAAATCCCGACGTTTCCACGAAGGAATTATCGAAAAACTTCGACATTTTCTGTGTTTTTAGTTAGCGATATTTGTTATTATATAATGTAGAGATGTAAAGAAAGGGGAATCTATAGTACACATGTGGAATACCTTGAAATGATTAGTTAATTGGATAGAGACAGGCGGCGGTCCTTGATTCTTAAGGATGCGTTTATTTGTCTATCTGAAATCATTCAAGGGATAAATGATGTGGACAATTATATTCCCATTGCCAAGCAGATACCTTTGTATATCTGCTTTTATTTATGGGTGAAAATACATCTCAATTGACACAATCACAGCGTCCCTAAATTGGGGGAATCTAAATGAAAAGTCAGAATGAAAACGAAGAAATGCTAACAGGAGGGAATGTCTCGGACGTATATCGTTCGGGAGATACTATTCGACGGGAATTGAAGCCTGATAGTGGTAAAATCCATACGTTATTGCAGCATTTGGAAAGTAAAGGTTTTGATTTTGCACCGAAGTTTTTAGGCATTGATGAAAAAGATAGAGAGATATTGTCGTTTATTAATGGAGAAGCCGGCAATTATCCTTTAAAAGAATACATGTGGTCTAATGATGCTTTAAAAGGAATAGCGAAGATGCTCCGGTGTTACCATGATGCTGTGAGTGACTTTCCATTATCGGATGAATGGCAACCCATGGACAATACACCAGCAAGCATTGAGGTAGTATGTCACAATGATTTTGCCATTTACAATATTATTTTTAATCAAGAAAAACCAGTAGGTATCATTGATTTTGATGTTGCGGGACCAGGTCCGAGACTTTGGGATATCGCTTATACTCTCTACACCTGCGTTCCTTTAAGCAGGCATTATCATACCGAAACGGGTGAAGCTATTCACTACGACCCAACACATGATGCCGACCGTATAAAACAAAGAGTGACATTGTTTTTTGGATCCTACGGTATGGAGGGAATGGAAGAAGGTTATTTGGAGATGGTATTGCTCCGATTAGAGGGATTATGTAAATACATGAAAAGAAAAGCCGGTGAAGGTGACCTTGCTTTTCAAAAGATGATCGATGAAGGGCACCATGAGCATTATCAAAAAGATATAAAGTTTATTCGTGAACATGGGGAAGAATGGGTTTAAGAGGCAGGTCAGCAGAAAAGCGCGATTATTTGATATTTGCTGGACGGATTCATGTGAGGATTCATCACCCTTAAAGTAATTGGTATGGGGTTTAAACAGGATTTGACCGAAGTTTTTTAGAGAAGCGCAGGGACGGAACTCGTGCTTTTTTTCATTACGTAGGAAGCATTAGAACCATCCCGACGCTTCTCGTCACATACAAAGAAAACCCACCTCTAAAACAGAGATGGGTTTTCTTATTGAAACTTGAGGTCAATTTCAAGATGGTTTATATAGTATCACACACAGCCCGTTAATACAAAGGATAATAGTAAAGTGGGGAGAATTTCCTAATACAGGCATAGGGATTGTTAAAACATAGATAGTTTGAAATAATTGGAATGTGTGCTTTGGTGGTATCACATGGAACTGAAATAACGATCGTGACGTTTTGTTAGGAGGAGTCAAATGTTGATGAAGGTTTTTTTTATGCTTGCAGCGTTATCCATACCTGTTTCTATGTTATTTAACCAAGAAGCAATCGGGATGCTTTCGGCGATGTTATTAATGTTACTAGGAGCTTTCTTTAGTAAACCAAGGTTCAGTAAATAAGGGACTCCTAATCCAGTATTTTCTTGACTAAATCCAATGGAGGAATAGAATGTGAAACAAAACCCATACATGATCATCCAGTATCATCCCAAATATGCATCAGAGACCGTGAAAATGTGGCGGGAAAGCAAGGAGCAGGCTATCGGACAAAAAGAAGTTCACACCTTTGAAGATCATGTTGATTTTATCAATCATAGATTATCCGAGCAGTTCCAAATCGATTTAGCGATAATCGATGAGAAAGTAGTTGGCATGATTGCCTATAATAAAACAGAAATCAGCCAACTGTATATTCATGTTGGATATCAGGGGATCGGTATCGGTAAAGCACTGCTTAATAAAGCAAAAGAGCATTCAAGTGGAAGACTTACCCTCTATACATTTGATATAAATCAAAAGGCACAACGATTTTATGAAAAGCATGGATTTATCATCATTGGCAGAGGAAATGAGAATGAAGAAAATTTACCGGATATTCAGTATGAGTGGACAACAAAAAAATAAACAAATTGGTTTCGAATTAAAACCATTTACTGGTATTGACGTAGTGTCATTAAATGACTAGGTGTGTCTCAATTATATGCGTTGTTTTTGTGAGCAAAAAGAAACCTTTAACTTGAAAATGGAAGCGGATGTTGGAGCAGATCCTATCTGGTGTGTTGATTGCGGTTGTAATTTGGAGTTAGAGGACACTCCGTTATCAATTGAGTTAAAGAAGAAATTGATAGATTGGGCAAGTAAGTACGGGAAATGGATTGATTGGGATATAGATGAAATCATTTCAAATGGAATCGAAATGGAAGAGGAACATAATAGGGAAGGTGAAATTTTAACTGAACATGCCAAGCAGGAGCTTGGTGATAAATATAGAATAACATTTTCTCCTTCTACAATGGGACGAAGGTATAAAACATTGTAAGTTTTATATAATGAGAGGATGAAATAGACTTGGAAATTATTAATGGTAATAAAAGCTTTGATCTGGATGAATTGCTTAAAAAACCTCTATTTGCGCACCTTTCTACATTATCGAAGGAAGGGCCGAGAGAGTCACCTGTTTGGTTCTACTGGAAAAATGAACATATCTATATTATTGGGACTCCGTCTTCAGACAGTTTTCCCGGGAGAATCGAAGAAAATCCGGGGTGTGCCATTGGTATCGTAGATCTCGATCATACAACAGGAAAAGTATTACATGCAGGGTTCAGAGGTAAAGCCACGGTTGAGCCTTTTAATAAGACGATTGCATCACGGTTACTCGAGCGTTATCTTGGATCAGAAGAAGAGAAGTGGGATCCCAGATTTCAGGGGTTAGGCGATAGCAATATTTTAATAAAGTTTGTGCCTGAAACAGTGGTGGTAAGGGATCAATCTTTTATACCAAGCATTTAGGTTTTATATATTGCATTTTGAAGATTGTCAGGCAAGGGTGGTGTACCGATGATAGATTTATTTGAAAGAATGAAAATGGGGACGGAAAAGCAACAAGACGCATACTCAGCCATCAAGGAACTGGATATTATGAATGAGTTGAGTGCCTACAATCCTGTTCTATGCGGAACGCTGCCCATTGGTATAGACATTCCTGGCTCAGACCTGGACATTATTATGGAAGTACAAGAATTAGAGTCATTTGAAGAATTACTTCAAACGTTATACAACAAAATTGATGGCTTTAGAATCAAAAGGAAAACGATTAATGGGAAAGAAGTCGTGAAGGCGAATTTCACCTTTAAAGATTTTGAGTTTGAGCTGTTTGGCCAAGCCCAACCGGTACATAAGCAACATGCGTACCTCCATATGATGATTGAACATGAACTGTTGCAAAGATATCCTGCACTTCAACAGAAAGTGATACATCTTAAAAACCAAGGATACAAGACAGAGCCTGCGTTTTGTAAGCTATTAGACATTACGGGAGATCCTTATGAAGGTCTCATCCGGTTTGGGGTTGAAGAAGGGATTATCACAGGGTAGATAGGTAGTTGAAATCCATTGAACTAAATGATGCTGGAATCGATACTGAGCAGATGAAAGGCACTTCATCACCCCTATTTACATAGAAAACCCCGTTGTAGACATGATTTTGATGAAAATAGTGTGTAAATCCTTCAATCTAAGGGCTTATAGAGGTCAATGGAAGTCCTGCACCATCCATTGACCTCTATAAGCCTAATTTATGTTCCGTTTGTCGAAAAAACTTCAGTTGACGACAATACCTTGTCAACTGACATGTCTACAGAAGCGTCAGGTCACTTGTATTATAAAAGTTGGAAAAAGTTGTAACCTTTTAGTGGGTTCATTCGAATAATATATGAATGGAGAAAAAGGGGGGAGAAGCTTGTTTGATTCAGAGGATCTTGAGGTCACCATTTCCAAACTATATCAGGCGCATTATTTAGACGTGTATAAATTTCTGATCTGTTTCTCAGGTAACCGAAACGACGCTGAGGATTTAACACAGGAAGTATTTATCCGCGTACTCAATCATCTATCCCATTATAATCAGCAATCATCCATTAAAACCTGGATTCTATCCATCGCCAAACATGTCGCCATTGATCATTTTCGAAAGAAGAAATTTGTTTCCATCTTCAAAGAAGGCTTCTTCAAAAAAATAGTTTCCACTACTAAACAACCAATCGAACAGATGGAAGAAAAAGAATTACAGAAAACGGTGCATGATGCCATTTCCAGCTTGAAACCCGATTACAGATCCATCGTTATCCTCAGGGGGATCAATGAATTCTCAGTAAAAGAAACCTCTGAAATTCTTCAGTGCAGTCAATCCAAAGTAAAGGTAAGCTACCATAGGGCTTTAAAAGAGCTGAAAAAGAAGATAAACGTAGATGCAGAGGAGGTATTAAGGCATGCAAGGTGAAAAGGAAATCATCCAACTAATAAAAGAGACGTATCCTTTAGAACCGAGGAAGGATTTTGTTTCCACCACTCAGCATGTATTAGAGAAGTCTGCGAGAAGGAAAAGCAAAAGGCGTCGGTATAAAAACAGAACCTTGACCTCAATCGGATTAACCCTTTGTTTCATCGTAGCTTCCTGGCTTTTATTTTTCGACGGAACCACCACCATCAATCGAAATGTGGCATCACTCTTAAACGATGACTCCTTTCTTATCGGTGAGCAGCAACAACCTGCTGTTTACGTATATCACTCACATAACAAAGAGTCATTTATCCCCGAATTATCCACAAATCAAGCTTCTGAAGCGTTCGATGATTCAACGAATATTACATTAGTGGGAGAACGGCTTCAACAACAATTAAACAAAAAAGGTATAAACGTCATTCATGAACAAAAAGATTTCGTGGAAATATTAGACGAACGCAATTGGTCATTTGAGGATTCGTATAAAGTGTCGAGAGAACAATTCAAAGAGGTACTTAGAGATCATCAAACTATAGAGATGGCATTGGATATCCATCGGGACTCAAGGGAAAAGGCTGAAACGACTCTTAAAGTAGAAAATGAAGAGTATGCAAGAATGGTGTTCATTGTATCAAGGTCCAGCAGCAACTTTGAAGAAAATCTGAAATTTGCGAAGTTTGTGAGTGGAAAAATGGAAGAAAAAATACCTGGGCTATCCCGAGGAGTTTTAGTGAAATCGAAAGAAAATCCTGAAGAACAGAATACCTACAATCAAGATTTATTGGATCAAACAGTATTATTGAATATAGGCGGAGTGGAAAATACTCTTGAAGAAGAATTTCGGACAATAGACGTCCTGGCAGATGTAATAGAGGAAACAATGAAAGATTAAACAAAATAAAAAGCCACCCTCAATAAACAAAGAGGGAGGCTGAATTCATCTTATGCAACTTCAGTTTCTTCCTTCTCCCCAGTCCCCTTTGACTTAAAGCTGATGAAGAACAGGATAGCAAGAAGGACGATGATCGACGCGAAAACAATCATATTGGATTCGATCATGCTGACGAGATTCCCAAGCACGATTCCGACCAAACCGAAGTCCGCATCTCCAAATGTTGTTCCCTGGAATCCTAATGAGCCTAAAACGGGCAATAAGAGGGCGGGAAGAAAGCTGATCATCACACCGTTCGCCATGGAGCCGATGACTGCGCCTCTTCGACCACCCGTTGCATTGCCGAAGACTCCGGCAGCAGCACCTGTGAAGAAGTGAGGGACGAGTCCGGGAACGATTACTTTTAATCCTAATAGAGGTAAAAATAGCATGCTGACGAGACCGGCAATGAAGCTGAATAAGAAACCGATGATGACGGCATTACCTGCGAAAGGGAAGATGGCCGGGCAATCAAGAGCGGGTTTCGCATTCGGGACGATTTTGTCCGCGATCCCTTTGAAGGCTGGAACGATTTCACCAAGGAGCATACGTACCCCTGCTAAAATGATATACACACCAACTGCAAATGTGATTCCCTGCATAAAGGCAAAGACGAGGAAGTTCTGTCCGCCGCTTAGTTCTCCTTCAACGAAGGCCGGACCTGCTGCACCTGCAACGATAAAGAACAGGATGACCATCGTCAGGGATACTGAGACAGATGTGTCTCTGAGAAAGCCGAGTGACTTTGGAACTTTGATTTCCTCAGTCGATTTTGATCCTTTACCGACCGCTTTACCGACCATGGCGGAAGCCAAATAACCAATCGATCCGAAGTGGCCAACGGCAAAGTCGTCCGACCCGGTGACTTTGCGTGTGAAAGGCTGAAGCATCGCAGGCGATAGGACCATGAGTGCCCCGAGGATAATGGAACCGAGAATGATCAATGGTACTCCGGTAAATCCTCCAGTGGTTAAGATGACAGCGATTAGACAGGCCATGAACATAGTATGATGTCCGGTTAAGAAGATGTATTTAAAAGGACTGAATCGTGCAATAAGAATATTGACAACCATACCGAACAGCATGATCATCGCTGTCTCCGTACCAAAGCTTTCCTGTGCCAGGGCTACGATCGCTTCGTTGTTCGGGATCACCCCGTCGACTTCGAAGGCTTTATTGAACATGCTGCTGAATTGCCCCAGTGACTGGACTAGTACATTCGCACCCGCCCCAAGGATGACGAAGCCCATGACCGTTTTGAGGGTCCCGGAAACGACATCTCCTGAATTCTTACGTTGAATAAGGAGCCCGATTAAGGCGAATAGACCGACAAGGATTGCAGGTGTACCTAATATATCCTTCATTATGATATCAACCATTTGTATCGCTCCTTCCTTTTAATAGTGGACTAGATATTTTGTTCCAATGCAGCTCGGAGTTCGTTCTTATCCATCAGGTTCTTCAATTTCACGATATGTTTACGGCCATCTTCCAAGCTTTCTACAATATCCTCTGAACCGATGAAGAGATCCGCTTGCTCCGTCTTGGCTGTTGTCAGGTCCGTGTGGGATACCTCAGCTTCTTTTCCCATTTCCTTAAGAGCCGCTTTTACATTCATTTCTACAATCATGCTGCTGCCTAAACCATTTCCACATACGACTAATACTTTTTTCATCTTTTCTTCCTCCTCTAATTTATACTTCAATTGTTTGGTTGATTAATTCAATCACGGTTTGACGATCACTTGCTGAGATCAGCTGTTCCACGTTGTCTTCATTGGATAGCAGTTCTGTGAGCTGAGCAAGTGCTTTTAAGTGGGTTTGATTATCGATTGCCGCCAGTACGATGACCAGCTGAGCGCGATGTTTTTCTTTTTCTGAGAAAAAGACGGGTTCTTTAAGTCGCAAGAAACTCATCCCCAGTTGTTCGACACCGGTCTCCGGACGTGCATGGGGGATGGCGATATTTGGTGCGATGACAATGTAAGGGCCCAACTCCTTCACGTTCGTTATCATGGCCTCTACATAATCCGGGCGAATCGATTGCAGGTCGATCAGTGGTTGACTAGCCACCTTGATGGCTTCCTCCCAACTGCTTACTCGGTCTTTGATTTGTATGGTTCGTTCTGTCAATAATTCATTGAGCATAGGCTTTCTGATCTCCTTTATTCGTGGAGTATTTTGTTCTAAAAGGTGGACCAATTCTTTTTTCAGGTCTTCCTCTTGATGGATGGTCGCATGACGTTTGATGACATCCATCAGGTGATCGGTCACATTCTTTTCCTGTGGCTTCGAATCGAAAAGCTCATTCATACGTTGGATGACCCGTTCCTTTTCGAGATTAGTCAAGATGGCTGGAACGTGGACAACGGGAATGTCCTTCTCTTTGATATAATTGGTGGAAAAGATGATGTCTGCCTCGTACTCTTTCGTTCGATATTCCCTCATCGAAATCGTGGTGATGACATTCAGCCCGGCAATCAAATTTTCTAATTGGGTGCGGAGCATATTCGAGGTTCCGATCCCATTTTCACACACAATGAGGGCCTTGAACTTCGTCTCGACTTTCTTTTTCTCTTTCGTCAACCAGCCTCCGAAGTGGAGGGTAATGTAGGCTATTTCTGCGTATGGGACGGTCTTCCCGACATACCGCTCCAAGTGCCTCATCACCCGTTTTGTCAAATGAAAGATGTCCTGGTAAGTCTTTTGAATGCTGTCAGCCAGATCATTCGCGATAGAGAGCCCGTACTTGAGCCGGTAATACGTCGGCTTGATGTGGGAAATCAGATTTTCTTCCAGTCCACTTTTATCATCGAACACCACACAGGAGTAAAGCTGGAAATCATCAATCATCTGTTGCACGACTTCCTTCAGCCCTGATAATTCCTGTTCTGTGTAACGGTTGAAGTTATCTTGCTGGACTTTGGATCCCAACAGATTCATCGTAATAAAGCAAACCTCATCATCTGGAAAAGAGACTCCCTTTACGTTTTCAAGTTTATTCGTAATATGGAGGGCTGCCTTGTATGCTTCTGTTTGCTGCAGGACCTGCTTTTCTGCTTCAGGAACAAGAATATACTCTTGCAGCTCGATTCTCTTCATGATCATCAAGATGTGCAGGGACAGGATCTCCACCATCTCATCTGTCAGCGTCAATCCCAATTCTTTCTCAGCTTCATAAAGAATTTCTCTCACCAATCGCCTTTGATCCGTTTCATGTGACCACGTGGCCGCTTCCGGCTGGATCATCTTATGGACTTCATTCCGGACGTTCTGCCAATCCGGGTGTGAGAAGATGGTTGCCAGTATATTCGAAAGCATCGTTCTTTTAGCATCCTCTGGACCACTCAATCGGTAGCCTGAACCTTTCTTGTAATACAACCGCAAACCGGCTTCGCTGAACTCTTGCTTGATCTCTTTAATCTCCTTGGCGATCGTCCCCCGGCTCATGCTTGTCAGGCCCATAAACCGTTGCATCGATGCATCTTGTTCTTCTAATAATATTTTCGCTTTAATCAGGACTTCGCGTTCCTGCTTGGATAATTGATACTGCCAACCTTCGAAACTTTGATCCTTAGAAATCATCAACTTCGATTTCGATACAGGAGGCAGAAACAGTCCCTTGCCATGCATACTTACAATGGGTTCTAATCCTTGAGTCCGTAACCAACTATTAATCTGATCAAGGTCGTAATAAATGGTTCGTTGAGACAAATTCGTCCTGGCCACCAGATCTTTCGTCGGAATCGGATCAGTCGAATGTTGAATGATGGATAATAAGTGTGCACGCCTTTTATCCAATACCATGAGGATCCCCCTCTGTTATCATTTTTGCATAATTATATTGTTAGTTAATTAGATGATCATCTTATAAATCTAGTATAGGGGCTATTTATAGGTTTTGAAAGGGGTTTCAGTGTGCAGAGTTTGTAGGGGATGATTTTGCAAATTTGAACAGATGGGTGAAAAGACTGAGTTTTTTGTATAATAGAGGAATTGAGATTGAGAGAATAACGGATACCTATCCGTCCAAATTAGAAGAACAATAACAATACGAAAGTGGAAGTCATGTGAGTTATGAAGAGAATTGTCCATTCTGCAATCCAGACAAGGACAAAGACCAAAACATCGTATTTGAAAATGAATCCTGCTATTACCTGCAGCATAACAAGCACCAGGATGTATTAGAAGGGTCCGGGGTCATTGTTCCGAAAAACCATCATGCGGAGGTATTTGAATTAACGGAAAAAGAGTGGAACGATACATATGAACTATTACAAAAAGCAAAGAAATACTTAAACGAAGAATTTTCCCCAGATGGCTACACACTTGGGTGGAATGTCGGAGAGGTGTCTAATCAGTTTATCTTCCATTGTCATTTACACGTCATACCGAGATATAATGACGAACCGCTGGCTGGAAAAGGAGTTCGTTATTGGTTAAAGCAAACTGAGAATAAAAGAAAGAGACTGAAATCCAATGAATAGTCTATGACACGCCTAAGAACGATCCTTCTGCAGGCAGCAACTTAACTGCCGTTACCACCTTTTTTTAATAGATCCCTTCACATCGCCAACCTTCTCTTGAATCTTTCCTTTATCTTTGTCGCGTTCACCTTCCGCTATCTTTTTGTCGTCGTTGGTAAGCTTGCCCCAAGCTTTCTTCAAATCTCCCTCTGTTTGCTTTCGCTTCCCTTTTACTTGATCATGATTTTCTCGCATTTTCACTACCTCATTTCTTTAATTTGATGTTTTATTATTCAATATCCAAATGGGATAAAGTATAAACAAAAAGGGTGATAGCAATTTATGTTAACTCAGTAACAAGAAATAAAAATAATCATTGAGTTAAAAGGGGTGATTTGAAATAATTGGTAGTATGAAAAGGGCATTCAGATTAGGGGGGATATTCATGATTAACATATTCCTGTCTGGCGGCGGTAATGAGGAACAAACAGAGATGATAGATAAGGAGTTTGTTAAAGCAATTGATCATAACAAGCCGTTGCTTTATATTCCAATTGCGATGCAAGGCGAAATTCCTTATGAAGACTGTTACAAATGGATACATAGTGTGTTTAATCCTCTAGGCATTACTGAAATAGAAATGTGGACTGATTTAGAAGCTAAGTCTCTAGAGGATCTAAGGAAATTCTCCTCCATTTATATCGGCGGAGGGAATACTTTCTATTTGTTGAACACCTTACGTGAGACAGGCTTTGATGAAATTTTAAAAGAGTATACAGACAAAAAGGGTATTGTATATGGAGGGAGTGTCGGAGCTATTATTTTTGGAAGAGATATTTTAACAGTTTCACATATGGACCCAAACAATACAAATTTGAAGACCTTTGAAGGATTTAACTACATAGACAACTATTCAGTTTGGTGTCACTACAAAACTAGCAATGATGACTTAATCAAAGAATACATAAGCAAATTTGGATTTTCTGTCATTGCGTTACCAGAGGAAGCGGGCATTGTTATGAATGAGGGGGGACTGAAAGTAATCGGTTCGTCTCCTGCATATATTTTTAGAAATATCGACAAATATGTGTTTGAACCAAATGGGGAGAAATGAGGTGAAGTAAGATGTCCATCGAACAAGTAACAGAAATGTTGTTATCCCGATACCAAAAAGAGTTCTCGGAAAAACGCCGTTTCATTGTGGGTATCGATGGGTTAGGGGGAGCAGGTAAGACCACGGTTGCAAAAGAGCTTCGACATGCATTGGAGCTGGCAGATCATGAGGTTTTCATCGTTCATCTTGATGATCATATTGTTGAAACATATGAACGATATGGGACCGGGAATGATGAATGGTTTGAATATTATTTTCTCCAATGGGATATCAGATTAATCGAAACAGAGCTGTTCAGAAAGTTGCATGCTAGCGGTTCTATTACCCTGCCTTACTATCATTCTCCAACGGATACGGTCATAACGAAACCAATCCATCTGGCTCCGTCTGCCTTCATCCTTATTGAGGGTGTCTTCTTACAAAGGAAAGAATGGCGGCGATATGTTGATTTTATGGTCTATATTGATTGTTCACATGAATTAAGAGCTGAAAGAGTATTGGACCGTGACGTCTATCTCGGTGACGATCAAGCAAGGCTTGATAAGTATAGAAGAAGATACTGGTTGGCTGAAGATTACTACGTCGATGAGGTGGATCCGATAGGGAGTGCGGATTATGTGTACAGAGGTAGATAATCAAATAATAATACAATAAAGGGACTGAACGAATATGGCGACTTGGATGGTACATTTCAGAATTGCAGAGAACCTCCTGAATAAGGGAGTACTAGTATCTGAAAAAGAGTTTGTAGTAGGGAATATCGGACCGGATTGTGGTTTGCCTGATCAAGTGACGGGAGAATTTTTTCCTGACAAAAGAGTAACTCATTTTAAGGTGGATGGGAAAATCAATCCAGAATTGTTTCTGGATCAGTACATAAAGGAAGATAGAGTCGATGTTACCAGCCCGGGGTTCTCATTCTACTTAGGGTATTATCTTCACCTCGTCACGGATGTGGAATGGAGTCGGATGCATAGGGAAAAAAAGAAAGAGCCTATGTATCAAGACATACTGGGAACGCCCGAATACACTAGAAAGATAAAAGGTGACTGGTATGGTTCAGATTTTGTGTATTTACATGAAAATAGGGATACGATTTTTCATCATGTATTTCAACATATTAAGAGTTTCCCGGATTACCTGGATATTTTTCCTCAAGAACAGATTTCAAAACAGATCAAGAGAATTACAGAATTTTATTTAGGTGATTCTTATGCTTTTGCATTGGATCCGGAATATAGGTTTGACTATTTAACACCCGATGAAGTTACTCAGTTTGTTAACACGACGACCGAGAAATTATTGGCTCATTTACATTCAACTTTTGATGAGGAAATGTTGTGGGGGCAACGACAAATGATGAAACATGAGACGAAATAAGAAAAGGGGATGCTGAGATGCTGGATATTCTGAAACAAAATAAAAAAAGCTGGGATAAAGTCGCAAGCCATTTTAACGGAAAGGATGCATTACCGAGTTACGGGCCGTATACACAGACGGAAGATGAATTGAGGCTGTTTGATGAAATCACCAGCAAAAAGGTGCTTGATATTGGGTGTGGCAGCGGGCACTCGTTACTTTATATGAAGGAAATGGGTGCGGGTGAATTATGGGGCATTGACCTGTCAGAGACTCAAATCGAGACGGCAAAAGAAACGTTAAAGGGCTTGAATGCCAACTTATCCTGTTCTCCTATGGAAGAAGAGATTGGACTACCGAAGGATTATTTTGACATCGTATACTCTATCTATGCCATTGGCTGGACAACAGACCTCCCATCTACTTTAAGGTTGATACACTCATATTTGAAAACAGGTGGTTCAATGATCTTTAGTTGGGATCATCCCCTGTACCCTCATATGAAAAGTGAAGATGGCCAAATCTATCTGGATGGTTCTTACCAGGAAGAGGGAATCACCACGTACCCGAACTTCAAAGGCGAAGACGCTCCTGTCGTCATCCCGAAACGAAAACTGAGTACATATTTAAATGAAGTCATTAAAGCAGGATTTACGATTGAATCGGTTATTGAAAGCGACGTATCAGCTGCTTTTGACTCAGTGGAAGAGGAAGTTTCTGATCGCTATTATTCATTATATAAAGCGAGGAAATTTCCTACTACGATGATGATAAAGGCAAGGAAATAGATAAAAGGGGGACCATCATGTTCTATAGAAGAAAGTTCTATCTCGTCAAAAAAGAGTTCGTCGAAACGTTCAATGATCATTTCAATCACACCAATCTTCCGAACCAGCTTAAACATGGCTCGCGACTGATTGGGCGCTGGATGATAGATCATGATGGAGAGACAGTTGAGATTTTTGCCATTTGGGAATACGACAGTCAGGAAGATTATGTGAAGATTGAATCCAGCATCAGGAATGATGAAGAGCATCTGAATCGTATCAGGGGTTGGTACGAAGAGCATGGCGGGAGGGAACATGTCGCTAAGGAATATATCATAGAAATGAGAAATGAGGCGTTGGAGTCGACTGTTCGATGAATGGATTCACTTTTTGGGGAACGACAAAGTTCGGATCATAAGAAAATGGGTAACGGGTCAGATCCTCTAAATGTTGATGATGAATCAGATGAAGCTTGAATGAAAGGGGCTGACACTCAATAGGCTAAAGGTGGAGCAATTTTTATTGCTATATTATTTCATTTTTTCTGAACCTACATATTAAGGAAATGAAGATCATAAGGGACACTTTGTGGCGGATAACTTTTTTTGCATGTTAAAGAATCGTTAAACCGATACTATCTGTTGAGGTGAAAAATATGTATAAACTGTTGTCTCATAATGATCTCGATGGAGTCGGCTGCGGTATTTTAGCCAAACTTTCTTTTGGCGAGCGGGTCAGTGTACGCTACAATTCGATTGCAGGTCTTAATCGTGAAGTGGAATGGTTTTTAGAAAATGAGGGGAAAGATACTTCCTTATTGATTACAGACTTGTCTGTCAGTGAAGAAAATGAAAAAAGGCTGGAAGAATTCTTTCAATCAGGTGGAAAGGTTCAGTTGATCGATCACCATAAAACGGCTCTCCGGTATAATGATTATAAATGGGGCCACGTTGTGGTGGAGGATGAGGAAGGGAAGTTAACGTCAGCTACTTCTTTATTATATGAATACCTCATTTCTCATCAATTACTGGAGCCGACAGATGCTATAGCTGAATTTGTTGAACTCGTAAGGCAATACGACACGTGGGAGTGGGAGGAAAATGAAAACTACCATGCACAGCGACTGAATGCCTTATTTTTTCTCATTTCAATAGACGAATTTGAAGAGAAAATGATTTCACGACTGAAAACGAGTGACCATTTCCACTTTGATGAATTTGAAACAAAAATTCTTGATATTGAAGATAAGAAAATCGACAGATATATTCGCAGGAAAAGAAGGGAGCTCGTTCAAACAGAGACAGGGGGATTGTTTGCAGGTGTGGTTTATGCGGAATCGTATCACTCGGAACTCGGGAATGAACTCGGTAAAGAACACCCGCACCTGGACTATATAGCGATTCTAAATATTGGCGGCAAACGAATGGGCTTTCGAACCATCCACGATCATATTGATGTATCTGAAGTTGCTGCACAATTCGGTGGCGGGGGACATGCAAAAGCAGCCGGGTGCACGTTAACAGAAGATGCCTACAGGCAATTTGTAACCGATACCTATCATCTTGAATCGATACCAGAGGATGCGAAAAGAAATCGATATAATGTAAAAGGATCCACTTTTGGTACCATGTATAGAAACAGAAGGAATGAGACCTATTTTATCCATCCTTTAGAAAACGGGAAATGGATGATTGAAAAAAATAAAACAAAAATCAAACAGACCCACACAAGTTTTGAAGAAGCGGAAAAGTTCTTAAAAAGAACCGACTCAGCATGGCTTATAAAAGATGATGATTTCGTCAGAAACTTAATAGATGAGGTAAAAAAAGCTAGATAGTTTAAAAAAAGCGAACGGCGACAGCGTTCGCTTCTTTGAGGTTTTCAGTATTTTAATACTATGTTAAGAAGTGAATGAAACCCCCATAGATCGCAGAGCTTCTTTTGCTTGAAGTAAATAGGCCTCTGCTTGATCTTGCCATTGAATAATGATTTGAATGACTGGTTTAAATTCAGGGCTTGCGTTTTCTTCCATCACCGTTAACCCCTCACGCACCTGTTTATCTTGTTTTTCAGCATTGATGATACAGGTAACCATTGTTGTGATGATTGTTTGTTGTTGCTCTCCATTGACTAGTCTCACAGCAGATCCTACGGCGGTTACACGGTGGTAGGAGGCAGGGACTAAATGACTGTGCATTTCATTATTTCCCTCTAAGTTCTTTGTTTGTGGTATATGGAATAGCTCGCTGCTTATGGCACAAACCATCTCTTCTGCATTCAGGCTTTCCTGCAAGACAGTCATTATCGGTTCCCAGCCGTTCACTCTAAAGTAGTGTGGATACATATCAATCATCTCCTATATTTGATAAATGTAATGTTCATACCATAGATATGACGCAGTAAGTCCATTCATGTAAAAGGATTATTTTCTATTAGTAAGAAATGGTGTTCTAGGTTTTCACTAGGACAAACGACCAAAATACAAATTCATCATAAGATAGAAGGTGAGCATGAAGTATTTACTTGAAGGAAGGATGAGGAAGATTCATGTATTATGGTCACCCCTTTCATACAAGAGTTTATAACCCTCATATGAACCTGAAAAATGAGACCTTGAATGCCGTCAAACCGTTTGTTGATTATGGATTACATGAAGCAAGTTACACATCGTATTCTCATGCCCTCACCGAAGTAGCCGCCATCGCATATTTGCTTGGAAAAGGATATGACCCCCATACGGCCTATCATACGGTTGAATCATGGGAAAAGAATGAAAAGTTTTATTAAAGGTACAGAGGTCTGATTCCCCGTACGTGAGATCGTCATCGACGGGATGTCAGACCCCTTTTGTAAGTAAAATGAATCAGTAGCTAATTTCCGACAATAGATTTGTGAAAAAACGTAAGGAAAAAGGTCGGATTTTGTTAACAAAATCTATATTAAGCTGTATTGATATCTTCACACCAATACAACATCCCTTTTCTAAAATACAGTGGTATCCATATTTCAGATGGGAGATGAAGAATTTGAACAAAAAATTATTAATCGGTACAGGTGTTGCGTTTTCGCTGTTATTCAGCCCGTTCAGTCAAGTTTTTGCAGAAGAACCAACAGCAGGGGAAAGAAAGCAAGTGGATAATGTAGCACACCGCGGAGCTGCAGGTTATGCCCCTGAAAATACGATAGCTGGTTTTGATCTGGCGGTTGATATGAAGGCGGATTACATTGAAATCGATGTTCAAAGAAGTCAAGATGGTGAATTGGTCGTAATCCATGATACAACTGTGGATCGCACTACAGATGGAACGGGGAAAGTAGGGGATTTAACACTTGAACAGCTTCAAATTCTTGATGCAGGTAGTTGGAGGGGAGAAGCATTTGCAGGAGAGCCGATTCCGACCTTTGAAGAGGTTCTGGATCGTTACCATGGAAAAGTTGGAATTTTAATAGAGTTAAAGGCTCCAGAGCTTTATCCTGGTATTGAGGAACAAGTGGCTGAAGCATTAAAAGAACGGAATCTCGACAAACCCCAAAATGAAAAAATCATTCTTCAATCGTTTAACTTTGACACGATGAAAGAAATGGACAGGCTGCTTCCCCGAGTGCCGGTAGCTGTATTAACTTCTAACCTGGCGCTTACTACAAAGGAAGCTTTGCAAGAAATCTCCACCTATGCGGAATGGTTCAACCCAAGCTATGGAATCGTGACAGAAGAAGTAGTTGATCAAGTACACGCCCAAGGGATGCAAATCGGATCATGGACGGTACGCAGTCAGGAAACAGCAGACTTTCTGTTAGACATGAAGGTTGACGCGATCATTACGGATTATCCGGATTATGTAGATCCTGGAAACTAATATTCTTGTGAAAGGGGAGTAATAAGGTTCCGGTTACTTCAAAAAAAGAGGTTGTCCCAATACTTCATAAAGGACAACCTCTTATTAACTTTATTCTAAAAAAGCTTTTGAATAATGCACGACACCTCGTACATTTCTAAGAGAATGCTCAGATAATTCCAGAGCCATAAATACTTCATCAGGCACTTCAAATGGAGGCTTGATATTCCATAATACCGCTTGCTTAAAGCCAAACTTCGGATAATAATCTTTATGACCTAACACAATCACTGATTGAAAACCGAGCTCTTTAGCCTTTTGCAGGGCTGCACGTATCAATTGGCTTCCTATTCCCTTTTTTTGAAATGAGGGTGCTACAGACACGGGAGCCAGTGCCAGAGAATCTGCCACTTTATCGTGGTCTATAATAGTGATTTTAGATAGTAGGATGTGACCGACCACTTCATGGCTTTGGTTGATGGCAACCAATGAAAGCTCGGGTATAAATGCATCTGATTTTCTAATTTTATTTACAAGCAGATGTTCTTTCTTATCGCTATACTCCTCATGTGAAAATGCTTGTTTAGTCATTTCTTCTGTCGAGCTATATTCTTCAGGGCGTTCTTGTCTAATGAAGATATCCATTTATAGTCTCCTATTCTTTAATAAAAGTTGTTTGGTTCAAATATAAATGGTACTTTCTTAATGAATAGTGTCATTAAGAAAGTTTTCACCCCAGTAATAAACATATGTTATACAGACAAAAACCTCCAAGTTAGTATGTACTTATTTTATTCAGTTAAGAATTCGGGGTCAACCTCGGATAAGGATTGCTTGTCCAGAACCGGAAAGAACTATATAATAAAAAAGGATCTTAAACATAAAGGAGGGAAAATTCATGCATTCGTTTACTGTAGACATCAAAGCTGAGAAAAAATATCTTGTTTTCATGATGTCTATTTTTGGAATTTCAGCTGTCCTCGGGACAAGTATGTCCTTTTTTAGCTGAATTTCAATAATGTGAACGTACGTATGATTTCCTGAAAATAGCGAAAGCCACGGGGAATGCTTCCCTGTGGCTTTTTTTGATCTAGCTACGGCGGCTAGAGGCTCGAGGTCATAAACTAAACATGCAAAAAAGGCAATATGCGCCTTTCCGGCATGTTCATCTTATGCTTGTCGCCTCCGCTTTTCTATTAACCTTATGTTTATGAGAGGACGAAATGAAATGATAAAGACAAAAAACAATATTTATCTGCTATATTTTTATATATTCTTTGCCCAGTTATTCTTTGACCGGGCGTTGTGGGTCATCTACCTTGGTGATAAGGGGATGACATTCGGTGAAATCGGTATATTGGAGGCGTTTCTCCATTTAGCCATCGTCCTGTTTGAGGTTCCGACTGGGATGATCGCAGATTTGTATGGGAGGAAGGTCAGCCTGGTGATCGGGAATGTGTTCAGTCTCCTTTATGGGTTGTTCATGCTGATGAGCGGTACGTTCTCGATGTTTACCTTGGCCTTTCTATCCATGGGTCTAATGGTCACCTTTCATTCCGGCGCCGAGCAGGCGTTTGCTTATGACACGTTGAAAAATGAAAAACGTGAGAAGGATTATACGAAGGTAATTGGAAGCATGACGGCCATTTCCCTCTTATCATTGAGCCTTGCCAAATTCCTTGGGGGATTCATGGCAGAAATCAGCTGGGAATGGGTATACGGTGCAACCATCGTCACCCATGTCCTTGCTGTGATTCCACTGTTCTTCATGAAGGAACCGGAACGTGAAAAGACGGAGGATATCGGCGGACGATGGTATAACCAGTGGGTTCATCAATTTAAATTAGGGGTTGCCGCTTGGAGAAATAACAAGGTCATTCACCAGCCTGTTGTGCTATTCATCTTAGCGAGTGCAGTCATGGTGATCATGGTGTTCTACGGACAGGAATACTTCATTCAATTAGGTTACTCCCCTGTTGTCGTGGGTGCTGTGTTTACAATTGAAGGGCTCCTTGGCGTCGTGATGGCGAAGATCGCTTACAGGGTGGAGGCGCGATTTAAGTTCTTTAATATTTTATATTATGGCTTAGGTCTTTTCCTCTTCTTTTTCATCCTGTTCATCTTCGCCACGGACTGGGCGATCCTGTTATCGTTTTTGATCCTTGCACAGCTCTTGAGTCTGTTCGAACCGATCTTCAGCTCATTCGTGCAAAACTTTCTGCAGAGCAATATCAGGTCAACTTTCCTTTCCCTGATCGGATTAATGGAGAGCTTCGTCATCATGATCAGCTTTCCGATATTCGGATTTGCCATTGAACGTACGGGGTTTACCGACGGATTTGCGGGCCTGCTTCTGATTTTCTTCGTGCTGGCAGGCGGGTATTTGGTTGGTCAGAGATTTATTGAACGGATAAGGTAAAGAAGGAGCTTCTCACTTTTAGGTGGGGGGCTTTTTTTACATCAGAACAGGAAAATTATGTTAAAGTTGAGAGGTTAGAACTCAACTAGGGGGTCAAAATGAAATTATCCTAAATAAAAGGAGAGATTAAAGTGCATGGTGAAAAAATGAAAAAAACGTTCCGAGTAGTAGGTCTAAAAGGGGAAGGGGCTTTCACTGAATTTAGCACGGAGGTACCAAAACGTGCCCGGCAATTTCTAGAGAGGTTACATGAAATCGAAGCATTGCATGGTCCTGAAATCACCCTTTATGAACCCAAGAGGGATACGGACCATATGGAAGGGATCTATTATGTCGGGATCATGGTGGACGAAGCCCTCACAAAAGTTCCGGTGGGAATGGAATATATCGAACTGGACGAAGAGTATGTTACGGCGAGTGGGAACGTACAACATATTGGCGAGCTTCATAACGATCTTTTGAATTGGATGGATGAACAGGGATATAAAAGGAAACCTGAGTCTTATATTGTGGAGACCTATCATCCTTTGGAAAATGGCGAGGAAGAAGTAGCGATATACTTACCTATTCAATAGTAGGATTCTCCCCACGTCATTTTTCGAGATCATAAAAAGAAAAAGTGGATCATATATCAAAATTCCGGGTAATAAATGGTTGAAACCGGATCATAGATATAACTGAAAAGTGGTTCATAAGTCGTGAATACCGGTTGATATATTGGATGAGAGATGATTATCTACTCAAATAAGCTCATTGATGATCATAAAACGTGATATTTTCATAGGTCTTGATCAAAAACAATTGAAAGGGTGTTTAGTTGAAAGATTTTTATGGTCCTTATTTTAGTAGGTTCATGGAGCCCCGGGGAAAGGCACCTTGGCTTTAGGTGAAAAAGGATACCAACGGGATTGTCTCTGTGGTTTTTTTAGAATAGCTTAAATATACATGACCTATCTTGTCGTGTGACCAGAAAGGGGGAAATTCGTGTTTTTATTTATCGCATTTGCGCTGCTATTTCTAAATGTGGCGTTTCTTATTTTAAAGCTTGTGGCTCCTTACTCTGAAATGATGAACTCTTTTAAAACAGTGAATGGATTTTGGAAAGCTCAGGTGGCTTGTTTGGCTTTTGTCTTGCTCTTCGTATTTCTCCATTTTTCAGGGGAGGAGAGGGCCAAATGGCATATTAGCCCTGACTATGTTTCAGATGGCAATTTGTATTTAGGTGATGAGAAGGGGAGCATCGAATACAATTCATTTGTGATGGAGGAAGATAACTTTAAAACGAATCTGATACTTCCAGAGAAAGCCGTAGGTGCAGATAAAGTGCGCCTTCTGTTCACTCACGATGGCCGCGGAAAAAAAGCACCGATCGCGTTACCGCATTCTCGGGAGAAGGAACAACCAGTGACGCTGTGGTTTCCTGACAGTGGGAAATGGAGAATGGATATTGAAATAAATGGTTCCGTCTATTCTTCAGTCGTGTTGCCCGTCAAAGAGAAATAACCGAATCATAGGGATAGGTCCCTTGGCTTTTTTCCGGAATAAGGGCCAAAGGGCCTGTCCTTATGATCTTGAGAAAGAGAAAAAGGGGGTCCCCATGAAAAAGGTTGTACTTATTGGTTCAGGTGGATCGGGGAAATCTACACTGGCAAGGCAATTAGGTGAAAAACTAAAGATAGATGTTTATCATCTTGATGCGATGTTTTGGAAACCTAATTGGGTTGGTGTTCCAAAGAATGAGCAGAAAAAAGTTCAAAATGATTTAGTTAGAAAAGAAGAATGGATCATTGATGGGAACTATGGCGGGACCATGGAGATAAGACTGAATGCAGCAGATACCATCATCTTTCTCGATATTTCCAGAATAATTTGTGTCTACCGTGCTTCCAAAAGATTGTTGAAGTACAGAAATAAAACAAGACCGGATATGGGGGAAGGTTGCGAAGAAAGATTTGACTTGAAATTTTTTAAATGGATATGGAAATATCCGAAAACCAGCAGACCGGAAATTTTAAATATACTTAAACAATTGCCTAAAGATAAACAAGTCATCATGTTGAAGTCACCAAGAGAAGTTCAACAGTTCTTGGAAAAAGTAAGATGACTTTATTTATCTAAAGGGGATGAACGTCGTGAATTGCAAATTTTAAATATCTTATCAATCCTTTGTAGGGTTTCATTAGGAGCTTCAGCTTTCTTCTTGTTCAAAGCATTTTTTGAAACAGCCAAGGAAAATTCGACACGCTGGCATGATTACGATGGAAAGTGGCATGATTATTGTCATTCCGGCACGATAAATCTGAAACTGGCATGATTATCCGAAATCATGCTTGAAAGTAGCCTAAACCGGCACGATTACCGCGTAAAGATTACAATTTTCTTTTAAATCGCTTGTTTTTTTATACATAGTTGTTTCCACCTGGCGAATAGCAGGTTCCGATTAGAAAATCTTGAACACTCCCTGCGCTTTTTGAATTAAAAAGTAACCCAAAAATGGCTTGGTTCAAACCTCAAGCCATTTTTGGGTTGAATCAGCTATTCATTGATCTTTTGTTGCACCTGTTGGATTTTCTGTTGTGCTTTTTCAAGTTCGCTTTGAGCAAAATGACACGCATCTGCTTCAGAACCGTTTGAATTAACTTGCTTTAAATGAAGATGTGCTTTATGGATAATATCTTGGGCTTCTTGTAATTCGCTTTTAAAGTTCATAGCCGTTCATCCTCCATTAAATTATTCACCATTATCATGTGCAGGTCTTCAATGAATTACTCATCTCATATCATCAGGAGAGGATCATTCATCTCTTTCAGGTGAAAATGAAAAAGGAGAGAAACTCCTGCCAAAGTCAGCAAGAGAATTCTCTCCTTTTCATTATCCATAAAAACCAGTGGCTTATTTATATCCAATCAATCGATTATACCGTTACATCCTTTTCCTCGTGATCTTTACGGATCTGATTTAACTCCTCCGTGAACCGCAGGAATTCTTCTTTGTTTCGATCACGTAATGATTGGTCGATTTTCTGTTCGAGTTGCTCTTTCCGGAAAGTTAGCAGGGCCTTGTCCAAAATCATTTCTGCAAAAAGAGAGTCTATGCCGGGTACCTCGGACTGTGGTGAATTTAGCAAATACTTCTTCATGAAAAATCAACTCCTTGACCTTTTTTATATTATACTAACCATTATCTCAATATTCAAACATTTTAATCGAAAATAATAAATTAATTGAAGGGAAGGAAGTTGGAACCAGTTTCATTTAAGATTTTGTTAAGTTTGCTTTTCCTTATTCAGCTACTAATCCTCGGTGTTGAAACCGCCATTTACTCAGGTTTCGTATCAAAATTAATGAACTTTAAAAAATATTTCCCCGTGGCTTGGAAGTATTTAGCTGATTTGCTTGTCCCATACAAAAAAGCTTCAGAATTAAAAAGGAAAATATATCAAACAATAAAATTGTTTGTAATTTTTAGAAATATTTGATATGTTTGATTGGAAAACTGAATACGTGTAGAAGCAGGTGTAGAGGGATATGACGATCCTCTACTTAATAGGGAAGTTCGGTTAGAGTCCGACGCTGTCCCGCAACTGTAATTGGGAGCGATTCGAAAAAGCCACTGTCTTTAGAAATTTGAAGATGGGAAGGTTCGGAGAGTGATGATCATAAGTCAGGAGACCTGCCTGTTTCAGCACACATCAATACCTACGAGGATAGGGGGTGTTAAGTGCGAACGAGTGATCAACATTTTTTGTTTTGGCTTTTTGGGGGAACAGAAAATGTTTATTTAAGCATCAGTTCGATCTTAACAACTTCTTTTTAGAAGTTGTTTTTTTATTGTCCATTTTTAAACAAGACGGATTCGAGGTGAACTTCTTTGTATGGAACAGTTGAGTATTTTACTGATTACTTCAAAACGTGCATTATGAACAACTTCAGTGGAGAAAAGCCACTTATGCTTCCTTCTAATTATCAGCGATTGACAGAAGAAATCATAATGCGGATAGAAAAAAGAGAAGATAAAGAAGTTTGTCTGAGCAATCTTGAAAGGGCTTACAACAAAATAAATGATGAGTTATTTGGAGATAGGAGGAAGAGATGATTGGAAGCTAAAGAAAAATTTTTCCCCGGACTTGATGGTGTTGTTGCAGCAGAAACAAAGATCTCGTTTTTAGATACGGTACAAAGTGAAATTGTCATCCAGGGCTATGACCTTATTAAACTATCACAATCTAAAGAGTACATGGATATTGTCCATTTACTGCTGGAAGAGAGTTTACCTGATTCTGCAGAGAAAGAAGCGCTGGAAAAGGTGTTGAAAGGTGAATATGAAATACCTGGGGATCTGATTGAAATATTCAAACAGCTTCCTGGAAATACACATCCCATGGATGGGCTTAGAACAGGAATTTCAGCTCTTGCAGGATATGACAACAAACTCGATGATCGTTCATTACCCGTGAATAAAGGGCGGGCTTATCAACTTCTTGGAATGGTGCCCAACGTTGTGGCGAATAGCTATCGGATCATTCAACAAATGGAGCCGATCCGTCCAAACGAAGATCTATCATACAGTGCAAATTTCTTTTACATGATCACTGGGCGAGTCCCTTCTCTACTGGAAGAAAAGATATTTGACCGCTCTTTAGTCCTTTATAGTGAGCATGAGATGCCGAATTCCACTTTCACGGCAAGGGTGATCGCGTCTACTCATTCTGATTTATACGGTGCCTTAACCGGTGCGGTGGCTTCCTTAAAAGGGAACCTGCACGGAGGAGCGAATGAAGCGGTTATGTACATGCTTAATGAAGCAGGCAGTGTGGAAGCATTTGAAGAGTTGCTCGAAATGAAAATGATGAAAAAAGAAAAGATCATGGGGTTTGGGCATCGCGTGTATATGAAGAAGATGGACCCTAGGGCATTAATGATGAAGGAAGCGTTAAAAGAACTATGTGATGTAAAAGGCGACCACCTTTTATATGAAATGTGTGAAGCCGGTGAGAGAGTAATGGAGAGAGAGAAAGGAATCTATCCGAATCTTGATTATTATGCAGCTCCGGTCTATTGGATGTTGGGGATACCGATTCCACTATATACTCCAATCTTCTTTAGTGCCAGAACAGTCGGACTTTGTGCGCATGTGATTGAGCAGCACGCCAATAATCGACTCTTCCGTCCGCGAGTACATTATACAGGCGAGCGACGTGTATTTAATTAAACAACTGGGGAGTTGTAACGTCGCCCGCCTGATGCAAATGGATATTTTGGCGAATACCCATTTATATCATAAATAACTTTTAACAGAAAAGGAAGGTATCTCATGCTGAAAACGAACGAAACGACGAAAACCGATGTGTTATTGGAAGAAATAGCCGATTACGTATTAGATAGAGACATCACAAGTACGGAAGCATATGAAACGGCACGCTATGTATTGTTTGATACGCTTGGATGCGGAATTCTCGCTTTGAAATACCCGGAATGTACAAAGCTTCTGGGACCTGTCGTACCCGGGACAATTGTACCGAATGGGACTCGAGTGCCAGGTACATCGTTCGTCCTTGATCCTGTGAAAGGGGCATTCAACATAGGGTGCATGATCCGCTGGCTGGATTACAATGATACGTGGCTCGCTGCTGAGTGGGGACATCCATCTGACAACCTTGGAGGCATTCTTGCTGTAGCGGATTATGTAAGCCAGGTACGGATTTCTGAAGGGAAAGAACCCTTACAAGTTCGGGATGTGCTCGAAATGATGATCAAGGCCCACGAGATTCAGGGAGTACTGGCCTTGGAAAATAGCTTGAATCGTGTAGGTCTCGATCATGTTCTATTTGTGAAAATCGCAACGACAGCTGTTGTAACGAAGATGTTGGGTGGATCTCGTCAGGAAATCATTAATGCGTTATCAAATGCATGGATTGACAATTCAAGCTTGCGAACATACCGACATGCACCCAATACAGGCTCGCGAAAATCCTGGGCAGCAGGAGACGCAACAAGCAGGGGCGTTCACTTGGCAATGATGGCTTTAAAAGGCGAGATGGGCTATCCAACCGGACTTTCAGCACCTGGATGGGGATTCCAGGATATACTCTTCAATAAAAAAGAATTGGTACTTGGCCGTCCACTTGAATCGTATGTAATGGAAAATATACTGTTCAAAGTATCTTATCCGGCAGAATTTCATGCACAGACAGCAGCTGAGTGTGCGGTAAAGCTCCACCCATCAGTGATTAACCGACTTGACGAAATCGATGAAATCAGGATCATGACCCATGAATCAGCTATACGCATCATTGATAAAACAGGTCCTCTTCATAATCCGGCGGATCGCGATCATTGTTTGCAGTACATCACAGCCATCGGATTGCTTAAAGGCGATATCAAAGCGGAAGATTATGAAAATGAAACAGCCCTGGATCCAAGAATCGATTCCTTGCGTGAAAAGATGACCGTGGTAGAAAACAAACAATACAGTGAAGATTACCTTGATCCGAGCAAGCGCTCAATCGCAAATAGTGTACAAATTCGTTTCACAGATGGATCCGTTACCGAAAATGTAGAATTAGAGTTTCCATTAGGACACCGATTCAGAAGAGACGAAGCGATTCCAAAGATTAAGGAAAAATTCATGAACAATATCAAGACCCACTATTCTAGCAAACAACAGAGATTGATAGAAGAAGCCTGCTATGACAGGGACACATTAGAAAACATGAAAGTGAATGAATTTGTAGATTTATTCATTTAGAAAAGGAGGATGGCCAAGATGGCATGGATTGTAGACCAACCGTTAGCACAAACAGAGCTTGCGGACCAATTTCAAAAAAGTATGTCCAGTGAATCCATTTTGCAAATACCTGGCGCTCATGATGCGATGGCTGCCCTCATTGCAAAGGAGGCCGGTTTCTCAGCGCTTTATTTATCGGGAGCCGCTTATACAGCAAGCAGGGGACTCCCGGATCTTGGGATGCTGACGTCAACTGAAGTTGCAGAACGCGCCAAAGACCTTGTTCGTGCTACTAATTTGCCGGTATTAGTCGATATCGATACGGGATTCGGAGGATATCTGAACGTAGCACGTACGGCTAGAGAAATGGTGGAGGCCCATGTAGCTGCGGTTCAATTGGAAGATCAGCAATTGCCTAAAAAGTGCGGACATCTAAATGGGAAACAACTCGTATCTCCGGAAGAGATGGTTCAGAAGATCAGGGTGATCAAAGAGGTGGCTCCTTCATTAATTGTCGTAGCGCGTACGGATGCCCGCAGCAGCGAAGGACTGGAAGGTGCGATAGAAAGAGCGGCTATGTATGTAGAAGCAGGTGCCGACGCAATCTTCCCTGAAGCCCTTGAATCTGAAGAAGAGTTTCGACTGTTCCGAAACCGAATCCGAGTTCCGCTTCTTGCTAACATGACAGAGTTCGGGAAGACCCCTTACCATACTGCTGAAGAGTTTCAGGACATGGGTTTTAAGATGGTCATTTATCCTGTGACTTCATTGCGGGTGGCGGCAAAGGCATATGAACGGATCTTCCAGCTGATCAAAAAGGAAGGCACTCAAAGAGAAGGAATCCAGGACATGCAGACAAGAAGCGAGTTATATGACACCATTTCCTATTATGACTTTGAAAATCTTGATAAAGAAATCGCAAAGACTCTCCTAACCGATGAACATAAATCGTAAAGCATAAATGGTAAAAGGGAATCGTGATTCGCATCTATTGTAGGATGTAATCGATTAAACGCTTTTGGTAAATAAGCATAACAAGTCAAAGCGAGGAGGAAACGGATGGGCGAAGCAGAACTTCAAGCTAGTGAACGTTTATTTACTCATCATGGAGAGGAAGTATTTACTCCGGAAGATTTTAATGAGGAAGGTCATCTCATATCGAAAACAACAGAACGATTCGTCAAAAACGATGTAATTCCCCTGCTTGATTCGATTGATCAGCATGATTATGCCAACGTTAAAAAATTGTTTAAAGGAGCAGGGGAGCTTGGCTTGCTCAGTATTGAGGTTCCAGAATCGTATGGTGGCCTGTCACTGAACAAAAAACTTTCAGGGCTTGTAGCAGAGAAGATGGGATTTGGAGGTTCGTTCAGCGTATCCTTTAATATTCATGCAGGCGTAGGTACACTTCCCTACGTATATTATGGAACAGAGAAGCAAAAACATATGTACCTGCCTAAGCTCATATCGGGAGAATGGATTGGAGCCTATGCCTTAACGGAACCTGATGCAGGATCGGATGCACTAAATGCTAAAACGACTGCAGTGTTGAACGAAGAAGGGACATCCTGGCTGTTAAATGGTGAAAAACAGTGGATAACCAACGCACAAGTGGCGGATGTCTACGTCGTCTTTGCCAAAACCGGTGACGGCATGACTGCCTTCATTGTAGAGAGGTCTTTCAATGGGGTTTCAGTTGGCCCAGAAGAGAAGAAGATGGGGATAAAAGGATCTTCGACCGCCACTTTAATCTTGGAAGATGTCCATGTGCCGTCACAGAATGTCCTGGGAAAAGTTGGGCAGGGACATCATGTAGCGTTAAACATTTTAAACATGGCTCGGTTGAAGCTCGCCTTCTCGAACATCGGTACATCGAAGCAGGCACTGAAGCTTGCAGTGGACTACGCGAAACAGCGTACGCAATTTGGTAGACCAATCATCCGTTTTTCCATGATACAAGAAAAGATTGCGGAAATGGCGATTTCGATTTATGGGGCAGAGAGTGCCGCATACAGGACGGCTGACAGCTTAGACCAAGTGCTGGACTCTGCCGCCCCCTTAGATGATCGATTGAGAAAACTCGCACACTACGCAACCGAATGTGCAATCAATAAAGTAAACTGCTCCGAAGTCCTTGACGGGATTGTAGATGAGGCCGTACAGATTCATGGTGGGTATGGATACATGCAGGAATATGAGGTGGAAAGACTTTATCGGGATGCTCGGATAAGCCGGATTTTCGAAGGAACCAATGAAATAAACCGACTGACGATTGCTAAGCTTTTGATCAAAAAAGCATACCAATCTGCCGATTCAAGGAAGGAACACCTAATCCATAAGCATATAAACCGAAATCAGGAATACATCCACTTGTCTAAAATGCTTCTCGACAAATCTTTGAGAGCACTGACACATTTCCACATTAACATCCAGCAGGAGCAAGAATATTCCCGCTTGCTCGCCAACATGATGAAAGAAATCTATGTGATGGAATCTGCGTTCATTCGCTCAGAAAAAGCCATACAAAAGAACGGGATAGACAAAGAGCTATTGAAAACGAACATGACGAACATCATCTGTGAAGAGGGTTATCGAAGAATGGAAGAGATGACAGTCTTGATCATATCGGGAACAGAAACAGATGAAGCCCGCAGAAAAGGGATACTGGATGAAATCAAAAGCCTTCCTGTTCCCCTTTACAGAAATCTGTTTATTCAAAAGCGGGAAATCGCAGAACGCGTGTCTGAACATGAAAAATATATCGTGTGAACGGAGTGAAGTCTTGTGAAAAAGATCGGATTTATCGGTTTGGGCAACATGGGTCTACCTATGTCGCAAAATTTGCTTCTGTCTAACTTTACAGTGTATGGAATGGATCTGAATAAAGAAGCTGAGTTGTCCTTTCTTAAATCGGGAGGTACGGTCGGCGTATCGCTTGATGAGATGGTTGAACGATGTGATGTAATCCTGACAAGCCTTCCATCGACAAACGCAGTGGAGGAGATTTTCCTGGGGGAAAAAGGACTCGTTAACATCTCGGGTCCAAGTGTTATGCTCATCGATACGAGTACGGTAGCTCCAGAACTGAATAGCCGGATAGAAGAGGCGGCTAAGAAAAAGGGTGTGGAATTTCTGGCGGCACCAGTCAGCGGGGGTGTAGTAGGGGCAGTAAATCGAACACTCACTTTCATGGTCGGTGGTGTAAGGTCTGCCTTCGATAAGGCACTGCCTGTATTCAACGCGATGGGTGAGAATATATTTCATGTGAGTGAAAAGATCGACAGTGGTACAAATACGAAGCTCATCAATAATCTACTGATCGGATTTTATACAGCGGGTGTAAGTGAAGCCCTCCATCTTGCTAAGAATAGTGATCTTGATCTTGAAAAATTGTTCGAGATGCTCAACGTCAGTTATGGACAGAGCAGAATCTACGAGCGCAATTATAAAAGTTTCATAGCTGATGATACGTATGAGCCCGGTTTTTCTTTAAAGCTGCTGAGGAAGGATCTCGGGTTTGCTCTTGGACTTGCCGAAAAAAACAACGTGGAACTGCCGGTCAGCAAAATCCTCTTAGACCTATATGAAGAAGCTGAAAAGAACGGTTACGGGGAAAAAGACATGTCCATCTTATACAAAAAAATTAGTGAAAAGACGACAACCATTTTATAAGAAGGGGTGAGAATAGATGATTACAACAAATATTAAAAAAATGCAGAACAACATCAACGGAGAATGGGTAGATTCTACCGGAACGGATGTTGAAGAAGTAATCAATCCTGCGAATGGAAAAATCATTGCCTATGTACCTCTATCGACGAGAACGGATGTCGATCACGCCGTACAGGCCGCTCAAAAGACGTATGAGACTTGGTCATTAGTCCCTGTGCCGAACCGGACAAGACTATTATACAATTACTTAAGGGTTCTTCAAGAACAGAAAGAACAATTGGCTGAAATCATCACGATGGAAAATGGAAAAACGCTAAAGGATGCTCGTGGAGAGGTTCAGCGAGGGATAGAAGTCGTTGAGCTTGCGACTGCGACACCAACTCTAATGATGGGAGAGTCACTACCTGGGATTGCGGATGGAATTGATGGTTCGATTTGGCGTTATCCATTAGGAGTCGTTGCAGGAATTACACCTTTTAACTTTCCGATGATGGTACCACTTTGGATGTTCCCACTTGCGATTTCCTGTGGAAATACGTTTGTTCTGAAGGCATCAGAAAAAACTCCGATCCTAGCAGGTAGACTTGTAGAGCTGTTCTATGAATCAGGTTTCCCTAAAGGTGTCCTTAACCTCGTACACGGAGCAAAAGACGTGGTGAACGGTTTACTGGAGAACGAAGACATCAAAGCCATTTCTTTCGTTGGTTCCGAACCTGTGGCAAAGCATGTTTACCAAACGGGTACAGCTAACGGAAAGCGTGTCCAGGCACTTGCCGGTGCAAAAAACCATGCTGTAGTCCTATCGGATTGCCAGCTTGAGAAGTCGGTTCAAGGCATTATCGGTGCCGCGTTCGGCAGCAGTGGAGAACGCTGTATGGCGTGCTCAGTCGTTGCAGTCGTAGATGAGATCGCTGATGAGTTTATGGAAATGCTCGTTTCTGAAACACGCAAGCTGAAAACAGGAGACGGCAGGTCAGAAGATAACTTTGTAGGTCCCTTGATCCGGGAAGTCCACAAAAACCGTGTGCTCCATTATATTGACACCGGGGTAAGAGAAGGGGCTTCATTACGAGTGGACGGACGGGATCCTGAAGTAGGGGAAGGGTACTATGTCGGGGCGACCATTTTCGACCATGTGAAACCGGATATGAAAATATGGCAAGAGGAACTCTTCGCGCCAGTATTGAGTGTCGTACGAGTAAAAGACCTTGATGAAGGAATCAAACTCACCAATCAATCCAATTTTGCCAATGGTGCTGTTATCTATACGTCGAGCGGCAAAAGTGTCCAGAAGTTTCGCGATAAAATTGATGCCGGCATGATCGGTGTGAATGTCAATGTGCCAGCTCCAATGGCATTCTTCTCATTCGCCGGAAACAAAGCATCATTTTATGGAGACCTTGGAACAAATGGAAAAGACGGTGTCCAATTTTACACACGGAAGAAAGTAGTAACAGAACGCTGGTTCTAAACCTGACCGTAGGATCCCTCTATTTGTAGGATATAGGCATTTAGAGGGATCTATTTATCTTGAAATCTTTCAACTGGAGGGGAAAATCTTGAGTTACACATACGCAACGATTAGAAAAGAAAATGATATCACAATGGTCACATTGAACAATCCGCCGGCGAATACATTATCTTCTTCCTGTATCTCCGAATTGCGTTCCCTTTTTCAGGAACTGGTCAGGGATGATGAAACAAAAGCCATCATCCTTACAGGGGAGGGCCGTTTCTTCGTTGCGGGAGCAGACATTAAAGAATTCGTATCTAAATTAGGGGATCATGAACAGGGGTTGGAACTGGCGAAAAATGGTCAGGCTCTTTGCGATGAAATCGAAGGTCTTCAGAAACCTGTCATTGCCGCGATAAATGGGCCATCTCTCGGGGGTGGCCTGGAGTTGGCGATGAGCTGTCATTTCAGAATCATGTCAGATCATGCTACGGTTGGTCTTCCTGAATTAAAGCTTGGGCTGATTCCGACTTTCGGCGGCACACAACGGCTTCGCAAGATAACAGATACAGCAACCGCACTGGATATCATCCTTACAGGGAGGACCCTCTCTGCAAGAGAAGCCGTAGATCTTGGGATAGCTCAGTTAGCTGTAAAAGAAAGTGAATTGTTACAGACGGCAAGAGTAATTGCAACTTCGTTTGTGGAAGGGAAAAGCATGACCAGTGTGATGCGGGCAGTGGAGTGTATTGTACAGGGCAGTAACGTAAGTATGGAACAAGGATTAGAAAAGGAACGTAGAAGATTTGCTGAGTTGTTCCTGACAGAGGATGCGAAAGAAGGGATTCACGCATTCATCGAAAAACGCAAACCAGACTTCACTCATTCATAAAAGGAGGAGATAGAATGTCCGATGAAGTATTGTTTTCCGTTAACCCAAATGGTGTTGCTACGATTTTACTTAATCGCCCGAAAGCACTCAATTCTCTATCTCATGAGATGGTCATCGCTATCGGTGAAAAATTAAGAGAATGGAAGACAGACAATAGTGTATCAATCGTCGTCATGAAAGGTGCGGGTTCAAAAGCGCTATGTGCAGGCGGTGATATTAAATCACTCTATGAAGCGCGTTTGTCTGAATCCGCACGGCGAAAAGCAGAGAATTTTTTTGCTGAAGAATATGAGGTCGATATGGCCGTGTATCAATTTCCGAAGCCAGTCATTGCCTGTTTAGACGGAATCGTAATGGGTGGGGGCGTTGGACTAACATATGGGGCTAGTCATCGCATCGTAACGGAGCGGACAAAATGGTCGATGCCCGAGATGAATATCGGTTTCTTTCCGGATGTTGGCGCAGCTTACTTCTTAAATAAAGCTCCCGGGCACGCAGGTCGTTATCTCGCTTTAACGGCCTCAGTCATACAGGCTCAGGATGTTCTATATGTAAACGGTGCAGACATTTATATGGAAAGTGAGGCATTAGAACGTTTTATTGAAAAAGTGGAAAATACGGAATGGCGACATTTGAAGATGGAGGAAATTCTTGATCAACTGATTGATGAATACAAAACATATTCTTCTAATGAAAGAAAGATTGCCTCTATTCAAAGTGAAATCGATCGGCATTTCGCGTTTGAGACAGTTGAAGAAATCCTTCAATCCCTCGACAGTAAGAAAAGCGATTTTAACTTGAATGTGAAGAAATTGCTCCTTTCAAAGTCCCCTTTTTCATTGAAGATCACGTTAAAACAAATGATTGACGGCAAACAAAAGACAATGAAAGATTGCTTTGCAACCGATCTTCTTCTAGCCAAGAACTTCTTAAAACACGGAGACTTTTATGAAGGCGTTCGGTCTGTCCTCATTGATCGGGACCAGTCACCGAATTATGAGTACAAACATGTTTCAGACGTTACGAACGATGTGGTGGATTCATTTTTCAAACCGATTTCTCCTGTTTCAAAAATTGATAATTGATTTAATTCTAGTCATTGAGTAGTTAAGAGAGATGCTTAATTTACTGAGGGACTACCCGCTTGGAATTGAAAACGACAAAGCCTATAGGTGAGGGGTCTGTCTGACTGCAATAATAGTGAAAATGTAGACGGAATCTGCCTTCCCCTCACTATGTAGAGGGGAAGGTTTCTTTTTGATGCTAGCTAGAAGACCCCCTGATAGAAAACAAGATATGAGGGTAGCCCCTTTTTCCTAATTATGCTTATTGGATAAAATCCGATTGACAGAAACTAAAAAAAGTCATAGCATAATAAAGGTAAATCGTAACTATTACGCTTTAATGATGTTTCTTATATTTTTTTACATAATAAATCGTAATGGTTACGTATTAGTGATTTATCCTTTCAGTATCTCATTACCAAAAGAAGCAGAGGGGTCGAAATGATGCAGGAGATCGAGTTTATCAAATTCAACCCGACGGAGAATATGACAGTACTTGTAAAGACCAAACACCTCAAGGAAGAATATCATCAGATTGCGTCAAGGCTTATGGCATATGACAGTTTATATGCTGAACAGGTGGGCTTCATTGAAGAGTCAAAGAATACGGGTGCGGATTCCAGACTGCAGATGGCCGGGGGAGAATTCTGTGGGAATGCCTGCATGTCGTTGGCTGCCTTCATTGCTTCGGGAAATGCGCTGCCCCTCGGTTGTTCGACCACCATCCTGATGGAGGTCTCGGGCACCGACGAGTTAGTCCGGTGTGGTGTGAAGAATGAAATGGGCTTGTACCGTTGCAGCATGACAATGCCTATTCCCGCTAGGATCAAGAAACAAATGTGGGTGGTGGATGGAAAAGAACTTCCCGTCACGATGATCCATTATCAGGAGGCGGTTCACGCTGTATGGGAAGCGGGACAAGTGGACCCTTCATTGCGCCGGTCGGCGGAAACACTTGCGCGAATGATCAAGTCGTCCTATGAAGGGAATCTGGTCGGTGTTTTGCTCTATGATTCCCAAACCAACGAACTTGCCCCCCTCATCCATGTACCGGATGTAAACAGCATGATGTGGGAACGGGGGTGCGGATCAGGGACCGGATCATTGGGTGCTTATCTTGCATGGAAGCAGAAACGCTGCATCTCGTTGCAGGTCAAACAGCCAGGAGGGGAAATGCATGTAACCGCAGATTGGGATGAAGGGTCCATCACAGCGGTCAGGATTGAGGGGACCGTCGGAATTGTGGCAGAAGGAAAAGCATTTATACACATGATTGAGGAGGTTATATGATGAAGGCGAGCAAGACCTTTGAAGAAGATCTGCGCATCTATTTGGAACGGTTTGATGAAGCCATTCAAAGAAATAGCCTTATGGAAGGGGAGGCTGTGGCGTTAGAGGAATTAATCAACGAGTATTCACGATTCATTCTTAATGAAGAGTACATAAAGAGGTGGGATCAGTTAGCGGATCCACACCTGGTAGATCAGTTAAGAAATCTATCCGCCTTATCCGTGGCCAAGATGGAGAAGTTTCGTGCCCGGAAGCTATTGAGGGGAGATGGAGTGATAGCAGATTACTTTCAAAACATCGAGTCCTGCATTGAAGAGGAGTTCGGGCAGTTTCAGGTGACACGGGAATCGACTGTACTCCTTGTCGGCTCAGGTTCTTTTCCGATGACACCGCTCCTTATTGCGGGGCGCACAGGCTCGAAGGTAATCGGGATCGACATTGACGAAGAGGCGGTCACCATGGGACGGCAGGTTGTTGATCAGTTAGGCAAGGGTTTGAACATCACACTGGAATTTTCGTTAGTAGAACAGCTCAGAGATCTCAAGGAAGTGTCGCATATCATCTTCAGTTCGACGGTTGAAGCGAAATATGACATCCTGGATCAGCTATATGAGCTGACCAACGAAGAGGTAGTTGTGTCGATGAGGTACGGGGATGGTCTGAAATCCCTCTTCAATTTCCCTTCCCGTGAAGTAGATAAGAAGAAGTGGAGAATAGCAGAAAATAGTCTGCGTCCCCAGCAAATATTTGATATCTTAATCTATGAAAAAATTCGTCCCGCTAAAAGTCAGGAGGGTAATTGATGAAAATGGGTAAACGGGTGCTGGTCATAGGCACTGGACCCGCTTCGTTGCAAATTTGTATGATCGTAAAGAACCACCTGGGATGCGAGGTGGGGCTCGCAGGGAGGAATTCCGTCCGGTCGGAATCATTTTTTCAATCGTTAAAGATGAATGGAAATCAGATTCGGGTGTCCGTTCAAAATCACCAGAATGAGAGATTACAAGGTGAATGCCTGATTGATCATGTGTACCGCGGTCTCGGCACGATAAGGGGAGAGTGGGATGTCGTCGTATTGTCCGTCACTACAGACGCGTATCTGGACGTGCTCCACACTATTCCGAGGGAAGTATTCAAAGGCGTCCGGTCGATCGTATTGGTTTCACCGACTTTCGGATCCAATAGTCTTGTGAAGCATGACCTGGCTGATGTTCAACCCGAGGCGGAAATCATCAGCTTCTCTACTTATTTAGGAGATACGAGGTGGATTGAGAGGGATCCTTCTCACCATATCGTTACGACGGCGGTGAAGAAGAAGCTCTATATCGGATCGACCCATCGTCAATCGAAGACGGTTCAAAGCCTGATTTCGTTAGGGCAGGAGCTCGGGGTAGAGTTAGTGCAGACTGAATCCCCATTAGAAGCAGAAACACGCAATATTTCCCTCTATGTCCATCCTCCGCTCTTTATGAATGATGTGACACTGCAGGAGATATTTGACGCGGAACCTTCCATGAAATATGTGTATAAGCTGTATCCCGAAGGACCGATTACCCAGCATCTGATTAGGGATATGCTCGCCCTATGGCAGGAAATGATGGAGATCCTGAAAAGAGTGAATATCAAGCCACTCAACCTACTCCGATTCATGACGGACGATAACTATCCAGTAAGATTGGAAAGCTTATCAAGGAGTGACATCGAAAGGTTTGAACAGCTTGATAGAATCCACCAGGAGTATTTACTTTACATACGCTATACCTCACTGTTGATCGATCCATTTTCGACTCCTGACGAGGCAGGAAGGTATTTCGATTTCTCGGCCGTTCCGATCAGGAAGATGTACAGGAACTTAGAGGGAGAGCTGGATATCCCGAGAATGCCTAAGGAAGATTATTACCGGATCAAGATCATCCAGGGAATTGCACGATTCCTGGAAGTACCGAGCCCTACCATGGACAAGCTGATCAGGATCTATGAGGACAAGCTGACAGAAGTCGCGGAAGTCCATCATGATCAAAAACTTTCCGAAGCCTTTTCCATTCGAAGCTTCGAAGAGGATCTAACGAGGATTACTAGTGAGATGGGAAAAGAGTTGGTTACAAAATTTAAATCGTAATGATTTTGTTTTGTAGAGAGAGTACAAAAGGAGAGAAAAATGGGATGAAGAAGAGATGGACATTAAGCGTAATGATTCTTTTGATGATGATCCTCACTGCCTGCGGAGCGAAAACAGAAGGTGAACAGGACGCAGATAAGGATGAACTGGTTTATGCGACAGCCAAGGATATCAATGATATGAACCCTCATTTATACACGGGGTCTATGGCGGCTCAGGGAAAAGTGTATGAATCATTGGGTGAAAATACAGAGGATGGCATCAAGCCCCTGCTTGCTGAGTCCTGGGAGATTTCAGATGACGGCAAGGTGTATACATTCCACCTTAGGCAAGGTGTTACCTTCCATGATGGGGATCCGTTCAATGCCGAGGCAGTGAAGAAGAACATTGAAGCGGTACAGCGGAATGCGGAGAAGCACGCGTGGATCAAGCTTTCCACTAAAATCGAGGAGGTTCGGGTCATTGACGAGCATACGGTGGAACTTGCCCTGTCTGAACCCTATTATCCTGCCCTTACAGAGCTTTCGATGACAAGGCCTTATGTGTTCCTGTCACCCAATGACTTCAAGAATGGAGAAACGAAGGATGGAGTGAATGGTTATCATGGCACCGGACCCTATATCCTCGGGGAACATAAGGTAGACGAGTTCGCCCGGTTTAAAGCAAACGAAGACTATTGGGGAGGGGCGCCTTCCATCAAGGAAATTACGGCGAAGGTGCTTCCTGCAGGGGAGACGACATTCCTGGCTTTACAAAAAGGGGAGGTCAACTTTGCCTTCACAGATGATCGCGGTGCAGACAGCCTGAATGTGGAAGCGATGAACCAACTGGTCGATACAGGAGATCATCAAGTGGAAAGAAGTGAGGCGATGAATACGAAGATGATCGTCGCCAATAGCAGCAAAACGGATAGTCCCGTTACGGAGACGGCGGTTCGGGAAGCGATCTGGTACTCCATTGACAGGAAGACGATCTCAGAAGATATTTTGGACGGGACGGAAACAGAAGCCCATACCTTATTTTCATCCAATGTCCTTTATGCAGATATTGATCTGCAGAAGAGGGACTTCGATGTCAATAAAGCTAAAAAATTGTTAGAAGAAAATGGCTGGAAGTCCAGTGGTGATGGGGTCCGTGAAAAGGATGGCCGTCCTTTGGCCATGAAGCTATATTATGACGTCAATTCACCTTCTCAAAAAACAGAGGCTGAATTCATCCAAAGCTCATTGAAACAAATCGGTGCGAGTCTTGAAATCGTCGGTGAGGAATCCTCATCCATTGCAAGTAGACGATCAACTGGTGAATATGAATTATTATTTAATCAAACATGGGGTCTCGCGTATGATCCGGTCAGTACGATCGCGGCCTTCACTTCCGATGCTTCTTACCTTCATACAACCAAAGGCATTAGGCAGGCGGATGAACTTTATAGAAAAATCGAAGAAGTGATGGTGACAACGGACGAGGGGAAGAGGAAATCCCTCTATAAGGATATTTTGACGATCGTCCACGATGAAGCCGTATTTATCCCGATATCGAATGGCCGGATGACGGTGGTGGCTCCTGAAGGATTAAAGGGCCTATCATTCAAACAAACACAGTTTGAACTGCCATTCGAACAGATGAGATTCCAATAATGAAAAGGGAAGTGGTTTCCCTATATTGGAATATCCGAGAGGAGGATTGATTTGATACGCTACATCATTAGAAGGTTGTTGATTTCGATTCCGGTCCTATTGATGATCTCCTTTTTAACCTTCGTGTTGATGAGTCTGTCCCCGATGGATCCGGCCGAGGTCGTCCTCAAGTCCCAGGGGGTACCGGTCATTACGGATGAACTGATGGAAGAAACGAGGGAGGATCTCGGGTTTAACCAGCCCTTCTTCCTTCAGTACGGGGACTGGCTGTTAGACTGTCTCCGATTGGATTTTGGAACGTCCTTTGTTACGGGGCAGCCGGTATGGTCGCTCCTTGGACCGGCTTTAATCAATACAGTGAAGTTGACGCTCATTTCATCTGTTGCGGTCATGATCCTGTCGGTTCTCCTTGGAGTGATCTGTGCATTGCAGCAGGACAAAGCGGTGGATCAGTTTGTCAGGGGCATCTCGTTCTTCTTGACGGCCATGCCTTCCTACTTACTGGCATCTTTATTGATCTGGTATTTTTCCGTGAAGCTCGATCTATTTCCGACAAATGGCATGGACTCCTATACAAGTTACATCCTCCCTGTCCTGGTCATTACCATCAGTTATGCGGGGATATACTTCCGGGTCGTCCGAAGCTCGATGCTCCGTCAATTAAGTGAGGATTATGTACTTTATGCCAGGGCATGCGGCATGAAGGAATGGCGCGTCACCGTCTGTATCATACGTAACTCCCTACAGGTCGCCATTTCGGTCTTCTGTATGGCTGTACCGATTATATTAGGGAGCACGGTCGTCGTGGAAAGTGTGTTTGCCTGGCCGGGAGTAGGAAGTTTGAGTATCAGATCCATTGTCAGCAGGGACTTTCCGGTCGTTCAGGCCTATGTACTGATTGTGGCGGTGGCATTCGTGATGTTCAATGCCATTTCTGACATCTTGAATGCCGCTATGAATCCTAGAGTAAGGAATGATCATTAAATGAGACAATTAACGAATTTACGTCATGATAAGCTGGCGATGGTATCGTTGATCGTCATTTTCTTAACCCTACTGAGTGGTCTGTTTGCGCCATTCATTGCTCCACATGACCCTGCGGAAGTCGATATGGGCTTACGTTATGCACCCCCTTCATGGGATTATCTGTTAGGGAATGACCATTTGGGACGCTGTATCTTATCGAGGATCCTTTATGGCATCCGGCCGAGTGTCTTGTGGGTGTTGCTGGCACTGGCCATTTCCGTGGTGATCGGGACGATCGTCGGTTTCCTGTCGGGATATTTCGGGGGAAGGGTAGATGCGGTTCTGATGAGAGTCTGTGATATCATGCTGTCGTTTCCGGGATATGTCATGGCTCTTGCCATTATCGGTGTACTTGGGGTCGGGCTTGAAAATATTTTGATTGCCTTTATTGTCACAAAGTGGGCCTGGTTTGCCCGGGTCATCCGGACTTCAGTCAAACAATTTGCGGAATCTGATTATGTGAGGTATGCAAGGGCCATCGGGGTGGGACACGGCAGGATCATGCTGAAGCATATCGTACCCGTGACGCTTGCCGATATCGCGGTCATTTCCAGCAGTTCGCTTTCCTCGATGATTATGCAGATTTCAGGTTTCTCATTTCTCGGATTGGGGGTCCAGGCCCCTACTCCGGAGTGGGGGATGATGCTGAACGAAGCCCGCTCCGTGATGTTCACCCGGCCGGAGCTACTGCTTGCACCCGGGTTAGCTATCATCGTCATTGTAATGGCCTTCAATTTTCTCTCGGATTCCCTGCAGATTGCATTGGATCCAAGGAGCCGGGGCACAAAGGTTCAGAGGAGGAGCAACCTGTCATTTATCAACCAGGTATCAAGAAAAGAGGTGGCTGAATCAAAATGAATATTCTCGAGGTAAACGAACTGTCCATCGTCGATGAAAATACGGACCAATGGCTTGTGAAGGATAGCTCCTTCCACGTGAAGAAGGGGAGGACACTCGCCATCGTCGGGGAAAGCGGAAGTGGTAAATCCCTGACATGCCGGTCGCTGATGAGGTTGAACCAACCATGGCTGAAAGAAACCGGGACCGTCCTTTTTAAAGGGGAAGATCTCCTTACCCTTTCGAAAAAAGGAATGAGGAAGAAACGGGGCAAACAGATGTACATGATTATGCAGAATGGGATGACCGCATTTGATCCATCCCGTGTCATAGGCGTTCATCTACGTCAGGCGACAACGGAACATTTCAACTGGTCTAAAAGGGAGACGGAACGAAAACTGAAACTCGCCATTGAAAGCGTCATGATCAAGAATCCTGACGAAGTGCTGAACAAATATCCTCATCAATTATCGGGAGGTATGCTCCAAAGGATCATGATTGCTCTTGCCCTTATCTTGGAACCAGATCTCATCATAGCCGATGAGCCGACGACAGCACTTGATACCATCACCCAGTATGAAGTGGTGAATCAGTTGATCGAGTTACGGGAAAGAATGGGGTGCTCCATGATCTTCGTCTCCCATGATCTGGGAGTGGTCCGTCACATAGCAGATGATCTATTGGTGATGAAGACCGGCAGGATCATTGAACGGGGGAAGGCTCAATCGGTGTTCAGAGAGCCGGAAAAGGAGTATACGAAATACCTGGTATCCACCAGGAAATCGTTGAGTCACCATTTTAACAGTCTGATGGGGAGTCATTAATATGCTGAACGCTTATCATGTAAACAAATCATATCAACGTGGAGGCCTCTTTTCGAAAGAGAGGAAGCAAGTGCTGACCGATGTCAGCTTTGAAGTGAAGCGAGGAGAATGCCTGGGCATCATCGGGGAAAGCGGCAGCGGCAAATCAACACTGGGGCGGCTCCTGATCGGGATTGAAAAGCCGGACCGGGGAAACGTTACCCTTGATGGTGTTGATATAGCAGACACGAGCCGACGAATCGGGAAGATCAGCGCGGTGTTCCAGGATTACAAATCCTCCATCAATCCATTTTTTACAGTGGAGCAGGCCATCCTTGAGCCTCTTGAGCTGCAGAGGATATCAGAGGATCAACAGACCAAAAAGGTCGACGGATTGTTGAGTGAAGTTGGGTTGCCTCATACATACAAGCATAAATATCCCCATGAATTGTCCGGTGGAGAGATTCAAAGGGTGTGCATCGCGAGAGCAATCTCCACTGAGCCTTCTTGCATCCTCTTTGATGAAGCTATCAGTTCCCTTGATGTGTCGGTTCAATTACAGGTATTGGATCTCCTCCGGAAACTGAAAGAAACACATAGCATGACTTATGTGTTCATCACCCATGATATTCAGGCAGCCGCCTATATCTGCGACCGCATCCTCATCTTTCGCTACGGACAGGTGGAAGAGGTGGTGGAAACTGAGAGCTTAAAGGACGTTCAATCCGATTATGCGAAACACCTGTTGCGGGCATTGGTCACGTTTTAGTCCCGAAAATCATCAAGATGTCAGGAGGCGATAGACAGTGTATGGAGCATTATCGTGGCCATTCTTACGACTATATCTGGTAGTCCTTTGTTATTTCAGTTCCAACGCCATCCTGAATGTGCTCATCCCCCTTCAAGGAAAAGAGTGGGGAGCAAGCAACACGACGATCGGCCTGGTGATGGGGGCATATCTATTTACGACGATGTTCTTCCGTCCCTGGGCTGGTCAGATCATTCAAAAGTACGGACCGACCCGGATCCTGCGCATCATCCTGATCCTGAACGGGCTAGCCCTTGCCCTATACGCTATTTCAGGCCTGGGAGGCTATTTAGTGGCACGGATGCTGCAGGGGGTGGCGACGGCCTTCTTTTCCATGGCCATGCAGATCGGGATCATTGATGCACTGCCTGAGAAAGACCGGTCGCAAGGGATTTCGCTTTATTCTTTATTTTCCTATATCCCGGGAATCCTTGGTCCGCTACTAGCCATCGGAATCTGGCAGGAAGGAATGGATTCATTCGGTTACGTTATGATTGGGCTTGCCGTTGTGACGGGCTTATTTGGGTACAGCGCCAAGTTGGAAACGAAAGAAGATGAACCGATACCGGTAATAGATGGAAAAGGGGGAAAGATGTTTGCATCCTTTTCCAAATTGGTGGAAAATCCTTTCTTATTTAAATGCAGCGTACTCATGCTTGGTTCTTCAATCATTTTCGGGGCAATCACCACCTTCATCCCTCTATACGCATTACAGATGGAGAGTGGAAGTGCCGGAGTATTTCTCATGCTGCAAGCTGCAACCGTTGTGTTTGCACGGTTCACCTTGAGAAAACATATTCCATCTGACGGTAAATGGCATGCCCCCTTTGTCATGGGGACCATGCTTCTTCTAGCACTGGCAGCCCTATGCATCAGCTTCTCACAGATGTTCGGCAGCGTCCCGTTCTATGTGGGGGCTGTCGGGATCGGAATGGCACAGGCATTGATTTATCCAACGCTCACCACGTATTTATCTTTTGTGCTTCCGAAAGTGGAACGGAATGTCCTTCTGGGGCTCTTCATTGCAACGGCCGACTTAGGAGTTTCCCTTGGTGGGGTGCTGATGGGACCACTTGCCGACCTCTCGTCTTACTCGTTCATGTATGGGATGTGTGCCATATTGGGGGGCATGATGACCTTCTTTTCATTCAATAGAGGCAAAAGGGTATCGGTAAGGGAGGAAACATCTTGATATGTTCAAGAGGTGGAAGTTCGAGTCAATAGAAAGAAACGATCAGGGATTTATAGCCCCTGATCGTTTTTTAGTGGTTATGTTAATGTTCTTGGTTAAAGAACCTCATCAATAATCTCTTCAAACACATCACTCACACAGCTTCTCTTAAGCAGGATTTCCTGGTTATTGAGAGTCACGCTTCCTCTGTGCTCATCCAAGTTGAACTTTTCTTTTAAGACCGCCATCGATCCTTTGCTGCGTTTGTCGATTTCGAAGTAGATGGTGGAATCATGGTCGCCCTGAAGGATATAGACTTCGAGTTCGTCGAGCTTCCGACTGTATTTGCCGAAGGATGGAGTGAATTCATATTGCTGCACAAAAGGACGATTCGTTTTCACCCATGCGGGGGTGTTCTGACTCTCCATCTGCTTGAATTTAAACCCGATGACCTTGATGGCATCCATAATATTTTCATGTACGGTTGTCGGTTCAACGGATATATAAACCCTGTCCTTTGAATCAACAGCATTCTTGATATCGACACCTGTATCAATCCAGACCGGCGGAACATTCTTCTGCGTTTCAGGATGTACCATCGTGATCGGCGTATCCAGAGGAACCTTGAATGAGAATGGAATATGCTTCTTTTCTCCCTTAGAAATAGTGAAGGGCTCATTGAGCTGGTGGACTTCCACAACGGCAGGTGACAGTCGATCTCCGCCTTCATGACCGTACATCGTCATCAGCTTCAAATCGATTGATTCGATTCGCTGATCTGTATTTCCACCTTTCACCTCTACGACTCCCTCGAGCAGCTCACCCTGCTGAATATAATCCCGCTTCACCTTCGTATCAACCGTCGCGGAACCAATCCCAATACTCGCAACCACTTTATTGAAAATGGACATATGCATTCATCCCCCTTCTTATTATCCCTATCGTAGCATAGATTGTCAGGTTGGGAGGAAGGGGAAGTGTTCAAGATATATGAACACTTCCGATAAGCATCTATGATTGTCACGCCGCCGGAAATGCGTTACGCCAATCAGATCCTCCTTTTTAGACTAATGTATGAAACGCGTTTCATAGCAAGGGGAAAATAAAATAATGAGTCAAGCAGCTGGGCCTGTCATGTAAACTCCAATCCTCTCATATTCATAATAAAGACATCATAAGGGGGTGTGACATTTTGAATAACTTGATGATACCTGCTTTCATCGTGCTTATAATCCTTATTTTTATTATCTGTATCTACTTTATGACCAGGTACAAGCAACAGGCTGTTCAAGTCTTTACATTAGAGAGTTTCCTTCATTCGTCTAAACTGGGTGAAGATGAGGGGAAGGATCATAGCTTAATAGAAAAGGTGAATGATTATTTTGATGATGGAGATAGCGATGGGGATGGAGATGGTGGGGATGACGGGGCGTGAAATTCCCCGTCTTTTTTTATTTATGGAAGCGAGTTGCATGGGCCCCTGGATGGGCAAAGCATGTAAAGATTTAAAGGGAAATCGACACAGATGCTCAATTATTCGAAAATCGGCACAATAAAACATCGAAAGCTGGATACGTTCTTTCTAACTAGCCAGGCTCATTATCTGCATCTTCTATTGTATTCTCTCCGCCATCTCTAACAACCTGTCCAAACTGGTTGGCATTTTGACCACCTTTATCCGCGATCTGTCCGCCTTGGCTTGCATTCTCTCCATCTTTTCCAGTCAGGTTCTGCGACCCTTCCGATGCGGTTTGTTCCACACCGGCATTGCCACCTTCATTTGCAAGATTATTCGTATTATAAATATTGATATAAATTTTAATTCCATCTTTATCGTGCTTGAAGGAAACTTCTGAATTTTTAGGATCATCTTTATGTTTACCCAAGTTACATTCACCTCCCGTCTGGTATGTTACTACTAAAATATTCATTGCACTCGTAAGTGATTGTGAACTTGTCCTAGTGTTTCTGTTTTCTTTCTATTAACAGAAACACTGGTTTGTATATTCCAAAAAAGAAGGAACTCTTCTTCCAGTTAATAGAGATAACAAATAGCAGGATGTTTCAAATAAATGTAGAAGCATAAACATAGGGGTTTCCTGGATATACCAATTTATAAAGTGACTGAAATAATTATTGAAAGAGATGATCATGATGCTAAACTTCAACCGTCTTAATCACATAACAAACGCGGATGAATGGAAACAAGTATATGACGAGGAAATTCATAAACTCGACGAACTTTATCAAGAGGAAGAGCGCTTATATTATAAGATGTATGCGGAAGGGATTGAGAGTGAACGAATCAATGAAATCCTTTGCTTATTTGGCGGAAAGGTTATCTGAAGAATAATTCATGGAGACTGATTGCATGAGGACATAAACAGAAAAAGGTTTGAGGGATAATGATGCTTAAAAGAAAATATGGAGACCGTGCGGATTGGAAACGAGTAATCAAACGAAAATATGCACAGACGTATCTCGATAACGGGGAATATAAGGGCTATATCACATTATTGAATACAATAAAAGTAACGGAACCATTATCTGTTCGTTATGGGGAAAAGAGTGTATGTATTGTGGATGATGGTTATATGTGGCTGCAGCAATTTCCAATCGGTAAGAATCATTCAGTAACGACGATGTTTGATGCAGGTGGTGATATCGTTCAATGGTATATCGATGTTTGCCTTTGCAATGGAATAGAAAATGATATTCCCTGGATGGACGATTTATTCTTAGATATTGTCCTATTACCAACGGGAGAAATCATTGAAAAGGATGCGGATGAGCTTGAAGATGCTTTATTGAAAGGAATCATAGATAAGCCTCTATACGATCTGGTATGGAATGAAGTGAAAACCCTAAAAGGTCTCATAAGGAAGGGCAGCTTTGACTTGATAAAATGGTCACATAGCCATAAGGAAATCTTATCTAACCTTTGGCAGTAGCATGCATTAAAGCATTTCTTTATCACCAGGAATGCTTTTTATATTGTCTAATACAATAATAATCAACTTATTTTCAATAAGTTTTTATTGTAAAACGATAAATTATATATTAAGATTAAATTGAATTTAAATAAGCGAGGTGCTTTTGATGAAACGAGAAACACTCTTTTTGAAAATAGCTGTTTTTCTTATAGGAACCCCGGTTCTTGCTTTATGCGTATTCGGGTTGCCCTGGTTAGCGAAGGATTCGGCTGGTTCGGAGCTGGCATATTTGATATATGGTATCTTAGTCGTGATGTATGTATCGGCGATCCCGTTTTTCGTTGCCTTGTATCAGGCGATCAGACTATTAAGCTATATTGACAAGAACAACGCGTTCTCGGAATTATCGGTTAAGGCGTTAAAGAATATTAAATATTGTGCAACCACCATCTCGATCGTGTATGTGGCAGGGATGCCTCTCTTCTATCTCATGGGAGAGAAAGACGACGCCCCAGGGGTCATATTGATCGGGATGATGTTTGTTTTCGCTCCGTTGGTAATTGCGGTATTTGCGGCAGTTCTTCAAAAGCTATTAAAAAATGCCATCGATATAAAATCAGAAAATGACTTAACGGTCTGAGGTGAAAATATGGCGATTATAATCAATATTGATGTGATGCTGGCGAAAAGGAAAATGAGCGTGACAGAGCTATCGGAGAGGGTTGGAATCACGATGGCGAACCTTTCTATATTGAAAAATGGAAAGGCAAAGGCGGTTCGATTATCCACTTTAGAGGCGATCTGTAAGGCATTGGAGTGTCAGCCCGGAGATCTATTAGAATACCAAAGTGAGGAAGACATTCAATAAACAGGGTTTGGAGGCAAAAATCATGAGAGCATTAAAACAACTCGTTCGATTTGGTTGGGAGCAGGCCCTGTCCTGTTTGTTCCCTGTCGTCATTTTTGCCTCTTTGGCTTTGACACAAGTCATCCCGCTGCCCTTCTTGCCGCGGTATGACTGGCTGCTCATCATCTGCCTCCTGATGCAGTGGGGGATGCTGCGTTCCGGGCTTGAAACACGGGATGAACTCAAGGTGATCACCTTGTTTCACCTCATCGGGCTTGCCCTTGAACTTTTTAAGGTCCATATGGGCTCATGGTCTTATCCCGGGGAAGGGTATTCCAAAGTGTTCGGGGTGCCTTTGTACAGTGGATTCATGTACGCAAGTGTGGCGAGTTATCTTTGTCAGGCGTGGAGGAGGCTTAGGGTGGAACTGGTGAAGTGGCCACGGTTTTTAATCGTTTTCCCTCTTGCTGCTGCCATTTATTTAAATTTTTTCACCCACCATTACTGGATCGACGTTCGCTGGTGGTTATCGGGACTCGTTCTGATCGTCTTTTGGCAGACATGGGTCCTGTACGAAGTGGGCGGAATCCGTTACCGCATGCCACTTGCCCTTTCATTTGTGCTCATCGGATTTTTCATATGGATAGCTGAAAATATCGCCACGTTCTTTGGTGCATGGGAATATCCAAATCAAACCGATGCCTGGAGTCTCGTTCATCTAGGGAAGGTGAGCTCTTGGCTCTTACTGGTGATCGTCAGCTTTCTGATCGTGGCGATGTTGAAGCGGGTGAAGGGGAACGGTTCGGTTCAGGTTGGGGCGGATCCACTTTCCACCGGACATAACCAATGAGGTCAGGAGAGATAGGTTTAAAAAATATAGCTTTCTTTATCATCCTGGTACATACCATCATTTTTATTCTGTGGATCATGAACTCAGGGTACTTGTTTTCAACGGTTGGAACGACATTTTGGATTACGTCGGTAGCTTTAGGGTTCCTCATTCAAAAACAGCTGGATGATGTCATGATGTTAAGAAAGATATTGGTTATATCTAATTGGTGGATGGTGTTTTTGATGATCATGACTGTGGGAATTTATTTTGTTGTGAGTTCAATGCCTTAACCTTGATGAATGATTAATTGTAGATAAAATGATTATTCAGGTAAATGGTAAAAATAATTTCTACTTTTTGTAGAGGTGGAATTCTTCCTTTAGCCGGGAAGGGTTCTTTGTTTTGAAAAAAGATAGTTGACAAACCAAACTGTAAATTATATTATTACAGTGTATCCAAAAGACAACAAATTTTTTTAGGGAAACTGTTACTTTTTTTATTACAATTAAGAAGGAGTGAGTAAATAATGGTCAATTTATATCTGACACCGAGCTGCGCATCCTGCCGTAAAGCAAGAGCATGGCTTGATGAACACTCAATCGAATATGTGGAACGAAATATGCTGACAGAACCGTTGACACCTGACGAGATCAAATCGATTCTTCGCCTTACGGAAAATGGAACAGAAGATATTATTTCCACTCAATCAAAGGCTTTCCAAGAATTAAATGTAGACGTTGATTCGTTGCCACTCCAGGATTTATATACATTAATCAGAGAGAATCCACAAATGCTGAAGAGACCCATCATTCTGGATGAAAAAAGATTGCAGGTTGGTTATAACGACGAAGAAATCCGCAGCTTTCTTCCGAGAAAGGTTCGTACTTTTTCATACAAAGAGTTGCAAAAAATGGCCAACTAGGAGCACGTATCCCATGCGGTATTCTTGACTATTTAAACTGTAATATGTAAAATTACAGTAAGAGTCACAAAGCGCTTTTGATTTAGGAGGCAGGCCATGAATAGCGACTTTACTTTAGCCATTCACAGTTTAACGTACCTGGCACTGAAGGCAGATCGCATGTCGACAAGTGATGCGATTTCAGAAAGTGCCGGGGTCCATCCAGTCCGCATTCGTAAAGTCCTGAGTTTGTTAAAAAAACAAGGATTTATCACATCAAAAGAAGGAACGGGCGGTGGATTTATCTTTGTCAGGGAGTTAAGAGAGATCAATCTTTGGGATATCTATAAGATCACCTCTGAAGGCTCACTGCAGCCGAAATGCACGGATTCTAATGAAGAGTGTGTGGTAGGGGCCAATATGAAAAGCGTTCTTTTTCACATTTTCCTTGGTGCAGAAGTAAAACTGGGGGACTATTTAAAGCAATACACCATCAAAGATATTGTCGATTTGATCAATGAAGGAAAATAGAAGAAGGCTGGGAGACAGCTTTTTTCTGGTTTAAATGTAATTTAAAATATTACAGTTCAGTTGAAATTTTTTATAAGAAGGTGAATAAGGATGATGTCAGACAATCAATCAATCTTAAAAACGGGAGATTGGATCAAGGGTAAATCACACTCAGGTGAATTAATCATCGGATACATTGAGAACCTTGATATCCAAGGCACAACCGTAAAAGCCAAAGTTGTGACCAGTGATAATAAAACCATTGAAGGCAGTACCATCCCCCTATTGAGCAAACAGGTGAAAAAAATACCAGAAGCGAATGTGAAAAACAAGGAACAAATCCAGTACCTGATTGACCTGGCGCTTGCAACGGGTGATCAAGAGTGGTTCTTGGAATTGACCACCAAGTTGAATTCCATAAGGGAGCTTGCAGAGGGTATAAAGTGAACGTCATGAAAAGGAGCTGAAGAGCGGGATTCTTCACACCTTTTCATTTAGTGCGCAAATATAAACAGCGTTTTAATGCTATCCCTCAATTCCAACTATAAAGAAGCTGCTGATCCATTTTATTGGGTCGGTAGCTTCTTTTTTCTTAAGAATTTACCATACAGGGAGTCAACCACCTTCTCCTTCTAAAGTCGTAGAATACATTTGACCATTCGGTGGAAGAGGATTACTAGAAAATGGAATAGAATAAAAGAAGTGGTTAATAAAAAAAGGAGGAGATTTACGATGAACAAATATGTGTGTTCAACATGTGGAACCCAATACCCTAAGAGTCAGGAAGAACCTGAAAGATGCCCCATTTGTGAGGAAGAACGTCAGTATGTCAATCCAGATGGTCAAAGCTGGACGACTCTCGATGAAATGATCTGGAGAGGAATCTATCAAAATACCATTCTGCAAGAAGAACCGGGACTGTACAGCATCACCACTACGCCGAAATTCGGCATCGGACAGACGGCTTACCTGATATCGACTGGCGGCTACAATGTTTTATGGGACTGTGTCACGTATCTGGATGAAGTGACGATCCGGACCATTGAAGAGTTGGGCGGCATCGATGCAATCGCGGTTTCCCATCCGCATTATTACTCTGCACAGCTGGAGTGGGCTGACCGGTTTGATGCGGACGTTTATCTTCATCGGGATGACCAGGCCTGGGTCATGGAACCGGGAGAGAGGATCAGGTTTTGGGACGGGGAAGAGCTGACGTTGAGCGAAGGGATTTCACTGCACCGTCTCGGTGGGCATTTCAAAGGAGGAGCGGTCCTTCACTGGAGTCAGACAGGGGTTCTCTTGACAGGAGATATCATCCAGGTGGTGGCGGATACGGACTGGGTCAGCTTCATGTACAGCTATCCCAATTTCATTCCCCTGCCGGCAGGTAAAGTGAAGGAAATGGCTGAAAAAGTAAAGCCTTTATCTTTCCACAAGCTGTATAATGCCTTTCATCGGGTGATAGAAAAAGATGCCGATCAAGCGGTCCAACGATCTGCAGAACGATATATAAATGCTTTAGAAGGGAAACTGTTCTCTACATAATCGAAGGGTCCCCTCACTCTATTCGAATTATAGTGAATATTATAAAAAATAGGTATAAAATATAATTTTGTGAGGGGGTCAATCATGAACTTATTAAAAACAACTCTAAATCATTTTAAGCCTTATTGGCGGAAGCTATTAGTGGCTCTTGTGTTTTCCATCATCGGCGGGCTCTTTACGATCGTGCCATCGATTCTAGTGAAGCGGTTGGTGGATGATGTGATCGTTGGTGGGGACTTGAATTTCTTAGTCTGGGTCGTGGCCGGGATTCTCGGTGCGTACTTAGGAAAGTCCCTGTTTGAAACGATGCAGGAATATGTGCAGGTGAAAATCGGGCTCGATGTGATTACAGATATGCAGATCCGTGCGTTCAGAAAGCTACACCGGACGCCGATGTCGTTCTTTTCAAAGACACCGAGGGGAGATATGCTCTTCCGTCTGACTCATGATGTGGAATCAATCCAGAATCTGAACAATACGGTTGTTCCCCGTATCCTCCAGCAGGTTGTAGGTGCAATTGCGGCCTTTTCCACGGTGTTTGTTTTATTCTGGCCTGCTGCCATCGTGATGTTTGCCGTATTTGCGATTTATATCGTTCCTTCTTTTACATTAGGGAAGAAGATGCGAAAGATGAGCGCGGTCCAGCGTGAGATGAGTGCTGATATGTATCAGCATCTGCAGGAAAGCATTGAGAGTGTGAGATTGGTGCGGACTTATCAGACACAGGATGTAGAAGTGGGAACCCAAGAGAAGAAGCTCTCGGATTGGAAGCAGTTCTCGATTCGGGCGGCCCTCATCGGGAAGGTGAATTGGCGCTTGGGGAACCTATTCAATATCGCAGCTCCTGGTGTCGTTATGCTGATCGGTGGATGGGCGATTTGGGACGGGACGATCACGGTCGGAACCCTCGTTGCGTGCCTGAGCTTCATCCCCATCATGTTTCTGCCGGTCAGGTCCATGGCGGAGCATGCCTTGACGATTCAGCAGGCGATTCCGGCCCTGCAACGAATCTATGAATATTTTGATTTACCGGAAGAACATGAGGAGAAACTTCCTTCTTTTGGTCCGGTAAAAGGAAAGATTGACTTGGAGAATCTATGGTTTTCGTATCCTGGAAGTGATAAGCCGGTCTTGAAAGGCGTTTCCTTATCATTGAATCAGGGGAATCACATCGGGATCGTCGGTACGAGCGGCGGAGGAAAAAGTACCCTGGTCCAGCTTTTATTGGGGCTGTATGAACCTCAGCAGGGCTCCGTGATGATCGATGATAAGAATCTATTAGAATACAACCGGAACAGCTTTCGCCAGCAGGTTGGGGTGGTGTCTCAGGAAACCTTCCTATTGAACAGCACGCTCCGGCAAAATCTGTTGTACGGAAAAACAGATGCAACAATGGAGGAATTGGAGAGGGCTGTGGAAGCTGCGGGCTTGAAGGAATTGATTGATTCCCTGGACGAGCGATATGAAACGGTCGTCGGGGAGCGGGGCTTGAAGCTTTCAGGTGGTCAACGACAGCGCGTTGCCCTTGCCCGTGCGATCTTGAGACAGCCGCCTGTGCTGATCTTCGATGAAGCGACTTCTTCCCTGGACGGGGAAACGGAAGAACGGGTGCAGGCATCCTTAGAGAAGCTGATCCCGGGCCGGACGACGATCACGATCGCCCACCGTCTCGTCACGGTGAGGAATGCCGATGTGATCATCCTTCTCGATCAGGGAGTGGTGGCTGAAAAAGGAACGCATGAAGAGCTGCTCCTCATGAGGGGCAAGTATTATGAATTATACAAAGCCCAATACAGCGAGCTTGAAAAGGAGATGATCGGATGACAACCACCCAAGTGAAGAATCGTGACGGACGAAGGGTGCTTAGCTTCCTTCGTCCCTATAAAAAGTGGGTAATAGCAGACTCCATCGTCATTGCGATCAGTCAGGTATTCTCTGCCCTGATCCCGACACTCGCCCTCAGCTGGCTAGTTGATACGATCCTCCCGAATGAAAACTATAATTGGCTTTGGGGTCTCATGTGGCTCCTAATATTATCAGCGGTATTGGATCTTGTCATGATGGTGATCGACGAATATTTCTGTCACCAAACCGCGAAGACTGTGACGAATTGGCAGAAGTTGAGGTTGTTCCGTCATCTGCAGATCATCCCGTATTCGTTTTATCACCATAATTCCACAGGGGAAATGCTTGCGAGGGTGTCGGATGATCCGGATACGCTCCATAATTTCCTGGCGTGGGAAGGCTCGACGTTCATGGCGAGCGTGCAGGGGGTCTTCATTTACAGCCTGGTGTTGTTATGGATTCATCCTTACTTGATGATTACTAGTGTTGTCCTTGGCGTGATTTTCTATTGGACTTCTAATTATGTGGGGGCAAGAACAAGGTCTGCTTCTGCTGATGCAAGAAAAGAAGCGTCGAGATACCTGGAGAGATTAAGAGAATCGGTGACGGGGATTCACCTGTCGCGTGTGATGGGAGTCTCTGAAAGTGAAGTGGAAAGTGTCATCTCCATCCGGGATACCTTCGTTCAGCACTCGGTCAAGGAACTAAAAGCAAGAATGCAGTCGGTGGTGGTGATTGCTAGTTACAACGGATTCGCTTTGGGGCTTGTGTACTTAATCAGTACTCTATTGATATGGAATAAAGGGCTGACGAGCGGACAGATGCTGACGGCCGGAGGACTCGTGACCATTGCGGCGAATGAAATGCAGAAACTGCTCCGGAACTGGCTTTCTGTCAGGAGGACGGGGCCGGCACTGGATCGTTCTGAAATCCTGCTTTCTGAGGAAGTTTCTGAAGCCGAGGTGTCAGAAGGATTGCGTGGTGAACGGGCAAGCGGGAGCATCCGCCTCCAGGACGTGGCATTTGCTTATCCGGGGAAGGAGGAAAATGTGTTGAAAGGCGTGTCATTTTCCATTGGTGCCGGGGAGAAATGGGCATTGGTCGGTCCGAGTGGGTCGGGAAAATCGACGATAGTCGATCTGCTATTTAAGCTCTACGATACAGGAGTCGGACGAATTGAAGTCGACGGCAAGGATATCCGGGAATGGGATACAGCGTGGCTCCGTTCGCAAATGGCCATTGTGACCCAGGATGTGATGCTAAGAAGCGGGACACTCGCAGAAAACCTGCGCATCGGAAAGCGGGAAGCGACGGATGAAGAGCTCTTGAAAGCACTGGAAGATAGCGGCTTGGGCGAACTCATGGACACCCTGCCGGACGGACTCAATACCGCAGTCGGGGAAAGGGGAAGCCTGCTATCAGGAGGGCAGAAACAGCGTTTATCGCTGGCTAGAGCGCTCTTAAAGGACGCTCCGATTTTGATTCTTGATGAAGCGAGTTCGGCACTGGATCCAATCACAGAAACCAAGATCAACGAAGCGGTGATGAGAGCAGGGAAGAATCAAACAATCATCATCGTTTCCCATCGATTATCAACGGTTCTTTCTGCGGATAAAATTGTGGTGCTGGAGGATGGAAGGATTGTGGAAGAAGGAAAACATGCGGATTTGCTTCTGAATCAAACAGGAGTGTATTCAAGACTGTTTGGCAGGGAAGCTGAAATTGGCGGGAAGACGATTGATCATGTGTCGTAAGGGACGATGGAAGGGAACCACACGATCCCTCATAGGTTAGACATGATGCGGGAGCAGGAAAAAAACATACTCCGGCAAATGGAAGATAAGAAAATCTAAAGAAAATAAATCGGAAAATTAAAAGGTATGAAAGTGAAATCTAGTAGGTGAAAAACCCGACTCCTGGTTAAAGCAGAAGTCGGGTTTTTACTTTAAAAGGTCGAAAGAAACGCAGGAACTGTATCACGCCTTGGTCTCCAATAGGAGGATTTTTGAGACGTTTTATCGAACTATTAAACATCGCATAGTTAGAAATATCTATTTATTGGAGGATCCACATGAAACAGTATGAAATGCTGCCTAATACAACCCCGACCCTGGATGAATACGTAACCTTATGCTCAAGTGTAGGATGGAAAGAATATATGAATTTTGACGTTGCCGAGGCCTCGCTGGCTCATTCGGTTTACTCTGTCATGGTGAAGGACCGGAATGAAGTGATCGGGATGGGAAGGATCGTAGGAGATGGTGCTATTTATTTCTACATTCAGGACGTGGTGGTCCGTCCCGACTATCAATATAAGGGAATCGGGAAGGAAATCATGGATGACTTGATGCGCTACATCAAAGAACACGCCCCCAGTAAGGCCTTCGTGGGGTTGTTCGCTTCAGAAGGAAAGGAAGCTTTCTATGAAAAATACGATTTCAAGGATTACTCACCGAATATGACAGGGATGTTTAAAGTGAATCCATAAGAGGGACGGACCTCATCTGCATTCGACCAAAGACTTGAAATTTTGGAGGCTTACATGATGAACCATTCAGCGTTATTTAACGGATTACTGATCAACCTCCTTGTCATTCTGATCATTGTCTTATTAGTAAACTTCTATCATTTATCGAAGCATAGTTTGAATAAAGCTCATATGGGGCCCTTCCAAGTTTTTCTCACCAATATGGTGCTGATCGATCATTCTGAGTGTGTTGCTATCGCACCAATTACATAGTGGTTTCCTTTATGATTTACGTTTCATTCCTTTTTTAATTGGCGGGATATACGGGGGAAGAAAGGTCCTGCTTGGATTGGCCGTCACGATGATCGCCGTCCGGGTCCCGTTTATGGTGCATGGATTGATTGTCACGATCCTCCTCACGATCCTATCAAGTGTTGTAATCTACTATCTGTCTCCGAAACTATCTGAAAAGCCGTGGAGGATCAGAGTGTACTGGTTTACCCTCTTTTCCTTCTGTTACTCGATTCTTGGCCTACTGATCCCTTCGTTGTTCTTTGATTTTAAGGATTATCTGGCGTTCGTTATTTATTCTGGAGTTCTGACGGTATCTACCTTCCTTGTCTTGTACCTTTGTGAGATGATCAGGCTCACCGTGATTCTTCAATTGGAATCCATTAAATATGAAAAGATGCAGGTCGTCAGCCACCTGGCAGCAAGCATCAGTCATGAGATCAGAAACCCCTTGACGACGGTCAAAGGCTTTCTGCAATTAATCAATGAAAATCCAGCAAATCCTTCGACCAATACCGAATTATCGAAAGTGGCTGTCAGTGAAATCGACCGGGCGACGGAAGTGATCAATCATTATTTATCCTTTGCCAAGCCCCATCCAGAAGAAGAAAAGAAGCTGGATGTAACCATGGAAATCATGCGATCAAAAGACATCATCATGCCCCTTGCCCTCAAAAAAGGAGTTACGATGGATGTCGAATTATCCAATACTCATACCATAATGGGGGACTCCAACAAGCTTCTGCAAGTCCTCATCAATGTTCTGAAAAATGGCATCGAAGCAATGGAGTCAGGCGGAGCACTGAGTGTCATCAGCTATGAAGAAAGGGGTCGGTTGTTGATTGCGATCAACGACACGGGAATCGGGATGACCGATGAACAAGTCACCCGCCTTGGCGAGCCCTACTTTTCCCTGAAAGGATCAAAAGGCACGGGTCTAGGTATGATGACAGTCTTTCAATTGGTTGATGCGATGAGTGGTACGGTAAACGTTCAAAGTAAGGAATATCAAGGTACGACGATCACTCTATCATTCCCTGTTGTAACGGGATGAGGGACGGACCTCTTAGAGGTCCGTCCCTCATTTTCCTTCCTTCAGATACTCCTCATTGCTCCAGTCCGTGACGAACATATGACCAGGGGCATGGGTCATCATGAAGGGGATCTTTGCATGCAAGGCCACTGCTTGAGGTGTCACGCCGCAAGCCCAGAATATCGGTGTTTCTCCATCCTTGATGCCGACAAAATCACCATAATCGGGCCGGGTGATATCCCCGATGCCGATTTCTGTCGGGGCACCGATATGGACAGGAGCCCCGTGCATTTTAGGGAATAATGAGGTGATATCTACTGCTTTTTGTACCAGGTGATTAGGGACCGGCCTCATGGAAACGACCATTGGACCTTGGAACACACCGGATTTCTCCGTCTGGATATTCGTCTTATACATGGCAACATTCTTATTTTCCCCGATATGCCGCAAAGGGATCTCTCCCTTGATCAGCTGACTTTCAAACGTGAAGCTGCACCCGATGAGAAAAGCGACGAAATCATCTCGCCAGACATCATCGATCCGCGTTTTCTTTTCCACCAATTCACCATGCTCATACACGTGATAGAGGGGGATATCCGTTCTGATGTCGGAATCTTTCCCATACGTCGATTCGAATTCACCAGCTTCCAGCACTTCGACAATCGGGCAGGATTTAGGATTCCGTGTGGTGAAAAGTAAAAAGTCAGAGGCGTATTCCTTAGGCAGGACGACTAGATTGGTCTGGACATAATCCTGGCACACACCGGACGTATGTGATCGGTGCTCCCCATTTCGGATGCGGTTTCTTAGTTCTGACGGTAACATGGATTCAGCTTCCTTTCTTTGTTGATCGAATTTTCTCTATTTTAACACAGGAGGTCCATCGATAATGAAGTCGTTTCCTGAAAGGGACCAATTCTCCGGCTTTCTCTTAATCAAATAAATTATCAAATAGCCAAGGAGTATCCTTGCACTCTAGGGGAGGATAAACGAAAAATCCACTTTTCAACCAGGAACAGTCCGAGAAAGGTGAAGATCCCGACCAGGAACGGAAAATACCAGCAGTGCATGATGATTACCTCATTCACTATATTTTTCCAAATCGATCCACTGATTTACTATACCCGGCTGATAGATTGTTAATCTCTTGAACGTCGATCCGTTCAAATAGGTATGTGCACACTTACCTGGCACTTACATAGGATATCTTGGTAAAAATCTGAAGGGAATGAGCAGCATGTACAATGTTCCGATGACATATTCATATCAGCCTTATGCGAATACAGACCCCATGGCAAGAACCGGGGAGGAAGCGAATCAGCCAATTGCTGAAATCCTTTTCGACGGAATCAGGGGAAAAGCGGCAACAGTCGATCTGTACAGCCGATTAGCCGATGCAGCCCCGAATCAATACCACCAGTATGAACTTCTTCAACTGATGGAAGACGAACAGCGTCACTGGTGGCAACTGACCAATCTATATACTTCGCTTACGGGAAGTCAGCCCGTTTATCAGGTTGAGAGTGTTCCATTCTGTTCTTACCAGGAGGGACTGCAGAGAGGATATGAAGCGGAATTGGCAGATTATGAACAGTTCCGTGTCGGATGCTTGCAGGCCCAGCATCAACCTGTGTATGAGGTGTTCTCGAATGCATGTAAGGATGAATGGGAGCATGCGAGGCGCTTGAGTGTGCTTGGCGCGGATGAGGACAGTCGGATGACATCGATGGATTATGGTCCGGCACCGTTTGTCGTGGATATCGACGAGGCAACGGTTCAAAATGACACATTCCGCACCGCCATTTGGACGGGAGAGCATCTGCAAGTGACATTGATGAGTATTAATCCGGGAGAAGATATCGGGTTGGAAAATCATCCGAATCTGGATCAATTCCTGCGTCTGGAGCAAGGTCAGGGAATCGTCCGGATGGGAGACCGGCAGGATAACTTAACCTTTGAAAGAGAAGTGAAGGAAGATTATGCGATCGTGATCCCGGCTGGTACGTGGCATAATTTGATTAATACGGGTAATACGCCGATTAAACTTTATTCGATTTATGCTCCGCCTCAGCATCCTAGGGGGACGGTTCATGTGACGAAGGCGGATGCGGAGGCTGCCGAGGCAGGTCGGGGGTATTTTTATTCGGAATAGGGATTCATGTGAGAACGAGACTTGAACAGGGAAGGACGTTTTAAGTGTGTAGATAACCTGGTCTCATTCCTGATTCCACGGCCTTCCCAGTTCCAATCAATAGATTAAAGACGAGGGCTTATTGACAAACAAACGCATTGAACTCAAGTTGAGCCCAATGCGTTTTTGTGTGGTTAGATATTTTCCCCATCCGGATAATCACAATACTCGATAATCGTGCCTTCTGTATCAGCAGGGTTCAAATAGATCAATCTTCTGCCATGCTTGTTGATGCGAAGACTATCCTCCAATGTGCGGATCCCCTTTAGCTTCAGTTCCTCGAGAGCGGCATCAAGGTCATCCACACGATAGGCGATGTGATGGACCCCCTTACCTTTTTGCTTAATGAACCTGGCAATCGGGGACGTATCATTATTCGTCGGCGCAAATAATTCGGTTCTGGCGCCGTCCACCTCCATGATCGCAATCTCACTTTCGACACCCTTGGCATCACTTCTGTAGCGGTCGATCAGTTTAGCCCCGAGGACATTCTCGTAGAAGTGGATGGTATCTTCAATGTTTCTGACTGCTACCCCGATATGGTCGATTGTCTTTTTCATGGTCATTCTCCTAAAGTCTCATCAGTTTATGTGCTATCTTACCATATCCTTTAGATGACGTGAAAGAATCGGTTCGTCAACTGTGATTTTTCGACAAAAGGAAAAGAAGCTAACAACCTATACTACGGGCCGTTAGCTTCTTTTATAAAAAATTTTATTCAACGTTCAATCCTGTCCCTCGACCCGCTTCTCCGCTTCACCAAATAATAAGCCGTGATCCAGGAAGTAACCGGAATCGCAAGGGCGACGCCAATTCCCGCAGAACCGATGAAAATCATTTCGGAACTGAATACTTTGGAATTCACGATTTCCCCGATCGAGTAGGATAGGTCCTTGAACCAGATCAGCAGGCCCATATATCCTCCGAAGAAAGCAAAAAACAGTGTATTCGTGCTGGTTCCGAGGATATCCCTGCCAATGCTCAGCCCCGACGTGAATAGATTTTTTTTGCTGATGGTGGGATTATGATAAGCGATTTCCCGCATAGGCGAGGAAATCGAGATGGATAAATCAATGATGGCGCCGATCGTACTCATGATGATCATGGAAGCCCCGATTTTCACAAAATCCACTCCGACAAAAAGGGATAGCGCCCCGAGTTCCTCGGTCTCCTCTTCACTGAATCCCTGGATCATCGCCTGATCGGTCAACATCAGGATGAAGAAGAGCAGTAAGCCGGTGGTGATGATCGTCGAAAGAAAGGCTGTCACCGTCTTGATGTTGATCTCACTGATGAAAAACAGGGAAATGCAGCTGATCAGAGTGCAGGCGATCAGCGTCAGGATAATCGGATTCATATTCGGATCGTTCATCAAGATGATGGTGAAAAGAAGCACGCCGAAGTTCAGAAATAAGGCGACAAAGGACCGAGCACCTTTTTTTCCACCAATCGTGATCATTAAGATGAAAAGGATGGCTGCGAGATACAGTTGTACAGTCATAACCTAGCCTTCTTTCGGTTGACAAAAAAGATGGATGTATAGATGGCGATCGGGATCGCCAGTACAATGCCGATTCCCCCGGTCAGTGCCCTCGCCATTTCCAGTGAAAGATTCATGGAAAGGGTGAATCCCAGTGGGGAAGCATTTTTGAAAAACAAAATGAGCATGGGAATAGCTCCGCTGATATAGACGAAGAACAAAATATTCGTCATCGTTCCCATGATGTCCTTGCCGATATCGAACCCCGACTTCCTCAACGCTTTGATTGGGATGTCGTGATTCTTCTCGTACAGTCCGAAGATGGAAGACGATAGAGTGATGGCGACATCCATCACCGCTCCCAAACACCCCACGAGTATCCCTGCCATGAACACCATTTCATATGGACGGGTCAGGAATTGCATCTCCTCGTAACGGAGGCCGTTACCAGCGGTGAATCCTACCACAACATAAGCAATCAAGAGTGTCATGAACGTTCCGATCAAGGTCGCGACAACCGCTGCATACGTTTTTTCATTAAAGCCATTGACGAATAAAAGGGATATGCCGGTAAATATAATCACCCCGATGCTGCATACCACCAACAGGCTTATATCAGCTGAGTTCAGGTAAATGTCCAGGGCATAGGACAGGATGACGGCGTTGACTCCAAGGGTGATCAGTGAAAACAGCCCCTGCTTCTTCCCGACCACCAATAAGAGAAGGATAAAAACCCAACCGATGATCATCATGTATGTATCCCGTTTGACGTCTTCTATGTTCCCGGTCAGCTCCGTGGACCCGGATGAAGGGGAGTCGATGCTTACAAACAATGCATTCCCGGGGTGATATTCCTGATCTGTTGCCCCTGAGGAAGAATATTCATTGGTTAAAAGGATTGTCTCACCCTTTTGATCCCCGTTCTTCAGCTCAGCTACGATTTGCTGGGAGTAGAGCTTATCCTTATTTCCATTCATATCCTCCATCTCCGTTGTTTCCACAATCTTGGTACTAATCACTTCGGCAATCGGTCGATCATACCATTCATGATTGTGATAGACGAAATAGAGTGAAACGGCAACACATAGTGCGAGGATGATGTAGACAAAAAGATGTTTGAAACTTATGTTCTTCCGTTCAGTGATTTGTGCAAACAACAATTCATACCTCCATGATTTGAATAGAAAATAGTATATGTATGGGATGAAAGTAAAGGCTCCATCCTTCCGGTCTTCCATTGGTTTCTTGGACTAATGGAACGAGCATTTATTCATTATTCCATAAAAGGGGCGGTTAATCAAAAGAATGGACGGACCTTGTGCTTCCATAAGAAAGCATGAGGTCCGTCCCTTTTTATAACGGATAAACCGGGGTGTTCCCCTGCCTAATACAAGGGGCGCGCTTCCAAGATGACCTTGTTTACCCGCTATTTTTGCAAAAAACATGCAAATGAAACTAAACTTCTTTCTTATTAAATATATTCAACTTATCCGTTTATTGCCAGATGAACGGGATATAGTAAACGTGTAGGGAATACACAATCTTAAAGGAGGAGTTCACTTTGTCACACGAAAAATACCAATCAGCAATCAACGCCCTGCATGAATGTATGGTGGCTTGTAATCATTGTTATGATTCTTGTTTAAAGGAAGAAGACCTCGACATGATGAAAGAATGTATCCGATACGATCGGGAATGTGCGGATATGTGTGCATACTTAGAACAATCCTTAGTAAGAGGAACACCATTTGCATCGGAACTCGCTGGTGTATGTGCTGCGATTTGTGAAGCATGTGGGGAAGAATGCAAGAAGCATGATCATGATCATTGTCAGGCATGTGCCGATGCTTGCATCAAATGTGCAGCAGAATGTATGAAAATCGCCTAAAGGTATGAACATAAGAAAAGATCAAAGGACAAGGTGCCTTTGATCTTTTTTATGTTTTCCACTGGTAGCCGATGCCCCATATCGTCTTCAAATGATGTTCGATGGGGAAACCTGCTTTCTTCAGTTTTTCCCTTAAGTTCCTGATATGTGAATCCACGGTTCGGATATCGGTCGTGGAATGGATATCCCATACCATGAGAAGAAGCTGTTCCCGGGTGTATACCCGTTCTGTGTTCTTCATCAAGGAGTGCAGGATTTTGTATTCTTTTAACGTCAGAGGGCTGACTTCATTCTCATATTTTAACGTGTAGGAGTCTCCATCCAACGTAAAAGCCCCTCTGGTCAAGTGATGCTCTTCTACTTGGTCATATTGGTTAATCCTTCTGAATTGAGCATTCACACGTGCGACAAGTTCACCTTCGTCAAACGGTTTCGTGATATAATCATCAGCCCCGGAGTTTAAGCCTTTAATGGTGTCTTCCTTATCCCCTCTTGCCGTCAACATGATAATCGGGATATTTGAAAACTCCCTGATTTTTTCACAGGTCTGAAAGCCGTTCAGCTCAGGCATCATGACATCTAAAATGACCAGGTCAATAGAATGTTTCTTAACAGCCTGAATGGCCTCATAACCATTATTTTTCTTTTTGCATATATATCCATGAGGCTTTAGATAAAGCTCCAGTAGATTCAGCATCCTGCTTTCATCATCGATTAATAATATGGTATTCACCAGACTGACCTCCAAGCGTCACAGAATAATGTTGATTGATGTCCCTTTGTTTCGTTCACTTTGTATAGAGATATGACCACCATGTGCTTCCACCAGTTCTTTCACAATGGATAGGCCGAGACCTGATCCACCAAATTCCCTGGAACGTGATTTTTCCACCCGGTACATCCTGTTGAATACGTGTGGAAGTTCATCCGGTGGGATGCCCATTCCCTGGTCGTTAATCAAGAGGCTCAAATTCCCTGATTCGTTTCGCTCAACCGTAACCTCAGTCGTTGAATGGGGGGGCGAATGTTTTAGGGCATTATCCAATAGGTTCATAACAATTTGTTCAAGACGTATGGGATCGGCCTGGAACGGGAAACCCTCCTTTACAGTCAAAATGAGATCGATTCCCTTTCTTTTAAAAACAGGAGCTACTTTGTTTATGACTTTTTGAAAAAAAGAGCACGAATCGATGGTTTCAGATTGAATGGAGAAATTGTTTTCATCAATCTTTGCTAGCTCAAATAAATTCTCAATCAACGTCAGGATGGTTTTGGATTCTTCTTGAATGATGTTCAAATATACTTTTCGTTCAGTTTCCGGGATGTCCTCTCGAAGAGCCACATTGGCATACCCTTGAACATAGGTCAGCGGGGTCCTGAGCTCATGAGAAATATTCGCTAAGAATTCAGTACGCTCCTGTTGAATGGTTTCTAAATCATTCGCCAGCCTCTGAATGGAATCCGATAGATCCCCAAGTTCATCCTGACCCAGATCGGGGAGTTTCACCTCGAAATTTCCCTTGCTCAATTTTTCCGTCGCCTGCTTCATTTTTAACAAGGGGCGTGTCAAGAGTTTCGATAGGAGAAAATGGATCCCCGTTAAGATGATGAGACTCAGTATTCCTGCGAGAAGGAAATGGCTGTTCAATTGGCTGATCAGATTCCGTAACGGTGCGGCGCTCTTGAACATATAGACATATCCTTCGTTCCGTTCACTTTCGAAGGATGTGACGGTAGCTAAATAATTCATATCCTTCCAGTTTGATTCGATCACCCTTCCTTCACGGGGCAAGGATTGCGGGGGGACCTGGATGAGTTTACGCATTCCATCGGTTAATTCCCTGGAACCTATGATGACATTATGGTTTTGATCCGTGATCACGACTTCCGTTTCCGTTTTGGATTCCATGAGGGCTATGTGATGGAGTGTCGTTTCTGAATAACGATCTTCTAACACATCACGATGACTGTTTCCCCGGGATAGAATCGATTCAAACTCCTCTTCGATCCGTGTATCTATGATACTGTCATGTAGATAGAGCATCAATAACCCTTCCATCACGAGAACCGCGATCGTAAAGTAGAGGGCTAATTTGGTTGAAATTTTATTCATGGTAAAACCTCATTTTGTCATTTCCTTCATTTTACCGAAAAAATATGAAAAAACTATGCACACTGCCTGAAAGCCGGATGGCATTTGTCATAAACTCTTCATGATTCTTTTCCCTTTCTCCATATAAATTGCAATTTTACAGGATAAACTTTATTGAGAAGATGAAAAGGAGGATGACCATGAGTAGTAATAGTAAAAAAACGATCCTGTTACTCGTTACAGCACTGTTTTTCCTATTGGGAGCCTGCTCCAACAATGGAGAGGATACAGGAAACCATGAAGGCGGAAATAACCAGGAGAAAAAGGAAGAAATGGACGGGATGGATCATGATGGCATGAATCACTCCAGTTCAGGAGAAGTACCGGAAGGCTTGAAGGAAGCGGCCAATCCGACATATCCAGTAGGAAGCAAAGCCATCATCCAAGATGACCATATGAAAGGGATGAAGGGAGCCGAAGCCACGATCACTGGTGCTTATGAGACCGTCGTCTATACCGTTACCTATACACCGACCACTGGCGGAGAAAAGGTGGAAGATCATAAATGGGTCATACATGAAGAAATTGCAGAACATGGGGAGGAACCCTATGCATCCGGAGATGAGGTCGTCTTGGATACCGACCATATGAAAGGGATGGAAGGAGCGACTGCCACCGTTGAATCTGCTGAAGAGATGACGGTATATATGGTGGATTTCACACCCGTGACAGGTGGAGAAGAAGTTAAGAATCATAAATGGGTGACGGAGAGCGAGTTGTCACCGGCTGAATAAAGTTTAGTAAACCATAAAGCAAGAGCTTATTCTAAAAAAGGATAAGCTCTTTTTTTATGAAACAAAGAATTGGAGGAATCCTGAACATTTGAAATAATTAGGAGGGAAGGGAGGGAACAAGAGTATAGTTTCTCCTTTTAAACTTTTTTTATATATGTTTATTAAATGCGATAAGAAAGAGAGAGTGTCATTCTAGCGAAACAGCATGGTGATGAATCTAAAGAATGGAAGGTAGAAGACGGCTTTTCTAGACTTGTTCTTAGCCATTGTTGCCCTGGGTGTTTTAATGTGGGGAGGTATTGGCTATTTATATTAAGCTCATGACGGAGTATCAAAGTAGTTCACATACTAATGAAAAAAAGGCGAGATCTTTCTTCGATCATCGCCATCTGTTAATATATGGGATTTATCTTAATTTCAATTATGTTACAAATCAGAGATCTTCAGTACACGTTCCATCGCCTCAATATGTCCTATATGAACCGATTCATGCAAAACAGAAAACGAAGCGGCATCCATCATGGTTGTGAATCCATGTACCGGATTCTCCAAAGTCTGATGGAAAGTTTCAAATGGATTTTCATTTACCCGCTTTAGTTGATCCTTCAATTCATTGATCAGCTCCGTTAATGGTGGTGCCTGTCCTATCCAATTGGCCGGTTTCGTACCCGGGGCAAAGAAATCATTGTAATGGTCCGGAATATTCATGGGACGTTTAGCTAGTTCAAACATGAAGTATTCTGTTTCCGTAACCAAATGACCTAAATGCCATTTGATCGTATTGTTGAAGCCCTCTGGTTGAATGTTCACCATTTCTTCCGATAATTTTTCTGAAATCTGAATGGTCCAGCCCCTTACTTTATTGAATTGACCCAGTACAATTGAAGACATTGTATTCCCTCCATTTATCATAATTTTTGCTAATTTTATCCCAACTTAATACTCAGATCCCGAAATATCCCTCAATCGCTTTCGTTACCTCAAACGGCCCAGAGTCTCTATTGGATGGAATCGCCAGTTTCAAGTCAAGCTGAGGATAATAAGAGGAACGAAAACTGACTCCGGGATCATACCCCATCACATGAAACTTGTAGATCTCATCATCTCTTTGATTCATCCAAATTCCATAGCCGTAGTGCACCTCTCCATTCACATGGACATGAGGGATTAATAGCTTCCTGGTCGTTTCTTCATTTACTAGTTTATAAGAAAATAAAGCTTCCCAAAGGCTCATCATATCTGATGCTGTGATAAACGCACCTCCGTCCGCCCCGCCTTTTACAGGGATGGAATAGAGGTTGGTTCTCCAAGTATTTTCTTCCTTGTCCTCTATATACCCAAATGCCGTGCTATGAGGAAGGCGGTCCAATGAAAAATAGCCAGAACGGTCCATGCCTGCTTTCTGGAAAATCTCAGATTCTATGTAATCTGTAAAAGACTTCCCTGTTTGTTGTTCAATGATTAATCCCAAAAGGATGAATCCCGCATTATTGTAATGAAATCGATCACCTGGAGTGAATTTCATCCGACTGGATTGAAAGAATGGAAGAAAGTCCCCGAGAGATCTCATATGATAAACCGGTGTTTCTTTCCACAGCTCTTCAAAATCAGTCATGACTTCCTCATCGAAATAATCCGGGATTCCTGACGTATGCGTCAAAAGGTGGTGGATGGTCACGCCGTCATCAAAATGAGGAAAGTCGATATCCAAACAATCCTTTAAACGGGTGTTAAAAGAGAGTCCCCCCTTTTCAACTAATTGACCTATCCCTATACTTGTAAATAACTTACTTCCAGAAGCAATCCCGAATCGTGTGCCTGGGGTGTTCGGAAGGCGATCTGATCGATTCGCAAAGTCATGGGCGCTTTCTGATAATACTTCTGTCCCTTGTTTGAAAAGGACGACACCAGAGAAGTCGAGTTCTTTGCAGCTTTCATGTATAAAATTATGCAGCTCAATATGTTTGCTCATTTAAGTTTCCTCCATTATAGGCGATGACTTTACTAATCTTTTTATAAATTTTAACATAAATTTCCTGTTGTGTGTGATCAAAGGGGACTAAGTAACATAGATCACTTTGGAAATAACCCTTCCCCCTGAATTTCTGCTATACTACATGCAATTACATTTTTTCCCTGTCGAAAAATTAACAAACTGATTGGAGGAATCAATCATGGACAGCATCATCTTCGACCTGGACGGCACGCTTTGGGACCCAATAGAATCCGTTCTGGAAGCATGGAACAACGTCATCAACGAACATACCCAGTTAAAAGAAGGCATAACAAGGAAGCATCTTGAGGGAACCATGGGGCTTCAAATGAAGGAAATCGGGAAGAAATTGTTCCCTGAGTTGAACGAAGAGGAGCGGGAGCAGCTCCTGAAAGATTTGTCCCGTCATGAAATCCCGCACTTAAGTAAGCATGGAGGGAGTCTCTATAATCATGTGGAAGAGGTGATTGTAGAGCTGTCAAAGAAGTACAAGCTGTTTATCGTGAGCAACTGTCAGGACGGGTACATCGAGGCGTTTTATGACTATCACGGACTGGATAACCATTTTATCGATTATGAGAATCCCGGCAGGACAGGCCTTTCAAAAGGTGAAAATATTAAACTGATCATCGAGCGCAACCATTTAGATGACCCTGTATACGTAGGAGATACAGAAGGAGACCAAAAGGCGGCAAAAGAAGCGGGGATTCCATTTATATATGCACGGTATGGTTTTGGGGAAGCGGAAGAATATACGCAAGTTATTGATTCATTTGATGAGTTACTTAAAATCTTCTAATCATGTTGAGGAGGGACGGACCTTGTAAAGGTCCGTCCCTCCAGTTTTAATTGATTTCCAATATTGACTATTCCTGATTTTTGTAAGATAGTTACTATGTCCTGTCATAGATTGACAGAAATAGAGTTTTCTAGTGGGAGTATTTCTAATGAAGGAATTTCATGGTCGATTACATAAAAAATACTATTATATGATTGTTTCGTTCATCATCGTACTGATGTTGGCAGGTTTGCTGGTGGATAATCCAGTGAATTCACGATTTGCCGTGCATGGAGTGATGATCGTGGTCATCTCTATCTGTCTATTGGTTTATCCATGGTATGAGAATGCGTGGATGAAGTATGTGACGGTCATTTCGTCGACCGGTTATTTTTACGCGTTATTTTACTTGTATCCAGAAACTTGGTCGGAGTTTGTTTTGCTCTGTTTTATTCCTGCTTTTTCAATTCTCTTTTTTGACAAGAGGCTTTTTTATTTTTCACTTTTAATCAATTTTGCGTTCATTGCGTTTACATTCGGTTATATCGGGTTCGTGGATAAAGGGCAGGACTATCCTTACATCTTTATAGACTTGGTAGGGAATGTTGTGAACTTTTTGGCCAGTCAGATCCTCCTGTATTTTATCTTCCATTTAACAAACCTTCGAATACAGAAGCAACGTTTGTATTATGAACAGGTGCAGCAGGCGGAGCGGATGAGGACAACGGGGCAGCTGGCGGCGGCTGTCGCCCATGAAATCCGGAATCCCTTGACCGTCGTGAATGGATTTCTTCAATTTCATGTGGAAGATCCCGCATTCAGTCAAAGCCAGAAGCAGAGTTTTGCCCTGATGATGAATGAACTCGATACGGCGGAGCATGTCATTTCCCAGTTCCTGTCCGTTTCAAAGCCTGATGAAGGGGAGAAGGTGGACAACGTCGATGTTGAGCTGATTTTGCAAGATGTAACGGAACTCCTCAACATGTACGGTCTGTTAAATGATAACGGCATTGATCTCAACGTGGAAATGGAGTGTCATGTAGCGGCCAATTCTATTGAATTTAAGCAACTATTCATCAATCTAATTAAAAATGCCATCGAAGCCTCCCCGCATAGCGGGTCCGTTAAGGTAATAGCTGCCAAAGTAAAAGGCCATGTCTGCATTCAAATTATAGACAACGGACGTGGAATGAGTCAGGAGGAAGTGAAGAATCTGGGGACTCCGTTCTACTCCTTAAAAAGTAAAGGAACCGGCCTGGGTCTCATGATTTGCTTCAACATTGTGGAGAAATACAACGGGAGCATACAGTTTGACAGCGATCCGGGAGCTGGTACAACAGTCACTCTGAGATTTCCACTTATTCCTAATTAAAAAGAAGGTCCGTCCCTCAACGCACTAAAGCATTGAGGGACGGACCTTTCTTGATAAGCATGAAGAAACAGCAAATAAACCGTTTGCTGTTTTGTGTCTTGTATCTAAGAATGGCTTTGAACCAACTTTTCGATAGCTGTGACCAATTCGTCTGTATCACCTTGGAACATATGAAAATTAAGTGAGGATTGAAGTTTTGTATTTTGAATGCTAATGTCATCCTTTTGATTAAATTCTGCAGACCAATGGATTGTAGGTATCGATACGATAAATCGTTTGTCCGGTGTTTTATGGAGATAAACTTCAGCCAGTTTGTTTCCAGAGAGATTTATTTTCTCATACGAGGTTATCATGACATCACTCATTTCAGTTTTATGGTAGGTAAGGTAAAGTATAACAGGATTAAACTGTGAAGGTGAAGCATTACAGACTGGAGCAATAGTAAAGGAATATTTTAAAGTAGAGATTGACTTATTAAAACATGAATAGAAAAAATGTAGATATAGCAGGAGGGGTCATGTTGATAGATAGATGGGGTAAGGATGATTGATGGGTTCTTGATCGCTTCCGCATCGTTACAAAGAACATTAACGTTCAACCCGATTTTCAAGATTGAATACACGCTTATCGATTTCTGTTAGTCTTTTATTCAAATAGAGAAATTCAGATTCCGAGTTCTGTTTGGTCATTTTCAGCAAAGCAATGACATCTTCTGTTTGTGATGCTTCAATTCTTTTTACCGTTTCTTTGATGTTTCTTACGTCTGCTTGAGTCTCTTTCAAATCGTTACTGATGTTTCTAACATCCAATATAGTCTCCTTTAGCTCACCCCGAAACTCTTTAAAATCTTTTTGTAGATCTAATAAAATTTCTATCATTTGCTTTTCCATTGATATCACCTCCTGGATTCCATTATATAGCATGTAAATCGCTCATTCTACCCTAATATATTTCCTCTTTTATATGAAGGATTATACTCTCCCTCGGTCATCAAAACGTTCACGAAATGTTCACTTATGCAGCCTATCCCTCAATCGCTATAATGACTAGGTGTTCAAAAGAAGGGATGATGGAAATTGCCAACAACGAAGAAGGAAAATCTTTATTTTGGAATGATGATGTGCGTAGGGATGGTGGTGGTCATGACATTTTATAATTTAGTGATCAATAAGATGCTTGGCACTATACCTTTGACAGGAATCCTTGCTCAACTGATCCTGGGCTTTATCGTAGCTTTACTATTGGAATTATTTATTGTCGGACCGGTGGCGCATAAGATGGTGTTCTCTTTGCCATTCGACAAATCCAAGAGTTTGTATGTGATCCTGTTCACTTCCCTTTTTATGGTGGTGGGGATGGTTTGTATGATGTCGCTATTTGGACTGGGAATGACGTATTTTTTTGAAGGCCTGGGAGAGAGTACATTAGTTGAAAACTACATTCCGATTGTTTCTAAAAATTTCATCTTTGCTCTTCCTCTGCAGCTTGTCATCATGGGGCCGTTCATTCGCTTTGTCTTTGCTAAATTTGTTAAGGGGCAAGGGATGGCTGAATCGGTTCACTAATCCGGATGAAGACAGGCAAGTAGAGAAGAAGCTTATCTGTCATCAGGTAAGGTTCTTTTTCATCCAGGTCATACTATAAAACAAGTCCTTATAGTGGTAAGCTATTGTTTTAGTGTTAGGAAAATCTCAGGAGGTTGACAAATGAACCTAAATAATAACGATATATTAATCCGATTACGGTATGCACTCGATATCAAAAATACAGAAATGGTAGAGATCTTTAAGCTTGGAGGCATTGAGCTCTCAAAGGAAGAAGTGCTGAAGGTGCTCACCAAATCAAAAGATAGTGAAGACTTGGATGAAGATATGCTTGAGGATGAAGACCATATCCCATGCGATGATGAAATGTACGAGTCTTTTTTAAACGGATTCATTACGTTTAAAAGAGGACCAAAACCGGGACAGCCGGATCGACCGGTATTGACGTATGAGCATGTCAATAATCTTCTTTTAAAGAAGGTAAAGATCGCCCTCTCTTTCACAAGTGAGGATATGATAGAGATCTTGGATCTGGCTGGAGTGGTGATCACAAAAGGCGAATTAGGAGCGATTCTGCGAAGGGAAGGCCACAATAATTACAGAGTGTGCGGTGACCGTTATGCGAGGAATTTCTTAAAAGGATTGGCCATCCGATACAGGGAATAAAAGATGAACCATACTTATTCTGGTGTGACCATACAATTTGAGATTATATATAAGAACCGTAGTACGATCGGCATCTATCTGGATGGCTACGGACATATTGAGGTCCATGCACCTAAAGGGACCCCGGATGAATCGGTGATCCGGCTGCTGGAGGATAAGTGGGATGTGATCCTGCAGAAATCGAAGGAAATGAAGGATCGTCTGAATGGACCGCAGGAGAAGGTCTATGATCATGGGGAACCTTTCTTGTATTTGGGGAACTCTTTCCCCATACAGGTTCTTCACAATCAGGAGATCACAAAGGATCATGTCCTATTTGACGGAAAGACGCTGCACATCCAAGTAAAAGAGCTAGAGGAGGAACGTATCCAGCTGGCTTTGAAGCGTTTTTATTACAAGCAGTGCAAAGCGTTGGTAGAGAAAAGCATTGCGGTCCATCAACGTCACTTTAAAACCAAGCCCCGTTCCATCCGCATCACAGACAGCCAAACGACCTGGGGAACCTGTGATGGGAGAAGGCAGCTGACATTCAACTGGAAGCTTTCCATGGCCCCGCAGGATGTCATCGACTACGTGGTCATCCATGAAATGTGCCATATGGTTCACCTCAATCACGACCGGTCTTTCTGGCGGCTCGTCGGGAAGATCGTGCCGGATTATAAGGAGAAAGAGAAGTGGCTGGCGTTGTCCAGTTGGAAGATGACGGTGTAAGCAGGCCAGTCCCATACAAAAAAAGAAAGAAGTGAGGATTTTGATTAAGTATACTTGTCTCCATCACGTAAGTCTTACGGTGACAGATCTGGAAAAAGCGAAAGATTTCTATGGGAAAATGTTATGTTTAAACGAGATCACGCGCCCTGATTTTGATTTTCCTGGTGCCTGGTATGAAATAGAGGGGCAGCAGCTCCACTTGATCGTCGACCCCTCGTCGCAGACCATCCGTCAGGATAAACGCTTATCCAGCCGGGAAGGTCATTTTGCCCTAAGAGTGGAAAACTACCATGACACTCTTAAATGGTTAAAAAAGAACGAGGTTGAAATCCTTGAAAAACCTAACTCAAAAAGTGGATTTGCCCAAATTTTCTGTGCTGATCCAGATGGTAATCTGATTGAACTCAATATTGAACAAAAAGATCTATAAAACCAACAGGAGTGATGGACTCATGAAAGAGTCGCGCTCCTGTTGGTTTTATTTTTGAGAAAAACGTATTTAAATAAAATCAGTGGTAAAAATAAGGATGTTATCCGTTTGCGATAACACTTATTAATTGATAATTATTCTAAATAAGGATATAATACATTTATCACAATACAAAAGGAGAGAACATACATGAATCAACAATTAGTCGTGGCACTTAACAAACAACTTGCAAACTGGAACGTCCTTTACACAAAACTACACAATTATCATTGGTATGTAACGGGTCCGGAATTCTTCACATTACATGAGAAATTTGAAGAGTACTACAACGAAGCAGGGAATTATATTGATGAAGTGGCAGAAAGAATTCTAACGATTAAAGGGAAGCCAATCGCTACATTAAAAGAGTACCTTGAAACGGCTACCATTGAAGAATCCAATGGAAAAGAATCGTCCATTGAAATGGTCGACGCCTTAGTGAACGATTTTGAACAAATCGTAAAGGATTCCAAGAAAATCATTGAAGCAGCAGAAGATTCTCAGGATCAACCTACAGCTGATTTATTTATCGGAATTAAAACATCCCTGGAACAGCATATTTGGATGTTGAATGCATTTAATACCCGATAAGCCGAGAAAAGCATTGACCAATTTGGGTCAATGCTTTTTTATCATTTGATCCATTCGTCTCTCTCTTTTCTCGACTTTGTGAAGTGGATAATAGAAGAAGGAAAACGGAAGTATGGTATTGAAGTGAATAGGAGACAGGAGGTAGGAAAATGATACAATCTGTAGTTCATATAGCCCTAGTTGTGAAAGACTATGATGAAGCTATAGAATTTTATACGAAGAAACTTCACTTTACTTTAGTTGAAGATACATATCAACCCGAACAAGATAAGCGGTGGGTCGTTGTGTCGCCACCAGGTTCCTCAGGGACCACACTTTTACTTGCTAAGGCATCTAAGATGGAGCAGGAGCCTTTTATAGGAAATCAAGCAGGCGGAAGAGTGTTTCTCTTTTTAGGTACGGATGATTTTTGGAGGGACTATATCGAAATGTCCTCTAAAGGAGTTGAATTTGTAAGAGATCCGAAAGAGCAAGAATATGGGACAGTTGCGGTATTTAAGGACTTGTATGGTAATTTGTGGGATTTAATACAATTTAAAGAAGATCATTCCATCGCAAAGCGGGTAAGGTAAGGTCATGCTTATCTTCTATGTTTTATTAAATGACCAATGAGGTTGATCGTTATTCCAGGGGCTTATTAATGAAAAAGCCCCTGAAAACTTTCTTATAAAGTTCTATTACAATCCATTACGATATAAAAACTTTCTCCCTCGCATTAAATTTGCTCTGGAAAATGGTTTTTCGTGTGAAAGCAATTATGACCAAAGCGACGACTAATTCTGATGCCGGCAGTGCAACCCAAATGCCAATTACGCCAAACCATTGAGGTAATATCCAGAGGGCAGCAAGCAGAAGGATAAATCCACGCATGACAATGATCATAATCGATGGTCTAATATGTCCGATAGATTGATAATATGTCATATAGATGAAATTGATGCCCATGAATAAATATCCTGTGAAAAACAGCTGAATTCCTTGGATTGCAAGAGATTTAATTTCACCTGTCGTAACACCAAATAATGAAACAAGAAGAGGAGCTCCCATGAATCCAATAATGAAAAATACAGCTCCTAATAAGATTGCTGATTTCTCTGCTATTTTAACCGTATCCTTTATACGGTCTTGTTGATCGGCTCCATAGTAGTAGCTGATCATAGGCTGAATCGCTGAACTGATACCGAAAAAGGCGAGAAACATAAAGGCGTGTAAATAGTTAACAACAGAAAAGGCAGCTACTCCATTCGTACCGGCAAGTCTTTCCATCATCAAATTATAGCCTATGACAAATATCAATGTTCCCATTTCAGCAAGGAAACTTGGAAAACCAATTGAAAGGATCCTTAATAAAGAAAGATTAGACCATTTCAAACGTACAAACGTTAATGTAATGTCTTTTTTCAAAAAATGAGTAAGTAGCACAAGTAATCCAACCACTCCAGAAAGGACGGTAGCTAAAGCGGCACCTTTGACACCTAATTCCAGAGTGAAAATCATGACGTAGTTTAATACTATATTTATGACAGCTGATACCACTAAACTAATCATGGCCAGTTGAGGATTACCATCATTTCGAATGAAAATACTTAGTGCATTTTCCAGTGCCATAAACACTCCAAAAAGTAGTAGTACGCCAAGGTACTCCATGACAAATACCTTGGTATCCTGGTTAGCACCTAATAAAATTGATAATTGCTCTAAGTTAACGTAACCATATCCTCCGATAATCAATACGATAAGCGTGACCATCGCCATTGAAAATGTGAATATTCTTCTTGCCTTTTGGACGTTGTTTTCCCCAAGTGACATAGAATATAGAGCTCCGCCACCTATTCCAATCCAAAGGGAAATAGAAATAATAATGGAAAATACCGGAACGGCTATATTGATACTTGCCAATGCAATAGATCCTAATGCATTTCCTACGAAGATTCCGTCTACAACAATATTGATCGACATGAGCATAAGACCGATTAAAGACGGGATCAAATAGTGGAAGAAGACGTTTTTAACTGATTGATTCATTAATTTACCTTGGATGTTCGCTGACATCAGTATCCCTCCTGTCGTTTCCTACAAGAGAGAGTTTAAACCTTCAAGTAACTTGAAGGTCAAACTGTTTTTTTCTTCTGAACAGGAATTTCTATTTCTGTAACGAAATGTTGTTGATCTTTTACAACAGACTCATCAATAATCCCGATTTCAATCGGTGCGCCAATCATTTTATAACCAGAGATATTGAGTTCATTCAACAACAATGAATAGCTTTTTGCGACATCTTCATATGGTCCTTTATGAGGATAACAAGCATATAGCCCTTCTGGTAAATAAGCATCTTCCTCAGTCAGGTTCCTGTTCCACAATAGTTTAAATAGACTTTTATATAAGATTGGTCCATCATGATGAAGGCTATTGGGATCGACAGCAGCCCCAATGTCACCGGTGAATACTCCCTGGTTCAAAGAACTTGATTTTTCTTGATTCATCCCTTCAACATAGATTTCTTCAAAGTCAATGTTTAAATCAATCGGCTCGTCATGATATAAAAATGAAACCGGTCTTTTAGGATACGTCTTGTAGGTGACAACTTGGTGCTCAAATAACCCCATTCCATTTTCCAAAGTACTTAATTTATGGTTTATTTTCCGAGCTGTCATTTCTAATGTATACATTTCTTGCTGTACTTTGGTTAATTTTTTTTGTAATAGCTCATATGTGTTTTCTGGCGTTCTCACTTCCATATGACATTGAATATCTCTAATATGTAATCCGATTTTTCGTAAAAAAATGATGGTCTCAAGATGTACAAACTGATCAGCTGTATAATATCGATACTGATTCTCCTTATCTGTATATTTTGGTTTAAATAATCCTATCTCATCGTAATACCTTAATGTTGACTGTGGGATGGAGAATAGCTTGGATACTTCTCCCACCCTAAACCTTTTCTTCATCGAGTTCTCCTTTCCACTCATACATTTATTTCTTTTATTGAAAAATGAATGCTCGCTGCATTATCATTATGGTTGAAAACCATTTAACTATTCAATCAATCAAATCGTAAAACTATGGAGGTTATTCAGGAAAAGTAGGTGAAGGGATAGGCACCTTGTTCCGCTTGAAAGTAGAGGACGGATTGGAGGTATATAAAGCTTGACCATTGTTAGCTTTCTGATCATAGCTTGGATTCTAAGTTGGTTTAAATTTGAACAACTTTTTATCCAAGCATTTAAAGAGCTTTTCAACAAAGAAGTGACAAATGCAAGTTACTATTTCGTCTTTTTTGTATTGGCACAATAGGTGACATCACATTATTTTTTAATGGAACATTTTACGATAAACTTTGAAACCGTGAGTATGACTCTGGATATTGAAAGGATGATTGAATTGAAAGAAAGACAGCAAATGAATGATACACACTTGAACAAAGAGAAAGCAGTCTCGTTTCTACAACTAGTCGCATCGGGGAAAGTCCGGGAAGCATTCGAGCGTCACGTTGGACCTGACTTTCACCACCACAATCCTTATTTTCGCGGGGATGCAGAATCACTCATGGTAGCGATGGAAGAGAATGCAGAAAAGAATCCGAATAAGGTATTTGAGGTCAAACGCGCGATCGAAGAGGGAGAGAGCGTTGCCGTTCACTCCTATGTGAGACAACATCCAGAAGACCTTGGAGCTGTTGTGATCCACATCTTCCGGTTCCAGGATGACAGAATTGTTGAATTGTGGGATGTAGGTCAAGCCATTCCGGAAGATTCCCCGAATGAGAATGGGGTTTTTTAAATCTACATAGAGATCTATATAATAAGTCGATTCCAATTGGGATCGGCTTATTTATATTCATCAGCAGGATATAAAAAAACGAATGCCATCATATTTGCTGGCATCCATGTGCACTATATAAACAAATCGTAAAGGGTGGTGAAAGAATGTCTAAGCAGAAGAATAAGGACCTTAAAAATAATAAAGCGATGCCGAAGTCAGATGTGGAATTTGCACAAAATGGACTCGAAGAGGTGGCTATTAAGGCGCAGGAAAGAAAGAATAAGTAAATAGCAATAAAAAATGAGAAGTTACGCAACTTCTCATTTTTAGTCTTACTGAATCATTTCGTTAAAAATATTATTGTATGCTTATATCATTGATTTCCAAATAACCGGCAGGACTGATAGCAAAATCTTTTACATTGTTTCGAATCGCTGCCATGTTTTCAATCACACGAACCGGGATATAAACCGCGTCTTCCATTTCCAGCTCCTGAGACTTCGCATAGAGCTCCAATCTTTTCTCATGATCCATTTCAGAACGTGCCTTTTCAATCAGTTGATCGACCTCATCATTACTATAGAAAAATGTATTTCCGGCAGGTCCATGGGAATTACTATGGAAGAGGTTGTATTGATTATAATCCGCATCTCCAGTAGCATTTCTCCAACTGATGATAAACATTTCCGAATTTCCACTTGTGGCTTGCTCTACAAAGGTTCCATACTCCTGAATCTGTATTTCTAAGTCGATTCCAATTCCTTTTAGCTGGGATTGCATGACTTCAGCCAAACTGATTCTTTCTTTACTGTCCATTGTAAGCAATGTGGTTTTAAATCCATCAGGATACCCTGCTTCGGCCAGTAACCTCTTGGCTTCGTTTAAATTATATTCATATGCTTTCATATCCGGATGATAGCCAAACACTTTAGATCCTAATAAGGAGTTCGCTTTTTTTCCTATATTATTAAATACACCTTTCATGATGGAATCCATTTCAACCGCATGGGAAATGGCTTTCCGTACGCGAACATCATTGAAGGGCTCCTCCTGTACGTTAAACCCTACATACTCAGTACCAAAGCCTTCACTTCGGTATACTTCCACGTTATTCGATGCCTTTACAGAATCCATCATTGTTACAGACAGAGGTTCCGCAATGTGGGCTTCACCCGTTTCAAGCATGGAAATTCTAGTGGTCTCTTCAGGTACTACTTTGAAAACGACTTCACTTATAGTTGGTTTATCTCCCCAATACTTGTCGTTTCTATGAAACACGATCTCTTTTCCCGTTTCCCAGGACTTGAACACAAATGGACCTGTGCCGACCGGCTCTTGGATAATGTCTTTCCCATAATTTTCGATGGTTTTGGGACTGATGATTCCGCCTTCATGACTCGCCAGGATGGATAATAAAGGTGAAAAAGGCTCAGATAAAAGAAATTGAACGGTATGATCATCGACTACTTTTACTTCCTTGACCATTTTGAATACAACGGCTCGAGGCGAAGCCACTTTTGGGTCAGTTAATCGATCGAACGTTTTCTTCACAGCCTCGGCATTAAATGGTGACCCATCATGAAACGAGACATCTTCTCTTAGCTTGAACTCCCACGTTGTATCATCCAACTGCTCCCATTCCTTAGCAAGTAACGGCTTGATTTTGGCATTTTTATCTCTACCGACAAGCCCCTCGTAAATTTTACCGTGGGTAACACTTGCCGCATTGATGGTTGACATAAAATGATGATCGAGATTCTCTACATCGGATAGACGGGCAATGACCAGGCTATTCTCCTTCTTGGAAGCCTGTCCATCAGCCTGGTCACCTGAACTTGCCCCCATATTGGTGGAGCAACCGCTAATCGCTACCATCAGTACCATTATTACAATCATGAAAAACCTGCTTCTGAAATAATTTACCTTCGTCTTCATCTAATCATCCTCCCCTCCGTATTTATTTAATTATAAGAATTTTCAGACATATAAAATTAAGATATCTTTACTGTTTTTTTTGTTTTGTTGACATTTATTTTGGGAGGATGAGTTTATTATGAGGTTCTTTGCTAACAGGTGACGCCTTATGAGGAAAGGGACCGATTAAAAAGTTTGTATAAATAATCCGTCATCTTCTAGCCATTCGGCTACAAATATATCTTTATAATCAGAAATACCTTGTGACTTGAGTTGTTTTTTTAACCAAGCTTCATTTAATCCTAAATCAATTAGTTCATTCCATAAAACTTCCCCATCTCGAATTAAAGTAACCGGAACATAAACAGATTTTATAGGCATATTAAAATCTTCTTGAGTAGTTTTTTGATACTTTGTTTTTTTTAATATGCTGATGGAGCCGTTCGATTCTAAATAACAAAAAGCAACCTCCCGGATAGAAAAGGTTTCGCTTTGCCGAAGTAGGCTTTGCAGCTGATTGATATTCATTCGGTTTTTTTTCAATTCTTCTCGATCAACTATTCCATTTTTAATAAGGGCAGACGGTTTTCCTTCAAAAATGCCACGAAACGCTAAATACTTTTGTCCAAGATATTCGACCACGAAAAGTAAACCGCCCCATAATGCCATTGAGTATATAATATAAAAGACACCGATTTCATGGTCGTATAATGCGTTACCAAGTAATTCTCCCAATACAATAGCGGCAATAAAAGTGAAGGGGGTTATTTGATTAATGATTTTCTTTCCGACAAACTTAACGATTATAAAAAGAAGGAAAAATCCAATGATAAGTTCAGTAGTAAGATATATGACTTTCATAATATAAAAACTCCATTCAATCAAACACCATGAAAGTGTTCTATTTCTAATCTTTTTATGTTTGACAATACAAGCTAAAAAGATTCTTGTTTCATTCAAGAAAGGGCGCACATGAATAACATAGGTATAAAATATTCAATTTTCATTTTAAACCCTTGTTTTTGAAGGATTTTTATTCATAGACACGAATAAGGAATATATCAGGAATAAAAAAGGAGCGTGTAATTATGAGCAATGAATTTAATTATAAGGTAGATATAGCGGATTTTCTTACGGCTAACAGAGGGGATTTTAAGCAAAAACTCTTATCTGAAGCTGTAAACGTTGGTAGCAAAATCAATGATATTCTAGAAAAAGGAAACATCGATCTATTAAAGAATGCAGAAGTTTTAGCTCACTACATCGTTGAAAACAGAGAAGAAGAGCTGGTTGAATTTGCAAAAGTAGAGGGTATTGCATGGGCGCAACATTCTCTCACGCTTGCATTCAAACTGGAATGGGTACATGCAATTAGAAGAACATTATGGTATTTCCTTTATCAATATGATAATAAGAATGAGGATAATGAATCTCCACGAAAGAAATTCTTTGATTTGGAAAAAAGAATTAATGACAGCGTTGATCAGTTCCTGAATAATTTCTTTATCAGTTATTCTAATTACAAAGATGAACTGATATTGTCGCAGAAAAAGCTGGTGGAAAATCTATCGGTACCTATCATTCCAATCAATAGCTCGATTGCAGTATTGCCTTTAATCGGAAGTATAGATACCTATCGGGTTCATACACTGGAAGAAAAAGTGTTGATGGGAATCAGTTCTATGAAAATTCAAACCCTTATTATAGACTTATCGGGTATTGCTGAAATGGAATTGGATGTCATTTTTCAATTTGGTAAGATCTTAAATGGAATTAATATGATGGGATGCAAAGCCATCCTTACAGGACTGCGGGTAGAGCTTGTCAGAAAAATAGTTGATACAGGAGTCGCATTTGACGGTCAAATCGAGACAAAGGGGACATTACAGCAAACACTCAAAGAACATCTGGTGTTGGAATCGGGAGTGCAAATTTAATTTATAAGAGCTAAAAGCTGAAGATCAATCATCTGATCTTCAGCTTTGTCTTGATTCAATCTTCATGCAGGTTTGTTCTAACGCGATCCAGCTCCAAAGGCAAAAAAGCATAATCTCCGTCATTCAAAATCTCACGTTTTAAAACGGGAACAGGATGTTTGAAAATCGGTCCATCCACTACTGTGGTATGGAACTCTCCACCTTCTCCGCAAGGATCGATCCCTCGGGCTTCAAGTTCCTTTATGTATTCATGAGTTAATGTGCGCCCTAAATCTTCAGGGCGCATGCCCAGGGATAAATTAACCGTTACAACGATGGATACAAATCCCAGATCGATGAACTCTTCGACAGCTTCACGGTGGTTCATTCCCCATAAAGGCATCCCAAGCTTCAGCCTTGCGTTCTTCGCCACTTTTTCATGCCAGCAGCCGTGTTCAGGCATATCGAGGTCTCCCGTTACTAACACTTCTGCCCCTTGTTCCTTTGCTTTTTCTAAAAGGGTCATGAAGACTTTTTCATATTCTGTCCAACTGGCGGCTGCAGTGAATACGCGCAAACCGATCGATTCAGCTTGTGCACGGATAAGCTCCGGAGGCATTCCGTGGGATCTGGACCGCTTTCCTTCTTCCTCCAGCATCACAATCAGCCCGAGCGCATCTCCATCCTTCGATGCTTTGTATAGAGCTAAAACACTATCTTTTCCTCCGCTAAACGAAGTAATGAATGAATGCCCGCGAGCACCATGTTTCCATTCCTTTGATTCTGTCATTCTTATCTTTCCTCCTTAATGGTTTTTGTATCTTTCTAACTAGTTTCATCCTTCTTTCATTCTATCACGATGGGCTTATAGATAACATGATACCAGCCGGTGATAAGTGGATGCCTTAGTCCATAAAGACAAGGAGTCGCCTATTTGACGACTCCTTTACTAGAATCATTACTGGTTTGATTTCATTTTCTGTGAATCCGAATCTCATAAACTACTAGCAATATCACCACCAACCCACTCGACACGAAAAAGCTGATCCAGGTCGATTGAATTGAATTGTAGTTTAGGAGAGACAGCAACCCGGTCCCTAAACCTATCAACGAACAATAAGGGACGAGCATCGGAATCATTCTTTTATAAAAGATGACCACCAGCATGGTCGGGATGATGGATGCATACACCTGGGCAAAAAAGAAGATGAGCTCCATCAGATTCGGAGACAGGAGCGAGCTGATGAGAAAGAGTGAAAGGGAAAGCATACCGGAGACCAAATAGGTCTTTTTCAATTGCTGGTCTTCACTCCAATCGTACGTATGTTTCAGCATATTTCGGATGACCATGATCGATGTGGCATGGAGCTCGGCCCCCACGGTTGATGCAATGGCGCTGAAACAGCAGCCGATAAATAATAGAAGCAGGAACAATGAGTCGATTTTCTCCACCAGCTGACTCAATATGGAGTAAATGTTTTCAAAGCCCTGCCCATAAACCGCAATCAGTACAATTGCAGTGAAGGCAAGCGGGATGGTTGCCCATATGATTCCGGCCATCATAAAGGATGTTCGGACCTTGGATTTTTCAATGATATAGATTCGCTGCCAACTCGCCCGGTCGATCAATACTTGTCCGAATCCAATCAGAAATGCGGTAAGAATGAACAAGGTGATTTCATTATGTTTCAGAAATAATAAATAGGGATGGTACAGGAGTAATCCATCGTATACAGGAAAAATACCTTTTTGGATAAAAAAATAAACGGGAATCAGGATGATGGCTGCGAAAATAAACGAGATATGAATCCCTTCAAATCGATGGATTTGCTTCATGCCTCCTATGGACAACAAGAAGCAATATAAAAAAAATACGAGTAACCCTACATAAATCGGTGTTTTTAATAGAAAGTGGAATAGCACACCTGCCCCCAGTGCTTGTATGAGCAGGGAGTCAAGGCTTGTCAGGAGCAATACCCACATGACGAACCAGTATGACCGGCCACGGAGCCTTTCTTTCAATACATCTCCGAGAGTCAAGGAGTTTGGGAATCGTTCCCTGATATAGGGGGTGATGCACCCGAATAGAAAGAGAGAGATGGCTCCCATCATGGCATAACCAATTCCGCCTAGCAGTCCATATTTAACGAGTGTTTCAGGAGAAGACAAAATCGTATTGCCGGTCACCCATCTCGCTAGGAGCGAAACGACTCCATACGCCACTCCAAACGTGATGGTACCTTGTATATACTCACGGTAATTTCGTGGCTTCATTCAGTTAAACCTTCTCTCTTATCCGGTATTCCCTTGGAGTGTATCCTGTTTGCTTCTTAAATAATGAGCTGAAATAGTGCTGACTGCTGAATCCGCACTCTTCAGAGATAGAAGAGATGGACTTTTCGGTGTTCTGCCGAAGTAATCTCTGTGCGGCCTGGACTCTGAAATCATTTAGGTATTCAGAAAAGCTGATCCCCATTTCTTCATGAAACTTCCTGCTCAGATACGTACCATTAATATGGATCTGGCTCGCCAATGATGAAAGGGAGAGCTTATCGCTGTATTGTTCATGGATGATCGTTAACGCTTCCTGCACGATATGGGATTGGATTGAAGCGTATTTATATTGGTCGAGAACTTGAAATAATTCTTCTTCAATAATCGGTTTCGTTAAATAATCCTTTGCCCCGAGTCGCAGGGAGGCCTGTGCATAATCGAATGATTGGTAGGCTGTGACCATAATGATGTCGATTTGGTCATATTTCTTCATTTCAACCCCGAGTTCGATCCCTGATTTACCAGGCAGTTGAATATCGAGCAGCGTAAGGCGAATCGGATGTTCCGTCAGGATCTTTAAAGCCTGTGACGCATCCGCGGCTGTATGAATCGTCCAGTAAGGATATTTTTCGTGAATCATGTAGTTGAGCTGCTCCAGTTCAAGGGGCTCATCGTCAACGAGCAAAATATGCATTATGCTTCCTCCTTAATCAAGTAATGGTGTCTTCTCTGGTCATATGAGGCCAAAAGATCCGGACGCTCGTTCCTTTGGCTTCTTCATTCAGCTGAATAAGGATTTCTTCCTTTGGAAAGAGCATCTGTAATCGCTTCTGGATATTGTGCAATCCAATACCACGGTCTTCCTTTTGAGAATCAAGCGCGTTCAAAGCAGTTGATGAGCTGTTCCAGACTTCTAAGTACACTTTGTTTCTTTGCTCATTCAGGATGATGATCAGCTTGCCTTGTCCGGGATGCTTTTCCAGGCCATGCTTAAAGGCGTTTTCAACAAGGGTCTGCAGGAGGTATGGGGGGACTAGTGAAGCCTTGCAGCTCTCTTCCACGTTCCACACTACATCGAGCCGATCTCTGAATCTCAGCCTTTGAATGTCTAGATAATATTGAGTGTATTGAATCTCCTCCTCCATGGTGATCAAAGGGTCAGTCTGATTGTATTTGAACTTGAAGTATTTGGAAAGAACCTCGATGGAAGAAACCAGTTCTTCCTTGCGATTCAGACGTGCCAGGCTCAGGATGACATTAAGTGTATTGAAAAAAAAGTGGGGCTGGATCTGCTGGTTCAGTTGGTTGTATTTAGCTTCCTGCAATTCCTGTTCCAGAAGAAGTTCGTTCTTTTCTTTCTCCAGTTGATCCAAACGCTTTTCAAATAGAAAGAGAAATAATAAGCTAAAAGCCCCAATGATAGGGGCTAATACGGACAGCATGATATAAAATGAAAAGGATTCTTGTGTAATCATGTGAAGAACTCCTAAAAGTGATGAGTCATACTTTCTATCTTATAAGAAAACTAAGATTCTGAAAATATCTTTAGACATAATGGCACCTTGTAAAATGTTCCCCATGGCCGGTCATTGGAGGCAGTTCTGCTTTACACAAATCGTTTGCCAGAGGGCAGCGGGTGTGAAACTTACAACCGGATGGCGGATTCAATGGGGAAGGTACATCCCCTTTTAAAAGGATTCTTTCTCTTTTCTGAGAAAAATCAGGTACGGGGATGGCTGAAAGCAGGGCTTTGGTATAAGGGTGGGTAGGGTTGTCAAACAGCTCATGCTTTGTCCCGATCTCGACAACCTTCCCCAGATACATCACGATCACCCGATCTGATATATGTCGTACAACGCTTAAATCATGGGAAATGAAGAGGTACGTTAATTTCAATTCCTTCTGAAGTTTCTTTAACAGGTTCAAGATTTGTGCCTGAATGGATACATCGAGTGCCGATACGGCTTCATCACAAATGATTACTTTGGGATTGACAGCCAACGCCCGTGCGATTCCGATCCTTTGTCGCTGACCGCCGCTGAACTCGTGTGGAAGACGGTCCAGTGACGTAATCGGAAGGCCCACATAGTCCAATAATTCCTTCATACGATCTTCGTGTTTGAAAGGAGGCAGAACTTTTTGTATGGTCATGGCTTCTTTCAGGATCTTTCGGACGGTTTGTCTAGGATTCAAGGAGGCAAACGGATCCTGGAAAATGACCTGGATATCGCCCCTCATATTTCTTAATTCCTTTTTGGATAGACTGTTCAATTCGATTCCATTGTATTGGATACTGCCCTCCGTTGGTTTATCCAGCTGAAGGATGGCACGGCCGGTTGTCGATTTACCGCAGCCGGACTCTCCTACAATACTGAGGGTTTCCCCTTCGTACAGCGTGAAGGTGATATCATCCACGGCTTTCACCACTTGTTTCGGCTGGAACAATGACTCTCTTTTGATAGGGAAGTACTGCTTCAAGTCTTTTACTTCTAAAATAGGTTTTTTCTCTGTCATCACAGCGGTCATGTCATCTGCACCTCTTTCTCGGCATTATATAAAAAACATCTGATTTGACTGCCATCGTTCAAGGAATGGAGCTGTGGTTCTTCCTCGTGACATCGTGCAGTCGCCAATGCACAGCGGGGAGAAAATCGGCATCCCTTTGGCATGTTATAGGGGGAAGGGACACTGCCTGGCATCGTTTCCAGCTCTGCCTGGTCTTCATACAATTTCGGTAATGAAGACATCAGCCCATTTGTGTAGGGATGTTTCGGGTTTGAGAATAATTGTTCCGTCGAACTATATTCCACCACCTGTCCGGCATACATAACCGCTACTTTGTCACATAACTCGGCTACCACTCCTAAATCGTGCGTGATGAATATGATTCCCATATTTAACTTTCTCTGAAGATCCTTCATCAGCTCGAGGATTTGTGCCTGGATCGTCACATCCAATGCAGTGGTCGGTTCATCCGCAATCAGGACCTCCGGGTTGCAGGCAAGGGCCATGGCGATCATGACACGTTGCCTCATTCCGCCACTCAGCTGGAAAGGCTCTTGTTTCGCCCTTTGTTCAGGGGAAGGAATTCCTACTAATTCGAGCATTTCGACCGCTTTCTTCCATGCATCCTTTTTCCCGAGCTTTTGATGGATGCGAACAGCTTCTGCAATTTGCTCCCCTACCGGTATGACAGGATTCAATGACGTCATAGGTTCTTGGAATATCATGGAAATTTGGTTTCCGCGCACTTTTCTAAGCTCGGATTCGGACATTTTAAGGATGTCCTTCCCTTTCAATTCAATGGTTCCGTCCACTATCTTGCCAGGAGGGGAGGGGACAAGACGAAGAATCGAAAGGGATGTCATGCTTTTTCCACATCCCGATTCTCCTACGATCCCAAGCGTCTCTCCTTCGTGAAGGACAAAATCGATTCCATCCACGGCTTTCGTCACTCCTTTTTTCGAAGTGAAATGGGTTTTTAAGTTTTTTACTTCCAAGACCACATTTTTTCTCATTACAACCACTCCTAGTTAAGTTCAATTCGTTTGTTAAAGAATCGGTATAAAACGTCTACGAATAGATTGACGATCACGAAGACCAGGGATGCGACCAGTACCCCGCCCTGAACCATCGGGAGGTCCCGGGTACGAATCGAGTCAACGATCATTCGGCCGAGTCCATTGATGGCAAAGACGGATTCGATTAATACCGTCCCTCCGAGCAGTGCCCCAAACTGAAGGCCGACCACTGTTATGACTGGAATCAAAGCATTGCGAAGTGCATGCTTATAGATAATGGCAAAGCTTTTCAAACCCTTTGCCTGAGCAGTCCGGATGTAATCCTGCCTCACGACCTCAAGCATGCTGGAACGGGTCATTCGTGCTACGATGGCTGCTCCTCCGACCCCAAGCGTAAAGGCTGGTAGAATGATGTGCAGCATGCTGTCCCATCCTGCTACAGGTAAAAGCTGAAGTTTTACAGAAAATAAATAGATGGATAATAGACCTAGAAAGAAACTTGGCAGGGAAATTCCTAATAAAGCGACGATCATCACTGAAATATCTGTAGCTGAGTATGGTCTGACTGCGGAAATGATTCCTGCTGTCATTCCAAGGACAATCGTAATGAGAATACTGTAAAAGGCAAGTTCAATCGTGATCGGTAAGCGGGTCATGATTTCCTGGATGACAGGCTGTTGACTCTTCAAAGATTGTCCAAGGTCACCCTGGAAGACATTCATGATGTATTCTCCATATTGAACATACAAGGGGCGGTTTAAGCCGAGCTCTGTCCGTAGTTGGTTGATCGCTTCTTTCGAGGCCCCTTCCCCTGCAAGTATGATAGCGGGGTCTCCGGGAACCATCTGCATGATGAGAAAGACAACCAGGGTCACACCGAATATGACGGGGATGATTTCTATTAATCTTCTGAAAATGTACAATATCATTTCATATTCCTCCTTATTATGATTTCAGTCTCGGATCAAGCGCGTCCCGAAGGCCGTCCCCGAACAAATTAAAGCCGAGTACGAGAATGGAAATCGCCAACCCCGGGAAGAGGGCGATGTAGGGAGCCGTGAATAAAAAGTCCCTTCCGCTGGACAGCATCGTACCCCATTCAGGTGAAGGAGGCTGTGCCCCTAAGCCAAGGAAGGATAATCCCGCTGCTGAAAGGATGGCGGTGGCAAGTCGCAAGGATCCTTGAATGATGATGGGAGATAAAATGTTCGGCAGGATGTGCCTGAAGATGATGATGAAATCATTGGCTCCAAGCGACCGTATGGCATCGATATATTCAAGCTTCTTCGTTTCAAGCGTCGATCCCCGGACAACCCTTGCAAATAAAGGAATGGAGAACACCCCGACGGCAATCATGACATTCACAAGGCTCGGTCCCAGTGCAGAGATGATGGCAAGAGCCAATAGGATTCCAGGGAAAGCAAGCATGACATCCAGTATTCTGCTGATGACGGTATCGATCCAACCTCCGTAAAAACCGGAAATCAACCCCATGATGATGCCAAAGAAAGCACCGAAGCCGACTGCGGCGAAACCGACCCCCATTGAAAGACGGGAGCCGTAGAGGATCCTTGCAAGGATATCCCGCCCTTTATCATCCGTCCCCATCCAATGCTCTGTGCTTGGGGGTTGCAGTTTATTGTCCAGTCGGATTTCATAGGGATCATAAACAGCGAGTAAAGGAGCAAACAGGGCGATCAAAATATAGAAGAGAATGATCCCTCCTCCAACTACAGCTGCCTTGTTTTTCGAAAAGGTGTCCCAGAAGGGTTTGATCCTTTTTTCAAAAAGGCTCGGTTTAGAATCGAGTATGGGTGATTGAAGTTCTTGCACTTTGAGTTCTGTCGACATGACGTTTCCTCCTCATTGAAATGGTTTGTGTAATTCAAAGATAGAGGAAGAGGGATGGAAAGGGAAGGTGATAAGTTTGAATTGTCAAAATAATTAAAAAGTTGGTAAAGATATTGAAAATCATCTGCTGTTTTCTTTTTTATAATGCAGATAGGCACCAACAATACGGAAAAGGGAGAGTGGAGGAATTGAAAGAAAAGAAGAAGTATTTCAGGGGGATCGCAGGATTATTGGTCGTGATGGTCATGCTCATTACCCAGGCGTGTTCGACAAGTAATGTAGAAAGTGAAACCGCAAGCAAACAAGGCGGTGAATCAGAAGGCGGGGTACTGAAGGTCGTCCGATTATCCGATGCAACCAATTTGGATCCTCACTTCATCACAGATATTCCGTCCGCCAATGTACTTTATCAAAAAGTGTACGAGAGTCTTGTGACATTTGATAAAGAAATGAACATAGTTCCGTCACTGGCGAAGAGCTGGGAGCAGCCGGACGATACAACATGGGAATTCACATTAAATGAGGGAATCACGTTCCATGACGGATCTGAATTAAACGCAGAGGCAGTCAAAATAACGTTCGAACGCCTACTGGATCCAAACACAGGATCTCCTCAAAAGGATAAGCTCGGAATGATCAAAGAAATAAACATACTGGATGAATATAAAGTGCAATTCAAGCTGGATGCTCCTTATGCACCTCTATTATCGATTCTTGCAAGTAACGAAGGAAGCATCATGAGTCCGAAAGCTTTGAAAGAAAATCCTGATAGTCTTGCTAAGCATCCGGTCGGTACCGGGCCGTTTGCCTTCAAATCCTGGAAGTCAGGTCAGTCCATCACCCTTGGAAAAAATGAAGAGTATTGGGGTGAACAGCCAAATATTGATGGAATCGAGTTTCAGGTTGTACCAGAGGACGCGACACGATTAGCGATGATTGAAACGGGTGAAGCCCATATCAGTGATCAAGTGCCTGTGACTGAAATCGAACGTATCGAAAGCTCTGACACATTGAATCTGTATCGAACAGAAGGGTTAGCCGTCGAGTATGTCGGATTCAATACACAAAAAGAGCCCTTCGATAATGTAAAGGTAAGACAGGCCATTTCCATGGCAATTGAAAGAGAAGCAATCATTAAAGGTGTCTATAACGGAGTGGGGACGTTAGCAAATGCTGCCATGAGTCCACAAGTATTCGGTCATAGTGAAAACGTGAAACCGTATGAGTATGACCCGAATTCTGCCAAGGAGCTTTTGAAAGAAGCAGGATTTGAAAAAGGTCTCGAATTAACATTGATTACGAGTGACCGTAAAGAAAGGATCAATATGGCAGAAGTCATTCAGTCCCAGCTGAAGGGAATCGGGATCAAAGTCAATATTCAAGTGCTTGAATATGGTGCGTATATTGAAGCCGTAGATACTGGAGAACAAGATATGTTCATCGGAGGATGGGGGAATGCAACCGGTGACGGAGACTACAACCAATACAACTTGTTCCACTCTGCTTCCCACGGTTCACCAGGAAACCATTTCTATTACACCAATGAAAAAGTCGATGATCTCATCGAGCAGGCAAGAAAAGAAGTGGATCCGGAAGTCAGAAAGACATTATATGAAGAAGCGATGACCATTGAAATGGAAGAAGCGGTATACATTCCAATTCGAAATTACGAACATTTAGCAGTATACAACAATGAAGTGAAGGATTTCTGGTTGAGTGCTGCCAACTACTTAATGGTGAATGGCGCAACGATCGAATAAGGATGGTGCGGGTGGTGATGAGCCCATCCGTAATCTTGTAAACACTAAATCTTGGAGGTTGATTCTATGAAAACGATTTGGATGAAAAATGTAAGAATGGAAACCGGTTTTGAGAAAGAGAATGAAGTCGTGATAGGAACTCTTACTAAATATGCCCATGTCAAAATAGAAAATGGAAAGATTACGGCCATCGTGAATGACGAGTCAGCGATTGAAGCTGGGACAGCCGTGATGGATGCAAAGGGGAAGCTGATCCTGCCTTCCTTCTGTGAAATGCACATCCATATAGATAAAACTTACTACAGCGGTCCATGGAAGGCGTGCCGTCCGATCACAAAAGGTATTTTTACAAGAATAGAAGAAGAACAGGAGCTGCTCCCAAAACAGTTGCCATACGCTCAGGATAGGGCGGAAAAGATGATCGAGCTGCTGCTTCAAAATGGTCATACCCACATTCGGACTCATTGCAACATCGAACCGACTTCCGGTTTAAAGCACCTGGAAGTCACCGTTAAAGCATTAGAGAAGTATAAACATCACCTCACTTATGACATTGTGGCGTTTCCTCAGCATGGGCTTCTGCGTAGCAACTCTGTGGAACTGATGCGGGAAGCCATGAAAAATGGTGCGACCCTTGTCGGCGGAGTCGATCCGGCGACAGTGGACCGTCATATCGATCAATCGCTCTATACGACGTTTGACATTGCCACCGAGCATAATGCCGGTGTCGACATTCACCTTCATGACCCGGACACACTTGGGGCTTTCACCTTTGAACGTCTTGCAGATTTTACAAAAGAGGCGAACTTGAAGGGGCGTGTCACGATCAGTCATGCCATTGCACTTGGAGACCTTGATGGGCAATCACTTACAGATATGATGGCCATCCTGAAAGATCAAGAGATTGATATTACCACGACCATTCCGATTAACCGTCCAACCATTCCGGTTCCAACTCTGGATCAGTATGGTATACAGGTATCCGTCGGACATGACAGCTTAACCGATCATTGGTCACCTTTTGGAACAGGGGATACGATCGAGAAGCTGAATATCCTTGCTGAACGATTCCGACTGATCGATGAGTACTCCATCAACCGTACTTGGAAATATGCATCCGGCGGGATCACGCCGTTGGATGATGCAGGGAAGCAGGTTTGGCCTCAAGTCGGGGACGCAGCAGACTTTGTCCTGGTAGAAGCAAGCTGCTCAGCGGAAGCAGTGGCAAGAAGAGCAAAAATTGATTCTGTTTATAAAAACGGAGAAAAAGTGACGCTGCCTCAATCTGAATCCGTACTGATCAATAAATAATAGAAGGGAGACATTTCGATGATCTGGCTGAAAAATGTGAAGCTTGAAGTAGGAAATATGGAAAATGAAGGAATGACGGAAACGAAAACAGAGCTTTTTCATCTCGGTGTTAAGGAAGGGAAAATCGTTCAACAGCTGTCTCATACACAGTCCATACCCGAGACTGCTGATGTGGTCTATGATGTGAAAGGTAACTTGGCCATTCCAACTTTTAAAGAAATGCATAACCATTTGGATAAAACGTATCTAACCCTTGGATGGAAAGCAACGAAGCCTGTTAATAATCTGAAAGAACGACTGCAATTTGAAGCAGAGGAGCTGACAGAACTCGCACCAACGACGAAACAAAGAGCAATACGGATGATCGACGAAATCCTTTCAAACGGTTCAACTCATATTCGCACTCACGTAAACATTGACCCATACATTGGATTGAAGAACCTCGAGGGTGTCATCGAGGCATTGGACGAGTATAAACATGCAGTCACTGCAGATATCATTGCCTTCCCTCAGCATGGATTATTAAGAGATTCCGTGCCGACATTGATGAGAGAAGCGATGCGAAATGGAGCCACCATGGTAGGAGGCCTCGATCCTGCAGGAATCGATCGCTCAATTGAAAAGTCACTCTATGAAACGATGAATATCGCAACGGAGTTTAATGCGGATGTAGACATCCATCTACACGATAGCGGGCATGTGGGAACCTACACGATCGATAAGTGGATCGATCTGGTGGAAGAGTCGAATTGGCAGAAACGGACAGCCATCAGCCATGCCTTCTGTATCGGAGAGGTGCCTGAAATGAAACAAATTGAATTGGCAGAGCGTTTGAGGGAAAATGGTGTTTCGATCATGTCGACCATCCCTTTGACAAAATCTCTTCCGCCAATACAGCTCCTGGATGATCATGGCGTGGAGGTATATCTTGGGTGTGATGGATTCTACGACTCCTGGAGTCCACTGGGTCACGGTGACGTGTTAGAGAAAGTGTATAAATACGGACAGGTGACAAGAAGGAGCGATGAAGTATCCTTAAGAGACAGCCTGAAGTGGATAACTGGAGGAACAACAGCATTGACGAAGACAGGTGAATACAAGTGGCCGAAAGTGGAAGATGATGCAAGCTTTATCTTCGTTGACGCCGCTTCGTCAGCAGAGGTCGTTGCCAGAAGACCGAAACGACTGGCCGTGATGAACAAAGGAAAAGTGGTATATGGGTCTCTCTGGAGTACCCATGAGCTGGTGAAATGACAGAAAAGCTAAATGGAAAGCCCGTGTATCTCTACATGGGCCTCCTTTTTTGTGTGATATGCTGGGGAAGCAATTTTATATTCGGTGCGATATTAGTGCAATATTTCAAGCCGATGGAAATCGCTTTTTTAAGGCTTATTTTTATAACTTTGTTCCTGCTTATGGTGTTCTTCAAGCCAATTAAACAATTTCGTACGTTGAAATCCATGATCGTCCCACTGCTCTTCATCGGTTTTATTGGCGTAACCTTGAATCACTGGAGCTTCTATGCCAGCTTGACCACGGCATCACCCGTAACGGCTGCCTTGATCCTGGCTACAGCCCCCATTTGTACATCCCTTATCAATTCGGTTGTATTTAAGGAACGCAAAAGCCCGTTTTTCTGGATGTGGAGCCTGCTCAGCTTTTTCGGTGTGCTTCTGGTCATCATGAAGAAAGGCTCCATCGTGATCGGTATGGGAGAAGGATATATCTTTCTCACGATGCTTACATTTTCCGTCTTCATGGTCCTTGTGGAACGATATGCAAGGCATCTTTCTTCTATTCTATTGACCTTTTATTCGACCATGGTGGGGTTGATCTTGATGAGCGTATTTTTGCCATTCTCAGATGTCTCCGTATTGAGCGCCGTTCCGTTCAACATTTGGATGCTGCTTTTTTTTACAGCGATCATCATGCATGGTATATGCCCGCTTATTTGGAATCATTGTATATCAAAGGTTGGATCGACCAATACGTCACTCCTATTGAACATTGAACCATTTGTGGCAATGGTGGTGGGATATATTGTGTTGAAGGAGTCGGTAAGCGGGATGCAAATGATCGGGGCAATGATTATCTTATTGAGCGTCACAATGGCTCTCCATTCTAATCGAAGAACACAATGGGGGAAGGGGAGAGGAACCTTGTCACGACAAACACAAATACAATAGGATGAATTCTTATCGGACGAGGGGGGCAGTCTCCTCGTCCTCCAAATTTCTACAACTATTTCCCCGGAAATTGATAAAAAATCATAGAATTCTACAAACAGTGTCATACGGATCCATCTTCCCCTTCAAAAGATAGTCAACATTAAACTTCTAAAGGCACTAAAACTTCTGTAAAATGATACGTAAATCGAGGGGGAGATAAATGATGGAACTTACATACGGATTAAAACCTGCTTTACTTTCCGATCTAAAATCACTGAAAGAGACCTTTTGGTCAAACTCATCACTAATATCCTACGGCCATTCTGCAAAAAACACTGTAGATGGAACTGATATCTACGACGCAGAAAAGAGGCTTCTGCGATTTGCCCCATACATAAAACAAGCTTTTCCCGAAACAGAAGAGAAGAATGGAATCATTGAGTCACCTATCCAAAGGCTCTCGGTTATGCAGCAAGAACTGGAAAAGTATTATCAAACCACTATACTTGGAAAGTTACTAGTGAAATGTGATAATGAGCTGCCCATTGCCGGTTCCATTAAGGCAAGGGGAGGCATATACGAAGTACTGAAACTTGCAGAAACACTCTTGCTTGACCACGATATGATCCAATTGACGGATGACTATTCCTTGTTAGCCGATCGCTCGTTTAAGGAGTTCTTTTCACAATATTCCATTGCGGTAGGATCGACGGGAAACTTAGCCTTGAGTATAGGAACCATAGGTGCAGCTCTTGGTTTCAATGTGACGGTTCATATGTCACGTGAAGCGAAAGAGTGGAAAAAGGCGCTTCTCAGAGAAAAAGGAGTAACGGTGATCGAGCATCAGAACGATTTTTCCTATGCCGTTGAAGAAGGAAGAAAGCAATGTGTGAAGGACTCGAATTGTTTTTTCATAGATGATGAAAATTCGAAGGATCTCTTCATGGGCTATGCAGTCGCTGCACTGCGATTGCGAAAGCAGTTTGAAGAAAAGGGGATTACGGTCGACAGGGATCATCCATTGATCGTATATTTGCCATGCGGCGTTGGAGGTGGACCTGGAGGGGTGACTTACGGTTTGAAGCATGTATTTGGCGATCATGTTCATTGTTACTTTGCCGAACCAACCAATTCTCCATGTATGCTTCTTGGGCTATCGACTGGAAAACACGAAAATATTTCTGTCCAGGATATAGGATTAAGCAACCGGACAGAAGCCGATGGACTGGCAGTCGGGCGCCCTTCAGCATTAGCGGGAAGGATGGTGCAGAAACTGGTGAACGGCGTGTATACAGTGAATGATGAAAACTTATTTAAAATGCTGGCTCTTTTACACAAATCAGAGTCCATTTCCTTGGAGCCTTCAGCACTTGCGGGGATGTTGGGTCCAACTTCCCCACAGATACGAAAGCATCTTGAATCACTTTCACTAACTAATAATCAATTAAATCAAGCGACTCATCTAGTGTGGGCGACAGGCGGGAACTTGGTGCCTGCTTCGATTATGGAAAGGTATGTTGCTAAGGGGAAGGGTTTCCTATAATGCAGAGGGACGGACCTTGTGCTTTCAAATGAAGGCATGAGGTCCGTCCCTCTTTTCCTCACAAAAAAACTGCCAAACGATAATTAATTGTTTGGCAGTTTTCATATTTATGTTGATTAGAATTGATATTTATGATAAATTAGAACAGAAACGCTTAAATCGAGTAAATTAAAACATATTACCTCAATATTAATTATATAACATAATTTACTCTTTCGTCAACCCTCAATTTTTTTTGGAAAAGGAGTGCTTGGATGAATCTTGAAATTCGGCAGGAGCAGAAACGTGTGGACCGTGTCATTGAGACAATTGTGGAGCAAATCGGACGTCTGGAGGATGAAACCGGACGACGCCAAGAGGAAGTGGTGGAGATCCGCAAACACTTCTGGGATGAGGTCAAGGTGAATACGGATACGTTTGATGATTTTCTGGAAACCGTCCTCAGTTTGAGGCAACAGGCACAAGTGTTAACCGTCAGTCAAAGCACTCACAGACAGGCAGTCAAAAAGTTATCCGCTCTACAGCGCATGAAGGGCAAGCCTTATTTCGGACGTATTGATTTTACCGAAGAGGGAGAATCGGCTCCGGATAAGGTCTATATCGGTATTGCCACCTTGACGGATCAAAGTGGGGAGGATTTCCTGATTTATGATTGGCGCGCTCCGATTTCGAGCGTTTACTATGATTATCCGCCTGGTCCCGCAGAATACATCACACCAGGTGGCGTAATCGGAGGGAGGTTGGAGAAAAAATGGCAGTACCTCATCAGGGACGGCGTCATCGACTCCATGTTCGATACCAGCCTGACGATTGGGGATGAAATTTTGCAGGAGGTGCTTGGGAAGCGGACCGATACCCATATGCACAGCATCGTGGCGACTATCCAGCAGAAGCAGAATCAGATCATCAGGCACGATCACGGCAGGCTCCTCATTGTTCAAGGTGCAGCGGGCAGCGGTAAAACATCGGCAGCCCTTCAGCGGATTGCGTATTTACTTTATAAATATCGAGGCAGTCTTAAAGCGGATCAAATTATTCTGTTCTCCCCGAACGCCATGTTCAACAGCTACGTATCGAACGTATTGCCTGAGCTTGGTGAAGAAAATATGGAGCAGGTGACTTTTCAGGAATATTTGGACCATCGTTTGAGTGAGGAGTTCGAATTGGAGGGACCATATAGTCAATTGGAATACGTCCTGACTGAAACGAATGCCCCATCGTACCGGACCAGGACGGCAAGTATTTCCTTCAAGGCATCGACGGATTTCTTTGACATCATTAAATTATACAGAACGTCCCTGGAGGAATCCGGGATGCGATTCAAAGGAATTAAGTTTCGGGGAAAGCCGGTCGTCACAGCGAATCAAATCAAGGAACGCTTTTATACCAGTGATACGTCACTGCTTTTTCATAACAGGCTGGAGAAATTGACCGAGTGGATCAATAAACAGATTGATGAAGCAGAGAAGAGTGAACGGAGCAAGCCTTGGGTCGAAGAAGAAATCGAACTGATGAGCAATGAGGATTATCATAAAGCGCATCAGCACCTGCAGAAGAAAAACCCTTCGAATGATTATGAAATCGAGTATGAGGCTCTGGCACGATTGATTGTTCGCAGGAGATTCAAGAGACTGCGCAAAGCGATCGAGAGATTTCAATATGTGGACGTGAAGGGAATGTATCATCAGCTTTTTGCCGATCCGACGAACATCTCCACATTATGGATTGGGGAGATCCCTGAAGAGTGGAAGGATATTTGCCGTTCGACAGTGAACATGCTCGAGGAAGGGGAATTGTTCTACGAGGATGCGACTCCTTTTTTATTGTTAAAAGAGCTGATTCTCGGCTTTCAGACCAATACGTCGATTAAGCATGTGCTCATCGACGAAGCTCAGGACTACTCACCTCTTCAATTCGAATTCATCAAGCGTCTGTTTCCTGCAGCCAAAATGACCGTGCTTGGCGACTTTAATCAGGCCATCTTTGCCCATGCACGTGAGCACGTGGATTTCAGCACACTGACTGGACTCTACGGACAGGATGAAACCAACGTAATCAACCTGAATCAGAGCTACCGGTCCACTAAGCCGATCATCGAGTTCACACGCCGGCTTGTGCCTAGTGGAGATAAGATATCCCCATTTGACCGGGACGGGGAAAAACCTGTGCTCACCAAGGTCTCTGATCATGATGAACTTCATGGGCGCATTGCAGCGAAAATAGAAGAATGGCGGGGCCGGGACTATCATTCCATAGCCGTCATATGTAAATCTGCGAGAGAAAGTGAAGCCGCATACGCCTCCTTAAGTGGTGTGGAAGGCATCAAGCTCATGAAAAGCGCCTCCCTTGAATACGAACAGGGTGTGATCGTCATCCCGGCTTACTTAGCAAAAGGAATCGAATTTGACGCCGTCATCCTTTATGACGCATCCGCCCACTCGTATGGTGACGAAAGCCTCAGCCGCTTATTCTACACAGCCTGCACAAGAGCCATGCATGAACTGCAGCTATTCAGCGTTGGCGATCCGAGTCCATTTTTTGAACATATAGAAGCAGACCTCTATAGTAGTGAACCGTCTTAAATTGTTAACACAAAGGGACGGACCTTGTACTTCAAATCAGAAGTACAAGGTCCGTCCCTCTTTTTTATACAACGTTTCATATTGCTCACCTGATCTCATTATTAAGCTGAAGTTTTTTAAAAAAAGTGATTGAGTCAGGAGAAGTATTTTGAAATAATTGGAATAAAAGGAATTGTATAGTGTGATTTTTAATGAGGGGGAGTCTGAGTGAAAGAAAATATGAAACTGGCATGGATTGCTTCCTGGTTTTCACTAGTTGGTCAACTGGCATTTTTCATCTGTGTGGCGCTGTTCACAGGGGATTGGCGCTATGTCATGTGGAGTTTTATGGTCAGTATGGCAGCTGGAGTTCCAAGCATGATACGTACCTGGCTGGCGCAGAAAAAAATAAACGATCAAAAAGCGAGTTCCGTCCGATAAATACGGCTTCTGTGTTATTTAGGATCAAATGTGTTACTCAGGAGCAGGAGGGCAGGAGTGTTGAAGGTATTGGGAAATCGAATCAGATTTTAGTTTACTTTAGATAAGACTGATAATTGATCATGTCATTTTAGGAGGGGATTTTATGAGCGGACATACGTTCAGACCGTTTCTTGATGCATTTTTGGCAGCCTGGAAACGTTCATCTTTAATGGAGCTGGAACATTTCATTTCAAAGGATTATCAAGCAAGAGAAGTAACGGGAGGAGAAATCGCAGACTTTGGATATGAAGAATCGATTGATGGATGGAGGCAAGGGTTTCATTTCGTGAAGGCCAACGATGCAAAGTGGGATGTAAATGAAATGTCCATCATTCCGTTAAGGGAAGATGAAATCATGGTCATCCTATCTGCAACCATTCATATCCATGGAAAATCAATGGAGACCGCAAATCTCTTTTTTAATACATTCAAGAAGAACAATCATAACGAGTGGAAGCTGGTAAGAAGCTACATAGAGGCAGGGGTTTCTATCGAGAAACTTGAGGTGCAACATGAACAACCGTTGGAATGAATGGATATATAAACTCTGGTCTCCCTTATATGATACGTTTTTTAATTCAGGTGAATTTCGTAAAGCCCGGCAAAAGGTATTTCAAGGAGAGACGTATCATGAAAATCAACGAATCTTATTTGTTGGCGTAGGCACAGGGGCTGATCTGGAATGGATCCATCATCAGACACTGAACATTACCGCGATCGACTATTCGAATGAAATGCTTGAAAAAGCTAGAAGGAAATTTCGGGCCTCCCGGATACAATTTCTGAAAATGGATGCACAGAAGATGAGCTTTCACGATCATCAATTCGATGTAGTAATTGGGAGTCTTATTCTATCCGTTGTACCAGATGCAGATCAGTGTCTCAAGGAAATGATCAGGGTGTTGAAGAAAGATGGTGAGTTGATCCTCTTCGATAAGTTTATCCCTGAAGGAAGAGGGCTTTCTCCTATTAAAAAAGTTCTCAGACCGCTGATCAGATTAGCAGGTACCGATATTGGTCTAAGCTTCGAGGCACTAGTTGAAAAATATAAAGGAACGATATCTGTGCAAGAGGACATGCCATTGATGTTCAATGGCATGTACAGAAAGATTGTGATTATAAAGCGTCATCCATGAATGATACTTTATGATAGGTATTCACTAAAACTTTCTATCTCGTATCATTCACATTATCGATGTACTTCCTGGGGGTACTCGTCTAAAAAGGGTTGTTGTCCGGAAAGTCACATTTACTACTATTCGGCCAACCACTTTTTTATGAAATTCCAATGATTCCGTCCTGACCACAGAAACCTTAAAAATTTTTATCCTTCTCTGATTGAAAAAGAGGATCGTAGCTACAATAAGCACCAAGATAATGGGCATCGGTATGATGACAATTAACGCAACTCCAGAGTCTCCAAAGATGGGAATTCCTCCTCTCAGGTAATTGATCATAGCTTCTCTTTTCCCTTTTATTTTATTGCTAAAACTTTATGGAACACACTAAAATACAACGAGGGACGGACCTTGATCGAATAGAAAGAATACTAGACAAGATGCTCAATTATTAAAATAGAATGTTCCCATCAGATTCATGCTTTATTAATGAAAGAATGAAACTTTTCCTGAAAAAAAATACGTATAGAAATAATAAAATGGAATTTTATACCTAATTTGTAATGAAGGAGCGAGAAGAATGAAACCATTAGGAAAAACACTACTCATACCCTTGATATCTTTGTTATTCATAAGCTGTTCAAAAGATCAACCAGTGCATCAGAAGGTACAGGGAGCTCCGATTACATTCACACAAAATGAGCAGGAGTTCGAGATTATTTACATGTATGATGAAATGAAGGAATACATTAACAGCGTCCGGGAGAAATCTGGAAGCAGCAATGAGGCGGTGTATATTGACCAGGTTTTTGTACCATTCAAAGAGCTGTCCGATATGGAAAGCTTCAGCTTAGCTTATCCTTTTGAGCCCACGTATGAATTGGACAAGTTAGAGGAATCGATCGCTGACTTGATCCGGGATAAAGATTCCACCGATCAGATTATCAAGGAAGCCTTACTCAAATCAGCAGAGAAGCTTCCGGGGGACAATAAGAAAATTTTTGTCTTACCGGCAAATCCTGAAGATACGCTCGCTGTGGAAGAAATGGGTGGTGTCGAAGGAATCGTCTTGGCCGAGGATGTGATTGTGTTGAAACTTTTGCCCTCATTCGATAAAGGCATGTTAAAGTATTTGGTTGCCCACGAATATAACCATGCCATTGAGGGAGAAAGCAATGATGGCATGATGCACACTATATTGGGTGCGGTTGTGATGGAAGGGAAAGCAGATGTGTTTGCAAGTATTCTTTACCCACAAATCGATGTCCCCTGGAAAGACCCGATGAATACAGAAACAAAAGAAAAAGTAGTGAAAGAATTAATGGAAATCGGGGATTCAAGTGATCCAAGACTTCACTTAGGTCTCAGAAGCGGTAATCCTTCAAAAGGTATCCCACAATGGGCCAACTATAAAATCGGATTTGAAATCGTTCAGAGCTATATAGAGAACCATCCTGAAGTATCAGTTGGGAAGTGGACAAGCATGCATGAGCAGGAAATCATTGCTGGAAGTGAGTATGCGGTAATTACAGCGTACAAAGAATAATAAGATGATACAACCAATGGAGGATAAACAATGGACAATACCGACAAAAGAAACCGTTTAGATGAAGCTCCTTTTCAGTATCGGGTCAATAAAGATCAATCTGTTTTTATCGAACATGAAGGGAAGCGGGTGAAAATTTTAAAAGGGAGGGAAGCAGAAAAATTTATTAAAAACATGAACGCGGCTGAAAATGACAAAGCCGTCCAACTTGTCATGGCAAAGATAACAGGTAATTTCAAAAGGGGAAATGAACGGAAGAAGAGGTGAGTGTCAAGCACTCATTCAACAAAGGCAGAGATGGCATCAGCATCCACCTTGAACAGTGTACACATTACAAATGCTTACCTTAGAAGAATATATGCAGGAGGTTAAGATGAATCCCTATTGTAAATCAGCATTACATCAAATACAGGTTTGTATCGAAACCCTTGTGAAAATGGTCAACCAATTGGAAGAGAAAGACCTGCATGAAAGACCTGCCCCAGACAAGCATTCCGTAGGAGAACTTTTAGAACATATTGCACTAATTTGTGAAGCAGATTGGCGCATATCCAATGAAGCTTCTCAAGACGATATGGAAGCTTTTTATTCATCGGTTTCATATAAAGATTTACAATCGATACGAGAAGCTTTGCCGGAACATTTCGAATCACTTTGTTCTAACTATATGAACTTATCAGAAGAAGCTCTTCTCACTGAAACAACCTCCCATTGGGGTGTGACGTACACAAGATATGAATGGCTTTTACAAATTGTAGCTCATATGTATCATCATAGGGGCCAACTACATACTATGCTGGTCCATTGTGGCAGGGATCCAGGGCTTTTTATGTTTGAATAGTGGGAAGGCAGTCAAGCAGTTCTATCGTACTTAACAATCTAACCGCTTCTATTTTATAAATAATGACATCAATGTGGGCTTTTTTCATAAAATATCACTGAGGTGAAAAAAATGCCAAGAGTCAAATACACAGATGCAGACGTTGCCTTAATGGCGAGGATGATGCGAGCTGAAGCCGAGGGTGAAGGAAAACAAGGGATGTTGTATGTCGGAAACGTCATCGTGAACCGTGCGAAAGCGGATTGTTTAGACTTTAAAGAAGTGAGAAGTATCCGACAAGTCATATTTCACGTACAGGGAGGAAACTATTCCTTTGAAGCTGTTCAAAAAGGGAATCTCTTTTATAACAGAGCGAGATCGGTTGAAAAAAGATTAGCCAAAAAGAATTTGGATTTTTGGGCCCAGCACCCGGCGAAATATGCTCTCTGGTATTTCAACCCCTACGCCCCATGTCCTCCAACATGGTACAATCAACCTTTTTCCGGTCAATTTAAGAATCATTGTTATTATGAACCGGCAGCCGGATCTTGTGAAAGTGTTTATATCGGTGGTTAATTTTCCAGTAAGTAAGATAAAAGGGAGCCTCCTGGCGGGTGCTCCCCTTTTTAATTAAGAGTTTATGGTAAAATAAGGTTATGTTTTCAATAAGAAAGGAGCATCACATGAACTTTTATGTTGCATCAAGCTTTCATAACATTAAGCAAGTACGTGATGTCAGTGAACGTTTGAAAAGAAAAGGATATATCCATACATATGACTGGACTCAAAATAGCAGAGCCTCGACCGTTGAGGAGCTGAAAAAGATTGGTGAAAATGAAAAACAGGCCATCATCGACTCCGATGTGATCCTCGTTTTATTGCCGGGTGGAAAAGGAAGTCATGTTGAACTAGGGATAGCTCTTGGACTTAATAAACGAGTCATCTTATATTCCCCTCATAACGAATTAAGTGACTTTGCACTGACAACGACATTCTATCATTTGCGGGAAGTTGAAGTATGTACCGGAACCATTGAGGAATTAGTGGACTATGTGACTGCAGGAAACGTTATATGAAAAGAGTACTCCTAGCATTTTTATTTACTAGTGGGTTATCCCGTCATCGGGTGTTCGAATCAAGAAGCGCACACCAACTATACTTCTCCTTCCCGGCAAGAAGTGGACGACTTTATCAGCGAACATAACATCCATCCCTTGATCGTCGAAGAAACAGAGGACGCAACCATCATATTACTTCAAAATGGAATCTATTATCTTTCCACCAACGAGAATGATAAGTTGATAGAAGACAATGTCGGATGGAGTGGGAATGACGACCAAAAAGTGAACATCGGAATGAGCAATACCGGAATGCCCCATGCCCATGTGATCATAAACGATGAGCGCCTCCTCGATGAAGCAAAGGAAGTGAAAGTTGAGTTTCATGACGGCACAACGGTCATTCAGCCATTAGACGGTAAACGAGGAATGATCTTGTTTTATGATAAAAACAAAAGGGATCTCACCATCGACAACGAACTTCACCTATCGATCTACAATCAAGACCGCACAGTGATATATGAAGACAGCTTTTAATAATAGAGGGACGGACCTTGAACCCAACAAAGAATATTCGACAAGATGTTCATATTTTAAAAAAAGTGGAACATAAACATTGAAAACCGGTTCATAAATCCTGATTCAGGTTCATAAATCTCGAATTCGGACCGAAAAGTTGTTAACCTGGATCATAACTGTACTCAAACTACCTCCAGGCTTCTTTCCGCACACTCATCCATCCCTCTAAGTCCACTTTTTTTGTTAAAAGAGGACATTTCATGCATAAAACTTGGAGTTATTATGAGAGAAGGAAGAAATATCGAAGCCATTGATGCGATATTGCATAGTGACCGATTCTATTAAAAACAGGGAGAACATAATGAAAACCCAATTTGATATAAAGGAACTCCTGGCTACCATTCAATCTAATGACAGAACCATTTTAGGAATAGACGGCTTAAGCCGTTCCGGAAAAACAACGTTCGTGGAACAACTGAGAGAAAGTTTGAAAAGAGAGAAGATCGATCACCATATCTTTCATATCGATGACCACATCGTTGAACGCAACCAACGATATCATACTGGATTTGAAGAGTGGTATGAATATTTTCACCTGCAATGGGACGTTCATTGGTTAAGAGAAAATTTTTTTAGAAAGCTGAAACAGGACAAAGAAATCAATCTTCCGTTTTATGATCCACATACGGATACCCGTGACTGTAGAACGATTACGCTTCCACAGTCAGGTCTCATCATCGTGGAAGGTGTCTTTCTCCAAAGAAAGGAATGGGCAGATCTCTATCACCACCTCATCTTTTTGGATTGTCCCCGGGAAAAGAGATTTATGCGGGAAGCAGAGACTGCTAAACAGAAACGGGACAAGTTTGAGAATAGATATTGGAAGGCGGAAGATTATTATTTGAATACCTTTCATCCATGGGAAAGTGCTGATATTGTTTTGAAGACTTGATAACGATAGGATAGCTTAACCAAGCTTTCCTATCATGAAAAGCTGTCCCTTGTACCTTATAAAAATAAAACCGGGAACCAGTATCATGATTTTCCAGTTTTTATAAAAACAACGATTGAACTCCTTATTCACTTTTGAAATAATTGGTAGTAATAAGGAAGAGGAGGAGAAGTTTCTTGATTTCAAATGATCAACGTACACAAACAATTTATTCACCACCCAAACACATCATCTCAGCAGCAACGATCGTACAGAATGAAAAAGGAGAAATCCTGTTAATCAAAGGTCCACGAAGAGGCTGGGAAATGCCGGGGGGACAGGTGGAAGAAGGCGAGTCACTGAAGGAAGCTGCTATCAGGGAAACGAAGGAAGAATCAGGGATAGATATCGAATTAGTCAAATTTTGCGGGGTGTTTCAGAATGTAAGCCGTTCGATCTGTAACACACTGTTTTTGGCAAGGCCGGTCGGAGGGAAACTTACAACTTCCTCGGAAAGTCTGGAAGTCGCGTTCTTTCCGGTTGAGGAAGCCTTGGATATGGTCAATTGGAAGAACTTCAGGGAGAGAATCGAATACTGTTTGGATGAAACGAAACACCCGTTTTATATCGATTTTTGATACAGGGAAGTACCATTAAGTTAATATCGAAATAAGGGATAAATCCTCTGTGCCTTCATACTCTGTATAAGGGGTGATGAATGATGTGGTGGTTTGTGATCCTGATAGTAGGAACTTTACTATTTGCTTTACTCATCGATATCAGGCGAAAGAAAAGGGGGAACGACCGACATGTACAGGGGATTCACCCTTCTGCTAAACCTGGTGAAGATCGGAATTACACCATGGGAGGGGGGCGTGACTCCGGTGGCGGCTCCGGGCATTGATCTGAAGAGCTCAGAAAATCTTTTCTGGGCTTCTTTCTTCTGTCAGTTTGCGAGATTAATAGATTATGAAGGAGATTCCCTATCAATTTCATTCCTTTTATCGAGATAAAAAGGAAGCTTTTACGATAACCATAGATTGTCTTTTGAAAAAAATTCCATTATACTTCGAAGTGAGAGATGTAGACGAAAGGGGACTTCAATCAGACATGTGGACAATCTTGTAATGATAAACGAGATCAATGGACTATGAACCTATCATTTTGACGGGAGAAGTGTGTCTGTTTGACCATCATTTACAAGGAGCGCCTGGTGTGATTGAATACCCAACACCTTGAGTGGATGCCTTGGTATCCACTTTTTTTTGTGTCGGGAACAAAATGCATCTCTTCATGACACCTTTTCGCTTCCTGAAAAAATAGGAGGAATATAAAGTGACCAATCTAAAAGGAAAAGTAGCGATCGTGACAGGAGCAAGTCGTTCAAAAGGAATAGGGTCAGCGATTTGCCGTTCGCTTGCAGGTGCCGGGGCAGATATTTTTTTTACCCATTGGACCGCGTTTGATGAGGCGAGTGGAAATGGAGTAGAGAATGAGTTTCCTAAAACCTTATGTGAAGAATTAAAACAAATGGATGTACGTGCCTTTCATATGGAGGTTGACCTGAGCGAAGACGGATCGCTGCGTCGAATAATGGATCGGGTGGAGGAAACTCTGGGAACACCAAGCGTACTAGTAAACAATGCGACATTCGAGTCACCGGCCAATTTCCGGACACTGAATAAAGACATTCTGGATAAACATTATCAAGTGAACAATAGCGGGACTCTCATGCTGACGATGGAGTTTGCGAAGAGATATGAAAAAGCCTTTCCTGAAAGAAAAGACGGGCGGATCATCAACATGGTATCAAAGGGTCCAGATCCAAATAATCTGGCCTATATCGCATCAAAAGGTATGTTGATTGCTATCACTGAGCCATTATCCGTTGGCCTCGCGCCAATTGGCATCACCGTCAATTCAATTGATCCGGGTCCGACCGATTCAGGGTGGATCAATGAAGAGTTAAGGAATCACTTACTTCCGATGTTTCCAATGGGACGTCTAGGTGAACCCGAGGATGCAGCAAAGTTGATCCGATTTTTAGCCAGCGATGACTCCGGGTGGATTACCGGGCAGCTGATAAAATCAGAGGGTGGTTTTTTGGGTAAGTAATAAGAGGGACTGACCTCCTGCATAGCGGAGGTCAGTCCCTCTTTTCCTGAGGAAATTATTTAGGGATTTTATCTTGAATGAATTTCTGGTCAATATAGGGCATGATCGGAATGATTTCACTTATTCCCTTTTCAGATATTGCGTCTAAGGCAAGTTCATTCAGGTACTCTTTCTTCAGGAATGGGGCGATTGCGACAATGGATTTAAGTCCGTTAAGCTTATACCCTTCTTTAGCACAATGAATGAGCATTTCCTCACTAATAAAGGGTGCCATGGAGGACAAAGCTTTCAGCCCCATCGGCTCAAATGCCTTTGCTGCGCACTCATCTATAACTTCTTTGCTGATAAATGGTGCCATGGAAGTTAAACCTTCCAGCCCATTTGATTCAAGTTCCATTTTGGCACATGAATCTATGATGTCCTGGCTGATGAAGGGAGCCAAGGAGGTCAAGGCTCTCAACCCATAGGATTTAGATTCCGTCTTTGCACATGCGTCAATGATATCCTGGCTGATATAGGTTGCTATTGACGATAATCCCTCCAGGCCCCTTGATTCAAATTCTTTTTTTGCCAATGCGTCAATCGAATCTTGGTTAATGTAAGGTGCTATTAATGAAAGTTCCTCTGCAGATAATTCACCCTTTACATTTTGATAGACCATGTCTGCCTGGTCTAATGTAAGAATAGGTGCCGCGTTTATAAATTCTTCCTTTTGGATGGGCTTGGAATCAGCTAATGTCTCGTTCTCAACTAGCTCTTTGACTAACTGTGTACCTTTACTATTTGTTAAAATGTCGTCGATGCTGACTTGAAATATCTTTGCAAGTTCAGGCAGTTTAGAGATATCGGGCATTGTCTGCCCCCGCTCCCAGTTGCTGATCGCTTGGAAACTGGTCCCTAACAGATCTGCAAGCGCCATCTGTGTAATGTTTTTTTCCTTCCTTAACTGCGCAATTTGTTTCCCTACTTTTTTCATATCGAACAAAACACTCACCTCATTTAATAGTATAAAGTAAGTTTAGCTTTTATAAAGGTGAAAACCTATCAAGTGTTGCTTGAGTTCCCAAAAACAACGGATTCAAGTGTGAGTTGAAAGGTGATGTGGCAGGTAAAACATAGGGACGGACCTCCAGCTTAGCGGAGGTCCGTCCCTATGTTAAGAAGGATTCTCAATCAATCCCACTAATTCCCTTACGATTGATCCGGATTTTGCATTTTCGGGATATACGGCATAAAATGGCCGGTAAATCACATAAGGATCAATCGGGACAAGCTTTCCTTGAAGCACTTCTTCTTTAACCATTGAGCTTGAAAGAAATGCAATCCCGAGGCCTCTTACGGCTAGTTGCTTTATTAAGTAATGACTGCTTGCTTCCAGGATTTCTGTTGGCACGATGCGTTCGGATCTTAGAAAATCGTCGGCATATTCCCTAGTTCCTGATCCGATTTCACGGAGGATGAGAGGGGTGGAAAGTAGATTCATTCGGCTGCTTGCGAAGAATCGCAGTTCATCCCGGCTGATTACTTCTAGATGAAAGGGCTCGAGTCCCCTTGTTCCCTCCACAAGGGCAAGATCAAGATCATGGTGATTCAGCGCCTCTACAATGGTTTCGTGATTGTGGATCATCAGTTGAAGGCGAACGTGTGGATAGAGAATCTTAATTTTTTTGACAAAGTCGGGAAGCAGTACATCACTGACGGTGTGAGTGGCCCCGATCCTTAATAGGATTACCTCAGTCTTTTGTGTGACCTGTTCCATCTTTCTCCACAGCTCCAACATCTTCTTTCCTTGCTCAAACACTTGAATTCCTGCGGGTGTTAATTGAAAAGCCTGATTGGTAGAGGACCGGTGGATGAGTTCGACTCCCAAGGCTTGTTCCATTTTCTTGATGTGGACACTGACGGTCGGTTGAGACAGATTCAGGAATTCACTTGTTTTCGTAAAATGCTGTAGCTGGGCGAGAGTGACAAAAGTTCGAATCCAGTCCAGTTGCATAAAGTCCCTCCATTACAAAACGTAATTGTCTGCATTAATATTATTCATTTCTATTATAGCCTAAGGGAATGTATAATGTTAAACGAAGGAAGTGACCAACAAAATGGAATGGTTTTTATTTATCATAGGTGGTGCAGTCATCGGTATCATTTCCGGTTTCTTTGGCATTGGAGGCGGGATAGTTCTGACGCCAACCTTACTTGTACTTGGCTATGAACCGAGCCAGGCGATTATTCTTTCCTTAATGCTGACATTAGGATCGACTGTGACAGGGACAATGTCTCACATTCGATTAAAAAATGTAAACCCGAGATTAGCGGTTCTCCTCGGGGGATTCGGAGTGCTCGGGTCAGTCATAACCGTGCCATTCGTGAAGTGGCTCGATACGATGAATGGAGCTTCTACGGTTATCTCCATTGTCTATATTGGAATATTAAGCTGGTTTTCTTATCAGTTTTTAAGCAAACGACAAAAGGAAGCAAAAGCGAAAGGAGCATCTGCGGCTCCCTTGATTGGCCTGTTCACTGGTGTTATCTCGTCTCTTATGGGAGTCAGCGGTGGATTTGTCATGACCCCGCTCCTCTCGAAATGGCTGAAGCTTGATCTTACCAAAGCGATCGGAACCAGCATATCGGCAGCTTCCATCATTGTGTTATCGGGAATCGGCTCGTACCTGTATGCAGGGGAAGCACTCGATTATCGTCATGGAATCATGCTGATCATCGGAGCCTTGATCGGAACCCCGATCGGCTCAATCCAGCTGAAACGATTTTCAGGTGTGTCTGTCAAAAAGATGCTGGCTGTTTTGTACATGGTGGTCGCGGTCAGCGTGATTTTCAAGATGTTATCCATTTCCTCTGTCTCACTGGGACTGATTGTGGCATCCGTGCTTGTGTTCTTTGGAATGTTGATTTATTCACAGCAGCGATCAAAGAGAGCAGAAAATTATTGATTTGGCTGAAAGCTGGAAGACTGTTGAGCAAGCGGTTAACCACGTTAGTTCTGACGATGAGATGCATATCGAAGTAGAGAGGTCATTCGCATAGCGAGTGGCCTCTCTACTTTATTGCGGCGCTTAATGATATATTTTTCAATTTATGTAAATCGGATGGTTTTTTTAAAACGGACAGATTATCTTTTCCAGAGAGAGGGATCTAGTAGCTAAAAGTGGAGCTATATTTGCGAAAACCCCTGTGTAAATCGCTTCATTTTCAAAAGACTGGCAGGATTAAGTGAGAATGTTCTAGAAACTAGTCTAAATAGGGGAGTGGATGTCGAAAGGGGGTAGGTGTCCGATTTTCAGTTAATAGAGGTCTCTATTGATTTTTCTGAAATTTCATTCTTTTTGTCATTCTGTACAAATTGCCAGTTCTTTTATAGACATTGTGTCTAATGATAAACAAGCTGTTTCAAAATAAACTTTAATTAGGTTGATAAAAATGAAATAAAGGATGATCCTATGTCAATCAATCGAGAAAGATTAAAGCGTCATCTAGAGGAATTAGCAGAAATAGGGAAAATAGGGGAGACAGGCGTTTGCCGTTTGGCCCATTCCAAGGAGGATCGCCAGGCGGTGGAAGTGGTGAAAGGCTGGATGGAAGAGGCGGGTTTGACGGCAAAGATTGACGGCTTCGGGAATTTGATTGGAAGGATAGAAGGTGCCGACAAGGATAAACCGATACTTATGCTGGGCTCACATATTGATTCTCAGCCATATGGAGGGAGATTCGACGGGACAGCTGGTGCACTGGGAGCGATCGAAGTGGTTCACACAATGAAGGACAATGGAATCGTCCCGGACCGGACCATTGAAGTGATTTGTTTTTCCGATGAAGAGGGCTGCCGGTTTAACAAAGGAGTATTTGGGGTCCGAGCTATAGCCGGGATGCTGGAAGAAGGCGAACTGGACCGTAAAGACAAGCAGGGTGTGACTAGAAGAGAGGCGTTGAAGGAATTCGGGGTAGAACCGGATGTAACCGCAAGTCCGGTGTACGAGAAGGGGGATATCGCAGCGTTTCTCGAGTTACATATCGAGCAGGGGCCGGTCCTTGAAGAAAAGGGGAAACCCGTTGGCATTGTATCAGGCATCTCCGGACCAATCTGGCTGACGGTTACACTTGAAGGATTTGCGGGTCATGCGGGTTCGGTGCCGATGACGATGAGGCAGGATGCACTTGTCGGGGCTTCGGAAATCATCCGGAAATTCGATGAATTGGTTAAAAAAGAAGGTACCGAAACAACGGTCGGAACGGTTGGCAGCATGCAGGTGTTCCCGAACTCAAGAAATATCATTGCAGAAAAGGTGGAGTTCACCGTAGACCTTCGTGATATAGACGTTGAAGCGCGCACGAAACTCGAGGGAAAACTCTATCAAATCATCGAAGAAACTACTTCTGGTTACAACCTTAAATACGAGATCAAAGAAGATACCCGGAGCGAGCCAAGATATTGTGCAGACTGGATCAAGAACATTATGAGAGAGGAAGATGAAAAGCTCGGGATGGATTCACCGACCTTAATGAGCGGCCCCTTCCATGATGCTTTATTCATGTCCTATATAAGCGATTACGGGATGATCTTCGTCCGCTGCGATAAAGGCATCAGCCACAATCCACTGGAGTTTGCGGAGATGGATGATATTGAAAAAGGGGTGGAGCTCCTTTACGCCACGGCATCGAGGATTTGTCAAGGGGATGGGGACAGGCACCTTGTCCCAAAAGACGGCTCGGCTGCTATTCATGAAAAGTAAGAGAAGACTGGGACGAGGGACCTGTCCCTCTGTCCCATTTGGGAGGTGATTGTTTGAGAGCGACGATGCTCTTTATAAATGGAGAAGTGGTTACTGTGAATTCTGAATTTTCCGTGAAAGAAGCGGTTGCCATTAAGGATAATAAAATACTCGCAGTCGGCACGAATGAAGAAATTTTACCATATGCAGGTGAAGAAACGAAGATTGTGAATTTGGAAGGAAGAAGTCTCCTGCCTGGCTTTATTGACGCCCATGCCCACCTCGAACTTTATGGAACCAATAAGCTTGGGGTGAATGGCAAAGAGGCAGTGAGTATAAAAGAACTCCTCGGGAAGTTGAAGGAGAAAGCACGATTAACTCCAAAGGGAGAATGGGTACGGGGTTGGGGATATAACCAAAACACCCTTATAGAGGGAAGGCATATAACTCGGTGGGATCTTGATGAGGTTTCCACCGAACACCCGATTATTGTGGTTCGGACATGCGGGCACATATCCTGCGTCAATACGAGAGCGCTTGAGCTTGCGGGTGTTCATCCTGAAACACAAGACCCGAATGGAGGAAAATACGGCCGTGAAAATGGCGAATTAACCGGACTGCTGTTAGAAGCCGCACATATGAACATGTTTCTTTTAGCCAATTATTCTGAAGAGGAAGTGGAGCAGGGATTGGCCCTCGCTTCCCAGGATTATTTGGGAAAAGGAATTACGAGTGTCCATGATGCCGGGGGATATGGGCCAGAACATATTCGATTCCTTCAAAAAGCAGTAGGAGCAAAGAAAGTAAAGCAGAGGGTATACGCATTATACGGCTCGCTGCATGATTCTGTAGAAATGGTGGAGAAAGGCCTGGTAAGCGGAATCGGGACAGGCCTTGGGGATGAGTGGATGAAAATCGGTCCCGCCAAAGTGTTTATCGATGGAAGTAGCAGTGGTCCTACTGCTAAGACAAGGGAGCCATACTCGAGCAATCCCAATGACTCAGGCATTTTATATTTGAAGCAGGAAGAAATAAATGAGTCCCTCGGAAAAGCGCATGAAGCGGGGTGGCAAATCACCGCACATGCCATCGGGGACAAAGCGGTTGAAATGATGATTGAAGCCATTCGCCATGCTCTTGAACGACATCCCCGAAAAAATCATCGTCACCGTATTGAACATTCCGGTATGACCCCACCGGACCTCATTCATCAGATAAAAGAGTTGGAGATTGTTCCGATACCAAATCCAGCCTTCATTTATGAATTCGGAGACGGCTACTTGAAAGATTATGGAGAACGAGTAGACATCATGTTCCCATTAAAGAGCTTTTCAGAAGCACAGGTTCCTTTTGCCATCGGCTCTGACAGTCCCATCACCTTCGTGGATCCACTCCACGGGATTTACTCAACTGTCACCCGCATGAGTAAGTCCGGTGAAGTGATAGGGGCCAGTCAACGAATCACCATAGGGGAAGCGATTAAGGCCTATACATGGAACGGTGCATATGCAAGCTCTGAAGAGACAATAAAAGGCAGCATTGAAGCCGGGAAGCTTGCCGATCTGGTTGTGTTGAATGAATCGATTTTACACTGTGAACCTGAAAGATTACGAGAGTTAAAAGTAGAGTTAACGATCCTTGATGGGAAAGTGGAATATGCAGCAGAAAAGGAGGGTGTCTTATGAGTAAAAGCAAGTTTACGAAAATCTATTGCTTGTCTCTGATTTTACCGTTTCTACTATTGATTTTCCCCTTGTTTTCAATCGGAAACAGGGCAACCCCGATCATCATGGGGATGCCGTTTTCAGTATTCTGGGTAATTTTATGGATAATTATTACCTTTTTGATCGTTCTTGTACTCTATCGAATCGATCCTGACAAAGATGAAGAGGAGGTCAATTAATGGCAGATTGGCAGATTGCAATGATCATGATGATCGGCTACCTTGTGATTGCATTAGTGGTTGGTGTGATGGCAGGAAGAGGTCATGATAAAAATTCTTTAGATGAGTTTACCGTGGCAGGCGGAGGCCTCGGATTGGTTGTGATGTGGTTCCTGATGGGAGGAGCTGTATTTAGTGCCTTTTCATTTCTTGGCGCTCCCGGGTGGGCATATTCCAAAGGAGCACCTGCACTTTATATATTAACTTATACCGCTTTTGCGATTCTCCCATGGTACATCATCGGTCCGAAAATCGGGAAAATCGGCCGTAAATTCAATATATACACAGTATCAGGCTTTATGAAAAAACGGTATGGAGGCAAAACCCTGCCTATCTTAATCGGTGTCATTGCGTTACTCGCTTCCATTCAATACCTTGCCACGCAGATGAAAGGGATGGCCTACATCTTCAATATCATGACAGAAGGACGTATTCCCCTTTGGCTCGGAGCCCTGCTCGCGTATGGAATCGTAGTCGTCTATGTTGCAACTGGTGGATTGCGGGCAGCGGCATGGTCTGATGTGTTCCAGGGGATCTTAATGATTGTCATCTCGTGGGTAGTCGGCCTTGCGATTGTGAATAAGCTTCACGACAGCGTGGGTGGGATGTTTGCAAACCTCGTTCAGGACAACCCTGCCTTTTTTGAAATCGGAAATGAAGGGTCCACCATGTCAGGAACAGCTTATACGACCACGATTCTCGTATCTCTCATAGGGTTCTTAATGTGGCCACACCTATTTTCAAAGTCATATGCATCCAATGCACGTACGATAAAGAAAACCGTATTGGTGTATCCGATCTTTGCCCTGTTTCTTATCCCGCTATTATTTGTTGGCTTTTCCGCAGTGAATGTAGTCAATCCAGCTGACATAGGAGCACCGGATGAAATTCTTCCTTACCTGATCACCACAATCCTTAGCCTTCCCGGTTGGGTATACGGGCTTGTGGGTGCAGGAGCGTTAGCTGCAGCCATGTCTACGGCAGACGCCATCACCCACAGTGCCTCACTGGAATTTACGGACGGGGTCATCAAGAATGTAAAACCCGACCTTTCTGATAAAACCACATTGCTTCTGATGAGAATCGGTGTGTTTGTGGTCGGGGGACTTGCTTACTTTATCACCGTATTCGGGGGTCAGGGGCTCATCGCCCTATTGCTCGGAGCTTATGGCTCCATCGTTCAATTCGCACCCGGCGTATACGGAGCCCTCTATTCGAAAAGAGTGACCGGCCCGGCTGTTATCACAGGACTTATCCTCGGAACATTTGTAAACTACTATTACCAGCTAGTCGCAGAGACCACACCTTTCGAAATCCATGCAGGTATTCTTGGATTGATCTGCAACATCTTCATCGTCATCGTGGTCAGTGCTTTCACCCAGCAAAAAAGTATCAGGATTGCTGAAGAGTATCGCAATATCGGATCCTAATGGGACAGGCACTTTTTTTTTTCTGTGATAGCTGACGTAGCTGCCCTAGGTGGCACCAAGATAAAACCTTGAAAAAGAAATAACCAAGAATGTTGAATCAACATTCTTGGTTATTTGGTTTTGATCGTTTTTCTAATTATGACTTTTTAGACAACCCCTAGTTTATTGCTCGATCTTCTTTTTAATGGACTCAATCGATTGGTTAAGCTGCTTTAAGTCAACCTCTCCTGTTTGGATATCCTCCAGTTTGTATGCTTGTTTCAATTCAATGATACGGCTGACACTGGCGTCTATTCGACCCTCGGATATTTCCCCGTTTTGGACTGCCTTTTTAAGTGCGTCAATTGCCGCGAGAGCTTTATTATAATCATGTGCGATTAGGATTAGGTCGCTGCCCGCCTTTACGGATTGAACGGTCGCTTGGCCCATCCCGTAGTTGTTCGTAATTGCTTTCATTGTCATATCATCAGTGATCACGACCCCGTTGTAGTTCAGCTTCTTCCGTAAAAGGTCTGTGATAACGTTCTTGGATAATGACGATGGATAGGTGTCATCGATCTTGGGAAGCAGGATATGAGCAACCATGACGAGATCAGCTCCATTGTTGATGGCCTCCTTGAATGGAATCAGTTCCAGGGATTCGAGTTCTTGAATGCTTTTGTTGACAACCGGAAGCTCCAGGTGTGAATCAACGGAGGTATCCCCGTGGCCAGGGAAGTGCTTGATGGTTGAAAGAATTCCCTCGGATTGAATTCCTCTCATTGTTTGAATCCCTAATTCACTGACGATATCAGGGTGATCGCTAAAGGATCGATCGCCGATTACCGGGTTATTTGGGTTACTGTTCACGTCGAGAACGGGAGCGAAATCCAGATTGAACCCATACTCTTTTAATTCCTTTCCGAGAATCGTTCCTACTTCAAAGGAAACATCCGGATCGTTTAAGGCTCCTATCTTTTTGTTTGTAGGAAAGTTCACAAGCCCTCCAGGTAATCTTGTGACCTTCCCGCCTTCCTGATCGACACTTAATAGGAGTGGTAATGGATTATTGACGTTGTCTTTTTTCATATTATTAAGGAATTGGACCGTTTGACGGGGTCCTGACAAATTATCGGAGAAAAAGATAAAGCCCCCTACTTTGTGCTGCTGGATTAGGGTTTTCGTGTTTTCACCATCCTGAGTTCCATTCACACCGGCTATGATCATTTGGCCGATCTTTTCATCCAGGCTCATAGTAGAAAGGATATCTGATTCGCCCGTGTCGACTTTCTCTAAGGAGATAACGGAAATGTGATCTACTTTGGGATTTTTATTTTCAGTTGATGGTTTCGGCAATATCCATTTTAATTGGTAAAGGGAATTCACATCATAGATGAAAATGACCTGGTCATGTGAAGCATCCTTGTAATATTTTGTCGCATCGGGATTGCCACTGACTTCTTTAATGTCATTGAGTCGAATCAGCTGCAGTGCAGGGTCAAAAGAGCGCACTTCAAAAATTACGTTATCTTTGAAGCCGACTGTCGTAGAATACTTGGAGAAATCTTCGTAAATACCGGCTTCGGCTTGAACGGAATTGTCTGGTTTTCCCCATTTATCTGTTATGTCATCCATCTTTGTCAGCCCTGCTATGAAGGGGATATTCGGCACTTTTCCCTCTTCAGCCGCGGATACGACTTCTTTTACAGAAGCCATTGGTGAAGAATCATCTTCGCCATGATCCGGGTCTTCTTGGGATGAATGTTCGGAAGGTTGATTCTGATCCCTATTTTTTTCGATAAAAAAATAGTTTAGAGTGATCAAAATAAGAGTTAGAGATAAAAGGAGATAAATGATTTTTTTATAGGACATAAAATTCATCCTTTCTTTAATGGAGAATCCCTTTATAAAGGTAACATTACAGTACTATCCCTATAGATTGAATGACATTTTTAAGCCTGCTGATGCGAAAGTAGAGTCATTTTGAATGCCATTTTTTTTAGTTTCTTCTCCATCATGTATCTTGTTCTATTTCTTTTAATCATAAACGTATATAAATGGTAATTAATAGGGCGTATAGGCTATCCTTACATAATACTAACCTCCATATACATATTCAGCTTTGAATCGGGGATAGTATTTAAGAGATATGTATAGAAGGAGCCAATTATTATGGATTCTTTTTTAGTGGAAATCGATGCATCGATAGGGGGAAATGATGATTTTTTTCAAGTTCATCAAGATTTTGGCGACTTCTCCTTTTTATTGATGGGGCTTAAAAGTCTTATAGATGTGCAGAAAACGATCCAAGCGATCGAAGAACAAGTTAGTTCAGGGACGATGGGTGAGTTGCTTCATGATGGAGAGGAAGTCATTGAAGCGATTTTAGAAGGGAAGCTGATCATCTCCAGTGTGGTGGAAAATGGGTCTTTCTTCAGTATGGACGCAGTGGCAAAGACGCTGAATCGTTCAATTGAGCCACCTACCAATGAAAATACCCTCCAAGGACCATTGAGTTCTTTCAATGAGGACATCGATACAAACATTGGCATTATACGCAAAGAGATTGTTTCAAAAGACTTGAATGTAAGATCCTTTTCAGGAGGGGGCGGACAGAAAAGAACGCTTTCTGTAGTGTATCGTAAAGATAGCGCAGATAGGGATTATGTTAGCCGGGTCATCCATCAGGTCGAGTCCAATATGGATCAACCACTTCATACCATACAAGATGTGACGAAGATGTTAGGATTGTCGACCCGTACCCTGATTTCGCCCTTCAACACAACAGAGGCACCACAAGAAGTATACAGGAGTCTGGAAAAAGGAAAACTTGTATTACTTCTGGATAGAACGCCTTTTGCTCTTATTCTTCCAAGTGACTTTTGGGATATGTTCTTCCTTGAGAATGATCGGAATTTCTCTTTCCCTATCATGGTGTCCATGAGGCTGCTCAGGATTATCGGTACATTGCTTGCCCTTGTCTTACCAGGGCTGTATGTCGCGTTAGTCGCTGTTAATCCTGAGATGCTCCGTATTGAATTAGCATTATCTGTTGCTCAGACCCGTGAAGGTGTCCCTTACCCGGCATTTGTTGAGACCATTTTCATGCTTCTTATACTTGAATTGATATTGGAGGCGAGTATCAGGCTTCCGAAAAGCATCGGTCCTACCATTACGATGGTGGGAGGGATCATTCTGGGTCAGGCCGTAGTCGAGGCGAGATTAGTAAGTAATTTACTGATCATCATATTAGCAGCCACTACGATTGCCAACTCTACCATAATTGGATTTCAAAATTCCATCTCCATCCGAATCTTTAAATATCTTATCTTGATTCTTTCTTCGATTTTTGGTGTATTCGGTATATTGGCAGGATTATTCGCAGTATGTGCATACTTAGCTGGTATAAGCACTTTTGGGGTGCCTTACCTCAAGATTAAAGGAGTTAGTAAAAGTGGATAAAAGTTTGTATGTTGTCATCATGTACATTTTAACCCACATAGGACTTATTCTATTTCTGTATCCTAGCAATATCATTGACAGCTCATCTCAAGGACAATGGATTCCGATCATTATCGGAGTCATCGTACATTTCATCATTTTATTCTTGCTATTGACGGGACTTGATCGTTTCCCGCACCAAGATATCATCACTATTTATCTGGGTGCCGGCAAGTTGATGACATTCATTTTTCTGTTCCCCACTCTCCTCTATTTTTTAATGGCTAACATCATAACGGTCCGGGCGTATTCAGAAGTTGTTACCATTGTATTTCTATCAAACACTCCCTTATGGGCGATCATGGCATTGCTGGTTATCTTATCATGTTATTTGGCTATTAAGGGAGTGGAAGCGATCTTTCGTACAGGTATACTTCTCTTTTTTTTATTATTCCCATTGGTTTTCTTTATATTGGTGGTTGCGTTTCAGAATGTGGATTGGCATTATGTATACCCTTTATGGAATGAAGACTTCTCTTTTTTGACTGACTCCTCTTATCTCAGAAGCTTCTTTGCCATTGGTGGTGTATTCCTGTTTATAGGGTTTGTAAGACCGATCATTCCATATAAAAGGAATAAAGTATTGCTTGCTGCGGTTGCCCTCATTCCCATTTTTATCATATCTGTATATATTCCCGTCCTTACATTTGGCCAGGCGACAGCATCTACATTTATGTTCCCTTTCGTTATGACAGTCGATGCCATCAATATAACATGGCTTATGTTCGATCGACTGACCATGTTTTTCTTACTAAGTATAGTCATTTTTATATTGTTGTTTATCTCACTCGTATTATGGATGAGTGTAAGGATCATAAATAAATGTTTGCTGCCAACCATGAAACCATCCTATTTAGTAATAGCGATATCACTCATCATCTACATCATATGTTTGTGGATTCCGAATTGGAGTGACGTTGAACAGCTCTTTAAATGGAATACTTCCTTAAGATTCTATGTCATCTTTGGAGTCCCCATTTCAATTTGTATTCTTGGTGTCAAAGCAAGGAAGGAGGGTGAAAGTTGAGGTGTAAAAAAGCGGTTATCTGGCTTTTTCTCTTATTAATAGTTTTCATGATGAGTGGCTGTTGGGATACCAGGGATATTAATCATCGGGTGATGCCAGTTGTCATAGGCATCTCCAAGGATAGTGATCAATATAGAGTATTTCTGCAGATTCCTCACCCTCAGCAGAATATCATACAAACGAAAGTGGTTGTTGGTGTTGGTGAAACAATTAATGAAGTTATAGATAATATTAGTGCTGACATGGAAAGCAGTGTCGATTTGCTTCACGTAAAGGTAATTGTCATCGATCGACATCTTGCAGAAGAAGGTATGAAAGATCTTATATCAGGCATTATGAGGTCGAGGGATGTATCTTCGAAAGCATTGGTTGCCATATGTAACGACGATATTGACCAATTTTTCGAAAGTATGGAGACAAAAACCTCTCCACGCGGGACGACTCTTTTGGATTTCTTTGAAAAGAATGCCGGTTGGGACCCGCAGGTTGCTTTAACCAGGGTTTGGGAGGTATATAGAAGTATCCACTCTTATACCCGGGATGTGGCCATCCCAATGCTCCGGCTTGGAGAGACGACGTTAGTGGACCATGTGGGATCAGCGGTGATAAAGAACGGAAGAATGGTGGAAGAAATCAATGCTAATGAAACCCTTCTTTTTAATGCATTTAACGGTGAAAGCACTAAAGGGAAAATAGAGGTGCTCAATGAAGGAAGTGTCTTGATCTTAGGGAATACGATGGAGCATGTAAGTGAGGTGCAGGAAGGAAACCCATTCTTATATTCCAAAATTAAGTTGGATGTCATGATACTGGAAACAAAAGGGGATCCTACACAGAAAATGATTGAAAAGGGATTGGAAAAGCTTCTCACAGGACGTTTGAATAAGATGTTCACCAAGCTCCAGAATAGCGAGGCGGATATATTAGGACTGGGCCAATTTTTCAGAAAAGAAATACCGAGGATGGACTTAAAGGATTGGAGATCGAAGTATTATCAAAACTTGTCCACAGACTTTGTAGTTGATGTCGATATTCGGAATTCCGGGAATTTAAAGAACCCAGACTAAGCACATAATTTCCTTGTGTTTCAGCATTATAAGGAGACATATCTTTTTAACCGATATAGGGGTTGATTTAGCTTGATGGTAGTATGGGGACTCATTGTCTTTTTAGTAGTTGCTCTGATGATCATGCCAAAGAGGTTAACCGTTAGGGAAAATCTCATCATGTTTCCGTTCGTTGGATATTTTGCCGCAGTGGCACATATTCTGGTAGGACTTATGTTAGATTATGTGGATTTTGGACAAACCAAAAGTGTGGAATTTTCCGATTTTGCACTGGTTGTCTTTACTCCCTCGTTCATTGCACTTTTATTTTTGAATTTTATGAAACCGGATAAGCCTTTGTTTTATGTACTCCTTTGGACAATTTTCTCCTTCTTTTTAGAAATATTACTTAGTTTTAACGGTTATATGAAGCATTTAGAGTGGGAAATTTGGTATTCCATCCCCGTTTATGTAGTGGCATTCTTTTTGCTGCATTGGTTTTTTCAACATGTAGTCCGAAATGGATCTCAAGGCTCATAGGTTGTGTTTGTACATTGTACTTAAAAGATAGGGAGTTCTGCTAATACCAGAAATCATCCCTATCTTTTTTCGCTCATTTTTTGGGAATGCAGAAAATGAAACAACCTTTGTACACTATTTGTTTAACTTTTTCTTTCCAATTATGCATGTACATAGTACAGTACTTTTATAAGCGTATGAATATGTAATTTTGGGTATAGACCAATGAGATAGCAGTGGCAGAGTTTCTATTCTTCTTGCCAGTTAGGGTCATGGGTTATGGACTGATCACATTATCTTATAGAAAGAAGGTCGAATATGCAGGTATCGGAAAAGTTTTATGAATTTATGTGCGAACGTACATGGCAGCTGACGGAGAATTGGTATGAGTCGTTGGATAAAAGTGATCCTTCAGGCGTGTATTCTTCAAAGGATCCTAAGGTGATTCAAACATTGAAGCGTCAAAATCATGAATTTCACGAACGCTTTTGTGTCCTTTTTAAGGATATAGGACAGGATGCACTATGCAATTTCGCCCAGTGGATCGAGGGAATTGCAAAGGATGAAGAACACTTACAAACCCCTATTCACTATATACTTAGGGAGTTCTTCAGAACCCAGGATCAGTACCTGGAGATTTTGCAGGAATTTAGCCGCCAGCATGGCAGTGAGCTTCCACTGGAGAGAATCGAGTCATTCAGGGAATTGATTATTAAAACCTTTAGTCTTGTCATTTCCAAATTTTCCGAAGAAAATTACGAATATGCCCAAAGACGCCTGAAGGCACAGCAGGAAATGATCAGGGAGTTGAGTTCGCCGGTCATATTAATTGATAAGAAGACAGGGGTACTACCTCTTGTCGGGGATATCGATACAGGAAGAGCGAGATATATCCTCGAGAATACACTGGCAGAATGCGTCGATAAAAATGTTGAGCACTTATTCATTGATTTATCCGGTGTCATCATGGTGGATACGATGGTTGCACATCAATTATTCCAGATCATCGAAAGCCTGAACTTAATTGGTGTGAAGAGCACGATTTCCGGGATTCGTCCGGAAATTGCCCAAACAGCCATTCAACTTGGTGTATCATTTGAAAATATTTCTGTCACTTCGACTCTTGAACGAGCATTGAATGGGCAACGCTAGAATGAAGTCATTCAACGAGCGGTTACTCTGTAATCGCTCGTTTCTTTTTGTTCAATGGAAACTAATTGTTTAACGACAATCTGTATAGGGAATTACCCCCATTATAGAGTGAATATGGTATAAAATGCGTTTGAAGAAATTCAGGCTAGAAGGAGGGGCAACATGCAATTCGTCAAACTGATCCGATTCGACCAAAATGGATTTACCTGCGCTCCACTTCAATCCGATTCTATTTTTATAAATCGGGAGGTCGACAATCTCTTTCATACAGGTCAATCGATTTACACTTCCGAAATGATCCTGCCGCGATACACTGATCGGCAATGGTCCGGGTGTTTTTGTTATTTAGAGGAGTTTACTCAGGTGACTACTGAAAATCGCCATATAGGCTTCCTTCCCAGGGAGAGCGTGATCTGGGTGAGAAATAAGAGCCATCTCGGCGGCGGGATTCCCTACTTTAATTGCTTCGTTCATCCATTGGTGAAAGAAGGGAAAAAAGATGATGATATTATGATCATTGATACATGGGTGAAAATGCGCGTGGAGGATGCACTGGAACGAACGTATATTTGGAAAAAAGAGTATGGTTCGCTCCCTGAGTGGATCACGGAATGCTACCTGATGGAGGGGCAAGTGAAACGTCTGGTCTATCCTTCTACTAATGAAAAGACCATGGAATTTTGGTTAAGTAAAAATTAAACATACTGAAAGTCATGAATGCCCTGTCTTTTTGTTATAATACATAGTAATTGATCTTACAATCTAAAGAAGGTTGAAGTGTAACGTTTTTCGTTCACTTTCTATGTAAAAGGGGAATTCACTTGAAATTTGAAGAGATTAATCCAGAACTAGTGACATTATGTCGGACGTCAGATCCATTTCATATGGCAGAAACGGTGATCGGAGACCGATTAAGAGGTTTGGATATCCTGTCGTTAAAGGGGATAGAGCGTAAAAAGGCCCTTCCGAGAGACGTGGTCAACCTGTTGATCATCTATTTCTTCACAGAGGTCAAAGGCACGGTCTATCATAGAAACGCACTTTCTAAGTTATATAATCATTGGGTCTCTTATGAAGTGTTTACCTTCTCTAAGGCAAAAAAGATGATTGAGCTGGATATGGATGAGCAGCTCGGTGAAATTGACCGCAAATAGATATGCGAAAGGTCTGGATCTATTGGGATTCAGGCCTTTTTTGATGTTTAATATCTGAATGATGCACTAGCTCAATCCTTATCAATGCTTGTTCTGTCATTTGGGATTTGGCCTTCTAATTTCTTTGCCCCAAATACACACCCTTAATATGGTAAAATGGAATTGCATGTTTTATTTTTGGAATATTTCGTTTTTAGAGGAGTGGAATACATATATGGTCACACCGCAAACAGCTCCCTTTTTAGTCAGCAGGATGAGGGAAAAGGACCTGGAATCAGTCATGGATTGGTTTGTTCAGCGTAAACAATCGTTCTATGCCCTGGGACGGATTTATGTAAGTAAGCAAGAGGATCTGGAAGAGATATTTTATCGTTCGATCATCGTGGTACATAATGAATTACACCGATTGAAAAAAGAAACTTCATTTGAATCGTGGGCTGTTTCTCTTTTTATACATTATGGCCGGGATCTCTCTAAAAATAAAAATTTCCGGGATTCAGAGGGTCAGAAATCTGATCAAACGCTCTTTCATGCCTTACTTCAATTAGAAGATCTGGAGAAAGAGGCGATTGCTTTAACGTATTTCAACGAATGCTCTTTTGCAGAAGTTGGACGTATTCTGGATATTTCAGTAGAGAAGGTTAAGTCCTGTGTATTTTCAGGTGTACGAAAGCTTAGGGAAGAGTTGGGTCACGGTTCTTTCGAGGGCTGTCGGGAATATCATGAGCATTATCTTGAGTACTTAGGTAGAATGATGGATCGGCCTGAAAAGGTAGAGTTTGAGATGCATATTTACCATTGTCACGGTTGTCAGGAGGATCTGGCCTCTTTTCAGGAAGTGGTACTGACTTTGGCAGGAATGACAGATACCATAGAGGTCCCTGCTGGATTCATGGGGAGGGTCACGAGCAAGGTGGAGGAAAGAGAAGCGAGCAAGCAAAGGAAGAAAAAGAAACGGAAATCGATCTGGCTTGCCTTCGCAGGTGTTTTCGCGATGCTCGTATCGATCGGATTCGTGACAGGTAGATTCTCCAGTCTCTACTATGCATGGACGGAAGAGGATGAACAATTGCGTCCCATCCTCCAGCATGACCTGGGGGAACGGCTGAATCTCGAATCGGAAAGCAATGGGGTGAAGATCACCATCAAGAGTGTCGTCGCCGATGATGTACAGACTCTTGTCTTTTATGAAATAGAGGATACCGAGGAAGACAATCGCTATATGATGAATGCTCAAGAAGGCGTCCATATCGAAAATGAATATGACGTCATGAGGCGTGATGTGCAACACATGTTCTACTCAGCTCCCGTCGATCAGGGCGAAATACAAAATGAAGAGAAAAATGTGTATAAGGGCACCCTGAGCCTCCTGCCGGTTTCGGTGGATGAAGGAACAATTAAATTGAATGTAGCAAGGCTCATGCAAATAGTTCAGGACCCCCAAAAGGAAGGGGTTTACCGTGGGGAGATGACATTTGCCGAAGGGGATTGGAGCTTTGACATTCCGTTTACAAAGCAGTCATCCCGGGTGCATAAGCTTGATAAGGAAATCGACATTGACGGGATTCCGGTCCGCCTGGATAAGCTGACGATTGCGCCGACCACGACGCTCCTCCAGTACAGCTTTCAGAATCAGGGTGGGAACAGAAGGATTGATGTCATTACATTTAATTCCCTTGAAACGGATAAGAACAAGGTGGAAGCAGGCATCTTTGGAAGCAATATGTACGTGGAATCCTTTGATCAGGAAGGGTGGAGTGCCTTTACATCGGGCTTTGACACCTTATATTTTGAAAATCCCAAAGAAGTGAACATTCAATTTGATTCCATTCATTTATCTGTAGACGATCGGAAAACCATACCGCTTGATAACCTCAAGGACCTGCCCCAGACTTTCGAGTATCAAGGGAATACCATTTCCATTGATGAAATCCAGGCAGGAAATCCGGCGAAGTTGATTCTGAGTCATGATGTATCGAAGGATCGTGCCTATGAAAGAGTGAACTATGGGTTCTCCAGCGATTATTTGATGAATGAAAATACTTCAATTGGAGTAAGTGATGGCGATGGAGTATTGATGGATAAAACCGGCAAGGTCCATGAAATCGATGTATATGAGTATGATAAATTAGATCAACCCCGCTACTTCGAAACAGAGCAAACCATAGAATTTTATAACGATTCGTCCAAGGAAGATGTAAACTTGACCAAGCTTGAAATCGAAGGCTACAGCACAACGAAATATGTGGATGACCGGGTGAAGGTGAAGTTGGATTAGGAATATAGAAGAGGGACGGACCTCCTGCGCTAAAAGCATGCAGGAGGTCCGTCCCTCTTCAGTGAGAATAACTTCCCCCAACAGAGAAACAATAGGTTTGTCGTGACAGGGGTGACAAAGTTAGTTTTCATCGTTGTTGTAACCGTCACCATCTGGAGCCTATGATGGATGTAAGAGAAATTATTATTCAATCATGAAAGGATGAGAGAAGTGGCTCAATCAAATATGAAAGTCGCGGTACAAAAGTTTGGTAACTTCCTCAGTTCAATGGTTCTGCCGAATATTGGCGCATTTATCGCTTGGGGTTTAATTACAGCGTTGTTCATACCAACTGGGTTCTTTCCAAATGAAAGCCTTGCCAAACTGGTAGGGCCGATGGTTACGTATCTGTTACCGCTCTTAATCGGGTATACAGGAGGTAAGCTCGTACACGACCAGCGCGGTGGGGTCGTGGGTGCAATCGCGACAATGGGTGTCATTGTCGGTGCACCGGATACACCGATGTTCCTGGGTGCCATGGTCATGGGGCCATTGGGTGCTTACGTTATCAAGAAATTTGACCAGATGATCGAAGGCAAAATCAGAGCAGGATTTGAAATGCTCGTCAATAACTTCTCAGCCGGTATCCTTGGAGGAATCCTTGCGATCCTTGCATTTCTTGGCGTAGGACCTGCCGTTGATGCATTCACGAATCTATTGGTCGCAGGTGTTGACTGGCTGGTAGCAGCGGGACTGCTTCCATTAACAAGTATCCTGATTGAACCTGCAAAGATTCTATTCTTAAATAATGCCATCAACCACGGTGTACTATCACCAATCGGGTTGGAGCAGGTTCAACAGGGTGGAAAATCGATTCTATTCCTTTTAGAAGCAAACCCGGGACCGGGTCTTGGTATTCTGTTAGCGTTCATGTTCTTTGGAAAAGGAACAGCGAAACAATCGGCTCCAGGAGCAGGAATCATCCACTTTTTCGGTGGGATTCATGAGATTTACTTCCCGTACGTATTAATGAAGCCGATGCTGTTCGTTTCTGTCATCCTTGGTGGAATGAGCGGAGTGTTCACCCTTGTTTTATTAGGTGGAGGATTGGTATCACCGGCATCACCTGGTAGTATCCTTGCGATTACTGCGGTTACCCCTCCAGAAGGAATGGCGTACCTGGCAAACTTTGCAGCTGTCCTTGTGGCAGCAGCCGTATCTTTCATCGTGTCCGCAATAGTGTTGAAATCAAGCAAAACAAGTGATGAAGACATCGAAGGCGCAACGAAGAAAATGCAGGAAATGAAAGGCAAGAAGAGTTCTGTAGGAGGCCAAGTGAGCCAAGGAACAATGCCTGAAGAAGTAAACAAAATCGTCTTTGCCTGTGATGCAGGTATGGGCTCAAGTGCTATGGGGGCTTCACTCCTGCGCAAGAAAGTGAAGGCGGCAAGTCTCAACGTCAGCGTAACGAATACATCCATCAGTAACCTTCCATCAGACGCTCAAGTCGTCATCACACAGGAAGAACTGACGCCGCGGGCGAAAAATAAACTTCCGAATGCATATCACATTTCCGTGGATAATTTCCTATCCAGTCCGGAATACGACAAGCTGATCGCGGGTCTTCAGGACGGAATCACGGATGAGCAGGCAGAGGTTGTAGAAGAAGCAGAGGAAGAAGCGGTAAACGCTGAACCGAATGCAGATCACGATGATGATCTCCTCCTGGAAGAGAACATCTTCATGAACCAGGAATTTGCCACAAAAGAAGAGGCGATCCGGTTCGCAGGGGAAGCCCTCGTCAAAGCAGGATACGTGGAAGAAAGCTATGTAGATGCTATGATTGACAGAGAAGGAATTACTTCTACCTACATGGGTAATAATGTAGCCATTCCACACGGTACGGAAGATGCGAAGAAAGCCGTCATCAAATCCGGCTTCACAGTCGTTCAAGTTCCGAACGGCGTGGACTTCAATGGTGAGAAGGCGAAGATGATCTTCGGTATCGCAGGTAAGGATGGCACACATTTGGAAATCCTATCAGGCATTGCCGTTGTCTGCTCTGAGCAGGAAAACGTCGATCAGATGGTACAGGCCAAGTCAGCCAAAGAACTGAAAGATATCATTAACAGCAACTAGATCAATCATTCAGAAAGGCGGGATCTCTGCCTTTCTGTTCTCATTTGTATCGATAAAAGCTAATTCAGGGAAAGAGGGGAAAGCATGTTTATTACATCAAGGGAGAAATCCATCATTGAACTGATTGTAAAAACATCGGGGAAACATACCGTGTACTCTCTTTCTGCGTTCCTGAATGTGAGCGGGAGAACCGTTCAGCGCAACCTGAAATCCATTGAAAGCATTTTAAAACAATATCATTTAGAACTGAAACGAACGGCCAATGAAGGACTGTTCATCGAAGGGAAGAATGAACACATCTATCGCTTGATCCAGAATCTTGCCGAAGTGAATCCGACAGATGAAACACCAGAAGAGCGAAAGTTGAATTTGCTGATCATCCTTCTCCAAGAAGGGCCGTATTTTAAAAAACAGGTACTTGCACAGCAGTTGGGGATCAGCGTCACGACCCTCACCTCGTATCTCGATGAGCTCGCCGATTGGCTGCAAAAATACGGCATCACCTTGACAAGGAAACGAGGGGTAGGGGTTGAACTGATAGCGGAAGAAGCAGACAAGCGTCATGCCCTGGCAAGCTTCTTCCTCGTCTATTTTTATGAAGACATCATCGAGACCCTGTACGGGATGCAAAAGGGGAATCACCTAGATGAGCCGGTGTTGGGGTATTTCAAGGCAGACTATTTAGTCGCTGTCGACAGGGTGGTGAACCACTACTTGGCAGAGGGTCAGATCATGTTGACGGACAGTGATTATATCGGTCTCGTTGTGTATACTTGCCTGACGATACAACGAACCGAAAAGGGCTTCGAATTACAGAAATATGAGCAAGCGGAGGATGATTCTACTGAATATCAGCTGATGGACACGATAGGCAGGAAACTGAAAGATACACTTTCCATTCCAGTGACCAATCGGGATGTTCAATTTTTGACGGTCATTTTAAAAGGGTCCAAAGTTCAGGATCCCGACATCGTTTACTATGACAGTATCCTCCTCGGGCATCTCATCAAGAATGTAATCAAGGATGTATCGGCAGACCTCCATGTAGATCTGTCTGATGACTTTTCCCTTTTCCAGGGTCTTCTTGCCCATATGGGACCATCCATCTTCCGCCTGCAGCAGGAGCTGGATCTTTTCAATCCATTGACGGATGAAATCAAGAAGAAGTATCCCGTGTTATTTTTAGCTGTGAAAAAGAGCCTTGAAACGGAATTCAAGGATATCGCTTTTCCCGATGATGAGGTGGCGTTCATCGTCCTTCATTTCGGATCGGCCATGCTGATGAATGAAGAGAAGGTGAACATCCAAGCCGTGGTCGTCTGTCCGACGGGGATCGGTACATCCAAGATGCTCGCCAGCCGCATCCAGCGGGAACTGACAATGATCAATAAGGTGGAAATCCTGTCGATCAAGGATTTTCAGACGGCGGACCTTGGTGACTACGATATCGTCATTTCCACAGTCAGGCTTCCTTTTACGGAAGTGGAGTATATCCTGGTAAGCCCGTTATTGAGCGAAAAAGACATCGGATTCATCCAAAGCTATCTGCAGAATAACGTAGAAAAGCTGACAAAAAAGAAATACTTGAAAGCAACGCCCCGATCGGGTGAGAAAACTGAAGTCAGGATGCTCCTCAAGGAAATCAAGGATGTCCATTCCAGCATGGAAGCCATACTCACCAATTTCCGGGTTTACCGGAAGCAGTCGGCGGGAAGTCATCTCAGGATCCTGAATGAAATGGTGGAACAAGCGGAACGGGACAAACTTCTTCAACAGTCAAATGTGGTGATGCATCAGCTGATGGAAAGGGAGAAAAAGGGAGGACTCGGTATTCCGAAAACGAACATGGGTCTCTTCCATTGCCGGGACCATAACGTGAAGAAGCTGATCTTCCAGGTAGCCCATCTGGATGAACCGTGTAAAATCAAAGGAATGGACGGCGTGGAAATGGAAATGAAAAGTCTCCTCCTCATGCTAGCCCCTGAGGAGTTGAGCAGGCGGGAACAGGAGATCCTCAGCCTGATCAGTACAAGCTTAATCGAAGATCATATAAGCATGATGATTTATTCGTCCACGAACGAATCGATCATCCTGAAGAAATTAGAAGATCTCTTTCTGGACTACTTACAAACTAATTTGATAAAGGAATGATGATGTTGAAACAAACCGTACATTTTGGAGCAGGAAACATAGGCAGAGGGTTTATCGGAGCATTGTTTTCCCAATCAGGTTACCACGTGACCTTTGTGGACATCGCAGAGCGGGTGATCAACAAGCTGAATGAAGAAGGTCGCTACCAGGTGAAGCTTGCAACGGAAACGAAGGAAATGGAAACGATCGAGAATGTGTCCGGCCTCAACAACCTTCATCAAGAAGGGGAAGTCATCGACACGATCGGAGCGTCCACTTACCTGACGACGGCGATAGGACCGAACATCCTTCCGAGGATCGCTCCACTGATTGCAAAAGGGATTGGTCAGCGTGTAGCGTCATCAGATGAGCCGTTATATGTAATCGCGTGTGAAAATCAGATCGGTGCCACGGATATTTTGAAAAAGCATATTTTAGAAAATCTTGATGAAGATACGGTAAGTAAGCTTGAAGGCAAAGTTTTCTTCTTCAATTCAGCGGTGGATCGCATTGTTCCTATGCAGGATCAGGGTTCATTGGATGTCCTTGTTGAACCATACTATGAGTGGGTGGTGGAAACGAAGGAAGCGGTCCCTCCTGTTGAAGGGATGACGATTGTAGACGACCTTGCACCATACATCGAGCGTAAGCTGTTCACGGTTAATACAGGGCATGCGGTCATTGCTTACCTTGGTTACCTGCAAGGAAAACCAACGATCGATCAAACATTGGCGGATGATGCCATTGCCGATCAGGTTAAGGAGACATTGAAAGAAACCGGTGCTTATCTAGTAAAACAATACGGACTTGATGAAAAAGAGCATCTTGCTTATATTGAAAAGAACATAGAGCGCTTCAAAAATGCCTATCTGAATGATGATGTGACCCGTGTGGGACGTGCACCGATCCGCAAACTTGGTCCCGATGATCGTTTGATCCGTCCGACAACTGAGGCTCAAAAAGCGGGGCTCTCTTATTCTAATCTAGCCAAAGCGATTGCAGCAGCGCTATTGTTTGACAATCCTGAGGATGAACAAGCAATGGAAATTCAAGGTATGATCAAAGAGCACGGTCCGGCACATGTGTTGAAAGAAGTGAGCGGACTGGAAGAAGATAGTGAGATTGTGAAGGATGTTTTAGTGCAGTATGAAGGGTTGAAGAAATAAAATTTTAGAGGCTGGGACAAAAGTTTTTTATCCTAAGTCAAACCCGAACAAACCTGCTTCTTTGTGGGTAGATTTGTTCGGGTTTATTATTTATTTTCGAATCATTTGATTTTAGCTGTTTCCAGCGGTTGATTGGAGTGCAAGACGAAGACTCCTGCGGGAAAGGAGCTTATGTGAGACTTGTCCAGCTATAGGGCTTAGAGGCAAATGTCATAAGGCAGATCGTCCATGAAGGAAAAGAACGCCTTCAAGGCCGCTCCGCCTTATGCCAACCGCCTCTGAGCGAAGCCCCTCCGCTTTTCTACCCGCAGGCTTGCCGAGGAGGCTCACGGGCTACCCGCGGAAAGCGTAGTCTTGCACGGAAATCATTTGCGGTATGAAGAACCTACACTTCTATTGTTCGTCTTTTTATCGTGATTTTTAGTTTTGTCCCAGCCTTTTTTTGAGTGTGACGCATAAACCGGGAGAATTGACGCAAAAATTTTTAAAACGACGCATAAAACCCATCCGTGTCTTTTCTGTGACATCCCACATCCACGCCAATCCTACAACCACCCTCGGGTCCCATAAGATCCCTTATTTTTCATCGAAAAAAAGATAGATTTCCCCTCATCCCGGGTGTAAAATATATTAAAATACACACGCAGGAGGAAACAGCCAAATACAATCTACAGTTATGCCTATTGTTGCGATCGTTTTTCCAGATTGGAAGAATACATGTATGCTTCCACTAACATAAAAATTCAGAATGTTAAAAATACGATAAGAGGTTGATTAAAGTTGACAATGGATACTACTGATATAGCTGTAAAGGAACAAACGATTTTTCACCATACGGGGAATAAGATCAAAACGGGAGACCGGGATATTCAGATTATCTCGAAAATGGAGGAGCCGCTGATCGTCGTTCTTGGCAATGTGTTGAGCCATGAAGAATGTGATGAACTCATCCAGCTTTCAAAGGATCGGGTGCAACGTTCGAAGATAGGGAATACCCGTACCGTAGATGAACTTAGAACGAGCAGCAGCGTTTTCCTTCAAGAAGGCGAACATGACGTTGTGACTAGAGTTGAAAAGAGAATCTCTCAAATTATGAATATACCTGTGGAGCACGGAGAAGGTCTTCAAATCCTTAACTATAAGCCGGGTCAGGAATACAAGGCCCACTTCGATTTCTTCTCGGCATCATCGCGCCCAGTGAAGAATCCGAGAATCAGCACCCTTGTCATGTACTTGAATGACGTAGAGGAAGGCGGGGAAACGTACTTCCCGAAATTGAATTTCTCCGTCTCTCCGCAAAAGGGGATGGCCGTCTACTTCGAATATTTCTATGATAACCAGGAGCTGAACGACTTGACGCTTCATGGGGGGGCACCGGTTATCATCGGAGATAAATGGGCTGCGACCCAGTGGATGAGAAGAAAGATATTTAAATAAAAGTGAAAGAGGAGCATCCGGGATGCCCCTCTTTTTTTAACTTACCGATTTAATTGGTTTGATGATTCCGGAGTTCATTTTTTTCACGTTCAGCGTGTGGATGATCATGCCCGTGATAATCAGAAGGATGCCGATCAGGGCGAATCCTGATGGAAATGGAACGGACAGGATCGCCGCTTCACCTATAATGACAAATAGAATCTGTGTCGATTGGGTCGCTTCCACAGCGGCGAGTTTGCCAGGATGATGGCGGGCCTGATTTGTCGCAATGAAGAATAAGGATGTCGCAATTACCCCTGAGCAGATGGCGACGATAAAAGATTGTGTCACTTGCTGCGTGCTGGGTGCCCCCACCTTGAAAAACGCATAGCACCCCAGTATCAGCCAGAAAGGAGTGCTTGCAATCGTCATCCCCAGAACACGTTGGAAGGTATCAAGCTTTCCACCGCACACCTCCATCATCTTCCGGTTCCCAAGCGGATAAGCAAAGGCTGCGATGATTACAGGTAAGACACCTACGACCATTTCTGAAGGTGACAATCCACTGGCATTTTCCTGCTGGATGAAAAGAACCCCTACTAAAATGATCGATGAGATTGCCAGTGCTCTTTTTTGAATGGAGTGCCTGCGCTTGACCGGTCCCGAAGTATAAAACAAGGGAGCGAGCAAGATGCCTGCGACGATGGTAAATTGCCAAGTGCCCGCGACGAGCCAGCCCGGTCCATACGCAGCAGCATAGGTAATAGGGCCATAAAAGAGCACAAACCCGACAAAACTCCACGTCAACCACTCGAATGGCTTCTTCTTCATTTCAATCCAGACTTGATTTACATTCTTCCTTAAACCTACAATAAGGAATAGGAATGGGAGCATGAACAGGAATCGCAGGGATGAACTCCACATCCAGCTTCCACCCGCGAGCTCCATGGACCGGTTCAGAATAAAGGTGACGGCAAAGAACATAGATGAAATGACACCGAGAGCAAGTTCTTTGATGATGAACACTCCTTTCCGTTTCATATACTATAGTTTATTGTAAGTATATTATAATATACTTACATACATTGTCTATAGAAAGAGGTAGGAATATGAACAATGACGGTTTGACTTGGCAGGACCCGGAAAAATTGGCGCGCCATGTCGGAATGACACTGAGACATATACGACATGAGCGAGGCCTTAACCTTCAGGAGATGGCAGCCATGACCGATGTCAGTACTTTGACACTGGGCAAGATCGAAAGGGGAGAAGCGAATCCATCGTTGACGATCATCTGGAAAATCGCGAATGGTTTAGCAATCCCGATATCCGCCCTCCTCGTTGAAAAACAAGAAGTCCAGATTTCCAGGAAGAACGAAGGAAGCAAAGTGATCAGTGCCAATGAGTCCTTGACCCTGGAGCCGATGTTCACATCCTCAGGCTATGGTTCGTTGGAAACCCACAGAGCCTTCCTGAAACCGGACAGTGAGTACAGTGCCGATGCCCACCAGCCCGGGGTGGTTGAATTTGTCACCGTTATGGAAGGAAGGGTACGTGTGAAAGTGCAGGATGACGTATTCGAACTCGGTCAGTATGACTCGATCAAATTCCATGCGGATAAAGGACACAGATACATCAATATGGAATCAACGGAAGCAGTCCTGCATTTTGTGATGATTTACACGGGACGAACAGATTGAAGCTTATCGATGGGGATAAGCTTCTTTTTTTACAAAAAGCCTAACGATGGAGATTAAAAAAGGTTTATTCAATCTTTATTTGGCTTTGGTACCATTTTCATTCAAACTTCGTGCCGGCTGACTCCTTCCCATCTACTTAATTACGTCGGAATCATCCATGATTGCGTCATTTTCGAGGAGAATTACGTCATTATCAAAGATAATTGCGTCGATTTTACATTAAATGCGTCTCTTTCCATCATTTATGCGTATTTTTGAAATAAATGGTAGAAGCCCCCTTTCCCACCACACAAAAAATTCTTTGAAACTTTTCCCACCCCAACAGACTCTAATGAATGACAGGAGGTTAATCAATGGATGTAAATCTTGTGAAAAAAGCAACCAAGGGGAATGAACAGGCATTTGAAAGTCTGATCCACTCAGAAAGTGAGAAGTTGTACAGGATGGCATTTCTATATGTAAGAAATAAAGAGGATGCTCTGGACGTTGTTCAGGAGACGGTTTGTAAAGCATTCACCTCGATAGCCCGGTTGAAGAATCCGGAGTATTTCAGCACCTGGCTGATCAAGATCCTGATACATACGGCATACAGCATCTTAAAGAAACAAAACCGGCTCGTGCTGACAGGGGATGAGTTCCTCGATACCGCGCTCGTCTCAGAAGAATCGGACGTAGAAGGGCGGATCGACTTGATTACGGCTATGGCATCTTTGAATCAGCAATATCAAACGGTCATTATTTTATTTTATTTCCAGGGTCAGTCGATCAAGATGATTTCCGATACGATGGGTACCCCTGAAGGGACGGTCAAGACGTATCTTCACCGGGCAAAGCTGGAATTGAGAATGCTATTGGAAGGAGTGAATCAGTATGGACAAAAAATGGTTTGAGGGAGAAATGAATAACATCGAAGTACCGAAAGATGATGTTTTTCAGGCGATTTCAACTGGAATTGTAAAGGGAAGAAAGCAAAAGGCAAGAAAAAAAACGGTTAAGGTAAGCGCAGCCTTCACTACGGCAGCAGCCTCCATGGTTCTAGTTTCAGGCTTCCTATTCTCGCCTGTGAACAGTGCACTGGCTAAACTCCCCGTACTCGGCGGGATTTATGAAAAAGTCGGATCCGAGGTAGGAAAAGAACTTTATTCAAGCGATAAAGTCACCGAAGTCAATCAGGCTGCCACTTCCAACGATGTGGATGTGACGATTACAAGCACGTATTATGACGGGAACATAATCGGGGTTACCTTTAAAGCAAAAGGTGAGAATTTATCCATTGAACATATGGATGAAGGAAACCGACCAGTGAGCGGTTACAGCTATCACCTCTTCGACGGCAAGGATCAGAATCAATGGGGATCGGGAAGTTCGGGTCTTAAAAAAGACGGGGATGAGTTCATAGGCTCGATCGAATTTTACCGGGATGGGAAGGAACCTCCGGAAAACTTCACCCTTCCGTTAACTTTCACCCATATGGCTGATGTGAACGGGACCTGGACATTTGATGTACCGGTTAAGAGGATTCCATCTGAAACGATCCAAACAGATGCAAGGACAGAATCGCCGGATGGGAAGTTTGAGCTGCAAGTGTCATCCATCACTAAAGGAAAAGCTACGACTACACTGGAGTATACATATACGGTGGAGTCTGAGAAGGATACGTTAAATCTGATTGTGTTCGATGACTTAGGGAACCGGTTATCAAAGTCCAGTGCTGAGACACTTAATATCATCAAAGAAATTGAAGGTGATTATCGAAAGACTGTCAGGGAGCTATTCACTAATAAACTCAGTGTTAAGGCACAGTCGCTGAAAGTCCAGGCTGATATGGAGTGCGTAGATGAAGACGGCATCATCTCACTGAAGGATTCACCTCCATTCCAGGTGAAGAGCCCTCGTTTTGGTTATCAGGTTACTGTACAGGATATCAAAAACGTAAAAGGGAAGGTGACACTGGACTTCACCATCGATGCCATCAAAGAAAAACAATTCAATTATGACATTTTAGAGAATTTCGCTCAATTCGTTCAGTTGATCCCATCAAAAGATGTTAAAAGAAATGCCAAGGATGGACTGGATTATAATGAGATGTTGAATCATATGATCAGAAGTGATACAACGAAAACAGTGGATAAGGATACCCTCCGTTTTCAAACCACTTATGCATTACCACAGGATGCGAACCTTGAGGACTACTCACTAATCGTCCCATTTGAGACATTAAGCATGAATGATAAGCCAGTCAAATTGAAACCTTTCGAAATAAAACTGGATTAAGAAAAATCCCCGGAATTTGAATCCGGGGATTTTTTAATGAAAGGGTTGAGGAACTAAAGCCGCTGCTTTGTAGGATCACAGTCCGGACCTTGCTGGCTGGTTGCTTCTGCGAGTTTCGTTAAGTAATAGCATTCTTCCCTCAGCATATGATCGGCCATTAAAGCGGCGAAGGTACCGAGTGCGGCCTTGCTTAATTCCATCTCTTCAATTTCATCCAAGAATCCCATAAACAGCTTCATCTCAAGTTTGACATCGTCATTGAACCGTTCGAGAGCAGGGAAGTGGGTCACTTCTGTTCTCAGGAATCCTGCCATTTCAACGGCCTTTAAGTAAAAGGCTTCAAAATCCGTTGTGAATTCATCACTTTGCTTCTTGATTTGTTTTTCAACTCGGTCCATGTTGTCGGAGATAGCTCCAGCATGCCCTGCCGCATCTAACAGCCAAAGAAGATGGTGGTGGAGCTCGTGGAAAATTGGCGGCTTTTCACCTTTGGTCAAGTACTTCAAGACGCGGAGGTATTCTTCGAGCTCATTCACCATATGATTTAGGAATGTGGGGCCGAGACCCATTCTGATATCCCCTGTTAAATGACGTGCAATCAGTTCAAGTTTGAATTTCCTGAAGCGGAGGCTGACCTCTTCTGCCTGTCTGCTTAAAGAAATATCGGGATTTTTCTTCGAACGTTCCAGCAGTTGATCCCACTCCTCCTTAAAAGCATTGGCGGCAGTGATGGATTCTTTTTCTTTTGGAGCCAGGGAGTCATGGATAAACCGGGCATGATCTCCAAGCACCTGTAGCCAAAAACCATGTTCAAATCGAGCTGCTTCTTGATAACTTGGCATCTGTATCCTCCTCAGATAGTTTCCTTGTATATGTATTAAAAGAATCTTGGAAAAATGTCCTCCAGCTCGTCCAATGTGGTGAGGTGAAAAACCATTGACAACCATTTTAAGAGAATGATATAGTAATTCCAATAAAATAATAAATCACTCTCTGATAATAGAGGCGCGAGTATGATGAGTACCTTCTTTGAGAATAATGGATTCCGGGATAAGTTGGGAAAGGCAGATCGCCGAAGCAGAAAATAGCCAATTCTATTTTTTGTTGGGCCAGCATTGAAGAAATGTTGGACTGTCACAATGAAAAAGTTGTGGAGCACTATTGAAGAGATGTTAATACATAGTCTTCATCATGTGCTGGAACTTTTGATGATAAACCGTATGAGCATCGCTTCATACGGTTTTTTGTGTTTTTTAGAGAGAGTCAAAAGGAGTTAGGATATGAGTACAATTGATGTGAATATTCATGGAGATCTTGAAATCGGAGGGATGAGCACGGGTGAGTTGGTGGAAGCCTATGGGACGCCTTTAATGGTCTACGATGAAGGGATGATCCGCGGGAATGCGAGATTGTTCAAGGATGCTTTCAATATAAGTGGTTTGAAGTATCAGGTGGCGTATGCAAGTAAAGCGTTTTTATGTAAAGAGATGGTGCGACTGGCTGAGCAGGAAAATTTATCTCTGGATGTTGTGTCCGGAGGGGAATTGTATACGGCCCTGGAGGCGGGGTTTCCGGCATCCCGGATTCATTTCCACGGGAACAACAAGTCGGAGGAGGAGCTGCTCATGGCTCTCGAGGCTGAGGTCGGCTGTTTTGTCGTCGATAGCTTCTTGGAACTTGAACTTCTCCATGACCTGTCGAAGGAACGTGAGCAACGGGTTCAGATCTTGATCAGGGTCACACCAGGCGTCGAAGCCCACACCCACGAGTACATCACGACGGGACAGGAGGATTCGAAATTCGGATTCAGCATTTTTAACGGGCAGGCAAGTACGGCGATTCAACTGGCTATTCGCAAGCCATACTTCTCATTGCTTGGTCTGCATTCCCATATCGGATCCCAGATTTTTGAACGGGAAGGGTTTGATCAGGCGATTCAGGTGTTGGCTGATTTCATGCAGCGGATCCGTATCGAATTGGATGTGACGATGCCGGTGCTGAATATAGGCGGAGGATTTGGTGTCCGGTATACGGAAGAAGACCAGCCCCTGCCGATTCCAACTTATGTGAAATCTATTACCGATAGTGTGAAGGCCTATTTTGCAAAGAATGAATATCCGCTCCCTGAAGTTTGGGTGGAGCCGGGCCGAAGCATGGTGGCCGAGGCGGGTACGACGTTGTACAAAGTGGGATCGAAGAAAATCATCCCGGATGTGCGTACGTATGTCGCGATTGATGGAGGGATGACAGATAATATCCGCCCGGCTTTGTATCAGGCGAAATATCATGCGGTCCTGGCCAACCGTCCACAAGAGGAATGCACGGAGCTAGTGAGCATCGCAGGGAAATGCTGCGAATCCGGTGACATGCTGATCTGGGACCTGATGCTGCCACCGACGAATTACGGCGATATTCTTGCGGTGTTCAGTACAGGAGCCTACGGGTATTCGATGGCGAGCAATTATAACCGTATCCCCCGCCCGGCCGTTGTGTTTGTGCATGATGGGGAATCACGGGTCGTGATCGAACGTGAATCGTATGCAGATTTAGTTCGGAATGACCGATAAATAGGGTAGGTCTTCCCTTCCTACATTTGAATGGGTACTAGTTCCTGCCCTGAAAGTCCATAACTCAAACACACATTTGTATATAATAGAAGGCTGCGTCTAATGAGACGCAGCCTTCTATTATATATATTCATAAATCCTCTTCCGAAAGTATTATAAGTAATGGATGAACCTACCTGTCGGAACATAAGGATAGGTCCTCTGTCCCGGTCTGAAGATCCAGGTTCGAATTACAAAGACGATGAATTAAAGAATGCAAGCCCTTCTTTGTATTGTCAATCCTCCTCTTTTGAGAGTTGCGTCAGAAAATGATGAACTTCATTCGGCGTCATAATACTCGAATCCTCTCCATCCTCTTTTTTTAATATATTGATTTCATGATTGAGCTGTTCCATCTTGCGATCAAGTAAAGCCGCCTGTGCAGCGGCTTCCTTTAACCCATTCTGGATATGAGCAGGAATCTGTTTGTTATATTTGTAGTAAATTTTATGCTCTAGACTTGCCCAGAAATCCATGGCGATTGTGCGGATCTGAATCTCCACATACACGACTTCCACGCGATCCGTCAAAAAAATCGGAATCTGCACGATGAGGTGAAGGCTTTGATACCCATTGGGCTTCGGAGTCTTGATATAGTCCTTCACTTCCACCACTGTAATGTCATGTTGGGATTGAATCAAGTCCGACACCTTATAGATATCCTCGATGAACGAGCAGGTGATGCGTATGCCTGCAATATCCCGGATTTTTTCTTTCATCTGATCAAAGGAAGGTTTCATTTCCTTCTTTGACATCTTCTTCAGGATACTTTCAGGGGACTTTAGGCGGGTCGAAATATGTTCGATCGGATTGTATTCATGGATGACCTGGAATTCTTCTCTTAAGATATTGATCTTTGTCCGGACCTCTTCAAGGGCGAATTTATATGAAAGCATGAAGCGGTTCAGGTTCGTTCTCAGTTCTTTGAGGTTAATCTCGTTCACGTTGGCTGCTCCCTTAGATTGTAATGGTATCAGTATATCCAATTTTACCCCTTGACATCTAGTAAGGAAAAGTGACAAATATGTATCTATTTTCATAAATAAGTTGAATGGAAACCAAGAGTCGCTTTGAGAGTAGTTCTCTACTCCCGCAAAATAACCCCAATTGAGAAATGGTTGTGCTGAGACTTACAATTTAATTAACCACAGACATATAAAATTACTCCTAGAGAAACAAGCTTGCATCCCCGTATTAGCATACGACTATGTAAATAAGGAGGTGACACTGACGAATCTTAAGCTTGGTAGTCTACTTAAATATTTTTAGGACTACATACCTTCTTTATTTTATCCTCAGCTAGAATCTACTCATAAATGAATCAATTAACAAATGAGTTTAATAGAATAGGAGAATGTTCATGAAAAAGCTCAACGTGAAACCACTTCTTGTTGGATCGATTGCTGCGACGATGATTTCAGGTTCGATGTTCCAGGTAGATGCACTTGGTATCTCCTCCAATGGGAGTGAACTCGAGTCAAAGGTAGATAAGAATGAAGCAATCAAAGGGGAACATACCGTCACCCTTATCACTGGTGATGTGGTAAAGGTGTCGACTCTACAAAACGGCAAACAAATCATCAATGTGGAGCCTGTCGAAAAGAATGGAGAAGGCGTCAGGGTCATGACCATTAAAGACGAAACATTCGTATTCCCTAACTCTGCCATGCCTTATATGGCGGCAGGAAAACTGGATGAAGACTTATTTAATATTACAAAATTGATCGAGTATGGGTATGACGACAAGAATCAATCTTCAGTACCGGTCATCGTAGAATACCAAGACACAAAGGCAAGGGCTTTCTCAGCTGTTCCAGCTCCAAAAGGATCGAAGAAAGTGAGAGACTTGGAAAGTATTAATGGAGCGGCCCTTTCTGCAGAGAAAAAGCACGCAGAAACATTCTGGAAGGACGTCACCGTTCAAAGTGAGAGTAAAGAAATAGAGAAAGCACCCCTATTTGAACACGGTGTTGATAAAATATGGCTGGATGGACGTGTAGAAGCAGCTCTCGATCAAAGTGTGCCGCAAATTGAAGCGGATACCGCTTGGGAACAAGGTTTTACAGGAGAGGGAGTCAAGGTTGCCGTACTTGATACTGGAATCGACTCGGAGCATCCAGATATAGCAGGTCAAATTGATGATGCTGTAAGCTTCGTACCTGGTGAAGAAGTGAAGGACGTCAATGGTCATGGAACCCATGTTGCTTCCACCGTTCTTGGAACCGGTGCAGGAGATGGAAAACATAAAGGTGTCGCTCCCGAGGCCCGATTACTAGTTGGAAAGGTATTGAGTGATCAAGGATACGGGCAGGATTCCTGGATCATCGACGGAATGGAATGGGCTTCTGAGAATGCTAAAATCGTCAATATGAGTCTTGGAAGCGATATGCCGAGTGATGGAACAGATCCGATGGCAGAAGCGGTGAATAGACTGACGGATGAAAATGGAACTTTATTCGTCATTGCGGCTGGCAACAGAGGCGGCGAAGGTACGATTGGTTCTCCTGGAACTGCAGATTCAGCCTTGACGGTTGGAGCAGTGGATAAAGCGGATGAACTGGCGTACTTCTCATCAAAAGGTCCACGCTATGGAGATATGGGGCTAAAACCTGATTTATCCGCTCCTGGTGTAGGGATTGTAGCAGCTCGTTCCCAATATTCAGATGGAACCGGAGATTACAAAAGTTTAGATGGTACATCTATGGCGACCCCTCATGTTGCGGGTGCAGCTGCCATTTTAGCCGAAAAGCATCCTGACTGGGATGGCACTACATTAAAACAAGCTCTGATGAATACGACTAAGAAGCTTGATGGTTACCAACCTTATCATGTGGGTACAGGCCGGGTGGACATTGCAGCTGCCCTCGATTCACAGGTTAGAGCAACAGGATCGGTCTCATTCGGATTCTTTAAATGGCCACATGATCAAGCAGCTCCAGTAGAAAAGGTAGTGACCTATACAAATGATAGTGAGGAAGAAATCACTCTTGAATTGGAATCAAGCTTTACAAATGCTGAGGGAGAAGAGGCACCAAACGGCATGCTGACAGTCTCAAATCAAACTGTTACGGTACCGGCAAGAGGAACGGTGGACGTGAATGTAACACTCGATTCCACACTTGGTGAAACAGGGTCCCGCTACCAAGGATTCCTGACAGCCAAAAAGGACGGAACAGAACTCGTACGCACGACGATGGCAATGGTCAAGGAAGAGGAAAGATATCCTCTTACATTAAATGCAACCGATCGTGACGGATCGAAAGGACAGGCTTATGTAGTACTGTTCAGTGAAAAAATGGAGCCTGAAGTTTTCGCTGTCGATGGTTCATTAGAGCTTCGTTTGCCGCCTGGTACGTATTCCGCCATGACACTTATGGATGTCGATGTGGACACGGATCACGCCGGAGTTGCCCTTGTTGGAAATCCAGAAGTGAAGCTGAACGGTCCTAAAACCGTCGAGCTTGATGCACGAAAAGCGAAGGAAATCAAAGTAGAGGTACCAAAGAAAGTAGAAGCGAATTATCGACGTATGGAGTACCATCAAACCATCGGTGACATGCCAATGACGAGTTTATATTTAATGCCGGTATGGATTGATAAGATGTATGCTGTTCCAACCAAAGAGGTGAAGACTGGATATTTTGAGCAGCTCACTCGTTGGCGTCTGGCAAAACCACTGCTGACAATAAACTTTAAAGGAAAAGAATTGGATGATATCCCGTTAGCCGGAAGCACCTTATTAGATGGAAAGTACAATCTGTCCACCGTGTATGCCGGAAAAGGAAGTGCTGCAGACTTTGATCGATTGAAGGCAAAAGGAAAGGCCGTCGTAGTGGATCGAAATGCAGAGGTGAGCGTTTCACAACAAGCAACAAATGCCGCAGCTGCAGGAGCGAAGCTGGTTATCGTTGTGAATAATGAAGATAAAGAATTCAGCGTATATGCAGGAACTCCGGAATATACAGACAATCCACTAGCTGTTGCTGCCATCAGCAAAAAAGAAGGAGATAAGCTTGTAAAGGCGGTCCGTTCAGGGAATATAAAGCTGAAGGTGGAAGGGAATACTGATTCTCCATACGTGTATGACCTGATGGATGTCCATGAAGGATCCATCCCGAAGGACTTGACTTATGCACCAAAGGGCAAGGATTTAGCGAAAGTAGATACGCGCTACAATTCACATATTGAAACGGATGGGGGAGAATTCCGATATGACCTTCGTCCACATACAATGGGTGCTGTAGGTTTCCTTCAAAGACTTTCAATGCCGAGTGCCCGTACTGAATATGTATCGGCTGTAGAAGGTACAGGCTGGTATCACCAGGCAAATGTACTTGATGCAACGTGGGAAATCCGTCAACCACTCGTTACGTATACAAAAGGACAAAAAATCACAGAGAACTGGTTCTCACCGGTCGTCCGACCAAGTCTTGGACAAGGCTACTGGGGTCCTAAAAGACAAGGGGATTCTCTCCAAATCAATGTCCCTGCTTGGGCAGATGCTGGAAAAGGGAATACAGGTGGTACTGGATATGATGTATCTGTCCAAAATCAGACATCCCAATTGTACCAGGGAGATACATTACTGAAAGAAGGAAAAGGCCAGGCGATTTACGCTTTCGGAATTGCACCAGAGGAACGCACCCAGTTGAGATTCGTTACTGAAGCTAGACGTGATGAAGAACGCTGGAATACATCTACTCGCACGCATACGGAATGGACTTTCTGGACAGAAGCATCAGAGGAGTGGGAATATAACCTTCCATTCCTGACACTTGACTACGAAGTGGATACAGACGTCAACGGAGATGCTTTAGCCAACCGTCCGACTAACCTTGAATTATCAGTGGGCAAAGTAGAAGATGCGATCGGCTACGGAAACGTGGAGGGTGCTACCTTAGAGGTGTCCTTCAACGAAGGGAAGTCATGGAAGAAAGTGAAGCTTAACCGTGACGGAGACATATTTAACGTCACAATCAAGAATCCTAAGAACGCAACGAATGTTTCATTGAAGGCAAGTGCTTGGGATGATGAAGGAAATAAGATCACGCAAGAAATTATTAAGGCTTATGGATTGAGATAGTATTATATGAAGAAGATGCCTCATTCATTTTAAGGCATCTTCTTCTATTCCTATTAATTATTAGAAATCGTTGATTTACCTCCAAGAATATTTCCTCCAACGAAGGTTCTTCTACTTCAACCCGTCCATCATCACGAATGGGATAGAAGTATGGTTCATTAATCAGATGTTTTCCTTTTTCAATTCATATCTTTTGTTAGGAATGTTATATGTGTTTTTTATTTACTGGAAGAGATCAGAGTAGAAATCCTAACTGACAGAGTGAACTCTCTTTATCTCAATCAATAGAGGGACGGACCTAACATTTTGAAAAAAGAATCAAGAGGGACGGGCCTTCATTTGCAAAAATGAAGGTCCGTCCCTCTAAAATGTTAAGATAATGCATCCGTCACATATTTCTTCGTAGCTGCCTGATAATATCCTGCCTGTACCGTTAGCACGGATATGATAAGGACATTTAGGACAATTTTTAGATTCTCTTCCTTGATCCCGTTTAAGGAGGATAGCATGGTTATACATTCTTGATGAATAAATTGATCGATTAATTCATTGACAGAACCTGAAGCGGAAGACTTCATCGTCGGCAGTGATTGATGGTGGATCTGGTCAAAGACCGATGCATAGGCAAGGTAAAGATCTGTGGGATTGACGATGTCATCCGTACGGTCTTCTATGTTGTTGAACACCAGGACCAAGATCTTCCGGATGGATTCGAAATCCAAGGTAGCTTTGAGGTCTTCGACGATGAACAGCATGGCGGCTTGTTCGATGGTATATTTTTTTCCCAGCTGCGGGGAACCGATCAATCCTTTCACATCACGCTTCACCCAGTTCTGGACAGTGCTTTGGGGGAAGTTGGTGAATTCGATCAGATTTCCCAGGGAGACGATCTCATTGAGTGAAAATCCGGTTTCTCCTTTTGCTGGTTTGAGGATTTTTTGAATGATGGGAGGGAGGTCGTTTTCTTTATGTAGATTCATCCACGCATCCTGAAGCACCTTAATTGGGGACCTGCTGTTTATGCCGCTCAGAGATAGCAGCAGGTCGGCCATATTTTTACGTGTCAGTATAAACGTTCTCATCATGATTACCCCGTCTCTTTTACAATATCTTCTTCTATACTACTGGTTCAGTGGGGTCTCGTCAATTTCACCTTTTACTTGTATTTTCCCTAAAAAGGGCGTATAATAATTTTAGATACAGGTTCATATGAACTTGAAATGAGAGTGAGGAGACAAGATGGGGAAACGTATATTTTATTTCCTTTTAACGAACGTTTTAGTATTATTGACGATTAGTATCATTTTTTCCGTTACGGGCGCAGGGAACTACATCACTGCCTCAGGCGGAATTGATTTCGGTGCATTATTAATATTCAGTGCGATCATCGGTTTTTCCGGATCATTCATTTCATTGGCCATGTCACGGTGGATGGCGAAGAGAATGATGGGTGTACAAGTATTGAAGCCGGATGGAGCTCTATCTTCTGAGGAACGTGCTGTTGTCGAGAAAGTCCACCGTCTATCAAGAGCGGCTGGTTTAGTGCATATGCCTGAGGTGGGAATCTATCATTCTCCTGAAGTGAATGCCTTCGCGACTGGTCCTTCGAAGAAACGATCACTCGTTGCCGTTTCGACAGGATTACTTCGTGAAATGGATGATGACGCGGTTGAAGGTGTCATTGCCCATGAAGTGGCCCACGTTGCGAACGGGGATATGGTGACGATGACCTTACTGCAAGGTGTAGTCAACACCTTTGTCGTTTTCCTTGCACGAATCGCCGCATGGATTGCGTCCCGATTTGCAAGGGAAGAAATGGCACCAATCGTGCATTTCATTGCTGTGATTGTATTCCAGATCGTTTTCTCAATCTTGGGAAGTTTAGTCGTCTTTGCTTATTCCCGTCATCGTGAGTACCACGCTGACCGTGGTGGAGCGGACCTTGCCGGTAAGGATAAAATGGTCCACGCCCTGCAAATGTTAAAAGCATACTCAAGTCGTATGAAGGGTGAAGATGACACAGCCATCTCTACATTGAAAATCAACGGTAGACGAAAATCAGCGATCTTCTCGACTCACCCTGATCTGGATGATCGGATCAGTCGATTGGAAGCGAAGTAAGTAGGACTGGGACAGTTTAGAAGTCCTGTTTCGTTGTATATGAAAAAAGGTGTCGATTCCATTATTGGAGTCGACATTTTTTGTTGTATGTGGAAATAAAGGGAGTACGTATTCTGTTCACTGTAAATATCTATAAATTTCCATCTACAGGTAGTGACTGATGTTTTTTTATACGGCCGTGACCATTTGTACAAGCTGTGAATATTTTACTAGTAGAAGGGGTGATAGATTAAATGGTAAAAGCTAGTGATTTTTTAATAGCTTTAGATGATGGTCATGGTATCGGAACAGCCGGAAAGCGTACACCTTATATCCAGTCGCTTGGCAGACAGATCCGTGAAAATGAGTTTAATGAGAAAGTGACTTTCTTTTTGAAAGTTGAATTAGAGAGATGTGGATTCAGGACTATACTGACTGCTCCGACTGATGAGGATACACCATTAAAGTCACGTACGGACTTAGCCAATTCTAAGAGAGCCAATGCCTTGGTTTCCAACCACTTTAATGCCTTTGATGGAAAATTCGATGGTCCGGGAAAAGATGCTGAAGGGCATTCCCTTCATATATATTTCAATGATGCCCAGGATAGAAGGCTCGCTGAAAGCATAGCGAAGTACTTGCAACAGGGTACCAGGCAGGTATATCGCGGGATCATTGAGCAGAATCTTCATATGACAAGGGAGTTCAATGGGCCTGCGGTGCTTGTGGAGAATGGATTTATGGATAATGAGAGAGAAGCCCTGCTCATGATCAATGAAGAATTTCAAAGGGAATCGGCAAGGGAGCAGGCTCGTGGGATATGTGATTTTTTCGGAGTTCCTTACGTGGCTGCAGGAAGCGTTGTGGTACCTCCTGAAGCTGGGACAAGCAAGGATGTTATCGGGAAACGGGTGGAGAGCATATATAGAGGTGCTGAAGGACTGGACTTTTACAGTAAGCCGACCTTCCGTGATACCTACCGTGCAGGCACTCTGAAGTACGGATATGGGTTTCCAGAGATTATACGGAAGCTTAAGGTGGAAGGTGCTTATATGTATGAGGTCAAGAACTCAAGGGGACATGTGTATTATGTAACAGCAGCCCCGAAGTTTGTGAAGGTGGAAGGAATCGGTCAATCTACCGGAGGGTCCTCACCGCCGCCTTCATCAGGACCTGTCGCCATCGGGGAAATCACAGTCGTGGGGGTGGCGAATGCCGCCATCATACAGGATCGCCCTGACCGGTTGACATCAAAGGACTTGGGTACCATCGCAAAGGGCATGACGATTCCCATCACAGGATCCCTTAAAGGTAAAAACAGCGGTTCGGGCTACTGGGAAGTCATCTACAACGGCAGAAGAGCTTATATAACAGGAGAATTCGGACGTTACAAAGCCTATTAACAAGTCCACAATGGGGCGGGGGATATGTTCTCTGTCCCCATTAACGATCCGGAAAAAAGTGCGCCTTGATCCTTACATGTTGAAGGATATCAACATAACAGGGATAAGGCACATTTTGTCCTGTCCCTAGGACCCTCGTGATTGGAAGGCCAGTTTCAATCCGAGGCTTATGTACACAATTCCGATTCCTTTCCCCAGCCAATTTGTTTTGTTTTTTTTATTGAGGAAGAATGCTTCTCCAATGGCTGTGGATAGAAATACGAGAGAAGAAGTATACAGGATGCTCATCAGGACAAAGGTCAATCCCAGAATCAATAATTGCATATTGACGGGTAGGCCATCCCTTTGTATAAACTGTGGTAAAAAAGCCAGAAAGAATAGGGCTGTCTTTGGGTTCAGCAGTTCGATGACCAATGCCTGGCGAAAGGAAAGGTTGGCCATCCGCCGTTTCTCAATGGGCTTTACTGTCTTACTTTTATTCTGGGTGAATGTCTTAATGCCCAAATATATTAAATAAGCTGCACCCACGTATTTCACCATTTCGAAAGCAAGGGCCGATGTCATCAAGATGGCGGATAGTCCCACCACCGCTGCAAGGGTATGGATCAAGTCGCCAGCCGCGATTCCCAGAGCAGTAAGGAGTCCACTTTTCCTTCCACCTTTCATTGTTTGGGAAATCGTAATAAAAACGGCGGGACCCGGGATCAGAAACATCATGAATACGATCAGAATAAATGTCAGCACAGACTTCACATCCCTCTTTTTTATTCATTATCATATTCTATCGCTTGTTCATATTTTGTCACTCTATACAATGTTCTCTTGTACATACGTCTTTTCCTTCTTTGACGGAAGTGAAAGAAAGATGACTGACAGGATAATGAGTATTCCACCAATCAACTGATAGGAACCGAATGATTCCTTCAGCCAGGTAATCGATAGAATGACCGCAACAAGGGGCTCGATACTTGCAAGTATGCTTGTTTCGGTAGGGGACAGGTAGTTTAGGCTTCCGATGTATAGTAAGAAGGATAGAGTTCCTATAGTAATGATGGAGATCATCATGATAAACGATTTTACTGATAATAGCTCTGTCATTTTGCCCATACTCAACCTTTCATTCGAGAGGAAAAGAAACAATCCTCCAATCAACATACCCCAACCTACGATGTAGATGGTCCCCCATTTATTGATCAGCGATGTGGGATGAAGGGTATAGAATGTAAAGCCCAGCATCGTAAGGATTCCAAAGACAATTGCTTCTCTGGATAAAAGAACTTCTTCGACCGACCCGTTTGTCATCATGAAAAAAAGTCCAATCAACGCTGCCAGTACAGCCAGGAATTGAATCAAGGACGGGAGCTTCTTATTTTGGAAAGCGACATAGATGGTGATCAATACTGGTCCAAAGAACTGGAACAGCATGGCTGTCACGGCGTTGCTTACATGGAGTGCTTCGATGAAAGCAAATTGAGCACCGAGCATTCCGAGTACACCAAAGAGTAACAGATTCAACCAATCTTTCGGATGTTTCCAAATGGTGAATACGTTTCTGTTTTTGATATAGAGGTAGCTTAAGATAAAGGCACCGGCTAATAGAAGCCGGATGAACAGGAAGTTTACAGGTGTAAGACCTGAATTATGAAAAAGCCATTGAAGCATCGGTCCTGAAAGCCCCCAAAGAGCGGCCCCGCTTATAATCATGATTAATCCGATTGTACGTTTTGATTTCATATTTATGTTCCTCCTTGTTGATTAAAAATTGAAATGTTGATGAATATAGGAGTAGTATAAAATCAAACTGATATGGTTGATAGAGTCAGATTTAATGAAATGTAGGGGGTCAGATGAAGTGGTAGAGTTAACACCAAAGCTTGATATCAATAAAAAGGAACCTTTATATGTGCAGCTGTATGAATCGATTAAGCATGAAATCACTTCAGGAATGCTTTCACAAGGGACGAGACTGCCATCTAAACGTAAGCTGGCACAACACTTGCAAATTAGCCAAAGCACCATAGAAACGGCTTATGAGCAACTTGTCGCAGAAGGGTATATAGAGTCTCTTCCAAGAAAAGGTTTCTTTGTTTGTAAAATGGAACAAAGTCAGTATGACATAGATGGAAGCCTGCCTTTTGTGGAGGAGAAACCATATCGAAATATCCAATATCACTACGATTTTGCTTATACAGGTGTTGATTCAACCTCCTTTCCATTTGCCTTGTACCGGAAACTGGCGAATGAGGTGGTGAGGGAGGATAATGACGGATTTCTTATGCTGGGGCATCCTCAAGGAGAATGGAATCTGCGTAAAGAAATCGTAAAGTATATGTACGAGTCGAGGGGGGTACGCTGTTCACCCAGTCAAATCATCATTGGGTCCGGTACGCAACAGTTACTCAGAATTGTGTTTCAACTACTGCAGGAAAGTACGTATGCCGTGGAGGACCCGGGCTATCATCGTCAGCTCCTTACCTTTGAGAAGAGGGTGGATCAGGTGGAGATGATTCCTCTCGATCATGAGGGAATGATCCTGTCCCGGTTAGAGGAAAGTAAGGCGAATGTCGCCATTGTTACTCCATCTCACCAATTTCCATCCGGAAGCATTTTGTCCATATCGAGAAGAATGCAGTTATTGAAGTGGGCTCGGGCAAAGGAAGACCGATATATCGTGGAAGACGATTATGATAGTGAATTTCGTTACACAGGTAAACCAATCCCTGCCTTGCAAGGTCTTGATAGCCATCAAAAAGTGATTTATATGAGTACCTTCTCGAAGGCGTTAATGCCTTCCATGCGAGTGAGTTATATGGTTTTGCCTCTCCCTTTAATTGAGAAATACAAAAGAGAGTACTTTTTTTATACCCAGACTGTTTCAAGGCTTGAACAGGAAATTCTCATTGCGTTCTTGAAGCAGGGGCACTGGGGGAAACATATTCAAAAGATGAGGGTGACCTATAGGAAAAAGAGAGATGCACTCGTCACGGCCATATCCACCTTTTTCCCGAAGCAGGTTGAAATCATAGGAGAGGATTCCGGACTTCATATCCTTCTCAGTCCCCATAATGGCTTGACGGAAACGGAACTCATTCAAACAGCAAGGGCTTATGGTGTAAATGTATATCCAGTCTCTGTCTATGGAAGCAGTGATCATGCCACCGTGCTATTGGGATTTGCGAGTCTAACAGAGAAACAACTGGTAGAAGCTGTACAAGTCCTGGTTAAGTCCTGGTTTTAGAGACGGAGGGACAGATCCTTGTTGCATTCAACCTCCATTTTTAATAAAGTATAAAGTTAGACAGAAGTTTTCAAGGAGGACCAGAAATTGACGAATATCAAACCAGAAACCATGGTTGTTACAATAGAAGATTTGGATCAAAAAGGGTCAGGGCAGGCTGTGGTCTGGCGGGAGAATGAGCTCGGCAATCCGAAGAAGTTAAGGCTGACGATTCCTCAAACCCTACCTGGGGAAAGGGTGCAAGTGACGGTGGATCAGCCTGATCGCCGTAGACGAAAGGCAATGCCGGATGAAATCGTCGAAGCCCACTCTGAGAGAATCCCTGCACCTTGTCCGCACTTTGATCGCTGTGGTGGATGTGTATGGCAGCATTGGGATTATGACGGTCAGTTAAAGCAGAAGACGGATCATGTGAAGCATGCGTTGGAAGAGCAGGGCTTTAATCCTGACCTGGTACGGGATACGATGGGGATGGATAATCCGTGGCGTTACCGCAATAAGATGGAATTTACGTTTTCTCCTGAAGGTGCCCTTGGACTGCATGAGCAAGGGAATTTCCGTAAGGTCATTTCCCTTGAAACCTGCTTGATCGCAAGTGAAGAAATGGTGGAAGCGACAATGGAAGTCGCCGATTGGGTGAAGGATCATGGATTAAAAGGGTATAACAAGGACGAGCACGAAGGGTTACTTCGTCATTTAATGGTTCGTCAATCGTTTGTAACGGGTGAACTGATGCTTGGTCTGTTTGGGACTGAGGCGCCTGAAAATCATCAGGAAGCAGTGGACGACTTAGTTGCCCGCGTAGGTGAAAAATTTCCTCAGGTCAAAAGCTTATTGTGGCTTGAAAATACGGCATGGGCAGATCGAACGCAAGCAGAAGAAATTCATCTTTTAGCTGGTCGTGACTTTATTTATGATGAAATGGATGGATACCGTTTCCGTCTTTGGTTTGATACGTTCTTCCAGACGAATCCTACACAAGCTCAAAAGCTCGTTGACTTAGCGATTGAAATGGGACAACCGAAGAAAACAGAAAAAATGATCGATCTCTTCTGTGGAGTGGGGACGTTTTCTCTTCCATTCGCAAGCAGAGTCGGAGAACTTGCCGGCATTGAAATCGTGGAAAGTTCGATTCAGTCGGCTAAACGTAATGCGGAAGATAATGGTATCTCAAACGCGACATTCCTTGCCAAGGATGCTCGAAAAGGAATTGACCAAATGCTGGAGAGCTTCGGTCATCCACAGTTATTGATGCTAGATCCTCCACGCTCTGGTGCAGGCGGGAAAGTCATGAGACGTATCGGACGTGCCAAGCCGGAACGTATTGTATACGTATCATGCAATCCGGATACATTCGCGACGGATATCAAGGAGCTTGAACCATTCGGATACACTCTGGATGGTGTTCAACCTGTTGACTTATTCCCTCAAACGGTGCACGTTGAGTGTGTAGCGACCTTGACATTAAATAAATAATAGGGACGGAGTGAACAACAAGTTTCTTGTCCCACTACAAAAGGTGTCTGACCCTCACAAGGGCAGGCACCTTTTGTATTATTGGTGTACAATCCACATCATGTGTAAACTATAGTAGAGAGAAAGTGACAATGAAGAATATTTATGATGAAAATAAGTCAAATTCAAAAGAAGGAGATACTATGACAAAGGGAAACGAAGGATGGAACATAGAAAATAGCTATACACACTTGCCCGAATCTTTTTTTACTAGGCAAGAACCGACTCCAGTCAGTGATCCGACCCTGATCGTTCTGAATGATTCGGTAGCAACAATGCTCGGACTCAACGTCAAAGAATTGCTTGGAGAAAAGGGAGAAGCGTTGTTTTCCGGGAATGAAATACCAGAAGACGCTAAGCCTCTTGCTCAGAGCTATGCCGGGCATCAGTTTGGATATTTTAATATGCTGGGAGATGGTCGTGCGGTCCTGATCGGTGAACAGATCACCCCATCAGGTGAGCGTTTTGATATCCAGCTCAAAGGTGGAGGGAGAACCCCTTATTCCCGAGGTGGGGACGGTCGCGCAGGACTTGGACCGATGCTCAGGGAGCACATCATCAGTGAAGCCATGCATGGACTTGGGATTCCGACTACCCGAAGCTTGGCAGTGGTGACAACCGGTGAGACGATTTATCGGGAAACAGAACAGCAGGGTGCGATCCTGACCCGAGTAGCGGCAAGTCATCTTCGCGTCGGTACTTTTCAGTTTGCTTCAAAATTTGGAACGGTAGATGATCTCCGCGCATTGGCTGATTATGCGGTGGAGCGTCACTACCCGGAAGGTATTAAAGCACCGAACCGTTATCTTTACCTGCTTCAGGAAGTAATCAAGCGCCAGGCTGTACTCATTGCCAAGTGGCAAATGGTTGGGTTTATTCATGGAGTCATGAACACGGACAACATGACGATCAGCGGAGAAACCATTGATTATGGACCATGCGCTTTTATGGATACGTATGACCCGGCAACGGTATTCAGCTCCATTGATACCGGAGGGCGTTATGCCTATGGAAATCAGCCTCAAATTGCCGGTTGGAACCTTGCCCGATTTGCTGAAAGTCTTTTGCCGATTCTTCACAATGAACAGGAAGAGTCACTGAAGCTTGCTCAGGAAGCTGTGATGGAATTTCCTAAACTGTATGAAGCTCACTGGCTCGAAGGAATGAGAGGGAAACTCGGTATTTTCAACGAGGAAGAAGGGGACGAATCCCTTGCCCACGACCTGCTCGGTTTTATGAAAGAGAATCGTGCTGACTTTACGAATACGTTCCGTTCATTAACAAATGAAGAAGAATCCGATTTGTTTAAAAATCCGGAATTTCTTCAATGGAAAGAACGCTGGGAAGAAAGACTTAACAGGCAAGAAGAATCGAAAGAAGCAACTCATCAGTTAATGCGAAAACACAATCCATCTGTAATTCCTCGAAATCACCGTGTAGAGGAAGCGTTGGAAGCTGCGGTGGAAAGTGGTGATTACATGGTTATGGAGCGTTTGCTTGGGGTTCTTAAAAATCCTTATCAGTACACAAAGGAACAGAGCGAGTACACGACACTGCCTGAACCATCTGCTCGTGCTTACAGAACGTATTGCGGTACATGAAGAATGAACTTAATGCAGGAAGCCCAAAAGGTTTCCTGCATTATTTTTGAGTGTAAGAGGACTTTCTCACTGATAAGTCGAAACTATTCAAAGATAGATGAAAAAAAATGGAGATAAAGGAGTTTTTCTATTGAACCAAGCATTGCTCGTGATTGATGCCCAGCAGGAATTAATCGAAGGAAATGAAGGGGAACAAGCCGTATTTCAAAAAGAAAGGCTGATTGAAAACATTAATCGGGTCATCCAAAAGGCAACCGAAGCGGGTGCTCATCTCGTCTTTATACGGGATAAGGATGTCGGTGGCGGGGAAGGTGATGGATTTCAGGTTCACAAGGATATCCATGTTCCGGACAATGCCGCTGTGTATGATAAATTAGCAACCAATTCGTTTTATAGTACGCCATTACTAAGCTTTTTAAAAGACAAAAAGGTCGAACATGTCGTAATCATGGGATGCCAAACGGAATATTGTATCGACACCGCTGTTCGGTATGCAACGGTTAATGGATTGGACGTAACCTTGGTAGCAGATGGTCACTCGACGAAGGATTCATCCGTGTTAAAGGCTGAACAAATTATCCAGCACCACAACAAGGCTTTAAATGGTCATTATAATGTGGATCATTTCTCCGACGTCAGACAATCTGATGAAGAGTTGTTTCAGCCGAAGCATGATTTTTATCGGGAGAAATACGGAATGTAGAATAAGAAAAGCCCATTTTGTCTGGCAGAAAGCAGATGGAATGGGCTTTTTTTTGTCCTTGAATTGAAGTGTTTTCTCATTTGGATTCAACCCTGATATGCTATAGTAGTAGCATATCAGGGGCAGGTCCCGTCTTTCTTTCATAATGACAAAGGAGGAACAATGAGAATGTATGATTTAGTTCAGAGAGTACGAGAAGAAAATCCATTAGTACATAATATAACGAACGTAGTGGTCACGAATTTTACGGCCAATGGTTTGCTTTCTATCGGGGCATCCCCGGTGATGGCCTATGCGAAAGAAGAAGTAGGGGATATGGCGAAGTTGGCAGGGGCCCTTGTCCTTAACATTGGAACCTTATCGACAGACATCGTCGATAGCATGATCATCGCGGGAAAAGCGGCAAATGAAAAAGGGATAGCTGTTATTTTGGATCCGGTTGGAGCAGGGGCAACTTTATTCCGCACCGAGATGGCAAGGAAAATCCTAAATGAAATAAACGTCTCCATCTTAAGAGGGAATGCCGCTGAAGTGGCTCATGTTGCAGGAGAACAATGGTCAATCAAAGGTGTAGACGTCGGCTCGGATGGGGGAGACACGGTGGAATTAGCCCAAAAGGTGGCGGCGCAATTGGATTGTACCGTTGTCATAACCGGGAAAATCGATATCATCTCAAACCGGCAAGGAACCTATTCAGTGGCGAATGGTCATCCGATCTTAACGAAGGTCACCGGGACCGGCTGTTTATTATCATCGGTCATTGGTGCGTTTGCAGCCGTTGAGAAAGATCCATTAAAAGCTGCTGTAACGGCAGTTGCTGCTTATGGAATAGCAGCAGAAAAAGCAGCTGGTGTCACTTCTGAAAAGGGTCCGGGAAGTTTTCAAATTGAATTCATCGATCAACTTTCCTCCATTCGTGAAGAAGATGCTGCACTTGCAAAAGTAGAGAGAATCTAAAGAGGAAAGGTGTTAGTATCATGACTGTATATAAGGCATTGACGATAGCAGGTTCAGATAGTGGAGGAGGAGCCGGTATTCAGGCAGATATAAAAACATTCCACGAGCTTGGTTCCTATGGGATGTCGGTCATCGCTGCCGTAACCGCTCAAAACACGTTAGGCGTTCAAGGCGTGTATCCAGTTTCCATGGAAGGAATCGTTCAGCAATTGGATGCGATTGGACAAGACCTTGTACCCCATGCGTCAAAAACGGGCATGCTGCATTCCGGTGAAGTCATTGAGGCGGTAAGTGAACGAATCCATCATTATGGCTGGAAGAATCTTGTGGTGGATCCTGTCATGATCGCAAAAGGCGGAGCCAAACTTTTACAAGATGAAGCTATTCGCGCATTAAAGGAACAATTAATACCGCTTTCTGCTGTCATTACTCCCAATTTACCTGAAGCAGAAGTAATCACCGGTATAAAGATTGAAACACTGGACGATCGAAAAGATGCCTCTAAGATGCTGATTGAAATGGGTGCCAAATCAGTCGTCATAAAAGGTGGACATGCCGATGGTAAGCAGGTGATCGACCTCTTTTATGATGGTACTACGTTCGAGGAAATGGTCTCACCGAGAATCGAGACATCTCATACCCATGGTACAGGATGCACCTTCTCGGCTGCGATTACTGCTCAATTGGCTAAAGGAATGGACATCAAGGAAGCGGTCAAGACGGCTAAAACGTTTATCCGGGCAGCCATTGAAAACCCGCTTGGTATTGGGAATGGTCATGGTCCGACGAATCATTGGGCTTATAATAACAAGACATTAGGTGAAAGGAAATGATGGATAAACGAGAACAATTAGAGGATTTTCTTACTCTTTATTTTATTATGGGTAGTACAAACTGCCTGAAAGATCCGGTCTATGTGTTAGAACAAGCAATAGAAGGTGGGATAACCCTTTTTCAATTCCGGGAAAAAGGCTTGGGTGCCTTAGAAGGACAGGAAAAGATGAAACTTGCAGAAAAATTGCAGAAGGTTTGTAAGGACGCCGGGATCCCTTTTATCATAAATGACGATGTGGAATTGGCTTTAGCCATTGAGGCTGATGGGGTTCATATCGGTCAAGAAGATGAAAGGGCAAGTATGGTCCGGGAAAAAATCGGTCACAAACGGCTTGGGGTCTCCACTCATACTCTTGCCGAAGCGCAGCAAGCGATTGCCGATGGGGCGGATTACTTAGGACTTGGTCCCATCTATCCCACCCTTTCAAAAGACGACACAGTCAAAATTCATGGCTTGAACATCATCAAAAGCTTTCGAATAAACGATATTCCTATCCCGATTGTGGGGATTGGAGGCATAAGCTCAATGAATGCCAAAGAAGTCATCGATGCTGGTGCGGACGGAATATCGGTGATCTCAGCCATTTCAGGTGCCGAAAACATCACAGAAGCGGCGAGAGAATTGAAGAGAGCCGTTCGTCCCGCCCGATAAATATGAAACCAGGCCTGCCCCAACGCGTTAGCTCAATTAACGTGTTTAGGCAGGCCTTATTTGACATTCAAAAAAATACCAACTAAAATATGAATAGATTCATAAATGAACGTGTTCATATTTTAGGAGGAACAACAATATGGCAGGATTACGAGAAGATAAAAAACGGCAAACACAGCAGAACATTATGGAAGCGGCGAAACATATTTTTTCTGAGAAGGGATACCAACAGGCATCGATGGCTGAAATTGCAAAGGATGCCGGGGTAGGAACCGGGACCATTTATAATTATTTTCCTTCTAAGGGATCATTGCTGCTCCGTATTTTTACAGAAGAAGCCGAGGAGATGAAGGGGGCACTCGATGATCCATACGAGGATGAAGGTGATTTAGTACAGAGTGTGATTGGAGCCATGCACGAGTTTGCGGAGTTTTTCCAGCACTATCCGAAAGCGTTTTGGCGTGAGCTGTTTCACGTGATGACGGAGGAAGTGGAGGAAAGTATTCGCCTGAGGCAGGGGTTATTCGGCATCGATGAAGAGATGATGAAATGGATCATGTTTATGATCGAAAGCCATTCAGATTGTTTTCTCGTCAAGGTTGACCCACAGGAAGCGGCTTATGCCATCTTTAGTGCAGCCATGTCGGATACGATGTTTTACATGTATAACGAATCCATGAGTCACGAAGAGTACAAGGAACAGCTGGCGAGGCATATAGGATTTTTATTTGAAGGGAAAATAAAACCGGGAAAGAAGGAATGAAGATGAGCATCTTGAGTATCAATGGAGTTCATAAAACCTATCAAAGCGGCCAAACCACATTTCAAGCTCTGACGGATATTCACATACAAGTGGAGGAGGGAGAAATTGTCGTCATTCTCGGTCCTTCCGGTTCGGGGAAATCCACCTTGTTGAATGCCATTGGCGGCATTGATGGGATTGATTCCGGAAGTATCAAGATCAATGAGAAGGATATCACCCAGTTGAATGATCGTCATCTCGTGGATTATAGACGGGAAGACGTTGGATTTGTCTTTCAAATGTATAATCTGATCCCGAATTTAACGGTCTATGAAAATATCGAATTGACGGCGAATCTCACTCCAAAGGCATTGTCAATTCCAGAGGTGATTGATGCCGTTGGATTGTCGGGGATGGAGGATCGCTTTCCGCGTGAATTAAGCGGAGGGCAGCAGCAGAGAGTATCGATCGCCCGTGCTGTCGTGAAAGCTCCGAAACTATTATTATGTGACGAACCGACGGGAGCTTTGGATTCCGGCACATCAAAAGAAATTTTGCAGCTGATTGAGAAAGTGAATAAAGAGTTTAACACTACAGTCCTCATCATTACACATAATCAAGCGATCAAAAGCATGGCGAACCGGGTCATCACACTTAAGGATGGGAAAATTGAATCCGACTTGGTCAATGAACATCAAACCTCTGCTGAAGGGGTGGAGTGGTGATGCCTCTTCGAAAAAGACTCTTTCGGACCATTATGGAAAAGAAGGCGCAGTTTTTCTCTGCGTGGTTTCTGATCGTGATCAGCTCCATTGTGTTTTACTCATTTACCTCAGCTGGAACGAATCTCATTGATAATTTACAGATGTTTTTTAAGGAGAATAAGGTTGAAGATGCTCAATTCATTACACAACAGCCTTTGAAAGATATCAAAGAAATTGAAAAACAGAATGGGGCCGAAATTGACGAGAGGTATGTAGCGGATGTCCCATACAGTAAAGATACGACACTCAGGATGTTGGATGCCACTGAGGATGTCAATCTCCACTCTGTCGTGGAAGGTGAAAACCTGTCCTCGGAGCGGGATATCTTAGTGGATAAAAGTTTTGCCAAAGCTCATGACATTTCGATAGGAAACGAGGTTGAACTGGGAGGGGAAACATTTCGTGTTGCAGGATTTATGGCGATCCCGGATTACATCTATCCATTACAGGAAGAAACGGGCTTTCTGAAAAATCCTGATGCATTCGGTGTCGCGATCGTGAAACAATCTGTTGTATCAAAATGGGAAGATCATCAGATTTACTATAGTGTCCGCCTTTCAGTTGCCTCCCCAGAAGAACTGAAGAAGCAAATCAATCAAACGAATCAGATCATCAAATGGACAGATAAAAAAGAAAATAATCGCATTTCCTTCATCAAAGGGGATATTGCCGGTGTCAAAAAGATGGGACAATTTCTTCCGATAGGCATTTTGTTAATTAGTATGGTGATCATTCTCATATTATTGTGGCGTTTAATGAAAAAGGAATATGTGCAAATCGGTACATTGTATGCCCTTGGCTACAGGAAAAGGGAAATTATCCGTCATTATCTCTCCTATGCCGGGATTCTTGCCATCTCAGGGAGTGTCGTGGGCACGATCCTTGGCTGGGTATCCTTGCATCCATTGCTATCAGCTTTTGCGGCTTATTATAATCTGCCTATATTAGAAGTGAAGCCACATGTGGGTTATTTGCTTACGAGCTTATTGTTACCACTTGTTCTGTTCATCCCGTTAACCTATTATTTGGTTCAACGTGTCTTGAAGATCCCGCCCGTAAGTTTAATAAAAGGTGGGGAACGAAAGGTGAAAGTAAGCAGAATGGAGCGGTTATTTAAACTAAAGAAGCTGCCGTTCCGCCGGAAGTTCGTGATCCGGGAAATCATGCGAAACCTTCCAAGAGCGCTCTTTTTGATCATCGGTGTGATATTCGCCACATTATTATTGTTGTTCGGCTTCGTCACGAAGAACTCGATGGAGTACCTGGTGACTGATAATTTTCAACAAGTGTACGACTATGAGTATAGCTATCTATTCAAAGCTCCACAGACTGACCATCCTGAATCGGGACAGATCGGAGCTGTGGCTCCTTTTACCACAGATAAGGAGAGTTTGACGATTACGGGCCTGAAATCAGATAATACAGCCATTCGATTAAAGGACTCCAGCGGGGGAGAGCTTAAGGTCAATTCAGTCATCATGAATAAATCACTCTCGGATAAATTAGGGATTCAAGAAGGAGATTCGATTCATGTGACAAATGAATTGACGGACAAATCTTTTAACCTCACCATTGATCACATAGCAGAATCGTATCTTGGAAATATGATCTATATGCCTCTGGAGGAATTCAACCAATTAAATGACTATCCTTCAGGAAGTTATACGGAGATTTATTCAAACAAAGAACTCACGCTACCGAAAGAAAAGATCGTTTCGACAACCAAATCATCCGATACGATTGACGGATTCAAGGAAATGATCAAGCCATTGAACTATGGAGTAGCAGCGATTGCCTTTGTTGCTGCCATCATTGCTGTCATCATCATCTATATTTTGATTTCCTTATTGATTGAAGAAAATTCATTCAAAATTTCACTCATGAAGGTCATCGGTTATCGGGAGAAATCAATCATGGACATGATGATAGGCTACAATATTTGGTTTATCATCCTTGGATATGTGATAGGTATTCCCGTGACGCTCCTATCGATTTCAGCCTTTATGAATTCGATCACCTCAGAGATGAATGTGACGATTCCCGTAAAGCTGAATTGGATAAGTATCCTTATCAGCTTCTTCATCATCTTGGCATCGTATTATGTATCCCTATGGCTGAATCACCGGAAATTGAAAGGTGTTTCCATGAAGGAAGCGATTAACCGGAGTACGGAATAGTGACAGGTAGTTTGGATTTATGAGTGAGAAATGGCGTTTTATATGAAAATGAGGCTGGGACAAAACTAAAAAACCACGATAAAAATACGAACAATAGAAGTGTAGGTTCTTCATACCGCTAATGATTTCCGTGCAAGACTACGCTTTCCGCGGGTAGCCCGTGAGCCTCCTCGACAAGCCTGCGGGTAGAAAAGCGGAGGGGCTTCGCTCAGAGGCGGTTGGCATAAGGCGGAGCGGCCTTGAAGGCGTTCTTTTCCTTCATGGACGATCTGCCTTATGACATTTGCCTCTAAGCCCTATAGCTGGACAAGTCTCACATAAGCTACTTTCCCGCAGGAGTCTTCGTCTTGCACTCCAATCAACCGCTGGAGACTGCTAAAATCAAATGGACCCAAAATAAATAATAAACCCGAACAAATCTGCACACTAAGAAGCAGGTTTGTTCGGGTTTGACTTAGGCTAAAAAACTTTTGTCCCAGCCTCTTTTTTACGTTATCCTTCGAGTTCAGCGGTTTCGGAATCGTTTGTCCTTCATCCGTTCCATCAGCTCATCTACTGATACCTCTTCGCTTAAAAGATCGGGTCCCACTTTTGAGAGAGACGAATGGGTGCCCGGGCACTTCTTCGTCACGAAGAACCTCTATATCAGATGCACTATAGAGAAGTGCCGATTTATTTTCATTGGCCAACCGGAGCTGGCGGTTTGTTTTCGGGTTTCTGATATACCATTTCCCGTAAAGCTGAATGTGGGAGTAGATCGGGTACCCATTGTCAAAGCGGATGAGCATGGCTTTTCCCTTCTAATCCTCCCTTTTCACGAGTGACTCCTTTAGCAGATCCCCGTAGTCTTCTAAATGAGGGAAGGCAAAATATATATCTTCCACGGTTTTACTTTTAAGAGCACTTTCAACTGAATCTGCGGCTCGTCTGATTTCCGGACCTTCTGGCATGGCGGTTTCTCCTTTTTAATATAGTTGTTCCCTTTTTACACCTCAATGTAACATTCAGATAGGCTGGGCTACCCAGCAGTTTCATGGTCTTGACATTATTCCAATATATTGATAGAGTTTTAAAAAATCTACATATTTCTTATCCAGAGAGGTGGAGGGACTGGCCCTTTGAAGCCTCAGCAACAGGTCTGTGAAGATACTGTGCTAATTCCAGCGGGTGATTCAAACCCTGATAGATAGGAGCAATCTTTTTATTTGTCGGTGACGCACTCGTTCAGGGTGCGTTTTTTGTTTGTTCACTTTTTCCACAATATATTTAGAAGGAAGGGTGTTTTTGATGGGAAACGCAGGACAGAGTTTTAAAAGAGCGATGAAGACACGTCATTTAGTGATGCTTTCTCTTGGAGGGGTGATCGGAACCGGGCTTTTCTTGAGTTCGGGGTATACGATTCATCAGGCAGGACCATTTGGGACGATCCTTGCTTATTTGGTTGGGGCGCTGGTGGTGTATCTTGTGATGCTTTGTTTAGGTGAGCTTTCTGTCTACATGCCAGAAACGGGATCCTTTCATAGTTATGCTGCAAAGTTCATTGGACCTGGGACCGGGTACACGGTGGGCTGGTTATATTGGCTGTCATGGACAGTGGCATTGGGGTCGGAGTTTACGGCGGCTGGCTTGATGATGCAGCGTTGGTTTCCTTCGATTAGTGTATGGATCTGGAGCGCAGTCTTTGCTGCGTTGATTTTTGGACTTAATGCGTTGTCAGTCCGGTTTTTTGCTGAATCTGAATTTTGGTTTTCTTTAGTAAAAGTGATTGCGATCGTTGCGTTTATTGTAATTGGGGTAGGCGCGATCGTCGGATTCATCCCTCTCAGTCATTCAGAGCCCGCTCCGTTTTTCTCGAATATCACAAGTTCAGGGTTGTTTCCGAATGGAGCATTTGCCATTCTGATGACCATGCTTGCCGTCAATTTTGCTTTTTCAGGAACAGAATTGATAGGGGTCGCAGCGGGAGAAACAGAGGATCCATCAAAATCGATTCCTAAAGCCATCCGCACCACGCTTGTGAGATTGATCATCTTTTATGTAGGGACGATTGTAGTATTATCTGCTTTATTGCCGAGTCAGTCAGCCGGTGTATTGGAAAGTCCTTTCGTAGCGGTGCTTGGAGGGATTGGAATCCCGTATGCCGCCGATATCATGAATTTTGTGATTATAACGGCCATTTTATCAGCGGCAAACTCCGGTCTGTATGCTTCTTCCAGAATGCTATGGTCACTGGCTGATAAGCAAATGATCTCACCGGTTTTTGCCAAATTGACAGATCGGGGAATCCCTCTCAATGCGATAGTTTGCAGCATGCTTGGAGGGGGGCTGGCCTTGCTTTCAAGCATCATTGCACCGGGGACGGTCTACATCGTATTGATTTCTGTCTCAGGTCTTGCTGTAGTGATCGTGTGGATGAGCATTAGTGCAGCCCAATTTCTATTTCGTAGACAGTACATAAGGGAAGGAAACGATGTGAAAGACCTTGCTTATCGAACGCCGCTATATCCACTCGTTCCCATTGCGTCATTCCTGCTTTGTCTCGCTTCCTGTATCGGCATTGCCTTTGAGCCCACTCAGAGGATAGCCCTTTATTGCGGAATCCCGTTTATCGCCATTTGTTATGGAAGCTATTATCTCACACAATACGTTAAGAAAAGAGGAAAAGGTTATGTCGAATCAACTGAAGCTAAATCCCATTGATGCTATTTTACAAAAACATTCCCCATTTATTTTAGATGGAGCATTAGCCACAGAGCTGGAATCCCATGGCTGTGATTTAAACGATCCCCTTTGGTCTGCCCGTGTACTCCTTGAAAATCCGGAATCGATTGAAAAGGTTCATGCCGATTATTTCCGTGCAGGAGCTGATTGTGCGATTACAGCCAGCTACCAGGCAACGGTGGATGGTTTTCGAAAGCGCGGAATAGAGAAACCCGAAGCGCTGGAATTAATCAAGAAAACGGTTACTCTTGCCAAACAGGCTAGGGATAACTTTTGGAAGGAAGAGATGGAAAATTCGAATCGGCCGAAACCAATCGTTGCAGGGTCTGTAGGACCTTACGGGGCATACCTTGCTGACGGCTCTGAATACGATGGTAATTATGGAGTATGTGATCAACATTTAGCAGATTTCCATTTTCCAAGAATCGAGGCATTAGTGGAGGCAGGTGCTGATTTGCTGGCGTTCGAAACCATCCCGTCCTTACAGGAAGCAAGGGTGCTAGCTTCTCTTTTGAAAGCATTTCCGGATACCTGTGCCTGGCTGTCTTTTTCATTAAAGGATGGTGATTCGATAAGTGATGGAACGGGGATTGAGGAGTGCGCGCGCGAGTTCATTGATGATGAACAAATCGCTGCGATTGGTGTGAATTGTACACCGATGCCTGCGGCGAATAAAGCGATTAGCGTACTAAGCAGAAACACTGACAAACCAATCATCCTGTACCCGAACTCAGGTGAGACTTACAATGCAGAGACTAAAACGTGGCATGGGGAGGAAGGGGGGTGCTCGTTTGATGAGCAATCAGAAATTTGGTACGAGGCAGGTGCCCGTATCATTGGTGGTTGCTGCCGAACAAATCCGGGTCATATTGAGGCGTTGGCGAAGAGATGGAGATAGACAATAGCACTTACATAGAAAAGCCCAAGTGATAGAATCACTTGAGCTTTTGTATTATTATCGCCACTATCATTTAATAGAAAACGTCTCTTTTATCAGCAAGTCTTCAGGTGATTTCCCGATTTGATCTTGATGGAAGTAATCTGAGACCATTGTCATACCTTGATCTAAAGCGAGGTTTTTGAGTCTTTTACACCAGTATCCATCGGCAGATAAACTCTAATAAAGACGCCGCCCTCAATCATAGGTGCTACTGTATTGGGTGACTACCGTATTTTTTTGTCAACAGTGTTATTGATTTCTATTAAAAAAAGGATATTTTCCCATTATGTAGAAAGTCATAGATACATAATCAATAGGGGTGAGCAGGATGCAAGGTTTTCATTATAAAAACTACGACGGTTTAGGGCTCGCAGAATTAGTGAAGAAAAAAGAAGTTCATCCTAAAGAATTGGTTGAAGAGGCCATTAAAAAAACAGAAGCCCACAACCCGAAGTTGAACGCAGTGATTCATAAAATGTATGAACAGGCGAGGGAGGTTGCAGACAAAGAACTTACTGGAGCATTCGCGGGTGTACCGATGCTATTGAAAAATATCACTCAGGAAATAGAAGGGGAGCCTATGACAGCAGGTTCAAGATCACTTCGAACCTACCGAGCGAAGAAAGATGCAGAGTACACCAGGAGATTGCGGGAAGCAGGTGTGGTTATTCTCGGGCAAACGAATGTGCCTGAATTTGCTTTAGTGGCTGTTACTGAACCTTCACATCACGGTGCGACAAGAAATCCGTGGAACTTGGATTATACGCCTGGAGGTTCAAGTGGCGGTTCAGCTGCTGCGGTAGCATCCGGTATTGTTCCGATTGCGGGTGCCAACGATGGTGGGGGATCTATCAGAATCCCGGCTGCTTATTGCGGGTTATTTGGTTTGAAGCCAACAAGGGGAAGAACACCTGTTGGTCCAACCTACGGAAGAACATGGCAAGGGGCCTCTGTTGAGCATGTTTTAACCCGATCGGTCAGGGATAGCGCTGCCATGCTGGATGAATTAAGAACATATGAGAAGTCTGCGGCATTCTATGCCCCACCATTTGAAGGGAGATACATGGAAGCGTCGCAAACTCCATTAGGCAAGAAAGTAAGGATTGCCTATTCCATAGCTTCTCCCATAGGTACTGAAGTTCATCCCGAGTGCGAAAAGGCTGTTGTGAAAGCTGCTAAATTACTAGAGTCCATGGGTCATTTTGTGGAGGAAAGAGAGGTGCCGGTGGATGGACATAAGATCGCGAGAAGTTTTTTAACCATGTATTTTGGTGAAACCGCTGCTTTGTTAACTTCGTTAGAAGAAGTGCTGGGACGAAAAGCTACCTACGCTGATGTGGAACCCTCCACCTGGATCCTGGGTTTGATTGGAAAGGCCACTCCCGCTGAAGAATTTATCCTTAGTATTAGGGAGTGGGACAAAGCAACTTATCAAATGGAAACATTTCATGAAACGTATGATTTCTACCTTACTCCTACAGCAGCTTTTCCACCAGCCAAGATAGGAGAACTGGAACCGACCCAATCAGAGAAATTCTTGATCAGTTCAATAGGGAAATTGGGACTTAGAAGACTGTTGAAAAAGATAGGAATCGTTGATCAGATAGCACAGAAAAACCTGATGCGTACCCCTTTTACACAGTTGGCCAATTTAACAGGACAGCCGGCCATGTCACTTCCGATACATCAAACTTCTGAAGGGCTGCCGGTCGGAGTCCAGGTGATGGCAGCAAAAGGCAGAGAGGATTTGCTGTTGCAATTGGCTGGAGAGATTGAGAAGTCTGAGCATTGGTTGCAAATAGAGAAAAACCCTTTGTTTTAGAAAAGGGGAAGGGGGGACAGGGGCATTCCATATCCCAACATCCCCTTTCCCCTCTGTCTGTCCTACTATTCAATCATCCCGACGATCCTCTCACAAATCTCATGGGTAACAAGTGAATCCTCAATCGATGGGTCAGGGGTTGTACCATTTTCCACACACTCTATGAAATGATCCACTAAATCATAAAACCCACGCTTATATAAGGTAGGCTCCCAATCTCCAAATGAAGAAAGGCGGACTTCTTTATTATGATAATGAGTCGTTTCAACGAGACTGTTGACGACATATTTATGATGGCCTGCGGAGTACTCGATGATTTCTTCCGTCACACCGCCGTCCCGGTTCATGATCCCTACTGAGGTGCACTCCTCGCCGATGAGCTGGACGACTAAATGGTGGAGCATATCATCTTTTTTTAGATACTGAACCTTTACATCCTGGACCTCAGTGTCCATTAAGAATCGCAGAGTATCTACAACGTGGATGAAATCTTCTACGACGAACCTGGTGACGTAATCAGGTAAAGCGTATCTGTTTTTTTGCATAAGAAGGAAGCTCGGTTTGCCTTGTTCTTTAAGTTCTCTCACTTTTGGTATGAATCGTCTGTTAAAACCGACCATGGCGATTTTGTCCCTTTCTTTTGCGAGCTGGACGATTCTTTCGGTTTCGTGAAAGTTCAAGGAAATCGGCTTGTCTATGTAAACGCTGATGCCATTCTCGAGTAGTTTTTCCGTTATTTCAAAGTGGGCTTCAGTAGCCGTACTTACAAATGCTGCGTCAATATTGGTAGCAATCAGTTCTTCAACACTCTGAACCTGTTCCTTGATCCGGTATTTAGTTGCAAGAGCATTAAGGGTTTCGGGATTCCTTGTGCAAAGCACGAGTTCGATTCCTTCTTTTTCAGAGAGAACTGGCAGGTAGGCTTTCTTGGCGATATCCCCCAGTCCAATAAGTCCGATTTTCATGTTTTTCACCCCATTGTTTTTTGTGTAACGTTCTTTCATTATATTATTCTCTATTTATATATCAAATCAAAGAGTGATCAAGATGCTGGTTATGTTGGGAGGGGTCGCATAAACACGAACATTAAAATAAAATATTTGAATAAAATTCGTATTTTGGTTGATTATCGAAAGGGAGTTTGTTATATTAATACTGTACTAATTACATATTGTACTCGTATATCCTCGGTAATATGGTCTGAGTGTTTCTACCTGGTTCCCATTATAAGAACTGGACTACGAGTTGAAGTATTCGGTTTTACGGCTTTTTTGCCGTTGCCATTTTGTGATGGACATTCTTTAATATCACGTATACTTTAACTTCGAAGGTCTGGAAAGTAGAAACCACTCTACATGTTCTAGATCTTTTTCTTTTGGGCAAAACAGCGAGATATCACCATCAAGAAAAAACGAAAAAGGAGAGATTGTGATGAAAAAGAAACTGGCTTTATTTGTATCATTATCAGTATTAGCACTATCCTTATTTACTGGATGCAGTTCCACTTCACAGACTGCAGCTAAGGAAGAAGAGGCAGAGAGACCCATTCTGATTCAAGGTCCAATGCCAATTGAAGCTGAAAAGTTTGCAGGAAAATTAGAAAATGTGAAAGAAGAAAAATCGGGATCATTTGTTTTTTACATAGGAACGCTTGATGATTATCCTGTCATCGTTGCCAAAACCGGTAAAGGTATGGAAAACACGGCAGCGGCTACTGCGGTAGCCATTGAGAAATACGATCCGATCGCCATCATCAACCAAGGAACATCAGGTGGTCATGACCCTGAATTGCATGTATTTGATATCGTATTAGGAGAAAGAACCGTTAACCTGGGTTCATTGAAAACAGCTGATAAAGCTGATAAAGAAGGAATTGATCCAACTGTCTGGAAGCCGATGGACTTAATGGCTTCTGAAGGCAGTGCAGGGGAAGATCCAAATGCTGAGAAAATCCGATACTACGATGGTGACGAGGACTTACTTGAAGCTGCCAAAGCAGTAAAGGATACATACACCGATGGAAAGATCGTCGAAGGTACCATCGGTTCTGCCGACGTATGGAATAATGAAGTGGACCGCATTCAATGGTTCCATGAGAAATACGGTACTTCTGTAGAGGAAATGGAAGGGGCTGCAGCAGCACAGATTGCAGGTGCTTATGATGTAGCATTCCTGGGAATCCGTGTACTGTCCAATAACAAGACAAATGGTGGAGCATACAACCCTGAAACCGCATCTGCGAACCAGGAGTATGTCTATGAAGTGGTGAAGGAATATATAACCATGATGGAAACTAAATAAAGTTGCTGGCCTGACCCCGGGTGCATGAATGCATTAGCATGCCGGGGGCAGGTCCTTTTTTATGTTACAATGGTCTAATGCAACACAACATTTTTATCATCACACGGAGTTGATCGTAATAGAAACCAAAAAATATATCTATCATTATTCTTGGGAACCGAACGAAGAATCCCTATGTGCCTTGGAAAGAAGAGTGTTATTTGGAAAGAGCTCTGAATCTAGCATTCTGGAAAGTTCAGTGAAAATAGATCCCAGCAGAAGTCCTTTTATTCGGGAGAGAATCGAGATTATCTGCGAGGGCGATGAGTTTCAAGAATTACTTGAAGAAATAGAAGAATTGGAAGCACTTGATGGGTTCAAAGTAGTTTTTGTTCAAAATCTTGATGTGGATAGAGTAGGCTTCAAAAAGCTTCGCAAGATCGAAAAAGAAGTAGGATTGCATCTAAAGGGTGAAGCCGAGTTAGTCGATCCAGACATTTGGTTCGGGGTGATGAAGACCAAAGATCGCTGGGTGTTTGGCAAGTATGTGCGAAATGAAGCGGTTTGGCTGCACCATGTGAAAAAGCCACATAGCTATTCGACGGCACTCAGTACTCGTGTGGCAAGAGCCGTCGTGAATATCGCAGCACCGAATCCTGAAGGGATCAAAATGATCGATCCGTGTTGCGGGATAGGGACGGTCCTTGTCGAGGCACTATCCATGGGAATCGATATCGTCGGCAGTGACCGCAATCCATTGATCCTCGATGGAGTGAAAGAGAATATCGCTCATTTTGGATACAAAGGGGATGTCTCTTTAAAGGATATTAACGACGTAACGGATCACTATGATGTAGCTGTAATCGACCTTCCCTACAATCTATGTTCGGTGATAACAGATGAAGAGCAGCTTGAAATGCTCCGCAGTGCAAGACGATTTGCAGAGAAGGTCGTGATTGTTACCTTGGAAGATGTGGACGCGAATATTGAAAAAGCTGGCTTCGAGATTGTGGATCGTTGTGAAGTGAGTAAAGGAAGATTTGTCCGGCAGATCCTGGTCTGCATATGATAAAGAATTGAGAGTGTGGAGGATTGTTTCCATGCTCTTTTTTTTTATGGGAACCCAGCTAGTCCCTTTTCAGGTACTTTGAAGTGCCTATCCCACAAAAAAGTACCTACTTTTCAACCTCTCTTCCATCGTTCATACTATATCCATGTTCTCCTCGTGGGGACAATTCATTTTATGAAAAAGGAGAGTATAGGTATGAACGTCAAATCTATCATTTTAAATAATAATATAAAAATGCCGGAACTGGGTTATGGGGTTTTCCGTGTGGATGACGGCCCTAAGCTTGCACGAGCAGTACAGTCAGCGATCAAAATGGGGTATCGCAGTATCGATACAGCAGCGATTTATGGGAATGAAGAGAGTGTCGGGAAGGGCATCAATGAAGCGATTGAAGCTGGACTTGTGACACGGGAGGAACTGTTTGTCACTTCAAAAGTTTGGAATGACGGCCTTTCCTACGATGAAACGATCGCGGCTTACGAAGAAAGCTTAAGGAAAATGGGACTCGACTATCTGGATCTTTATCTGATTCACTGGCCTGGGAAAGATAAGTACATGAAGTCCTGGAAAGCTCTTGAATCCCTTTATAAGGATGGCAGGATCAAAGCAATCGGTGTGAGCAACTTCCAAGTTCATCACTTGGAACATTTACTCGAGGGTGCTGAAATCACTCCGGTTATTAACCAGATTGAATTGCATCCCAAGCTGACTCAAACGGAAGTGAGAGATTTCTGCCGGAAGCATAATATTCAAGTTGAAGCCTGGTCTCCACTTATGAATGCAGAGCTATTAAGCAATGAAACCATTAAAGGGATTGCTCAGTCCCATGGTAAATCACCCGCCCAAGTGATACTGCGCTGGGATCTCCAACATGGAGTCATCACAATTCCAAAGTCTATGACGGAGTCCAGAATTCAAGAAAACATTTCGATATATGATTTTGAATTAACTTCTGAACAAATGGAGCAATTAGATGCATTAAATGAAGACTTCCGCAGTGGCCCAGACCCTGATGAATTTGATTTTTAATGAGTGAATAGTACAAAAGAGGATGACCTAAAGAAAACTTTGGGCCATCCTCTTTATTTTATCTGTAGGTTATACAAGAGACTTTTTGTTATATTGAAGAACTTTTTTATTAAACCTCTCTAAAAAATCCCCCAAACCAGAATATTTTTCTAATCTCAAAAAATAATAAAACCAATTGGAATCGTGAAAAAATATTGTGAATCCAGTAATATCAAGGATTTGAGCAATTGAGGGATCATGACAAATTCTCCCTTATGACATTTGTCATACCCAGCATATGACACCTACTACTAACACGATGATATCGCTTATCCTATAATGAATCCAACGCCTTAAATGAAGGGAATTATGACATGACAAATATAAAAACGTTGAAAAAAGAAGTTGCTCCTTATGAAAAGTCAACAACAAAGGAAAGTGTATGGCAGATCATCAACACGCTGGGGCCATTCTTTCTATTATGGTTTCTTGCGTATCAAAGCCTTTCAGTATCGTACTGGCTGGCACTCATTCCAATCGTGATTGCTGCAGGGTTCCTTACACGAATCTTCATTATCTTTCATGATTGTACCCATTTCTCTTTCTTTAAAAGCCGTCGTGTAAACCGAATCGTCGGAACAGTTATGGGTGTGTTGACGCTATTCCCGTTCGACCAGTGGGGACATGATCATGCCGTCCATCACGCGACAAGCGGGAACTTGGATAAGCGTGGAACAGGTGACATCTGGACGCTGACGATTGATGAATATTTAGCAGCACCTCTTAAGATTCGTTTAGCGTATCGCTTTTACCGCAATCCGTTCGTTATGTTTGTATTAGGACCGATTTATGTATTCCTTCTTAAAAATAGATTTAACCGTAAAAATGCACGTAAGAAAGAACGTAATAACACGTATTTAGTGAACGTGATCATCGTGGCCCTTATCGCACTTCTATGTGTAACACTGGGCTGGCAGGAATTCCTCCTTGTACAGGGATCCATCTTCATGGTTTCAGGATCGATCGGTATTTGGTTGTTCTACGTTCAGCATACGTTTGAAGACTCGTATTTCGAAGAAGACAAAGAATGGCAATATGTGTTGGCAGCTGTTGAAGGAAGCTCCTTCTACAAGCTTCCAAAAATCATGCAGTTCCTTACAGGTAACATCGGTTATCACCATATTCACCATCTAAGTCCAAGAGTACCGAACTACAAACTCGAAGAAGCACATAAAAACTCAGAACCATTACAAAAAGTACCAACCATCTCACTTTTAACAAGCTTAAAATCATTACGTTTCAAGCTTTGGGATGAAGAAAACAAAACGTTTGTAAGTTTCAGAGGTATTAAGTCTCTGGATAAGTCAAAATCAAAAATTTCAACTGAAGCCAAACCTGAATTATAATCCTGACCGACTCTCCTTATGAACGTTTCATATAAGGGGAGTCTTTACATGATAAGGCCTTTAAAAGGAGTGAACCTACATGATTCGAATCGTCATTGCAGAGGATCAGGAATTATTACGTGGAACCCTGACCTCCATCCTCAACCTGGAAGAAGACATGGAAGTAGTCGGCCAGGTAAAGGATGGGCAAGAAGCACTCGCCCTTGTCCACCAATTGAAACCAGACCTCTTTATCATGGATATTGAAATGCTTGAGAGGGACGGACCTCTAGAAGCTATGAAGACAGTGGGGTGTCATCTACTCGTTTTGACGACATTTCCGAAAAAAGGATATTTAGAGCGGGCTCAACAATTCGATGCAGGTGGGTACTTATTAAAGGACAGTCCAAGTGAAGAACTGACTTACTCGATTCGCAGTATAGTGGAGGGGAAGCGGGTTTATTCTCCGAAGTTAACCGAAGAGGATGAGGAGTTTCAGGAGCCTGGTTCATACCACATTCCTCACCCACCAGGCCCGGTGAAGAACTATTTTACAATGATTATAGATAAGATGAAGTCACCAACAGGGTGAGTTTGAGGGGTCTGTCCCCCATGCGGTTTACGCATAGGGGGCAGACCCCTTTTTCAATAATGCCGAGTACATGTTGTGACCTTTACGTGATGGGTTTCATTTTAGGGGTATGGAGATAGGGGGAACGGATCCCCTCCAGTTAATACTCAAAGTTCAAATGGCAACAGCATGACCCTCTTAGCAAAGAGGGTCATGCTATTTTCTGTGTGCGAAAATCCACGAATAAGAAGAAGATTGAATAACATATATAAGAAAGAGTAGATGTTAAAATAGTGAAAAAATCCAAAAGGAGGGTTTTGTATGTCACCAGGTGGCGATATGATGTTTCAAATTGTCCCGGTTTTTATAGGGATCGTTTTTGTCATCGTGATTTCGTTCATTCTGTTCTCTGTTATTAAAGGAGTGGGGGAATGGAGTAAGAATAATCAGTCACCTACTTTAAACGTCCGAGCAAAAGTCCTTGCAAAAAGAAGGACGGCAGTAAGAGGTGGGGGAGAAACAAGAGCCTATAGCCAATACTTTGTCACCTTCGAAGTGGAAAGTGGGGACAGGATGGAGTTAAAAGTAAAAGATAATGAGTTTGGGATGCTTGTGGAAGGAGATCAGGGTGAATTGACCTTCCAGGGCTCCCGTTATCTTGGATTCGTCCGTCACTTTCAGGAAATTCACATGTAAAAAAGGACCCTCCATACGCATTGGTATAGAGGGTCCATCCGGATGATTACCATTCCTTCGGTTCATAATCCAAATCCTGAAACAATCGCGTCTTCTCTTTCTTAGAAAGGTCACGCCATTGTCCTACAGGCAGGTTCCCAAGTTGAATATTCATGATGCGCGTGCGCTGCAGTCGGTAGACCTCATATCCAAGGGTCTCACACATGCGGCGGATCTGTCGATTCAATCCTTGAGTCAACGTGATTTGAAACACGTATTTTGACACCTGCTCAACTTTACAAGGCAGAGTTTTCGTTCCAAGAATCTTAACACCCTCTGACATCTGTTTTAAGAAATCCTCTGAAACCGGGCGGTCAACAGTGACAATATATTCTTTTTCGTGCTGATTTTCCGCACGGAGAATTTCGTTGACGATATCTCCATCGTTCGTCAGAAGAATCAAGCCATCTGAATCTTTGTCCAGTCGTCCAATATTGAAAATTCGTAACGGATGATTGACAAGATCTACAATATTCCCCTTGACGCCCTTTTCAGTTGTACTCGTAATCCCAACAGGTTTATTTAGTGCAATATACACATTATTTCTTGCTACTCTGACAGGAGCTCCGCTAACCTTCACATCATCCCCGGGATTCACTTGATCGCCAATCTTCGCGATCTTCCCGTTGATGGTCACTCTTCCTTCAGTAATCAATTTATCTGCACCGCGCCTGGATGCCTTTCCAGCCTCGCTTATATACTTATTTATACGCATGCTCAACACAACCTTAAACTGATAATTAATAATCTAAGAATATCGGACTGGCACTTTATTTTCAAGGGATTCCCCTAAATAGATCCCGTCCAGGTGGGCTATCCTATGAAAGAAAAAAATGCGAACTTTTTTCAAATACCCCCTTTACATTTACGCAGCGTCAACCTGTAAAGTAAGAATTGTCAGGAGGTGACATCATGGAATATACCGTCAAGAAACTTGGAGAGATTGCTGGGGTGAGCACGAGGACCCTGCGCTATTATGATGAAATTGAGCTTCTGAAGCCGGCCAGGAACAGTTCGTCAGGATACCGGATATACGGGCAGAAGGAAGTCGACCGCCTGCAGCAGATCCTCTTTTACAAAGAACTGGGTGTTGGCCTGGACGATATCAAGGATATTCTTGATGATCCTGCCTTTGACGCAACCCATGCCTTACGGGAACACCGGGACACCTTAATGGACAAACGCGCGCAGCTTGATCAATTGATTGCAAATGTAGATAAAACATTACGTGTAAAGGAAGGGAGAATCACCATGTCGGATAAAGAAAAGTTCGAAGGGTTCAAGGAGAAATTGGTGGGAGAAAATGAGAAAAAGTACGGGAAAGAAGTGCGGGGAAAATACGGTGACAAGGCAGTGGACGAATCCAACGCCAGAGTCATGAACATGTCTCAGGAAGACCATGAAAAGGTCACTGCACTTGAGCAGGAAATTAAACAAACCTTAGGGGATGCCTTTCAAACTGGTAATCCCGCAGGCGACGATGCCCAGAAAGCGGCTGACCTCCATAGGCAGTGGATCTCGTTCTACTGGGGGCATTACAGTAAAGAAGCCCATGCAGGCCTTGCAAAGATGTACGTGGATGATGAACGGTTCAAGGCTTATTATGACACTGAACAAGAGGGAATGGCCGAGTTCTTGAGGGATGCGATTCACATCTATACAGGTCAGAAAAAAGAAGTGGAATAAACAAGAAGTACTCTCCACCACTGATAAGTGTTATGATATGGAGACAAACGTGTAAGAACGAACCTTATCATAACGGAGTGAAAAAATGAGTAAACCAAAGAAAAAGAGCGGAACGGGCCAAGGCACAGGAAAGAAAGGCTGGAATCGCTGGCAGGCCGGAGCGAATAAGAAGAAGAGCAACAAGCCTTATACAAGTAAAGGCGTGAAGCATGGGAGTAAGCAGGAAGATAAGTAGTCATATGTAAGTCCATTTCCTTTCGGGGAAGTGGACTTTTTATATAGGAAGTTAAAGGAGTTCAGGAGTGAGTATTAAACAAACTTATAAAAACATTTGCTATTTTTACGATTTCCTGTTATTCTAAAAAAGAATTATTTTTGTTCGGTCTGTAAGGAATGAAAGTATTTAAACTTTTCGCCTTTGATATCTAATTGAGCAATAATAGTAATAAATCGTGGATTCGATTCCACACAGGAGGAAACACACATGCAAGAAGGTACAGTAAAATGGTTTAACGCAGAAAAAGGTTTCGGTTTCATCGAAATCGAAGGTGGAGAAGATGTATTCGTACATTTCTCAGCTATCCAAGGCGAAGGATTTAAATCTTTAGACGAAGGTCAAAAAGTTACATTTGACACTGAGCAAGGTCAACGTGGACTTCAAGCGACTAACGTAAACAAAGCGTAATAGCTTTATGATGAAGGACTCTCCCGTAGAGTCCTTTTTTATTTGTCAAAAAAAAGGAGGTGCCTGTCGTATAAGTAGCAGGCAACCCTTCGCAATTATGTTAACGCATACTTGATGATTCCTTGAATGTAAACAGATGTTTCATTCTGAGCACATTCCCTGATTTTGATTTTTCCTTCTTTTTCTAACTCATTGGCCAGATTTTCAATGGTTTGCGCTTCTTCATTTGACGTCATAGGAATTTCAATTGAAAAGAAGTTTCCGCGGCTGGCTTGATTTAAACTTTTTAATAATCCAATTTTATTCATTGGGTCATCCCCTTTATCTCTTACTTTCGACACGAGGATGGTTTTCTCCTCTACTGATGGAGAGTTTAAGGGTAACTATTCAAAGGTTATTTTAAAATGAGCCGTTTGAGTTAATGGATGAAAAAGTGGGAAGATCATTGTTTTGTGAAGAATATAGGAATAGATTTGCTTTTTCTCAGATTATCTGTTATTCTAAGTAAGAATTATTTTTGTTCGGTCTGTAAGGAAAGAAAGTATTTAAACTTTTCGCCTTTGATATCTAATTGAGCAACGATAGTAATAAATCGTGGATTCAAGTCCACACAGGAGGAAACAATTATGCAACAAGGTACAGTAAAATGGTTTAACGCAGAAAAAGGTTTCGGTTTCATCGAAATCGAAGGTGGAGAAGATGTATTCGTACATTTCTCAGCTATCCAAGGCGAAGGATTTAAATCTTTAGACGAAGGTCAAAAAGTTACATTTGACACTGAGCAAGGTCAACGTGGACTTCAAGCGACTAACGTAAACAAAGCGTAATAGCTTTTGATGAAGGGACTCTCTCGGAGGGTCCTTTTTTTATTGTTGGGGAATAGATATTAGTGGGATTATTAGGGAGGCTGAACGATCCGCCTCCGCTTTTGGTGACATCCAGCTCCAGCGGCTAGCCCCTCGAGGTCATAAGCTAAATTGGCCAAGAAGGCAAAGTGCGCCTTCCCGGCCAATTCATCTTATGCTTGTCGGGGCTGAACAAGCCGCCTCCGCTTTTGAATATAAAAAGGGACCGACAGCGTTCGTCGGTCCCGGAGACAACATGTTACAAGTTAAAAATGGTTAGGTAAAGCATAACACACTATTGGTGGAATACCTAAAGATATTTGAAAAGAATTTGCAGGGGGTATTTTTCCATTGAATAGAATCGACACTTTCCTATGAGAATAAGACTAAATGAAGGAATAAATGAGGTATTGAAATGAGTATAAAGCAATTTAAGGATTATAAGCTTAGTGATGATATTGTAAGGGCTCTATCCGATTTAGGCTATCAGGCTCCAACTGAGGTTCAGTCCAAGGTACTTCCATTGGCTCTGGAGAAGAAGGATCTTGTTGTGCGTTCACAAACAGGAAGCGGTAAGACAGCCTCTTTCGGGATTCCGATTTGTGAGATGGTAGAATGGGAAGAAAATAAGCCTCAGGCACTAGTCCTGACACCAACCCGTGAACTCGCGGTTCAAGTGAAAGAAGACATCACAAACATCGGACGCTATAAGCGAATCAAAGCGGCTGCAGTGTACGGGAAATCTCCTTTTCATCGACAAAAGCTTGAGCTTAAGCAGAAAAATCATGTCGTAGTCGGCACTCCCGGTCGTGTTCTCGATCATATTGAAAAAGGAACATTTCCACTGGATAAGCTTAAGTACCTTGTAATCGACGAAGCCGATGAGATGCTGAACATGGGATTTATCGAACAGGTGGAAGCGATTATTCAGGAGTTGCCAACAGACCGGGTAACGTTGACATTCTCTGCTACATTACCGGAGGATGTCGAAGCACTCTGCCATAAATATATGAAGAAACCTGTTCATATTGAAATTAAGGCAACGGGCATTACAACAGATAAGATTGATCATTCCATGATCGAAGTGAAAGAGGATGACAAGCTGACTCTTCTGAAAAACGTGACAACCGTTGAGAATCCCGATAGCTGCATCATTTTTTGCCGAACAAAAGAAAATGTGGATACATTATGTAATGAGTTGGACCGATCAGGGTATCCTGTTGATAAAATTCATGGCGGTATGATTCAGGAAGCGCGCTTTGAAGTGATGGACGATTTTAAAAGAGGGGAATTCAGGTATCTTATTGCAACCGATGTGGCGGCGCGTGGGATTGATATCGAAAATATTACCCACGTCATCAATTATGATATTCCCATGGAGAAAGAAAGTTATGTTCACCGCACAGGAAGAACGGGCCGCGCAGGTTCTGCAGGAAAGGCGATCACCTTCTGCACTCCGTATGAAGATAAATTCCTTGCCGAGATTGAAGACTATATCGGATTTACGATTCCAAAGCTGCAGTCGCCGTCACAAGATACAGTGGCAAAATCAAAGGCGGATTTTGAACGGAAATTAAACACGGAACCAGATTTTAAATCAGACAAGAGTGAGCAATTGAACAGAGACATCATGAAGCTCTACTTCAATGGCGGAAAGAAAAAGAAAATCAGAGCAGTCGATTTCGTCGGAACAATTGCGAAAATCGAAGGAGTGAGCGCTGATGACATCGGCATCATCACCATTCAGGAAAACCTTTCCTATGTGGAGATTTTGAATGGTAAAGGGCCACTGGTATTGCAATCGATGAAGAAAACCACAGTTAAGGGTAAGATGCTGAAGGTTCATGAAGCGAGAAAATAATGAAGTTGGTGGGCCTTCTCTAAAGAGGAGGCCACTTTTATAAAGATCAAATCCTGCAAATTGGTGCACGATAAGTCGGGTTGCTTTAATTCTATCTTGCTATTCTATTGATGAAGGGGGTAGTGGAAATGGATTCATTGAAGAATATGAATGACGCTTTACGGTACATCGAAGAGAACTTGACTGAAGAAATCAATTTTGAAAAAGTGGCTCAGCGTGCGTATTGTTCAGAGTATCACTTTAAACGGATGTTTTCGTTCCTTGCGGGGATTCCCTTATCGGAATACATCAGGCGCCGCCGTTTGACCCTTGCAGCTCTTGAACTGCAAAACAGCGACGTAAAGGTAATCGATATTGCCATGAAATATGGATATTCTTCACCCGATTCCTTTACGAGAGTGTTCCAAAAAATGCATGGCGTCACTCCGTCACAAGTGAGCGGCCATTCACTCAAAGCATTTCCACCTATGACCTTCCAGTTATCCATCAGAGGAGGCAATGAAATGAATTATCGAATCGTAAAGAAAGAACCGTTTTCCATTGTAGGTATCATGAAACGGGTGCCAATCATCTTTAATGGGGTGAATCCTGAAATTGCAGACATGTGGCAAAGCTTGGACGAGGACATGATCAAGAGATTTAAGAGCATGTCAAATGTAGAACCACAAGGATTGATTAGTGCATCCGTCAATTTTTCTGAAGGCAGGATGGAGGAAAAGGGGGAGCTCGATCATTATATAGGGGCTGCAACAACAGAGGAGTGTCCAGATGGTTTATCGAAACTTGAAGTTCCCGATCTGACATGGGCTGTATTCGAAGCGGTCGGACCATTTCCGGACACTTTGCAACAAGTGTGGGGGCGGATCTACTCTGAATGGTTCCCGTCTTCAAGCTATGAACAAGCAGAGGGGCCAGAGATGTTGTGGAATGAGAATAAGGACGTTGGATCGGATAAGTTTAGGAGTGAAATATGGATACCGGTTAGGAAAAAGTAAGGGATAAAGCAGCGAATTCATTAGGATTCGCTGTTTTTTTAGGATGTAGGATTCATATAGGGGGATTTTGAGAAATTGGTTGAGTAGATAGTTTAAAAGGATAGGATTCTTAAAGGAATGAGTGGTTTATCAGCGAAATATTGATTTTATCAGCGATATTTTCAATATATCAGCGAAATTCGGATTATATCAGCGAAATCTTAAATTTATCAGCGAACCCAGACATTTAAAGATAGGCATAACCAGGGTTCTGTTTTCAGTAACCACGTTCTGATTTGATCTGAGGTCTATTTATCGGAGAAATTTTCAATATAACGGCGAAATCCAGGATTTAGCGGCGAATGAAGCATTAAACAGAGGCGAGTACCAAGGACCAACCAGCTATAAGTGGGACACGGTGGCTGTACCCATGTCCCATCTAAATAACGTTATTGAAAAATAATGTTGTAATCGTTTTCAATATGTTGTATTATTCAGTTAAAGGAAATCCGAAACGTTTTGGGAGATGTGCAAGTGACTACAATAAAAGATATAGCAAGAGTAGCTGGGGTATCCGTTACGACGGTGTCAAGAGCGTTAAATGGATATTCTGATGTCAACGAAGACACGAGAAGGAAGATTGCAGAAGTTGCCAAGGAGTTAAATTATAGTCCGAATTCGATTGCCCGAAGTCTGGTCATGAAGAAGTCGAAAACGATTGGATTACTAGTTTCCGGATTTACGAAGGAAAGTGTGAAGGATAATTTCATCGTGGAAGTGCTGGCAGGGATTAATGAGTTTGTTTCAGGTGCTGACTACGATCTTGTTTTATTCAACACCAATTCTTCAAAGCAACGTGAAAAGACGTATACTCAACTTTGCAGAGAAAGAAGAGTGGACGGGGTCATTATCCAGGGAATTCGAACCGATGATCCTTATTTACATGAAGTCGTCGAAAGTGATATTCCTTGTGTTTTAATTGATATTCCCCTTGAGTCCGGGAATGTGAGTCATGTGACGACGGATAATGTATTAGGAGCTGGAACAGCCGTTCAACATTTACTCGACAATGGACACAAGAACATTGGGATGATTAATGGACATGAGTTCGCGTTTGTTAGTCAGCAGAGATTGGAAGGGTATAAAAACGCTTTGCAAGGAGCACAGGTCGACCTCAATACCAACTACATCGTAAATGGAGAGTTCACAGAAGAAAGTGGAAAGAAAGCGGCTAACTCATTGTTAACCTCATATCCTGAAATCACAGCAATATTTTGCGCGAGCGATTTAATGGCCATCGGAGCGATGAGTGCAGCGAAAGACTTGAAGTTACAGGTGCCAGAAAAACTTTCGATTGTCGGGTATGATGATATACTGCTTGCTTCCTATGTTAGTCCCAAGCTGACAACCATCCAACAAAATAAGTTTCAGCTCGGGTATGAAGGGGCAAGATTATTGCTGGAATTGTTATCAAATCAGTCCAAGACCCATCGAATGGTGTTGGAGACAAAGTTAATCAAAAGAGAAAGTACGAATCATAGAAATGAATAAATGTTGGTGAAAATCTAAATGCCAACTTTTATTTAGGGGATAATCCGAAACGTTTTGGGATATTTTTTTACCTTATTTCCAAAACGTTTCGGGACACAGCAGAATAGTAAAAACAATAGTGTTTTGAAAGTAGGAGGAACCAATATGAACTACAGAGTGATTAAAGAAAACAACTTATTTCTTCTTACAGATGAGCAAGGAGATATCATTTCAGATCATAGTTATGGACTTGGTTTATACAAGAATGACACGCGATACCTTAGCAAGTTGAATGTGAAAATCAATAATGAAAAACCGATTCTATTACATTCGGATGGATCCGAAAACTATATGTCTACGATTCTTTCGACAAATCCCCACCAAGAAGAGGATGGCAATCTTATTCTGTGGAGAGAATCCGTTGAGATTGAACGTAAGCGCTTTATTTATGATGATGTGTTATATGAAACGATTAAAACAAAAAACTATTACCCAAAGCCGGTCTCGTTTGGGTTGAATATAGAAGTCGATGTGGACTTCAACGATATGTTTATCGTACGCGGGTTCCAAACTGGAAACGTAGGAAAGAGAACAGGTCAGAAAGTTGAAGATCAATCCCTCACCTTCCGATATGAAGGAGCAGACGATATCAATCGTTCGACAAAGATTCAGTGGGATGCCAAAGCGAAAAACGTTAAGGAAAATGGGGAGATTACCTTCCAGGTTGAGCTTCAGCACGAGGAAGAACAGTCCATTACATTTATGATCGTGCCACTGGAAAATATAGAAACCAGAGATGACATTTTACCTGTCGAAGAGGCTCTTCAAAAATTAAAAGTTTCTTATGATGAATGGTCAGCTCAGTTAACGAAAGTAGAAACGGATTGTCAGCCACTACAACGCCTGGTGGACAGAGGATTATCAGATCTTAGAGTGTTATTGACTGACACTGGATACGGAAAGTTTCCTGTAGCTGGTCTGCCTTGGTTCGGGGTTCCATTCGGTAGAGACAGTCTGATTGCGGCCCTGCAAATGATTGCTTTCCAACCCCGGGTTGCAAAAGGTACCCTGTTCACCATGGCTAGTGAGCAAGGGACGAAGGTAGATCCTTGGAGAGACGAACAGCCGGGCAAAATCATGCATGAAATTCGATACGGAGAGCTTGCGAATACGAATCAGATTCCGTTCACGCCTTATTACGGAACGATTGATGCAACCCCGTTATTCCTTGTACTTTTAACAGAGTATGTGAAATGGACGGGTGACTTCGATACATTCCGAAAGCTTTCAGATAACGTGAAGAGAGCGCTTGAGTGGATTGACAAATATGGAGATCGTGATGGTGATCTATTCGTTGAGTACCATCAGGAATCATCCAAGGGAATCGCCAACCAAGGCTGGAAGGATTCCGGGGACTCCATCGTTCATCGAAATGGGGATTACGCTGATACACCGATTGCCTTAGTAGAGGTCCAAGGCTATGTGTACCAGGCGAAACATGGACTGGCTGCTGTTTATGAAGCAATTGGGAATAATGAAATGGCTTCTAGATTAAAAGCAGAAGCGAAAAATCTACAAGAACGATTTGAACAGGATTTTTGGATGGACGACCAGGGATTTTACGCCATTGCCCTTGATCAAAACAAAGAAAAGGTTGGTACGATAACATCTAATCCAGGACATGTTTTATATTCAGAAATGATGACAGGGAACCGTGCTGAAAAAGTAAGTCAAACGTTAACGAATGACAAAATGTTTTCAGGATATGGGATTCGTACGATGGGGAAAGGCGAAGCTGGTTATAACCCGATGAGCTATCACGATGGAAGCATCTGGCCCCATGATAACAGCATGACTCTACTGGGATTAAGTAAATTAGGATTTACTGAAGAATCGAAGAAGGTGATGAATGGACTGATTGATGCATCCCGCCACTTCGAGTACGACCGCTTGCCTGAATTGTTCTGCGGGTATGATTCTGCAATTGGGAAGGCTGTAAAGTATCCGGTCGCTTGTTCTCCACAGGCATGGGCAGCGGGGACACCACTCGTATTTATTCAATCACTATTAGGATTGTTTCCAAACAGCCTAACAAAAGAAATACATCTCAATCCAATCTTACTTGATGAAATGAACATATTGACCGTTCACGATATTACGATTGGTGATGGAGTGCTGTCTCTATCCTTAACGCGAAAAGGAGACAAGGTAGAAACCACCATTTTAGAAAACTCAACAGGCTACGATCTTGTGAAAGAAAAGCAGACAGTGTAATCACATCCAGGAATAACAATCCTATTTTAAAAAATCAAAAAAGGGGTTATGAAAATGGCGAAGAAGAAATGGATCGCGAGTCTAGGTATTACGACGATGTTAGTGGGGACGGTTCTGGCAGGGTGCAGTGGATCAGACGAGAAGACGAGTTCAAATGGAGCAGATGGTGAGAAAGTCGAGATCACTCTTGCCGGCTGGGGAGGAAATCCTTCTGAACAGAAGCTTTTGACTCAAACGATCGCTGATTTTGAAGAAAAACATCCTAATATTGACGTAAAGCACGAAGTCATTTCTGAGCAGTATATGGACGTATTGAAAACACGTTTGATTGGTGGAGAAGGTCCTGACGTTTTCTATTTGGATGCACTGGAAGCTCCGGCCCTGATTGAAACGGGGGTTGTTGAGCCATTGGATGATTACGTAACGGAAGATTTCGATGTGAAAGATTTCGAGAAACCGATGCTTGAAGCGTTCCAAGTTGATGGGAAGACATATGGTTTTCCGAAAGACTATTCTACTCTAGCCTTATTCTATAATAAGAAGATGTTTGAAGAAGCAGGAGTGGAAGTTCCGAAAACATGGGATGAACTCCGTGAAGTATCAAAAGCTCTGACGAAAGATGGCGTTTATGGATTTGGTGTAGCTCCGGAACTCGCCCGCCTTTATCACATTGCTCAGGCAACAGGTGGGGAAGTCGTGAAGGATGATCAAGCGAACTTTGCTTCAGATAAAGTGGTCAATGCTCTTCAGCCGATCATCGACCAGCATATCGAAGACAAAACCTCTGCACAGGCTTCAGAAGTTGGAGCGAACTGGGGAGGAGAAATGTTTGGTCAAGGGAAAGCAGCCATGGTCATCGAAGGAAACTGGGCGATTCCATTCTTAGCGGATACGTTCCCGGATGTTGAATACGGAACGGCTGAATTACCGACTATCAATGGAGAAAAAGGGACAATGGCCTACACGGTTGGTTATGTAATGAATTCGGCATCGGAAAAGAAGGAAGCTTCATGGGAGCTGATTTCGTATCTGACGGGTAAAGAAGGAATGGAAACATGGACGTCTAAAGGATTTGCGCTTCCGACACGTAAGTCAGTAGCTGGAAAATTAGGGTATGACAAAGATGAATTACGCGGAGCACTGGTAGCCGGAGCACCATATGCAACGGTCTGGGCGGAAGGAAAGAACCTGCCGATCATCATGAATAACTTTAACAACCAATTTATTGCTGCCTTCCTGGGTGACCGACCATTGGATGAAGCACTGAAAGAAGCAGAAGAACAAGCGAATAGCGAAATTCAATAATCTTTTTAAAGGTACCTGACACTCATGATTGTGTCAGGTACAGCTTTACCATTGACTGTATTCTTTCTTTTGAGGTCTTGGATGCGGACCTGGGCGGAAAGAATACAGGTAATAGCTCTGAAGATTTTAGACAGATAGAGGGTAGGGATGAGAATGAACAAACAATCTTCTAAGAAGAGATTACAGGATGCAGGACAAGGATACTTATTTATGTCTCCCACGCTATTTGTATTAGCGGTGTTTATTATTGGACCGATTCTTTATGCCATCTTTTTATCCTTTCATAAGGTTCAACTCCTTGGAGACATGAGTTTTGAATTTGTTGCTTTTGAAAACTTTGCGAGGATCTTGGAAGACAACCGAGCCATTATCGCATTGAAAAACACGGCAAAGTACGTACTGATTGTGGTACCTACACAGACCTTTCTGGCATTGGTTCTGGCTGCAACGTTAAACGCAGGATTAAAGGGTGAGAAGCTTTTCAGGATTGTCTATTTCCTACCGACCTTAACATCTTCAGCCGTATTAACGCTGATCTTTATGTGGATGTATAACAAAGAAGGGCTGATCAACAACCTATTAGAAAAAGTGGGCTTGCCGACTTATAACTTCTTAGGTGATCCTGACATTGCCCTGAATGCGATTATGTTGATGAACATTTGGGCAACGGCACCGTTTTTCATGGTCATCTATCTTGCAGCCCTTCAAGATATTCCGGACTCGTTATACGAAGCGGCTGAACTTGACGGAGCAAACGCGATCCAGAAGTTCTTCTATGTGACCGTTCCGTTTTTGCGACCGGTTACGTCCTTTGTCGTGATCATGGGGGTTATAGGAACGTTCCAGCTATTTGATCAATCATATATTTTCTCAGGTGGATCAGGTGGGCCGAATAACTCGACGTTAACAGTTGTCCTCCTAATCTATCAATATGCCTTTAAATCATTGGGGACCATGGGATATGCAGCCGCACTTGCCTTCGCGCTTGCTATAATCATCCTGGTGGCGACCTTGATTCAACGTAAATTCTCTAAAGAAGAATCACTCTATTAAGGAGGATGGAAGTATGAATTCGAAGAAAAAGACGTTCAGTAAACGTCTTCTATACATTGTCCTGATAGGCTATGCGATCACAACTCTGATTCCATTCTTATGGGCACTCTCCTCTTCTTTTAAAACATTAGAAGAAATCATTAGCGGAACTATGAATTTCATACCGAAGAATTTCACTTTGGATAATTATAAACAGATATTCATTGAACAGGAGCTATTTCCAAGATGGTTATTCAATAGTTTATTCATCGCAGTAATCGGGACAGCATTGAATATCATCTTTAACTCCATGTCTGGATACGCCTTGGCGCGCTTAAGCTTTCCTGGGAAAAAGGCATTATTCATCATGATCCTGGCTGTCCTGATGATTCCCGCTCAAGTTACGATGATCCCGAACTATTTAATTTTAAAAGAAATCGGCTGGCTTAACTCGTATCAAGGGATGATCGTACCGGCCATGATCAATGCAACCTTCATCTTCATGATGAGACAGTTCTTCATCAATTTCCCGAAAGAACTGGAAGAGGCTGCTCAGATCGATGGCCTAAGCCGTTTCGGAATCTTCTTCAAGGTGGTATTACCATTAGCAAAACCAGCATTGGCCGCACAAGCAATCTTTGTCTTCATGGGATTCTGGAACAACTTCATGACCCCATTGATTGTCATGACCGATACAGAAATGTATACACTGCCATTAGGATTGAACACCTTTAAAGGCCAATACGTCAGCTACTGGAACTACATCATGGCGGCATCCATGGTCTTTACACTGCCGGTACTCCTTCTGTATGCATTCTTTAATCGCTACTTTATTAAAGGAATATCTTTCACTGGCGGGAAATAGTAATTGGAGGGCTTCTCTTTTAGGGAGCTCTCTTTTTTTAAATCAAAAGAGTGAAGGGTATGAAAAAAATAGGGGTGAAGCAGGAATCTTTAGGGGTTTGCTGCTTTGGTTTTAGGTTATGGTGTTGGGAGTCAAATTGGTGGTGTGTGGGGGTTCATTTTGTCGTTAGAGATGGATTTATCAGCGAAATAATGATTTTATCAGGGATATTTTCAATATATCAGCGAAATCTCAAATTTATCAGCGAACGAGGGATGTCAATAGAGTATCGACTGCTGCCGATGAATCACAGTATCATTTCTGAATTGTTTACAAGGGAACAAGCAGAAGCCCACGACAAATTGGTGAAGGAGCATCTCTATTGTCCAGACGGAGTCCGATTGATGAACCGCCCTGCAAACTACGAAGGTGGAGTAAGCACACATTTCAAACGAGCATAACAAGCAGCCAATTTGGGGCAGAGAAATCGGTCTTCAATATGTTCACGCTCATATTCGCTTTGTTTGTATGACTCTGGTAAAAGCAAGACCCTAATCGTTTCCCAGGGTCTCTTCTTTGTTCCGGAAAAGCTTTTGATAGAAATACTTAATCAGTAGAATGATAGCTGCGAATCCAATGTAGATGAAGAAAAAAACAATGTATCCCCACAAACCAACGATGGCATCAATGAATTCCATCTGTCCCCGATTAGTGATTGCCTGCTGTATTTCGATTGCAAAGACCAACACAACCATGAAGGTCAATGTATAGAAGAAAGCCAGTGCGGTGATCCCGAACTTAAGCTTCGATAAAATCTTAGACACAAAATATACAAAAAAGAACACGGTAATTCCGATAATGCCCATAATCCAAAAATGCAGATCTTTATCCGTAAGGGTGAAACCGAGATCACTCGCCAACACAATAAACATGTCGTGGAGGTTATTGATGATCTCCACTATTAACGTAATGCCTTCTTTCATCATATCCACTCACTTTTTTATGAAGATAAGTACTTTACGAGTATATCAGGAATGTGGATTTCGTGTTAGGTGGTAAATAAGGGTGATTTTCTGGATTGACGAGATTGATATAAATTAAGATTCTTTTCAATATTAAACGTGATATTGGATAAAGTGTGGCGAGCCATGATCAGCCCACGAATTCAATCAAATGTACCAGGCATCACCTTCAAGAAAAAAATTTTCAAAAAAACTGTAGGGATTCATCATTTTCTTTCGTCTATTATAATGAGACCACAAGAAAGGGGGAGAGAGGTTGGTGGATCCGCTAATTGAAAAGGCGAAAAATGGTAGTGAGCATGCGTTTCGGATGTTGGTCGAAATGTATAAGCAGTATGTTTTTAAATGCATTTACGGCGTTCTGAGGAACCAAAAAGATACAGAAGATGCATCACAGGAAGCGTGGATGAAGATTTATACCTCTCTCCCTCAGTACGAGCATCAAGGGTTCAAGACATGGATGACGAGAATTGCAGTGAACCATGCCATTGATTGTAAGCGAAGACAGGCAAGACAGAGGGAAGATCTGGTCGATGAGCTCCCCCTGAAAGAGTCCCGGGATGCTGTAGAAAGACGATTACTAAAAAAAGAACAAAAGCAGCTCGTGTTGAGGCATTTAGAAGAAGTTCCCGAATCTTACAGAGAAGTGATTGAAGGATTCTACATAAAAGAAAAGTCCTATCAGCAGCTTGCAAATGAACAGCATGTGCAGGTGAAGACGATTGAAACAAAGCTATACCGGGCAAGACTTTGGATGCGGAAGCACTGGAAGGAGGAGGATTTCATATGAGTCATATTGCATTGGAAGAGTGGAAGAATTACGCCAGAGATGAAATGGATGATAATAAGCGAAGCGAATACGAGGAGCATCTATACAGTTGCGATCAATGCATGAGTCTTTATATGGAAGCAATCGAAATGGTTCAAGACGAGCTTCCTTCCATTGAAGGTCCGTCCCTCTATACAGATGAGGTGATGGAGCGAATTCCGGTTGAGATGAGTCCAGTGGTGAAGAAAGTGAAGAAACATTGGTATGAGGAAAAGGTGTTTCATTATGTGCTGGCTACGGCGATGACGCTGATTTTGATGGCATCTGGTATTTTTGGTGAACTTGTAAAGATCACGACTGAATTTGAAAGAAACCAGCAACCTTCATTTACAGAAAATATTTTAAATAAAACAACGGCTTTATTGGATAGTGTTGAAAAAATTGAAGAACAGGAGGCAGAGTAAGATGGATAAAAAGAAGAATCCAATCATTGCGTTTTTGTTGGCTTTTATACCCGGTGTGGGATTGATGTATTTAGGGAAGGTTTTTAGAGGGGTATTGTTTTTACTCGTATTGATGGCGTCCTTTCCCGTTGCATTTGTGGGCGCGCAAGTGTTGAACTGGGATGGTTTTGCTTTTATCACCATTGGGTTTGCGTTCTTATTATATCTCATCAGTATCGTTAATACGGCACTTGTGGCATCAAGAATGTTGAAAGCGGGCGAAGCATCACGAGAACCGGTGTTAGAAAGTGAATCAGGACAGCTGAGCACCGAACGCTTCTATACCATCATCCTTTCCATGATACCAGGGCTCGGTCATTTCCAACTGGGATTGATGAACCGTGGTGTCACATTTCTGGCAACGTTCCTCGGAGTAGCTGCGATGATTCTGTTTGTAACAGCGATGACGGGGAGAGGGGAGTTTATGGTGTTCTTGATCGTTCTACCTGTCGTATGGGTATACAACTTCTTCGATACGATGCAACTGTTGAATAAAAAGCAGGCAGGTGAAGTGCTGACGGATCGGTCTGTATTGGAAGACCTGGAAGCCCAGCATGAAGGTGGGAGAAAGAGTAAGGCATTCGCCACATTTTTATCGATGTTTCCTGGAGCGGGGCATCTGTACCTCGGCTATCAAAAAAGGGGGATACAGCTCATGGCTGCATTCTTGTTCTCGATCTATATATTAGATGTTCTTCGATTGGGAATCTTTCTTTTCCTGGTGCCTATCATATGGTTCTATAGCTTCTTTGATGGTCTGCAACGGGCGACAAAGCACGGAAAAGAACCCTTTGAGGACACACCGATTGTATCCTACCTGATCAATCAGCAAAAATGGGTGGGTATCGGGTTGATGCTTCTTGGTGTGTATTACCTGGCAACGAACATAATGATGCCGTTATCTCTACCAATTTTAGAGACGTATGGCATCGATCCGTATCATATGATGAATAGCTATATCCAGCCGGGAATTGTGTGCCTTCTTCTAATAGGGGGAGGAATTAAATTGGTTGCCGGAAGTAAAAAGGTCCATTCGAAAGAGGGGGTATCAGAATGAGAACATGGCGAGTCGGATCTATATCAATGGGGGCATCCCTGCTTTTTTTAGGCATCTTTTTACTGCTATCGCAAATTATAAAATGGGATTCAGCGTATGTGTTAGCAGGTTGGTGGCCGGTACTCCTGATTGTGTTAGGGGCGGAAATCTTAGTGTACTTATTTTTATCAAAGCAGGAGAAGCCAATATTAAAATATGATTTTCTAAGTATAATATTTGTGGCTGTCATAGGAACGGTGGGAATCGGATTTACAGTGCTGCAGGCGACAGGATTGACAGAGGAGTTGCAAACGTTCTTTGATTCTGAAGTGAGAACAGCGGACCTACCTTCGTTTAACTATCAGGTAGGTGAGGAGGTGAAGCGGATCGTCGTTGATTCAAGTCATCATCCGTTAACGGTTGAAACAGTTACGGATAAAGAAGTGAGTGTGTTTGGTACGTATCGTTCTTCCTTTGCAGAAGGGAAACCATTACTTGGGAATCCGGAAGATTATCTGATGACGACACAAAAAGGTGATACGCTGTATATCACATTGAAAAGTCTTCCTGACTACAATGGCTGGATGCAATCAGGGCAGGAGATGGATGCGACACTCGCCATCCCGGCATCCAAGTCTCTCGAAATCTCGAGTGACTACAGTGAAGTCACATTAAAACCGAGAACCCTTTCGAGCTCCTGGGAAGTATCAAGCTCAGCGAGGGTCAACCTGGTTCTTGCCTCAAATGAAGACCTGACCATCAATGCCGATAACGTTGGGGACATCCAAGGGGAGGACGTAAAATGGCGATATACAGAACCAACGAGTGCATCCGATAAAGATGTAATCGAAGAAGGAATCCCAAACAAATCCGCTACCCTTAAACTAGGAAGCGGACAACACCCCATCACCATCTCCCATTCCGATCAAGTAAATGTATCGATTAAGAACTGAGGGACGGACCTCCAAATCTTCCATCATTCCGCTTGTAAATCAATTGGAATAGAGTTGATTTGGAGTTTTTTTCTTTAGTAGGGTAACGTGGTGAGGGACGGACCTCACCTCATCACTTATCTTTCGCCAACTTCTTTCGATCAGCAGATTGAGGTGGTTCTTCCAGCCAGCCGTTATTGATCAAGATGTCCGCACCACTTTTGCCTAATTCCGCCACCTCGAGTATAAGTCTAAAATAATTCGATACCAAGTCAGCTCTCATACTTGCCGCTGCAGCCGTACCATAGTTCCCCATCCCGGCATTGCTTATCAGAGTGGTGTGGAACATCATCAGTTTATCTGAGAAAGCAGGGGTGGTTGAAGCTTTTACATTGGTATCCCAAGACATGGGAGCCTGCATATCATTATTGATGAGAGCATCACTGAATATATTGAGGTGCTTTTGTGCAATTTCCTGCGTCCTGGTCATGAATTTTCTTACTTCTTTTGATTGCGCCATTTGTGCGAAGCTTGTGGCAATCATGCTCCCGAGTAAATTGGTTTCCGTGTTAAGGAATAGATGTGATATTTCAATGGCATTCAGAGGCCGTCTATTGACAAATGGATTCAGGCTGGAACTCATATATGATTTTTCCTTAATAAACTCAACTTTTTCAGGATAATCAATATATGGGGGCCTTATTAAAATGCCTTTTTCTTTTCCAGTCTCCGTTGCTTTTTTGTAGAGGTCACTAGAAAATTGAAGGGCTTGTTGGAAGAACTCAAGAATGTCTTCTCGTACAGTAAGGGAAACTGCCCCGCTATAGGTAATCATCCCAACCTTCGCCATCTGCCGGAGATACATTAAGAAAAAGGTATCGCCATAAATGGCAGGGGCATCTGGGAACACGTCCTTTTCCTTTGAGAATCCAAAAGGGATAGGGATTTGTTCCTCTTTGAATATGGATGAGATGAAGTCAATATGATGTTCAGATTTTTCTTGAGCTAAACGTAGAATGGATGCCGTATCAGGGTCCTGATTTTTTGCAAGGAAATATTCAAATACACACAGAGCTAAAGTGTCACTTTGATATGTGGACCAAAGAATGGCCAGTTCAGCTGAGGTTAAATCTGTTTTGGGATGATGTGACATGGATAAGCCTCCTTCTGTTCAGTGAATGTATTTATTAGTATGGATTTGTCTTAAAATAATTATTTATGGTTACGTGTATTCATGGTTTTTAGAATACAATCCCATGATTTATGTAAATAATGAAGACATCTAAGAATAGCTAGGATGATGTATATGCTATTGATGTGGATAACAATCTTTGTCCTGAATGGTTTCGTCTATATGGTAAGAAAAAGGCTTCGGATCATCGAGATGTACGTTACTTCTTTGTTTTCTATATATTTAGCTTTATTTGCAGATTCCATTTTGGGTGGAATGTTCAAGTTATATTCCTATTTCGAAGCAGGGGTGGACTGGATTGATTTTGTAGGTGCGATTGGCATTTACCCAGCGATTAATATCCTGTTTTTAGCTTTTTTTCCTGCAAAGAAGAATTTAATCATCAAGGGGATGTACATACTGGGGTGGACACTATTTGCATTATGTTATGAGTTTGTGGCCGCTCACTATTCTACCTTCTTTCAATACAGTGGCTGGAGATTGATATACTCCGTTCCTATTTATCCAATCTTGTATATGATCTTGTTATATAACTTTCGATTCGTTGATAAATTGCTTGGTGTAAAGAAGACGTTCTTTCATTTGACGCCTCTGGAATGGTATGGAAGCCTATTCTTTATCTTATATATGAATTTGTTTATAGACGCGGTATTGAAGGGGAGATATGAGCTTTATTACTATGTTGTGAAAGACGTACATCCGTTTGATTTCTTTTATCGGTTGATATTATTATGTGTTCCACTTTTGATTTTTCTGAGCAGGCAAGCGAATTACCCCACTCTATGGAGATACCTTATTTGGATTGCGGTCTTGAGTGTGATTCAACAATGCACAGCAGCACTCAATCTCTTTCACACCAACAACTGGAACATTTCACTCTCCATTGCCCAATTTGCGATCATCCTCCTTCTAATTTGGCTGAACCTGTTGCTTCTCCGGCATATGAAGCGAGGGACGGACCACTAAATACGCAATTCCGATATGGATTTGGCTAATTGGAGGTCCGTCCCTCAAACCATATCTTCCCATCCTCGGCTGTTTGTGGTAAGATGATAATAATTTATGAGAAATGGAGGTTTTCCTTTTGATTTTAATCAGACTACGCATCCGCAATTTGAACGCTTAATTGAATAAGTTCAAAGGCTCTGCCTGTGTGCAGGGTAAATGGGATCGGTCTGACTATTTTTAAAGGAATTCTTCATTTGACGTTGAATGGAGGGAAGGGAGACTAAATAGCTCCTCTTTCTTGTCTTCTTAAAAAATAGAATTGAATACTTGCCGAGTGGTGCCATATGGTGTGTTTTCTTGGGAAAACGCAAGGGGAAAATGCGGTCTTCTTCATGTGCCACCGGTTTATTCAAATCCATTTACGAAAAACACAGGCAGAAGCCTGTGTTTTTTTTCTGTACTACACACTAAAAGATAGGAAGTGACGAAGGAATGGAAGAACGTTTAAAAGCAATCGCCATAGGCGTTAATACAAAGGATAAGAATAATGACTTCGAATATTCGATGCTTGAGTTAAATGGATTGGCAGAAGCGAGGCATATTGATGTTGTCGGTGAACTGACTCAAAACCTGCCCCGGCCGAATCATGTTCATTATATAGGTAAGGGGAAGATTGAAGAGCTACTGCCACTCATTGAAGAGTGGAAAGCAGAGGTGCTCATTTCGAATGATGAGCTCTCTCCTTCGCAAATTCGTGTACTGGAAGAGAAGCTCGATATTCGGGTAATGGACCGGACCATGTTGATTCTCGATATTTTCGCTGAACGAGCGAAGACCCGTGAAGCCCAATTGCAGGTAGAGGTAGCTCAGCTGCAATACATGCTGCCGCGTCTTATAGGACGCCGTGAGTCACTGGGGCGCCAAGGTGGCGGCTCAGGACTTGCGAACCGTGGTGCGGGTGAAACGAAGCTCGAGCTTGATCGACGTAAGATTGAAGAGAAAATCACTGCGTTGAATAAAGAGCTGGATTCCCTCGTCGACCTGCGAACCACACAACGTAAGCAGCGTCGAAAGAGTGAAATCCCGGTCGTATCCCTTGTCGGATATACAAATGCCGGGAAGTCAACGACAATGAACGCATTCGTTGAAAAATTCCATCCAAACGAGAACAAACAAGTATTTGAAAAGGATATGCTGTTCGCGACTCTTGAAACATCGGTGAGAAACATCACCTTACCGGACAAAAAGGCATTTCTCCTGACAGATACGGTTGGATTCGTTAACAAACTGCCCCATCAGCTGGTTAAGGCGTTCCGTTCTACTCTTGAAGAAGTCGTCGAAGCGGATCTCATCGTTCATGTGGTGGACTATTCGGATCCCCATTATGAGAAATTGATGAAGGTGACTGACAAAACGCTTGAAGACATTGGAGTAGGCGACATCCCGGTTATCTATGCCTTTAATAAGGCAGAGTTGGTAGAAGGAGAGGTTCCTAGAATCGAAAAGGATCGAATTTATTTATCGGCTAAAAATAGAATAGGAATGGACGAATTACTGGATGTAGTGAAGAGCTATATTTTTAAAGATTACAAAAAGTGTAAGATGCTTATTCCATACGATAAAGGCCATTTGATTTCTTATTTCAATGAACAAGCGAATGTAGTGGGAACAGAGTATGAAGAATCCGGGACGAAAATGATCCTTGAGTGTAAGGTAAGTGACTTTGAAAAATATCAACAGTTTGTCATTCATGAATAAATAGGAAAAACAGGACCTTTTCTAATCAAAAGGTCCTGTTATTATTTTAAATACTATAGTAAGTACCTTCCGATAAGTCTTTCGGAACTAGGGGGAAGGTGAGTATTTCGATGCATCTCCTGAACCTTTTAGACCTATTTAAGAAAAGTTTATCCCCATAAAGGAAAGGGTAGAATGGCAAATAATTTACAAAGGAGGGTCCTGTAACTATGAAAACCAACTATACAAAGACGTCTTTAACAAGGAATCTATGCTCCGGTTTCTTATTCGGGATGGGGATTGTGAGAGGTTCAAGTACGTCCGATAAAACTCTACATGTTTATCTGCTTCTGGAGGAGGTAAATATATAGAATAAGTCGAGAAAGGAGCATGTAGATGCCAACATTAACAGTAGGATTTCAAACCATGCCAAACGGAAAAGACGTGGATACACATGGAGTTATCCCAAAAATGATCGAAGTGGTAAAAGAATCAGGATTAACATACGAAGTGGGGCCAATGGAAACGGTGGTCGAAGGTGATTATGATAAAATTATGAGCGTCATTAAAGAGACACAGGAAGTAGGGATACAACACGGAGCTACCGAGGTTTTCACAAATATAAAAATGCATTATAAATCGGACGGAGTATCAATCGCAGACAAAAAGAAGGATGTTTGAAAACCACTTCCAATTATAAAGAGTGTGATTATTAGCACCTATGTTAGAGGTGCTAATTTTTTTATAGTAAAGAATGGATATTCCTTTCATTAGCATTTCTTCCAGTAACCGAGTTTTAAAGGTTTTATATTTTATAAAAATGTATAAGAAAAGGTTATTCATTGACAAGAATTGTACTTGCTCCTCTATCTGGGCCCCTGCATAAAGTAAATGCAGAGGAGGGATGCAGTATGTTTTTTCCACGACGATATCCTGTGATACCGTGTGATATTCAACAAGAATGCTATCCACATTGGCCAGAAGTCAGAAACCAATATGTAGATGGTCTTTTACCACATACTTATCAACAGTATTATCCAGGCTACGAACAACAACGTGAGTTCACGTATTATCCACAACAGCTGAACTATTATGATTCTTATCAAGGATTCTATGAACAACCTGTCTACGAAGATCCATTTGATTGGCGGGCGAGCTGGCGGGAATGGGAAGACCTTGGTGCACCACCGCGGGGGATGAAGGGGTCACCAGCCGCTGCTTCCTGGCAGGCGAACCGTTTGGATACGTTTGTTCGAGGTGAGAACGATAGAATGTATCACAAATGGTGGAATGGTTCCCGCTGGAGTAATTGGGAGGATCTCGGTGCGCCAAGGAGAGGTTTAAGGAGTTCCCCGGCTGCCGTGTCATGGGGACCGAACCGTATTGATACGTTTGTCAGAGGGAATCGGGATACACTTTGGCATAAGTGGTGGGATGGCTCGGGATGGAATGAATGGGAAGACCTTGGGGGACCACCACGTGGATTCAAGGGCGACCCTGCCGTTGCATCGTGGCAAGCCAACCGACTTGATGTATTCGTTCAAGGAGATGACAACAATCTTTGGCATAAATGGTGGGACGGAAGACGATGGAGTCAATGGGAGAATCTTGGAGCACCAAGAGGCGGCCTTAGAGATTCACCAGGTGCTGTATCCTGGGGGCCGAATCGAATCGATTGCTTCGTAAGAGGAAACAATGACCGGATGTGGCATAAGTGGTGGAATGGATCCCGTTGGAGTAACTGGGAGGACTTGGGCTCACCGCCTAGAGGATTCGAAGGCGCTCCCGCAGCATCATCATGGGCTCCGAACCGGATCGATACCTTTGTTCGTGGAGACAACAACAATATGTGGCACAAATGGTGGAATGGTTCCCGCTGGAGTAACTGGGAAGACCTTGGAGCACCAAGAGGAGGCGTTCGTTCTTCTCCGGGAGCTGTGTCTTGGGGCCGTAACCGGGTAGATGCCTTTGTAAGAGGCAGAAATGATCATATGTGGCATAAGTGGTATGCGTGATAGTTGGAACCATCCCTGTGCGTAAATAGGGATGGTTTTTTATCTTAAATGAAGGAATTGGCAAAGCTTATGTCCAAATGATGGGTAAGTGGGTACTATACCAAATGGGGAAAGGAGAAAAGACCATGCGTTTTATACTCGATGAAGAAGTTTATGAAATCACGCAGGCGAAAAATGAGGATCTAAGAAAGGTTTTGAATCTGTTAGTGAATGCAGCCACCTGGTTAAAGACAAAAAGGACGAAGCAATGGAGTTACTATCTGACTGATTTAGATGGAAACGAAGAAGAGGTCCTCCATTCAATCGAAAACGGGGCGACCTATCTGGTTAAAAAAGAAGGTCAACCCATTTCCACTCTAACCCTTGAAAAAAACCCAAGTGGATGGGATTTGGACCTTTGGGGAGAAAATGCGCGAGATGATGTTGTGTATTTACATCGATTGGTCGTACATAGAAACCATGCAGGAAAAGGCATAGGTGCTGCTTTGCTGGATTGGGTCGAAAAAGAGGCACAAGAAGCAGGTAAAAAAATCATCCGCTTTGATTGCATCGCGAGTAATGAAGGATTGAACCACTATTACCAAAAACGATATCCATTAAAAGAAGTTGTCGATATCCACGGACGACACAGTAAATATGAAATCATACTATAAATAACGCTCTTTTCGTAAACTTTGTTGCTTTTGACAAAGAGAGTAGTGGTTGATTTCCGCTCCAGGTGCTCGCTTTCCGCGGGGCGTGAGTTGAGCCTCCTCGGGCTATGCCCTGCGGGGTCTCAACTTTCCCGCTATTCCCGCAGGAGTCGAGCACCTTCCGCTCCAATCAACTTTCAAAGTGTGACTTTCTTACTATAAACTAATATAAATATCATACACGTTTAAGATACAACATTTTTAAAAGTTTACAGTCGATTTTAGCTTGTATAGTGAAATACTGTTTCTTTCAATTGTTATTTGGCATAAATAAGCTCTGTCAAGAAAGCTCTTAAAGATGGTGAGAGGAACCACGGAGACTCCTGCGAAAGTACGGTCGTGCCGAGACCCTGTTCGGTAAACTGAGAAGATTCCATCGAACGCTAACTGCAAGTGAAGCAGTTCCCATGACTATCCCGCACAAACTGGTTGACAGGGCCCTGGCAGATTCTATGTTAGAAAACAACAATCTTTGGGAAAAGAGCTTTAAATATAAAACCCGGCATGATCATAAATCACGCCGGGTTTCTTTTTAACTGGCTTTCTTCCTTGGTCGGGCTTGCATCATGGGCATGTACTCATTGAAGTAATGATTTGTTTCACGAACGATGACCTTATAAAGTAAAATAAGGGCGATCAAGTTTGGAATCATCATCAGGGCGTTAGACATATCAGCAAATGCCCATACGAGCTCCAGGTTTGCAACGGCACCAAGTCCGGTTGCTAAAATGTAAATGAGTCGGTAGGAGTTAGCAAATCGATAATTCGTCAAATACTCGAAGCATTTCTCTCCGTACATATACCAGCCGACGATCGTAGAGAATCCGAAGAAGATGACGGAGAACGATACGATATATTCTCCGACTACCCCGAGGGCGTGTCCAAATGCCGCACTAGTCAGTGCTCCGCCGTCAAGGCTTGGTGCATGCTCTACACCCGATATCGCTCCGCCTGTCGGATCCCAGAAACCTGTGATCAGCAGGACAAGACCCGTCATCGTACAGACTATGATTGTCACAATGAACGTACCCGTCATAGCGACAAGTGCCTGTTTAACCGGATGATCGGTTTTCGCATTACCTGCAATCAATGCAGCCGTACCAAGTCCGGCCTCATTGGAGAAAATTCCACGTGATACACCGCTTCGAATCGCTTCACTGATAATGATTCCAGTGAAACCTCCAGCGGCAGCTACAGGATTGAATGCATAATAGAAAATCATTTCAAATGCCGGAATGATCATATCATAATTCAGTACGATGATGATCATTGAGCCACCAATGTACAGGAATGCCATGATCGGTACAAAGAAGGAAGCGACGGTACTGATACGTTGAATCCCTCCAAAGATGATCAAACCTGTCAAGACAGCCAAAACGATACCTGTTACGACATTGTTAATTTGAAAGCTTGATGTCATAACGTCTGCAATCGTATTGGACTGTACACTATTTCCGATTCCAAGGGCAGCAAATGCGCCGAATATAGCGAAGGCAACAGCAAGCCATTTCCACTTGCTTCCGAGACCTTTTTCTACGTAATACATCGGCCCGCCGGAGTACTCACCATTTTTATTTTTTACACGGTACTTCATGGCAAGAAGCGCTTCTGCGTATTTCGTCGCCATTCCGAGAAGGCCGACAACCCACATCCAGAAGATGGCCCCGGGTCCACCAATCGTCAATGCCGTTGCAACCCCGGCAATGTTTCCGTTACCGATTGTCGCTGACAAAGCAGTCATCAACGTTTTGAAGTTACTGATATCCCCTTCCGATTTGTCAGCAGAAGAAGATGGTTCTTCTTTTGTAAAAGCAAGTTTAAATGCATACAATAGCTTTCGGAACTGCAGCCCTTTAAGCATAAACGTTAAGAAAAGGCCTGTCCCAAATAACAGTACTAAGCTTGGTGTCCCCCATAAAAATGAATTAATCTTGTCTAGCACATCTAACATAGAATCCTCCTTGTCATCTCATGTTGTAAACGTTTTCTTTGTGAGTTTCCATCTACTATTTATATAGTATTCCAAACAATCTGTCCATAATAAAAGTCGAATTTCCAGAGATTGAGCCTTTTTTAGTAGTAGGAGTAGTTGGAGGGACGGACCTCGGATAAGGTCAAAGGGAAAGGTGTCCCAAGTGTTACTGAAGGGTGGAAATCGCGTAAAAAAAGGGACGGGCCCACTTCAGCTGAACGTTGATGTTTCTTTATCACTCAGTTTGAGAGGTCCGTCCCTCACGGTTATATCAGTGTAATGATTACTATCAAGAGCAGCGGTCCGACCAGGATGAGGTATCCCATGGGTCTGGCGAAGTTCAGGGTCCAGCCTACTCCGAAGCGTTTTTCGACGAAGATGGAGGGGTCTTCAGGGTTGAAGTAGAAGAGCCCCCCTTTCCAGTATTGATCGTCATCTGCATTGATCACTTCTCCAGTGCCTTCTTCAATGGTTTCTAAGTCCAAGTCTGAATCCTTTTTACCCACCTTGATGGCCATAAGGACCGTCCCTATCAAGACGAGTGCAGAGAAGGCCAGTGGTATGGAGATGATCAGCAGGTCGCTGACGCTATTTTCATACAGGGTGGTGAACTGCAGAAATGTAAATAGCATGCTAATCAGAATGGAGATGAAGAATAAGAGCCAGCTTGTGTACTTGCGCAGACGGAGCTGTCGGATACGTGATGCCTTTATATTTCCTGCACTCAGTTTAATCCCGGAATTCCTTGTGAGCTCATTGATCCCGAGGAACATTGCATTCATCACCAGTAATACAAGTGGCAGGGTCAAAGCAGACAGGTAGGTTTTGGTCGTAAATGAATCCGGTTTGCCATCGGGTCCCCAGTGAGTAGGGATCTGATCCGGCAGGCTATTGTAATTCACCAATGTAAACACCATTAAACCGGCAGTGATCACCATGGGTACTACATATACTATCCAGGGTAGCATTTCATCTCTCGTTCTTAGGTTCAACTCTGATATCTTCACCTGTTTGCGATCCCTGAACCATTGCTTTTCCCGTTTCAGTGTTGTCACTTTCATATGAAAATAGAAGTAAAGGGACATCGAAATAAATAGGATGACAAAAGGCAGTATTAAGCCTGCTAAGATGAGGTGATTTTCTATTGGTGTAATGATTGTTGACCAAATAATATAGATAGTTAAAACGAAAATTGAAATGAAGGACGTGAGGATTGCGTAGAGTTTTTTATATTGTCGCAGCTTTTCGTTCCTTATCTCATCAACGGGTACAGTCACACCAAACACCACCGTCCGTTTGACAATGAAAGGTATGGCGATTTGAAGCGCCACTAGAAACCCAACCGTGACGAAAATGAGCGTCATTTCCATTTGTTACTCCCCCTTAACCTTTAACATAATAGATGCAACTAATTCTTGAACTTCTTTTTCACTCATGCCTATCACCATTGATTCCACTACAATCGGCCGCAATTCTTCTGATATCTGATCAAATCGGGATCGCGGAATTTCTCCCTCGAATGGTGTACAAATAACAGCCCCCGACTTTGGAACAATGCGGATCACACCCTTGTTTTCCAATTCATGATAGCTTTTATTAACCGTGTGCATGTTCACGCCCAGGTCACCGGCAAGGCTGCGAACGGACGGGAGGATATCACCTGGCACTAATTCCCCGCGGACAATCCCCTCCATGATCCCATTCTTGACCTGAGTATAAATTGGTATATCTGATTGAGGTTCTATTTGGATAAACAAAGAATCACCTCCTAGTTTGTTATATGTTTAATATAACAGAATTGTTCTAGTTTATATAGAACAAAAACTGTTTTTCCATAAAAAGTTAGATTATTGAAGAGTCGCTCGTTATAATTTGATTATATAAAAAGAAAATTTAGTGAACTGAAGCAATCAACATCCATACCTTGTCATCACTTCTGACAAATAGATTGCAAAACTAAATTGGACACTGTAATAAAGAAGGGAAGATATACTAAGGAGTGAGATATTCATGGAGAATCAAGGACTGAAAATTGTAGAACTGACAACTATAGATCAGCACATTGAGGAACTGTCAGATTTATTAATGAAAGTAGTGGATGATGGTGCTTCCATTGGTTTTTTATCCCCAATGGCTCGCACTGCAGCGATGGACTTCTGGCAACATACACTGAATTCACATGTGATCCTATATGCGGCTTGGGTAGATGATACTATTGCAGGAACCGTGCAACTTCACCTATGCACCAAACAAAACGGTACAAACAGAGCCGAAATTGCAAAAATGATGGTCCATCCCAAATTCCGCCAAAAAGGCATTGCCCGGTCACTTATGCAAACGGCGGAGAAAAGAGCGAAAGAAGAGGGACGGACTTTGCTCATCCTGGATACGGTAGAAGGGGCACCTTCCAATCATTTGTATACGTCACTTGGATTCATTCAGGTAGGGCGGATTCCCGAATACGCAGCTTCACCTTTTGGGGAATTAGAGGCAACCATTATCTACTACAAACAGATTTAGAAGTCTGTGAGAATTAAATAATAAGAGGGACGGACCTAGAATCCTCAAATCACTCCATATTCAAGTGATATTTAACGTTTAGAGGTCCGTCCCTCCAAATAGAATCAGGAACCAAAATCTGTATAGGTCATATGAGTAGTAAGCACATTTATTTTAGGAGGAAAAAATGCAGAAGAAATATCCCTTTTTGATTCTATTCTTGAGTTTGGTAACAAGTTTCTTGTTCTTGACGGCATGCAGTGACTCGAATACCAACAGCGAGGAAACGAATGCGGATAAAAAAGAAGAAGATCCTTATGAAAAAGAAGTAAAGAATAAGAACGATGAACTTGGGGAATGGGAGCCTCTCGAGCTCACATCCTACAGCGAGGAAATCGGGGTCAAAATGAATGAACCTTCATACAAGGAATTTGCGGCAAATGGGCAAGTGACCGTCGATGGGGAAATTGAACAGCATTCTGAGCTGAAGTCGGACTACGCCTGGATCAAGGTTAGGGCAAGTGAAGAAGGCCCCGCAGGAAAGCAGCTCGAATACTACACTCCCATCAAAAACGGTAAGTTCAAACAGAATATCCACTTTTTCAATGGAGAAGGTGAGTATAGTGTCTCTGTGCAGCTGCCAAGCAAGGATCGTGAGAATTATTACTATGATACTGCTTCCTTCACGGTTCATAATGTGAATCCTGATGTTATGAGGGATGTGACGCTCACACCTGTTGGTCATGATGCGGCATTGTCCTTGAGTTCTGAATCAAGCTATATCAAAGGCAATGAAATCTTTCCATTAAAAGGAGAAGCTGGTAACCTCACGGATGAAGACACCATCATGCTCAGGTTAAAGAAGGATTCTCAAAACTGGACACATGTCATTCCCGTTAAAAACGGAGAATTCAGTTATGAAGTTCCTTTATTTTTCGGAAAAGGAATACACGAGCTTGAGGTACTGGTACCAGATGAAGATCGTGAAAACTACTACCAGACGGCCACGACTCTAATCATTGATAATGAATCTGTTCGGGTGATGAGTCCGATTGAGTATGCTGATAAATATCTCGAGCGTGGCGTAACTCTGGAATCTCCTCAATTTGGCGGGGAGAAGTCGGATGGTGTTTACTCTATCAAAGGAAGCATCAATTCTAAAGCTGAATTCGGTCCGGAAACGACGCATATTTATATCACCACTAAAAAAGGGGAAGACGAAGCTCTGGATGTGATTCCTGTAGATGATTTTACCTTTGATGATTCCTTTTATCTCCGGTTTGGACCCGGTACTTATGAGGTGACCCTCAGCGTACCTGAAATCAAGGAGGAGAATAGCGACTACTTCAGATTTTTCGGTTTTGCGAAGTTTGAAGTGGAATCGACAGGTGAAGACAAGCGGGACCTGCTGCCTTCCCGTGGAGTACAGTCAGATGCCCAGGAAATCAAGGAGCAGGCGAAAACCGTCACAGCTGGAAAAACAAGCGACAGGGACAAGGCAAAAGCCATCTACGATTATGTTGCAAAAAATGTTTCCTATGACGTTGAAAAATATGAAAATGATGACTTTAACTGGGATGACAGTGCATTGAAGACACTGGAAACGAAAACGGGTGTATGTCAGGATTACGCGTACCTTGCGATTGCCATGCTCCGTGCGAGTGACATTGAAGCGAGATTCGTCGAAGGCCGGGCAGGCGGAATATTCCCTGGAAGACATGCTTGGGTGGAAGCGAATCTTGATGGGGAATGGGTCACCTTGGATCCAACATGGGGATCAGGCTATTTAAAGGAAGGTACGTTTGTCCCAGCCTTTAATGAGGATTATTTTGATCCCGATATGAATGCATTTAAGAAGACACATACACGGACAAGTGTGTCGTATTAGAAACGAATAAATCGTATGATTTATCAATAGGACCGGCTCCAGTCGATGGAGTTGGTCTTTTTTTATAAAACAATAGAGGTAATAATTAGCTATATTGTGAATGAAAGCCATAAATAGTACACTTGATTAATGAAAGAATACTAATATTCAGGAGAGTAGTGAATGGATTTTACACAATATAAGAAAACAGTATTCATGCTTTTTATCATAATGATCTTTTTAGAGATTGCAGATTTTTCTTGGAAAACAATTGATCACTCCGATGGGGGAGTGTCGCTTTTTCTCCATATAGGTTTAGTGTTCTGTATGCTTGCTTTATTATTCCTTCTATTTAAAGGGAATTGGAGTGCTTCAAAGGAATTATCCAAGAGTAATAAGAATTTAAACAACATTTTTGAGACGCTGGATGTTGCCATTTGGTCTCATGATTTGAAATCAGATGTTCTCTTGATCACACCAGGAATTGAGAATTTGTATGGATATCCTTTGAAAGAATTTTATCAGGATACGCTCCTATGGAAAAAAGTGATACACCCCGAGGATATGCCGGTATTAAAAGAAAGGGCTGAAAAGCTTGGTTCCGGTCAGGTCTGTGTAAGTGTTTACCGTATCATTAAGCCGGATGGTCAGGTTCGCTGGATACAGGATAGAGGCATCCCCACCTTGGATGATAACGGGGAAATGCTTTCTTTTACCAGTGTGTTATTTGATATCACTAATCGGAAAGAAAGTGAAGATCAATACCGAAGTTTAGTAGAAATGTCTCCAGATATCATTGCGGTTATCAGTAACCAATCATTTGATTATATCAATGAGGCAGGCAGCAGATTGATTGGTGCCAAAAGCCCCGAGGACATCATGAACAAAGATGTTTCCCATTTTACCAGTCTTGAGAATATCAAGAAAATAAGAGAGCAGACAAAAGAATCGACTGCAGGGGAACGATTTGAACTGACGGTTTATCGCCTTAACGGTGATGCAATAGAGTTGGAGATTTCCGCGATGCCCATTTTATATGGAGGAAGGATGGCCATACAGTTGGTTGGACGAGATATTACGAATCGTAAAGAGACTGAGAAAATCATTCGTACCATGGCCTATTATGATTCATTAACAGGGCTTCCAAATCGAAATAAATTTAAGCAATACTTAAATGAGTCTATTCGTGAAGGTCCTGATCAATTGATTGCCATCTTATTTCTGGATTTAGATCGATTTAAAGTCATCAATGATACGAAAGGGCATTCTACTGGAGATATCATACTGGAGAAAGTTGCCTTTCAATTGAAGAATGTAGTGAATGACAGAGGGATTGTGTTTAGACAAGGGGGAGATGAATTTATTATCTTGCTCTCCAATTTGAATGAGCAAGAGGTCGAAGAAACGACGGGTGAAGTATTACAAAGTTTCAACCGTCCCATCGTCATTCATGAACAGGAGTTCTTTGTGACACCGAGTATCGGTATCAGTATGTACCCAAAGGATGGAGAGGACCAGGAAAGTTTAATCAAACATGCCGATACAGCCATGTATTTAGCGAAGGAACGCGGTAAGAACAACTATCAATTCTATTTTCCTGAACTTGAAAAAGCTTCTTCAAGGAATATGGAGCTTGAAAACGGATTAAGAAAGGTATTGGAGCTTGATCAATTAACTCTCTATTATCAGCCCAAGGTGGACTTAGAAACGCTGGACATCATAGGTGTAGAAGCATTGATCCGCTGGGAGCATCCGGAACTTGGAATGATCCCTCCAAGTGAATTCATTCCTCTGGCAGAGGAGACGGGATTGATTATTCCGATTGGGGAGTGGGTTCTTCGAGAGGCTTGTAAACAAAGTCAGGAGTGGGAAAAGAACGGGTTAGGCATCATTCCTGTTGCTGTAAATATATCTGTCAGACAGATAAAGGATGATGGATTTGTTGACATGGTAAAAGAAACCTTATCAGAACTCCAGTATGAGCCAGAGCGACTTGAGCTTGAAATAACGGAGAGTATTATGCAGGACTTCGAAAAATCAACGAACGTTCTCAATAAGCTGAAAAAGGTGGGGGTCATCATTTCCATGGATGACTTTGGAACAGGTTACTCTTCATTGAATAACTTAAGGCATTTACCGATTGATAGTATTAAAATAGATAAATCATTCGTAGATGATATTATGGAAGATTCAAATCAGGTTTCAATTGTAAAGGCAATTATTGATATGAGTCAAAATATGAACTTTACTACTATTGCTGAGGGCATTGAAACAGAGAATCAAGTATTGTTCTTGAAACGGAAAGCCTGTCAGGTAGGTCAAGGATACCACTTTAGTCGGCCGTTGCCTGGACCGTTATTAGAAAAATTTCTGGTGGAATGGGAAATGGAACATTCTGAACGTTTTTTAAAGTAGTAATCGGATGTGACGAATGCGCTCCGACTAAATGGATGAACGAAAATGATATATAACTCACATTGAGTCAGGTATAATGGAATGCGATGTCTATTAAATTTTTCATGAATAAACAATCATTGGAGGAAATGAACACGATGTCAGAATGGCCAAATTGCCCAAAGTGCAACTCAGAATACACGTATGAAGATGGAAGTCTGTTCGTCTGCCCCGAGTGCGCTCATGAATGGACAGCAGAAGCAGCAACAGAAACATCAGAAGAAGAAAAGGTGGTTAGAGACTCAAACGGGAATCTCTTAACCGATGGTGACTCGGTTTCGGTCATTAAAGATCTGAAAGTGAAAGGAAGCTCATCCATCCTCAAGATGGGAACCAAAGTCAAAAACATCCGGCTCGTCGAAGGAGACCACGACATCGACTGCAAAATCGACGGCTTCGGAGCCATGAAACTTAAATCCGAATTTGTGAAAAAGATATAATGCGTGAGTAATTTGGGGACGGACCTTTGATGAGCGATTAACCTAATGGTTCTTGCTTCTCAGAGGTCCGTCCCTCTTTCAGATTTACCGAAATGATCATCTCATATATAGCAAGTAATTAGAGTTTAGGAGGGATGATTAGTGAATGAGAATGCGATGGGCAGTCCCCTTCAGGATGGTGCCCCGATTATCGAGAGAAAGATAGGTTATGACGGAAAATCGGTGGAACATCACTGCCGGCTTTTGAAGGCGGGAGTTGAGGATGTGGTCCTTTTTCATAAAATAGAAGATACCTTTACCATGACAACAAACCAATCAAGCTTAACCATCTCTGAGGGAAGCTACACCCTGGCGTACTATTGGAAGGACCGCGCTTATAATGTGTATATTTGGAGAGATCATAGGGGGGAGTATTTAGGGTCCTATTTTAATATTGTCAGAAATACTAACATAAACAATGAAGTAGTATCTTTCGAAGATCTCATCATAGATGTCCTCGTATTTCCCGATGGAATAGCTTCCGTTCTGGATGAAGAGGAGCTACCCGTTTCCATGGAGGAGTTTGAGAACGGGTATGTGCTGGAGGAATTGCAAATGTTAGTGGATAGCATAGAGAGTTTTCTTCCAAAGCTTATCTCTGAGGCAAGGGATCATTTTCCACATGATGATCTTCTTAGATGGCTTCGCGATTCGACAGGCAGAAGGAAGGTCTCTGAGCATAAGAATGAAAGCCTAATGAAAACAAAAAAATAATCAATCCCGCTTCAGGTGCCATCATTTCGAAAGAATCACCAGGGGGAATGTTTCTTGAGTACGTTTATCTTGTTTATGGCAATCATTTTATGTGCATCGATATTGCAAACTAGTACCGGTTTTGGATTTTCCATAATGGCAACACCATTTTTATTGCTCTTGTTTCCACCTAAAGAAGCGATACAGATTAATTTGATCTTATCCCTTGTAATCTCGCTGGCACTACTAGTGAAAATTAGACGGGACATTGATATTCCCCTTGTGAAAAGGTTTATTATTGGGAGCATTCCTGGTTTACCCCTGGGTATATTGGTTTTCATTCTTATTGATATGAGTTTCTTAAAAATCTCAATCAGCTTGATCATCATACTGCTGACGGCATTACTTATCATGAAATTCCGCATCATGCAATCAAAAATGCGGGACTTTCTGGCAGGGGGATTGTCTGGAGTACTGACCACAAGTATTGGAATGCCTGGACCGCCCCTGCTTCTATATTTTTCAGGCACTGAGACAAGAAAAGAGAAACTTCGGGGAACTACTCTTGCCTTTTATTTGTTCATCTATCTCATCAGTTTAGGGATACAGGTGAAAGTGGCGGGTACTACTCAAACAGTTTGGAAATCAAGCTTGCAAGCATTACCGGTGGTAGCTATAGGTCTAGTGTTAGGACAAGCTTTATTCAGCAAAATCAACCAAAAAATCTTTCAGATCTTTACCTATGTCCTCCTGCTATTTACGGGTATCTATCTGCTAATAGAAAGCCTTTAATTTTAGAGGGACGGACCTCCAATAAGCGATTTATCTAATGGTTTTCTGCTGATTCAGAGGTCCGTCCCTCTTACATTGCGTCTAATACTTCTTTTAACACAACGGCATGGTTGTACTGTTTATCTTTTGCACCGTAGAGAAGGACTAAGCGTTAGTTAACAGACATTTCCTTCAGTTCCTGTAGCTTCTTTTGTTTAGCATATTGGTTAAGTTCTTCTTTGTAGGCTTTTTTAAATCCCTCGAACTTTTCTTGCTCATGATTAAACCATTTTCTTAATTGTGGGCTTGGGGTAATTTCCTTTATCCACTCATCCAAGTTGGCATCCTCTTTTGAAATTCCACGTGGCCAAACTCGGTCAATCAAAATGCGATGGCCGCCTAATTGGAGAGGTTCATCATAAATTCTCTTTAGAACGATAGACATAGATCTTCCTCCAATCCTTGTTCACTTACTATAAGGATAAATTGAATCAGAGGATGAAGCAAAGATCTTTTATCTTTAGTTTCTAAGAAAAAAGTACATAAAGGCTTAGAAACTCCGCATATATTAAATGACTTACTTTATAGCCTGACCAAAGTTTTCAAGGGGAAACCGATTTGAAGGTCCGTCCCTTTTTTACGAAAAATAACAAGCATGGTCACATTTCGCCGGGGAGGATGATTATCTTTTGAAATTACGGAGTAGAAATATAAAAGATCTGGATCGTCTCATCAATCATGAAATCAAGAGCCTGCCGGCAAAAGCCAGAAACCAAACAGCGAGGGTCACGGGTTTTTTCAAAGTGAATTCGGGACTGCAACTACCACAACACAAGTTGTCTTTAGAATAGCGGCAGGACCATGATTGATTCTATATTATTTATAAAGAGTCTCATAATAGGAGTCACCATTGCTGCTCCTGTTGGTCCGGTCGGTATCCTTTGTATTCAGCGGACATTGACATTTGGGAGAAGGATAGGTTTTGTATCGGGTTTGGGGGCTGCCACTGCAGATGCACTATACGGATTGGTAGCTGTCATGGGGCTTACGATTGTTTCCGACTTCCTACTTGATCACCAATTTTGGATTCAATTATGGGGAGGGGTGTTTCTCTTCTTATTAGGCTGGAAGACGTTCACTTCACAGATGGCACCATTTAAGACTGGTGAATCGCAAACCACTTCTTCTTTGAAGGGGTTCTTCTCAATATTTCTTTTGACGTTTACGAATCCAATGACCATCCTTGCATTTATCGCCATCTTTGGTGTCTTTCGCGTAACAGGTTCTGAAGGAGACGTAGTATCCGCATTGCTCGTCGTTTTAGGGGTTTTTTGTGGATCGGCATTATGGTGGGGAACGGTTGCCGTAATAGGCGGATGGTTAAGCAGTCGGATTGAATCAGACTCGTTAACAATGATTAATAGGATGGCGGGAATCATCATTACGATATTCAGCTCGTATATTCTCATTGACTTGATATAATTTTGGAGGGACGGACCTCCAATGAACATTGAATTCTAATTATATAATGAATATGAGGTCCGTCCCTCTCCTGAAATTAACCATGCTCCTTGCCCCAGGCATGCATTTGCTTGAGGATTGGCATTAGGGTCATACCTAATTCTGTCATGGAGTATTCTCCTTTTGGCGGGATGGTATCGTACTGGGTTCGATTGATGAAGCCGTCTTCTTCGAGTTCTTTTAGCTGCTGACTTAGTACTTTATGGGCAACTCCGGGTAGTAACCTGCGCAATTCGTTGTACTTTAAAGTCCCGTCCGTCCCTAAATGCCAAATGATCAATTATTAAGGGCACGTTCAATGCAGAGCGTGACTTTTTTTATGAAATAGAGGTTTTCCTTACCTAATGAAGAATCCTATAAAGATACTTCTATTCAGTAAAGAGAGGGAAGCAACAATGAAAATATTGGAGTTACAAAAGAATTCAAGTATTTTTGAGGAAGCAGTGAAAGCTTTCTGGGAACAGTGGGGAAGTGAGGAGAATTACAGGTTCTATCACGATTGTATTTTCCATTCCTGCCGAACCGAAGAAGACTTACCGCGATTTTATATCGCATTACAGGAAGAACAAATCATCGGGACGTACGCACTTCTTAGAAACGACCTGAATAGTAGGCAAGACCTGTTTCCATGGTTTGCCTGCCTCTACATTGACCCGGATCACAGAGGGAAAGGGCTTGGTTCGAATCTCCTCGAGCATGCTTTAAGGGAAGCCAATGAAAAAGGCTATAGACATTTATATCTAACAACGGATTTGGAAGGTTATTATGAAAAATACGGATGGACTCACACGACAGAAGCCATTGGACTGAGTGGTGGTTCCATGAATGTCTACCAAAAAGCAACAGTTCAAACTTCCTGAAAATCAAAAAAGCAGCAAGACATGCGTGGAAATTTCACTCATGCCTTGTTGCTTTTTTAGAGGTCCGTCCCTCTCTTGAAAGGAAAGGTGATCTTTTTTTGGGAGAGGTCTAGAGCATATCCAATTACGACGGCCACGAGGGTAGGAATGGTCCAGGCCAGGCCATTTTCGCTGAGGGGAAGGAATCCTAAGATAGCGTGAATTCCTTCCATTTGAATTTTTAGCGTCATCAGCATTTCGTAAAAAGCAAATAATGATGCGACCCCAACCCCATACACATACATTCTCTTACTCTCCCCAAAGAAATGCTGGAAGAGAGAGAGGACTACAAGCACTATAGCTACAGGATAAATCAGAACGAGTAACGGTGTAGCGACTTTCAATATCAAATTCAGTCCGAGATTGGTCACCGCCAACCCGATGAGGATGAAAATCATTACATAAGTCTTATATGAAAACCTCGGAAAATTTTCATTAAAAAAACGTCCGCATGCATTGATGAGGCCGATACAAGTCGTTAAACAAGCAATCATCACTATGGCTCCAAATAACACATTCCCGCTGTATCCAAATAATTGATGAGAAGCAAGAACCAATATTTCTGCCCCATTTTGAAGTGGCTCATCATGGGGAACAACACGCCCGATCCATCCTAGTGAAAGATACACCATGATTAAGCCGACTGCTGCAATCATACCTGAACTGATTGTTCCTCGTATGAGATCCCTATTATCCGTCGCTCCTTTATCCTTCAATCCATTGATGATGACAATTCCAAAAGCAAGGGCTGCCACAGCATCCATGGTGAAGTAACCTTCCAGAAACCCTTTGAGAAACGGATCGGATTGGAAGTTTTCAGTTGCTTGAGCGTCCGTATAATCAAAGATAAAAAAGGCACGTACACATAATATCGCTAATACTATGAGCAAGGCAGGCGTTAAAAACTGCCCGACAAGATCAATCACCTTTTTGGGATTGATACTGAGTAAGTAGGTCAATCCGAAAAAGACAAGAGAGAATAAGAATAAGGGTAACCGTCCATCCACACTAATCACTTGTATAAATCCCAATTCATAGGCAACATTCGAAGCCCTAGGAATACCGTATAGGGCTCCAATGGACATATAAATCACGATGGCGAATACAAGTCCAAAGACAGGATGGACCCGTTGGCCAATTGACAATAATCCGTTAGTAGATAACGATACTGAAATGATCGTTAAAAAAGGCAGGAACACTGCTGTTAAAATAAACCCGGTAATTGCGGCGGCAAAGTAGTCTCCAGATTCCATTCCGAGATAAGGCGGGAATATTAAATTCCCTGCTCCGAAAAATAGAGAAAATAGCATAAAACCTGAAACCAGCACATCTTTTTTTCTCAAAAAAACCCCTCCAAATCCTTACCAAACCATGATAGCTTCTATTGATTATTCTGATTATTTCACATAAAAAAACCCGCCCCTGACCAGGGACGAGTTATATTTTCTCGTCGTGGAATTTAATTAATAAACACAATCTAGCATAGGAAGAAAGCGCAGTCAATAAGTTTTCCTAATATAATATCAATTTCTATTTTTCTAGATTTGTGTGATTATTTCAATCGATAAATATTGTATTAAATGGAACTATTATCAAGTAGAGCCGTATGTAAGGTACTGATTCAGTAGAAAAGGGGAGTTATAAAATGGATATTAGTTTTTTCTGGGTGGCAGCAGGGCTGGCGGTATTAGGAAATTTTATTGGGGATGGGTTAAAGAACTTTGGTAATCCGAAACGAAGCTTTTCAGATTATCCGACTTTAGTAAAAGAAAAAGATTTGCATTTGCATGTTGGCCTAAGTAAAGAAGAAGTAGGAGAAGTGTTACACAAATTTCCGGATGCTCCAAAAATCGAGTTGAAGGGAACGACTGATTATCCCTATCAGAGATTTATGGAATGGATGTCGTCTGGTGAGATTTATAAGAAGTGATATTATAGGACGGGTTTACTGAAAAAAGGCACACAACTACATGTGTGCCTTCAAGGTTTACAATCCTAATGAAATATATTTTACTTCCAGATACTCTTCAATGCCATGATGTCCGCCTTCACGGCCAAGACCACTTTGCTTGAATCCGCCAAATGGGGCCTGAGGGGTGGAAGGTAATCCATCGTTCAATCCTACAATTCCATATTCCAGTTGCTCACTGATTCGTATGCCCTTTGTGATATTTTCGGTGAATACATAAGCAGCAAGACCGTAGATGGAATCATTTGCCCGGTCGATGGCTTCTTCTTCTGTTTTAAACGTAGTGATTGGAGCGACCGGACCGAATGTTTCGTCTTTCATGCAAAGCATGTCATCATGTACTTTGGTGATGACGGTTGGCTCAAAGTATAATCCGTTTTTACCTTTGCCTCCGTAGACAACGGTTGCTCCTTTGCTTACAGCGTCCTCCACATGCTTCTGGACTTTTTCTACTGCATTCTTATCGATTAATGGACCAATGTCCACACCTTCTTCAAGGCCGTTACCAACTTTGAGATCCTTCACTTTTTCGACTAGTTTTTCGGTAAATGAATCAACAATGGATTCATGAACATAGATGCGGTTCGAGCAGACACAGGTTTGACCTGCATTTCTGAATTTGGAGGCAATGACGCCATCGACTGCTTTTTCCAGATCAGAGTCAGCCATCACGATCACTGGTGCATGACCTCCGAGCTCCAACGATATTTTCTTGACGGTGTCAGCAGAACCTTTCATCAGGACTTTCCCGACTTCCGTTGATCCCGTGAATGTCAGTTTCCGTACGCGTGTGTCTTCCATCCACGTTTCCCCGATGGATTTCGAATCACCCGTCACCACGTTGATGACACCTTTAGGAATGCCGGCTTTTTCTGCCAGTAGCGCCATTTTTATAGAGGTCAAAGGGGTTTGGTTTGCCGGTTTAATCACGACCGTACAGCCGGTGGCGAGTGCCGGTGCAACCTTACGGGTGATCATGGCGGCAGGGAAGTTCCATGGTGTGATGACAGCTACAACCCCGACAGGCTGCTTATGGACGAATAATCGCTTGTTGCGCTGAGTTGCCGGAATTTGTTCACCGTATACGCGCTTTCCTTCTTCGGCGTACCAGGAGATGAAGCCGTTGGCATATTGGATTTCACCAAGCGCTTCTTTTAACGGCTTTCCTTGCTCGATCGTCATGGTACGGGCAAGATCCTCTTTGTTCTCGTTAATCAAGTCATACCATTTAAGGATGAGTTCACTTCGTTCGTATGCAGAGTATTGGGACCAGTCCTTGAATGCACCATAAGCTGCGTCAACAGCACTGGCAGCTTCTTTTTTGCCTCCGTTCGGGATAGTGGCAATGACCTCTGAGGTGGCTGGGTTGGTCACATCCCTTTTCGAAAGATCCGATCCTAATTGTTCTCCGTTAATGATCATATTGTAGTGTTGCATAGTGATCCTCCTTTTATTGTTTTATGATATTTTCTTGGCATCTTTATTTTCCAGATCTTTTGTGAAAATTTCGTCGTTCTCACCGATGAAGAATTTTTTCCCGTAAATCAATAAGCATAACAAAATTCCAACTGCAAATGCCCAAGTAGCACCTTTGGTGGCGAGTACTGCCCCTATAACTCCGGCAATGCCAAGGTCACGGTGACTTCGGGATTCCAATATCCCTACGCGAACGCTTACATAACCTTGGATCAGCAAAGTTAAGGCGAGTGCGATACCTAGAATTGGTTGTACTAAACTTACAATAGGGAGAAGTAAGAGTCCAGTATTTGTACCCCATCTGAAGGACCCAGAACCACCAAATATAGAATGCATAGCTTTTTTACCTTCTTTAAACCGTTCAATTACGACAACCTGCATGGCTGCCCATAGTGGACCTGCCATTGTGACATCAGGACCAAGTATACTCATAATGGTGTTGCGTCCACCGAAGACCATATGGGCACGATTCGGATTGTAATCGATCTTTTCATCACGGCGCACATCGTCTGCTTCATCGATGAGCGCCTTACTTTGTAAAACGTCCCCGAATAGGACGATATATGCGGCTAATACAGTAGGCAAGGCTGTTACAAATAACATTGCCGGAGGGAAACCGAGCCCAAAGATGGTGTATTCACTCCAAAGTGTACCGAAGTCAGGATTAATGAGCCCCCACTCAATCGTTGGCCACGGTGCTTCTCCAAAGAGAGGTGCGATGATAACAGCGAGAATAATTATCGGAAAGATTCCCAGTTTACCAATAAGCCCCCATAGTGCACTTTTGGCTTTCAGTTGATTGAAATGTTGAGAGAATATAATATAAAAGGCAATCCCTACTGCGATGGAAATGGTCCATGGAAAGCTTTCGAAACGTCCACCAACCTGGAAGACAGAAATGATTGCTGCAAATCCTGCTCCTAAGATCACCCCGGATTTAATCGCCGGGGGGACGAATGTAACGACTTTTTTCGCTAATCCTGTCACCCCTAACAGGATGGAAAGTAGGCCGAGTGTAAGCTGGAAGGCGACTAGTGCATGTACACGTTCCGGTCCTTCTGGAAATGCTGATACATAAGCCATGATTAATGGAATTGCTGGTGTGATCCATCCGGGAACGACTGGATCGCCGAGTAAGTGATGAGTTAAATAGAGAATTCCATTCAACAGTACAACGGCTAATGCGACTTCAAAAGGCATGCCCAGAAGTTCAATCATTAATGGAATCGCAGCTAAATCTACTGCACACATTAGCAAACCTTGGACATAATCCGGCCATTCAAATTTGTAGTGAATAAACGGGAGTCTTAATTTAAAAGGTCCCATTGGAATATATGGTGATTCCTCACCATCTTTTCGATTTCTCAACATCCTATATACCCCTTTTCTTAATTTGATAACAATGAACTGAAATCCTTTATATTAATAAGCAGATTGATAGATTTGTTCAATTTCACTTTTGTTTAACTGACGTGGGTTATTGTTTAATAGTCTCTCAATCTTGCTAGCATCTTCAGCCATATCAGAAAGTGCCGTTTCCGGAATGTCAAAGGAGCGTAATCCATTCGGGATATTGACCGCGGTGCATAATCGCTTCATGGAAGTCACGGCTTTATCCGCTGCTTCTGCGTCAGATAAGGAGCGAACGTTTTCGCCCAATGCTGCCGCAATGTCCCTGAAGCGCTCCATACAGGCAATCTTATTCCATTCCATGACATATGGAAGGAGGAGAGCATTGCTGACTCCATGAGGAATATGATAGCGGCCGCCTAAAGGATAGGCGAGTGCGTGAACGGCACCGACTCCAGCATTACCAAAAGCCATCCCCGCCATTAAGCTTGCAGTCGCCATTTTTTCACGGGCTTCCAAATGGTTAGGATTAGCGTATGCCTTTGGCAGGTTCTCTGAAATCATTCGAATCGCAGAGATGGCCAAGGCATCTGTTATGGGTGAAGCATGAACCGAGATATATGCTTCAATGGCATGAACCAATGCGTCCACCCCGCTTGCTGCTGTGACTGAAGGCGGCATGGTCAGCGTCATTTCCGGTGCGACAATCGCCACATCAGGAAGCAGGTAGTCACTCACGATGCCTTTTTTGAGATGAGCTTCTGTATCAGAAAGGATCGATATATTCGTTACTTCTGAACCTGTGCCTGCAGTTGTCGGGAGGGTGATGATAGGTGCACCTTTTTGTGGAACAAGGTCTGTGCCGATCAGTTCTGACAGGCTGCCATCAAAACCTGCGTACACAGATACACTTTTTGCGATATCGATCGCACTTCCACCGCCAATAGCAATCAAGCCATCATGATTGCCTTCAATGAAAACTTTCGTGCAATCTTCCACAATAGAGAGCTCAGGATCAGGTTTAACACCTGTGAATATTTCGTAAGTAAGCCCTTTCATAAACGGGGTGATTTGATTTACCACCCCGACTTTTTGCAGGGTTATATCTGTGACGATAAGAGGATTTTGAATTCGGAGTCGTTTGAGTTCGTCTGGTAAAACCGAAGTTGCCCCTTTTCCTGTCACCAATTTGTTTGCAATTTTAAAAGTTGAGATTGTCATAAAGAGTATCTCCTTTCGATTCGTATATAAAAAAGAATGCAAGTTCTGTGCCAACTTTCTGAAAAGTGGGAATAGACGTAGGGAAACGTGAGAGGGTGTCGAAAAATAGTCAAATCCGATTAGAAAAATAATCAAAAATGGGAGCTTTGATTCAAGAAGTAATCAAAGCTCCCATTTCTTCATTTTTTGGACAATCGTGGATTGGCTGACTTCGAGAATTTCGGCTGCTTTTCTCGTTGTTTTATATTGTCGTATTGCATTGGTGATCAATTGTTTTTCTACTCGATCCACGGCCTCTTTTAAAGGAAGAATTTCTCCTTCATAAAGTGAGCATGGTTTCTTGGTGGCTTCACTTAATTCAGGTGGTAGATCTTCACGTCCGATTGTTTCTGAAGGAGTGATAACGACTAAGCGCTCTATCAAATTTTTTAATTCTCTAATATTCCCAGGCCAATCATATTCATGTAAACAATCCAATGCCTCAATGCTCATCACTTTGCTTGATCCATATTCATCATTGAAGCTTTGTAAAAAGTGTTGAGAAAGCGGAATGATTTCTTCGCGACGCTGACGGAGGGAAGGGATTTGAACTGGAACGACGTTTAAACGGTAATATAAGTCTTCGCGAAATTCCCCTATGTCCACTAAGTTCTTAATGTTTTTATGGGAAGCAGCGATAATGCGAACATTAATTTGTTTGAGTTTTGATGAACCAATGGGGATGAACGCTTGATCTTCAATGACCTTTAGTAGTTTTACTTGAAGCTCCAAGGGAAGGTCCCCGATTTCATCAAGGAATAACGTGCCATTATCCGCCACTTCCAGCAATCCTTTTTTCCCTTTAGATAAAGCACCGGTGAAAGAACCTGATTCATAGCCGAATAATTCTGACTCTATTAAACTTGGAGGGAAGGCTCCGCAGTTAAGCTCTAGAAAACTACCGGTCGAACGTTTCGAATGCTCGTGTATGTATTTTGCAATCATCGTTTTCCCAACACCGGTTTCTCCCTGTAAGAGAACTTTTACATCGGTTTTGGCTACTCGATCAATGGTGGTGAAAACCTTATTCATCCTTTCACTGGAATAGATGGAGGACTTCTCTGCTTCATTAGAAAACGTGGCATTCGAACTTTGGCGGAGGTTCTTTAGTTCTTGCAACTCATCAATTTGCAGCTTTAATTTTAATAGTTCGGTGATATCACGAACACTGTTTACAACATATAAAATTTCATCTTCCTCGTTGAAAATCGGTGTGCCGGACACGATGATTTTTCTTCCGTTATGAATGGACTGCATCAATGTTATTGGTCTTTTTTCTTTCAAGACCTGTATGGAGGCAGACTTGGATATATATCCAGCCTTAATGAGCTCTTCCATATGATAGCCGATTAGTTGCTCGGATTTCAGGTCCGCTATTCTTTCATAGGAATTGTTTACCTTGACTGTAATACCATATCCATCTGTAATGAAGACCCCATCATAAAGGGAATTAATTATATCGTTAAAAACATGACTCTCTAGTAAATCACTATATTGGTTTTTCTTCCGTTTTTGTTCTTGAAGAGGAGATGGATGTGACATGCTTTTTTGGAGGATTTCACCGACCATACCACCTAAATGGCCATCATGAAAAATCGCACCCAAATCTTCTAGTGTAAGAATTCCTACAATCTCATCCACATGGTTCACTACCTCAAGTGCATCCACCTCTGATTGAGAGAATAACTCAATCGCACGTTCCACTTTATCTGTCATATAAAGCCGCATCCTAAACAACCTCCAAGCAAACAAAAATCAATTACTCTAAATTAATTCTATCATACACTAACGCGTTAAGGGACGGACCTATGGCTCTTGATAAGGTATACGAATAATAAAAGATACCAATATTTCACATGAAATGGTTGTTCTAAAAGGGGTTCTTCAACAAGTTAGGTATGTAAGTCCTGTAGGCTCAAACTTTTATCCATTCAACCTTATTAATCATTGAATCTTTCATCCATTCTTTAGGTATAGAAACATCCGATATCACACAATCAATCGATGAGAATGGTCCGATGTGAAACAGAGCATTTTGATTCAACTTGGATGAATCCGAAACAACAAACACTTTCCTCGTTTTCTTGATCATGATGGAAGATGCAGCAGCTTCATCAATATTAAAATCACATATTCCCTCTTTATTAATTCCACCACAAGATATGAAGGCTTTATCGAAATAAAAATTCTCTAATAATATATTCGTTAACGAGCCGCTTACTGAACGTTGCAATGGATTCGTTGCTCCACCCAGTACAATGACATTTCCATCAAATAGATGGTTTTCCAAGCGTGTGTTCAGAATGTCTGCCGCAGCTAAAGAGTTGGTCACAATCGTTATATTTTGAACATCCTTTATCGAGCTGGCGATATGCAAGGTGGTTGAACCAACATCCAGAGCGATCGTTTCTCCATCAGTAATAAATGTAGAAGCAACTTCCCCGATTCGCTTTTTTTGATCATGAGAGATTCCAATTTTTTTATTGAAATGAGGTTCTTTTATTAAACCATAGTAAGGAATCGCTCCCCCGTGGATTCTCCGTAATTTCTTCTTTTGTTCCAGGAGGATTAAATCCTTTCGAATCGTTTCTGGGGTTACCTTTAACTTTCTTGATAAATTTGCCACGCTGACCTTATTTTTTATCTCTAACTCTCGTACGATTGATTTTTGTCTTTCTGTCATCACGGGATATTTCTCCCCTTTCCCCCAATTTCTTCATTGCTTACATTTTAGCCAATTATAAAAAGTGATTATGAAATGTATGCTACGAAATTATTAACTTTTGTAAATTAATCAAAAGTAACAAGGAAAACAAATCAATTTCTTATGCGTTTTTGTCTATTTCATTTACTAGAGTACGAAGGGGAGTCGAGTAAATAGGGGTTTTTGTCGTTTGAACGGGAATTTTGTTTTCATTTGTTTTCTGTGTTTTGTTTACTTTTTCTCCTAACGTCTTTAATAGTCTTTCAATAATTATGTCTTAGGATGAAGAAGTAGAGCAGGAGGAATGAAAGACTCCCGACTAAACAAACAAAGATCATGGAGGTAGGGTGTTATGAGGCATAAGGATCAGAACAAAGAGTTAGACAGAAGAAGCTTCTTGAAAATCGGTGGAATGAGCACAATTGCTTTATCGCTTGCTACAGCAGGTTTACCGGGGGATTTGCTAACCAACACTGCGGAGGCGAAAAAACATAAGCCAACAAAACTCCAATTTAACTCCGATGGAAAGTTTAAGGTTGTCCAATTTAATGATACTCAGGACGACGAGCGTATCGATCGCAGAACGATTGAGCTCATGGGAAAAGTGCTGGATTCAGAGAAACCAGATTTCGTTGTGATTAATGGTGATTGTATTACTGGAGGCTGTGATACGGAATTAGAAATGAAACAAGCGTTGAATAATGTAGCATCCCCGATGGAAGAAAGAAAAATTAAGTGGGCCGTCACATTCGGAAACCACGATGAAGATTCTTCAGGGAAAAGCGGGATGTATGAAGAGGATATGCTCAAGTTCTATATGAACTATCCATGCAATATGAATGAACCGGGAGAAAAAGGTCTGACGGGAACCGGAAATATGAATCTTCTTATTAAACGTTCCAAGGGAAATAAAGCAGCATTTAATCTTTGGTTACTGGATAGCGGCAGATATGCTCCTTCACAAATCGCCGGACAGAATTTTGATGGATATCCCCATTGGGACTGGCTTCGTTTTAATCAAGTCAATTGGTATTATGAAGAATCAAAAAGTATTGAAAAGAAATACGGGTATAAAGTACCATCCCTTGTTTTCATTCATATCCCTTTATGGGAACACCGTTTCATGTGGCATGGAAGTGTTGATAGCAGAACATCCTCAAGCCACGAACTTGCAGTGAAAAGACATGGCATTGTAGGAGAACGAAATGAAGCGGAGTGTCCGGGACCAATCAATAGCGGCTTGTTTACTGCGATGCTGGATAGAGGAGATGTAAAAGGTGTCTTCTGTGGCCATGATCATATCAACACCTATTGCGGAAACTACTATGGCATCATGCTTGGGTATGCCGGGAATACAGGGTTTGGCACTTATGGATTACCAGGGGCAGATCGAAACAGATTGCGTGGAGCAAGAGTATTTCATTTAGATGAAAACAAAGAGGGAGTTCTTGTTGATACTCATATGGTATTCGCGAAAGATTACGGAATTGATTTGACTGCCAATGATCAGAGCATTGATCCACTTCCACTAAATGAAAAAGAAAAAGTAAAAGCATAATAGTCAAATACGTAAAAATGGAGGAAAGCATATGTTGCAAAATATAGGGGTTCCCGGTCTGATCCTGATTCTGGTTATCGCTTTGATCATTTTTGGGCCATCCAAGTTACCTGAAATCGGCAGGGCATTTGGTCATACATTAAGAGAGTTTAAAAACTCAGCTAAGGACCTTATGACAGATGAAAAGGAAGAGGAACGTACCAAGTAAGTGATTAGGGGCTGACTCAGGTTAGAAAGCTTTACCTTTCTTGAGTTGGCTTTCTTATTTTTATAAGAAAGAAGGTTGTATCTGTATGAGTACTGAAGGGCAAACACTTGTAAACCATCTGGGAGAGCTGAGAAAGCGTATTATCATCACATTACTCTCTTTTCTTACTTTTCTTGTTGGTTCCTTTATCTTCATTCAGGACATGTACAAGTGGCTTATTCGGGATCTAGATAAGGAATTGGCTGTATTGGGGCCAAGTGAGATTCTTTGGGTATATTTCATGATTTCAGGCGTTTGTGCCATGGCGCTGACGATTCCGATAGCGGCCCATCAAACGTGGCTGTTTGTGAGACCGGGACTGACGGAGAAAGAAAGGAAAACCACGCTAGCGTATATACCGGGATTGTTTTCATTATTTATCACTGGACTTAGCTTCGGATACTTTGTGGTGTATCCAACCGTCCTCACTTTTTTATTGACCTTATCTAATGGACAATTTGAAACGATGTTCACGGCAGAAAAATATTTTAAATTCATGATCAATCTGACATTGCCATTTGGTTTTTTATTTGAGATCCCACTCATTGTCATGTTTCTGACATCAATAGGGATCATCAATCCCATGCTGTTGTCCAAAGCGAGAAAGATGTCTTACTTTGTCTTGACGGTTATCGCCATATTCATCACTCCACCGGATCTTATATCCGATATCTTGGTGATCGTGCCGCTACTGGTCCTATATGAATGCAGCGTGACTTTATCAAAGATCGTGTATAAAAAGAGGAATAAAAGACAATCAGAAGATGACAATGTGATTCGTATGAAGAAAACGTCCTAATAGGTCGTTCATCAGCCTTGATCATGAAAGGTCTGATTGTAAATGAATTTAGATCCTACAAGAAAAAAAGTTAATTGAATAGGCTCTTTTCGCAAAGATTGTTGTTTTCTAGCATAGAATCTGCCAGGGTTCTGTCAACCAGTTTATGCTGGATGGTGAGGGGAACTGCTCCGCTTGCAGCTAGCGTTCGGCCGAGCCTCCTCAGCTTAGCCGAACGGGGTCTCGGCACGCCTGAAATCCGCCGGAGTCTGCGCAGTTCCCCTCACCATCTTTAACAGAATTTTCATGACAGAGCTTCAAGATTGCAAGAAAACAATGTAACTAGAAAAAATATTTCTTCTTCCTTAAAAGGAAAATCAATCTCTACTTACCTTAAATGAGATTGTTTGCAAAATTCTTGTTATTATTAATATCCATTAAGGATACATGCTCAGAAAGTTGATTCTCGCTGCAGGATGCTCGACTCCTGCGGGAAATAGCTGGACAGGTGAGACCCCGGAGGCTCACCGCCAGCCCCGCGGAAAGCGAGCATCCTGGAGCGGAAACCGACTATTACATTCTCCTCTACAATAGCAACAAACTATACAAAAAGAGCCATTGAATAAAAAGTATTACCTAAAACGTACTGGAGGTTTAACCATTGTATTGCGATTACCATGTGCATTTAGAAGAAGGTCCTTATTCATTCAACTGGATGAAAAGGACCTATCTATCCTATGAAATGCTGAAACAAGTCCATGATCAAACTCATTCCAAAGAATGGCTCGAACATACATTGAGGCTTATACTCAATCGGGTTCAAAAAGGATCGTATGATGAACAATGGCTGGATCTATATTTACAAGTGGCCATTGAGAAAGGTCTTAAAGAAGTGGGAATTGTGGAGCACTTATATCGATTTAAAGAGATGCGAGGATATTTTGAACACCATATCGATCTTGGTTCCTCAGAACTTGGGAAGCTTCAAACAAAGTGGTTAGATCAAGTCATGACAGAGGGAGTAGATGAGTTTCTTTACGCAACTGAAAGAGCGAAGAAGAGATGGGAAGAAAAAGGGGTCAGGCTAAGAGTCGGAATAGAAGCTGACTATTTTGATGGTGGGGAGCAAGAGTTGGCTAGTTTCATTCAGCCAATTGACTGTGATTTTATCAGCGGCTCTGTGCACTTCCTTAATGGCTGGGGTTTTGATAACCCGTCTGCAAATGGGCTATTCCTTCAATATGATCTTAAGACATTGTATTCACAATTCTATCAGACGATTGAGAAAGGGATTAAAACGGGATTGTTTCAATACATGTCACACCTTGATAATTTGAAGGTCTTTGGACATCGTCCGGATGAAGCGGATCTTATACCTCATTACCAATCAGTTGCGAGAGCCTTAAGGGATCATGATGTAGCGACTGAAATGAATTCCGGATTATACTACCGCTTTCCAGTCAAAGAAAAGTGTCCTAGTCAATCATTCACATCTATTTTAGTAGAGCATGGCGTACCTTTTACTCTATCATCAGATGCTCACTTTCCAGAGAACATAGGAGCTTATGTTCATGAGAGCATGTCTAATTTGAAGAGTCTGGGAGTTAGAAAGATTGCCACTTTTGAGAAAAAGAAGCGAATAATGGCAGATCTACCGAAAACAATATAAAACAACAAAAATTATGAGTACGATCCTAAACTTCCGGGTAGAGTGGTATATGAGAATGGTAAATTAATTCAGGTTCCTCCATTTGCCCGTCCCAGAAAAATTGAGTTACCCGAACCTTATGGAGAAGGAATTCAATATATCATTCCTCATGCTGAGACAAAAACCCTGGCTAAAGCACTAAGATCCAAAGGAGTTCAACTCATTGAAGTCCGTGGAACATGGCCAGAGAAAAACATGAACTTGATTAAGTCCTTATATGAATATGGTATTTTGAGAAACGACAAGGTTGAAATCAACGGAGGGGAGGTAGGGGTCAAAGCCACTTATCGAATAGCAGAATTTGACCAATTTGACTTCATCATCAGTGACATAGATGGTCCCGAAGAATGGGAAGATGCAATACTGAAAAAGAAATGGGTCATCGGGTGAAATAAGAGGAGGGACGGACCTAGAAAAGGTCCGTCCCTCCTTACTTCTCATTTCATTTGTGAATCTTTTACTTTCTTCATGAAATAGTTAAGGTCGATTCCATCATAAATAAGTAAAAATAATATTGCTCCTAAAATGGCACAAATGGCGACTTCAGGACCGATGAAAGCGAAGATGCCTCCTAAAATAAACCCAAGTAAAATAAATAAAAGCCTCAATGTATCCACTCCCAATTAAAATTGCTTTTAAATGGTAACATGAATTTAGACTTATATGGAGGATGAATAGAGGTTTCACTTCTATTTCCTTCACCTTGATCATCTTCCATAATCACTTCTTACTCCTCACGAAATTCTACTTCGTCTGTCCAGTCACTTGATCAAACGGTGTGTAAAAGAGGGGGACGCTTTTCTTTTTAACAAACACTTCATAAAAACCGATCAGCACCAATACGGTTACCGCTGTTGGGAAACCTACAGTAAAAAGATCGATCGAATCCATATTATGAATCGGCACCGGCGGTTGTCACGGAAACAGCCGAAATGGTTGCAATCATCGTTGCTTGCTGCGCTTGTATGAGTGTCTCAATGGCAGTCGATAAACTTGCTTGCATCACAGGAGAGTTCTCAATCTTATCACTGATCAAAAGGTTCACGGCCATCATCAAATTGATATCTTTGTGCCATTTGAAGTGCTTTTCAGAGTTAAGCTCTTCCCAAACATCCTTTACTTGATTTACTAAGTTCGAGTCTGCATTCACAAAAGATAGTAGAGCGATTTGAGGATAGAACATCGCCTTCGTCTTGATGCCTGCTTGCTTCATGGTGTCAAACAAATGGATGCAGCGGCTGACAAGCTCATCTTGATACGCTTCATCGTGCAGGGAAAGGATGTGACTCATGCTTTGGAGATCATTCCCTTTCCTGAATCCGGCAACGTTCAATTTCGTATAGAAGCCTTCAATCGTATGGATCAACTCACCCTGATCCTCTTCTCTTAGAGCAAGCAGAGTGGCAAAGGGATAATCACTATGCCCTGTTAAAAAGATATGCTGCTCTCTCATTTTTTTATAAACCTTCATTGCATGAAAGGACATGTCTGTACTGTAATCATCATTCGAAAGCAGGGTCATGGCTGCTATATAGGTGAACGTTCCTCTTGAAAATCCAGCTTTTACTAAAGAATCATATATGGCAAGGAACTCATGGAACTTTGCTTCTGGCGTTTCAAAACGCGTAACAAGCATCGCCGCAAAAGTAAATCGGATTTCATGCTTTAACGTCGAAAATGTACCGACTTCATTTTTAATAAAATCACTGAACTCTACAAAACGGTCGAGGTCAAAAGCGCGTTCATTCGTTACGTACAACGAAGCGACCATCATTAAAGACCGGGAGTCCGATACCTTCCAGCGCAGTCGCTTCTTTAATTGTGAATAAATATCCTTATATCCCTTCACTTTATTCATCACATCTTCCATCCAGTTCACATCCCTTATTTTGATTGTTAGTAAGATATACGATTGAATGGTAAAAAAGTTTCGTGCGAAATATGTAAAGGACCCTTGACGTTAAGTTTCCTTTACATTAAGATATGGAAATATAAGGAGGTATCCTTCTTTGAAAAATAAACTAGTAGAATACCGTAAGACGTTTGGATACTCCCAGGAAAGATTGGCTGCTAAGTTAGGCGTATCAAGACAAACCATCATTTCGATTGAAAAAGGGAAGTATGACCCTTCTTTGAATCTGGCTTTTCAGCTGGCAAATGTATTTGAAGCTTCAATTGAAGAGATTTTTGTATATGAAGAGAAAGGGGAAACAAAATAGTGCAAACAAAGGCATATCTGATTTTAGGGTGGGTTCTGACCATACAGACTGCTTTCTTGTTCTTCGTCGGCATAACGGCAGAGGAATTTCCATATTTCGCGCTAACTCCCATGTCCTTGACAGTGTTAAGTTTTTGCATGCATTATCTTTATCCACAGTTTAAGCAAAAGGATGAGCGGATGAAGATGATCCGGGAAAAGGGGATCTTTTACTCGTACTTTGCCATCCTGGTGTTTCACGTCATTTTCATGACAATCCTGCAATTTGATGTGATTCAGCTAACAGCCTTGAATCTATTAAATGTCTTCACCAGCCTCACCATCATGACCGTATTTATCTCTATGGTGATTGTGGCGAAAATCTACTAAAGAAGAGAGGGACGGACCTTGTAAAGGTCCGTCCCTCGTCATCAATCCTTTTCCACATCCACCATTTTCAATGGGGAATCATCTTCACTATCTTCCACTATATGTTTAAGCTTGGAGAGCTTATTGGCCCAGAACTGCTCATAATACGATAGCCAGTCCTTTAATTCTGCCAATGGTTCAGGCTGCAAGTGGTAAATTTTTTCCCTTCCTACCTTTTCACCCTTTACCAATTCAGCTTCAGAAAGAACGGTGAGATGCTTCGCAATGGCGGTCCGGCTCATAGGGAAGTGAGAGGTCAGGGCAGAGATCGGCATCTCTTTTTCAGAAAGTAGTCGAAGTACTTCCCGGCGTGTCGGGTCTGCAATCGCTTGAAACACATCATGTTTAACAGCAGACATTTAACCTTCTACAACCTTTCTCAGCTTCTCATCCACAATGCCAACCCACCCTTTGGCCATTCTGTCGCGAATGATAGAGCTTTTTTCATGAGCTTTGGAAACAACCGCATCATCATGTTTCCAGCCGCCATGGATAAGCGTAAATTCTGTTTGATCTCCTACCTCTTTTAAAATAAATGAAACGACCCAGCCATCTGTATCCCATGAGAATGAGAGCTTATGGGGAGGATCAATCTCCAATACCTTACAAGGAGAAGGTCCAAAAGGGGATTGAATATGAAATCCGTGACCTACTTCCGGTTCAAAATCATTGGGCATGAACCAAGAGGAAATCCCATCTGACGTAGAAACCGCGTCCCATACTTTTTGGATGGAAGCGTTGAATAGAACGGTTTGTTTAATATCTTCTAATTGATTTGATTTCATGAATGTCTCCTGCTTTCTTTGGGAATAAGTAACACCAATTGGTTTTGTTTTCATGATATAACACCATATGGTTTCAAGTCAATGGGTTGAAATCAAAAAGAAGGATATAGATGGACGTTTGTAGAAGTAGAGTCTCGGAATATAAAATTAGAGTAGTTTGTAGTATATGTTTTGCAGGTGAAATTTAATCGGTAAACACGGTGGTCATATCATAATATAGCCACCGGTCACACAAAAGCACAGAATGACAGGATGACTCAAATTGAGAATGATACATTTAGATAGCGGGAAGGAGAAACGAGAGTGGAAATGCTGCACAGGATGAATGATTGCATTCAGTATATAGAGGACAATCTGGATGGGGCAGTCGAGATGGAAGAACTTGCCCGGTTGTCACTCAGTTCAAAGTTTCACTTTCAAAGGTTGTTTTCTCTTGTAACCGGGTATACAGTGGCTGATTATGTCCGGAAGAGAAGACTCACATTAGCCGCCCAGGAACTGATCAATCAGAATGCAAAGGTCATTGACGTTGCTTTCAAGTACGGATATGAAACACCGGAATCCTTCTCGAAAGCCTTTCGGAAGGCCCATGGAGTTTCGCCATCCCAAGTAAGGGAAGCCGGAACATCCTTGAAGGCATTTCCGCGAATCTCCTTCCAAATACAACTTAAAGGAGAAGTTGAAATGGATTATAAAATTGTGGATAAAGAAGCATTTCAAGTGATTGGAAAAGGAAAAAGAGTTTCTACCTGTAACGGTGAGAATTTGAAAGACATCCCTGCATTTTGGGATGAAGTGAACACGACCGACTTGGACAGGAAGATTTGTGAAGCAGCAGGAAATAACGAGATGCTCGGAATTTGTATGGAGTTTGACCATCCTAATGAAGAGTTCACCTATTTTATCGGGGCGGAGAAAAAGAGTGAAAAGAATCGTTCATTGGAGGTAAAAGAGATTCCGGCTGCGACCTGGGCTGTCTTTGAATCCGTCGGTCCGATGCCACATGCAATCCAAGGCGTATGGAAACGAATCTACTCTGAATGGTTTCCTTCGACCGGATATGAACATGGCGGAGGTCCCGAATTTGAATTGTACCCGCCTGGAAACCCGAATGGTGAGAATTATCGTTGTGAGATATGGATTCCGATAATGAAGAAATAAGGTTAGATGGCCCCTGTACGGATGACGTAAGGGGGCTTTTCGTATGAATAAGCTTTCAACATAATGAAGTTTAAAACTATTCATTATGTAGAGAGCATTTTGATGGAGATAGCATGTAATTTAGAGGAGTCGAAATTTTAAAAGGGATTTTGTTATCGACAATGTTTATTTTATCAACTTAAGTTTAATTATATAAATATCTTTATTTTCCTTCAAAACGCTTCATTAACTCCTCAAGATAAGGTCAATTTCACATTCTCTCATTGCGTTTCATACTCACTTGACTCACCCTTATCCATCATGTTACTATATGGTCACACATTACATGTGACCAATCATTCACATGTAAATCACAATGAAAGGATCGTTAATATGAAAGACGAACTTTCCACTTTATTTAAGGCGCTGGGGCACCCGATACGAAGGGAAATCCTGGACCTGTTGAAACAGACAGCAAGAACAACCGGTGAACTGAATGAACATTTTCCCGAGGTGACAAGATACGCGATCATGAAGCATTTGACAATTTTGGAGGAAGGGAATTTGGTGGTGGTGAAGCGGGAAGGCAAGTACCGACGAAATTACCTTAACGCGGTTCCACTACAGGAAATGCACAATCGGTGGGTAGGGAAGTATATGGAATCTACCGCCAATTCGCTGTTAAAGTTACGGGCATTAGCAGAAAACAAAGGAGGAGAAGAAGGAATGGAACAAAGTAAAGTATTTCGTATTGAGCAAGAAGTGATGATAGATGCACCAAGGGATCAGGTATTTAAAGCGTTAACCGAGCAAGCGGGGGATTGGTGGGAGTTTAAATTGGCTCCTGAGGGAGTAAGTTCACAATTCACATTCGATCCTGTACCCGGCGGGCAATTTATTGAGAAATGGCGTGAAAATGAAGGAGCTCTATGGGGAACGGTGTATTACGTAAACGCTCCGGAAGAAATCCGTCTTCACGGGCATCTTGGCATGCAAGGCGCAGTCAACAGTGCTTATACCTATAGACTCGTTGAAAAAGGTGAATCCACTTTACTTCAATTATCCCATGCTGCTTCAGGAGTCATCGAAGACGATTGGGAAGAAAAACATTCTGAAGGATGGACCTATTTACTCGGGACGCTGTTAAAAAATTATGTTGAACAGAAATAATCAAACAAGTATTGATCGTTTCGTTCAAGGAGAAATATGATGGTAGATATATATACAGCTATCACAATTAAATGTCCAGTTCAAAAAGTTTCAGAGTATACTGCCAATCCAGATCACGCACCACATTGGTATGTAAATATTGATTCGGCAGAGTGGTTAACGGAAAAATCCTTCTCCAACCACTCTCAGATCGAATTCAAAGCGAGATTTTTAGGACGTGACCTCTCTTATGTATATGAGATTGTAGAGTTTGTTCCCAATAAAAGACTTGTGATGAAAACGGCCAATGGTCCGTTCCCGATGGAGACTACGTATTTATGGGAAGCTTTGGACGAGAAGACTACAAGGATGACCCTCCGAAACAAAGGGAATCCCAAAGGCTTCTCTAAATGGTTGACCCCTTTAATGTCGATTATGATGAAAAAAGCGAATAGAAAGGATTTAATAAGAGTCAAGGGAATATTAGAAAACTAGGCCAGGAAACGTTTTCTTAGCTGCCCCTTATCCTTTGGGAACCGATCTCCTCAAGTTAAAAATAGGAGCTACCTGATCAGGTAGCTCTATAAACTAGTAGCATCTTCCATGAAGAGATTGAATTTGCCCCCGGATTTCTCCACCAGGATTCTGTTCAGTGTGGACATTTACATACGTAAGCCCCTTTTCCATTAGATGGACCAATTCTTTTACGTTTTTGACCCCTACATTATTCATTACAATATCTTCATCTGTTATGACTCCTTGAACAATTCCTTTTCTTGTTGAGATTCCATTCTGCTCTGATAACGTATCCAGATCAGCTCCGAAAAGGAAAACAAGTACAGGTCCATTTTCGTTTCGACGGCCAAAATGGATATGGGCTTGTACGAAGTTACGGATGTTTTCGACTTTTAAAGTGAATCTTATCTTCGTACATTGCTTATTCACAACAAATTTTGCAATACCGAATGCTTGTGAATTGACGGGTGGGACCTCGTTTCTTCCTTTCAATCTGGCGAGAAAGTATCCTTCCATTTAATCACCTCCTTTTAAATGTTTAATGCATCTTATTCATCAAATGAAGGTCTGTATAGTCAATGGGACCAGCTTTTCCCCAAAACCCTGTAACCTTAAGAAAACAACCCATGGGTATAATGGTGAAGTCTCAACTTAACCACTGAAATGAAGTTCTAGATTGCCTCACGAAAAGGGATAAATAAACGATTACTAGAGAATGTAATGGGGCTACTTGACCTGACACAGGCTGAATTCTCTATCTTCTGTCAGGAATTTGTTATACTGGTTAGGTTACTCCTTGTATTCACTTTTCAGCTGAGGAGTGTTTAAGCAGTCTATCTTTGATTTTTGCGGAGGAAGTCATGTCAAATCGAAATAAAGGAATACTCCTATTACTTCTATCAGCGTTTGGTTTCTCCCTTATGGCGGCGTTCGTGAAGCTGTCAGGAGATGTGCCGACGATTCAAAAAACATTTTTCAGGAACATCGTTTCTGCATTTATTGCATTCGGTTTTGTCCGGTATCATAAGGAACGTTTATTCGGGAAGAAAGAAAATCAGAAGCTGCTGTTGCTGCGCTCCAGTTTAGGTGCTGTCGGGATCGTCTTGTTCTTCTATGCAATTGATCATCTGGTGTTATCCGATGCCGATATGTTGAACAAACTAAGTCCGTTTCTGACCATCATCTTCTCGGCTATTTTCCTGAAGGAACGAACGAAGGTGTTTCAAGTGGTGGCCATCATCATAGCGTTTATCGGAACATTGTTTATCATCAAACCAGCGTTTTCCTTTGATACCATCCCTTATCTCGCGGGAGTTTTCTCGGCTATTTTCGCAGCAGGTGCATATACAGTCCTTCGAGTGTTGGGAAGCAGAGAAAAATTCTATACGGTAGTCTTTTACTTTTCATTCTTTACGACCGTCGTACTTATTCCGTTCGTTATCGCTTTTTATGAACCGATGAGCGCTCAGCAGTGGATTTATCTATTATCCGCCGGCGTTTTCGCCACAGTTGGTCAGTTCGGAATTACGATGGCCTACAAGTTCGCACCTGCAAGGGAAATATCAATTTTCTTCTATTCAACAGTCGTATACTCCGCCATGATCAGCATCTTCTTATTTGGGCAGATTCCTGATGTTCTAAGCATCATCGGATACATCATCATCTTTGCTGCTTCGTTTTATATGTTTTTGAAAAATAATCAAGCAAATAAAAGGCAGGAAGCATAATCGACATGTACCCATCCATCAATATATGGATGGGTATTTTTTTATGGAGATAAAATGAAACATTTTCCATTTTTCATTCGTAGATATACTATAAAGGTTATGACAGGAGGATGAAAAAGAGTTCATGATGAAAAAGGTGCCTGACTCTTGATCAGCCAGGCACTTACTTCTTACATTATCCGGTATACCCAATCACAATCCCCGATCATCGTTTCATCATGCGTCACCATAATGGTGTAAATGGGGATCGTCATCCACGACAAGTATTGAAATCATAACTCATCCTCTTTTCCGTCACCTGTTTTTATGAATCAACTTTAGCACAACTCACGCTGCATAAACTAATTTATTACCCATTCCAGTACTGTTGGATATAATATAGATAAAAATATCTTTCACCCATATCTTTTTCACCAATTCATCCGTTATAAGTATGAGAGGATTCAAAGGAGTGAGGACAATGCAAACGAGGTCTGGCTTAAAAAAGAATGAAGGACAGCCAAACGATGAAGTCATGGAAGAGCTTGTTCCCAAGCTCTATCGATACTGCTATTTTCTGACGAAGAGCAAATGGGACGGGGAGGACTTGGCTCAAGAGTCCATCTGTAAAGCATTGAGTCATTACCCTGCTGTACAGAATTGGAGTTCATCTTTACTCAATAAAATCGCTTATCATCTATGGGTGGATAAAGTCCGCAAACAGAGTAAGGAATCGATTGGCGGAGTCCCGGAAGTGAAGGCAGAAGACATTTCTAAAGAGGGGATCAGTCTTGAAACCATTGAGAAGCTTTCAAGAAAGATGACCCCAAAACAGTTAGTCACCTTTGTTTTGAAGGAAGCGTTTCAATTCAAGATTTTTGAAGTGGCAGATGTTCTGGGGATGAAGGAAACCGCTGTAAAAGCCTTGCTGAATCGATCGAGGGAAAAGCTGAAAAAATTCTCCGAAGATGGAGACGGGAGCGGGGTTCAAACCTACTGGAATGAAACTCTTCAGGAAGAATTGAACGCGATTTTATACCGTAGCCTAATGGCCCAGGACCCCAGCCTTCTTTTGGCATACATTCCCATCTTGCTTGCGCACGCTCCTGCCCAAGGCCGAATTGTACGAACGTCTGACTCTCCTTCAAGCATCCTCTCACTAGCTGCATAATGAATGAAGGAGGAAGTAAAAGATGAATACCATACCTTATGTCATTGAACAGTCAAGCAAAGGGGAACGATCCTACGATATTTACTCAAGATTGTTAAAAGACAGGATCATCATGGTAAGTGATGAAGTAAATGATCAAATGGCCAACAGTATCGTGGCTCAGCTATTATTCCTGGCTGCAGACGACCCCGAAAAAGACATTTCCTTATATATCAATAGCCCGGGTGGCTCAACTTCAGCAGGGTTCGCCATCTTTGATACGATGAACTATATAAGTCCCGACGTTCGAACGATCTGCACTGGAATGGCGGCTTCTTTTGGCGCAATGCTCCTGCTCGCGGGGACAAAAGGTAAACGTTTTGCCTTGCCAAACAGCGAAATTATGATCCACCAACCATTAGGTGGTGCAAGGGGGCAGGCGACAGACCTGGAAATTTCAGCGAAACGGATTCTGAAACTTAGACAGCACATCAACGAAATTATTGCTGAAAAAACGGGCCAGCCTGTTGAAAAAGTTGCACTTGATACTGATCGTGATTATTTCATGAGTGCGTATGAGGCGAAGGAATATGGCATTATTGATGAGATTATTGAGAAGAAATGATGGAAGAGGGAGCGGTTATAGTGACCGTTCCTTTTTGTGTTTATGGGAGGTGTGGCGATGCCAGACACATGGGGCTATAGTCGTACCTGGTACATTGAAGGGAGATTGTACCAGGTACAAACCAAACCCTAACCGATATGCCATTATCCTGGTAACGAGTATGGCATTTCCCGCTTATTTAGGAGCATGGTATTTTCACAAGTTGAAAGGCAGATTTACCAGGATTCTGATTCTTTATTTTTCCCCTCCTATCTATTATCCTTAGATAAAACAGTCTGACAAAAAAGAGGGACAATCATGAAAAAAATACATAGCGATGTGATTCAATTCCGTGGATCTCATTATGATTTTGGTTATATGCAAGGGTTAAGGATAAAGGATTCGATCACAGTGAGAAATCGTGAGAATCAGTGGAAGGTAAGAAAGCCTCGTTTCTCTATTAACATGGAGGAAGCGAAGCAGGCGATCCTGAGATTTGCTCCTGGTGTATGGGATGAGCTTATCGGATTACAGGAAGCGCTCGGGTGGAAGATGGAGAAGGTTCTGCAGGAGTTTGGCGGATACCGTGTTGAATATACGAAGTCCGGCTGCTCGATTATGACGGGGGAAAATTATTTGATAAGGAATTATGATTATCATCCGAAGACGTATGAGGGAAGATATACGTTTTACCAGCCGACGGACGGCGGGTATAGTATCATCGGACCGAGTCAGCGGGTAACAGGGCGAATGGATGGCATGAATGAAAGGGGATTGGCAATTGGATATAACTTCATGCATCGTAAAAATCCAGGGGATGGCTTTATTTGCTGTATGATTGGACGTTTGATTCTGGAATCATGTGGAGATGTATCGGAAGCCGTTGAGATGCTAAAAGAAATTCCTCACCGGCACTCGTTTAGTTATGTTGTGTATGACAGAAGCGGTGAAACGTTTATTGTTGAAACGTCTCCTCGTGGCGTGGAGATCCGGCAGTCAAATACGTGTACGAATCATTTTGAAGTGATGAAGCATGAAAATAGAAATCATTTAGTGGATTCGAAGCGAAGATTAGGAATCCTTCAAGAAAATGAGTCTTCAGATGCTATTAGCGCCTTTCGCTTAATGAACGACACGGATAAAGGCGTTTTCTCAGATTTATACGGAAGCTGGGCTGGGACCATCCATACATCGGCTTATTTTCCTAACGAACTGAAAGCATGGTTTGCCCTGGGGGGAGACCGGGAACCGGTTGTCTTTGATTTTGCCAAGTGGCTTGAAGGGGAAGATGTTGTCCATGAAAAGATCATGGGTGAGGTGGATACGCATATTCCGTTTGTGCACTTAGATTCAGGAGCCGATTGGTTTAAACATTAGAATTTCATAAAAATGACCCCGGTACTGTAATCGGGGTCATTTAAGATTAAACGAACTTCACGATATCTTCATACGGTCGACGCGTTTTCGGTGCTGGATCCTTCACCCGGTAACCGAATGCCACCATGACTGAAATGCTGAAACGGCCATCTTCCAACAATCCTTCTTCATCTAAAAGCGAGTTCATCTTGTTGATGTCAAAGCCTTCGATTGGACACGAGTCGACACCGATTTGAGCGGCTGCTGTCATCATATTTCCAAGGGCTAAATAGGTTTGCTTTCCGGCCCAATCGTATAGGGGACGATTGCCTTCGAGCAAATCGAAATCAACCTTTTGGAACTGCTCGATCTTTTCTAAGTATTTTGACATATGATCTTCTGGAAGGTGTTTCACATTTTTAAAATGATCCTGTAAGTATTGTGAATCGTATTTCGTATCTTTTTTCGTTCTGGCCAGGATCACCACGAAATGACTGGCTTCAGGCAGTTTTCCGTATGCTCCCCAAGCTGTGTTTTTGATTTTTTCCCTAAGTTCAGGATTTTGAATCACGACGAATCTCCAAGGCTCGAAACCAAATGAACTTGGTGACAGACGACCTGTTTCCATGATGAACCTGAAATCGTCATCGGGTACTTTCTTATTTGGATCGAATTCCTTTGTTGCATGTCTGAAATGGTAAGCATCTAAAATGTCTTGCTTTACTTGTTCTTTACCAGCCATTGAACATTCACTCCTTATCCATTGATTCAATCATGTTAAATTTATCATAAGTGAAGAGGTGAATCATGTGATGTGCCTGAATAACTCAATTTTGATTGGAATTTTGGGAAAATTGAAACATATGGCCTATTTGGTGCGTAGATAAGGAAAAAGTTCAGCAGGGAAAGGAGATGAGAGTGATGGAATTTGTTTGGATTTTAATTTCAGCCATTGGTCTATTTGTTTTATTTTATTGGCTTATGGGCTACCGAAAAGGACATATCCAAATCGATTTTGAAGAACGATATTTTAAGGAGAAAGAATATATAGAGGCAATCAAAAGAGAGCTTGAAGACCAGGGAAGGGTCGTTCAATATAAAGGGAATCGAAAATTTGTGGCAGATGGACAATCCTACTTATTTATAGAGCGGAATGTACCGATGCAGCGGACGATTTTAAAGCCTGTAAAAGAGTGAAGGCGTGCCGAGGCACGCCCTTTGAATGTCTAGTATAATACATATGATACGACAATATATAACACGGTTATAATAAAGGATGGGGCTATATATCTCCACTTGTTCATCACTCTTGTCGGGCGAAGAAGCAAGTATACGATGACGAGTGTCATTAATAATCCTAATCCCGCGATAAAGATATGGGAGGTGTCGACTGCTTCAAGTATGGCACCTTTTCGGTAAAGGACATCGGTCAGGACGAGCAATTGTATGTTAAACAGATTGCTTCCGAGAATTGAGCCGATCGCCATATTGTAGTTTGCCAGTTTAAAAGCAGCAAGGACCGTCACGAGCTCAGGCAGGGAAGTGGAGGCAGCGATGAGAAAGCTCCCGACAAAGCTTGCATTCATGCCCGTTGCCTTTGCCAATTGGTCACCTGCAATCGATAACACACTTCCTGATGCAAATACTATAATCGCCGCGATGATAAAACCTATGACGGCCGTTCTCAGGGAGTAATCCTTCGTTGATGCGGATCCCCCTTCAGAGTCATCTCCGGAGACAAATTTCATCGCAACGAAGTATAGGGTGATGATGATGAACATCTCGATTCCAACGCCAAAAAATTCAATGGAACCTGGCAGGAAAAGGGAGAAAATGATGATCGTGAGAAACAGGAATCCAAATAGGGCAGAAGGAACATTTGCCTTCCTGTTCACCTTTTGGAACAATCTTCTTTTACGATAAATCAGATCGACCGCTGCCAGGATAAAAAGATTGAACACATTACTACCGAGCATGTTTCCTACGGCAATATCAGGGTTATCGATATAAACCGCCGTTAAGCTCGTTGTCAATTCAGGAAGTGACGTTGCCCCTGCAATGAGGAATGTCCCTACGACAGCCCCACTTAATGAAGACTTCTTACTGATGACATCTCCGAACTGATTCAGGTAAATAGCAGCCGCAACCACGATGGCGGCAGCGAGTAAAAAAACAATGTAAACCATATAATCTCCTCCAAGCCAGCGCATACAAAAAAGACCCCGGCACAAATTTTGTACCAAGGTCTTGCGTGCTGAAGAATGAGCTAAAGCCTGATGAACCAGGTATTTTCATACCGGGATGACGATTCACCAGCCGTTTACCGGTCGCTACTCCCCTTGTTACTATTAATGTATTAGGATTTTGAAGGTTTGTCAATGAAAGTGCTTATATAACTTTATGAGGAGGCGAACGTGTGAAAGTGGAAAGGGAATATCAAGTGAAACAAATAGTTGATTATGATATCAAAGGGAAAATGAAAGCTGAAATACAAGAATTATTATGTGAATGTTTTGGAGATGACTATCCTGATGATAGAATTTACTTTAAACAGATTCCTCATTTCAGGTATCTCGTACATAGCGAAGATCGACATTTAGTGGGGCATGTAGGGGTGGATTACCGAGTCATGAATTTAGAAGGTGAGCCTATAAATGTATTGGGGATAATCGATTTGTGCGTTTCAAAGGGGAGTCGCTCCCTGGGAATCGGATCACAGCTTCTCTTCGAAGTGGAAAGGTTCTGTGATGGCCGTAACATCGATTTCCTGCTTTTATTTGCCGATGATCGATCCTTATATGAAAAAAATGGCTTCCAATCGGTGTCCAACCAATGCACTTGGATGAAAATCAACGACCAAAACCAGACCACCCGAGGCATCGGCACAGAAACCATAAACGAAATCATGATCAAACGAGTAGGTACCAAAAAATGGTCAAGCGGCCAGCTGGACATGCTTGGCTACCTCTACTAAACTTTGGGTCCGAGAGGGACGGACCTTCATGAAGGAGTATGTATGAAGGAAGAGTATTATGATGTATTGTTAGGTGTTCGAACGAGTGAGTTGCAGATGGGGTTTCACCGGTCTTTTCATTATCATCGGTATGAGCCGACTCCGTATCAGGCACTGGATGAATTATTCCAACATTATAAATTAAATGACAGTGATCGTGTGGTCGATTTCGGATGTGGAAAAGGGCGATTGAATTTCTTTATCCACCACCTATTTCAATCCACCGTTGTTGGCATTGAAATGAATGACGAGTTTTATGAAGAAGCTGTGGCGAACCGGGAAAGCTATTTAAAAAAGGCGAAAACCAAACGTGATAATCTCTACTTTTATCACTGCCTGGCAGAAGAGTATACAATCCATCCAAAGGATAACCGATTCTACTTTTTCAATCCGTTCTCTGTTCAAATTTTCATGAGGATCCTCAATAACATCCTCTTTTCAGTGGAACAATCACCACGTGATATCGAGATCGTGTTGTACTATAGCTCGGATGATTATGTGCATTATTTAGAAGATCACCCCCTTTTCGTTTTGCGGAAAGAGGTGAATTTGTCAGGGGATTATGAAAAGAATGAGTATGAGAGATTTTTGGTGTACGGGTTGATGTATTGAATGGGGTGTCTCCTGACTATCTTTGGGAGGGCATCTTATTTTTCTGAAAAGCCAATATTTTTGATTTATGCGCTTTCATATCGGAGAATAGTGACATGGCATGTGAAAAGTAAAAGGAGGCGGATGGAATGAGAATACTAGTTGTTGGTGCAGGTGCAGTGGGTGGCTACTTCGGAGGTAGATTGATAGAGAAAGGCGAGGATGTTACGTTTCTCGTCCGTGAGCGAAGAGAGCAGCAGTTGAAAGAGCATGGATTGCATATTGAAAGTGTACATGGTGATTTTCACTGCGAGCCGAAAACGCTGAGATCAGCAGAAAAAGCAGAGCCCTTTGATGCCATCATCCTTTCAACCAAGGCATATCATCTTAAGGGAGCAATCGAGAACCTTCACACCTTTGTAGGTGAAAATACGATGATACTGCCACTTTTAAACGGAATGTCTCACGTTGACGATCTTATAGACGCATTCGGGGAAGAAAGAGTGATAGGCGGTTTATGTTTTGTGGAGTCGACGCTTGATTCCGCAGGGAAGGTCATTCAATCGAGTCCGATTCATGATCTCGTTTTTGGAGAAAGAAGTGGTGAGCGAACGGATAGAATTGTGAAGCTTGAAGAGGCCTTTTCAGGAACGAAGGCAAACTTTCGATTATCTGACACCATCGAACAGGAAATGTGGCATAAATATTTATTTATCACCACTCTTTCAGGAGTCACATCCTTATATCGTTCACCGATCGGACCGATTCGGGAAATAGGAGAGGGTGCAGATATGATCAAAGGAGTCCTTTATGAAGCGGCTGAGATTATGAGAGACTTGAAAGCGCCACTTGCTGAAAAAATAGAAGAAGCTCAATATGATAAAATCAATCAAATGGGCTATAGTATGAAGTCATCCTTACAGCGGGATATGGAAAAAAACCTCTCCGTGGAAGCCGAGCATTTATACGGATATTTATTGAAGGCTGCTGAAACACAGGGGATTGAAGCCCGTGTGTTGCGTTTGATTTATGGAAATCTGAAGATATATGAAAGAGCGAATTCGTAAGGAATGAGAAACATCCGATACTTTAAAATGGTGTCGGGTGTTTTTTATATGGGATCGGCTTTTGAATTTGGTGGGATGGTCAGCTGAATACCACATCACCCAGCTGACCATCCCAAACACATGTCCATTTCTCATATAACTTACTTATAAAAAGAGGTGCTCAAATTCCTTGAAGGAACGACCTTATACAAGCGTTGCAGGACCACAAGAGAAACAGAGGTCACGACTATATCCAGCGGCAGATACGCAACCATCCATCCCCAGGCAACCGTGTAACTGAATCCGCCCGGTGCTTCCGCCCAAAATATTAGTGCCAGGTACATGAAATTCGTTCCGATTATGTAATTTAACAATAAGGCGAGGATTCCTGCAGTGAGATATCCTCCAAATGTGCGCTTCCTTTCCAAGACCATTCCCACGGTGAATGCGACCGCGATAAAGGATAGAATAAATCCAAAGGTAGGACTGAGTAAACTTGAAGGTCCTCCTTTAAATTGCGCAAACACCGGTGCCCCTACTAATCCCAGAGCTAAATAAACCGTCATCGCCTTCGCTCCCACCCGGCTTCCAAGCATTCCTCCGGCAATGATGGCAAACATCAACTGAAGGGTGACAGGAACTCCTCCAATCATTAAAAACGGAGAAACATTCGCCCCTACTGCCATTAAAGCAGCCAAAAGACCACATAAGACCATTTCTCTAGTTTTTCCCATTTCCATTTTCTCCTCCTTAAAACTGTGATATGATTGTTATTATCTTAAATGTTAACCTATTTGTAAATAAGGTTAACATAAATGGAGGGAAATTATGAAAGGGTTTTTCATTACCGGCACAGATACGGATATCGGAAAAACGATAACGACTGGATTGTTAACAAAGTACTTCTTGGAAAAGGGCATTGATGTATTTCCATATAAGCCCGTGCAAAGTGGAGCTGTCTTGAAAAAAGATAGACTAGTAGCACCCGATACTGAATTTTATGAAGAGGTCACTAATCGTTCTTTTGGAAAAGATGCGAATACATATTTATTAAAAACGGCAAGCTCTCCTCATCTGGCAGCTGCAATTGACGGGGTGACGGTTGAATTGAAGTCAATTTTAGAACAGGTGGAGAAGTTACAAAGTACTCACGAACTTTTATTGGTTGAAGGAGCGGGAGGACTGATTGTCCCGTTAAACGAAGAAGAAACCATTCTTGATTTAATCGAACGAGTGTCACTGCCTGTCATTCTTGTCGCGCCGGCTGGACTTGGCACAATTAATCATACGGTCCTGTCTGTGATGGCATTGAAACAAAGAAGTATTGATATCGCAGGAATCATCCTTAATCAGACATCCATAGATGAAATGCCGGAGATTGAGCGGGACAACAAACGAATGATCGAAACATTAACCGGTGTAAAGGTAATCGGTGTGCTGCCATACATATCGCAGGATTCTTTTGCAACAATCGATGTAAATGAGTTATTCAAGAATTGGAAACTAGAAAGGTCGGAGGAGGACGTTCAGAATGAATCAACAGCAACTTATTGAAAAAAGCAGTCAGTATATGTGGCTTCCGTTTACACAGATGAAGGATTATGATGAGAGCCCGCTGGTGATTGAAAGCGGGGAAGGCGTTTATCTTCGGGACATCTACGGGAACGAATATCTTGATGGTTATTCTTCCCTTTGGTTAAATGTCCATGGCCATCGCAATGAGGAAATCAATCAAGCGATCAAGGATCAGCTCGATATAATCGCTCACTCGACCTTGCTCGGTGCCACCAATGTTCCATCTATTTTGTTAGCCGAGAAATTGGTTGAACTTTCCCCGGAGAGATTAGCGAGAGTATTTTATTCAGACAGCGGTGCAACCTCTGTTGAAATTGCCATTAAAATGGCTTATCAATATTGGCAAAATAAAGGGAAACCGGAAAAGCAGAAGTTTATCACTCTTCAAAACGCATACCACGGAGATACGGTCGGTGCGATCAGCGTCGGGAAGGTGGACATTTTTCACAGAGTCTACAAATCTCTAATGTTCGAATCACTCGTTGCTCCGTTCCCCGACGTGGTCCATCATCCTGATTTAGTAGATGAGGAAGAGATTCGAGATTTTGCACTTCAGGAACTGGAAGAGATTTTTAAAGAGCATCATCATGAAATTGCCGGGATGACAGTAGAGTCGTTGATACAAGGTGCTGGCGGCATGAATATTATGCCAGAGGGCTACTTTAAAGGGGTCGAAAAGCTTTGCCGGAAATATGAGGTTCTCCTGATTGTCGATGAAGTGGCTACAGGCTTCGGCCGCACAGGAAAAATGTTTGCTGTCGAGCATGAACAAGTCCAGCCTGACATCATGACTGTGGCAAAAGGGATTACAGGTGGATACCTCCCGATTGCAGCAACCCTCACCACCGAAGAAATCTATGAAGCTTTCTATGATGATTACACATCACTGAAAACCTTCTTCCACGGCCATTCCTACACAGGAAACCAGCTTGGTTGTGCTGCGGCATTGGCGAACCTGGAGATCTATGAAAGAGAAAACCTGATTGAGAGAGTTGAAGAGAAAGCGGGGATCATTGAATCCCTGTTAGCTCCATTAAAGGAACATCCCCATGTGAGCAGCATTAGACAACTTGGTATGATATGCGGCATTGAGTTGGTACATGATAAAGCCAGTAAAAAGCCGTTCCTGTGGGAAGACAGAGTCGGCTACCGGACCACCATCAAGATGCGTGAACTGGGTATGCTGACACGGCCGATCGGAGACACCATCGTCTTCATGCCGCCACTCGCCACAACCGAAGAAGAACTTAAGAAAATGGTACGGATTATGGAAGATGCAATAGAAATCACAACGAAGAAAGCAGTTGGGGTTTAGGGACGGACCTTCAACCACCCCGCGTAGCTACACAATATGTTAGAGAGAGGGACGGACCTTGGAAGGGGTTCGTCTTTTTTTTGATATTACGGTAGTTTAACAGGTGAAAAAACGTTGAAAATTCACAGGCAAATTATAGAGGGGTTTTAACAGTCAAAATAACGTTTTAATTCAACAGGAGAAAGATGGTGATTTGAAAGGGAGGCAAAAAAGAGAGAATGTACCAGGTACAAAACCCCTGAATTGTACCAGGTACACCAAAATAACCACCTCTCAACAACAAAAAAGGAAACCATTCCCCCGAAAAAACGTATATATCAATATCCATCACTTTGGATCAAAAGGAGGTCCGAAAATGAACAAAACAATCTGGATAAGCACACCAATAGTTCTCATCGCTGCCATATTTACCTGGCTTACATCAAATGCCTCTAATGCCCTCACCCTATTAGCAGCCTATGGAATCATCCTTTCCTTCCTCGTCTACTTCTCTTTCTTCAAAATTAAAAAGTGAAAAAAGAAGGGACGGACCTCCAATCACCCCGCCCGAAAACCAAAACGTTGATTTAACGGGATTTGAGTAAATGAAGAGGTCCGTCCCTCTCACTGAATTGCTTCCAATAAGAAGTCTACGATGTGGATTGCACGCATTTTGTTGGATAGGCCTTCTCGTTCGATGCCGAGTTTCATTTGGAGGAGGCAGCCCGGGTTTGATGTGATGATGGTGGTTGCCTGGGTTTGTTCGACGTTGTCCATTTTGTGATCGAGGATCTTCATGGACATTTCGGATTCAACGATATTGTAGATCCCGGCTGACCCACAACAGTGATCGGCTTGCTTCATCTCGATGTAGTCAGCACCTTCCACTGATTGAAGGAGGAGCCTTGGTTCCAAAAATGTGCGCTGCACGTTTCGCAAGTGACATGAATCCTGATACGTGATTCGTTGAGAGGAAACGTTCAATTTCTTTTTATGAAACTCTAATTCTACAAGAATGGACGAGATGTCTTTGATTTTATTTTTAAACTGAACCGCACGATCTTTCCAATCGGGATCATCCTTCAGTAAGTGATCATAGTCGACGAGAAAGGCTCCGCATCCCCCGGCATTGGTGATGATGTAATCGACTCCATCCGCTTCAAAAGCCTCGATGTTTCGCTTTGCTAAATCCTTTGCCGAGTCCTTTTCACCGCTATGACCATGCAAGGCTCCGCAACAGGTTTGTGTTTTCGGAATCACGATGTCACAGCCTGCCAGCTGTAATAGTTTCGTAGTGGCATTATTTGTTTCCAGAAACATCGTATCCATTAAACAGCCAGAGAAGAAAGCGACTTTTTTACGAACGTCACCAATCGAGGAAAGAGACGTTGGGCGTTCCTTCATGCCTTTCAACTTTGGAACTTGAGGAAGTACGCGTTCCATTGTCGCCATGCTTTCTGGAAAAAGTTTCATAACCCCCGTCGTGTGTACCGCCTTCTGCAGTCCCGAGCGTTGATAGATTCCAAGAAGGTTTGTGACCATTCTCATTCTGCCAGGGTGCGGGAATAATCCTTCAAAAACGGTTTTTCTAAGAACCCGTACAGGAAGGGAGTGTTTTTTATTTTGATTGATGATATCTCGTGCCTCTTCTAAAAGGTGACCGTAGTTAACACCGGAAGGACAAACAGGTTCACAGGCTCTGCAGCCTAAGCATAGATCCAATGTTCGTTCGACTTCTTCATCAGGTTCTATGACACCATCCACCACTGCCTTCATTAGGGCGATCCGACCGCGCGGGGAGTGGGATTCTTTAAATCCTGATTCAATGTAAGTAGGGCAGGAAGGGAGACAGAAACCGCATCTCATACAATTCAATAGTTCATCTTCATCCAAGCGGTCTTTAAATTCCTGTTGTATCTTTTGTTTTTCTAGAAGGGTTGTCATCTTGAAATCACCACACGTTTTCTTGATTCTTTAGCGAATACTTTGTTCGGATTCATAATGTTATTTGGATCGAATGATTGCTTGATCATTTTCATGGCTGCAATGCCCTCAGGTCCCAGTTTCCATTCGAGATAAGGGGCTTTCATCATGCCGACTCCGTGTTCTCCGGTGATGGTGCCGCCCAATTCGATGGCATGAGCGAAAATTTCTTCGAATGCCGCTTCGACACGTTCCATTTCATCATGGTCCCTGGCGTCAGTCGCAACCGTAGGGTGAAGGTTTCCGTCCCCTGCATGACCAAAGGTACAAATCTTCAACTCATAGCGCTCGGATATATCATTGATTGCTTTTACCATCTTGGCGATTTCCGAGCGTGGAACCGTCGCGTCCTCTAAAATCGTCGTCGGTTTGAGACGGGCGAGTGCCGATAGGGCAGAACGGCGGGCGGTACGAAGGGCATCTGCTTCTATCTCCGTTTTGGCTAATTGAACGGATACAGCTTTGTTCTGTAAACAAACTTCTTCCATTCGTTTCATATCACGTGCAACCACTTCCGGAGGACCATCCTGTTCGATCAAGAGCACCGCTTTTACATCGGTTGGCAAGCCGATTTTGGCAAAATCCTCAACCACCTCAAGTGTAGGCTGATCTAAAAATTCAAGGGTAGTCGGAATGATACGATTGGCGATAATGCTGGAAACACTTTGGGCTGCTGCTTCAATATCCTGATATAGGGCGAGCATCGTTTGCTTCGTTTCCGGCATGGGAACTAGCTTTAAAGTCGCTTCGGTGATGACACAAAGCGTTCCTTCCGAGCCGACAAATAGCCGGGTCAGGTCATATCCAGCAACATCTTTCGCTAGTTTTCCCCCGGTACGGATGATGTCTCCGTTAGGGAGAACGGCTTCCAATGCCAGCACATAATCTCGGGTAACGCCATATTTCAGTCCTCTCAAACCACCGGAATTTTCGTTAATATTCCCACCGATTGTTGAGATTTTCATGGAGCTAGGGTCAGGAGGATAGAAGAGCCCCTTTGCTTCAACTGTATGAATGAGATCCAGGGTCACAACACCAGGCTGGGCGGTTACGGTTAGATTTTCTTCGTCCACCTCGAGAATCTTGTTCATATGGGTGAATAAGAGAACAAGTCCGCCTTCAGTAGGGCAGGTGCCTGCGCAAAGATTCGTTCCGGATCCCCTTGGGACGATGGGAATGCAATGCTCATTGCAGATTTTCACGACTTCTGATACTTCCTCTGTCGAGCGGGGAACGATGACCCCGTCAGGCATGGACTGGTAGTTAGGAGTTGCGTCATAGGAATAGACAAGCTTTTCCGCGGGAGTATCCCGATAATTTTCGTCGCCGACGATTTCGATGAACCGTTTTTTGATGTCAGGAGTGATCATACTAATTTCCACCTTTTTTAACATGTTTTTCAAATCTTGTATAAAAAGAGTAAAGAGACGATACCTGACGATGGGTCAAGGTCCGTCCCTCCTAAAAGGTTATTTAATTGCGGCTTTGATGGCTGAGCGCAGGTGGCCTTTGTGAAGGGTGAGAAGGTTGTAGACTTCTTTTTCTTCGAGGCCTGTCAGAAGCGATAGGATGGCAGGTTTGACACTGCCGTATATTTCAAGGGCTTCGGTTGCTTCTTGTTCGGTGACGTCCGCTGCTTCCATGATGATGTTGTGCGCTCTGACTTTCAGTTTTGCGTTTGAAGGCATCACGTCGACCATGAGGTTACTGTATACTTTGCCAAGTTTGATCATGGATGCGGTTGTGAGCATATTCAGAATCAGTTTTTGGGCTGTTCCGGCTTTCATGCGTGTCGAGCCTGTGACGACTTCCGGACCGACTTCAGCGATGATCGAGTGATCGGCCACTTCACACATCGGGGATTTAGGTGAGCATACAACAGAAGCCGTTACAGCACCTCTTGATTTTGCTTCCTTTAAGGCCCCTATTGTAAAAGGCGTCCGTCCGCTTGCGGCAATGCCAACGACGACATCATTTGCACCGACTTCACGGATGGCGATTTCGTTGCGGCCTCCTTCTTCATCATCCTCTGCGCCTTCTAAGGGGAATTGGATGGCCCTTTCACCACCCGCGATGATCCCGATCACCTGGCCGGGATCAGTGCTAAAGGTAGGCGGGCACTCTGATGCGTCAAGGATGCCCAGGCGTCCGCTTGTACCTGCACCTACATAAAGAAGTCGGCCGCCATTTTCTAAACCTGCAACGATGGAATCGACCACACGTGAAACAACAGGGATGGTTTTTTCCACGGCGTATGCAACTGTTTGATCTTCTCCGTTGATTTTTTCTAAAATCTTCTCCGTGCTTATTGTATCTATGTTCAATGTATTAGGATTTCTTGTTTCCGTCAGTATCTTATGAAGGTCCATTTGTATTGTTACCTGCCTTTCATATATATGGGCGTGGTGTGATGGTGCCTAAAATAACAGACCTACTGGCCCCTGTTGCACCTGGAACGTTGCTTGGATTGCCATGCAGTGTTTCGTTTGCCAATAGGGCAAAGGCAATCGCTTCTTTCGCATCGGAAGAATAACCGATATCTTCCTGAATAAGAATTCCTAACTCTGGAAGAAGCTCCCGCATCATACGGAGAAGCGTCCCATTATAGCTTCCTCCTCCGCCGATGATCACTTCATTTATCGAATGTTCAGGGAGAACAAAATTCTCATAGGCATCCGCAATCGTCATAGCTGTAAAGTAGGTTGCCGTCGCAATCAGGTTTTCTTTCGAAAGATCACCAAACTCGTCAAGAATCCGATTTACGAATACTTCTCCAAACAGCTCACGACCAGTTGACTTTGGAGGTTTTTTAAGGAAGAAATCCTTCTCCCATTCCATCCATTTCTGTGCGACGTCTTTATGGACCGTTCCTTTCGCAGCAATAGCTCCATTCTCATCAAAAGATAGACCTAATAGTCGCTCGCATAATCCATCTATAACCATATTTCCTGGACCAGTATCAAACGCGAATACTTCGTGAAGAGCGCAATCTTTAGGAAGTACGGTCACATTCCCGATACCGCCAATATTCTGCAGAAGTCTTCCCTGGTCTTTTTTTCGATAGAGAAGGAATTCAGTATAAGGTACAAGTGGTGCCCCTTCACCGCCGGCGGCCATATCCATGGAGCGGAAATTGGAGACGACTCTGGTGTTTGTACGGTACGCAATCACGCTCGGCTCACCGATTTGCAGAGTGGAAGGAACCGAATCTTCCGTATGAAAGGGCTGGTGATAAACCGTTTGCCCGTGAGATCCGATAAAGTCTAACTCCTCTACAGAAATGCCAGCCTCTGCACATACCTTCAAAACTGCATCAGCATAAACGTCTCCAAGCTCAAAATGCAAGCTGGAAAGGAGGGGAGTGGACGATTCTGTGACACTCATCACTTCAAAGATTTTCTTTTTTACTTTTGGAGGGAAGGGAGCCGTTGAATAATGGGCGAGCTCCACTTTTGTATCCGTGCCGCTGCCTTCAATTGAAACAAGAGCAGCATCCACCCCATCCACAGACGTACCGGACATTAACCCGACAGCTAAACGTTTACTCATTTGACAACCTTCCTTCCCTGATGGCTTTGGTCACATCGACTGCCCCGGTGGCAGGGGAGGTTGAGTCGACGATATAGGATGCGTTTGGAAAACGCTCTGAAATTCTTTCTTTAAAAACGGATTGCACCACCACATTATGTTCAAGGACACTTCCTTTTAAGGCGATAACCGGTTTCGTACCGATCTGTAGTTTCTCCAATAAGGTAATCGTTTGTCGGGCAAGTTGCTCCCCGGCATTTTTGAATAAAAGAAAGGCCGCGTCATTACCATCCTCAGCTTGCTTGTGAACCACTTTCGCAAGCTTTGCAATTTCACCTTTGGAAGAAGAATAGATAAACCCTTTTAACCCTTTCCCATCACTTGCACCGATTTCGTTTAATATGTCACGGGAGAGAGGGGAAAGAGGTTTGCCGGAATCCATCTCCATGGAAATCTGTTTACAGGCTTCAATTGCAATATGATAAGCACTGCCTTCGTCACCAAGTAGATGTCCCCAGCCTCCGGTTGTTCCTTCCTCTTTCCCGTTTCGTCCATAACAAATCGAGCCCGTTCCCGCAATGGTCATCACACCGTTCTGATTCCCGATTAAACTGAAATAGGCGAGGGTGGCATCATTCAAAAGGATAATAGGCAGGGAAGTCACCCTTTGTAACTCCGTCTTGATTCGATGTGCGAGATTTCCAGACTCTGCACCTGCCATCCCGATCACAATATGGGACACCTCTTCAGAAGAAGTATGATCCAAGCATTGTTGAATCACGGATGAGAGATTGGTTAATGCCTCTTCAAAGGAAACCGTGGGATTACCGTGTCCGGATAAGCTTTGAAACAGGATGTTCTTCTCTAAGTCAAGAACGAGTCCCTGTATTTTTGTCCCGCCTGCATCGATTCCTATTACTCTAGTCATCTAAAGAAACCTCCACTTTACTTGGTTTGAAAGGCAAATTTACCCCAAGGCTCAAGGTAATCCAATAAGAAGATTTCTTCTTCGCGGATACGTCCAACCACATTGGTTTTGCCTGAGTTCTCCATATCTTGAAGCGCGATCTGAAGTTCTCCTGCATACTGGGCATATAGGTCGTTTTCAATCACAATATCACCGCGTTTAATGTCTGCCGTATTATGTGGAGCGAATTCTCTTCCACGATATTTCACGCGGCTTTGAGTCGAGCGGATCAAATAATCAGACACGTCACCACGATAGAAGTGCGGTTCTTCAAATATAATCGTCTTTTCTAAGTCTGTTGTCGTTTCATGGGTGTCGACTGTAAAGGTCAGCTTCGATGTGTTCAGTTTGCTAAGCAGCTGCATTTCACGTTCTGATGCATAAGCGTTACTGATAATGACATCATCAATCAACCCAGTTGCAAAAAGATGCTTAGCCTGGACATCGATCGGAAGGTTCCGGTGCATTTCTAGCGTGGGCAACCCTTCCGTGACCGGCCAAGGACCGAATGTTGCATCGGAAGAAGAGACAAACGCAGCCGTTCTCATCCCGAAGTCTTTAAACTTTTTACTGCATTCAATAAAGAATGGATAGGATAAACCGGAGTAGCGATGCGGATAGAAGTTATGACATCCAAGCAATTGATCCTTATTAGGCTGATATGTCATAATGTTGTCGATGTATTTCGTTGCATTACTCATATTGAGTTCTATTTTTAAATCATAAGGGTTATACGACATCATCGATTCTTCGTGACCTGTATATCCAAGGTCAAGTCGGATACCATGAGCACCCAGATCGGCAAAAAAGGATAAATCATCATACGAAATGTTCAGTTCTTTGAAAATACGGGGACTGATGTCAGCGATGACTTCCATGTTTTTTTCACGGGCAAACTTAATCGTTTCTTTAAAATTTGAGATGATTCCATCCTTGTCCCCCTCTACTGATAATAAGCAGGTGAACACACGCTTAAAACCGTAAGACGCAGCCAGTGCCAGATATTCTTTGTCCTTTTCAGTCGTGGAATGGTTTGGGTAAATTGAAACTCCCAGTCTTTTACTCATTGGTAGGCCTCCTTAAAATTAGTTGTTTTCAAGTTTATCTATTCTTTTTAACAAGGGTATCATTTGTTCAATTAACGAGATTTCACTGATAGAGGTCATCAAGTGGTCCTGGGCATGAATCATCAGAAGTGATTTTTCAAAGTCTTCTCCATTGATTTCAGCCTGAATGAGACTGGTTTGCGTTTTGTGAGCTTTGTTCAGTTCTTCATGGGCTGTTTTCAGCATCTCTTCAGCTTCATCAAACTTACCTTCATGTGCCTTTGCCAGGGCTTCATATGCGGTGCTTTTTGCATTCCCGCCGTTTGATATAATTTCAAAAATCTCCATTTCTACGTTGCGTACCTCTGCCATTGTGTATTCCTCCTCATTTCTGTTTAGAACTGGTTTCTACTAGAATAGTAAAATAAAAGTTTAAATATTTTAAAATAATATTGAAATTTAATTTCATTATCGCATATAATCATATTAAACTGAAAGCCTTTTCAAGACAATCATTTTTTTGGAGGTGACCATGACGGAATTTCAAGTATTAAAACACATCAAAAGTCAGATGGAGAACTACACCCCGTCTGAAATTGCGGTTGCTCAATATGTGTTGGAGTTTCCTGAGAAAGTAATGGAAATGACGACAAAGCAACTTTCACAATCATGCGGCAGCAGTGAAGCAGCCATCATCCGGTTCTGTAAACGGATCGGAATCAATAGTTTCAGCGGTTTGAAGATCGAACTGGCCAAAAGCAGCAACATCGAAGAAACAAAAAGTCATGACATCAATACACTCCTGCACTTTGAAGACAATCTTGAAACCGTATTCAACAAAGTACTGGTGAATACCTATCAAGCGATCAAGAACACGGAAAAGCTTTTCTCCATAGATGAACTGGATCGGGCTGTGAACGCGTTCCATAAAGCTGAAAGGGTATACCTGTATGGAGTAGGCGGTTCAGCCGTAGTAGCGGAGGACTTTACGCAAAAGCTATTACGACTGAACTATCTCGCATTTCAAGCGAGTGATATCCATGTGCAAATGATGATGGCCGCAAACTTAACCGAAAGAGACGTTCTCTTCGTCGTCTCCACATCTGGTCAGACAAAGGAAATACTGAAGCTGATGAACGTCGCTCAAGAAAAAGGGGCCACAATCGTTCTATTGACACAGCATGGGAAATCCCCGGCAAGAAAGCTTGCTGATATCGTCTTGACGATTTCCGAGGAAGAACACAATATCAGAATCGGGACCATGACGGCAAGAATTGCTCAACTCGTCGTGATTGATGCTTTATTCGTCGCTTTATGCATGAAAAAAGGACATGGCGTTTACGAGCAAATTATTCATACACATGAAGTAGTTCAAAGGATGAAAGAGGAGGAAGAGTAGAAATGAGAGTATTATTCGTATGTTCAGGTGGAATGTCCAGCGCAATTGTTGTGAATGCACTGAAAAAAGAAGGGGACAAAGCAGGAATTGAGATGGAAGTCCATGCAATCGGGACCGGTGAAGTATCTGAGGAAATATCCAAGGGATGGGATGTTTGTATGGTAGCACCGCAGATTCGACACCGTTTTGACCAAGTGAAGAAAGCCGCTGATGAAGCGAATGTCCCTTGTGGTCCGATTCCTCCACAAGCGTACACGCCACTTGGCGGTCCTACTTTACTGAAAACAGTAAAAGAATTAACCAACTAATTTAATAGGAAACAAGGGGGTACAAACATGCAAAAGTTTGTGAATTTTCTAGAGAACAACTTGTCAGGTCCAATGGCCCGACTCTCTGAACAAAGGCATTTACAAGCAATCCGGGATGGGGTTATTTCAGCACTGCCATTTATCATCGTAGGTTCTTTTTTCCTGATCTTAGCTTTTCCACCGCTTCCTGATGGCGGAATATTCGGAGACATCAAGCAGTGGGCCGCTGACAACATCGTCGAAATCCTGATTCCCTACCGACTGACCATGTTTATCATGTCGCTCTATATAGCCTTCGGGATCGGATACAACCTCTCGAAAAGCTATAACCTGGATCCATTATCCGGTGCACAAATTTCAGTAGCTGCACTTCTATTAACGATCACACCTAAAGTAATGGACGGAGAAGGATGGGTCCTGCCAATGACCAACCTCGGGGGTCACGGATTATTCGTCGCCATGGTCGTCTCGATTCTGGCAGTTGAAATTTTACGTTTCTGTAAAACGAAAAACATTACGATCAAAATGCCTGAACAAGTACCGGCATCTGTATCACGAAGCTTTGAAGCACTTATTCCTGTAGCGATTGTTATCATTTTAGTTTCATCCATCACAGTCTTAGCTGGAGTCGACCTCCATCATATAGTTGGTGTCGCTGTTGCTCCATTGGTTACAGCAGGTGACAGTATTTTCGGAGTATTGGTTCCAGTATTCCTTATAGATTTCTTCTGGTCATTCGGAATTCATGGTGTGTCAGTTGTAGGAACGGTGGCACGTCCGCTTTGGGAAGTATTCCTTGTGAACAATGCCGATGCTGTTGCCAGTGGCAATCCGATTCCACATATCGCTCCAGAAACGTTCTATCAGTGGTTCATATGGATCGGTGGATCAGGAGCAACTCTTGGATTGGTTCTTGCTATGGTCTTCTTTGCACGTTCGAAATACTTGAAAGCACTGGGGAAAACATGTCTAGTACCAGGTGTATTCAATATTAATGAGCCTATAATTTTTGGAGCTCCAATCGTATTGAATCCGATTCTAATCATACCTTTCATCACGGTTCCTTTAATAACGGCAACAATTTCGTATGTGGCAACGACAGTCGGATTAGTATCACCAACTTACATTATGCCGCCATGGACACTTCCTGCACCGATAGGAGCTTACCTGGCAACGGGTGGTGACTGGAGAGCGATTGTCATGGTTCTGATTAATATCGGAATTTCCTTCGCAATCTACTTCCCATTCTTAAAGATGTACGACAAAAAAATGTTGAAAATGGAAGAAAACGAGCAACAAGCGGCGTAAAAGAAAAGGGGAGGCGGCTCGATCAGCCCCGACAAGCATAAGACAAGTCCACCGGAAAGGCGTTCTTTGCCTTTTTGGTGGGCTGGACTTATGACCTCGAGGGGCTAGCCGCCGCAGCTGGACAAAGAAAAGCGGAGGCGGCTTGATCAGCCCCGACAAGCATAAGGCAAGTCCACCGGAAAGACGTTGTTTGCCTCTAGCAGAATACGATCATATCAAAAAGAAGAAGTGGGGGTCCTAGGATTCCCACTTCTTCATTAGCATTAGGAGTGATTCAAATGACAGAAACGGTTGTCCCGAAGCGAATCGGTTTTAGAAGTGTGTTTGTTCTTTTAATCTCCGTATCTATTGGACTTTTACTTCTTTCCAATCCTTTGATGAGTGCGGGACTCGCAAAGGATTGGAGCGTATTTTTGGCAACGGGGATTTCGGCTTCGATTGGACTCTCATTTGTTCTTTTGAAAATTGAAGGTCCCGTTGAAGATGCTTCCGTTAAAAAGAAGCGCGTTTTATTAGCAGTGTTTGTCAGTTTCTTAATAAGCTTTATTCTGGCCTTTGTTGCCAAGTAATCTCGAGGAGGCATTCACAATGAAGAACGGAATCAAGGTCGTTACGATCGGCGGGGGCTCAAGCTATACTCCCGAGTTTGTTGAAGGATTGATCAAGCGTTATGATGAGCTTCCAGTGAGTGAATTGTGGTTGGTGGATATTGAAGCAGGGATAGAAAAACTTACTATAGTCGGGAATTTAGCGAAGAGAATGGTAGAAAAAGCAAAAGTACCGATGGAGACTCACCTTACACTGGATCGGAAAGAGGCGTTAGTAGATGCTGATTTTGTCACGACTCAAATGAGAGTCGGACAACTAAAAGCGAGAATTCAAGATGAGAGGCTCCCGATCAAGTATGGGATGATCGGCCAGGAAACAAATGGGGCCGGGGGATTGTTCAAGGGAATGAGGACTATTCCTGTTCTGCTTGAAATTTCTGATGAAATGCAGGAGCTTTGCCCAGACGCCTGGTTGATCAACTTTACCAATCCGGCAGGCATGGTGACAGAGGCTTTACTGCGTTACGGGTCACATCCTAAGGTCGTCGGTGTATGTAATCTTCCCATTAATACAAGAATGACATTGGCCAAGCTTCTAGATGTGGAGGTAGAACGACTCCATATCGATTTCGCAGGATTGAATCATATGGTGTACGGCTTGGACGTTTTGGTGGACGGTGAGTCAGTTTTAGGGGACGTTCTGGAAATCATGAGTAACCCTGACAAGCAGGTCAGCATGAGGAATATCGCGCCGCTTCCATGGGAACCGGAGTTCATTAAGAGTCTCGGAGTCATCCCATGTCCTTATCACCGTTATTTTTATAAATCGAGTGATATTTTAGAAAAGCAGCTAGAAGAATTCAAGACGGGGACCACCAGGGCAGAAGTAGTTCAGCAATTAGAAAATGAGCTTTTCGAACTTTACAAGGATGAAAACCTTGATATCAAGCCTCCACAACTCGAACAAAGGGGAGGGGCTTATTACAGCGATGCGGCTTGTAATCTCATCTCATCCATTTATAATGACCATGGAGACATTCAAACGCTGAATGTCCAGAACGACGGTGCAATTAGCGATTTACCACGGAGATCTGCTGTAGAAGTGAACTGCGTCGTTACCAAGTCTGGTCCTAAGCCGATTGAAGTCGGCGATCTGCCGGTGGCTGTGAGTGGACTTGTTCATCAAATTAAATCTTTTGAACGTGTTGCTGCGGAAGCATCAGTTACAGGATCCTATGAGAAAGCGTTGCTTGCCATGTCGATCAATCCGTTGGTGACGAGTGATGTGAAGGCGAAGCTACTGCTGGATGAAATGCTTGAGGTTCATAGAGAGTATTTACCGCAGTTTCGTGAACGATTAAGCCATAGTTAAGGAAAAAGAGTGTCTCAAATGTTGATTTGGGGCACTTTTTTCCGTGGATTTGCGAGGAGAATGGGGGTTGGAAGTGGTTTTGGTTGAGATATTATCGACTTTGACCAGTTTAATATCAACTTTCGATGAATAGGCGATGCTTAAGCGGGTCCGGAATCAGTTTATTTTCAACTTCACACAACTTATTTTCAAATTCCCAGATTTATTTTCAAAACCGCCTAAACTCATCCCACACTAAATTCCACCACAATCCCCATATCTTTCCCTCCCGGACGAGCATACCATGATACAAAGACCCTTTTCCGAAAGGATACCACGCCCATGATGCCAGTTAAAACAAAGATTGCCGCCTCATTATATGCTACGATGTCAATCAGCTTCTGGGGCATATCATTTGTATCAACGAAAGCAGTGTTGGACGCCCTTGATCCTTATACACTACTCGTTCTACGGTTTGCGATCGGAGCTCTGTATCTGCTCATGCTCTTACTTTTAAAAAGATATCGCCTCACCATTCCGATCAGATATATCCCTCACTTGATAGTGCTGGGTGTACTTGGCGTCTTCATTCATCAAGTAATCCAGGCGACAGTACTCCTTATCATTGATGCATCTATGAAGAAGGGGAGAGGGGAAGACCTGGTGACCCTCCATCACTATTCTCCGCCCATTCAGGGTATGATGGTGTACGACTTGGAAAAATGTGCTACCTATGTGGTATCGGAAGAATGCGGGGCATGGTGGCCGGATCATATCAGACAAAAGGTAAAGGAAATGCAGTTGAAGTAGAAAGAGAGTTTCTCCATAGCGGAGAAACTCTCTTTCTATCATTATCGTACTCTTACCCGTACTGTTTTGGCATCCTTACTTTCCACACCTGTCGGAGAAACGGACGTAACTCCATATGTGTACATTCCACCTTCTTCAGCTGAAGTATCTTCATATGTTGTAAGCCCTTCTTGAGAATACACGACATCCACAATGTTAGCTGGATTCTCGTAATCTCCTTCTTTCACGCCATCAAAGCGATAGATGACATATTTTCTTGCATCGGTGTGCTTTTTATCATCTATCTTTATCGTGATACCTTCTTTATGTTTATCCGCTTTCACCGTGTTCGGTTTCTTTGGAAGTGTTTCATTGTTCCAAGGAGTGGCAGGGGTTAAAGCAGGCTCGGTGTAAACCTCGTTACGTATAATATCGGCGTAACCAAGCGGGTTTTCAAATATTTGTTTGAGAGAGAAATGCATTTGCCCAAGTGCCGTTCCATTTTCACGGTTGTCCACTATTTGTTCAGGCAGCTCGTATGGATTGAACCATTCCTGGTCAAAGTTGTCCCCTACTTTATAGTCTGCCATCCCTATATAAAGATTAACAGGATGATTGTACGCATACTCATTCACTTCCTGACTCCACCAATCTAATAGAACGGAGTAGTTGGCAACAGCCAGATTCCTGGACCAATAGATTTGAGGGGTAATATAATCAATGCTTCCATCCTTGATCCATTGACGTGTGTCTGCATATAGATCGTCATAATTCGTTTGTCCCGCTTGTGTATCGCTTCCAGTCGGATCATCAGCAATATTTCTCCATACACCAAATGGGGAAATCCCAAATTGAACCCATTCTTTAATGTCTTTGATGGCTGAATTGATGTCAGCTACAAGAACGTCAACGTTATTTCGTCTCCAATCTTCAATATCGTCAAAAGTGTTGCCATATTTCTCGTATGTATCTTGATCTGGGAAGGTTTCTCCTGCAATTCGGTAAGGGTAGAAATAATCGTCCATGTGAACGGCTTCGATATTATAATGACTCACCAATTCTTCAACTGTATCAATCAAGTATTCTTGGACTTCAGGTATACCCGGATCCAAATAATATTGCTTGCCATATTTCACCACCCATTCAGGATGAAGCTTGGCTACGTTATCATCTGCAAGTGACTCAATCGTTTGATTTGGCATCGTGATTCGGTAAGGGTTCACCCATGCATGAACCTCGATTCCGCGCTTATGAGATTCATCGATCATGACCTGAAGTGGATCATAACCCGGGTCCGTTCCTTGCTGTTCCCCTGTAATATATTGGGACCAGGGAGCCAGTTCAGAAGGATAGAAGGCATCTACAGTAGGTTTCACCTGATAGATGACGGTATTAAACTTCAACTCTTTTAGCTCGTCAAGGGTCTCTGTAACCCAATCCGTATACTCCTGCTTGTCCATTCCGGCTTTCACATCAATGTTTTGAACCGTTGCAATCCATGCTGCACGCATTTCATGTTTTGGCGCCTGAGTTTCCGAAGCTTTTGCTTTTCCTGTAGAAAAAGGAAGAGCAAGCGAGAACAATAAGACGGCCATGATCATGTACTTCACTGCTTTCATCAACAAATCCCCCGCTTTCATTAACTGATTTCTTATAAAAGAAATCGTTTTCATTTTGTTGAAATAATACTTCATGAAATAAAAATAAAACATGAAATATTATTTCTAATTTCATTATAAGGTGTTGGGTTCTTATGGTATATAGTACCAATGAGGTGAAAAAACTGAATATTCTATCACTTATAAGGATGATTTGACTAGATAAATAGTTCTGAAAACAAAAGAAAGGGAAAGAATGAATACAGAATGTTTCGAACAATCGGGTTGCAGTGGTGGTAAAATAGGATTGAGAAGTGAAGAGGAGAGTTGATGAAATGTTCAAGGATATAACGATAGATCAATGTGATGTCAATAACTATACATTCGTAGATGTGAGATCTCCTTCTGAATACAGGGAGATGACGATTCCGGGCAGTATAAACATACCCGTCTTCAATGATGAAGAGAGGGCAGAAGTCGGGACTCTCTATAAGCAAGTGAGTAAAGAGAGGGCTACGGAACGGGGGCTGGAAATCTTCTCAGGAAAGCTCCCGGATTTTATTAAAGAGTTTCAAAAACTGGATGGTGAGATTGTGGTTTTCTGCTGGCGGGGAGGGATGCGTAGCAAAGCGGCTGCCACCTTCCTGGATTTAATGGGTGTGAAAACTTCCCGTATTCAAGGAGGGGTCAGGGCGTATCGTCACTGGGTGTTGAATGAACTGGAGAAATTCGATTTAAAGCCTCAAGCCTTTGTGTTAAACGGTGGAACCGGTATTGGCAAAACAGCCATCCTCAAACAGCTTCAAAATGAAGGGTATCCGGTCCTGGATATTGAAACGTTAGCCAACCATCGAGGCTCCATTTTTGGACAAATCGGATTGACACCAAGCAATCAGAAAACCTTTGATTCCCTTCTGCTTAAAGACTTGATGGAGCTTCAGGAATCTCCCTTTATATTATTTGAAGCAGAAAGCAAACGGATCGGTAAGCTGCTTCTCCCTGACTTTTTAGTGGAGAAAAAGCAGAGTGGTTTTCATATCTTTATTGAGATGCCAATGAAAGAGAGAGTCAATCATATTTTAAATGAATACCGTTTACACGAGCATCATGATGAATTTGCAGAAGCGTTTCGATGTATCAAGAGACGTATACATAGCCCGATTGCCAACCAAATAGAGGACGAGCTGAAAGAGAAGAATTATAAGCTGATTTTAGAGCTTTTAATGGAATACTATTATGATCCAAGATACTACCATACGGCGAGTCAGTATCCTGGAGATCAAAGGGTGACGATAAAAGCTTCTTCTATTGAAGAGGCATGCGAAGAAGTGAAGAAATTTATAAAAGGAAGCGTATCTATTCATGAAAACCTCAGTTTACAAAGATAGGGTCGAAAAAATCATTTTATAGAAAGGGATTGACCGTGTGGTGCACCACATGGTTTATGATTTAGGTGTGAGGTGGAAAGAATGTACAAGGTAAGCGAGTTTTCCAAGATGACAGGACTGAGTAAGGAAACACTGCGGTATTACGCAGAGATCAAATTGCTTGAACCTGTGTATATCGATCCTGCAAACAACTATCGCTATTATGACAATGGATCCTATCTGGTGGGACGTTTATTGGTCTATTTAAGGAGATTTAACTTTTCCATTCAAGAAATGTTAACCGTCGTAAATGACGAGTCCTTTGAGAATTTGGAACAATTGATCCGGGCCAAGAAAAGGGATTTAGAATCTGAAATAGAGCGCATACAATCAGTGATCGAAGAAATGGATGATTTCTTTGAGATAGGAATAGGAGAGGATAAGGATGATTAAATGGCATGAAGAACGGATCATTCCAGTCAATATTGAAACGATTTGGCATTTGTTTGAAATTGAGAACATTCAACGGATAATGCCGAACGTCGTTGAAAACAAGGTACTGGAGCAAAAGGAAGGCGTGGTAGGGTCCACATATCAGCAGAAATACAAAGAAGGGAAAAGAATCGAGACGTATATTGTAGAAGACCTCGAGTATGAGAACACCCCCGAGAAAAAACACAATAAAATTGGTTTCACACTCGCCAAAGCATTTGAAATCAAAGCTGAATTCACCCTCCATAAAATAGACGACTACCAAACCAGATTCATCTATAAAGGCGAAAACAGAGGTGTGAACTTCCTGGGAAAAGTCTTATTAAAACTGGGAGGGGAAAAAAACAACAACAAAGTCGTCACCGAATTCATGGATCTGGTAGAAAGCGAAGCATTGAAAGAAGCGAATAAGTAGCTCAGAAGAGGGACGGACCTCCACGAATCGTGGAGGTCCGTCCCTCTTCATCTGTTTGAATTTTGGAATCGAAGGGAAAAGAAGAAGAGTTTCAGGAGCTGGATTTCAGGGGTGAAAAAATTTTTTTAATTAAAATTTTGCATGAAAATTCATGTTGGGTTTTGGTGAAAAATGTTTTAGTGAGTGATTTTTTGAAAGCGATTTCTTTATGATTATATCAAGCTTTTAAAGATTCTGAATATTAAGTTAAAATAAACATTTATATATCAACGTTCATCCTTATTATTACATATATATTTGGAAAATAACCACTTTTCCCGCTAACTTAATTTTTCGTTTTTTCTAAATTTCATGATATACTAACGAAAATTAAGAAAATTTAATTAACCGGTTAATTATTCAAAAAATATACAAGTTTGGTAGAGGAGGACATTGGATGAAAACGAATCTTCCTGTAGCGCAAGGCATGTATGATCCTGCGCAAGAACATGAAGCATGTGGAATCGGAATGATCGCAAATATTGATGGGACGAAAAGTCATAACATCGTCCAGAATGCCATTAACATTCTGTGTAACTTAGAACACCGCGGAGGACAATCAGCCGATACAAGTACTGGTGACGGTGCAGGTATCCTCACTCAAATCCCTCATCATTTCTTCAAAAAGCAATGTGAGAAAGAAGACATCATCCTTCCACGAAAAGGAGAATATGGGATCGGGATGGTGTTCCTTCCTGAAAATTATGAGAAGCGCATGAAGAGTAAAGAAATCTTCGAACGCATCATAGAAGAAGAAGGTCAGAAGACACTTGGTTGGAGACCTGTTCCTCTTAATGATTCCTTTGTAGGTAAAGTAGCATCGAAGTCAAAACCGTTTATCCGTCAAGTCTTTATTGGTGTATCCGAAGACATAAAATCCCGGATGGATTTCGAGCGCAAGCTGTATGTCATCCGGAAACGAATTGAAAAAGAAGTGGCGACTGTTGAGGGACAAGAAGATGTCTATCTTTGTAGCTTGTCGTCCACGACCATCGTTTACAAAGGGATGCTCATACCTGAACAGCTCGATTCCTTTTATATCGACCTCAACCATCCTGAGTTCCGGTCAGCTTTAGCCCTTGTACATTCCCGTTTTAGTACAAACACTTTCCCAAGCTGGCAGCGATCTCATCCAAACCGATATACGATCCATAATGGTGAATTCAATACATTACGAGGTAATGTGAACTGGATGCGGGCACGTGAGAAGCTGTGCCATTCAAGTGCTTTTAAAGAAGAAGATCTGGAAAAGATCCTTCCTGTCATTGATGAGACAGGCAGTGACTCCTCTATGTTTGATAACTGCTTTGAATTCCTTCATTTATCAGGAAGATCCCTTGCTCACACTGCCATGATGATGGTACCGGAGCCTTGGGAAAACGATGACACGATTCATCCGAAGAAAAAGGACTTCTACGAGTATCATAGCTGTTTGATGGAGCCGTGGGATGGACCGGCAGCCCTTGTGTTTACGGATGGAAAACAGATTGGTGCTTGCCTTGACCGAAATGGACTTCGACCTGCACGTTACTATGTGACTAAAAGCGGTATGATCGTTCTAGGTTCTGAAGTAGGGGCCCTGGATATTTTTGCTGATGACATTGTGTACAAAGATCGATTACAGCCAGGAAAAATGCTGCTTGTTGATCTGGAAAAAGGAAGAATCATTCCCGATGAAGAGATTAAGCTGCGCGTTGCCTCTGAGCATCCGTACAGACATTGGTTGGACAACAATAAATTTGAACTTGAGGAATTACCTGAAACGACACATGAGCCAGTTCAACTGGATTCAGAAGAAGTGGTATTGCAGCAGCAGGCTTTTGGCTATACAAATGAGGAATTGAACAAAATCATTAAGCCGATGGTGACGGACGGAAAAGATCCGGTTGGTTCCATGGGATATGATTCACCTCTTGCGGTATTATCGAAAAAGCCACAGCTTCTATATAACTACTTCAAACAGCTATTTGCTCAAGTGACAAACCCGCCGATCGATGCGATTCGAGAACAGATCATTACATCTGTAGGAACAACGATTGGAGCAGAAGGTAACCTGGTTAACCCGGGTCCTGAAAGCTGCAGGCATATCCATTTAAAGACACCGATTTTAACCGGGGAAGAGCTTGAAAAGATTCGTCACCAAAACGAAAAGGGCTTCAAAGCCGTTACTTTATCGATTTTATTTGATGTAACAGATGAGGAAAATCAGCTTGAAAGCACGCTGGATGCTCTGTATGAAAAAGCCGACAAGGCCGTTGAAGCCGGTACGACACTCCTTATTTTATCTGACCGTGGAGTTGTGAAGGACAAAGCAGCCATTCCAGCACTCCTTGCCGTTTCAGGACTGCATCATCACTTAATTCGCCAAGGAACGCGTACAACTGTCAGCATCCTTTTGGAATCAGGGGAACCAAGAGAGGTTCACCATTTCGCAACCCTACTCGGATATGGTGCAGAAGCAATCAATCCGTACTTAGCCTATGAAACACTGCGTGATCTGATCGATAAGGGCGAGCTGCAGGACACCACTTACGAACAAGCGGTGCAAAGATTTGTGAAATCAGGGACAGACGGTGTTATCAAGGTTTTATCTAAAATGGGAATTTCGACGATTCAGAGTTACCGTGGAGCACAAATATTTGAAGCGGTAGGCATTCATAAAGATGTGATTGATAAATATTTCACCCGTACAGCGTCTAGGTTAGGCGGAATCGGGATGGATATCATCGAAAAAGAAGTGCTTTTGAGGCATCGAAAAGCGTTCAATGACCGAAAAGATAATCAACGCACATTGGATTCGGGAGATGAATTCCAATACCGAAAAAATGGAGAAGATCATGCGTACAATCCAAGTACGATTCACACTCTTCAACATGCATGCCGTACGAATAATTATGAGTTATTCAAAAAATACTCCAGCATGCTGACAGACGAAAAGCAGAATCTTCAATCGCTGCGCGGACTTCTTTCGTTTAAAGAAACGAAGCCTATCCCGATAGAAGAGGTTGAATCAGTGGAAGAAATCTGTCGCCGCTTCAAGACTGGTGCCATGTCATTCGGATCCATCAGTCAGGAAGCCCATGAAGCATTAGCGGTTGCCATGAATAAAATTGGCGGAAGGAGCAACTCAGGTGAAGGTGGGGAACACCCCAGCCGTTTCACCCCGGACGAAAATGGGGATTCAAGACGCAGCTCGATCAAACAAGTTGCTTCTGGACGCTTCGGTGTAACGAGCCATTATCTGGTGAATGCCGACGAAATACAAATCAAGGTTGCTCAAGGAGCGAAACCTGGTGAAGGGGGACATCTCCCTGGAAAAAAAGTATATCCTTGGGTTGCTGAAGTGCGGGGATCTACTCCTGGAGTGGAATTGATTTCACCACCCCCTCATCATGATATCTATTCAATTGAAGACCTTGCCGAGCTGATTTATAACCTGAAGAATGCAAACCCGCAAGCCCGCATCAGCGTAAAGCTGGTATCAGCTGTAGGTGTTGGAACGATTGCTGCAGGTGTGGCAAAAGGTCGGGCGGACGTTGTGTTAATCAGTGGATATGACGGGGGAACAGGTGCTGCACCGAGAACCAGTCTGAAACATACAGGATTGCCATGGGAGATCGGTCTTGCCGAAGCTCATCAGACCCTATTACTGAATCGTCTTCGTGACCGGATTGTCGTCGAGACTGATGGGAAAATGATGACGGGCCGGGATGTTGTTGTTGCATCGCTTCTAGGGGCGGAAGAGTATGGATTCTCCACTGCACCGCTTGTTGTTCTTGGATGTGTAATGATGCGTGTTTGTCATATGAATACATGTCCAGTCGGTATTGCGACACAAGACCCTGAGTTACGTAAAAAATATACAGGTGACCCTGAACATGTAGCGAACTTCATGCGATTTGTTGCCCAGGAAACAAGAGAGCTTATGGCTCAACTTGGTTTCAGAACGATCAATGAAATGATTGGGAGAACTGATATCCTTGAAGCAAACAAAGCGATTGATCATTGGAAGGGGAAAGGAATCGACCTTTCTGCTCTTCTGCATCAGCCGGATGTACCTGAAAAGGTGGGCCGCTATGCGACAAGAAAACAGGATCACGAACTTGAGAAAACCCTGGATTATCAAGAACTGATTCCTCGTTGCCGCCAAGCGATTGAAACGGGAGAACCGGTTGAATGGACGACAGCGATTCGAAACATTCACCGTGTAACCGGCACGATGCTTGGAAGCGAAATTACAAAACGTTATGGGGCTGAAGGCTTACCGGAAGATACAATCCGCTTGACGTTTAAAGGATCTGCAGGACAAAGCTTCGGTGCCTTTATTCCAAAAGGTCTGACGCTGAGACTTGTCGGGGATTCAAATGACTTCGTAGGAAAAGGTTTATCAGGCGGGAAAATCATCGTTCATCCCGATCCAACCGCTACGTTTATTCCTGAACGAAACACGATCATCGGCAACGTATCCTTCTACGGGGCGTCTGGTGGAGAAGCATACATTTATGGAGTAGCCGGCGAGCGCTTCTGTGTCCGTAACAGTGGAGCGCAGGTAGTCGTTGAAAGCGTCGGGGATCACGGATGTGAATATATGACAGGTGGAAAAGTGGTTGTACTCGGCCTTACAGGTCGAAACTTTGCTGCCGGTATGTCAGGTGGAGTCGCCTATGTACTGGATGAGGATGAAAACTTCCGATCAAGATGTAATCAAGAACTGGTTCTTGTTCAACCATTATTTGACCCGGAAGAAATGAAAGATGTATACGACATGATCGAGAAATACGTTCATTATACAAATAGTAACAACGGCAAGAAGATTTTAGCGAACTGGGATTCTTACGTGTCAAAATTTGTACGCGTGATTCCGAAATCGTATCTCAAGATGAGAGAACGGATCAGTCAGCTTGAAAATAGTGGATTAGAGAAATTCGATGCTGAAATGGCAGCATTTGAAGAAGGTACAAAAGAAGAGAAAAAAGTGTTAGAACCAGCGAAATAAAGAGGGAGGGGGATACTATGGGAAAACCAACTGGATTCATGGAATATAAAAGACAAACATTAGATGAAAGAAATCCAGCTGAACGTACGAAGGATTGGAAAGATTACACCTCTCCTCTTTCGGATGAAGAAGTCAAGAAACAGGGGGCGCGCTGTATGGATTGCGGCGTTCCTACCTGTCAGTCTGGAATGGAAATCAACGGAGCGACAACTGGTTGCCCCGTATATCACTTAATACCGGAATGGAACGACCTTGTGTACCAGGGACAATGGAAAGAAGCACTTAAGCGCGAGCATCAGATGAACAACTTTCCCGAATTCACCGGTTTTGCTTGTCCGGCACCATGTGAAGGAGCATGCGTACTAGGGATCAACGAGCCGCCTGTAGCGATCAGAACTGTGGAACGCTCGATAATCGAAAAAGGGTTTGAAGAAGGCTGGGTCATTCCAGAACCACCCGAATACCGCTCAGGTAAACGGGTGGCGGTCGTAGGTTCTGGTCCAGCAGGATTAGCCTCAGCTGCTCAATTGAATAAAGCAGGCCATCTTGTGACCGTTTTTGAAAAAAATGATCGTGTAGGCGGACTGTTAACATATGGCATTCCAGAAATGAAATTACCTTATTCAGTCGTTAAGCGCCGCGTCGATATTTTAGAGAAAGAAGGCATTGAATTCGTTACGAATACCGAGGTTGGGAAAGACTACACAGTCGAAGACCTGCGTGAAAACTTTGATGCAGTCATACTTTGCGGAGGAGCGGCCGTTCATCGTGACATCCAAGTAGATGGACGAGATTTGAAAGGCGTTCACTATGCAATGGAATTCCTTCATTCGAATACAAAAAGCCTATTGGATTCCAACCTGGAAGACGGAAACTATATTTCTGCTGAAGGAAAAAACGTCATCGTCATCGGTGGTGGAGATACAGGTACAGACTGTTTAGCCACTTCGGTAAGACATAACTGTAAAAGCCTCACTCAGTTTGATATCTATGATAAAAAGGGTGCCATACGTGATGAAGTCGGAAACCCTTGGCCGCAATACCCAGTCATTCACCGGGTCGAGTACGGTCAAAAAGAAGCAGCAGAAGTACTTGGAGAAGATCCACGTGCGTACGCTGTCATGACCAAGAAGTTTGTCGGTGACGAGCATGGTCATATCAAAGAAGTTCATACGATTAATGTAAAGCTTCGTTATGACGAAGATGGAAACAAGATCCGTGATGAAATTCCTGGAACGGAAAAAGTATGGCCAGCAGATCTTGTCCTTCTGGCAATCGGATTCAGTGGTCCGGAACAAGACCTGATCAAAGAGCTTGAAGTCGAAACAAATAGCAATTCCACCGTTAAAGCAGAATACGGCAAATACCTGACCAACGTCGAGGGAGTCTTCGCAGCAGGAGACATGCGCCGGGGCCAAAGCCTCATCGTCTGGGCCATCAACGAAGGCCGCGAAGCAGCCCGCGAATGCGACCGCTACCTCATGGGCACAACTGAATTACCTTAATAGAGGGACGGACCTCCTCGGGCATGATGCCTGATGGGGGTTTTTCTTTGTTTTATGGATTGTATGTAGTGAATTATGGTAGGGATGATTGTTTAGGGTTGAATATTCACATATTCAATTCTAAACAGGTTGGAACCAGAATATTTTTTATGGGAGAGGTTTTGTCCTATTTACTAGACAAAGCAGCTTGAAGTGAAAAATAGACTGATAGGGGGAAAACAAAATGATGAAATATCTTCAGCGCATTGGTCGTTCGTTGATGCTTCCGGTTGCCGTTTTGCCGGCTGCTGCGATTCTGATGGGGATTGGGTATTGGATCGATCCGACCGGCTGGGGCGCGGATAGTCCGATTGCAGCCTTCTTAATCAAGGCTGGCGCTTCGATCATTGATAATATGTCGATTCTGTTTGCAGTCGGTGTAGCACTGGGTATGGCCAAAACAAAGGATGGTTCTGCAGCACTGAGCGGCTTGGTCGCTTATCTCGTGATTTCGACGCTCCTTTCAACGGACTCGGTTGCACTGCTTCAAGGTGTGGATACCGCAGCGGTCAATCCGGCATTTGAGAAAATCGGTAATCAGTTTGTCGGGATTTTGTCAGGGATCGTTGCGGCAGCTATGTACAATCGATTCAGTCATGTGAAGCTTCCGGATGCACTTGCCTTTTTTAGTGGAAAACGATTGGTTCCGATCATGTCGGCGGTTGCCATGCTGGTTGTATCAGGCGTGATGCTGTTTGTTTGGCCGGTTATTTACACTGCTCTAGTTTCATTCGGGAAAGAAATCAGTGGATTAAGCTTCACGGGTGCGGGTTTATATGGATTCTTTAATCGATTATTAATTCCTACTGGATTGCATCATGCCTTGAATTCAGTGTTCTGGTTCGACGTTGCCGGTATTAATGATATCGGGAACTTCTGGTCAGGTAAGGGTGAAAAAGGTGTGACGGGTATGTATCAGGCTGGGTTCTTTCCGGTTATGATGTTTGGTCTTCCTGCAGCGGGGCTCGCCATCTATCATGCTGCGAAGCCAAGTAAGAAGAAGCAGGTGGCGTCACTGATGCTGGCAGCCGGTTTTGCTTCCTTTTTTACAGGAGTGACTGAGCCTCTCGAGTTTGCCTTCATGTTTGTGGCACCTGCCCTATATGTAGTACATGCGGTGTTGACAGGATTATCCCTGGCCATTGCCTCCTTCTTTCAATGGACGGCAGGATTTGGTTTCAGCGCAGGGTTCGTCGATTTTGTCCTGAGTTCAAGACTTCCTTTAGCGAATTTTCCGTACATGCTGCTCATACAAGGTGTCGTATTTGCCCTTCTCTACTATTTCTTGTTCCGTTTCATGATCACGAAATTCAATCTTATAACTCCGGGGCGTGAAGAGGATAATGAAGATACAGTAGTGGGGAGTGAAACAGTACTTACTCAAAGCGAAAGGTTTGCTGTGATGGCAACGGAGATTTATGCAGGGCTCGGCGGAAATGATAATGTAACATCGGTTGATAACTGTATAACAAGATTGAGAGTGGAAGTGAAGGAGATGGATGCGGTGGATCAGGCTCGAATCAAAGCGACAGGGGTTCCGGGACTTCATGTGGTTGGGGAAAATAGCATTCAAGTGATTGTCGGGACGTCGGTGCAGTTTGTGGCTGATGAGATTGAGCGGATTCGAGGGTAGGGATTGTAGTTAGTTCAAAAGAATGGATAGCAAAATGAGTCAGATTTTGCAGAATGGCATATATATCGTAAATATGGCAGATAAATCCCCAACACGGCAGATAAACGAAACCGAAAGCCTTCCGCCCCAACTCCCGCACCATGAGTTGGGGTCTCTTTTTCTTCCAAACTGCAAAAATCTCTCGAATAGTCTATACTTTACCCTATAGAATTCTTTCCCAGAAAGGTTTTTACCATGAAGAAACTTAAAGAATCGGATCTTTATCATCCGATCCAAAAACATTTTCATAAAAAGGGTTACCAGGTGAACGGTGAAGTGAACGATTGTGATGTGACTGCCTTTAAAGAAGACGAACTTGTGATTGTAGAATTGAAGCTTTCATTGAATGTCGAGCTTCTTATTCAAGCGACAAAGCGGCAGAGACTCACAGACCTTGTGTACATTGCGATCCCGAAACCAAAGCGTCCCCGATCAAAGCGGTGGAATGATGTCTGTCACTTGGTTCGCAGATTAGAGCTTGGTCTGATCACCGTTTCATTTACAACGAAAACGCCAAAACTTGATTTTGTCATACATCCGGAAACCTTTGACCGGAATAAGAGTATGAAGAACAGCAAGCGGAAAAGAGAAGCTCTTGTAAAAGAAATCGAAGGGCGCAGTGCAGATTACAATGTAGGCGGAAGCAATAAAACGAAAATCATGACAGCTTACAAGGAAAACTGCATTCAGATTGCCTGTTACCTGGAAACACACGGGCCCATGTCACCGAGGAACTTAGCTAAGTTGGGTACGGGTGCGAAAACTCCCTCCATTCTTCAGAAAAATTATTACCGCTGGTTTGAGCGGGTAAAAAGGGGAGTTTACCAGATAACGGAGCAAGGAAAAAAAGAGCTGGAGAAGTATCCCGAACTTGTAAGCTACTACTCTAAGAAAATAGAAGAACAATAGAAAGAGCCTGCCCCGCAACCGGAGAGCAGGCTCTTCTTTGCATCTCACTACTAGTATCCGCATTCTTCACATATACATTACATCAGAGCAGATATCGGGAGGAAGGATAAATGTATGAAAAAGAAGATTGAGAACACGATTCATAAAATGGTGAGTGATCTTCAGCATAAACAGAATGCAGACGGAAGCTGGTCCTTCTGCTTTGAAAATAGCGTGATGACCGATGCATATATGATCATTCTTCTACGTTCCCTTGAGATGGATGATGAAGAGCTTGTGGGACGGCTGGTGAACCGCCTTTGGAAAGTGCAAACAAGGGAAGGGACATGGAAACTTTTTGAGGATGAGAAGGAAGGAAATCTGTCTTCAACGATTGAGGCTTACTTTGCCCTCATGTATAGCGGAAAGGTGAAGGATGATGATAAGAGACTTGTGAAAGCGAAACATTTTATAGAGAAAAAAGGGGGGGTTCACAAGGCTCATTCAATTACGAAAAGTATGCTTGCTATTCATGGACAATATGATTGGAAGTATTTAGTTCCGATTCCCGTTGAATTTTTATTGATTCCTAAACAATTCCCTCTGAACTTTTGGGATTTCAGCAGCTACGCACGAGCTCATTTAGCACCACTGCTGCTCCTGAAAGATCAGCGATTCTCATTAAAAACAAAAAACAGACCACAAGTACAACATCTGTCCCGCGGACCATATGAAGTGAGATACAGTGAAAGGGAGCTGAAATTATTTTCGAAAATCAACGAAGGCCTACAGTCCTTAATAAGTATTCCATCCCATCTTCATCAACAGGCCCGGCAGTTTGCACAGCAGTACATGCTGCAACGGATAGAATCAGATGGAACGTATCTTAGTTACTTCAGTTCGACTTTTTATATGATTTATGCCCTTTTGGCTTTGGGATATAAGAAGAGTGATTCCATCATTGTAAAGGCGATACAGGGATTAAAAGAGATGGCATGTGAAACGAAGAAGGGCATACATGTTCAAAATTCTCCCTCAATCGTGTGGGATACAGCCCTGATCACCCATGCCCTTCAGGAAGCGGGGGTGGATGCACGAGACCACTCTATAGAGAAAGCGGTGGAGTACCTTGGTAAGAAGCAACACTTTCGTTATGGAGATTGGGCGATGGAGAGCAGAGTGAAGCCCGGGGGATGGGGCTTTTCAGAGAGCAATAACATTCACCCTGATGTGGATGATACGACAGCGGCTCTCAGGTCCATTACCTATTCAGCTGCAGAGAATCCACTTGTCCGGCAATCATGGGATCGTGGGATTGAATGGATCATCGGTATGCAAAACCGTGATGGAGGCTGGCCGGCATTTGAAATAAACAAGACGAAAGGTATCCTTACTTCTTTTCCAATGGACGGGTCTGAGGCAGCGGCAATCGATCCATCAACTCCTGATCTAACAGGAAGAACACTGGAATTTCTCGGCAGCCGGGCAGGTCTGACCAAAGACCATCCACAGGTGAATAGGGGGATTCAATGGCTGAAACTGATGCAAAAGGACGAAGGATCCTGGTACGGGCGCTGGGGTGTCTGCTATATCTATGGAACATGGGCGGCCATCACGGGTATGAAAGCAACGGGAGTGCCTTCTTCTGATAAACATATCCAAAGAGCAAAAGCTTGGCTGGAAAGCATTCAACACAAAGACGGTGGCTGGGGAGAATCCTGTTACAGTGATCAGGAAAAGACATACGTGCCTCTTTCCTTCAGCACCCCCTCGCAAACAGCATGGGCACTTGAATCTCTCATCTGTATCGAAGACAAACCAACTCCTGCAATTGACCTGGGTATCATGGCGATTCTCGAATTAATGAATGGAGAAGCAGATGACTCATCCAAAACGTACCCCACGGGAGTCGGTCTGCCAGGGAACTTCTATATTCATTACCATAGCTATCAATGGACTTGGCCCCTGATCACACTCAGTCGGTACAGAGAGAAATACGGGTGAGGGACGGACCTCTTGAGGTCCGTCCCTTCATGCGATAAAATAAAAGTAAGAATTTTCGGACAAAGGTGTGGTTGTATGGTAAAAGTGGATTCGTTTCCTTATCCTTTTAAGGGGGAGGTGTACCGCCGGTATTCCAATAATTCGGTTCCTTTGGATGAGCCGTGTAGTGTGGAGATTACATCGTCTTATCAAAAAGAAATCAAGCTTAAACGGGATCTGCTTACGCATCATCCCGAGCGGTGCTTTCAGTCCCAGCGGCATACCTTGAAAGCTCAATGGGAAATAACAGAATTGGTTATTCACCATCTCACTACGTATTATCCTCAACAGTTTTCCCTTGGAAAAAATGAAGGGAAATGGACGTTCCACAATCACATTCTAAATGAACAAACAACATTTATACTCGGGGATGAATCCACTTTATCCATGGAACCACTCGATTTTATCGGTCGACATGTGCAAGAAGATTTAATTTTGATGATGCAGCGGGATGGGGATTTATATTTGGATGCGGGTCAGCTTTGTTTTCCTGCTAATTGGTCCCTTGCGTTTAATACAGGAATGAGTTTTAAGGAGATTCATAAGCCGATTCCAGGTTTTAAAGAAGAAGGCTTGGATCAACGGATTCTGACGTTTTTAATGCGTATGGAAGCAGGAGACCCATGGATTAGGAGGAATTGGTCGTTAATGGCGGGAAATCGCTTGGATACTTCACTTGAAACCTTTGATCAGTGGGGGAAGAACAGAAGACAGGTTACAGTGGAAAATGCGGGTGAATTCGTTCATTTGCGAGTAGAGGTACAGAAATTGTTCCGATTACCGGGCTCGAATGGATTACTGTTCACGATTCATACCCACCTCCTCTCACTGGAAAAGTTCACTCGAAACCCGGAATGGACCGAAGAGTTTTATCAGATCCTGCAGGAGCTTCCTGCACATATCTCTGATTACAAAGGGATTTCCTTATTTAATGATGTGGTCATCGAGTATTTGAACGAGAAGCGGGTGATGAAATGAAGAACGAGATAAAGCCAGCGTTCGTCCCGAGGAAACGAAAGTACTTATTTTTTGGTGATCAAAAGGGGATGAAACGGCTGACTCACATCATTAAAAAAGTAATGAAGGAGAATGTCTCCTTTGAAGTGGTTTTCCTGGGTGAAAAGGAAGAAACCGATATCTCACTGTGGTTGCGAAATCAGAAGATGGGCACTTTTCTTTACATAGCAATGGAGTGGAGTAAGCTGGAAGAGTTCATGCACCTAGTCGTGGAAAGTGGTTTTTCTGAAGAGGAAGCGCAGTTTATTGGCAACGGTGTCAGAATGATCGATGTGTTCTGTTGCAAATGTCATCAGAAAACAAAGATTGATAGCGGAAAATTGGATAGACTCCCGGCGACCTGTTCCCATTGTCACTTAAAGCTGTCCGTTTCCGACCATTACTCTCCATTACAAGGTTCATATCTCGGTTACGCTACCTTAGAAACGGGGAGTGACGGAAGGTGAATCTTCATAAAACAATCCCTGTCCAAGTCAGGTCTATTCATCAGGAAACCCCTGTTGTCAAGAGGTTTACTCTTGTTCATGAACATAACGGACCCCTTCCTTATTTTAGCGGGGGTTCCCATATCACTACATATGTTGAGCTGGATGGACAAACCATAGCCAGATCGTATTCCTTAACGAATCCACCTGGTCAAAAAGCCGCCTATCAAATCGCCATCCGTCTAAATGAAACGTCTCAGGGAGGATCTCTGTATTGGCATGAACAGATGAAGGTGGGGGATACCTTACGAGTGGGATTTCCTCAAAACCATTTCCCACTGAGTTTTAAAGCAAAACATCATGTATTCTATGCGGCGGGAATCGGCATTACCCCCTTCATGTCCATGATGGCTGAACTCAAAGATGAGGGACGGACCTTCGAACTTCATTATGCAGTGAAATCAATTGAGACTTGTCCTTTCTACTTCTTTCTATCGGAAACCTATCCTGAGCAGATTCACTTTTATTTTTCAAAAGAAAAGAGATTAACAGATGCAAGTCTTTGGGAACACAGAGTGGGAACCCACGTTTATTTCTGTGGTTCCCCTTCATTTATCGAAGAATTCACCAGAAGTGCCCTTGAGATCGGATATCCTTCGTCGAGTGTTCATTACGAACGATTCACTCCTCAACAGCCGCTAATACGTCGAAGATTTGAAGTGGAATTAACGAGTGGCGAAACCGTTTCTGTTTCGGAAGAAGAGACACTGTTAGAAGCACTGCTCAAGTCAGGGATCCTGGCTCCCTATTCCTGCCGGGCTGGCCGTTGCGGGACGTGTGAATTACAAGTGTTAGAGGGAAAAGTCGATCATGCTGATTCCTTTCTGGATGAGGAAGAACGGAAGGACCATCGCTCGATTCTGTCTTGTGTATCCCGTGCTCAGTCTGGGAAGTTGCGAATTCAGTTGTGACAGTGGCATACAGGATGTTTTTCTTATAGAGTAAATAATATACAGATCCAGCATAATGTAGAATGACGCTTAAGAAATGGAGGGTTCGCCATCACCGATCTAAATACATTATTTCGCAAAAGAATACATTATCCAGCCACCGGGAAAATATCCTTTCACCAACTAGATACCATTTTAGAAGAGACAGCTAAAAGCATCCCATTCGAAAATCTATGTGTTATTGGAAATACATTCGCCGATCTTACCAAAAAAAATCTAGTGAATAAAATGCTCGTGAAGAACGAAGGTGGTCTATGTTATGAATTGAACTCATTGTTATATTTATTTTTGATCGAAAATCAATTTGATGCGGTTCTTGTTCGGGGAGTTGTTTACAATCATGATAAAGAGCAGTACCAGTCGATAGGAAGAACCCATGTGGTCATATTAGTCTCTCATAAAGATACAACATATGTGATTGATACGGGTTTTGGAGGGAATCTCCCGTTAAAACCAGTACCATTATCGGGAGAAGCTGTGGTCTCTTCAAATGGGGAATTTAGACTTAAAGAGGTCGACAGTATCCATGGAGATTACATCTTTGAAATGAAATTAAAGCATAAGCATTCGGAATGGAGAACCGGATATGCTTTTGATTCGGGTGATCCCATAAAGAATGTGACTCAATTGAATGACATTCAAACAATTATTGCCAACCATTCAGATTCCCCTTTTAACAAACATCCATTATTGACAAAACGGACGAATGACGGGAATGTGACCTTAACGGATACGTCCTTTACCCACTGGAAGGCCGGAGAGTTAACGAAAAGGGAGATAGACCTTGAAAGTTATAAAGAACTGCTGAATTCCTGGTTTGGTTTCCAGCATAATAAAAAAGACCCGGAATAAATCCGGGTCTGCTTATTCACTTCCCTAGTATGGACATGATGCCTTTATAGATAAGGAAAAGTGAGAATATGAGAATAGCTAAAACGCCTATGATGTCCGTTACTGGGGATACACTTGCTAAGAACGTACCTGCTAAAGGAACCTTCAACAATGCGAAACCGGATAGAATACCCGCTACTAACAAAAGAATAAAACGATCCATTCTGTTCCCCTCCTTTCGAGGTATTATATGTTCAAGGTGATAGGAAGTTGAACCCATTCTTTTGTCAAAATTCATAAAGAAAAAAGGAATGAGCCTATTCGATAGGTTCATTCCTTTTGTTTCATCAATGAATTATAATCCCAGTTCTTCCAAAATAGATTCAAGTGTTTTCCCATCTACTGACTCTACTGGAGAAGGTGCGTCCTCAACTTGTTCATTCTGTAATAAATAGTTCTTCTGCACAAACTTGATATCGTTAGCGTTGACCCTACCATCAAAATTGATATCTGCTGCACGATGATCTGTATTCCAAGCATCCTGAATGGCAATGGCATCATAGATATCGATGACGTTGTCCTGGTTGACATCTCCCCCGACAGGATTCAGGTTCGTAGGTCTATGATACTTTCCATAAAGCTCCCCGTTATACTCATAACCGATTCTTTCTGTGTTTTTGGTCAAGAAGTGGCCAGGTACCTGAACTTTTACTTCATATGGATCTTTGCTTAATGGAAGTTTCTCAATGGAATACTCCCCATTTTCCGTGATGGAGGATGGAGTAAAGACGTCTCCGGTTGACTTCTTAAATTCTATTGTTGCGCCAACTTTAGTCCAATCTTTCTTAGCATTGTAGCCACTTCCACTATCGAATCCTTCCGGGCTTACAAAGCCCCTAATTGAGTTAAAGTCCGGATTTACAGTGAATTCTGCACCAGCATGTAATAGATCCATTGTTTCATTGTTAGAATTCGTTACGGTAACAGTTGGATCCAGGGCGTCTAATTTAGTGAACAGTTCATCTTGAACCTTCACTTGCACATCAACAATCGCGCTATGATCGAATGATTGAATAGGTTCATTGAACGTAACCTTGATCTGGTTTCCATCAAGTGTCAGCGAAGCTTTATCGGAAAATTCCCCGGATAACTTGGCATCGATCACTTCTGGTTGAAATCCGTAATAATCTTCAAATGTCCAAGTGGCTTCCTTTGCATCTTGAATATTATCCAGTGCTAGAGTTGCCTGTACGGTTTCACCAGTTGTAACGGTTTTCGCATCAGTTTTAAGATACGCATTCGGTGTACCTTCTTTAATGAAGAAATAGTTCTTCATCGCACTATTGTTACCGGCCATATCATAGCCCTTCATTCTGAAGTTAAGGGCTTTCACCTTTTCATTCATCGCAATTTCTTCGACAAACTTACCGTTTTCATCCATATAAAGCGGGGATGAAGGAAATGCTGAATTCCAGTAATAAATCATAAAGTTTTTGGATTGATCTGCGTCCATTCCTGCTTCTTGCATATCTTCAATAAGTGGATCTGTAATTTCAATCTCAAATGGATAGGTTTCCTGACCTGGTTGATATTCAAGGAACGGTGATTCACCATCCAGGGAACTCTTGAATTGAGGTCCTTCAATGTCGATATAGAAATGCTCTGTTTTTGTTTTTACTTTTCCTTTTGGATCTGTCATCGCGTACTTGATTTTATAGTGACCAGGTTTGGCGATGGTGACTTCTTCAGAAACCGGATCCTTCTTATCACCTGTAAATGCGTAATAGCTTCCTTGGAATACTCTTAATAAATAGTTGTTATCGATCAGGGCATTCTCCAGATCAAGTGTACCGATCAGCCCTAAATCTTCCTCTGTTTCCCCATCCTGTAGGATAATATCCATACTTTTCATCGGTGAACTCAGATTGAATTCAGCTATTGCCCATGGGTAGCGGAAAGGATCATATCCATGTGTATATTGAGAAGGGGCAAAGGCAGGTGATAATAATTCAAGTGTATTAAAGCCTTCTTCCGCCCTCTTTACACTAAATGGCACCCGGTAACTTTCGGATGGATCATGACTGTTTGTAAAGACCAGGTACCCTTCATATATCCCCTTCGCAGCGGTTTTCGGCATCGTAAGGAATAGATTTGAGGTCTTTTTCTTCCCTCCGTTCACCTTGATGGACTTGTCAGCATTTACGACAACTCCATTTTCTTTGAGGCTTAAGGTGCCTTCCTGTACATTTTCTACAACACGAATGTCAAACGTTTTCTTTTCATCACTATTGTTGGTGATTTCAAAGCTTTTTTGTACGCGGAGGTGAGCCCCTTCAGCCACTACCTGATTACCGAAGCTCAATCCGCCTGTCGGATTATCGATCGGGATCAGTTCTTCTCCACTAGGAATCAACGTCTCATCTTTGATTTGAATCTTTGTCTGACTGTGAAGGGCTTGATACGGATCCAATCTTCCTGCACCTACTTCAAATACACTGTAATCCCCATTTAATGGATCAGCAGAGTTCATGAGAATGGTTTTAATATCAGCAGGCTCAAGATCCGGATTCTCTCCTAACAGTAAAGCTGCAACTCCTGCAGTGAAAGGAGAAGCCATAGAGGTTCCTGATAATCTCGAGTAAGCATACTTATAGTCATCCGTTTTTTCTGGATCGATCATATAGGAAGGGAAGGTCGACAGAACGCTGACTCCGGGAGCTACCACTTCAGGTTTCGTATCATAGCTCTTATTAACAGGACCTCTTGAACTGAAATCGGCTAAATGGTCACCTTCAGTCATGCTTTCTTCTAAGTTTGTAAAGGTGAAGTTGGATGTTCCACTGGTCATCGCAGCTTTCAATTCTTCCCCGGCAGCCAGTGTCATAGAGAAGGCAGGGACATAATTTGTTGATTCACCAAGATTATATCCTACATGGCCTTCAGCATTGTTATACATAATCACAGCTTTGGCTCCATGTTCCTTAGCAAATTTCACTTTGTCATTCAGTGCGAAATTTCCTCGCTGAACAAAGGCAATCTTTCCTTCTACATTTTTATTCTCATAGTCTTCTTCATAACCGAATCCAACATCTACCAATTCTAATGTTTGATCTTCTAAACTGGCAAATGAATGTGCGAACCCTCTTGCCATACTTACAATTTCCGCTGACCATCCATCTGACGTTTGACCGGTAAAAGTGGTTTGTGAGACAGGAACATCACTTGCACCTACTGTTAACGCTAAAGCAGCTGTACCAGGGGAGCCGAGGGTAAAGTCATTTGGTCCTGCATTCCCTGCTGAAACAACGGCTGTCACACCGTTTAATACGGCATAGTTAAGGGCTGTGCTTGTAGGATAATATGGATCATTGACACTGGCGCCCAATGAAAGGTTGATGACATCCATTCCATCCTGAACAGATTTTTCAATTCCTGCAAGGACGTCTTCTGTGTAACCACTTCCATAAGGGCCGAGGACGCGATACACATATAGATCTGCATCCGGGGCAACACCCTCTACGGATACTTCACTATCATTCTCGTTTTGTCCTACGATGGTTCCGGATACATGAGTACCATGAGAAGTATAATAGGAACTTCCCGTATAACTGAACTCCGGTTCACTCGTATTCTCCCAATCTTCATACGTTGCTTCCATTGGGTCAGCATCATCGTCAACAAAGTCATATCCACCTTTGTAAGCATCTTTAAGGTCAGGATGGTTATAGTCAATACCTGTGTCGATGACACCGACTTTGATTCCATCTCCTGTAATTCCTTCCTTATGTAGTTCATCTACATTTAAATAGGGGATGCTTTCAACAGACGTTGTGATTTCTCTCTCAACATCATTTGGAAGGTCTTGTTTAACGGGATCGATCGTAAATGCCTGATTTTTAAACACAGCTTTAACGGCTTCGGATTTAAGCAGTTGTTCTACTTGATTAGCCGGAAGGGTCATTGCTACACCGTTATACGCTTCTTTATAGGCTTGGGTGATTTTGGGCACTACCTTTTTTCCTTTTAAGTGGCTTGTTGATAGGTGCGCTGCTACATCTTCTTTGAAAATCTTATGTTCTTTCTCCACTTGGGCTTTGGCGTCTGCTTTCTTTATTGATTTTCCTTGTACTGCCGCTTCTAATACAGCTACATGTCCAGGTTTGGATTTAAATTGGACGATAACGGAGATCTCTTCGTCAGATGCCAATTCATTCGACTGAAATCCTTGGAGGCCCTCTACGTTATTTATCTCCAGTTGATGCAAGGCTTGTCTTTGGGCTTCAGTCAGGGAAGATAAAACTGTTTCTGCTTTCCAATCCTCAGCTGTAGCTGTTGGCATGGAGTAGTTCGACACTGGGGATAACAGTAATCCAGTGGATAGTGCAATCAAAGCCGATTTCTTTGTGATGGAAGATCCTTTCATCATTTCTACCTCTTTTCTGTTGTTGGTTAGATTATTCTAAAGATTAGTACAATTCTTATTGTAAATACAAAGTTATCATGTTTGTATGGGGGTTTGTTTAGGGACCATTTGACTATTAAGTAGTGTAATTTCATTGATTTTTGTCTGATTTTGAAAGGAGTTTCAGGAGAAAAGATGTAAAAAAATGTTGGTGAATGGGGGTTGTGACCAATGCCAACGGTCTACGTAAAAAAAAGAAAAATGAGGCTGGGACAAAACTAAAAAACCACGATAAAAAGACGAACAATAGAAGTGTAGGTTCTTTATACCGCTAATGATTTCCGTGCAAGACTACGCTTTCCGCGGGTAGCCCGTGAGCCTCCTCGGCAAGCCTGCGGGGTCTCACATAAGCTACTTTCCCGCAGGAGTCTTCGTCTTGCACTCCAATCAACCGCTGGAAACAGCTAAAATCAAATGATTCGAAAATAAATAATAAACCCGAACAAATCTGCACACTAAGAAGCAGGTTTGTTCGGGTTTGACTTAGGATAAAAAACTTTTGTCCCAGCCTCATTCAATACGAGGGCTACTCTAATTCATAATAACTAATTTCATTTGACATCTTATCGGATGCAAGTGTGAAACCTTTCTCTGATTGTCCGGTTTTCACATAATATAAAAATAGTTGTCTTTCATAATGCTGATACATCAACTGGCTCCCCGTTTTTCTGAAATGGGGGAGGGCTGTTCGTTCAATATACTCGTATAATTCTTTTTCATTCTCATTTATGGTAAGTAAGTAAATCTCAAAGAATACGTGGCTTGGATCCTGATGCTGAGTGGCCATATTCAGTCCTTTTGTCGCTAAGTGATTGAGTTCCCGGGAAGATAGTAGGCGCCCTTTCATGCAAGCAAGTATATATCCACTGAGCGTAACTAAATAATTTGATGCCGGTGTTTCGTCATGGATAAGCTTTAATGCGCTTTCATAGGATGCCTTTGATTCAGAATATCGTTTTCTCCTAAAATATTCGAATCCAAGATTGTTATGGATCTTATGCGCCCGATCGTTTGAATTGACTGATTCACAGACTCTGAGGAGTTTATCATACTGCTGTTTTGTTTCTTCCATATCAAAGGGTTCTTTGGCATTCAATTGGATTAAAATTAAGGTTTCCGAATCGATAACCCTAAGGATATTCAATGTTTTCTGGAAAAATTGCAAAGCTTTTTGCCCATAATAATAGGCAAAGGTATTTGAATGAATGGAATGATACGCTAATGCCAAATGAAAATAATATTCGGAGTTGGGATATTCATCGTCAATCTGTTTTAATACTTTTATGCAAGAGTTAAATTGTCTTGTTGAATGATAGTAGATCCCTTTGACATGAAGCAATAAATTTTGTTCGAAAGGGGATAGAGAATAGTTTTTGTTTTCGAACATGCCCAGGATTTCTTTTGCTTTTTCATGTTTGTTCAAAAATAAATAATATCTTGCCAGGAAAAGGTTGTATTGGATGATGAAGTCAGATAGAAACCTTAAAGGTTCCTTTTCAATTTCCCCTTTAAGTTGATGGATTTCATTGGTTCGAATCATAATAATCGCATCGTTCCATTCTGATAGTTTAGCCTGTAATGAATGGTAGCGGGAACGTTCAACATTCATATCGATTCCAAGCTTCCTAGCAAGTAAATCAGTAATTTCACTTGAATACTCTGTGATGCCTCTTTCGATTTTACTAAGATGTGTAGTGGAACAGATACCCTGTGCAAGCTGTTCCTGAGTCAATCCTGAATCTTCTCGATGAAATTTAATTAATTTACCTTCAATCATAATACACCCCGAGTGAACAGTTTATTTATCATTATAGGGAAATATCTTTGTTTGTTCTATAGATGGGGGACAAGACGGAGGTCTGAAGGCAATAACATCCAAATCCGATAGAATCTGAGTAACTATACGAAAAGAGGTAGTGCTACATAAATCAACAAGTCCAATAAGACAAAATTCCTATTCAACTTTATCCCTCTTCCTTTTTTTACTGATACTATTCATACGGACAAAAAGGGAAGAAGTTTCACAATATGATTTACCTTTCCAAATGTGTCCCAATTCTCATTTGAAAGTGAGATGATAAATGCCTTTTTAAACACTCAGAGCTTAGAAGACTCTGAGTGTTATTGTTATATTATTTAGTCAGTGAATCAAGATTGTTTATAAAATAAGCGCGCGATTCTTTCTATGCTCTTTTCGTAAGGAAGCCGTTTTGAATAGTCTCGTTTCTTCTTCCGTTTGAGGAATGACTTTTGGTACCGGCTTCGGTTTCCCATCTTCATCAACGGCGACCATTGTTAGGAATGATTCCGTCGTCAAGGTTTTGACACTCGTTACGAGATTCGTAGAAAACACCTTTACATATACTTCCATTGATGTCCTCCCTGTGGAAGTGACGTATGCCTCCAGGCTTAATGCATCGCCGACCGTGGCAGACGATAAGAAGTCGACGGAGTCTATCGATGCTGTGACGACTACTGAACTTGAATGTTTCATGGCGGATAGTGCCGCAATCTCATCAATATAGGATAGGACCTTCCCTCCAAAGATGGTTTGCATATGATTGGTGTCAGGTGGCAATACCAATTTTGTTTGTATGGTTCGTGAACGTTCGACTGAATAGGCTTGCTCCATTTTCTCATCTCCCTGTTTGCATTATGAAACAAAAAAGCATCTCCTTTTAAAAAAAGAAGATGCGGCTATTCCGGGCGAACGTTCAGAGTACAGTGATTCCTCTGGTGACGTCTCATTAGCGCAACACCCTCCTATCTCCCGTAGGAACTTTCTGTGTTCTTCCCATTTTGGCAGGTCTCCTGGCTCAGCGTCAGCGAATTCGTATTCCTTCCCATTTCGATTCGAAACAGTGGATTCATACGATTCTCAGCCTTACAGTGGCGGGACCGCGTTGGACTTTCACCAACTTCCCTTTTAAGAAAATGAACTGAAAATCATCTTCACCAATGAGCAATGATTAAATTGTGAACGCTTTTATTTTATCATAACCCTTAGTGAGTGAGGAGAATGATTATGGTAAGATTTGTGCTTTTCAAAAAGGTAGTGAGGTCTGAAAAATGCCACAAGACAAAATACAAAGAAATCAAATCGATAAAGTAGTAGAGTTTATCGATTTACATCTAAGCGAAGACTTATCCTTAGAACAGCAAAAGTGAAGATTGCTTATTTTCCAGAGTGTTCAACCGTCAATCGATATCATATGGGTTCCTATATAGAAGGCATTCCAGAAACGTGGCAGGATCTTTATCGTTGGGGAAATGCAAGAAGTCTATTTGGGTAATATAAGGATTGCTCTTTGGTACACCACATATCAAAGGGTCGTAATAGGAGATCATCTTGTTATTTTTACCGGGCTTGGGGCAGTACATGGATTGTTCTTATAGCTTGAATGCTTGAACCTTTTACAGGTTCGGGCTTTTTTTATATAAAATCAGGGAATTCGCCCATTTTATTGAAACTTTTCGTCATCTTTTTCGTAGATAGTATTGTAGCTAGCACTTTTATTTAAAATTAAATCAGATTCCATTCTGGTTTAAACAAAATGTCGAGAGGGGTTGTCAGAATGCTAGGATCATTAAGTATTATCGGATTTTTTATGTTCCTGATTCCTGTTCTGGTTATTGCAGCTATTGCAGGAATTGCCTATTATTTCTGGATGAGGTTTCGTTATCGTACAGCGAGATCCAACCAGGCACTGATCATTACCGGACCTAAACTGGGGGATCCTGAGAAGGAAACGAATATTTTCACCGACCAGGAAGGGCGTTCCATGAAAATCATCAGAGGTGGGGGGTACAGATTAAGACGTTTCCAAACATCCACACCTGTTAATCTTACATCCTTCCAATTAAAGCTATCGACACCAAGAGTATACACAAATGGCGGAGTACCGATCGTTGCAGACGCAGTGGCGATGGTGAAGGTGGCCGACACATTAAACGGGATAGCGAACTATGCCGAGCAGTTCCTTGGTAAGGATCAAAAAGAAATTGAAGATGAAATCATCGAGGTACTAGGAAGTAATCTTCGTGCGATTCTTTCAAAAATGACTGTTGAAGACATTAACAGCAACCGTGAAAAATTTAACGCTGACGTATCAGAAATTGCCCAGAAACAGCTAGATCTCATGGGCTTCAAAATTACGTCACTCGGTTTAACTGACATAAGAGATGCAGACGAAGAAAATGGATACTTAAAAAATCTTGGTCGTCCACGTATCGCCGAGGTTCGTAAGCAAGCTGAAATTGCAGAAGCAAACACCGAGCGTGAAACCCGTATTCACCGAGCCCAAACCGATCAGGAAGCGAAAGAGGAAGAATACAAGCGTCAAATTACCATTGCCCAATCGAAAAAAGAGAAGGACATCAAAGACGCAGCCTTCAAAGAAGAAACAGAGCGGGCAAGAGCAAAATCCGAACAGTCCTATGAGTTGGAAAAAGCCAAACTTACCAAGGAAGTGAAAGAAGAAGAGTTAACCCTTCAATTCCTTGAGCGTGAACGTGCCGTTAAGCTAGAAGCAGAAGAATCAAAAGTTCGTAAAACGAAAGCCGATGCCGAATACTACGAAACCACCCGTAAAGCGGAAGCCGAAGCTCGCAAGGCTGAAATTGACGGGGAAGCAAAAGCCAAAATCCGAAGAGAAGAAGGTTCTGCCGAAGCCGATGTTATCAGAGAACGTGGTAAAGCGGAAGCAGAATCCCGTAAACTGCTGGCAGAAGCAATGGAGAAACATGGCGATGTCATCATTACCGAGAAATTAATCGAAATGCTGCCCGTTTTCGCAGAGAAAATTGCTCAGCCTCTTAACAATATTGACTCTGTTAAAATCATTGATTCCGGTAATGGCCAAGGAGTTCCTTCCTTTGGGAAAAGCATCACCAGAACGATGCTTGACATGCAGGAACCGTTACGGGAAATGACTGGCATCGATGTAGGTGAATTACTGAAGTCATATGCAAACAGATCCCATGAAAGACCTTATCAGCCAGCAATTTCAGAGTCGGCTGACAAGGAAGTTGCCGTGACGACCGAAAAGGAAGAAGCAGATATAAAAGTAGAGAGTCAAAGTAAATAAAGAGAAGGAGATGTCTCGGGGTGTGTGGAGACATCTCTTTTCTTATGTTATGGAAAAAAATCGAGTTCTTTGAAGTGCCTAATAGAGGCTGGGACAAAAGTTTTTTATCCTAAGTCAAACCCAAACAAACCTGCCTCTTAGTGTGCAGATTTGTTCGGGTTTATTATTTATTTTCGAATCATTTGATTTTAGCTGTTTCCAGCGGTTGATTGGAGTGCAAGACGAAGACTCCTGCGGGAAAGGAGCTTATGTGAGACCCCGCAGGCTTGCCGAGGAGGCTCACGGGCTACCCGCGGAAAGCGTAGTCTTGCACGGAAATCATTAGCGTTATGAAGAACCTACACTTCTATTGTTCGCCTTTTTATCGTGGTTCTTTAGTTTTGTCCCAGCCTCCTATTGTGTATGAAATAACTGGTACTCAGATTTATTTAGGTTCAACTGCTGAATATAGAGAGATTTAACAGTTGAAATCAACAGAAAATTTGCCTGTTAAAAATATTTGAAAATTCAACAGGCAAATACCTCAAGAAATTCAACAGTCAAACAAACCCATCAACCCTTTACCCCAACCTCAATATGCCGGGAATCTTTAACATCAAACAATCCTAAATCTGTCAGCTTCAACTCGGGGATCACAGGCAAAGTGAGAAAAGAGAGAGTCAGAAATGGATTAAAGTCCCCGGAGAATCCTAATTCTACAAACGCATTTTTCAACTCCCGGAGCCCTGATACCACTTCTACAAATCCTTGATCGGACATTAACCCTGCAATCGGTAATGGAAGAGAGGCTATGATATTTCCTTCTCTCACCATCACGAGGCCGCCATTCATTTCGTTAAGCGCCTCAATCGCTTGCAGGATATCACGATCATTTGTACCAGTTGCGACAATATTGTGGGAATCATGAGCAATGGTGCTAGCGATTGCTCCTTTTTTCAATCCGAATCCTTTTACAATGCCCAAACCAATGTTTCCTGTCCATTTATGTCTCTCAACGACAGCCATTTTAAGGTGATCCTGTTGAATAGAAGGGGAAAAGAATCCACTTTCAACTTGAACCTTTTCAATCCGTTTATTGGTCCTAAGGTGGTTAGGGATGATTTCGATGATATGTGCTTTTTTTGTACCGCCAATTTCAATTTGGAGATGCTTTTCAGTGAGCTCAGGAATATGAACAGTTGAAGTCAGAGATGGCTTTGGCGCCGGTTTTACAAATGAGTTGCCGACAAACTGACCATGTGCAGCTACTTGTTTCCCATCTTTGTACACCTCTGATATAGAGACCGTCTTTATATCATCCAATAATACAAAATCCGCATCGTATCCAGGTGCAATTGCACCTTTGCTGTTTAATCCATAACATTCAGCAGCATTCAAAGTGGCGATGCCAATCGCCAATAGAGGATCGAGTCCTTCTTTGATGGCTAAGCGGATATTGTGATCGATACTGCCTTCATCCATTAAGTCATCCAAATGCTTATCATCTGTACAGAATAGACAACGTCTGGCATTTCTTTCGTTCACTACACCTATAAGTGCCTTCAAATCCTTGGCCACGGATCCTTCGCGAATCAGAACATACATACCTCGTCGTATTCGTTCCAATGCTTCAGGAACGGTGGTGCATTCATGATCGGTTCGAATACCTGCGGTTTTATAAACATTGATCGCATTTGTATCAAGCCCCGCTAGATGTCCGTCCATATTGTGACTATACTCCGAAGTGACAGTGATTTTATCAACAATGGAATCCTCACCTTTTTGAAGGGAAGGGTAGTCCATTACCTCTGCCAGTCCAAGGACACGCTCATGCGTATAGAAAGGTTCCAGCTCTTTTGCTGTCAGCGTTGCTCCTGCATTTTCAAATGGAGTTGCCGGCACGCAGGATGGAAGCATGGTAAACACATCTAATGGTATGTCCCCTGAATCATCGAGCATGAATACAATTCCTTCTTCTCCGGCTACATTCCCGATTTCATGGGGGTCTGTAATAACGGTCGTGACCCCATGAGGAAGGACGACTTTTGCAAATTCGGATGGGGTGACCATGGAGGATTCAATGTGAACATGGGCATCGATAAAGGACGGACTTATATATCTCCCTTTGGCGTCTATTACCTGTTTCCCTTCAAATTCTCCAACTCCAACGAACATTCCATCCGTAATCGCGACATCTCCATTCATGATTTCAAGATTAAACACCTCTATTATTTTCCCATTTTTTATAACAATGTCTGCGAGGCTTTCTTTATTCGCAGCTGCAATCCTTTTTTTCAATATATCTGTATTTGTATCCATGGAATCCTCTCCTTATCTAAATAAAAACCCCGGGATTCACCCAGGGGTTGTCATAGAGAGAGAAGAGAAGGGACTCCTGCCCCTGCTCCCTCTCGTAGTCAAACCATTTACGGTAGTTTGGTAGAAACTTTTGGACCATATTTCCAATATTATACGAGTGTGTGGATGAAATTATTATTTGTTGAAATGATTATTTCACATTTTATCTGCATCGGATGGAATGTGTCAATGGAAAAGTAGCTTATCAAAAAGATGACGCGCCTCTTTGAATCATTTTCGGTCCCAGTGAAAAACGCATGCTTAATCTGATTACGTGCACAGGTTATTTTGACCGGGAAATCCATAATTACATAGAACGATTGGTTGTCTATACAGAACTGGTCGAAGAGAATAAAGGGATTTGAAGAGCTCCTCTCCTATTACAAGGAAGATACGCTCTTTTATTTCCATAAAAATCCTTTACACAAACCTGATTTCCTTTACTATTAATAGAGAGAGTTTTCTGAAAAACATTTTGGAGGTTAAGATGAAATTAAAAATTATTCATACCAATGATCTACACAGCCATTTTGAAGCCTTCTCGAGAGCAGCATCCTTGATAAAAGGGCATAAAGACGAGAACACACTTATTCTTGATGGGGGGACTTTGCTGACTTCAGAAGCGTCGAGCTTCAAGGAACGAGAGGAATGGCAGCTATCGAACTGTTGGAATCTGTAGGCTATGATGCGTTAACAATTGGAAACAATGAAATGTTCAATGGATTCGATACGCTTGAGCATATGGCAAGCAATACTCCCGTACCGTTTATTAGTAATAATCTTTATAGAAAAGATAAAACGGTGGCCAATGGGGTAAAATCAAGTGTCATTCTGGAAATAAAAGGTTTGCGTATCTTGATTACAGGCTCGTCCCCGGACTTAGAGGGCTTCAATGACGGTCTGGGTGTTCATATTACCGATTATAAAAATGCAATCGTTGAGGAAATAGAACGTAATCGTGGAAACTATGATGTTTGTATTCTTCTCAATCATGTAGGGACACTAGCAGATGATGAGCTGGCGAATGAACTGGATGGAGTCGATATCATCCTATCTGCTCATGACCACAAACTTTATCCACAAGCAAAAGTAATAAACGGGACAGTGATGAATAGTGCCGGTTGTTATGGGGAATACGTTGGTATTGTGGATGTGGATGTAACAAAGGATGGTGTCAAATTACTCCGGGGGGAAACGATTGCAACCGGGTCTTCTCCTATCGATAAAGAGGTCGTTGCTATTTTAAAAGAAAATAAAGAGAAGGCGATTGACATATTAAGCAGGTCATTATATAAACTCGACCAGTCACTCTGGCATGATGTGATTGAAGAGAATCCAATTACGAATTTAATCGCCGACGGTTTGCAGGACATGCTGAAATGCGATCTTGGCTTGATCAATAGTGGAATAGTGAACGCTGGTGCATTTGATTTTATCAGCAATAAAAAGTTGATCGAAATCTGTCCATCGCCCCTGAACCCAACGTCCTTTGACATTCAAGGAAAGCATATTCGTACGGCCATCCAGCAGTCTCTGGATGCTGGAGTTTGTTTAGCTGATGGAAGAGGTCCAGGATTCCGGGGGAAATTCGTTGGAAGGCTCCATGTTTCAGGGGCAGAGATTACTCATGATGGTAAAAGAGTATCGGAAATCCTCATTGGGAATGTTCCTCTCGAAGATGAGAAGTGGTATTCCGTTGCATCCTCTGATTATTTGCAAAGAGGATCCGGCTATGAATCCCTCGCCCATAACCGGAATGAAAAATACCTGGCGGAAGAAATCCGCGATGTGATACGGATGTATGGGGATCGGAAGGATTTTATCGAGAAAGCTTATGTGACCAGGTGGAAGGAAAGTAGTGAGGTCATGGTTTAGAATTCATATGAGGCGCAAGAGTGCATGGGTGCTTTTGAATGTGAATGTAGAAAAACATCAGCTAAATAGCACATATGAATATGCCTTATTGTATGAAACTCACACCGGCTTCAAGTAAAATAGACTTAACTACTTGTATGACTTGTTCCTACCGAAATGGCCAATCGCCTGTACGAAACAACGAATAGCATGAAAGAATTATGGATAGTACCAGGGGCCGGTCACACAGAAGGTTTTACGATGGAAGAGGAGGAATACAAGAAACGAGTGAAGGGGTTCATTGAAAAAGTGATGAACTCATAAAAGGGGGGCAAATCGATGGGAGAAAAGACATTATTGGAAGCGTATAAACAGACTGCTTATCAACTTCAGGGTCATGGGAAACGAAATCTGGATGTTCTTAAAGATGCTTTAGTAGGTGTAGATGGTGACTTGGAGAGTGATATTTACGGATCGGGTAGGCTAATAGAGGACTTCCAAAAGAAGATGGCAAACTTCCTGGGAAAAGAAAGTGCCGTTTTCTTCCCGAGCGGAACGATGGCTCAACAGATCGCCCTGCGTATCTGGTGCGATCAAAAAGATTTGCACAGAGTGGCGTACCATCCTTTATGTCATTTAGAGATTCATGAAGAAGATGGGCTGAAGAAATTACATGGAATTGAACCGATTCTTTTGGCTGACAAGGAGCGTGTGATTGGACTGGATGACGTGATTGGGCTTGAAGCGGACATTGCATGCTTACTGTTAGAGCTGCCTCAAAGGGAAATCGGTGGTCAACTACCAGACTACGAGACTCTTGAAGCTATCTCTGAATACTGCAGGGATAAAGGAATCAAGCTTCATTTAGACGGTGCCAGGCTTTATGAAATTCTGCCCCATTATGGGAAAACAGCAGAGGAAGTCTGTGCTCTTTTCGATAGTGTCTATATTTCATTTTATAAAGGGATTGGTGGAATTGCAGGTGCGATCCTGGCAGGAAGCGAGGAGTTTACCAAAGAATCTATGGTATGGAAAAGACGTCATGGCGGTGATCTCATTAGCCTCTATCCATACATCCTGAGTGCAGATTACTATTTTGATCAACGAATCAACAATATGGAACAGTATTATGAAGGAGCAAAAGAACTTGCCGGTTTTTTTAACGGCTGCCAAGGTGTATCGACTCTTCCTGAAAAGCCTGTTTCCAATATGTTTCATGTCTTCTTTCACTACCAACAAAAAGAAATAGAAACGATTTTAATGGATGTGTATGACGAGACAGGTATTGGTTTAACGGGGTATGTAAAAGAAGTGACTGAAAATGAGTGTGCGTATGAAGCAAGTATAGGGGATCAATACGAGAACGTTTCGAAACAAGAATTGACTAAGTTATTTGTGGTGTTGGATGAGAAATTGAAGAGATTGATGGAGAAATAAACGATTGTATTGTGGTACCGGATGATTCCGGTGCCACTTTTTTGAGGGACGGACCTCCATTTTTTCCCTTTATTTAACACAGAATCCCGACCCTATAACATTCCTCTAACATAAACAGAGGTCCGTCCCTCTCCGGAGAAAGAAATATCATATTTACTATTGAAATATTCTGATTATTAGGTATAATTCGATACATTATACATTTTTTAGAAGGGGAGAGGGCATATGAGTGTGAAGGATAGTCGTTTAGTGGATGAACTGGGGGAAGTAGTAGATAGTCATCGGGTGACGGTGAATGAAACGATTTTAGAGCAGCATGGGAAGGATGAATCCTATCATAGGCCGAGCTCTCCGGATATAGTGGTGTTTCCTGAGAGTGCCGGGGAAGTGAGCGCAATTGTAAAGTTGGCAGCCGCTCATCACACACCCATTATCCCATTTGGTCTTGGTACAAGCCTTGAAGGTCATGTGATTCCATACGATAAGGGAATCACCATTGATTTTTCCCGGATGAATAAAGTACTCGAGGTGAGGGAGAAGGATTTCCTGGTAAAGGTCCAACCAGGTGTTACACGTTCACAGTTAAATAAAGAATTGAAGAAATATGGTCTCTTTTTTTCAGTTGATCCCGGTGCCGATGCGACCCTTGGAGGCATGGCTGCCACAAACGCAAGTGGGACAACTTCTGTAAAATATGGAGTCATGCGGGATCAGGTCCGGGATTTAGAAGTGGTGCTTCCGGATGGAGAAGTGATCCACACAGGAAACATGGCTCAGAAATCGTCGTCTGGCTATCACTTAAACAGTTTATTCGTAGGTTCAGAGGGCACGTTGGGATGTATCACGGAGCTGACCCTCCGCGTATATGGCATACCTGAGCATATTGTTGCGGCACGTGCATCGTTCAATCATATAAGTGATGCAGTGGAAGCGGTCGTATCCATTTTACAAGCCGGCATTCCGATTGCGAGAGTGGAGCTGGTGGATGAACCATCAATGATACAAGTGAATCGATTCAGTGAGACGGATTATAAAGAAAAACCTACTCTTTTTCTTGAGTTTCATGGTAATGAAGCAGGTCTCCAACAAGACGTAGAATTCACCAAAGAAATTGTCGCTGATCATGACTGTGAAGAGATTGTGTTTGAACAAGACACTGCAGGAAGGAATAGATTGTGGGAAGCAAGACATAATCTTGCCTATGCTTATGTACATGGAAACCCAGGAAGGAAGCTCATGGTGACAGACGTGTGCGTGCCCATATCAGAACTGTCCGGTGCCGTGCAGCATGCACGAAAAAGGCTGGAAGAATTAGAGTTGATAGGGGGAATCCTCGGACATGTCGGAGATGGGAATTACCATACATCACTCATGATTGACTTAAACGACCCTGAAGAGGTGAAGAGAGCGGAAATATATAACGAACAAATTGTGGAGTATGCCCTTGAGCGAAATGGCACATGTACGGGTGAACATGGTGTAGGAGTCGGAAAGATGAAATATCAACAACGGGAACACGGTGGTGCTTTGCAGGTCATGGAAAAAATCAAGCTGGCCATAGATCCAAATGGAATCTTTAACCCTCACAAACTAGTACATAAAAAGAAGGAGGAACAGAAATGAAACTACTCGAAACGATCAGCAATCTGGCAGGTAAATATTTCGCTGTTTGGGTCATCCTCGTAGCGGCGGTAGCCTATTTTGTTCCTGCTCCATTCCTCCCTTTAGGCGGCTATATAACGATTCTATTAGGTGTCGTGATGTTCGGTATGGGACTTACATTAAAGCCAGTCGACTTTCAGCTTGTTCTGAAGAAGCCGTTGCCAGTCATCACCGGAGTACTGGCGCAATTCATCATTATGCCACTGGGTGCCCTATTGATAGCATACATGCTGAATCTACCGAGTGAATTAGCGGCTGGATTGGTATTACTGGGATCGGTTCCCGGTGGGACAGCTTCCAATGTCATGGTGTATTTGGCAAAAGGGAATCTGGCATTATCCGTGGCTATGACATCATTGTCAACATTATTGGCACCAATCGCGACTCCACTGATTTTGCTTGCATTAGCGGGCCAGTGGCTTCCTGTCGATCCAATCGCCATGTTTCTTTCCATTGTTCAAGTGATCATCGTACCCATCACTCTTGGATTAGTCATTCGAAAGCTTTTCCCGAGCGAAGTGGAAAAAAGTTTAAATGTCATTCCGTTGATATCAGTATTGGCAATCATTATCATCGTATCGGCAGTTGTTTCAGCAAATGTTGAAAATATCGCAACATCGGGCGCGATCATTTTCACGGCTGTGATTCTGCATAATCTATTTGGACTTGGACTGGGATATGGCACAGGAGTCCTTATGAAATTAGATGAAAGTAAGCGGAGAGCGATTTCGATTGAAGTCGGGATGCAAAACTCTGGACTAGGAGTGGCGTTGGCAACGGCTCATTTTGGACCACTGGCTGCTTTACCAAGTGTCATTGCGGCCGTTTGGCATAATATTTCAGGACCGATTCTTGCGACGTTTTGGAGTAAGAAACCTGTGAAGGAAGAGGAAGAGGAGGAATTTGTGCCTCGGGCAGCTAGTCCGAATGCAAGGTTATGAAACCTAGAGGACTTTATATGGTTGAAGTGAAAAAACAATGGGATTCACACTTTTTTATAAGATTGAGACAGTAGGGGAAAAGGACTGATTTACTTTAAGTGGACCAGTCCTTTTTAATGAAAATATTCCCAACTATTTTATGAGCATCAATTTAAAAAAGATCCTTAATACAAGAATAGCAACAAGATGGTTGTAATAAAGCCAACCCAGATAGCCAGTAAGAAGCAGTAACCCATGATGTGTCTAATATGAAGTCCAACAATACTCAAAATTGGAAGAGCCCAGAATGGTTGAATCAGGTTCGTCCATGCATCTCCCCAGCCAACGGCCATTGCAATCGTTGAAGGGTCAACCCCTAACTTCATTCCTGCTGGAACCTGTAAAGGACCTTGTAATGCCCATTGCCCTCCACCAGAAGGAGCCAATATATTTACAACCCCTGCTGACCAATAAGTAAAGACATCAAAGGTTTCCTTATTTGCAATGGAAGTCATACCATCAATAATGGTTTGACCAAGCCCGGAACTTGAAAGAACGGCTATGATACCGGCGTAGAATGGAAATTGCAAGATAATCGGAGAAGTTGAACCAACAGATTCTTTAAAAGCATTCCCAAACTGTCCAAGAGAACGATGAAGGATAAGGCCAAGTGAAAGAAATAAGATATTAATAACATTCAAGTCCAAAATCTCTTCCGATCACGAATGCATTTATCACATAAATCAATCCAACAACCCCTGTTAAAATTCCTAATACGGGCGTTTGTTCCAGTTTGAGGGCAGGTGTATCCGCATCTTGTGGTACGGTTTCTCTTTTCAAAGAAACTTCTTTTTCCTGATAAGGTTTAATATTTGTTTTAGGGGCCATGAGGCATATAACGATAGGCATAGTAACAAATAAGACAGCAAAAATAATGAGAGTGGAAGAATTGAATATGGTCTCTGAAGTAGGGATGACACCCATAACATCTGATAAGAAATGATCTTTGGTAGCGACAGTTAAACCGATTGAACTTGATAAACCAGCGGTGTAAAGGACAGTTGGTGAATAGGCTGCTGCCACAAGAAGAGGAAAGTGTGCATTCTGATTCCGTTTACCTACCTCACGTACAAATATAGCTCCAACGACAACCGCAAGTCCCCAGTTAATATAATAGGCGAAAGCAGATACTACAAACGTAAGAACATAAGCTTTAGTAGGAGTATTTGCGAGTCCAGCTACTGATTCCAGTCCTTTTTTAACGACGGGTACAGCTGCTAATACCATCCCGGTTAGTAAGAGGAGAACCATTTGCATGGTAAACGTAAGGTAAACCCAAAATCCATCTCCAAATGATTTAACGAGAGTTATGGGTTCTTCAGGGTTAGTAATAAATCCCACTATGAAAACAAAAAAAGTAAGGAGAACTGCAATGACAAAAGCATCTGGTAAGTAACGCTCTACAACTCTTGAGACTCGATTTGCAATAGAAGATAACATTAGAACAACTCCTTTAGGTGGTTGTTAAATTATATTAAATGTAAAATAAATACATGTCCTTAATTCAAAAAAAGGAAATGCAGATTTTACATGAAAGTATTTCATGATAGGGCAGTGAGAGGCTTTATTATCGACTTTGAAAAAGCACAGATGGCAGAGAGGAATGGACCTATATGTACCTCCTCCAACACACAAAATCCCGTTCCTACCACATTCTTCTATAAAATGACATACACTAAGGTCCGTCTCTAAAGCCGCCGGTAATCTTTTATCTAATTAGCATTGGAAATTAACTTTTACCTAATAATGGATAATGTATCTGCTGTACTAGTGAAGAAGGATCGAATTTAGTGGGGAGGTATGACCATGGTTGAAGTGAAAAAAACAATGAAATTCACATTTTTTAGAAGTGGAGGTACCGCAGGAGATACATACGATGCTCATTGAGGGGGAAAGAGCAGAAGTAGCTTATAAAACAGTAAGGGATGTTGCTGTTGTTACCAATAAGAGAATCATGATAGCGGACATGCAAGGCATCACAGGGGAAAAGCTTGAAGTCTACACGATTCCTTTCAAGTCTATCATAATGTATTCAAGCGAGAATGGCGGAGCACTTGATATCGATGCGGAGATTGAATTGTGGACCAAGGTGGGAAAGCTTAAACTGAGCCTTAATAAGAAAGCGGACATCAGGAAGCTTGATCGGATGATTGCTGGACATATTTTGTAAGGAAAAGGACTGCTTTACCATTCGTAAATGGTAAAGCAGTCCTTTTCAATTAGTAGTTTCTCAATCAATCTTATTTTTTTAACAACAAATACATGAAATAAGGAGCCCCGATCAAAGCGATCATGATTCCGGCTGGAATGCCATCGGGTTCCAGGATATTACGACCGACTGTGTCAGCGAGTAATAATAGCCATCCGCCAAGCAGTATGGCAATCGGGATAAACATTTGATTGCGTGGTCCGACCAATGCTTTAGCAATATGGGGAGCCATTAATCCGATAAAGGCGATTCCTCCTGTGACCGAAACAGCCGATGCGGCTAAAGCAACAGCTACCATCAGCATGATGAAACGTTCACGATTGATGGAAACTCCTACACCTACAGAGACAGGTTCACTTAGTCCCAGAAGATTCAACATCTGAGATTTATAGATTGCAAATGGAATCAGAATCACCAACCAGGGTAGAAGCGCCCAGATAAACGGCCAGTCTGACCCCCAGATATTCCCCGCCAGCCACATGGCAATGAAATCCACTTTTGCCCGTTCGGCACTGGAGATGAGAATGATCATGAGCCCCGACAGTGCCATGGAGAATCCGACCCCTACTAAGACTAACCTGACAGGCTGAATCCCATTACGCTTACTATACGAAAACATATAGATGAGGCAAGCTGTAAGAAGAGCTCCTGCGAAAGCAACAACCGGCAACAGATACGCAAATGAACCGGCATCTATAGGGAAAAATAAAAAGAAAATGGCAATGGAAACTCCTGCACCGGAATTGATTCCGATAATACCTGGATCCGCTAAGTCATTACGTGTGATACTTTGTAAAATACAACCGGAAAGGGCCAGGGCCATTCCTGCCAAAATCGTAATGATGATTCTGGGTAAACGAATGGAAAATAGTATGAATTCTTCTTTAAATGACCCTTCACCTAAAATAGTAGGCAGTAGACGATCATATGAAACAGAAGAATAGCCCAGTCCAATACTAATAAATGTTGTTGCTGCAATAAGGATTAGTAGTCCAATAAGAAGTAATCGTTGTTTTTTGATCAAATCCGGATGTATCATCAGAAACCTTTCCCTCCTTTATGCACGATAAATAGGAAGAAAGGTAAGCCCATCATCGCGACGATCGCTGCCACAGGTGTTTCGTATGGGGCGTTGATTGTTCGGCCGAGCGTATCTGCGAGCAGCATGAATGTTGCTCCAAACAGGGTGGAGATGGGGATGATCAAGCGGTAATCTGTCCCAACCACAGCCCGCACAATATGGGGGATCATCAAGCCGATGAATACCATATTCCCGACAAGGGCAACGGCAGCGCCTGCAAGTAGAACTATCACGATAAACAGGATGGTTTTCACAATAGCAGTACGTTGACCCAGCCCGACGGCAACTTCCTCATTTAAACTTAGTATGGTTAGTTGTCTGGATAAAAAGATTGAAACTACAATACCGATTAAAATAAATGGAACAATCACTTGAAGCTGATTCCACGTTGTCCCGATCATTCCACCGGCCGTCCACATTGACACATCTTTGGAAAGCTTAAAATACAGACCGATTCCTTCAGAAATGGCAAATAAAAAGGCGGAAACGGCAGCACCGGCTAATACAATTCTAAAGGGAGAGAAACCGCCCCGTTTCATTGAACTGATACCGAATACCAACAATGCCCCTACAGCAGAGCCGATGAAGCAAGCAATCATAATGCCGTAGTAGCTGATAGAAGAAGAAAAGGCGAGTGCAACGGCTAATGCAGCGTTTGCTCCTGCTGTCAATCCAAGTAACCCCGGGTCTGCAAGGGGATTTCGTGTCATGCCCTGCATGATGGCTCCTGAGACGGCTAAAGAAGCTCCAACAACAATGGCGGCAACTTCTCTAGGGAAGCGGATCTCCCGCAGGATGGTCACCTTATCTCCGTCACCGGCAGGCGTCATGGCGAGCCAAACGTCCTTCACCGTTGTCTCCGCAGCCCCATACAACACAGATACAAGAAAAGCAGCAGCAAATAGGAAGGTGGTTCCGATTAATTTATAAATAAATGGAATTCGCTGATTTTGAGTTTTCATATACAATCATCTTTTCTTTATTGGAGTAGAAAGAAAGGGAATTCTTGTGATAAGAATCCCCTTTACGAATTAGTTGCCTAGAAATTTCTCTTTGAAGAAATCCAGCTGGTAATCAAGTGTTAATGGATCATTAAAGTAGAATTCCATCATGTTCACTTCATATACTTGGTTGTTCTTTACTGCAGGAATGTTTTTGTATGTTTCTGTTTCCATAAATGAGTTATCTGCTTTCGGATCTTTGCTTATTATCAGATAATCTCCGGCATACTCAGGCATAACCTCTGTTGAAAGAGCGAAATATCCAGGTTCCAACGCTTGTTCTTTTACATTTTCAGGCATCTTCAGGTCCATTTCCTGGTAAAGGATCTCGGTACCGCGACCCCAGTTGTTTCCATATACGTATAATTGCTTATTGAAGCTTTCAATAACGGAAACGGTTGTATCTTCTCCAATTTTCGCTTTGATGTCATCTCCGGCAGTTTGGGCACGCTTCTTGAAGTCATCCACCCATTCTGTCGCTTCTTTTTCTTTATTTAGTAGTTTACCAATTTCGATGTGCTGTGTTAAATAGTCTACTTTTCCATAAGTGTATGTAACAGTAGGGGCAATTTCATTTAACTTTTCGACATTTTTAATATTGGATAGACCGACGATTAAATCAGGATCAAGCTCAATGATTTTCTCCAAGCTTTCGTCGGTTACTTCTTCCACATCTTTTAATTCCTTATCCCAACGTGGATTCATTTTAGACCATGAGTCAACACCTACAACATCCACATCCAACGCCATGACGTTACCGGCAAATGAGGATAGGACGACTACACGTTGTGGATCTGCCGGTACTTCAACCGGTCCATTTTCTGATTGGTAGGTGATGGTATCAGAAGACTTCGTGTCCTTTTCTTTTGAATCCGAGCCTTCTTCTTTCGTAGAACTGTTGCCGCAGGCACTAACGAGCAGCACTAACAGCAGAGTAAACGGGATGAGCCATTTTTTCATGTTGATTTTCTCCTTTAAGTAAATTGTATGTGTAACACATTGGCTTGTTTGTTCGAGGGTCTCTACCTATCTCAGCATCGATTTGAAATACCTTTTTCAGGACATCATGGGTGATGACTTCCTCACAATTTCCGGCTTTCACGATTTCTCCTTCTTTTAGAGCAACGATATAGTCGGCAAATCGTGCAGCTTGATTTAGATCATGGAGGACCATCACAATGGTGCGTTCCTGTTCTCTATTAAGCTTTTGTAAAAGCTCTAAAACTTCCAGCTGGTGGGCCATATCTAAATATGTAGTTGGTTCATCGAGGAAGATGATATCTGTTTCCTGGGCGAGAGCCATGGCAATCCAGACTCGTTGTCGTTGACCTCCTGATAAGGCATCGACTTCCCTATACTTAAATTCCAGGGTTCCTGTCACTTCAAGAGCCCAGTTGATCACGTCATAATCTTTCTTCGATAGACGGCCCATACCTTTTTGATGAGGGAAACGACCATATGAAACCAATTCCCCAACCGTCAGTCCACTGGCACTCTCAGGGGTTTGCGGAAGAATCGCCATCTTCTTCGCTAATTCCTTTGTGTTCCCTTTAGAAATGTTTTCACCATCTAACAGGACGTTACCAGAGTGATGTGGGATGATACGGGTAATCGCTTTCAGTAAAGTCGATTTTCCACATCCATTCGAACCTATGATGGTTGTGATTTTTTTATCAGGGATGTCCACGCTTAAGTTTTTCACGATGAGGCGTTCACCGTAGCCAATGTTTAATTCGTTTGTATAGAGGCGAACCATATTAAGACCTCCATTTATAGATTAATAAAATGATAATGATTCTCAGTCTCGAACAACTTAAATACTATAATCCTTTTTTACTAATGTCAATAGAAATTTCTATTGTCAAAGCATAAAAAAAGATGTAGGATGTAATTGAGAATGATAATCAATTATATTTTGGTTACTCAAGGAGTGGACGGAAATGGATAATCACGAACTATTTGATGTGACAGTCATTGGGGGAGGTCCAGCGGGACTTTACTCTGCTTTCTATAGTGGACTTAGAGAAATGAAAACAAAAATCATCGAGTTTCAGCCATCATTAGGTGGAAAGATACATGTGTATCCTGAGAAAATGATTTGGGATGTAGGGGGACTCACTCCGATTCCCGGGGCGAAATTAATTGATCAGCTTGTTCAACAAGGATTGACTTTCGATCCGTCTGTCGTCTTGAACGAAAAAGTTGAATCCATTACACGCAATGAAGAAGGTATCTTTATATTAGAAGGTTCATCAGGGGAAAAGCACTACTCAAAGACGGTCATCATCGCAGTGGGAAGCGGAATCATCAACCCTCAAAAGCTTGATATTGAAGGGGCAGAACGATTTGAAGTTTCTAATTTAAACTACACAGTCAAGTCATTAAAAAGGTTTAAAGATAAGACGGTCATTATATCAGGTGGAGGGAACTCAGCCATCGATTGGGCAAATGAATTAGAACCCGTTGCGAAGAAAGTGTATGTTACCTATCGAAAAGAAGCATTGAACGGACACGAAGCTCAGTGTGCCCAGCTCATGAACAGCTCGGCCACCTGCCTGCTCAACACATCGATTACCAAGCTGATTGCGGCCGCCGATCACGAAGCTATTGAAAAGGTGCAACTGACCAATCATCAGACAGGAGAGGTTTCCTATTTACCTATTGATGAAGTAATCATAAATCATGGGTATGAAATAGATACTTCCCTGCTTAAAAATAGTTCATTGAATATCGACATGATCGATCAGTATTACATAGCTGGTACGACTACCAGTGAATCTTCAATAGAAGGTCTTTACGCAGCGGGTGACATCTTGAAACACGACGGAAAAGTGAACTTGATTGCAGGAGCATTCCAGGACGCTGCCAACGCAGTCAATAAAGCGAAGCAATTCATTCAACCTGAAGCAAATAAAGTCGCCATGGTCTCTTCCCATAACGAAGTATTCAAGAAGAGAAATAAAGAACTGGTCAGGCAGATGATGAAATAATGAATAAAGCTCCCTCCACATGTGAAGGGAGCTTTATTTATACAAATAGATCTTAATGTGCTCTTGTTTATCAATCGTGGCAAGTAATACATCATGCACGGTGACACTGTAAGAGATTTTGAGCTGATCATGCAGCCAGTGTTCATCCTTTTCCAGTTTCAGTAATAGAGATTGATTGATTTTCCTATCTTCAATAATAGGCATGGGAAGATCGAACCCCTTTGGAGATAGGGAAAGGTCCTTTTGAGTCACAGGCTGGTATTGTGGTTTGAGAAATACGGATATTTCTCCGCCAGTTTCCCACAGGGCCAACGCCACATTCTCAACTTCTTCCGTCTGCTGCTTTCTTAATTCAGACAAAAGGCTGTCTAAAGGTATTCGTGCTCTCTTGAGATTTTGATAAAGGATTTCCCCGTTATCGATCAATGGGATAGGGGAGGGGTCGAGTATTTTCCGTATGAAGGTTGAATGCATACTGAGGTATACCCCAATAAGATAAAGTGCCACTAATGTACCCATGGTGAGCATGGAACCTTTCAACCCCAGTCCTTCGTCAGATAATGGGTGAGCCATGATGTTCCCTATTAGGAGGGCCATAACAAAATCAAGGAATCTTAACTGTGAAATCGATCGTTGTCCCATTAATTTAGCTATGACAATTAGAAAGATGAATCCAAAAATAGCGCGTAATATCCATTCAAGGGAAGTCAATGATTCCTTACTCATAAAGAAATCCAAACGAACACGTCCTCACTTCTATCAACTGCCCTATAGTATCCCCAAAAGTTTCTTTCATAAAACAAAAAAGATGCCTACAAATGTAAGCATCTTTTGGAATTAAGCATTATATTGTTCAACGTTTTTATTGTGGGGTGAAACAGATTTCTTATTTACTAAGTATCCAATGAGTAAAACCCCAACTGTAAGACCGATTGTGATTAAATACGTAACCGGACCATGATGGATATTAAGTATATTTAAGAATTTATCGTCTCTGACAATCATTTCACCTGCTGTAAATGCTAGAATTCCTGCACCTAGATAGGCAATCCATCGATATTTTTCAAGTACTCTAACAATCGCTTTTGATCCGAATATCATAATTGGAATCGAGATGAATACGCCCAGGGCAATCATACCGATATGTCCATGTGCTGCACCCGCAACGGCCACCACATTATCAAGGCTCATGACGGCATCTGCGATAATGATGGTCGTGATCGCTTGTCTAAGGCCTGTGTGAGATTTAATATTGGCTTCTTCTTCACCTTCAACCAGTACTTTATAGGCGATCCATAAAAGAAGGAGCCCGCCGATCAGATGAACATAAGGAATTTTTAATAAGTAAACAATAATGGCAGCAAAGAAAATGCGCAGGATGACAGCTCCTGCTGTTCCCCAGAAAATCGCTCTGTTTTGATGTTCTTTCGGTAACCCTCTTGTTGCCATAGCGATGACAATCGCGTTATCCCCAGATAGTATGATATCAATTGCAATGATTTTTAATAGTGCAATGATAGCTCCGGATGAGATGGCAAGTCCAAGTGGAAATAAGAAATCCATATTCAGTTCCTCCTTGATTCTACTAAACTATGAACGAAACACTAACTAATCTATATTACCACAATTGATAGAATATTGAACTGCTATTATTTCTAAGGTGAATATTTCCAATTAGTACTAAATAATCAATGAAGGATAAGTATACCTAAATGATAGAAAAGCCCCATCTCTCTTTTACTATGAGATGGAGCTTTCTTTTTTGACATTTTTCTTTTAAATACGACATGAGTCAATTCCATGAACTTTATAAACAATATACCCACAAAGTTCCTTTTGCCGTTTATTTACGATTTATTTTATTAAGTTTCTGAATTTTCTATAATGAAAGCGTTATCAATAATATTCTAAGGGGGAAATGGTTGATGAAAATGAAAACAGGCATCATGGCTATTATTTTATCGAGTTTACTAGTTGTCACAACGGCGTGCGGAGGGGAGAATTCTGCAAGTAATTCTGAAAGTGATGGGGAATGGAGCCCGTCTAAACCAATTGAAGTCGTTGCTCCAGCAGGTGCCGGCGGAGGTTGGGATACGACGGCCAGGACCGTTTCAAAGGTAATGGAAGAACAGAAAATCATTGAAGAGCGCATGGCTGTAGTTAATAAACCAGGTGGTGGGGGCTCTGTCGGCTGGTCATATATTGATAGTAAAAAAGGAGATAACCACACGATGTTCGTTACGTCTCCACCGATGTTCTTTGTTCCACTTAATGGACAGTCGACATTGTCTCATAAAGACTTCACACCTATAGCCGGGGTGATTGCTGACTATGCAGCCTTTGTTGTAGACGCGGATTCACCTTTCGATACGATGAATGATCTTGTCGATGCATTAAAAAAGGATCCGACATCAGTATCCATTGTAGGGGTATCTTCACCGGGAAGCATGGATCATATGCAGTTCGTAAAAGCGGTTAAGGCAGCAGGTGTAGATGTTAAAAAGTTGAAGTATGTTTCCGCTCAAGACGGATCTGGAATGAGCATGCTCCTCGGAGGAAAAGTGGATGTGTACTCGACGGGCCTTGCGGAAGCTTCTGAACAAGCCCGTGCAGGTAAAGTGAAGGTTCTGGCGATAACAGCTCCCGAACGTTTGGAAGGAGATACGGTTTCAGAGTTCCCGACGTTAAAAGAACAAGGGATTGATGATGAATTTGTTGTGTGGCGTGGATTCTTAGGTCCAAAGGATATGGATCCCGATGCCGTTTCTTATTATGAGAAAGCGTTTAAAGACATGATCGAAACGGATCAGTGGAAGGAAATGCGGGACAAGTTTGGCTGGACGGACAACTACATGTCTTCAGAAGAGTTCAGTACCTTCCTGGATGAAGAGTACAAAGAAATTGAAGCATTAATGGAGGAAATCGGCTTGAAAAAATAATGGGGTCTGGAGCAGAAACATCTGCTCCTTCCTTTTCATGATTAGGAGTGAATCACATGAGGACAAAGCCAGATCGGATTATCTCAATACTTTTACTAGTTTTTTCCGGGATCTATTTAGCTCTCAGCTTTCAGCTTCCTGCATTTCCATACGCCATTATCGATAGTGATGTCCTTCCAAAAGGGCTTGGATTTCTGCTCATTATTTTAGCGGTTGTCCTGTTTTTCCAGGCGAAGGATGATACAGAAGAAGATAAGAAAAGACGTTATGTGAAAAAAGAAGATGTCATCATTCTAATATCAGTATTAGGAGCATTGCTCGTATATATATTTTTACTGGAACCGATAGGATTTTTATTATCTACTATTCTATTTTTGTTAGTTATCCCGTTTGTATTGGGATTCAAAAAGAAACTCACTACGGTATTAGTAGCCTTTCTATTTTCAGGCATCATGTATTATTCATTTAACTATTTACTCAACATTACTTTACCACAGGGGATTCTACCCTTTTAGGAGGTGACGGGCATGATTGAAAGTATTTTATATGGATTTCAAGTAGCTTTTACCCCGGAAAACTTATTTTTCGCATTTATCGGGGTATTGGCTGGAACGATTATCGGGATGCTGCCAGGATTGGGTCCGATCAGCGCCATTGCGATCATGATTCCCCTGAGTTATGGGATGTCTCCGGCTTCCGCCTTGATTCTGATGGCAGGGGTTTATTATGGTGCCGTGTTTGGCGGCTCGACTTCTTCAATTCTATTAAATGCGCCTGGTATTTCAGGGACAGTGGCAACAGCTTTTGACGGATATCCCATGGCAAAGCAGGGGAAGGCAGGCAAAGCACTCGCCATAGCCGCCATATCGTCTTTTGCGGGTGGAACAATAAGTGTGGTGGCACTTATGTTAGTGGCTCCTTATATGGCTAAGCTTGCCATTACGTTTGGACCAACTGAGTATTTCGCTCTGATGCTCCTGGGACTGACAGCGATATCCAGTTTATCTGAAGGGTCCACCAATAAAGCACTGATCTCGGCGACGATTGGATTGATCATTGCAACTGTCGGGATCGATCAGCAAACAGGTACACAGCGTTTCACATTCGGGAACCCGGGTTTATTAGAGGGAATCGACTTTCTGATCATTGCTTTAGGATTATTTGCATTATCCGAGGTTTGTCAGTTGATTATTTCGCGGAATGAAAATACATTGAAAGGGAAGAAGGCTGTAGGAAGTTTAAAGCTTGAGAAGAAGGAATTAAAGGAGATGGCAGGACCGATTGGCCGTCATTCCGTCCTTGGGTTTATTTTGGGGGTACTGCCTGGAGCCGGGGCAACGATCGCTTCATTCCTTTCCTATATTTCAGAGAAACGTTTATCCAAAGATCCATCTTCTTTTGGAAAAGGGAATATCAAGGGACTAGCCGCCCCAGAAACGTCCAATAATGCAGCGACAAGCGGGGCGTTCGTTCCCTTGTTAACATTAGGGATACCGGGTTCTGGAACCACTGCTGTACTGCTGGGTGCCTTACTTGTTGTAGGAGTGCAGCCTGGACCATTAATGCTTCAGGATCACCCGGACGTTTTCTGGGGAGTCATCGCAAGTATGTATATCGGGAATCTTTTTCTATTGATACTTAACTTACCGCTCATTCCGGTACTGGCAAAAATCTTATATATTCCGAAACAGCTGTTGATCGCATTGATCATTGTGTTCTGTTTAATAGGGGTATACGCAGTCAGCTTCAACACGTTCCATCTGTACTTGCTTGTAGGATTTGGCGTGTTAGGCTATTTGTTGAAAATGTTTAAATTCCCTGCGCCACCATTTATTCTGGCGTTTATATTGGGGGGGATGATGGAGCAATCCTTCAGACAGGCGATGACGATCTCAAACGGATCTTACAGTGTGTTTTTTCAAAGTAATATCACCATAGGATTACTGATCGTTTCATTCCTTTCACTTGTTCTCCCTACCATTTTAGGATTTATTAGAAGAAGGAAGGCCACGGAAAGTCAGGATCTGAAGAAAGAAGCATAATCAATAGAAAAGCAGTGAAGCCCCCAATGCCTCACTGCTTTTCTCTTATTCTTGAAAGAAATATTTTCTCTGAGGTCTCCCAACACCTCCATAGGTAAGCTCCACTTTGATTTTCTTTTGGGAAACAAGATACTCCAGATAGCGCCTGGCCGTTGTACGGGTCACGCCGACTTCCCCGGCCATTTCCTCAGCCGTATAGCCTAGACCGTGATCGGTGGTTCCTATCCTTTTGAGTATGGAATCCAATGTAATCGTATCAATCCCTTTCGGGGGGGATTGGACGATTTGAATATTACTCGTGCTTTTCTCTCTATTAAACAAGGTGTCCACTTCAAATTGATTTTCTACTTGAGAATCATTCATTCTCTCTTTATACTGTTGATATTTTAGTAGAGTATCCTGAAATCGGCTAAAGATGATGGGCTTCAGGATATAATCGAATGCCCCGCCACGGATGGCATTGGAAATATGTTCGGTTTCCTTTGCTGCTGTGACGAGGATGACATCTGTACTGCGATAATGCTTTCTGATCTCCCAGAGAAATTCACTGCCGGTTCCATCAGGAAAGTACACGTCAAGTAAGATTAAATCAGGATTAACAACAGGTAAGACTTTCTTGGCTTCTGCGATGGTAGTGGCGATACCGCCTACCTGAAATCTTTCCATTTGAGCGATGTACTGACTGTTGATCTCAGCTGTTTGAATATCATCTTCTATAATGAATACGTTCCACTTACGCAATACTTTCTCCCCCTAATGTTGCTTCGGAATACTTATCGTAAACAAAGCGCCCCCAAGTTCACTATTTTCCAATGTCATATACCCGTTCAGATGCTCCACACATCTTTGCACCAGGTGAAGACCGATGCCCCTGTCTTTGCCGGCTTTTGTAGAATAGCCCCTTTCAAATATTGAGTCTATATCCTGGATTCCTGCACCGCTGTCTTCTATTTCAAAAATAAAATCATCACCTAAATCAGTCATAAACAATTGAACCTGCCTGATATGCAATGGCTGGGATAAGACTTCTTCAAAGGCATTATCAAGAATGTTCCCAATGATGGTAATCAACTTTTCCTGCTGCACATCTATAAGTGGCGTTGTAATTGAGCTATCAGGATGAATTGAGAAAGAGACCTTCAACTCTTGAGACCGATTATATTTTCCAATAATCAGGCCAGCCAGGACAGGATCAGGAACCGCTTTCAATAGAAATTGAATTAAGTCTTCATATCCAGAGGATTCCTCCTGTATAAGGGCTAATGCCTCTTCGTGATGGTGAAGTTGAATGAGGCCTGCAATCGTATTCAGTTTGTTTCTGTATTCATGTGTCTGTGAGCGCAATATGCCTGCATATTCTTGAACCTGAGAGAGTTCTTTAGTGAGCTGATCGATTTCATCTTTTCTCCTGAAGCTGGCTACCACTCCGACGATTTCTTCCTCTTCAAAAATAGGGAGCCTGTTGACGATGAGGTCATGATGGTTTAATGAAATTTCATCATCCAGCTGGCTTTCTCGCGTTTCCAGAACATCCATCATTTTCGTATCGGGAATGACTTCTAAAATATTTCTCCCCCTATTGGAGGATTGATGATCAAGAGCCAGGATACTGTGGGCTTTAGCATTTATTTCCGTAATCGATCCATGTTGATCGATTGCAATGATCCCTTCCCGGACCGATTCGATGATGGCCCGCTTTTCCTTGAACTGCATGGCGATTTCAGCAGGTTCCAAACCGAAGATCGCTTTCTTGATTCCTTTCCCTATAAAAAAGGAGCCGATGATTCCGATCAATAGGATGATGGTGACGAGAATCAGTACCTTAGTACGATAGGGAATGACGATATCACGGATACTGTCTTCAAGAAATCCGACTGACACTACTCCAATGATTTCGTTTTGGGAGTTTCTTATGGGAACCTTACCTCTAACAGATGGTCCTAATGACCCCATTGCATGGGAAACATAAGATTCACCCCTTATTAAGGCTCTTTCATTGTCCCCACCGACCATCTTTTTCCCGAGCCGTTCAGGCATGGGATGAGAGTAGCGAACAGAGTCTCTATTGCCGACAACAATAAAGGTGGCCCCTGTTTCTTTTCGAATATCTTCTACTAAGGGCTGGATGATGTCTTCGGGCTGATTTGCATTAAATGCCTCGATGACAGCGGGCATCTTAGATACAGATTGTGCCACCGCCAGTGCTTGTTTCCCTTTCAAGTCCGTTAATGTATCGGACAACATCCTGAAATAGATGATTGATAGGGATAAAATCAATATTGAAAGAAGTGCTAATACAATAACGATAATCTTGGATTGAAGTGAGAACTTTTTCATTGCAGGTTCCTTCTTTTCGGAAAATTCTATTATTACTAGAATAAAAGAGTTGATTGGTTTGTACAAGGGGAGATGAGAATCTACTATAGTTTAGTTTCAAACATACAACACGTGGTATATGAAACATAGTACATGAAAGAGGAGGATTCAAACGTTTTGGCAAGCATCGTTACAATCGGAGCTATCATATTCATCCTGGTAAACTTAATTTATTTCTTTAAGGATAAGCATTTCAAGTACAGTTATTTTAGTACAACACTTTTTTATAAGCTGTTTTTTGTACTTCTCAGTATCATGATCGCATTTGCTGTACTCTATTATGCCCTTTCATTAGAGAGTCCGATGCTGCGTATCAGTTCACCAAGTGGCAAGCCGGTGGAGCATACGTTTCTCAATTATCTCTATTATAGCGGGGTGACGATCCTGTCTGTCGGGTACGGAGATTACATCCCGACAGGACATATCCGATTCTTTGCACTGCTTGAGGCTGCCATCGGGTTGCTGCTTCCTACGGCCTATTTTATGAAGGTTTTGGAGTCGAAGGGAAAAGAGAATAGGGAGAATGAATAGAAGAGAGGATCTGATAATGGTGTGAGCGAATACTTCACCAATGTCAGATTCTTTTTCTGTATCTTGCCAGCATATATCATCATGAATAGAATAGAGAGGGAATGAAGGGTTAAAAAGGAGTGGCCGTAATAAAAAAAATTAAGAAAATGATTTATATATTATTAGGTTTATTATTTATGGGATTAGGAATTGTTTGCATCGTGCTGCCCCTTATTCCAACGACTCCATTACTATTGTTAGCATCCTTTTTCTTTGTGAGGGGATCTGAACGTTTTGAGGTCTGGTTTAAAGGTACCAGTGTATATAAGAAGCATTTAGAAGGATTTATTCGTCATCGATCCATGACACTGCGCCAGAAGGTAACGCTGCTAATTTTTTCAGACATCATGATTCTCATACCGCTGATTTTATCGGATCGCATGATTGTGAAGGTGATCCTGAGTTTGATTATTGTATATAAGTATTATTATTTTATTTTTAAGATAAGGACTGTAGCAGTTCGGGAGTATTGATGATGATGGGGTCATGGAGACTAGTTAATTTATCTTCAAAAATAGCGTGTACCAGGTACAAATGACATCCATTGTACCTGGTACACGCTATGAGTCAACTCCATTACATCCACAAGCTAGGCTTCACGACCATAAACCACAGCATCGCGAGCAAGAGAATGAGATAAGTCCATACTGTTCTATTTAATTTCCTCACCAGCCATTCCCGGTTAGCATCCTTCTCTCCAAATTTTCGAAGTGTCGGTGAGAATGCTCTGGCGAGAAAGAACAGGGAGCAGAACATAATGACAAGGGTCATGATGATCCACGGTGTACTCCACGTCCAAGGTCCGAGTATAACCAGGAGAATTCCTGTTCCGACGAGAACATGCCCTGCATGCTTGGAAAGTTGGACCGTGAAGCGGAACGTGTCCAAGTACGAGGGAAGCACGTACTCAGAAGCCGACCGTAATTTTTTCATCATCGGCAATAGAATGAAAAATGGGCCGATGGAAGCCACGACGCTGATCACATGAAGATAGATGAGCGTTCTGTATAATAAATACTCCATCCGTTGTACTCTATTCGTTCACTAATGTGAATTCGTGCACCCATACTTTCATGCTCGGGTGCCATGGCATGCCTGGGTGATAAGAGAGGATGGCTTCTTTATATTCCTCTACCGATTGAAACCCTTCTTGTTTGGCGTGGTCATCTGTCAACTCACCAAGTGATTGGGAGTAGACGCTTTCTACTATGTATTTCTTTCCTTGAAGCTCCATGATTTCTCCAATATCAGCGTATCGTCCGTTTCTGCGGGTCGCCGTTTTTTCACCCTTAATCACTTTCTCAACGTCCTCAGTTTTAGTAACTAGACGGTCGATTGTACACGTTTTTGGCGGTAGTTGTTGATTTGTCATTTTACAAAACCCCTTTCGACCTTTAACTATAGCATAGTCCGGGTTTAGGAAGATGGTCTATTACAAAAATTGTTTCACGAATCGAATTTATTTTCTGGCAGGGAACTTCATGGGGTGCTATGATGGGTGAATACTAAATACAGAAAGAAGGCCTCAGGGAAGTGAAAAAGTGGCAAACATATTTGATACTTGTGTTGATCATGTTGGTTTGGGGCTTTAACGTTCCTGCATTAAAGGTATTGGTGAGTGAATTTATGCCTGTAACGATTACTTCACTCCGCATCTTCACAGCAGGGATTACCGTATTTATCATTCTTGGTTTTATGAGGAAATTAAGAAAACCAACGGCTAAAGAGTTCTTGTTCATTATTTCAGGTGGCTTGTTGAATGTGGTCAGTCATCATTATTTTTTATCTGTTGGTTTAACAGGTACGTCGTCGACAAACGGTGGACTCATATTGGGAACCGGTCCGTTGTTGACTGCTTTAATGGCGACGATCCTCCTGCGGAACCGGCCTACAGTGATTAAAATCCTCGGGTTTCTGTCTGGTAGTGTCGGTGTCACAATCATTGTGTTGTCAGGCGGAGAGGGGTTAGCTGGACTTAAGACCGGGGATCTGTTTATCTTTATCTCCATCTTTTCACAGGCCTTAAGCTTCATTATCATCAGCCGGGCAGCCAAAACATTGGACCCTCGATTACTTACGGGGTATATGATGGTGTTTGGTTCCATTGTCTTGTTTGCGATTAGTTTGGTCACAGAGCCGGGAGCATTGAAAGAACTGAGAGGTGCCCCAAACTCCATATGGCTTCTATTCTTTGCTTCAGCCATATTAGCAACCGCAGTCGGGCATATGATCTACAATCACTCGATTGGAAAAATCGGTGCTGCCGAAACGTCGATTTTCCTTAATCTAAATACCTTCTTCTCTCTTGTTGGAGCAGCCCTATTCTTAAATGAAATCGTTACATATTATCATTTGATCGGGCTGATATTCATCGTACTTGGGGTAGTATGTGGATCCGGTACCCTTGAAGAGATCGTCATCAGAAGGAAACAAAAGCGATTCCTTGAAGGAAAACAGAGACATCAGATGTAGATGGCTCTGTTTTTTTTATGAATTTTTTTCTTAATTGGTGCTCACGTTCAGCATATATTTCGCCTGTTAAGCTCATACTGTAATAAACGATTTTCTCTAGGGTGGTCCAATGATATATATCTACAATGACTTTGGCGGAACTCATACAACATCCCTGGCAGCTGCCTATCATCTGCGTCTGTTAAAACCAACAGCCCTGACAAAGGAAGACATCCTTTCTGTTCCTTACTTCAATCAGCTAACGAAAAAAGAAGCGGGGCAAATACTCTATCGAGGGATGGATGAAGAGAATAATCCAGTGTATACGATTGGAAGGAGATCTTCTAGATATGTTGTTCCTGCAATGACGGACTTAAGTACCATCTTGATCAGGAGATATGGAAGTAATGAAAAAATCATTCTTTCCAATACCTCTCCCACGGTCCCGCCACTCATGACAGCAGGAGGTTTTTTGTCAAGAGAATTAGGGATCGATTGGATTGGCGTTCCTCTTCTCGTAAAGGGAGCACAGCAATGTCACCGGCTTATCGAGCAACTTGTCAAGGAAACGAAACAAGTGGCCAAATCCTCTCATGAACATGTGGTAGTTATAGAAAATAAAAAATATCAATATAAAATGGGAAAAAAGGATATATACTGGAAATAAATGTAGTATAATGAGTATATAATACTAGGGAAAAGGTTGGTCCTGCCGGATACGGGTCGAATCGAATAAATTCATACATAAAGGTAAAACTACAGTAAAACGGAGGTGTCGACATTGGAAGGTAAACCATTTCATTATGATGGCAGTCACCAAATCGCAACAGGGGAAGCACAAGAGAACACTCCATTTGAACTAACAGCTGAAATGAGAAAGAATATCGGGGGAAACCCTTTTGAAGCTTCCGCAGAGGAAGAGTAAGAAACGATTAAAACCTATGAACAATCGGATGTTGTCTATCGGACAGCATTCTTTTTTTGCTAAGATGATAAATCTTGAATAATTCCATTTTTTTCTCACAAAATAATACAGCGGAAAATATGAGTAAAGGATGGATGAAGAATGGCACAAGTACTATATATTACGGCACATCCCCATGATGATACTCAATCGTACAGCATGGCGGTAGCGAAAGCATTTATGGATACCTACAAAGAAGTGAATCCTGACGATCAAGTAGTTCACATTGATTTGTACCGTGAACATATTCCCCATATTGACGCTGATGTATTTAGTGGATGGGGGAAACTGCAAACTGGAAAAGGATTTGAGGAGCTTTCATCGGAAGAAAAGTCGAAAGTGAATCGTCTGAATGAGTTATCAGAACAATTTATTTCTGCAGATAAATATGTATTTGTTACACCAATGTGGAATTTTTCCTTCCCGCCTGTGATGAAAGCGTATATTGACTCTGTAGCAGTTGCCGGTAAGTCCTTTAAGTATACAGAGCAGGGACCGGTAGGATTACTGACAGACAAGAAAGCTATTCATATCCAGGCAAGAGGCGGGATTTACTCAGAAGGGCCTGCAGCCGGCATGGAAATGGGGCATCGTTATCTGGACATCATCATGCAATTTTTCGGTGTACCTTCCTTCGAGGGTGTATTTGTGGAGGGGCATGCAGCGATGCCTGATAAAGCCCAAGAGATCAAAGAAAATGCCATTGCAAGAGCGAAGGATGCTGCTCATACATTTTAAACAAAGGGAAGAGCCTGAACACATGTGTTCAGGCTCTCTTATTATACAATTGTAGGCTTCTCAATCTCATTTCCTTTCGGCTCAGGGACGAAGGCAAGTATGACAAGTCCGATGATAAAGAGGACGACGAGACTGAAAACACCGCTATTGGACTTGCCTGTCACTTGGGCGGTGACCGCCACTAACAATGGTCCGAGGATCGAGGCGAATTTACCGAAGATATTATAGAATCCAAAGAATTCATTGGCATTTTTCTTCGGAATTAATTTTGCAAAGTATGCCCGGCTCAATGCCTGGATGCCGCCTTGGGAAGAAGCAACGAGCATTGCAAGGATCCAGAAATCCATTGTAGTCTCCAGGAAATAAGCATAAATGCATACGATGATATAAACGAAAATTCCTACATACAACATCTTTTTCCCCGTGAATTTCTCTGCCAGCCTCCCGTAAAGGATAGCAAAAGGTCCAGCCACCACCTGAGTCACAAACAGGATGATCAAGAGATTAGTGGATGTGATTCCGAGATCCGTTCCGTATGCAGTGGACATCGTAATGATGGTGCCGACTCCGTCAATATAAAAGAAATAAGCAAGAAGAAACAAAAATAGTGCACGGTATTTCCTGATTTCTTTCATCGTTTTACCGAGACGCTTAAAGCTATTGGCGACGGGGTTCTTTTCACGCTCAATAAAGTAGCGCTGATGGACATTTTTTATTAAGGGGATGGCAAAGAGTCCCCACCATAAAGCGGTAATGATGAACGCGATTTTACTGGCGATGGTAACGGAGAAAGGAAGTACCCCATTTTGAGATAATATGATGATGGCGATGCTTAAGATAAACGGAATCGTGCTCCCGATGTACCCGAATCCAAATCCACGGGATGACACCCTGTTCATTCGCTCTTCTGTCGTTACATCAGTTAAAAAGGCATCATAGAAAACATTGGAACCAGCTGAACCTACCGCTGCCACTGTATAAAAAATTAACAAAAGCAGCCACTGATCACTTGGAACGAAAGCAAGCAGTGCAGTAAATGTAACACCGAGGGCAAAGAAGAAGGTAAAGAATTTCTTCTTGTAGCCTTCATAATCGGCAATCGTTCCCAGGATCGGACCGATCATAGCGAGGATAAAGGTGGCAATCGCAATGGTGTAGCCTAAATAAGCAGTGGAATTAGCGGCACTGACCCCTGCATTAGTAGCGGCAGCCTTATAAAATAGCGGAAAGACCGCTGTCGAAATGATAATGGAATACGCTGAGTTTGCCCAATCATAAAAGATCCAGCTATTTTCTTCTTTTGAGAAACGCTTCATTGTTTTTCCCCCTAAGGAAACAAAGTCTCTTCTTTATATATCCAACAAATCTTCGATCACTTTTCCATCTGTTGTACCCAGGCTAAGGCCGAGCAGGCGTGCTAGTGTTGGGCCTTCATCTACTAAATGCATAAAAGGAATTTCAACATTTGACTTGATCCCTCTTCCGGAAGCCATGAAGATGGTGGAGTAGTCTTCTTTATCAGGGGAATACCCGTGAGATCCATACGTATAACGTTTTTCCTCCACATCCTCCGGGGTGATGGTATGAATGAAGGATCCTGCTAAAGAATCTTTAAAGTAAAAACCGTGTCGTGCTTCGAGCATAAACGAACAATGTTCATCGGCTCCTTTTCTCCCTGCTTCTTCACCAGTGAGAATGGCTTCAATTCCGTTAGAAGGGTCACCTTGGAGCTCGAAAACAAGGGATTGCACAACTTCCATCGTTTTCTGATCCTTTGTGTACACGTAAGCCGATCCATCACAGCCTTTGCAATATGCTTTCCAATCGGTTACCTTTCCCCTGGCATTCATTGTGATTAACCCATTTTCCTTGAAAAGGACGTTCAATTGAATAGCCTTCGATTCATCCAATGCACTATGATCTCCAAGAGCAACAATGGTTGACTGATCATACATGCCGTTTTCCTTTAATGCCCGAATGATTTTCCCTAAACGGGCATCATGACGACGAATGGCAGCATGTGCTTCTTCTGAATAAAACCCATGATAATGACGCTGTGTATCAAGGTCGGTAAAGTGGACAAGCAATAGGTCTGGTTTCTTTTTGATCGTTGCAACCGTCGATTCAAGAACGAAATCATCAAGCTCCGGTTGATTCAGGCCATTACGGATGTGACCAAAGAGACGGTTCATGTGTAATTGATAGAGAGGGCTGCCATTGAACAGGGATACAAGAATTTGGTTATGCCACGAGCGATTGGCGAAAATCTCCGGCATGTTATAATCAATGTCCCCTTTGGCTGTAACAGGCCAGAGAAGAGAGGCAGTGGTCATCTGAGCTTTCTTTGCTTCGTCATATAAGGTGGTACCCTTAATAGCGCTTCGATGCCAATGCCAATCAGGAGAAATCCGACCTGGCTGAAGGAGAGTATTGTTTACAACACCATGCCGGTTAGGGAACTTACCGGTGACGATTGTTGCATGACAGGGATATGTCACAGAAGGGTAGATGGTCTCGACATTTTTGCAAAAGGATCCATGGGCAAGCAGTTCTTGAAAGTGGGGAAGATCCTTAATAATGGGGTAATCCAAAGCAGATAAACAATCGAAAGACATGACAATAAGGTAATCCGTAAGACGAGTCATAATGGCCTCCAGCTTTCGCATAGGATTGTACTATATACCTATTAATATAGCAGAACATTCAGAATAAAAATATGAAATTTCGATTATGCATGTTAATGAATCGTAATGACGGAGGTTTACATAAAAAACAGAGATGGTAAAACCCATCCCTGTGCATAGTTATGTTATCATTTAAATCTTCACCTTTTCCCCGATTCGACTATCTTTCTTCACATCCAGGTTACCTGAATATTCAACCGTATCAATGTCACAATTCTCACCGATCACAACATTTTTACCACGAACGAGTTTCGCCTTCGTGTTCTCAAGATACACCTCGTCACCTTCGATCAGTTCTGAAAATAAGCAATCTTCCTTTTGGAGAAAGAAGTTAACCACTTGTTTGATCAGTCCGTTCGAGTTGTGGTGTTTTACTTCAATCGTCTCGCCACCGATTTCTTTAATGGAGGATTCATGATTGATTTCAATTCGAATCCGGTCAGCGTTCAACAGCCCCTCGATATGGACCGAGCCGGAAGATGAAAAGGCTTCGACTTCACAATCTTTTTCAACCCTTAAAGAACCGCTTGCTTTAATCGATCCCCCTTGAATTTTTCCTCCAACCCTACATGATCCGCTTACCTTGAATGTCTTAAAGATAAGGTCTTTCGACACAATGCTTGATCCACTTGTGTTCATTTCTGCCGCCATCACTGAGCCATCATATTTGGAGCTTCCACTTGTTGTAATCGTTTCTGCTTTCGTATCACCTTTAATGGTGGAAGAACCGCTTGTTTTAATGTATCCCGCTTTTACGTCACCTGAAATCGTACCTGAACCTGAAATTTTTAGCTCGTGGCAGTCGATATCGCCAACGATTTTTCCGCTTCCACTAATCTTTACTGAATCAAATTTTCCTCCGCCGGACGTTCCGGATCCACTAATCTTCAAGTCATGCAGTTCTTTCTTTTCAATTGTATTCATTCTTTTCTCCTCCATTTCAGGGACGTTAAACCCCTTTTGAATTCGTTAACGTGATTTTCAATTCTTCCATCAACTGTTGTAAATCAAATTTCAATACGGTATGTGCTAAATGGTCAACAAGCAATTCGGAATGAAGAGGAAGGAGTACCCATATATATTCCTCCCCTTTACGAAGACCTACAAGTTCAAGGGAAGAATCTTTCAATGGAGTGAACTTCTCATGAAGAAAAAGGAATAAGGTTTGCAGTTCTTCTCTTGGGATTTGTATCCTTTTCGCCTTCTCAATGATCAACATATTTAATATATCAGGAAACTCAAATACCTTTCTTGCCGGTAGAAATGCTGTGCAGAAGGATAAGGTATGATCCGATAGAATGTTGTGCAAAGGTAATTCATCTGCACGGACTTCAATCTTAGTTGGATTTGGTGAAAAGAAATCGGATAGTTCATCCAGTGAATAATCATCCTTCATTTCTTTGATTGTATCGATTCGTGACAGCATTTTTTCCCTGGGAAAGAATGTTTCTTGACCCGTGAAGCTTGATTTCTTAATAAACCAACTCTCCGGAATAATGTTCTTTCGTTTCCAACGGTAAAGCTGGCCATACGAAATCCCGGTCAGTTCTAATACTTCCTTCTTAGAAATAAGATCTGTTTCCAATGAGGGGATCACCTCTTTTCTGTAACAAAACATTGTTACGATACTTAATGATCAGTTTAACAGAACATTGTTACGTTCGTAAAGGAGAATTCGTAATATTTACAAAAAGGCCTCCTCGAAACTATCCAATAAATGTTTAATTACGAGGATCAAGGGTACTAGAGAAACAGAAATGTTTTACATAGTAAACATTAATAATCGTTGAGAGGGATGAAAGAATGGGAGACGATCGTCGTACGAAAGTAAATGAGAATGGTAAGGATGAACAGCTTGAACAGTATCGAGTGGAGGATGAAGGTAAGCATCTTACAACCAATCAAGGATTGAAGGTGTCAGAAGATGAGTTTTCGTTGAAAGCTGGAGAACGCGGACCTACCTTAATGGAGGATTTCCACTTCCGCGAGAAGATGACTCACTTTGATCACGAGCGCATACCAGAACGAATTGTCCATGCACGAGGCTTTGCTGCACATGGAGAGTTTGAACTCTATGACTCCTTGAAAGAATACACCAGGGCTAAATTTCTTCAGGACACTTCAACGAGAACCCCTGTTTTTGTGCGTTTTTCAACTGTGGCGGGCTCCAAGGGTTCTGCCGAAACAGTACGTGATGCACGTGGATTTGCTACCAAATTTTATACAGAAGAAGGCAATTATGATCTTGTAGGAAACAACATTCCTGTGTTCTTCATTCAAGATGCGATCAAATTCCCGGATCTTGTTCATGCACTTAAACCGGAACCTCATAATGAAATGCCTCAGGCAGCTTCTGCCCACGATACGTTCTGGGATTTTGTAGCGAATAACCAGGAGTCCGCTCATATGATCATGTGGGCAATGTCCGATCGAGCGATTCCACGCAGTCTCCGTATGATGGAAGGATTCGGTGTTCATACATTCCGGCTGGTAAACGCGGAGGGGAAGGCGCATTTTGTGAAATTCCACTGGAAGCCGGTATTGGGAACTCACTCTCTCGTTTGGGATGAGGCTCAGAAGATCAACGGGAAAGACCCGGATTTCCACCGCCGTGATTTGTATGAGTCCATCGAAAATGGCGATTATCCAGAGTACGAGCTGGGAGTTCAGCTCATTAAGGAAGAAGATGAGTTTAACTTTGACTTTGATGTTCTTGATCCTACCAAGCTATGGCCGGAAGAAGAAGTTCCTGTGAAAATCGTTGGGAAAATGACCCTTAATCGGAATGTGGACAATGTGTTTGCAGAAACGGAGCAAGCGGCTTTCCATCCTGGTTCCGTTGTTCCCGGGATTGATTTCTCAAATGATCCGTTATTACAAGGACGCCTTTTCTCCTATACTGATACACAATTAATCCGCCTAGGTGGACCTAACTTCCATGAGCTCCCTATTAACCGACCGGTGTGCCCATTCCATAATAATCAGCGTGATGGATACGGCCGTCAAACGATTAACAAGGGTCAGGTGAGCTACCATAACAACTCACTTGCTAAAAATACACCAGCGCCTGCGAGTCAGGAAGAAGGAGGCTACACTCACTATCAGGAGAAAATGGAAGGGCGTAAAGTCCGCACAAGAAGTGAAAGCTTCAAAGATCACTTCTCACAAGCTACTCTTTTCTGGAATAGCATGAGTGAGCCTGAGAAAGAGCATATCATTCAAGCCTTCAGTTTCGAGCTTGGAAAAGTGAAGAGCAAATCGGTTCAACAGCAGGTAGTCGACATGTTTGCCAATGTAAGCCTGGATTTGGCAAAAGGTTTTGCAGAAGCGATAAGTGCGAAAGTTCCTAGGGGAGAAGGTTCAAAAGTAATCAAATCCTCTCCAGCCTTAAGCCAGGAAAATACGATCAAGAAACCTGCTACCCGTAAAGTAGGGGTCATCGTAGGAAACGGCTTTAAAGGAGAAGAGGTGAAAATGGTACTATCCGCTCTTAAAGAAGTTGGCACCCAGCCGGAAATCATCAGTGACAAGCTGGGGACGAGAATAGGGGATGACGGTACGGAGCTTGAAGTGGACCATACCTTCTTAACAGGGGAATCTGTAATATTTGATAGCCTTTACGTAGTAGGCGGAGAGAATGTAGATAAAAAGTTCTATCAAGATACAACCTACTTTGTCAAAGAAGCGTATTCTCACTTCAAACCGATCGGTGCAACCCATGAAGGGATACACTGGTTGGAAGAAGCAGGTGTCAGCGGCTCAGGTGTGGTAACTGGGGAAGACATGAAGTCATTTGCAAAAGAATTCACAGTAGCCATTGCAGAACACCGTCATTGGGATCGCGAATTAGTATAAGATTTAATAGGAAGACAGAGGAGTAATTCTCTCTCTTTTATTTGAGAAATGAGGCTGGGGCAAAATTGTTTTAGTCTAAGTAAAACCCGAACTAACTTGCTATAAAGGAGGCAAGAAAGTTCGGGTTTTTAATTTGTTCTTGTACATTTAGATATTAGGCGTTTTCCAGCGGTTGATTGAAGTGCAAGACGAAGACTCCTGCGGGGAGAGTAGCTTATGTGAGACCCCGCAGGCTTGCCGAGGAGGCTCACGGGCTACCCGCGGAAAGAGAAGTCTTGCACGGAAATCATTAGCGGTATTAAGAACCTACACTGAAATCGTTCTTATGTCGTGGTTATTTAGTTTTGTCTCAGCCTCTTTATATATATGGAGTCAAATCCATTTTTCCATCGTCCAAATCAATCACTTGATTCACTTCGTTATACCTACTAAACTCTTCACTCAACAGGCAAATCAGCGGATGAAAATGAAAAAATTCCCATAAACAAAAATCTTGAAAGTCAAAAAAGGTCAAAGTATACTATGTTTACAAGGTCAAAGAAAGTCAAAGTCAAACTTAGTTTAATTGAATACTTACGACACTGACCTTATCCATCATACAATCTGAAAAATATTTATATAAAAATTCAACCATAGGAGGTCATGTTTAATGAAATGCCAAGTATGTCAACACAACCAAGCAACAGTTGAAGTCTATAAGCAAGTGAATGGTCACAAGTCCAGTATGAAGATATGTTCAGCTTGCTTTCAAAAGCAGCAAACACCTTCTGGAATACATGGAGGATTTCCGTTTGATGAGTTGTTTAAAGGGATGAGCACGGGAGGAAACCCAAATCATGGTTTCCATAATCAGCAATCATCTCCTCAAACCAAAGGCGGAAATGTAGGAAATGGCGTTCTCGATCAGTTTGGACGCAATGTGACTGGAGCAGCTAAAGCTGGATTGATTGACCCTGTTATCGGGCGGGACAAAGAAGTGGACCGCGTCATTGAAATTTTGAATCGCCGTAATAAGAATAACCCGGTACTCATCGGTGAGCCCGGCGTGGGTAAAACGGCTATAGCTGAAGGGTTGGCCCTTAAAATCGTAGCAGGTGATGTTCCATCCAAGTTATTAAATAAAGAAGTGTATGTAATGGATGTTGCTTCACTAACTGCCGGTACAGGGGTTCGCGGTTCTTTTGAAGAACGTTTAAAAGCCATCATCAACGAACTTCAGAATAGACAAAACGTCATGTTATTTATTGATGAGATTCATCAATTAGTTGGAGCCGGTTCCGCTGAAGGCTCTATGGACGCCGGAAACATTCTAAAACCCGCTTTAGCCCGGGGTGAATTGCAAGTAATTGGGGCTACCACATTGAAGGAGTACCGCCAAATTGAAAAGGACGCAGCACTTGAGCGCCGTTTACAGCAGGTCATGGTCAATGAGCCGACACCTGAAGAAGCTATTGAAATCCTTAGAGGATTAAAAGATAAATATGAAGACTATCATGGAGTTGAGTTTACAGACGAGGCCATTGAGGCTTGTGTGAAACTATCCCATCGATATATTCAGGATCGATTCTTACCGGATAAGGCCATTGACTTAATGGATGAAGCAGGTTCTAAAGTAAATCTACAGTCAGAGGGTAAAGACAAGACTGCCCTTCTTAAAAAATTGAAAGATGTAAGAGAGAAGAAGGATCTGGCAACAAAAGAAGAGAACTATGAACAAGCCGCTATCCTTCGCGATCAAGAAGCAGAATTAGAAAGACAAGTTGGTGAAGGTGGATCAGACTCCAAAGCACTTGTAGAAAGAGAATTGATCCAGACGATCGTTGAATCGAAAACGGGTATTCCTGTTGGGAAGCTGCAAAGTGATGATCGGAAACGAATGAAAGCACTGGAAGAAAACCTGGCGGGTAAAGTAATTGGACAGGAAGAAGCAGTGAGAAAAGTAGCGAAAGCGATCCGCCGCAGCCGTGCAGGATTGAAAGCGAAGCATCGTCCAATTGGTACTTTCCTCTTTGTAGGACCAACAGGTGTAGGTAAAACAGAATTAACGAAAACACTGGCAGAAGAGTTATTCGGATCTAAGGATTCGATGCTTCGATTAGACATGAGTGAGTACATGGAAAAACACTCAGTATCTAAACTGATCGGTTCACCTCCAGGCTATGTAGGACATGAGGAATCCGGGCAATTGACTGAAAAGGTAAGAAGGAACCCTTATTCGATCATTCTCCTGGATGAAATCGAGAAAGCCCATCCGGATGTTCAGCACATGTTCTTGCAAATTCTTGAAGATGGACGACTTACAGACAGTCAGGGAAGAACGGTCAGCTTTAAAGAGACTGTGATTATCATGACAAGTAACGCAGGTGTGACGGACAAGAAGGAAGCAGTGGTCGGTTTTAATACAGGGGGTACAGATGCGATTAAAGAAACGAATATTCTTCAATCACTCGGTGCCTACTTTAAGCCGGAGTTCCTGAACCGTTTTGACAGCATCATTGAATTTGAATCTCTTGAAAGAGAAGAGCTTCTTCAAATTCTTGATCTAATGCTGGTCGAGTTGCAAGTTGAACTTGAAGAGCAGGGGATTACTGTAACCATTGACGAAGATGCGAAGAGTAAACTCGTTGAGCTGGGATATCATCCTGATTTCGGTGCACGCCCATTACGTCGTGTGATCCAGGAAAGAGTGGAAGATAAAATCGCTGATTTACTTCTTGATGAAGATGGCATAACGGACGTAGTCATTTCACTCGAAAACGATGAGATCATCGTCAAATAAGAAAAGAAGCATCCTTTATGAACTGTAACCCGAATAATGGTCACTTATAAAAAAGTGCCCCGTTATTCGGGTTCTTTCTGTTTCTAGAAATAAAACCCGTTTATAATGAAACAAAGACAATGAACGGAGTGAGCGAGTGAGTAATCGTATATTCACAGAAATGGAAATGAAGCAGCTTGAGAATAACCCAAATGTGTTACGTGTATCAGACCGTACTATCAGCTATCAACCTGCATTTAAACAGATCGCTATCGAAGAATATCAGAAAGGAAAGTTTCCTAGCCAAATTTTTGAGGAACATGGATTTGATGTCGCCATTATTGGCAAAGATCAACCCAAACGCTCGTTAAAAAGGTGGCGTGAAACCTTTGAGAAGTATGGAAAAGCAGGATTAGAAGGGGAACGAAGAGGCAAGGGAAGCCAAGGACGACCTACAAAACGAGAGCTTTCAACTGAAGAAAAGCTTAAGAAAGCCGAAGCACGGATCAACTACTTAGAGGCTGAGAATGAATTCTTAAAAAAGCTAGAAGAACTCGAAAGCCAGGCGTTGAAGAAGAAAAAATAGCTCCACAAGAGGTCTATACGCTCATCGAGCACGTGATAAACAAGTATGGATTAAAGAACGTGGTCTCCTATTTATGCACCGTTATCGGGGTGAGCCGAAGTGGTTATTATGCCTGGTTAAAGTGTAAGGCTAAAAAAGAATGGAAAAATGCGAAAGATGAACAAGATGTCACATTAATTCGGTCTATCTTTCAACGGGAAGATGAAAAAGTAGGCGCCCTTCAAATCAAAATGTTTTTAGAGAATGATTACGATGTCATCATGAATCATAAAAAAATCAGAAGGTTAATGAAAAAGTTTCACCTTGTGACGAAAATTAGAAGAGCAAATCCCTATAAGCGAATGATGAAAGCGACCCAGGAGCACCGGACGTGTCCAAACCTACTCAACCGTGAATTCAAACAGGAAAAGCCTGGCCTCGTCTTCTTAACAGACATTACCTATATTTATTATGGTAAAGGTCAAAAAGCTTATCTTTCTTGCGTAAAAGATAGCACAACAAATGAAATTGTAGCTCACCATGTTTCCACGTCGCTTGGAATGGACTTGGTTTATCGTACCTTAGAAAAGCTCAAGGTCTCTCAAAATGGTTTCCACCCTAGGTCCTTAATTCATTCAGATCAGGGTTTTCATTACTCTCATCCCTATTTTCAACAGAAAGTAAAGGAAGCTGGACTTCAACAATCCATGTCGAGAAAGGGAAACTGTTGGGATAACGCTCCAATGGAGTCATTCTTTGGCCATTTTAAAGATCATGTTAATCACAAAGCATGTAGGAATTTGAATGAACTGAAAGAGAAAGTAGATGCCTATATCCAACGCCATCAAAGGTATCAATGGGGATTAAATAAAATGACCCCGGTTCAATACCGAGGTCATTTACTAACAGCATAGGCCCTTTTTATAAACTGTCCATATTATAGGTTACAGTCCATTAATGGGTGCTTCTTTTTCTATTCTTTCCTCTTTAAAAAAGCGATAAATACTGCCATAGCGAAATAAACCCCCAAAACCAAGACAATAAAAACAGGTGTAGGAAAAGAAATCATAGAAACACCCTCACTTTAAATCATGGAACGATGGATGGAATATCAATAAAAGGATAGCGATAATTGGAACAGATAATATGATGGCAAGTAAAGGCCTTTTATGGTGTAATCCTAAGATTGAAAACATGATGAAATTAAAAATGGCAGACCATCCTAAATTCCAGCCATTTTCATAAAGAAACAGTCCTTTTTTATGAAATATGTATTCCAATAACGTGAAGTAAGAAATCCAACAGGCAAGATATAGCCATTTCTTTTTTCTATATGGAAAATAACGAAGAAAGATCATGATGACTACAGGAATGATAAGAAAAGTGAAAACGAGATCAATAAATGTATGATTAAGCCAGTCTACAGTAACAGCTTTATATTCCCAAAGTGTGTGGTTATAAAAGATCACATTGTATGTAAGATTACAAATAATATAATATTGGACCGTTGGATAATAATCCTTCCAGCGTTTCCAATCAACAAAGAGCTTTGCGAATATCAAATAAACAACCACTACCAGTAATAGATACATTCGGGTACAATCCTTGTTTTTATTAGTCAGTATGGACGTAACGTAAAAAGAATAGACATTCTGGACAGATAAAGTGCCTGATTCACATTGAATCAGGCACTTTAATTGGAGTATCTATTCCATTTCTGACAGCACTTTATCAATCGCTTGGGCAACCCCATGATCTGTATTGATGCCGGTGACCCAGTCAGCGGCTTTTTTCACAGTTTCCTGTGCGTTCCCCATAGCCACTCCGAAACCGGCTTCACGAATCATAGCTATATCATTCATACTGTCCCCGACCGCCATGACTTGTTCCATGGACAGGTCCAGCCATTTGCATACTTTCACCAATGCCGCTGCCTTATTGACCCCTGCAGGATTGATTTCAATATTCGTCGGCGAAGAATTTGTGATTTCCAGTGCTTCATTTTTCAACAGTTCGTCCATCATGACTTTCCGGACGTCATCGTCCTGAATATCGAAACCAAACTTCAACCAGTTATAGGTATCGATCTCTTGATCAAAAGGCTTGTTCGTATTGAAAAGTCCTTGGGAAGTAGAAGACCAGAAGTAGACACCATGCTCTTCCTTTAATTTCCAAAGTTGTTTCACAAGAGCAAGATCAAGTGGGATGCTGTCTACTAGATTGTATTCATGATCGTAAATTTCCCCGCCATTCACGGTCACCAGATAAGATGAACGTCCAAGCTCATCTGAAATATCCCGGCATGTGGGAAGGGAGCGGCCAGTACTTAACACCACATGAATACCTTTCTCCTTCGCACGCTGAATGGCTTGTGCGTTTTCAGGAGATACTTCTCCTTCGTGATTGACCAGTGTTCCATCCATATCCAAGGCAATTAATCTTATATCCATTATACCTATCACGTCCTTCTATTAATTCATATCCAGTGTAATATAATTCGAGCAAATCTTCTAGAAAGCCGACTTGATGAAGGTATTATTTCCTAGGTACTGTACTTCATATTACAATAGAAATGAGTTTATATTTGAGAGGAAGAGAACAATAGAGTCTACATATGAAAAGGGTGAGTGAATTAGCATGAAACCTTTTACAGAACGAGTGGTGAAAATCATACAGAGCATTCCTTCTGGAAAAGTGATGACGTACGGTCAAATCGCTTTATTGGCAGGTAGTCCAAGAGCTGCCAGGCAGGTCGTACGGATTCTTCATTCCATGAGTGAAAAGTATAAACTTCCCTGGCACCGGGTTTTGAATAGCAAAGGGGAAATTGGCTTCCAGGATGAAGAGCATGCAATGACCCAAAGGCTATGTTTGGAAGCTGAGGGGATTCATTTTATAGGGAAGAATCGGATTAGGTTAGAGGAGTATCAGTATTTGTCTGAACACCTACATTGATTGTAAAAAAGGTAACCTATATTTCAAGGTTACCTTTTTTTGTTAATTCAGCTGTCCATTCCTAAGTCTCTTCAGCCAACGTTTTTGTCGGGAGCTGATGAACAAATAATTAACTAAACTTAATCCAGATACCACGAAACTACCTTGCCAAATGAAATCCGCATCGAACCCTAATCCTGTGAAGACGCCAACGCCACTGAAGAGTAGAAGGATGAATGCCTGCTTCTTTTGGTTTTCAAATACCATAAACTGAAACTCATTTTGCTGATGATGGTCCTTTTGTTCAAGCACTTTTTCTGGTACATCCAACAACTGTTGGATTTTCTGAACGGCCTGAAAGAGAGGTTGGGCACTGACCCATTTCATAAGGAGCTCCCACTTGTTTGTGTTACTCTCTTTTACCCAATCTATGAAGGCAGGTTTGACCACATCGAGGGTTTCTTCATCGGGGCTCAATGTATGAACAAGTCCTTCTATTGTTGCAAAAGACCGACCTAAAAAGATGAAACGGGTAGGCACTTGTACAGGTAATGATTTCACCATATCATTTATTTCTTTCTTCACGGTTAGCAGATCCATCTGTTTGAACTGCTCCATATCGAGTGTGACAAATTCCTTCAGCACGGGTTCGATCGTTTTTGGACTTGCATCAGGAAGCAAGAAACCTAATTGAGCCAGCGCTTCTGCTGCTTTCCGGAAATTCTTTAGAAGGATTCCCTCCAGAAGATCTTGAAAGTGAGTGGAATCCCTCTTGGAAATTTCCCCGATCATTCCGTAATCCAGGAGAACGAAGGTACCATCCGGCTGAAGAAGTATATTCCCTGCATGTGGGTCGGCATGGAAAAATCCCGGCTCGAGCCATTGGGGAAGGAAGAGGCGAAACAATTCCTGAGCTAGCTTCTGCCTGTTCAATCCATACGATTCAAATGCTTTTTTGTCATTCAATCTTACGCCATCCACCCACTCCATCACCAATACTTTATCTGTGCAAAGTTCAGGATACATAGCAGGAACCTTCACGTTAGGATGGTCCTTGAACCGTTGTTTGAATGAAATAGCGGTGTTCATTTCTTTTGAAAAGTCGAGCTCTTGTTCGATGACTTGCTTAAGTTCCTGATAAAGCATTTTAAAATCAATGAACCCCTTGGGAACTGGAGCGAAACGTCGGGCGAACCAAATAATGATGGCAAGGGAGCGGAAATCCGTCTTTACCAGGGAAGGAATCTCAGGGCGCTGCACCTTTATAGCCGCTTGGGTACCATCTAACAACGTCGCCTTGTAAACTTCTCCTATTGAAGCTGAAGCAACAGCCTCTGATACGATGGCCTGTACCTTAGTAGTCACCGAGCTGTCCCATTCACGTTCCAGAACCTTTTCAATCTCCTTCCATGGTGAAGGAGGAACGTGATCGACTAAATCCTGAATTTGATTGATAAATCCTCTCGGAAGCAAATCCTCACGTATACTAAGGAGTTGGCCAACCTTGATCAAAACGCCATTTAAATCAAATAAAGTTTCTTTAAACTCTTTTCCAATGCGTTCCCAGAGCTTCTCTTTCTCCCATTGGGACTTACCGCGGATACGGTACCAATAGACTCTCACCACTATGGAAAGCGCCAGTGATAATACCTTCCACATTCTCCAAAGCTTCTTCTCTGATTTCATCGTTTCATCCCCCGTAACTGGACTGTCTAGTTCTATTATGTAATACGGATAAAGAAGAAGAAAGTTTCTCTACCTTTTCATCAAAATATTTCATTTCTTATTGGGGTTTTATGGTGATATATACACAATTCTATATTTTGCAAAATATCAATAAAAGAATTCTAACGATACCAAAGTTTGTGAATCTCATAATGAGGGGGATTTAATACAATTCATCGTGAAAGAGATAACCAGTTAGTAACAGAGCGGCAAAAGATGAAATTCCCTTGAAAGATACTGGGAATTCATTTCTGCTAAAAAACTATAAGAAAAAAACAATACACTTACCGTTTTTGACACCTTTGTGAACTGCTTAAAAGCCTATTGCAATAAGGATGGAGAAGGGGTATATTATAAGTGTAAAGAACATGTGAAACATTTCACAAATAAAGCAACTATCGTATCAAAACCATCACAAACTTTATCAACTATTTTTTTAATCACTATTGTGAAATAATTCACAATAAAAATCCAAAAGGAGATGATCCATCATGAGATGGTGGGAAAATCAAAAGGTGAGCATGGTTTGGGCAGTGATCAGAATTTGGTTGGGCATTCAGTGGCTGGAAGCGGGTTGGCATAAGGTGAACGATGGTTTTGATGCAAGCGGCTTCTTGCAAGGAGCATTGGCTAAGGCGACAGGAGATAATCCAGCCGTTCAAGGGTGGTACGCAGAATTCCTAAAAGGGTTCGCAATACCGAATGTCGATTTATTCAATATCTTGATTCCTTGGGGAGAAATGCTGGTAGGTGTTGGCTTGATTGTCGGATTCATGACAATACCGGCGCTACTCGCAGGTGCCTTCATGAACTTAAATTTCTTATTAGCGGGAACAGTGAGCACGAATCCAGTTCTCTACACAGTTGCCATCATCCTTCTTTTTGCCGGTAGAGGGGCTTTCTGTTGGGGAGCTGACCGCTGGGTGATCCCATACATGAAACATATGGTTCTTCCTAAAGGCAAACAGCATAAAAAGCCTATGCTGGTGTGATAGTACGTCTAATTAAAACCACCCATGCTGTTCGCTCATGGGTGGTTTCTTAATGAATTCCTCGTGACCTATCTTTTTTTACCTACCGGGATTGCTCTATTGGTTTTTCTTCACTCGTACTCGCTGGTTAGCAGCATTGGCGCGAGCTTGTGCTTCCATATCAGCCTGGTCGGCAAGTTCACGTGAGAACTCTTCGTCAACACCGTCAGATTTGAGCTGAGCGGGTGTTTGAGGCAAGCTGTTTTTGTTTCCTCGTTTCCTATTTCCGCGTGATCTGCCCAATATGAACATCCCCTTTTCAGTTGGTTAAAAAATAAAGGTACAGACTAAGGAGTCTGTACCTTTATTCTTCTTCAAAGTAAGTGTTTTTAGTTAGGTAATAATTGTCTATCTATGGGTTTTGGAGCTGAAGCCGCCTGCGCGATCAGCTGCTTTGAATTCTCGTGAATACTTTACTTCCTGTGCACTGGATAGAACCGATTTGGTTTTGTCTTTCTTTTTCTTATTATCCATTCGTATGTACATCCCTTCTTTTCAAGATTAGTTCTATTTTTGCCTTGAAAGGAAGGGGGCATACGTGTGATTTAATGATAAATGTCAATCAGTGCACTTTTTAATTCAGGGTATTCAAATTGAAAACCGTTTTCTGAAAGGACACTCGGAAGTACTTTTTGGCCTTCTAGCACTAAGGCGCTCATTTCACCCATTGCTACTTTTAAAGCAAGGGAAGGGGCAGGAATCCAGTGTGGCCTGCCAAGTACGGCGCCGAGGGTTTTCCCAAACTCTCTCATGGTAACGGGAGAAGGTGCTGTCACATTCACCGGTCCCGAGATGGATTCTGTTTCAGCAATGAAATGCACCGCTCTTGCGATGTCTTTTATATGGACCCACGACAACCATTGGTCCCCGGAACCAACCCTTCCTCCCAAAAACATTTTATAAGGAAGAGCGATTCGGGGGAGGGCTCCTTCGTCTTTCCCGAGAATAATTCCAAAACGTGCATATGCAACCCGGATGCCCAGCTGATTCGCCTTGCTCGCTTCTTTTTCCCATATTTGAACGGTTTCTCCTAAAAAGTGGTCTGCCGTTTCCGTTGAGGCTTCCGTATATGTCTTCGTTCTTGAAGAAGGATAGTAGCCGATTGCACTTGCGTTAATAAGACACGCCGGTTTCTCTTTCAGTGCCTTAATAATGTTCATTACCTCTTGAGTTGAATTGATCCGGCTATTGATGATTCGTTTCTTACGCTCATCCGTCCAACGGCCGCTGTTGATGGATTCCCCTGCAAAATTAATGAAGGCTTGGATTCCTTCGAGGTCCTCTTCGGGTTTCGCCCCGTCGGATAGCCAGTTTACGTAGGTAACACCTGAACGATTGTCGTATTTATCTGGATTTCGAGTAAGTATCATGACTTCGTGATGGTGTTCGAGAAGTTCCTCCGTCAGAGCCTGCCCGACAAAACCCGTACCACCTGTTATAGCGATCTTCATCATCATCCCTCCAATACTTATTATTTTACCTATCTACAGAATAAAAAACATATGCTGAATGTGTTAGGATTACTATGAGGTGGAAAAAATGGGTAAGATTACGAAAATAACGAAGCAAGTAAAGAACGATGAGCGTTACAATTTATTTATAGATGGAAAATATGCCTTCAGTGTCGATGAAGCAGTACTGGCGAAGTTCCAGCTTAGAAAAGGCTTGGAAGTGGATGAGCTTGAGATTTCGGAGCTTCAATACGAAGACGATGTGAAAAAAGCATTCAATAAAGCCATTCAGTATTTAGCCTATCGCATGCGTACGGAAAAAGAAATCAGGGACCATTTACAAGAAGGTGATCCTGAAGATGGCGTCATACAGGAAGTGATTCATAAATTAAATGATATTAAATACATCAATGATTTAGAATTCGCTCAAGCATTTGTCGGGACTCACATGAATACCTCTGATAAGGGGCCGACCTGGATTCGGGGGGAATTAAGGAGAAAAGGGGTGGATGACTCTTATATCGAAGAGGCTCTTGCTCCATTTACCGAAGAAAAGCAGGTGGATAAAGCGGTAGGTCTCACCGAAAAACTCCTTCAAAAATACCGGAAAGATTCAAAGATGATCGCCAAGCAAAAAATTGAGCAGAATTTGATGCGAAAAGGATATCCGGGTTCTGTCATGAAAATTGTCTGGGAGATAGTAGAATCTGATCGGGATGACGATGAAAAATGGGATGCCGTCTATCACCAAGGATTAAAGGCTCATAGAAAGCTGAGTTCAAAGTATGAGGGATACGAGTATGTCCAGAAAATGAAACAGGCCTTGTATCGAAAAGGTTTCTCTATGGAGGACATCGAAAGACTTTTGGAAGAACTAAAAGAAATCGAAGAATGATTTGATGTTTTCAAGATAGATTGAACTATAGGGGTATGACAAGGGGGAATTCCTGTGGAGATTTTCACGCTTCTGTTTGCTGGTTTAACACTTCTGCTTCTCATCGGTACGACTAAAAAATTCAAGCTTTACACAGGTGGAATTATCGTGGGGGCAGCCGCACTATTTATCATTGGTGAAATCATCATTAAAGTCCAAACCGGATTCTATACTCTGGGGAAGCAAGAATGGTATAATCAAGGGTACGCCGAAACCATGGGAAAATGGGTGATGCCATTTTTTCTCTTAGGGGTGGCGATCTTCCTCATCCTCGTGAACATCCGGATGATCAAGCAGTTTCTCAAAAGAAAAGACGGTATCCGCTGGGTGTGGATGGCATTTGTCGTGGTGATTGATGTCTTCGCTGTATTTTTTGTGCCTGTTTTATTATTTGTTGTGGCCTTTATGTTCTTCCCGTTTGCTCCATAATTGAGAAGGCAGTCTTCCTTTAGGGAAGGCTGCCTATTTAGGTTTATTTTTTAGATTCAATGACGATTTCGTCTTTTTCTTTGTATTCATTCAAAATCAATTCCGCAACTTCTTTAGGAGAGCGCAGCCTTGAAGGATCACTGATATGGTCACTGTTCTCCCAGAATGGGGTATCCATCCCACCCATATATGCATTCACGATACGAAGATTCGAATCTTCGTACTCCTTCTGTAAACTTTCACCAAATCCTCTGAGGGCAAACTTGCTCGCTACATACAATGATTCGTTCTTTTTACCTCTAAGACCAGCTGTTGAAATAATGTTAATGATTGTACTGCTCCCTGGATCAAGTCGATTCAGAAGTGCCTTGGTAAGTCGAATGGGACCCAGTGCATTTGTTTCAAACATGCTTACTAATTCCTCATCGTCTGAATTCTTGAAGGAGCCGAAATAGCCTACCCCTGCGTTATGTATGAGTAATTCAACATTATAATCATTAAGATAATGTTTGCCAAATTGTTGAATGTCATGAGTTGAACGAATATCCAACGTGGCAAATGAAACCTGTCCGCCCATGCTTTCAATTTCTGATGCAGCTTCTTTTAATCGGTCTTCCGTTCGGCCAAGAAGGAAGATATGATATCCATTCTGGCTAAGCAGTTTTCCTAATTCTTTTCCAAGGCCGGATCCTCCGCCTGTGATGATGGCTGTTTTCATGATGGTGTCATCCTTTCTGGTGAATTTGGTTAGATAATTATCTTGGAGTAGGGCCCTTCATATGCTTGTCAGGACTGACCAAGCCGCTTCCGCTTTTCTTATTGTATCATTTTCTCTATACTACTATTAGTAGAGGTGATGAAGAATGGAACAAGAGAGAAGATATAGTGAGATGACGGAGCATGAGCTGAAGCAGGAAATTGCTTCGTTGAAAGAGAAGGCGAGAAAAGCTGAACAGCTGGGTATTGTGAATGAGTTTGCCGTATTGGAGCGGAAGGCTCTTATGGCACAGTCTTATTTAATGGATCCTGATAGCTATAAGCCTGGTGGAATCTACGCGATAGAAGGGGATCCCGGTACATATTTCAAAGTGGACTACTTAAACGGAGTATTCGCCTGGGGATATCGCTTGGGTGGCGATGGAAAAGAAGAGGCTCTTCCTATCTCCCTTTTAGCTGGAGAAAAGAAATAATGAAGAGGTCCGTCAATAGGGACGGACCTCGGAATCAGTCTAGGAACGCTTGCGTGTCTGGTTCTCTAGGATGATTAAGTCTTGAGTTTGTGTGGTTTGTCCATTAGCTTGGGAATGGGCATGCTTTGGGTTGTAGAATGCCTTGTTAAATGGACTACTGTACTTATTTCGGTAAAAGTTGTTTTTCATGTTTGCCATCGTAACTACCCCCTAAACAAATTTCACTTCATTAAAGTGAGTCGTGATCTCTTTCTCCAGAAGCTTTCATACGTTCTTGAGGATGGGTATTGATGGTGCCGTTGGCCCTTTTAGATGCAAATTCCGCTTTAGCTCTCGGTTCACCTTCGAATTTATTGTTATTCATGTTAGGGAACCCTGTCGTTTTATTTCGCATAAAGTGCCTCCTAAAAGGTGAATTTTCTGACTCATACCGTGAAGAAGCAAAGGTTCACAACTAAGCTTAACCACGTACTAATAGTATGGGTGAATCGGTGTACATTATCATAAAAGCGGGGGTTAAATATATGGAAAAGGAGGAGACAAAATGGAGTCAACATTCCACGAATTAACACAATTGTTAATTGAAAAAAATAAAAAGCTCTCGTATGAAAAAGCGAGAACCTGGATCGAACTTGTTTGGGAAGATTTTGAAGCAACATACGCAAAAGCAGGTTATGATTATAAAGGGAAAGCAGTAACGGAAAAAGTCGTTCGCCAATGGGTCAATACATACGGAGAACAAATCCACGAATTTGCTGCACAAAACCCTAAATACAAACACCTGATCGATGACAAAGATGATGACGATTTAGTGCATTAAAGTGATGAGGGACGGACCTTGAAAAGGTCTGTCCCTCACTGCTTTAATCGATTAAAATGTCGATGTCGACTTTTGAGCGGAGTTTTTCTTCGCTGAAGACCCATCCTGTGTAGGAGCTGACGATGTTCAGGTCTTTGTCGAGCTGTACCAGGGCGACAAAGGGATAGTGTCCATTATTTCTGTAGCGAAGATCGATGAAGCGTACTTCAAAGTGATCATCGTATTCGTCCAATTCCCAGCGGAAAACCGGGGAAAATGAAAGAAAGGCTGCGAGATTTTTATCTTTCTTAGCAGCGTGGATTACTGGATTTTCAGGTATCGGTATACGTTCAAATTTATCAAAAATCGTAATCGACCGTCTGAATGCCCGTGCGACATAATAATGTTCCTTAGTCACAATCGCAAGGCGCCATTGGAAAAATCGAATCGTAGGTGAAACGATGATTTTTTCTGCTTTAGGGATTCTTCTCTTCACCGCATTTTTCACAGCTTTTTGAACTTGGAATCTCAATACATAATAAGCAAAAATCACAATGTACATGACCAAAAAGGTCTTTCCGGGTGGTAATCCTATGCCCCAAAGGATCAATCCCCCAATATGAATCCCGAAAATAATCGGGTCAAACGTGTTAATGACCCCTAAAGCGACCCATCTCGACGAAATCGGCCTTATTGCCTGGGTCCCATAGGCGTTGAAAATGTCGACAAATACATGGAGGAATACGGCCACAAATGTCCAAATCCATAAATGAAGCAAATCTGCCCCCGGGAAAAATGGATAAAGACAAGCGACAATTAAAAGCGGCCAAAAAGCAACGGCTGGAATGCTATGGGTGATGCCTCGGTGATGACGTATATAAACGGCATTATTGCGTAATTTCAAAACGGTATCAATGTCTGGTATTTGAGAGCCGATGACTGCTGCAACCAGCACACTTTGAGAAGTGGCTGCACTTTCAGCAACAACGGGATCCAGGGTGGCCAAGCCCCCTAGAGCGAAACCCATGACGATATGAGTGCCTGTATCCAAAAAAAGTCCTCCCTTGGCTCGCATTTCTTTGTTTTCTTTATGACTTGTATTCATTTTTGAACATGATATGGTTAAAATGAGTTTATTTCAATGAAAAACACTTTACACATTTACTTAGAATATGAAATAAAACCAAACTTCCAACCTCAATATAAGCAGATTATGAACAATATAGTAGAGACATTACCGCAATACGACGCCTGTAATATCAAATGGGAAAAGTCTGAAGCCGACTCTAATCGTTACATCGAACGGTTTATTGTGCCAACGGAATCCCATTTCCATGTTTTGAAACGTTTACGAACTTCCCGTCGTCATTTATTATTTGGATTATTGGACGAATGTATTTGTGGAGGGTTAAAAGAAATAAACCTTGTTGGCTTAAAAACCCAGCCTTAATTATTTATTCCCTATTAAACGTAACATTTAACATCCTGGAGGTACAAAATTGACTGAAGAACCATTAAAACATTTACAAACCATCAACCGTGAGGAGTTCCAGAATAATTTACTATCATGGTTTTCAAGAGAACAGCGCGATCTTCCATGGAGGAGAGATCAAGATCCATATAAAGTGTGGGTATCTGAAATCATGCTTCAGCAAACAAGAGTGGATACGGTCATACCTTATTTTAACCGATTCATCGAGAAATTTCCTACCATAGATGCTCTTGCTACAGCAGACGAAGAAGATGTGCTGAAAGCATGGGAAGGACTCGGCTATTATTCGAGAGTCAGAAATCTTCAATCTGCTGTAAAAGAAGTGAGTGAAAAGTATGAAGGAATCGTCCCGGATACACCGAAAGAAATATCGTCATTAAAAGGTGTGGGACCATACACTGCTGGGGCGATTTTGAGTATTGCCTACAGCAAACCGGAGCCTGCTGTCGACGGAAATGTCATGAGGGTATTTTCAAGGATCCTCTCCATCTGGCTCGATATTGCCAAACCTGCTTCACGCAAGGTATTTGAACAAGCCGTCAGAAATTTAATTTCTGAAGAGAACCCCTCCTGCTTCAATCAAGCACTGATGGAGCTTGGAGCACTGATTTGCACACCGACATCCCCATCCTGCTTATTATGTCCTGTCCGGGAGCACTGTCAAGCATTTGAAGAAGGAGTGCAAACAGAACTTCCAATTAAATCGAAAAAGAAATCTGCACGTAAAATGAATATGGCGGCAGCCGTTCTGTTTACGGAAGATGATCGAGTAGTTATCCACAAACGCCCGAGTAAAGGGTTGCTCGCTAATTTATGGGAATTCCCTAATTTTGAAGTGGGAAATTCAAGCAGTGGCCGAAAGCAATTGCTTGATTTAATGGAGGAAGAATACAAGGTAGATTGCTCATTAAAAGCAGGGGTTGTCACGAAAATCCAGCATATATTCTCTCACATAGTTTGGGATATTGAAGTATATGTTGGTTCTATCGACAGCATTACTCTCGATGCCACCGACCTGATTGCCGTTACGACCGATGAATTAGAGAAATATGCCTTTCCCGTTTCCCATCAGAAAATTTGGAAGGAAGCCCGAGTAGGAATACTACAGAAATAAAAAAGAGCAGCCGGGTTGAACTGTAACCAGAATAATGGACACTTATAAAAAAGTGCCCCGTTATTCGGGTTCTTTCTGTTTCTAGAAATAAAACCCGTTTATAATGAAACAAAGACAATGAACGGAGTGAGCGAGTGAGTAATCGTATATTCACAGAAATGGAAATGAAGCAGCTTGAGAATAACCCAAATGTGTTACGTGTATCAGACCGTACTATCAGCTATCAACCTGCATTTAAACAGATCGCTATCGAAGAATATCAGAAAGGAAAGTTTCCTAGCCAAATTTTTGAGGAACATGGATTTGATGTCGCCATTATTGGCAAAGATCAACCCAAACGCTCGTTAAAAAGGTGGCGTGAAACCTTTGAGAAGTATGGAAAAGCAGGATTAGAAGGGGAACGAAGAGGCAAGGGAAGCCAAGGACGACCTACAAAACGAGAGCTTTCAACTGAAGAAAAGCTTAAGAAAGCCGAAGCACGGATCAACTACTTAGAGGCTGAGAATGAATTCTTAAAAAAGCTAGAAGAACTCGAAAGGCAGGCGTTGAAGAAGAAAAAATAGCTCCACAAGAGGTCTATACGCTCATCGAGCACGTGATAAACAAGTATGGATTAAAGAACGTGGTCTCCTATTTGTGCACCGTTATCGGGGTGAGCCGAAGTGGTTATTATGCCTGGTTAAAGTGTAAGGCTAAAAGAGAATGGAAAAATGCGAAAGATGAACAAGATGTCACATTAATTCGGTCTATCTTTCAACGGGAAGATGAAAAAGTAGGCGCCCTTCAAATCAAAATGTTTTTAGAGAATGATTACGATATCATCATGAATCATAAAAAAATCAGAAGGTTAATGAGAAAGTTTCACCTTGTGACGAAAATTAGAAGAGCAAATCCCTATAAGCGAATGATGAAAGCGACCCAGGAGCACCGGACGTGTCCAAACCTACTCAACCGTGAATTCAAACAGGAAAAGCCTGGCCTCGTCTTCTTAACAGACATTACCTATATTTATTATGGTAAAGGTCAAAAAGCTTATCTTTCTTGCGTAAAAGATAGCACAACAAATGAAATTGTAGCTCACCATGTTTCCACGTCGCTTGGAATGGACTTGGTTTATCGTACCTTAGAAAAGCTCAAGGTCTCTCAAAATGGTTTCCACCCTAGGTCCTTAATTCATTCAGATCAGGGTTTTCATTACACTCATCCCTATTTTCAACAGAAAGTAAAGGAAGCTGGACTTCAACAATCCATGTCGAGAAAGGGAAACTGTTGGGATAACGCTCCAATGGAGTCATTCTTTGGCCATTTTAAAGATCGTGTTAATCACAAAGCATGTAGGAATTTGAATGAACTGAAAGAGAAAGTAGATGCCTATATCCAACGCTATAACCATCAAAGGTATCAATGGGGATTAAATAAAATGACCCCGGTTCAATACCGAGGTCATTTACTAACAGCATAGGCCCTTTTTATAAACTGTCCATATTATAGGTTACAGTCCAGGTTGGTTGCTCTTTGTATATTATCATCTTAATCGTAACTAACCTTTGTGCCGTGAGTATAATCGGCTTCGCCACGCTTCAATCCGCCGCGGTTTTCAATTTCTTCGACAATTTCTCGATGAATCGATTGTCCTTCTGCGTTCAAATAGGGTACTATTTGTTGTAGTGAATGATGAAAGAAAGCGAGCTCGCTTTTCTCCCATTCATTTTTAGGAATCATTGAAAGCTCAGTCATATCTCTGCCTACATACATAACTCATTCCTCCATTTAACTGACATGCTCTTATTAGTGTGCATGTTCAAGGCCTGATTATGCTTTACACCAAATGGAAAATGAAATTGAAAGGATGATCAACATGAGTCAAAAAGTAGCATTAGTCACAGGAAGCAGCCGCGGACTTGGGCGGGAAATAGCGATTCAACTAGCAGAAAAAGGTTACGATATCGTCGTCAATTATGCACGGAGTAAAAAAGGTGCACTTGAAACGGCAGAACAGGTTGAAAAGTTGGGAAGAAAAGCATTTGTCGTACGGGCAAATGTAGGAGACGTCGATAAAATCAAATCTATGTTCGAACAAATCAAAGATGAGTTCGGCCGTTTGGATGTATTGGTAAGTAACGCAGCATCCGGGGTTCTTCGTCCAGTCATGGAACTTGAAGAATCTCATTGGGATTGGACGATGAACATTAACAGTAAGGCACTACTATTCTGTGCCCAAGAAGCCGCAAAGTTAATGGATAAGGGCGGACGCATCGTAAGCATAAGCTCATTGGGATCCATCCGCTATTTAGACAATTATACAACTGTGGGAGTTTCAAAAGCTGCAGTTGAAGCATTAACGCGTTATCTTGCAGTTGAGCTTGCACCGCGTGACATAATCGTAAATGCAGTTTCCGGTGGAGCGATTGATACAGATGCACTCAAGCATTTCCCTAATCGTGAAGAGCTTCTCGAAGATGCCCGCAGTAAAACACCTGCGGGACGAATGGTGGAAATTGATGATCTTGTGAAGTCAGTGATGTTCCTCGTTTCAGACGATTCTTCCATGATCAGAGGTCAAACCATCATCGTCGATGGCGGCCGCTCACTACTCGTTTAGTGGAATGTTTTTCCTGAAAAATTTGGGATAGTGAAATCCACGCTTGGTTATCTTAATAAGCGTGGAGGTGATTACAATGGCAAAACAACCAAACAAAACTCAAGCTGGAACTAACGTTCAACACGTAAAACAACAAAACGCACAAGCTGGTGCAACTCAGCAACAACAATTCGGTACTGAGTTCGCTTCAGAAACAACAGCAGCACAACACGTGAAGCAACAAAACCAACAAGCAGAAGCTAACAAAGCGAAAGCTTCTGGTAAATATGGTCAACAACAACAATAATTGAATTATCTTGATTGAAAAAGCACCCACTAGGTTGGGTGCTTTTTCGTTTTGGGCATCATTTTGAGGGACGGACCTTTCAATTCTTCAATCAATAAGGGATTGATCTTCCATCAATCTAATCAACATAACTATTTCCTATTGAGATCCGCCCCTCCACCTCGACAAAACTGGTGGGATTGTGACAGAAGTTGTCAAAGGGTTTGGGGGGAGAAGGGAGAATGTTTAGGAGAGCTTGTTTAGAGGAGTGGTGGAAGTGATTCAGCAACGGTTTAATGAGTTAGTAACAGAGCAGTTGGAGACGATGGATAAGTTGTTATATCTTCAGTCTGAGATCGAACGTTGTCAAGAGCTTGAAGAGGAGCTGCTCCAGCTTCAAGAGATGACGAAGGTTGAATCTATTAAGAGAGAGATTGCTTCAAAAAAGAAGGAACTTAAAGAGATTCAAAAAATGTTTCAAAAACAAACCGATGAAGTGATTCGCTCCTATCAAAAGGAACAAAACAGCGTTACAACATAAAAAGATATTAATGATAAATCCCATTTTTGAACAGGAACCGGGCGATTCTTAAAGGATTTTTTCTTTAAGGATAGCCCTTTTGTTTTAAATTTTCTGTGGAAACGTTATAATGATAGAATAGATAAGTATATATAAGGGTAATTTTGAAATGAAAGAAGGGGATACGATGGCGGTTCCCACTGAAGGAAAATCAGTACAAATACATAGCTTTAAGCATGATGGAAAAATTCACCGGATATGGAATGAGACGACGGTTCTGAAAGGAACAAGCAATCAGATAATCGGTGGAAATGATCGAACGATGGTGACGGAATCAGACGGAAGAACGTGGATGACCCGTGAACCGGCAATATGCTATTTTCATTCAGAGCTATGGTTTAATATTATTTGTATGATTCGTGAGGACGGTATTTATTATTATTGTAATTTAAGCTCACCATTTGTATATGATCATGAAGCGATCAAGTATATCGATTACGACTTGGATATTAAAGTGTTTCCTGATATGACATATACATTGCTGGATGAGGATGAGTATGAAGCTCATCGCAAGTTGTACGGTTACCCGGATGTAATCGATCACATCCTGAAGCGAAATGTCGACAAGCTTGTTCGCTGGATCCGACAAAGAAAAGGTCCTTTTGCTCCTGACTTTATTGACATTTGGTACGAGCGTTATCTGACCCACAGGGGGTAACACAGCTGGAAAACTTTATAGGTATTAAAGGGCTGACCCAGTAAGGAGCAACCCTTTTCATTTCCTGAAAGGACTTGAAGAGGAACATTGCTGCGTTCCATACAGGGTCATCCCTTTTTATTGGGGCAAAATAAATACTCACATCTTAGAAAGGAGTAATCACTTGGATAGTATCAAACGCTACCTTCAATTTGTAAAGCCTTATCGGTGGCAAATTATTGGTACATTAATCATAGGTATTATTAAATTTACCATCCCCTTATTAATCCCGATTTTAATCAAATATGTCATTGATGATATAGTAGGGGCTTCGGGCTTATCCTCGAAAGAAAAGACAAATCAACTACTGATGATCATGGGGATCATGCTTGGCCTTTTCTTACTGGTAAGACCGCCTGTAGAATATTATCGACAATACTTTGCTCAATGGACGGGAAACAAGATCTTGTATGACTTAAGGGATCATTTGTTTTCACATATTCAACGACTCAGCTTTAAGTATTATTCAAATACAAGAGCAGGGGAAGTCATTTCCAGGGTCATCAATGACGTTGAGCAAACGAAGAATTTCGTGATCACCGGTCTGATGAATCTATGGCTGGATGCTGCTACCATTGTCATTGCTCTGTCCATCATGTTTACGATGGATGTCTCGTTAACACTTGTTTCTCTTATTGCATTTCCTTTCTATGCTTTCTCTGTCCGTTATTTCTTTGGAAGACTTAGAGGGTTGACGAGAGACCGTTCTCAGGCATTGGCAGAAGTTCAAAGCCATTTGCACGAAAGAGTTCAAGGAATGGCTGTCATCAAGAGTTTTGCAGTCGAAGATTATGAACAAAAACAGTTTCAGGATCAAAATAGCAATTTCTTAACGAAGGCCTTAAAGCAAACAAGCTGGAATGCGAAAGCGTTCGCGGTTGTGAATACCATTACGGATATTTCTCCGTTAATCATCATTGGATATGCGGGACTGCAAGTTATTAATGGAGATCTGACCATTGGGACAATGGCTGCCTTTATTGCATATATCGATCGTCTCTATGGTCCGCTTAGACGACTGGTGAATTCTTCTACAACCTTGACTCAATCGATTGCTTCCATGGATCGTGTATTTGAGTTCATGGATGAGAAGTATGATATTGATGATGAACCAGGTGCGATTCCTTGTAAAAATGTACGCGGAGATATTCATTTTAAAGATGTTTCCTTTCGCTATGAATCTGAAGAGGAAGAGGTACTGCGTAATCTCAACCTTGATATTAAAACGGGGGAAACCGTCGCTCTGGTCGGTATGAGCGGTGGAGGGAAATCATCCTTCGTCAGTCTTATTCCCCGTTTTTATGATGTCACAGATGGTGAAATTCTTTTAGATGGAACAGACATCAGAAGATTTCAGGTGAGGTCATTGCGAGACAATATCGGAATGGTGCTTCAGGACAATATTCTCTTTAGTGAATCGGTCAAGATGAATGTTAAATTCGGTAATCCTGATGCGACGGATGAAGAAGTAATAGAAGCTGCCAAGGCGGCAAATGCACATGATTTCATCATGAAATTACCTCAAGGCTACGACACGAAAGTAGGAGAACGAGGTGTGAAGCTATCTGGAGGACAGAAACAACGTGTCGCGATTGCCAGGGTGTTCCTTAAAAATCCACCGATCCTCATACTGGATGAAGCTACGTCAGCCCTTGATCTGGAAAGCGAACACCTTATCCAGGAATCTCTTGAAATCCTGGCAAAAGATCGAACGACCTTCATAGTCGCTCATCGATTATCAACGATCACACATGCTGACAGAATCATTCATATGGAGCACGGAGAAGTTGTCGAAATGGGTACACATGAAGAGCTGATGTCAAAACAGGGTCATTACTATAAACTCTTTCAAGTACAGCAGCTCGATCAATAAACCAAAAAAGTCATGACTTATCACGATATATGTGATAAAAGTCATGACTTTTTTTTGTTTTTCTAAAAAAAATATCAAACTTATTTCAGGTGTTAGGTGAAAGAAGTAGGACTAAATAACTTTATCTGGAAGGAATGAAAAGGATAATTGGACATATATTGAATTGAATTAGGAATGAAAGAGCATAAACAAATTATGTAGAAAAATTCTGAAAATAGATTGCAACATTTGTAACATCTTGTATAATAAGAAACATATAAAATTTAGAAAATAAGCACTATTAAGAAAAGAGAGATAGTTTCAAGAGGAGGATTTGAATGAGCGAAGCGCGTCCTTTACTAAAAGTGGAAGATTTGAGGACCTCCTTTTTTACTGATGACGGAGAAGTTCCTGCAGTCGATGGAGTTAGCTTTCATGTGAATGAAGGAGAGGTACTCGGGATCGTTGGGGAAAGTGGATGTGGTAAAAGTGTTACATCCCTATCCATCATGGGCCTGGTACCGAAACCACCGGGGAAAATAGTAGGTGGAAAGATTCTGTATAAAGATGAAGATCTGACAAAAGCATCTGAAAAGCGAATGAGAGATATCCGGGGCAATGATATAGCAATGATCTTCCAAGAGCCAATGACATCTTTAAACCCTGTTTTTACTATAGGTGACCAATTAACCGAAGCAATACGAATACATACTAAGGTTGGAAAGAAACAAGCAAGAGATAAAGCGGTTGAAATTATGAAGATGGTCGGTTTACCGAGATCTGAAGAGCTTATCAAGGAATACCCCCATCAGCTTTCAGGCGGTATGAGACAAAGGGTCATGATCGCCATGGCAATGGTTTGTGATCCACGTGTGTTGATAGCAGACGAGCCGACAACCGCTCTTGACGTGACGATTCAGGCCCAAATTTTAAAATTGATGAAACGATTAAATAAAGAATTGAATACAGCGGTCCTCTTGATTACTCATGATTTAGGAGTTGTAGCTGAAACATGTGAACGAGTGGTCGTTATGTACTCAGGTAAAGTGGTGGAAGAGGGGAAAGTAGAAGAAATCTTTAAAAACCCTCAGCATCCTTACACGAAAGGCCTGATTCAATCCGTACCGGATATGAGAATCAAGCAGCAGCGACTACACTCGATTCAGGGGAATGTTCCGAAACCGGGTTCCATTAAGACAGGATGCCGATTTGCAGCACGCTGTGAATATGCCTTCGATCGCTGTTTAGTTGAAACACCAGAATTATATGAAACATCACAAGGACATTGCACACGATGCTTCCTGTTCGATGAAGTGGGGGAGGGAGTTTATGATGGAACCGTTGCTAAAGGTTGAGAATCTTAAGAAACACTTTCCGATTACAGGAGGAATTCTCGGACGACCTGTCAGTTCGGTAAAAGCAGTAGACGGGGTATCTTTTACCGTGAATAAAGGAGAGACACTGGGAATCGTAGGAGAAAGCGGTTGTGGCAAGTCGACAACTGGCAGGATGCTTATGAGACTCATTGATCCATCCGAAGGGAAAGTGACATTCGAAGAACGAGAACTTACAAGTCTATCAAACTCAGAAATGAGGAAGATTCGCCGGGAGATGCAAATGGTCTTTCAGGATCCATTTGCTTCCTTGAATCCAAGGCATACTGTTGAACAAATTCTCGAAGAACCATTAAAGGTTCATGGAATGGGTTCAGCAAAGGAAAGAAAGAAGAGGGTTCATGAACTACTCAATATTGTCGGGTTAAGCAGCTATCATGCGAAACGTTATCCACATCAATTCAGTGGTGGACAAAGGCAGCGGATCGGTATCGCGAGGGCCTTGATGACGAAACCAAAGCTCATAATAGCCGATGAACCTGTTTCAGCTCTTGACGTATCCATTCAGTCACAGGTGCTGAACCTGATGCAGGATTTGCAAAAAGAGTTCGGACTCACCTATATCTTCATTGCGCATGATTTAGGTGTAGTTAGACATATAAGTGACCGGGTAGGCGTGATGTACCTTGGAAAAATGGTAGAACTGAGTAATAGTGAAACACTTTATGAAAAACCGCTTCATCCATACACCCAGGCACTTCTATCAGCGGTACCGGTACCGGATCCTGATTTCAAAAGGGAAACGATTCTCTTGCAGGGGGACATTCCGAGTCCGTCCAACCCGCCAAGTGGGTGTACATTTCACACCAGATGTCCACATGCAACGGAGATCTGTAAAAAGAAAGTGCCGGAATTCAAGGAACACCAACCAGGGCATTATGTAGCTTGTCATCTTTACTAGAAGACAAGTCTCATAAGTATATAAACATTATTCAGGAGGGGATTTAGTTGAGAAAAAAAAGCTGGTCAATTTTAATGCTGCTCATCCTACTCGTATCATCTGTTCTTTACGGATGTGGAGGAAATGAAAGCTCTTCAGGCGAAGGCAGCGACAGTAAAGATAGCAGCGATCCAAAAGTATTGATCTTTGGTCGCGGGGGGGACTCAGTAGCACTTGATCCTGCTGCGGTTACAGATGGAGAATCATTTAAAGTAACAAAGAATATCTTCGAAACTTTAGTTGAATTTGGTGAGCAGGATACAGAACCAAATCCAGGATTAGCTGAAGAGTGGAAGGTATCTGAAGACGGGTTAACGTATACGTTCACACTTCGTGAAGGTGTTAAATTCCAAGATGGTACAGATTTCAATGCTGACGCAGTAGTGAAGAACTTCGAGCGTTGGATGAATGGTAATGAAGAAGCATTCTACTACTATAAATCTATGTTTGGTGGATTTAAAGGTGATGAAGGTCACGTTATCAATGAAGTAAAAGCGGTTGATGAGAATACAGTTGAGTTTGTTCTTAAGCGCCCTCAGGCTCCGTTCCTAAAGAACATTGCGATGAGTCCGTTTGCGATTGTAAGTCCTACAGCACTTGATGAGCTTGGAGACAAATTGGGTGAAGCACCGACTGATGCTGGTACTGGCCCATTCAAATTCCAGGAGTGGAAGCGTAATGACAAAATCGTCCTAGTGAAAAATGAGAACTATTGGAAAGAAGGACTGCCTAAGCTGGACCAGGTTGTCTTTAAGTCAATTCCGGAAAACTCTGCCCGTCTAAATGCGCTTGTTTCTGGAGAAATCGATCTAGCTGATGGTGTTAATCCAAGTGATGCAGCTCAAGTTGAAGGTAACGACCAATTACAATTGTTCGAACGTCCTTCTATGAATGTTGGATACTTAGGGTTAACATCGACTCGTAAACCTTTTGATAATCCAAAAGTACGTCAAGCAATTAACTATGCAATCAACAAGCAGGAAATCATTGACGCATTCTTCGAAGGAAGAGCAGAAGTAGCGAAAAACCCAATGCCTCCAGTTATTGGCGGTTACAATGAGGCGCTTGAAGGATACGAATACAATCCTGAAAAAGCAAAAGAACTCCTTGCTGAAGCAGGACTCGAAGATGGATTTGAAATGGAATTATGGGCAATGCCTGTTCCACGTCCATACATGCCGGATGGACAAAAAGTAGCTGAAGCGATACAGGCGGATCTTCAAGAAGTAGGAGTAAAAGCGAAAATCGTATCTTACGAGTGGGCGACATACTTAGAAAAAGCCCGTAACGGTGAAGCGGATGCGTTCTTACTTGGATGGACTGGTGACAACGGTGATGCAGATAACTTCCTATATGTATTACTTGATAAAGACAATATCGGAAGCAATAACTACACTTACTACAGCAATGATGAGCTTCATGAATTATTAATTGCAGCTCAATCTGAAACAGATCAATCAAAACGTGAAGAGATGTACAAACAGGCTCAGGAAATCATCCATGAGGATGCTCCTTGGGTACCTCTGGCTCACTCTACACCATTATTAGCTGGTAGTGCGGCTGTGAAGAATTTCAAACCGCATCCAACCGGATCTGACTTCTTAGGTGCAGTAGACATGGAATAGTCCTAATAAGATTCAACCTAGGGGAGATGACTTTGAGTCTCCCCTTTGTACATAGAAAAGCGGAGGCGGCTTGGTCAGCCCCGACAAGCATAAGGCGAGCTTGCACGAAAGGCGCTTTTTGCCTTTGGGGCAAGATTGACTTATGACCTCGAGGGGCTAGCCGCCGTAGCTGGACAAAAGAAAAGCGGAGGCGGCTTGGTCAGAGGCGACAAGCATTTCTGAGCGATCAGAAGAAGGCGTTCTTTGCCTTCAGCTGATCGCTCAGAAATGACCTCGAGCCTTTAGCCGCCGTAGCTGGACAAAAGAAAAGCGGAGGCGGCTTGGTCAGCCCCGACAAGCATGTAATATGAAACGATTTATGCAAGCTTCCAAGAATACTAGAATCTCCTTTCAGAGAGGTGAACAAAATGTTTCAATACACCATACGAAGATTACTTCAATTAGTACCCGTATTATTAGGAATGACCTTTATTGTCTTCTTTATTATTCGGGCGATACCTGGTGATCCTGCCCAAGTGATCCTGGGTCAACAGGCTTCAAAAGAAGCCATTGAACAGCTAAGAACACAGTTAGGTCTTGATAATGCTTGGTATGTTCAATATTTTGAGTATCTAAAAGGCCTTTTAACAGGTGATTTAGGCAGCTCTATTCGTACAAAAACAGAAGTTTCAAGTGAAATATGGCCATACTTGGCTGCGACAGCGGAATTGGCGATTGTAGCGATCATCATTGCCGTGGTCATTGGGGTGAATGCGGGGATCATCAGTGCATGGTTCCAGAACTCATGGTTTGATTATACGGCCATGATACTGGCTTTGGTCGGTGTGTCTATGCCGATCTTCTGGCTTGGTTTGATGGAACAGTGGATCTTTGGTATTCAACTTGACTGGCTTCCAACCACAGGAAGGGAAAACATTCGTAATCCGATCGATGCCATTACGAATCTCTATATTATAGACACCATCATACAAGGACGTTTCGATCAATTAGGTGAAGTGCTGAGGCATCTGATCCTTCCGGGGATTGCACTTGCCACGATTCCTATGGCGATCATTGCCCGAATGACCCGTTCAAGTATGCTTGAGGTCATGCGTTCGGATTACATTCGAACTGCTCGTGCCAAAGGTCTGAAAATGTTCTGGGTTGTGTACAAGCATTCTCTTAAAAATGCCATCATTCCAGTATTGACGGTAATCGGTCTGCAGATGGGGCTCTTATTAGGTGGAGCGATATTGACAGAGACGATCTTTGGATGGCCTGGAATTGGTCGCTATATTTATGAAGCGATCGGCTTCCGTGATTATCCTGTTGTACAGTCAGGCATTCTCGTAGTGGCAACGATCTTTGTCACAATCAACTTAATCGTCGATTTACTATATGCTGCTGTCGATCCGCGCATTAAATACAACTAACATCAATAGAAGAAAGAGGTGAACTCTCATGGCAGAATTAGCAGAACCGCAAAAGGAGCTTCATCCTTCCCTGCAGGAGGAAACGGTTTCTCCCTGGAAGGAAGCGTGGAAAAGCTTTCGAAAAAACAAAATCGCTTTAGTCGGATTTTTCATCGTGCTTTTCTTTGTCGTCTTAGCCATTGCTGCACCAGTCATCGCCCCACAAGGCATCAATGAACAAGATTTATCGAAAAGACTGCAGGCTCCATCTTCTGAACATTGGCTCGGGACAGATGACTTTGGACGGGATATATTGTCCAGAATTATTTATGGGGCACGAATTTCATTATGGGTAGGCTTCTTTGCAGTAATCGGTTCCGCAGTAGTAGGAAGTCTGCTGGGAATCGTGGCAGGTTATTATGGAAGATGGGTGGATACGATTATCTCACGAATCTTTGATATCATGCTTGCATTTCCAAGTATCCTGTTAGCGATAGCTGTTGTAGCTGCTCTTGGGCCATCCCTGAGAAATGCTTTAATTGCCATTGCGATTATCAATATACCTAACTTTGGGCGACTCATTCGGTCACGGGTGTTGAGTGTAAAGCAGGAAGAGTATGTGATGGCTGCGAAAGCCATTGGGATGAAAGATAGCCGTATTCTATTGAGTCATATCCTTCCTAACAGTATGGCGCCGATCATTGTACAAGGAACTCTTGCCATTGCGACTGCAATAATCGAAGCCGCGGCACTTGGCTTCCTTGGTTTAGGAGCACAAGCCCCGCAACCCGAATGGGGGAAAATGCTGGCTGATGCACGTACGTTCATGCTGCAAGCTCCGTGGACAATGATCTTCCCGGGACTTGCCATCATGCTGACGGTACTGGGATTCAACTTGATGGGGGACGGACTTCGAGATGCCCTTGATCCTAAAATGAAAAACTAAATAGAACAAAAAACGGAGCAAAGATTATCACATCCTTTGCTCCGTTTTTTATCAATTTATTCTTCTTCTTCCCCGATCATCACTTCATTTTCTTCTTTATGATACGATTGGAAGCTTGTAATAAGTTTTTCTAAGTGCTCTAAATGCTCATCGTATTCAAATATAGCCGAGAAAATATGAAGCAGATGGAAATTATGAATATTATCATCTTTACTATGCTGTTTTACTTCCTGGATCATAATATTCATCAGTTCTTTTCGATGCATGCACACATCCTGCTGAGCTTCTGACTCAGTATGCGGATGCATCTTACCCAGGAACTTCAATAGGAGCTGTTCGTGGTAAGTAAGGAGACAATCAAGCTGTCCCTTGATCACTCCACGTAATTCATCCGGCAACTGAAAAATTTCATTTTCATACCGGTTCAACCGCTTCAAGATGTCAAAACTTCGATTCGTTGATGAAATCATCTGACGGAAAATCACAAGCTTACGACTTTTGACAATCGAATTTTTCTTGAAATAATCCCGTTCTTCTTTATAGAGAAGATACAATTGATCGACCTTTATAAGCTTTTCTTTAATGCGCTCCAAATCTTTCTTCAAGAGATGGAACTCTGTTGCGTGTCTTGAACTTAATCGAATCCACTTTAAGATTTCTTCTGTTGAATCAGATATTTTATGGTAAAGCTTCGTTTCGTATTTTGGCGGCAGGAAGATCAAGTTAATAATGAAAGATGAAAATACACCGATCATAATGGTTGAGAAACGGATAAATGCAAATTGAATAAAATCCTGATCCGTCACTTCCATAATCGCGATCAGCGTTACAAGGGCCAGGCCGATCGTGTTTTGCAGCTTTAATTTAAGAATGATGGCAATGGCTATGACTGCAGCGAGACCTACAATAAGAGGATTACTGCCGAATAAGAGAACAAAAATAACGGCAATCCCAGCACCTATCAGGTTCGCTTGAATCTGTTCGATAATCGATAGATAAGAGCGATAAATGGTGGGCTGAACGGCAAACACTGCCGCGATTCCAGCAAACACTGGAGACGGTATGTTCAATAGTTGAGATACAAGTAAAGCTAATACAATCGCAATTCCCGTTTTAAGGATGCGAGCACCAAGTTTCATGGAATTAAGATCCTTTCTTGTGTAACGTATTTATAAACAATACTGTACTATACATGTACTTACAAGCAATATCAATAGGGAAATTTAAATATGTTTCTACAAAATATGTACCTTTTGGAGGAAGGGAATAAACAAATCTGGGCAACGGAATTCTTCAACCAAATGAATAGATATGCCAGGAAGGGAAGAGTTATTCTACAAAAAAATATAAAGACTGCACCCACGCAGGTGGAGCAGTCTTTAGGTTCTGTTATTATAATTGTGCAAATGCACGATCGACAGCTTCGATCGTTTCCTGTATATCCTGTTCAGTATGAGCAGTTGTAAGGAACCATGCCTCATATTTAGAAGGAGCAAGATTGATTCCCTGATTCAGCATCAGCTTAAAGAACCTGGCAAACATTTCCCCATCTGTTGCTTCCGCTTGCTCATAGTTCTCCACTTTTTCTGTAGTAAAGTAAAGTGTGAGAGCTCCTTTTAATCTGTTTATGGAGATCGGTGTGTTATGTTTTTCAGCTGCAGTGAGGATCCCTTTTTCAAGCATTTCACCGAGTTTATCAAGTTTCTCATACACGCCTTCTTCTTTTAATACTTCAAGGCAGGCAATTCCTGAAAGGATGGAAGCTGGATTTCCTGCCATTGTACCTGCTTGATAGGCAGGACCTAACGGGGCGACCTGTTCCATGATTTCTTTCTTTCCGCCGTAAGCTCCGATTGGAAGACCGCCACCGATGATTTTCCCTAGTGCCGTTAAGTCAGGCTTTACCTTTAACATATCCTGAGCTCCTCCGTACATGAATCGGAATGCCGTGATGACTTCATCATAAATGACAAGGGAACTGGCATTATGAGCAATGTCATTCACTTGCTCAAGAAAGCCTTCTTTTGGTTCTACAATTCCGAAGTTCCCTACGATGGGTTCCACGAGGACTGCTGCAATTTGATCTCCCCATTTTTCCATTGCTGCTTTAAATGGTTCGATGTCGTTGAATGGAACCGTTATGACTTCCTGTGCGATACTCTTGGGAACACCGGCTGAATCAGGGGTTCCTAAAGTGGATGGTCCAGATCCAGCTGCAACAAGTACCAGATCTGAGTGACCGTGATAGCAGCCTGCGAATTTAATGACTTTGTCTTTCCCAGTGTATGCTCTTGCAACACGGATCGTTGTCATAACCGCTTCAGTCCCGGAGTTTACAAATCGAACCTTGTCCATATAAGGCATCGCTTCTTTGATCATTTTGGCAAACTTCACTTCATGACGGGTAGGGGTTCCGTAAAGGACTCCGTTTTCCGCCGCTGTTTTGATCGCTTCTGTAATATGTGGGTGAGCGTGACCGGTGATGATAGGTCCGTATGCTGCCAGATAATCGATGTATTTATTTCCGTCTACATCCCAGAAATATGCCCCTTGACCCCTTTCCATTGCAACCGGGGAGCCTCCGCCAACTGCTTTATATGAGCGTGACGGGCTGTTCACTCCTCCTACGATATGTTCCAAAGCTTCTGTATGTAAAGTTTCTGATTCAGTATATTTCATGTTTTCCTCCTATAGTGTGTATTTAGCTGTCTATTACTCTTCTATTGTAGTACGGTCAATTCCACTTTAGCAAATAGGGAATCATGGGCACACTAATTTTCAAGCAGACTGTTCTAAGGGAAACAGATCTCTGTGGTACACTATTCTTTGTTTGTAAAAGAGGGACAGATACTTTTTTTGAAATTAGGAGGACGCAATATGAATGCAATCGAAGTACATCACCTGCGTAAGGAATTCAAGGCTTTTTCCAGTCGTTCCGGGTTAAAAGGAGCATTCAGGGATTTGTTTACGCGTAATTATAAAATCGTTCCTGCGGTGAACGATATCTCATTCAATGTGAAGCAGGGTGAGATGGTCGGATACATCGGTGAAAATGGAGCCGGAAAATCCACTACCATCAAGATGCTGACGGGGATCTTGACACCGACCGGGGGAGAGTTGAACGTCAATGGAATGAATCCTCATCGTGATCGGGAAAAATTCGTTCAGACGATCGGGGTCGTGTTTGGACAGCGTTCCCAGCTCTGGTGGGATATTGCGGTCCAGGAATCCTTCCAGCTCTTAAAGAAAGTGTATAAAGTCCCTGATCAACAATATAAAGCTCATATGGATCATGTGATTGGAACGCTGGATATCGCGCCGCTACTGGACAAGCCGGTCCGTAAATTATCACTGGGGCAGCGAATGAGATGTGAATTGGCTGCGGCTCTTGTCCATAATCCGCCTTTACTCTTCTTGGATGAACCTACAATTGGATTGGATGTTCTGGTGAAACTGAAAATCCGCCAATTTTTAAAAGAAATAAACGAGAAGTACAATACTACGATTCTTCTAACCACCCATGATTTAACCGACATCGAAGCTCTTTGTGAACGGGTCGTGATGTTGGATGAAGGAAAAATCATTTATGACGGGGCTCTGAGTCAACTCAAGGAAAATTGGGGAGATCAAAAGGAAGTCGTGTTTCAATTTCTGGACGATACGTCTCTGTCGGCTTTATCCGATCTTACAAATAATCAAAACATCTCCTGGTCTTTTGATGAGAAAAAGCAGAGCTATTCAGCATTAATTGAAGCGGATGATGAAGTCATCTCACAACTGATAACGAAAATCGTTGCAAGTTTCAAAGTGAAAGACATGAAGATTGAAGAAACGACTACTGAGGAAATCATACGGAACATCTATGAAAAGGGGGCTGTGACGAGATGAGTTTGGGTTTAGAAGCTATCGGTTCAGCTCCAGGGTCTGGGAGGGTACTATGGCTAAGTATATAGAAATGATTCGCATCCGCTTTCTCATGATGCTGGCGTACCGAACTAATTATTATAGTGGAATATTAATATACAGTATCAATATTGGAGCTTACTATTTCTTATGGCAGGCCATCTACGGAGGGAAAAGTGATATTGAAGGATTATCGATCATTCAAATGACGACCTATGTGGCCGTTTCATGGATGGCGAGGGCCTTTTACTTTAATAATATCGACCGTGAAATCGCTCAGGAAATCAAGGAGGGGAAAGTGGCGGTTGAATTTATCAGACCATATAACTATCTGGGGATGAAGACGATGCAGGGACTCGGAGAGGGAGTCTTCAGACTGTTGTTTTTCTCGTTCCCGGGAATGATTATTGTCAGCCTCATCTTCCCGCTGCAATTCGGTACAGGGTTTGATACATTGGGCTTATTTGCGATTTCAATCCTGTTTAGCTTCATTATCAATACACAAATCAATTTACTGACGGGTATCACGACTTTTTTCTTATTTAATAATGATGGTCTCATCCGGGCGAAACGGGTGGTCATTGATTTGTTTTCCGGCTTATTGCTGCCGATTCATTTCTTCCCACTTTGGGCGCAAAATGTGATGGGATACTTACCGTTCCAGAGTATAAGTTATGTTCCCAGCATGATTTTCACCAATGGCTTTACGACTTCTGAATCATTCAACGCGATTCTTATGCAGGGCGTATGGTCACTGATTCTTCTCATACCAATCAAGATACTCTGGGTTATGGCAAAAAAACAAATGATTATTCAAGGAGGGTGACCGATGTTTTATGTGAAGATGTTTTTTCAATATGTCGCCCAATATATGAAGATCAGGCTGCAATACAGGGCCGACCTGGTTGTCGAGATTCTTTCTGATTTACTGTTTCAGGCAGTTAACCTCGTATTTATCCTGGTCGTGTTTGGTCATACTCAGCTTCTTAGCGGGTGGACAAGAGACGAAATTATTTTCATATATGGTTTCTTCCTGGTCCCGTTTGCACTATTCAGTTCGTTCTTCAACATTTGGGACTTTAACGACCGATATGTGGTGAAGGGTGAGTTCGACCGGATCCTGACCCGTCCCATACACAGTTTGTTTCAAATCATCTTGGAGCGAATGGAACTGGAGTCGCTTTTTGGAGTGATAACGGGTCTCTCGGTTATGTTCTACGCCGGTGGAAGACTGGATATTACCTTTGACTGGTACGAACCCGTTTTCTTTATCCTCTTTGTAATTGGGGGAGCTCTTGTGTATGCAGGAATCTTCATCGCCATTGCAAGTATCGGATTCTGGTCGGATGCGAAAACGTCGATCATGCCGATGATGTACAATATCGGGAACTATGGAAGATACCCCGTGGATATTTATAATAATGTGATCCGTTTCGTGTTAACGTGGATTCTTCCATTCGCGTTTGTTGGAGTCTATCCATCTGCCTTTTTCCTGGAAAAAACGGAATGGTATCCATATTCGTTTCTGACTCCATTTGTGGGCATCGGATTTTTCATCTTCTCGATCGTGTTATGGAATGAAGGAGTGAAACGATACAGGGGTGCTGGTAACTAGAATGAATTCCAAGTATTAAGCGTACATATAGGAAGACAAGCAGAAAAAAAGAGGGTATGTACATGCTTTATATTATCGGATTTTTCATTCTGTTCTGCATGGTGATGAGTTTACGGGCCTTATTTTATCCTTCAAGGTGGAAAGAGCATCATGTTTCACTTCATCATTTTCTCTTTCTAGGAATGAGCTATATCACGATCATGATTGGATTCGGTCTTCTGTTCACACTCTTTGAGCTTGAAGGGATTCCGATTCTCGTTGAAGGAGGGGAACCCTTAACCGGGAACTTTCTAGATCATTTTTTCACTACGATGTATTTCAGTGGTATCACCCTTTTCTCGGTAGGATACGGGGATGTAACCCCTGTTGGTATCGGGAGAGGGATTGCCCTCATTGAGTCATGGCTCGGCTACACCATACCTGCCGCCTTTGTCGTGAAATCATTTTTAAACTACGAAAACAAGTAGCATATGGTTTGAGTTTTTTCCTCCTATTGGGTACGCTAAAGTTAGAAAATATTCAATGGAGGGGAACATACATGACAGTGGGTCAAAAAGCACCGGAATTTGAATTACTTGCAAGTAATGGAGAAAAGGTGAAGCTTTCAGATTACCAGGGGAAAAACGTGGTCCTTTATTTCTATCCAAAGGACATGACCCCAGGTTGTACGACAGAAGCATGTGATTTCAGGGATCAGCATGAAAACTTTGAGAATCTCGATGCCGTTATCTTAGGGGTGAGTCCAGATCCTGTTGGAAAGCATGAAAAGTTTGTAGACAAGCATGGACTTCCGTTCCTCCTCCTTGTGGATGAAGATCATAAGGTGGCAGAGGAATACGGCGTGTGGAAGCTGAAGAAGAACTTCGGGAAAGAATATATGGGCATTGAACGTTCTACCTTTATTATCGATAAAGAAGGAAACCTGTCCAAGGAATGGAGAAAGGTGAAAGTGAAGGGACATGTGGAGGAAGCTCTTCAATACATTCAAGAGAACCTTTCCTAAACCTATTTTTTAGCCTATTTTAAGAAGCTTGAGGCTTTTGTCCATTCACAAGAGAGGTAAAGACATATAGTAAGAGTAGGGCAACCTCCTCAAATAAGTCAGTCTCATCCGTGAAAGGATCGACCAGGTCGATCCTCTTTTTTTATGTTTTTAAGGATGCTGAAAATAGGGTGATACGGTACAAATATGGTAAAATTATAGGCAATAGGGATGGGAGGCAGATTATATGAAAGTTATCTTCACATTTCAACCAAAGGAAGAGTTTGTCTCAGATTTAAAAAATAGCTTCCATGAGGTTGAGTTTCTTTTTTATAAAAAAATCAAAGAAGCGGAGAATGAACTTCCAGAAGCAGAAGTAATTGTCACCATGGGGGAAGATTTGACCGACTTTCACATTGAAAAGAGTAAGAAATGCAAATGGATCATGGTCACCTCGGCAGGCCTTGAGAAGATGCCGTTTAAAGCTATAAAAAAAAGAGGCATCCTGGTGACCAATGCAAGGGGAATTCATAGAATTCCTATGGCTGAGTTTACAATCGGATTGATACTTCAGCATGCAAAACAGCTTCAAGCAGTATGGAAGCAGGAAGAGGATAGCGTGTGGAGCAGAAGACTTCCAACTTCAGAACTTCATGAAGCCTCACTCCTTATTCTGGGGGCAGGAGCCATTGGAGGAGAAATCGCACGGTTGGCTAGAGCGTTTCACATGAAAGTGACGGGTGTGAACTCTTCCGGGTCTCCAGTAGAACATTTTGACAGTATGTTCACCCTGAAGACATTTCAAAAGGAGCTGGCAAATGCCGATTACATTCTATCCGTTCTGCCTAGTACTGAGAAAACGAAGCATCTACTGCAGGTTGAGCACTTTGAACAAATGAAGGACACGGCTGTTTTCATCAATATAGGTCGTGGGGATCTCGTGGAGGAATCCGTTCTCCTTGAAGTAAATGAAAAGAAGTTAATACAACACATGTACCTTGATGTATTTGACAAGGAACCATTGCCCAAGGATCACCCGTTCTGGCAGAACGAGGGCATAACGGTGACGCCTCACCTTTCCAGCATCACAAAAAAATACATGCCACGAGCACTTGAAATATTTAAAAAGAATTTAACTACATATCGTAAGAATAGTGAAAACTATATTAACGTGATCGATGCGGAGAGGGGATATTAGGATGAAAATTTATACGAAAACTGGAGATAAGGGAACGACGTCATTGGTATATGGAACCAGAGTGTCAAAAAAAGATCAGCGGGTTGAGGCATACGGGACATGCGATGAAGCGAATTCCATGATCGGTTTAGGTCTAAGCTACCTTAAAGCTGAATACTTTGATGGGAAAGAAAAGTTTGAGGAGTTCTTTCATAAGGTGCAAACCATTCTCTTTCATGTTGGGGCGGAACTGGCTACTCCCGTAGGGAAAGAAGTGAAATGGAAGCTTGAACAATCACATATTAAAGAACTGGAAGAGCAAATCGACTTTCTGGATGGTGCCCTGACGCCCCTTAGCAATTTCATCCTTCCAGGAGGTCAGCCTGCTGGAGCTGCACTTCATACAGCCAGAACAATCGTGAGAAGAGCCGAAAGAGAAGCGGTTGGAATTGATGAAGATATTAATCCGTTGGTCCTTTCTTATCTGAACAGACTTTCTGACTATCTATTCGTTGCAGGCCGCTATATAAACCAGCAACTCGGGGAACAAGAGAAAAACTTACATGAGTAACTAGGGAGAAAGATTGACAAAAGGGACCGATGATTAGTACACTATTTATAAAGATTATAAAATAATAATTCTTATGAAAAGAGGTGCATGACGATGTCTGAAGAAGGACAATTAAAAGAAGCGATTTCGACATTGAAGGAAACGGGAGTCCGTATCACTCCTCAACGTCATGCGATATTAGAGTATCTCATTGATTCAATGGCTCATCCAACTGCTGATGACATATATAAAGCACTCGAAGGAAAGTTTCCGAACATGAGTGTCGCTACTGTTTACAATAACTTACGCGTTTTCCGTGAAGTAGGCTTAGTGAAAGAGTTGACCTACGGTGATGCTTCCAGTCGCTTCGATTATGTGACAACCGATCATTATCACGTCATCTGTGATGGTTGTGGGAAAATCGTTGACTTCCATTATCCTGGATTGGATGAAGTTGAGCAATTGGCTTCCCATGTGACGGGTTTCAAGGTGAACAACCACCGAATGGAAATCTACGGAACATGTTCTGACTGTTCTACAAAGGAAACCCACTAAGTAAGGATGGTCCCTAAGATCAGGGCCATTCTTTTTTTGATGCTAAAAAAAGACCTTCAGTAGAAGGTCTTTTCTCATTCGGGTTATCTTTTCTTTTTATTATAGTCCTCATCAAACTCTTCGCCTTCCAAGTTCGGATCAAGAGTTAATGGTTCATTACAATACATACACATATCTACTCGTCCAAGGACTTTTGTGACCTTCCCGCAATTAGGACATGTGACTTGAACAGCCTTAGTGGATAGCATCCCGATCCAGAAATAGACAACCGTGCTTCCGATGATTGCCAGAAAACCCAGTAGCATGAATGTTGTCATAACCCATGGATGTTCTCTAAAATATATACCTACGTACATAATGATAAATCCGATGAAAACCAAACTTAAGGCAAACGTACGGATTTTATTAATTTTACTCGAATACTTAGCCATTTGTTTGTCCCTCCTAAAAAAATACTATACCATAATTGTTGTAAGAAGAGGGATACGAAACTGTTTTGTCGAAAAATGACTATATTCAGAGAAGGAAATCGCCTTTGAATGTCGAAATAGTAACCAACCAATGAGTGATGTGGAGGAGTATGAAATGGAAGACATTTTACGACCGTTATACCAAGAGCGTACAAGTCACCCCAATACTTTAGGAGCACTTTTAATAGAACAAAACAAGAAATCCAGTCCGTTGACGGATACTTTTGATATTGTCCTTTTTCTAGTGGTGAAAGAAGCTGAAGAGCCAATATTCATTAAACACTATTCTTATAAAGAACAGAAGGCAGCCTTACATATCGTAACAGAAGCAAAGTTGAATGAGTGGATATTACTCGGCTCCAACCGCAAAGTGATCGATTGGCTGTTTAATGGTAAGATACTGTTCGATCGCAACGAATATATTCATAACCTTAAAACAGAGTTAAGAGATTTCCCGTTTTATGGCAGAAAGATAAAGATGGGGATGGAATTTGCCAAGTTGATTCGCCGTTACATGGACGGTAAAGAATTCTTTGAAAGTAAGCATTATTTAGATGCCTATAACCACATCGTCCATTCCTTACACCATCTGGCCAGACTTGCGGTCATCGAAAACGGATTTCATCCGGAGGTAACCGTATGGAACCAGGTAAAACAAATAGAGCCTGAAATCTACAAGTTGTATGAAGAACTCGTAACAAGTGACGAAGAGATCGATAAACGACTTGAACTGCTGTTTCTGGCAAGTGAGTTTCTCATTCACTCACGAACGAAGGTATCAACGGAACATCTATTAAGCATCCTGAATCAGAAAGAACATTGGACGTTCCAGGATCTTCTCAATCATTCAGAGGCAAAACATTATTCAGTGGATTTAAGCATGCTCATTGAATATCTGACAGATAAAGGATTCGTTGAAATTGTAAATGTAGACACAAAGGGACAGGGGATTTATCACCGCTATTATCGAGCAGTAAAATAATTATAGTGAAATATTAATTATTCGTTGACTTCAATATGAAACCTTGTTATATTAGTAAATGTCGCTGCTGAACGACGACAACGAGCGGTCAGTGGCGACTTGAAAAATCTTAAAAAGTTGTTGACATCAACTCTATAACTTGGTAAGATAAAAAAGTCGCTTAAACGAAGTGATTGCACATTGAACCTTGAAAACTGAACAAAACAAGACAATACGTCAACGTTAATTCTAGATTTATTTTTAAAGAGCTATTCAAACTTTTATCGGAGAGTTTGATCCTGGCTCAGGACAAACGCTGGCGGCGTGCCTAATACATGCAAGTCGAGCGGATTGATGGGAGCTTGCTCCCTGATATCAGCGGCGGACGGGTGAGTAACACGTGGGTAACCTGCCTGTAAGACTGGGATAACTCCGGGAAACCGGGGCTAATACCGGATAACTCATTTCCTCGCATGAGGAAATGTTGAAAGGTGGCTTTTAGCTATCACTTACAGATGGACCCGCGGCGCATTAGCTAGTTGGTGAGGTAACGGCTCACCAAGGCGACGATGCGTAGCCGACCTGAGAGGGTGATCGGCCACACTGGGACTGAGACACGGCCCAGACTCCTACGGGAGGCAGCAGTAGGGAATCTTCCGCAATGGACGAAAGTCTGACGGAGCAACGCCGCGTGAGTGATGAAGGTTTTCGGATCGTAAAACTCTGTTGTTAGGGAAGAACAAGTACCGTTCGAATAGGGCGGTACCTTGACGGTACCTAACCAGAAAGCCACGGCTAACTACGTGCCAGCAGCCGCGGTAATACGTAGGTGGCAAGCGTTGTCCGGAATTATTGGGCGTAAAGCGCGCGCAGGTGGTTTCTTAAGTCTGATGTGAAAGCCCACGGCTCAACCGT